>NZ_JAJSDZ010000001.1 GCF_021272385.1 Vibrio salinus
GCGTTTCACCCAAAATAAATCCGCAAAAAGTGAGAGGATGTTCGCTGACGCTTACTCCTTTATTTGATCCTAATGATAAGCCAGTAATTAGTGTAAATGCTTTATTCTTACTGGCTTCTGCCTCTTTTTTCACCATAAAAATGAAATATTACAGATTTATGAAGAAAGTGCTTGCACATCTTCATTGAGTCCCTATAATGCCGCCTCACTGACACGGTAACTAAAATAAAATATTAGTTCGCGAAGTCAATCAGGACGGGCAATAGAGAAGTTTCAAAAAGTGTTTGACACTTGCCGTTAACTCTATAAAATGCACCTCCACTTCTTTGGTGAAAATAGCCGGAGAAAAGCTCTTTAACAATATAAACCTATCAATCTGTGTGGGCACTCGTCGGATAAACATCCAAAAGATTTTATCAATGATACGAGTGACCAAACGAACAGGATTTTTTTTTAGAATGAATGTTTGGCACAGTCAATTCAACATAACATTACTTTTAATAAAGTAGTGCATGTTATCAGTATTCATTGAGCCGATGCTAAGCATCAAAAAAACTTTAATTGAAGAGTTTGATCATGGCTCAGATTGAACGCTGGCGGCAGGCCTAACACATGCAAGTCGGGCGGTAACAGGAGAAAGCTTGCTTTCTTGCTGACGAGCGGCGGACGGGTGAGTAATGCTTAGGAAGTTGCCCGGTAGAGGGGGATAACCATTGGAAACGATGGCTAATACCGCATAATACCTACGGGTCAAAGCAGGGGCTCTTCGGACCTTGCGCTACCGGATACGCCTAAGTGAGATTAGCTGGTTGGTGAGGTAAGAGCTCACCAAGGCGACGATCTCTAGCTGGTCTGAGAGGATGATCAGCCACACTGGAACTGAGACACGGTCCAGACTCCTACGGGAGGCAGCAGTGGGGAATATTGCACAATGGGGGAAACCCTGATGCAGCCATGCCGCGTGTATGAAGAAGGCCTTCGGGTTGTAAAGTACTTTCAGCAGTGAGGAAGGGTGACAGATTAATACTCTGTTATTTTGACGTTAGCTGCAGAAGAAGCACCGGCTAACTCCGTGCCAGCAGCCGCGGTAATACGGAGGGTGCGAGCGTTAATCGGAATTACTGGGCGTAAAGCGCATGTAGGTGGTTGATTAAGTCAGATGTGAAAGCCCGGGGCTTAACCTCGGAATCGCATTTGAAACTGGTTGGCTAGAGTACTGTAGAGGGGGGTAGAATTTCAGGTGTAGCGGTGAAATGCGTAGAGATCTGAAGGAATACCGGTGGCGAAGGCGGCCCCCTGGACAGATACTGACACTGAGATGCGAAAGCGTGGGGAGCAAACAGGATTAGATACCCTGGTAGTCCACGCCGTAAACGATGTCTACTTGGAGGTTGCGGCCTTGAGCTGTGGCTTTCGGAGCTAACGCGTTAAGTAGACCGCCTGGGGAGTACGGTCGCAAGATTAAAACTCAAATGAATTGACGGGGGCCCGCACAAGCGGTGGAGCATGTGGTTTAATTCGATGCAACGCGAAGAACCTTACCTACTCTTGACATCCAGAAATCCTTTAGAGATAGAGGAGTGCCTTCGGGAATTCTGAGACAGGTGCTGCATGGCTGTCGTCAGCTCGTGTTGTGAAATGTTGGGTTAAGTCCCGCAACGAGCGCAACCCTTATCCTTGTTTGCCAGCACTTCAGGTGGGAACTCCAGGGAGACTGCCGGTGATAAACCGGAGGAAGGTGGGGACGACGTCAAGTCATCATGGCCCTTACGAGTAGGGCTACACACGTGCTACAATGGCGTATACAGAGGGCGGCCAACTTGCGAAAGTGAGCGAATCCCAAAAAGTACGTCGTAGTCCGGATTGGAGTCTGCAACTCGACTCCATGAAGTCGGAATCGCTAGTAATCGTGGATCAGAATGCCACGGTGAATACGTTCCCGGGCCTTGTACACACCGCCCGTCACACCATGGGAGTGGGCTGCAAAGAAGCAGGTAGTTTAACCTTCGGGAGGACGCTTGCCACTTTGTGGTTCATGACTGGGGTGAAGTCGTAACAAGGTAGCGCTAGGGGAACCTGGCGCTGGATCACCTCCTTACACGATGATGATTATTGTCGAGTGTTCACACAGATTGATACGGTTTACATTATCGAGAGCACCGTTAAACCTCTGCCCTCATTGCGAGCAGAGACTTTTTGTGTCCCGTTCGTCTAGAGGCCTAGGACACCGCCCTTTCACGGCGGTAACAGGGGTTCGACTCCCCTACGGGATACCATCTTTAAGTGTTCTTTTCTTTATGAATGGGAAGAGAATGGTTAAACATGGTTCTTTATGAATCACGCTCTTTAACAATTTGGAAAGCTGACAAAGCAGTTTTGTTTTTTTTAAACAAAATTGTTTGTAAAAGTTCTCAATACTTTCTTGTATAAGAAAGACCAACACAATCAAGTGTTCTTGGAAATTGAGTCCGGCAATATCATAGTCTGCCGCATGTATAAAAATGGCAGACAAATCTTGGTGACAAGACCACATTCCGAAACTTTTTCGGGTTGTATGGTTAAGTGACTAAGCGTACATGGTGGATGCCTTGGCAGTCAGAGGCGATGAAGGACGTACTAACTTGCGATAAGCTCAGATGAGGCAGTAAGAGCCACCTGAATCTGAGATTTCCGAATGGGGAAACCCACTTACAGCAGTAAGTATCATTAAGTGAATACATAGCTTAATGAGGCGAACCGGGAGAACTGAAACATCTAAGTACCCCGAGGAAAAGAAATCAACCGAGATTCCGAAAGTAGCGGCGAGCGAAATCGGAGTAGCCCTTAAGCTGATACAGTGTCAGGTGAAGTGTCTGGAAAGGCACGCGATACAGGGTGACAGCCCCGTAACTGACGGCATTGTATGAGTGAAATCGAGTAAGGCGGGACACGTGATATCCTGTTTGAAAATGGGGGGACCATCCTCCAAGGCTAAATACTCCTGACTGACCGATAGTGAACCAGTACCGTGAGGGAAAGGCGAAAAGAACCCCTGTGAGGGGAGTGAAACAGAACCTGAAACCGTGTACGTACAAGCAGTAGGAGCCTACTAGTTAGGTGACTGCGTACCTTTTGTATAATGGGTCAGCGACTTATATTCAGTGGCAAGGTTAACCGATTAGGGGAGCCGTAGCGAAAGCGAGTGTTAACTGCGCGTTTAGTCTCTGGATATAGACCCGAAACCGAGTGATCTAGCCATGGGCAGGTTGAAGGTTGAGTAACATCAACTGGAGGACCGAACCGACTAATGTTGAAAAATTAGCGGATGACCTGTGGCTAGGGGTGAAAGGCCAATCAAACTCGGAGATAGCTGGTTCTCCCCGAAAGCTATTTAGGTAGCGCCTCGGACGAATACTACTGGGGGTAGAGCACTGTTAAGGCTAGGGGGTCATCCCGACTTACCAACCCTTTGCAAACTCCGAATACCAGTAAGTACTATCCGGGAGGACACACGGCGGGTGCTAACGTCCGTCGTGGAGAGGGAAACAACCCAGACCGCCAGCTAAGGTCCCAAATTACAGCTAAGTGGGAAACGATGTGGGAAGGCTCAGACAGCTAGGATGTTGGCTTAGAAGCAGCCATCATTTAAAGAAAGCGTAATAGCTCACTAGTCGAGTCGGCCTGCGCGGAAGATGTAACGGGGCTAAGTTGTAAACCGAAGCTGCGGCAATGCGATTTATCGTATTGGGTAGGGGAGCGTTCTGTAAGCCGCTGAAGGTGTGTGGTAACGCACGCTGGAGGTATCAGAAGTGCGAATGCTGACATGAGTAACGATAATGGGGGTGAAAACCTCCACGCCGGAAGACCAAGGGTTCCTGTCCAACGTTAATCGGGGCAGGGTAAGTCGACCCCTAAGGCGAGGCTGAAAAGCGTAGTCGATGGGAAACGGGTTAATATTCCCGTACTTCTTACTGTTGCGATGGGGGGACGGAGAAGGCTAGATGAGCCTGGCGATGGTTGTCCAGGTTCAAGTGCGTAGGCTTAAGAGTCAGGTAAATCCGGCTCTTTTTAAGGCTGAGACACGACGTCGAGCCACTAAGGTGGTGAAGTCATTGATGCCATGCTTCCAGGAAAAGCCTCTAAGCTTCAGACAGTAAGGAATCGTACCCCAAACCGACACAGGTGGTCGGGTAGAGAATACCAAGGCGCTTGAGAGAACTCGGGTGAAGGAACTAGGCAAAATGGTACCGTAACTTCGGGAGAAGGTACGCTCCTGATGGTGAAGTCCCTTGCGGATGGAGCTGACGGGAGTCGCAGATACCAGGTGGCTGCAACTGTTTATTAAAAACACAGCACTGTGCAAAATCGTAAGATGACGTATACGGTGTGACGCCTGCCCGGTGCCGGAAGGTTAATTGATGCTGTTAGACTTTGGTCGAAGCGGTTGATCGAAGCCCCGGTAAACGGCGGCCGTAACTATAACGGTCCTAAGGTAGCGAAATTCCTTGTCGGGTAAGTTCCGACCTGCACGAATGGCGTAATGATGGCCACGCTGTCTCCACCCGAGACTCAGTGAAATTGAAATCGCTGTGAAGATGCAGTGTACCCGCGGCTAGACGGAAAGACCCCGTGAACCTTTACTACAGCTTGGCACTGAACATTGAGCCTACATGTGTAGGATAGGTGGGAGGCTATGAAACACAGTCGCCAGATTGTGTGGAGCCATCCTTGAAATACCACCCTTGTATGTTTGATGTTCTAACTTGGTCCCCTAATCGGGGATGAGGACAGTGCCTGGTGGGTAGTTTGACTGGGGCGGTCTCCTCCCAAAGAGTAACGGAGGAGCACGAAGGTGGGCTAATCACGGTTGGACATCGTGAGGTTAGTGTAATGGCATAAGCCCGCTTGACTGCGAGAGTGACGGCTCGAGCAGGTGCGAAAGCAGGTCATAGTGATCCGGTGGCTCTGAATGGAAGGGCCATCGCTCAACGGATAAAAGGTACTCCGGGGATAACAGGCTGATACCGCCCAAGAGTTCATATCGACGGCGGTGTTTGGCACCTCGATGTCGGCTCATCACATCCTGGGGCTGAAGTCGGTCCCAAGGGTATGGCTGTTCGCCATTTAAAGTGGTACGCGAGCTGGGTTTAGAACGTCGTGAGACAGTTCGGTCCCTATCTGCCGTGGGCGTTGGAAGATTGAAGGGGGCTGCTCCTAGTACGAGAGGACCGGAGTGGACGAACCTCTGGTGTTCGGGTTGTGATGCCAATCGCATTGCCCGGTAGCTAAGTTCGGAATCGATAACCGCTGAAAGCATCTAAGCGGGAAGCGAGCCCTGAGATGAGTCTTCCCTGGCACTTTAAGTGTCCTGAAGGGTTGTTCGAGACCAGAACGTTGATAGGCAGGGTGTGTAAGCGTTGTGAGGCGTTGAGCTAACCTGTACTAATTGCCCGTGAGGCTTAACCATACAACACCGAAAAGGTTTTGGCGGACTCAAGAGAGAATCTTGGTTGTGGGTTGAGAATAAGACAGCTTTCTGAATTAACGAATTTGCCTGGCGGCCATAGCGATTTGGACCCACCTGACTCCATGCCGAACTCAGAAGTGAAACGAATTAGCGCCGATGGTAGTGTGGGGTTTCCCCATGTGAGAGTAGGACATCGCCAGGCTTTTATTTTGCTTGCTTATTGATTTAAGCAAGTCACCATAAGACTTTAAAAAAGATTAGAGTTTTATGTTGACTTTCAAAGTGGGTAGCGTATTATACGCGTCCTGCTTAAGTGCTAACGCACTGAAAGCAAAGCTCTTTAACAATATAAACCTATCAATCTGTGTGGGCACTCGTCGGATAAACATCCAAAAGATTTTATCAATGATACGAGTGACCAAAACGAACAGGATTTCTTTTTAGAATGAATGTTTGGCACAGTCAATTCAACATAACATTACTTTTGATAAAGTAGTGCATGTTATCAGTATTCATTGAGCCGATGCTAAGGCATCAAAAAACTTTAATTGAAGAGTTTGATCATGGCTCAGATTGAACGCTGGCGGCAGGCCTAACACATGCAAGTCGGGCGGTAACAGAAGAAAGCTTGCTTTCTTGCTGACGAGCGGCGGACGGGTGAGTAATGCTTAGGAAGTTGCCCGGTAGAGGGGGATAACCATTGGAAACGATGGCTAATACCGCATAATACCTATGGGTCAAAGCGGGGGCTCTTCGGACCTTGCGCTACCGGATACGCCTAAGTGAGATTAGCTGGTTGGTGAGGTAAGAGCTCACCAAGGCGACGATCTCTAGCTGGTCTGAGAGGATGATCAGCCACACTGGAACTGAGACACGGTCCAGACTCCTACGGGAGGCAGCAGTGGGGAATATTGCACAATGGGGGAAACCCTGATGCAGCCATGCCGCGTGTATGAAGAAGGCCTTCGGGTTGTAAAGTACTTTCAGCAGTGAGGAAGGGTGACAGATTAATACTCTGTTATTTTGACGTTAGCTGCAGAAGAAGCACCGGCTAACTCCGTGCCAGCAGCCGCGGTAATACGGAGGGTGCGAGCGTTAATCGGAATTACTGGGCGTAAAGCGCATGTAGGTGGTTGATTAAGTCAGATGTGAAAGCCCGGGGCTTAACCTCGGAATCGCATTTGAAACTGGTTGGCTAGAGTACTGTAGAGGGGGGTAGAATTTCAGGTGTAGCGGTGAAATGCGTAGAGATCTGAAGGAATACCGGTGGCGAAGGCGGCCCCCTGGACAGATACCTGACACTGAGATGCGAAAGCGTGGGGAGCAAACAGGATTAGATACCCTGGTAGTCCACGCCGTAAACGATGTCTACTTGGAGGTTGCGGCCTTGAGCTGTGGCTTTCGGAGCTAACGCGTTAAGTAGACCGCCTGGGGAGTACGGTCGCAAGATTAAAACTCAAATGAATTGACGGGGGCCCGCACAAGCGGTGGAGCATGTGGTTTAATTCGATGCAACGCGAAGAACCTTACCTACTCTTGACATCCAGAAAATCCTTTAGAGATAGAGGAGTGCCTTCGGGAATTCTGAGACAGGTGCTGCATGGCTGTCGTCAGCTCGTGTTGTGAAATGTTGGGTTAAGTCCCGCAACGAGCGCAACCCTTATCCTTGTTTGCCAGCACTTCGGGTGGGAACTCCAGGGAGACTGCCGGTGATAAACCGGAGGAAGGTGGGGACGACGTCAAGTCATCATGGCCCTTACGAGTAGGGCTACACACGTGCTACAATGGCGTATACAGAGGGCGGCCAACTTGCGAAAGTGAGCGAATCCCAAAAAGTACGTCGTAGTCCGGATTGGAGTCTGCAACTCGACTCCATGAAGTCGGAATCGCTAGTAATCGTGGATCAGAATGCCACGGTGAATACGTTCCCGGGCCTTGTACACACCGCCCGTCACACCATGGGAGTGGGCTGCAAAAGAAGCAGGTAGTTTAACCTTCGGGAGGACGCTTGCCACTTTGTGGTTCATGACTGGGGTGAAGTCGTAACAAGGTAGCGCTAGGGGAACCTGGCGCTGGATCACCTCCTTACACGATGATGATTATTGTCGAGTGTTCACACAGATTGATACGGTTTACATTATCGAGAGCACCGTTAAACCTCTGCCCTCATTGCGAGCAGAGACTTTTTGTGTCCCGTTCGTCTAGAGGCCTAGGACACCGCCCTTTCACGGCGGTAACAGGGGTTCGACTCCCCTACGGGATACCATCTTTAAGTGTTCTTTTCTTTATGAATGGGAAGAGAATGGTTAAACATGGTTCTTTATGAATCACGCTCTTTAACAATTTGGAAAGCTGACAAAGCAGTTTTGTTTTTTTAAACAAAATTGTTTGTAAAAGTTCTCAATACTTTCTTGTATAAGAAAGACCAACACAATCAAGTGTTCTTGGAAATTGAGTCCGGCAATATCATAGTCTGCCGCATGTATAAAAATGGCAGACAAATCTTGGTGACAAGACCACATTCCGAAACTTTTTCGGGTTGTATGGTTAAGTGACTAAGCGTACATGGTGGATGCCTTGGCAGTCAGAGGCGATGAAGGACGTACTAACTTGCGATAAGCTCAGATGAGGCAGTAAGAGCCACCTGAATCTGAGATTTCCGAATGGGGAAACCCACTTACAGCAGTAAGTATCATTAAGTGAATACATAGCTTAATGAGGCGAACCGGGAGAACTGAAACATCTAAGTACCCCGAGGAAAAGAAATCAACCGAGATTCCGAAAGTAGCGGCGAGCGAAATCGGAGTAGCCCTTAAGCTGATACAGTGTCAGGTGAAGTGTCTGGAAAGGCACGCGATACAGGGTGACAGCCCCGTAACTGACGGCATTGTATGAGTGAAATCGAGTAAGGCGGGACACGTGATATCCTGTTTGAAAATGGGGGGACCATCCTCCAAGGCTAAATACTCCTGACTGACCGATAGTGAACCAGTACCGTGAGGGAAAGGCGAAAAGAACCCCTGTGAGGGGAGTGAAACAGAACCTGAAACCGTGTACGTACAAGCAGTAGGAGCCTACTAGTTAGGTGACTGCGTACCTTTTGTATAATGGGTCAGCGACTTATATTCAGTGGCAAGGTTAACCGATTAGGGGAGCCGTAGCGAAAGCGAGTGTTAACTGCGCGTTTAGTCTCTGGATATAGACCCGAAACCGAGTGATCTAGCCATGGGCAGGTTGAAGGTTGAGTAACATCAACTGGAGGACCGAACCGACTAATGTTGAAAAATTAGCGGATGACCTGTGGCTAGGGGTGAAAGGCCAATCAAACTCGGATACCACAAGAAACCGTAATTCGTACACTATTTTCATTAAGGTAAAACTGTCTTGAGCCTATTAATTTTCGAACACTCTCAGAAAAGCCCTTCGCTTCATGAATAGAATGGTCTTGGAGCAAAATAACAAACTGATCACTACCTATACGTGATATAAGTTGACCCTCTGAAACACGACTTTTTAAAATATTAGCAATTCTACACAGAACTTCATCACCAAGTGAATAATTAAAAGAATCATTAATTTTTGTAAAATTATCGATGTCAAAAAAATCAATGCTGCATTCTGTCTAAAAATAAAATTATTTTGATTTATCAGCTTATGAAACCTTTCTTCAAAATGCTTTCTATTACTCAACTGTGTTAATATATCAATATCATCTTTGTATAAAGATTTTTGATCGTTGGTTTTAGTAATTAATATTACGACGCCTTTCAACATTCTACAGCATCGAATATTTATATTTAGGTCATCAACAATAAAACCATGTAAATCCAGCTGTTTGTATCTTCCATTTATCAACAGACATTCTATCTTATCGACTAAATCAGGAAATCTCTTAAGTATATTTCGAAAGTCCTGATCTAGCATATTTTCAGTTTTTTCTTCACCATCCCCTAATCCAAGCCAATTAATGGCGATGGTATTAATTAAATTTATTTCACCAGAATCAGAAAGTGCAATTAGTCCATTTGGGAAAGCGCTAATAACACCAGACATTAATTCTATCAGCGTTGATGAGTTTTGTTCTAATTCAATATGCATTATTATCACCTCCTCTGATAACTATCACAGTCGCGGCAAGATGCTCTAGAGCACAATCATCAAAACTGTTGCAGCAATTTTGTAAGCATCCCATTCGGACCAATGTTCACCTTCACGAAGACGACTTATATCTATACCAAGAGAATGAAAAACTAGAGTAAAACGACCATTTCTTGGCAAGCTAGTATAGGATAATAATCCTTGCGATGACTTCTCTAAGAATACTTCAGAGTCACCTGTACAATCGTTTTCAAGCCAGTAGATATCAGGCATATTTACCAATAGATATTCAATATACTCATTGTTTATTCTAACCAAACCTATTTTTCTTCGATTTTCCTCTACGGCTGTATTACCAAAAAACGTTTTAAACTGCTCAAAAATAATTTCAAGAGGTATTTGAATATTTCGAGTCACTTCATCAACAAAATGACTTACCAACACGTCAAATTTTTGGTTAGGTTTGTTTTCATTGTAAGTATCATCGGCTAAAACAACAAAATAAGTATCTCCATGAAATTCTTTCACTACATGAATATTACTATTATATATATGACCAACGGCAGGATGAGAAATAGTTCTAACCAAGATATTCTTTTCTGAAACAGGAAGAAAGTGACGTAAAATTACAGAAGTACCCGTATTGTCTGACTTCTTTATTATCATCTCATCAGCACAACGAAGCGCCACTCCGAGCCCCAGACCAAAACTTTTCTCTTTGTAGGTCGAGTAACCATCTTGCATAGCTTTAGATATATCGGCGATGCCAGACCCACAGTCTTCAATAACAACTTCGATTCCTAAGTCATTAGCTGTATTTGATATATCGACATTTGCTCCAGAGGCATGGCGAACTGCATTTATAGCAATTTCAGACACTGCTATATTAAAAAGGCTTGCCTGATAATCTGAAAAACCAATTTCTATAGCATATTTTTTACAATACGATGCGATTAAGTAGGCATCAACTTCATTTCTATGAATAAGTAATATCTCCAGTATTTTTCTGTTTCACTAACGAATAGCCTCAGAAATAGGAACAAGATTAAAACCAGACTGCTTAATGCAAAAATACATCGCCGATTTTAAATCTCTTAAAATCTTATGGTTACCCAAATCGACACCAGCATTTACCATCGTTCTTGCTATCATCCCTTTTAATCCACAGAATATAGGTGATGATCCAACTAACACTATAGTGTCTGCAAGCCTAACAAGCTGTAATGCCACCGATGTATCTATCGCATAAACATTAGATAAATCCACAATGACAAAATTACTATCTGATGACTCAACCATATTCGTAAGCTTTGCGGTAACTGCTTCCATCCGTGCAGAGTCTATCGTTCCAAATAGCCAGTATAAATACAGTTGTCAAAGATTTCAGATGCCACCATTGGTGATTCTCCACCCAACTGTTTACGACTAAAAGCAATATCACTCATAATTTACAACCAACCAATTGACATTTTAAATAATAAATTTTTATTAAAATAAAACGGTAAATAGAAAAAAGTAGCTATTTTTCATCACAAACAGAAGATGAATATAGCTATCGCTTATTTATTAAAATAGACCAAATCTTCACATAAGCAATAGTTCTAATAAGAGAACTCTCTTTGAAGAATTTAAACGAGAAGCAGAACACAGACAGCATAGTGCAGGTATTTTTGATTACATAGAACGGTTCCATAATCCAAGAATGGAGCATAGACTAGCGAATCGAGACAGCCAATTTACGTCTTTACAAAACTGTCCGTGAGAACGGGAGAGAACTCCACAAATGACACCCATAAAAAAACGCCTCCAACCGGAGGCGTTTTTCGAATATCAGACAAACTTAAAAAATTAAGCCTGACCTTTCACTTCTTTAAGACCGTTGAAAGGAGCACGTTCACCCAGTGCTTCTTCGATACGGATAAGCTGGTTGTACTTAGCGATACGGTCAGAACGGCTCATAGAACCCGTTTTGATTTGACCTGCAGCAGTCCCAACCGCTAAATCAGCGATAGTTGCATCTTCAGTTTCACCAGAACGGTGAGAGATAACAGCAGTGTAACCAGCGTCTTAGCCATTTTAATAGCAGCTAAAGTTTCAGTCAGAGAACCAATCTGGTTGAATTTAATAAGGATTGAGTTAGCAATACCTTTTTCGATACCTTCTTTCAGGATCTTAGTGTTAGTTACGAACAGGTCGTCACCAACAAGCTGGATTTTGTCACCAGAACTTAGTTTGGTATGCGAAACCTTCCCAGTCAGATTCGTCCTGACCATCTTCGATAGAAACGATTGGGTATTCTTCACACAGTTTAGCAAGGTAATCAGAAAACTCTTCAGAAGAGAAAGTTTTACCTTCGCCTTTCATGTTATAAACGCCGTCTTCGTAGAATTCAGAAGAAGCACAGTCCATAGCAAGAGTCACGTCTTTACCTAGTACATAACCAGCCTGTTCAACCGCTTCT
>NZ_JAJSDZ010000002.1 GCF_021272385.1 Vibrio salinus
CCGCCTCAGTGATGGTTGACTCCTGCTGCCAGTCCTGATTCTGAGACAAGCGTGCGAGTAAACCACCGACAAAGGCATCGCCTGCACCGGTTGTATCGACAGGTGATACTTTTCTTGCCGGCACTTTTTGTGAAACGCCATTAAAGGTTGCTAATGTACCTTCGGCACCGAGAGTGACCAGGATTAACGGAATCTCAAATGGACGTAAAGCCGCTAGTCCTTCTTCAATAGAGTGTGTATTCGTCAAAAGTGACAGTTCTTCTTCTGAAAATTTAACCATATCCGCAAGTTTGACGGCATCCATAACAACACTGATTAACTCATCAGGATTAGCCCAGACTTCCTCACGTAAATTTGGATCAAAGCTGACAAAGCCTCCGGCTTTTTTCATTTCACGGATGGCTGAGAATGTGGCATTCCGGCTTGGATTGTTTGCCAGTGCGATTGAGCAGCAGTGTAACCATTCTCCTGCGTTGAATGTGGCGATGTCCTCGAAAGAAAAAAACTGGTCGGCGCTGGGTTTTACCATAAAGGTAAAACTGCGTTCTCCACTGTCATCTAAATCAACGACAACGGTTGAAGTCCGGTGTTCAGAATCCAGAGCGAAATGTGTTACGCCAACACCCTCATCGGAGAGTGTCTGTTTTAAAAATTTTCCGAAGGGGTCACTACCTGCTTTACCCATAAATTCAGCTTGTCCCTCCAGCCGGGCAATCGCTACAGCAACATTGGCCGGTGCGCCGCCGGGACATTTCAAATAGCTGTTTTCGCTATCAGGGATGAGATCAACAACGGCATCCCCGGTTAACCATACTTTTTTCACAATATTTCTCCTTTGATTTGCAGGATTTATTATAACTGGAAATTGGATTGCCATCGATGGATAAAGGTGTCGTAAGGTAAAAAACAACCACTTTTCTTGTCAGGATAAATTATTTAAACCAAATCGCGTTTTTTATCATTTAATGGAAAAGAAGAGCGGTTCGGGTTAGGGGATTTTTTAGGAAATGAAATCAAAAAAACAAGCGACCGTAAGTGGTCACTTGTTTAGTTATAAATCAGGCCGCGGCGATATATATCCGCTTCGTTTTCTTCTGTTGCGTTAATTGCTCAATCAAATCGTCTATGTTCAGCTCAATGCCAAACTGACGTTTAAGATTTGCCAGATAAATGGCATCTTCACACATGGCTTTTTTCTGGCTCATCACTGATTTTTGCTACCGGCCTTCCGTTGCATTCCGTCAGTTTGATCACCATGGATAGAGGAGAGTACTGAACACATTCATTGTTGGTCCATCCTCCCAGGTCATTAGTTAGAAATGTTCCGATTCCAAAAGAAATGTTGACTCTGTCTTTAAAATAGTCACAAATCTCCAGAGATTGTTCGAAGTTAAGTCCATTGGAAAACACAAAGACTTTAGACATTGGATCAATACCCAATTGCTTATAATGATTGATAAGTTTATCACCCCAGGCAAAAGGGCATCCTGAATCGTGTCTGACACCATCATAAGCTTTGGCCAGATGCATGTTGAAATCTTGCAGGAATGCGTCAATGGTTAAGGTATCCGTTGGCGCAATAGATAGTTGACCATCAAAAGCTTTAGCCACTGTTCAAGAGCAACTCGTTGAGAGTCTCTTGGATTCACCAGAGCCTGATGTCCCATAAACCATTCATGGGCAATGGTTCCAATTGGTGTCATGTTGAACTGACGGGCAAAATGCGTATTGCTTGTTCCCACCATCAGCTCTGGAATGTGAGAACTAAGGTAGTCAATGATGACTTCCTGAGCTGAAGTGGAAAACCGTCTTCTGGTTCCCATTTCTGTCAGGCGGAAATTTTGAATGTTTCGTTCTTTTAACGTGTTTTTTCAGTTTTTTCGACTTTTCCTTCAAGAACCCGCAGTACATCATCTAATGTGACATTTGACCAGCGGTGTCGATTTCTTACTTCTGAAACAATTGACATCACGATCGTTTCATAAAGGATTGTGTCTTTCCACGCCCCTTCAATGCCGATACGAAGCTGACGTTTATGGTTCTGTTCAACGATTCCGATCTCAACCTGTTGCTGAGGTGAAAATCTAAAGTAGCGTAGCGAATGCAAAAAAGCGTTGGTTAAGTGCGGTGAACTTGATCGTAGATACTGAATATCATCTTCAGTAAAGCGCAAATCGTTCAGGCGATTTACTTCGTTTTGAATGTATGGCAGTAAGTCGCTGATGTCTTCATCTGAGCGGACTATTAGCTCATATCTGACAAGAGTATCGGGTATAGACTGTGTATCGCTTGCATCATATTGATTTTGTATGCATCGAGGTCAAGCATACTTTTTACGATCACGTCTGAAAATAAAGGCAATGTCATAGCGTGTACCTTCTGGCTTATGACTAATTAATAACAAGATGTTCTTAACTAAACTGAAACATAATTGAGTACTGTAATTTTGTCAATTCAATGTTGGAAAAAATGCCTTTTTAGGCTGTTTTAACGTGATTCTAGTCATAATTAGCTTGTTTATTCAAGAGCTGTATATTTGTTATTTTTAATAATAGTTAGTAACTGGTTGTTACTAATTCTTGACGTTATGATGACTGTTTATCTAAAATACGTTTATCTCTAATAAGGATACTATTAGGCATGATTGTAACTATCGATCTTATCTGTTGCGTTTAACAGGGACCGGAATTGAAACACTTCTTATCAAGCGGAGAAAACCCCCAAAGGCCAGATTGTGGTAAATGGGCGATTCCTGGCGGAATTGTTTTTGATGAAGACCAAACTGCATCTGGTGGTGAACCTGCGGATATCGATTTTGAATCTGCCAGACGGAGAATTTGCCGACAGAAAATTCATACTTTTCCTAATTTTATCAGTGACCCTCTGGTTGATGGTAATCCGAAGCGGGATCCGGATGGATGGAGTGTTAGCATTTCACACTACTCATTACTGAATTCTGAGAATATTGGGCAAATTGAAAATTCCGGAATTGATTCTGCACGGTTACAGTGGGTACCTCTTGAAAAGTTACTAAATAATAAAATGGAACTGGCGTTTGATCATGTTTCTCAGATCCAGCACGCCTGGAAAAAGTTAAGAGCAGCCGTTGAGTATACGTCTGTTGTTCTCTTCTTTCTGGATAAGGAATTTCTGGTTTCGGATATTATTGAGGCTTATGAAAAATTTGGCGTTGAAGTAAACCGAATGACCATTAAGCGGCGTTTAATCGATTCCGGTGTGATAGTCAGTGCGAATAAAATCGCTGCTTCTAAAAAGGGCAAAGGAGGGAAGCCAGCGACAGTATATCAACTGGGCTGTAGTGATGTTTCGTACTTTCAAACCTGTTTGCGGGGTTAGGGGAGCAGAAAAATATCTGGTGCCATTCTTTACTCTTTATTCTTTTTACTTATAACACTTAGAATGATTATGCATTGGATAAGAACCGGATTGAATGCGACTATTAGCATTGTTGTTAATTATAGGTAAGGTTTCTCTGTGTCTGGTTCTATGCGGTATTTTTGTTATGGTCTCTTTTTTAGCTTTACCACCGTTTTATTCTGGGGGCTAATTCCTATCGCATTAAAAGTGTCTGGAGGATTTGCTGATCCTGTTACACTGACTTGGTTGCGTTTTAGTGTTTCAGGACTGATTGTTCTTGTTTGGCAATGGGCTCACGGGCGTCTTCACGAGTTTTTACATTTAAGCAGGATGGATTGGGTTAAGTTACTACTAACCGGTGTTTTTTCTTATTATTAATTATACCTGCTTTGCCTGGGGACTAAATTACTTAAGGCCGGAAGTGGCCCAGTTGGGTATGCAGGTTGCGCCTTTATTTCTGGCTCTGGGCGGAATGATTTTTTTAAAAGAGAAAATTGCGTCGTTACAATGGGTATGCTTTGCGATTTTAATTTTTGGTCTGGTTATTTTCTTCCATCCGGTTGTTTCGGGTGATTATCATGGAGATCTTTCGGTCTTATTTTCCGGACTGATTATTATGTTGGTCGCTGCACTTTCCTGGAGTGCTTATGCTTTGGTTCAGAAATCCCTTTACCAGAAATTGAACTCATCAAATATACTGCTGGTATTTATTTGTTCGCTTTGATTGCAATGGTTCCTGCCACTCATCCTTCTCAACTAATGTCAATGACAACCAGTGATGTCTGGGTGGCAATTTTTGTTGTCTGAATACGGTCATTGCCTACGGTTCGTTTGCTCAGGCTTTATGTTATTGGGAAACTGTTCAGGTGAGTGCAGTAATTACTTTAACGCCAGTTGCCTCTTACCTTTTGACTGAACTATGCGTTTTTCTTGGGTGGTGGAGTGATATTATTACGCCTTCTCATGCTGACTTTTTAAGTTTGTCCGGAATGGCTATTGTGATTCTTGCTGCAATTGGTATTCAGGTTGTCAGTGTATTGGGAATACGGCACAGAAAAAGATCGAGAGTTCAGACAGCGGCCTGACTCCTTTTTTATTGGGAAAAAGAGCCAGGGCCAACCTTATGCCTTGATGGAGAATGACTTAACATCAAGTCTGTCAAGCAGGTTCAATTCCTGTGCCTTCAGGACAAAATCCTGGAAGTGAGCCGTTTGTTGATGTCTTTCAAGAATGGCATCGCTTCCCCACTGTTCTCTCATGATAAACAGCTCCGATTTTTCTTTGTCCTGCAGAAGCTCGTAGGTAATACATCCGTCTTCTTTTCTTGACTCTTTTACCAGGTTTTCAAGCAGTGAAAGAAGCGAATCAGCAAGACCCGGTTTCGCTTCTATTTCTGCAAGCAAATAGACTTCAGCCATGTTGTATCCTTATTGTTTTCATTTATATTGTTTTGACTTATTTATTTTTCATTCGATATCAGATTAAAAATACACTATTAAGAAATAATGCCGAGTCTCAGAAATGATATTTTTGAAATGGAGCAGAGAAATAGAGGTTATAACAAAGAAAAAGCTCAGAAAGATTATCTGAGCTTGATGTTTGGGTAATTAACTGGTGTGTCAGTTAGTTTGTCAGATGTAACGCTTCATTAATGACATGAAAGATATAGTTTTGTTCGACAGCTCCCTGAAACAGAAATGCTTCGGGACCTTTTGCAAAAATGGCAACATCTTCTCCTGAATGGGTTTCTGAGGAGAATTTGATTAGAGCCTGTTGATGGTAATCTGGATCTAACACTTCTTTCTGAGTCGGATTGTTGCGGGGGCCGTTAACCGCAGCGATACCATTTCCATAGCCAATAGTCGTATATCGTTTACCAAATTCATCTTTATTAAACTGTCCGTTTTTCTTTGAAAGTCCTAGGATAGGATTTCCTCGATCAGAATAGCCGTTCATGATCATGGTGTGTGCATGGTCAGCCGTCACAATGATGAGTGTTTCCTGAGGGTTGGTTTTATCTAAAGCTGTTTTAATGGCTTCATCGAATGCGATGGTTTCCGTAAATGCCCGGTATGCGTTGGTTGCATGGTGAGCATGATCGATACGTCCACCTTCGACCATTAGAATATAGCCATTATGATTTTTGCTTAAATATCGATGGCTTTTGATGTCATTTCTGCAATTGATGGTTCGTTATTTTTGTCACGATCGGCTTCGTATTTCATGTGACTGCTTTCAAATAAGCCGAAAGCGCGGGTTGTATTTTTGCTCAGTTTGTCAAAGCCAGTTTTGTCGTAAACATACTGTCCGTCCGGATAGCGTTGTTTCCATTCCTGAATTAAATTGCGGCCATCTTTGCGTTTGCCTTTTTTCCCTTCGGGATCTGTTGTGGTATTTGGTATAAATTCTCGCCGACCTCCCCCAAAGACAACCTGTAGTCCTTTTCCTTTATTGAACTGGACCAATTGCTGAGCGATATCAGTGCATCCCTGATTTTTAGCAATATTAGGCATTGACGCATCGTTTTCCCAGTTACGATCAGCACTGTGTGCATATGTTGTTGCCGGAGTCGCATGGGTAATTCGTGCCGTTGATACAACACCGGCAGACATGCCTTTTTCTGCTGCCATTTCCCAGGCGGTTTTCACTTCATGTCCTTTACCTGTGTTACAGAAGCCGCGTTGTACATTATCATCAATACTGATTATGCCTTGTTTCGTCTTGACACCGGAGACCATAGCAGATGCGGTTCCGGCAGAGTCTGGAGTCTGTGCATCTGTGTTGTAGGTTTTGGAAAGTGCAAGATGAGGTAAGGTTTCCATGTTCAGCCGGTATTCTTCTCCAGACATTCCCTGACGCTGGCCTTCAAAAATTCTCGACGCAGTGATTGTTCCAATGCTCATTCCATCACCAACAAAAAGAATGACATTTTTGGCCTGCTTATCGATAGGTTTGTTCGCTTTTGCCTTAGCAATTTGTCTCTGGGCTTCTTTATACCAGGCATCATTTTTCTGAGGCGTATTGATATTGTTGTTTGCTGAACAAGTGCCAGCGAGGGTAAGCAAAATGCTTCCTGCCAGTATGACTTGGTTACTTTTCACAAATTATCTCCGTCTATTATTCCGTCATTTATTTTTCTTTTTACCGATGTTAAGTTTGACTATTTCTCATTAAATCAATGACATTTTTGTTACGAAAGTATGAAGCTTTGTTTAATGTTCATTGTATTTAGTGGGTCTTAAAAATAACGCAGGAAAAATGCAGGGCTGTAATATCATTGTCATTTATATAATTAATTCTAATCTATTAATTGAAAATAATGGATATTATGTATATGGGATTAAGCCGTTACGATTGCGTTTTTATCATTGTACTTTTAACCTTTTTTTCTGGGGCGATAAGAGCGGAATCAGAAAATAAAGATGGGGTTATACAATTGGAATGGATTGATTTAATTCCGGAAGAGGATCGAAATGTATTGCCACCGTCAAGACCTGCCGTTATTAATCATGATGAAGATACGCCGCCACAGCAAAAGTTGGGTGGAGTCAGGCTGGACTTAAACGGGAAGCGGGTCAGAATGCCCGGTTTTTGTTATTCCTCTTGAAGGGGATAGTGAAGTGGTAACTGAGTTTTTGTTGGTCCCATATTTTGGTGCTTGTATCCATGTTCCACCACCCCCACCGAATCAATTGTGGATGTTCGTTTTGAACACGGAGCACCTGTTAAAGAACTCTGGCAGACAGTATATGTGACCGGGGTTCTGAAACAGAGATGGTAAATCACGATTTAGGCGAGACAGCTTATGTTATTGATGGAATGAAGATCGAGTCTTATCAGGAGTGACAATATACGGTTGAGTGTGCTTTTTATGGTATATATACGTTATGGTTCATTTTAGCTTATGTGAAGTTTACAGTGTTAAATCAAGAAAATGTGATTAAATTAACCAGAACGAAGATGCCCTTTGGGAAGTATGCGGGCAGGTATCTGATAGACTTGCCGGAGGAGTATTTACTGTGGTTTGAGCGCAAAGGAACGTTTCCCGAAGGTGAGTTAGGGCAATTGATGCAACTTTGTTTATTGTTGAAAATAGATGGTTCTGACAACGTGCTGAAATTTCTCCGATAGCGTTTATTTTTCTGTTCCGACAATGAGTTAATTTCTTTTACTAATCTATCAATATTTTCGGTATCTCATTTTATCGTCTACACTTGTATCCAATGGCTTCGGATTAGCAGGAACATTCTGAGGTGAATTTATCTTTGGGCTTTTGCGTTTATCTTCTGTGTTTATGTTGTGGTCTTCATTCCGTATTATGAAGATGAATTTTTACTGGTTCTAAGCAATAGAGCGGTATGTTAAAAATTATTCAAAGAAAAAGACAACAGTATGTATTACTGTTTACTGTCATTTATTTTTGTATATCCATATTTTTTGTGGAGTTTGTGACAGGGTTATTTATTCAGAATCAGGTTGAAGCGGATAAGGACGAGATTCGCTATCAGATTGCCTTGATTCGATCCCGGATAGAAGCAACAATTTACCGTGATACTTACCTTGCTGAAAGTGTAGCAACGTTAGTGACTATTGCGCCCGATTTTTGCAATCACGAATTGGTATAATATCGCTCAGAGATTAACATCCAAAGCCTACTATGTGCGTAATATTTCGTTGTATCCTAATGATATTATTACTCATATATACCCGGAAAAAGGTAATGAACAGGTCTTAGGGCTTGATCTGAGGACCGTGCCCGGACAATATCACACAGTGTTAAAGGCCCGTCGTTACGAAAGTGTCTTTTTATCTTCTCCAGTGGATTTGGTACAGGGAGGGCAAGGTATTATTGTCAGATACCCGGTCTTTTCGGACTTTCCGTATAAACAAAAATATTGGGGAGGGGTGAGTGTTGTACTGGATTATGAAAAGTTATTGCGTCAGTCCGGGGTCTATTCAGTGAAAGGAGCTCACCGTTAAAGTCGCGACTTCGTCGGAACTTTCGGAAGTAAATCTTAAGCTGTAATTACCGGTTACTTTAATTTTCTTTGTAAATTCAGATAAAGATAACAGAGGGTTAAACAGTTTTTTAAGCAGAAACCAGGTTAAAATTAAAGTAACCAGCAGAACGATTCCGACGACTGGCAAGGCAATTGAATGAGAGTATTTCTGCTTTTAATGATTGGAGCATTGAAATCATGAACCACGAGAAGATAACCTTGTGGATTATCGTGTTCGCCAATGGGTTTTAATATCGCCAGTACATCCCGTTGCTCAGAAGTGACGTAGGGCAGAGATTTTATCTCAGGTAAGGTAGATAAAATGTGTTTTATCCGGCTGTGTGACACTTTGTTTATGTTGACGTACTGGTTGATTTTATTCCAGTTTCTATCGTAAACATAGGAAAAAAGAATGTGATCATATTTTTGAAATGTCAGTAAATTATTTTTTATTTCAAAAGATGAATCCTGATCACCAATGTAAAGTAACAGTTCGTCAGCGACATTAGCCGTCAGTGCATCCAAATTACTTTCTACGGAATTAAGATAGATTTGCTGATGTTGTTTAAGAGAGATGGCAAATACCAGTAACGCACAGAGTACAATTGATATTGTACTGATTAACATGAATTTTGTGCGGATGCTGAGTTGTATCATTGGTATTCCGGTTTCAGGGTAATCTTATTTTTGACAAAGAATTTTCATGTCATCAGGCAGTGACTGTTTGGCGGTTATGTAACCTATCGTATTGTCATGTGAAATGATATAGCCAATGACATCTTTTTCAGTATTAAACTCTTTTGGGCGTCTTTCGCTTTTACCGGAAACAGTAACTGAGCCCAGTAAGCCTGTACACGGCCTTCTGTTAATCCCAGAATTTGAGTATTAAATAAAGTTCGGGCGCTGTTTCCGACAGAGAGATTGACGGGTTTAAATTTTCGGCTCAGCGTTCCACCTAAAAAAATCTGTCTGACTTCATTTCGGGATAAATGGTCAATTTGTGATGATACATGGTAATGACGTAGATGTCAGCCGCGCAGGCAGATTGGCTCATACTTAGTGAGAGTATGAGCCCAACACATGAGCATAAAATCTGCAACCGTAAACTCTGACAGAATCGTTTCATTAAAAGACCCACTGTACACTTAATTTATATAGTG
>NZ_JAJSDZ010000003.1 GCF_021272385.1 Vibrio salinus
TGATTTCTTCTTATGAAAAAATATATAGTGGAGAAGCTTAATGATTGAAGGGTTGTTATTTTTAGGATGTTTAGTTGTTTTGATATATATAGTATATCAGGCGATTAAAATAGATAACCAAGGTAAGTAAATGCGTGGTATTGTATTTTTAGCAGCCTTTATTATTCTTGTTATATTTGCTATTAGGCGACCATTTGCATCTGTAAGCTTATGGTTGTGGAGTGGTTTATTTGTTCCCTTCTATTGGATTTATGGTTTTGCATCGACAATAAGTTATAACAGTATTTTTGCTGGTATCACTATTTTGGGGTATTTTATTTATAGAAGAAAACCTAAATTTAGAATGGATAAAATATTCTTTTTTTGTGATTTTATTTTTAATACATACTACGATAACAAGCTATTTTTCCTTAGCCCCATCAGTTATTGTATGGATGTCATGGAATAATTTTTTTAAAGCGATTTTATTATTTATTTTTACAATGCTAATAATTAGGAAAAGACATCATTTTAATTTGTTTTTATGGATGATAGTTCTTTCTATTGGATTTTTAGGTTTTGTTGAAGGGTTGAAATTTATAGCTTCTGGTGGTGGTCATCATATAAAAGGGCCATCAGGAAATATATTATCGGATAATAATCACATGGCTTTAGCCTTATGTATGACAATGCCTTTTATTATTTATCTTATTCAGGAAACCGAAGAGAAATTTTTAAAAATTGGGTTGAGAGTTTTAGCTGCCATATGTGTATTAGCTATTTTAGGTACTTTCTCTCGAGGTGGTTTGATTGGGCTGATCATCGTCTTAGGATATTTTTGGTTAAAAAGTCAGCATAAAATAAAAAGCATTGTCGTTATCATTTTAGTCGGAATGATTTCATATAATTATTTACCAGAGAGTTGGTACCATCGTATGGATACAATTGATACTGCTATGCAAGACAGTTCATTCGTAACTCGGGTTAATTCATGGAAAATTCATACTCTTATGGCTTTGGATCGTCCTCTTGTTGGTGGAGGATTTAAAGGGCCACAAATGGGGGTATGTCTGGCAACGATTAGCTGTGAATATCGATAAGTTTGATTTTATTCCAACTCCACCACCGGGAGATAAGGGGTGGGCGGCACATAGTATTTATTTTGAAGTCTTAGGTGATCAGGGGTTTCCAGGACTATTTTTGTTTCTTTCTATTATTTTTCTTAGTTTTAAAAAATTGGCATCCATTGAAAAATTTTATTTTGATTTAGAATCCAAAAATTGTTGGCAATATCGTTTGTCTAAGATGATAAAAATTTCAATTATGGCTTATTGTGTTGCAGGGGCTGCAGTTTCATTAGCTTATTTAGAGTTGTTTTATGCAATAGTTTCTATTGTAGTTTGTTTGGATATGGTAATGAAAGATGATATTAATAAAATAAACACGGTAGATTGATTTTTAAATTAGAATTACATGTATAAGAAAAAGCATTGCTAATATTTATATAGGGCATGAAAAGGGGCTACTTTCCCAAATTTTGATGAATCTGAAATGAGGTAGCATTTATTTGCAACTTCTGTGATCGTTTTTTTTACAATGACTTTATTTTCACTTGGTGTTGAGATTCCTTTCATGTTCCATGACGATGTTGATATGAATGCAATATCAATATTCATAGTATATAAAAAGTCAGAGACTTTGCTCCCTACAGCGGATTGGTTTGCACGATCGATTAGTCCACCTGTATGATAAATTTTACTCTGGGAGTTGTTCATTAAATAGGTAGCAATAGGGAAATCATTTGTGATGAAAATGAGGTCGTCCCGGTTTGCTAATTGTTTCGCGACTTCTAACGAAGTTGTTCCTGCATCCAGATATATTGTTGTATTTGCTTGCACTTGGTCTGCAGCCAGTTTACCGATCTGTTCTTTTGATGTACGCGTTCTGTAATTTTTTTGGAATGAGGCAGTTCTTCGTGTAATTGTGTTGGTAATTTAACCCCACCGGAAATAGATATTACCTTTCCTGACTTTTCAAGTTTTGCAATATCACGTCTTATTGTCATATGAGACACATCGAGAATGTTAACTAATTCAGTGATGCTTATGATGGGTTGTTCTGTTAATGCAGACAGAATTGCTCTATGGCGTTCGGCTGGAATCATTCGTTTTTTCTCTTATCGGAATCTTTATTCTTATTATCTATCTTGTGTGAAAAATTGTGAATTAATAATTAATGAATTTGACTCAGATGTTGTTGGTTGGCATTAAGATGCACATAAATTCACAATTTTTGTTTATTTTTGTGAATTTATGTGACGTGAGCGTTAGATTAGTGATAATGCGTAACATATAATCACACTATAAGGTGTAAATCATGAATGAAAGGTATGAGAAAAATATGAATAACGAAAATAATAAAGGCGTAATGGTGATTGGCCTGGGGTCTATGGGAATGGGGGCTGCTAAGTCATGTGTGAAGGCTGGTCTGACAACTTACGGTGTAGATATAAATACAGAGTTGCTAAATGAACTGAAAGCGTTTGGTGCCGAGGCTGTTTCCACAAACGCAAGTGATTTTGCCAGTGTCATTGATACTGTCTTGCTCTTGGTTGTCAACGCTTCTCAGGTTAAACATATTTTGTTTACCAGTGGACTCTGTGAAAATTTGTCAACAGGCACAACAGTTATGGTTTCCTCTACCATTTCAGCGACAGATGCAAAAGACATCGAAGTGAAGCTAAAAGAAAAGAATCTTATCATGCTGGATGCCCCGGTCTCCGGTGGCGCGGTGAAAGCCGCTGCCGGGGAAATGACGGTGATGGCGTCCGGTAGTGAAAAAGCGTTTGAAAATCTGGCCCCAGTTTTAGGAGCGGTAGCAGGGAAGGTGTATAAAATTGGTCAGGACATTGGTCAGGGTTCAACCGTTAAAATTGTTCATCAGTTATTAGCCGGGGTACATATTGCAGCCGCTGCAGAAGCGATGGCGCTGGCTGCACGGGCAAATATCCCTCTGGATACTATGTACGATGTTGTTACGAATGCAGCAGGTAATTCATGGATGTTTGAAAACCGAATGCAGCATGTACTGGATGGTGATTATTCGCCTAAATCGATGGTCGACATCTTTGTTAAAGATTTAGGATTGGTCTCGGATACAGCTAAGGATCTGAAATTTCCGCTTTATCTGGCTAATCCGGCACTAAGTATGTTCGTTAATGCGAGCAATATGGGTCTTGGAAAAGAAGATGACAGTGCAGTTATCAAAATCTTTTCTGGTATCGAGCTCCCAGGGGGTGACAAATGAGTGTCAAACTTGGTGTGATAGCGGATGACTTTACCGGAGCGACCGATATTGCAGGTTTTCTGGTCGACAGTGGTTTAAGCTGTATTCAGTTAACAAAAGTTCCTACAGAGATTGACGCCAAACATTCGGTAGATTGTGTCGTGGTTAGCCTCAAATCCAGATCTTGTGATTCGGCACTGGCAGTTTCAGAATCTGTTTCTGCATTACGCTGGCTGAAAAAGCAGGGGGTGTGAACAGTTTACTTTAAATATTGTTCTACCTTCGACAGCACTGAACGGGGAAATATAGGCCCGGTAACGGATGCTCTACTGGATGAACTTGATGAAGATTTTACGGTGGTTTGTCCTGCTCTTCCGGTTAATGGTCGCACGGTATTTAATGGTTATCTGTTTGTGTTTCAGGAAATACTCAGTGACTCCGGAATGAGCAAACACCCCAATCAACCCGATGACAGAGTCAAATTTGATCAAGTTGATGGAAAGACAGTCAGCCGGAAAATGTGGATTGATTGACTACCAAACTATTGAAAATGGACCTCAGTCTGTTGTTGAAAAGATTGAAGAACTAAAAAATCAGGGTAACCGATACGCGGTAACTGATGCATTTACGGTTGAACATTTACAGACCATCAGTCAGGCCACGCGGAGTCTTAAATTACTGACAGGTGGTTCTGGTTTGGCTCCGGGAATAGCGAGTCATTATGCTTCCGGAACTCAAGATTTCGCTTCAGCGAGTCTGATGGGTTATCCGGAAAATGCTCCTACCATCGTTCTGTCTGGTTCGTGTTCTGTGATGACTAATAAGCAGGTTGGGGTCTATAAACAATTAGTTCCATCATACGAACTTAATATTGTTGATTGTCTGGATAATTCTGATTATGTCGAAATTGTCACTGAATGGGTGAAAGGTAATCTTGATTCGACACCTCTGGCACCAATTGTGTACGCAACTGCCCAGCCGGAAGAGCTGAAACGGATTCAAGACCGATATGGCATGAAAGAATCCAGTGAGGCTGTTGAAACCTTTTTTCAACGATTGGCAGAGCGTTTGAGTGATATCGGTATTAAAAACTTCATTGTTGCCGGAGGAGAAACATCGGGAGCAGTCACAAAAGGTCTTGGAGTCAATGGTTTCTATATCGGTCCACAAATTGCTCCAGGTGTTCCATGGGTTAAATCTATTGATGGTTCTATTTCTCTTGCTCTGAAATCAGGAAATTTCGGTGATGAGCAATTTTCAAAAAAGCACAGGACTTTTGGTTATGACTGAACATGAGTTAAGAAAACAGATGGTATCTCTGGCTCGCTCGATGTTTGAACGTGGTTATTCAACCGGAGGTGCGGGTAATTTGTCATTGAAATTGCCCGATGGCAATTATCTTGCTACCCCAACAGGTTCTTGTTTTGGAAGATTAAAAGAAGAAACGCTTTCGGTCATTGATATCGAAGGAAATCTTCTTGCCGGAGATAAACCATCAAAAGAAGTGCAGTTTCATTTGGCCATATACAAACAGAATCCGGATTGTAATGCGATTGTGCATTTACACTCCACTTATCTTACGGCGTTGTCGTGTCTGAAAAATCTCGATACTGACAATGCGATCAAAGCTTTTACTCCATATTACGTAATGCGTATCGGACAGTTACCCGTGATCCCGTATATCAAGCCGGGTTCACCTCAATCGCTGAGGAGCTCAGTAAACGAGCGAAAGATTTCAGGGCTTTTCTCCTTGCCAATCATGGACCGGTGATTACCGGAAGTAACTTTGAAGATGCGGTCGATAACGCGGAAGACTTGAAGAAACAGCAAAATTGTATTTTTTACTAATGGAGCATGAGGTGAATTATTTGACTGATGCGCAAGT
The DNA here is from genome assembly GCF_021272385.1 of Vibrio salinus. Lineage (GTDB taxonomy): Bacteria > Pseudomonadota > Gammaproteobacteria > Enterobacterales > Vibrionaceae > Vibrio > Vibrio salinus. The sequence continues at coordinate 5,150 of NZ_JAJSDZ010000003.1, forward strand.
TAACGAATTAAAAGAGGTGGGTAAATAATGGCTAAGTTCGCTGCAAATTTAACAATGATGTTTACGGAAGTCGAGTTTTTAGAACGATTTGAGAAAGCGGCACAGGCAGGATTTAAAGCGGTTGAATTTTTATTTCCATATGATTATGAACCGGAACAATTAGCGCAATATATTGAGAAATATAATCTTGAACAGACTCTGTTTAATTTATATCCGGGGGATTGGGTCGGTGGTGAAAAAGGGTTTGCTGCTCTTCCGGGAGAAGAAAAACGTTTCAAAGACTGTATTGAACAGGCTATTCCTTATGCTGTCGCCATGAAATGCCAAAAAAGTGCATGTGATGGCTGGTATCGTGAATCCCCAATATACCCGGGAGCAACACGAAGAAACCTTTATCAACAATATTCGTTATGCGGCTGACGAGTTTTCAAAACACGGCATTAAGGTTGTACTGGAACCTCTGAATAGCCGGGACGTACCGAATTATTTTATTCTCATCAACGAGAAGCTGTGAACTGATTCGCCGGGTTGAACGTAAAAATGTCGGGTTACAGTTTGATGTTTATCACGCTCAAATCATGGATGGGGATTTATCAGTGTTAATTAAAGATCTTGCTCCTTATATCGGGCATGTTCAAATTGCTTCCGTGCCAGACAGGCATGAGCCAGATGAAGGTGAACTGAATTTTAACCATATCTTTGATGTTCTTGATTCAGCCGGTTATGACGATTGGATCGGTTGTGAATATAACCCAAGGGCAACCACAGAGGAGGGACTGGCCTGGTTTAAATTGCGTAACTAATAAAAATAAAAAAATCAATTAGTTAATGATAAATCTAATTCAATAACGTGACAAAAGGGTAAAATTATGGATGGGGCAATCATTGGTATAGTGATAGGCATTGTCACTATGATGATCATGATCATCAAAACTCGGATTCCGGTAGCTTTAGCCATGATCGTAGCATGTTTGATCATGGGTTTATTTGCCGGAATGGTACCAGATGCATTAGTTAGTGCGATTAAATCCGGATTCGGGGGAGTACTTGGCGGAATAGGCCTGATCATTGCCTTTGGTGTAATGATGGGGGCTTGTTTCGAACGCTCCGGAGCCGCAGTTAGGATGGCGAAAACATTCGTAAAAATATGTGGAAAAGGCCGAGAAGATATCGCGTTGGGTCTGACTGGGGTTATCGTCGCTATTCCAGTATTTTGTGACTCTGCGTACATCATCTTACACTCACTGGTCAGAGCGATTTCCAGAAATACCGGACGTTCTGCCGTAGGGCTAGGAGTTACTTTAGCTCTTGGTCTTCTGATTACTCATGCATTGGTTCCGCCGACACCTGGCCCTATTGCCGTTGCTGGTATTCTAGGCGTTGATTTGGGTGTGTATATGGTGTGGGGGCTCGCTGTTTCCATTCCGATGATGTTGCTGTCGATTATTTATATTCGCAAAGTAGGTAAAGAATACTATCGCGTACCAAGCGATGACGGCTGGATCACGTCTGAAGCTGACTGGGCAAACTTAGAGAAAATAGAAGAAGTGGATGACTCTAAATTACCGGGTAACTTTATCTCCTTTGGCCCCATTTTTATTCCAATTGCCCTGATTTTGGCAAACACTCTTATTAACAAAGGAGACTCTACATTCCACACGGTGATCAGTTTACTTGGTAACCCAGTCGTTGCAGTTGGTATCGGTGTCATCATTGCGCTGTATGGACTTACCACGCATATCGATCGTAAAGATATGATTGGCTCTATGGATGATGCGTTATCAAGTACAGGATTAATTCTTGTCGTGACAGGTTGTGGTGGTGCGATGGGGGCGGTACTAAAAGCATCAGGTGCAGGTCCGGTTGCTGCTGAAGCGATTGCTAGTAGTGGTATTCCCGCATTACTGGTTCCTTTAGCTATCTCATCAATGCTTCGGTTGATTCAGGGGTCTGCAACAGCATCTATGATGGTAGCCGCAACGATGAGCCTGCCTTTAGTCGAATCTCTGGGCTTGGATCCTGTCTTTGTCGCGTTGGCATGTGCAGTGGGACCGGTTGGTTTTTCTCACTTAAATGACTCTTACTTTCATATTATTAGTCGTACTTTAGGGATTTCTGATTTACCGGATCAGCTAAAAATTTGGACAGTGAGTTCAACGATAGCCTGGGCCATTGGTTCTAGTATCGTGTTACTTTTGAATCTGATTTTGGCAGAGGCGGTACAGTTATTGATCCTATTGTGCCAATAGTAGTGCTTGGGATCATTGTTATCTGGATTAAATGAAATCAAAACCATCTGCAACACAGCAAATCGCAGAAAACTAATCCTTTACTTACCAATTTTAGACAGGAGAGTGATTTACTCTCCTGTCTATACTCAGTGAATAACCTACGATAATTTTTTTTGAAGCATCAAAATTGTATAATGCAGACAATGAGTTCCGGGATTGGTCGTTCATATCGTGACAAATACAAAACAGAATGAAATTGGTTGACTCTTCAATCAGGCTTTTTACCCAATGCGGTTATAACGGTCCGAGTATTGATAGAATCTGCGAAGAAGCTAGTGTTTCAAAAATGACGTTTTATCGCTATTTCAAAGATAAAAATGCGCTCATCGAGAGTGTATTGAGCCAGAAGCGCACGCAGTTTGTTGAAGCGGTAACTGATATCGAACAGTCTGAATCTGGCGTAAGAATAAATTGTTTACCATTTTTCAGTACTACGAAGAGTGGTTTAATAGTGAGAATTTTAATGGATGCTTGTTCAGCCGGGCCTTATTTGAAGCTGGTAATACCAATAACCACATTAAGAGTCTGAATGCTCAGTTCAGAACTGAGATGCTGAAAGTGTTCAGAAGAATTCTATCTGAAACACTTAAGCCGGAAGCCGCTGAAAGAACATCATTGATGATCTTAATGTTGATTGATGGCGCCATCATTGCACAGGGGTCAAACAGAGATACACCTGCGAACAAAGAATATCCGCCAGTCCTTGTTGCCTGGCAAGCTGCAAAAAACATTATTTATGCAGAGGGGGGGCAACTAGATTAGCTTTTTTCTTTCGCTTGCTGGAGCAGAACCATATTCCCGTACCTATGAGCAGAGCACTGATGATGTGGTAGGTTTTCAGATTCACGTCTAAAAATAGAATACTGAATACTCCGCCAGATAGAGGAATGATGTGAGTGTATATTTCTCCTCTTGTCGCGCCTATTTCACCGATGCCTTTATTCCAAAACACATAAGATAACCAGGATGGGAAAAGTACCAGATACAGCAAGCCTGTCAGAAATTCTTTGTCTGTATAAGACGACAAGTCAACAGCCTGTTTAGCAGATACGTGGTACCAGACTATAGGGATTAGCATGATTGCTCCAAGGAGTGAGCTGGTTGTCACGAAGGCGTTACCCGGAATAGTTTTGTCTTTTAGGCGTAAAAAAGAGCAATAAATTGCCCAGCTCAGGGCTGAACCCATTGCCCATAAGTCCCCGGTATTAATATTATGAAATACACTGGTATCCGTTATATTTCCCTTCATAACCAAAAAGAAAACACCAAAAGTACTTAAGATGACGCCACAAATATTATTCAAAGTGATCTTATCCCGGAAAACAATACCATTGATGATTAAGACTATTCCCGGTGTAGCAGACATATAAATGGCAGCATTTAAAGACGTTGTTGTCTGTAATCCAATGTAAAGGGTGAGAGGGAAGAATAC
>NZ_JAJSDZ010000004.1 GCF_021272385.1 Vibrio salinus
ATGGTCGGTGCTTTCACTTCTGTGTCCGCTGCCGCCGCTGTCTCGCTCGCTTGCGTCGACGTGTTACCCGCCGCATCGGTGATTTGCGCGGTCACTGTGCCTTCCGGAGCCACTTCGACTGTCACGGAACCCGCGGCGATTTCATCCGCAGACAAGCTGTATTCTTCACCGTTGATGGTCAACGTGTCGTTCGCCGCATCGAAGTCGTCTGGCAAGCTGATGGTCGCCGTCACGGTGCCATCTTCGCCCACTTCCGCGTTGTTGTAGATGTCATCATCACCTGTGCTTTCTAGCGTGATGGTCGGTGCTTTCACTTCTGTGTCCGCTGCCGCCGCTGTCTCGCTCGCTTGCGTCGACGTGTTACCCGCCGCATCGGTGATTTGCGCGGTCACTGTGCCTTCCGGAGCCACTTCGACTGTCACGGAACCCGCGGCGATTTCATCCGCAGACAAGCTGTATTCTTCACCGTTGATGGTCAACGTGTCGTTCGCCGCATCGAAGTCGTCTGGCAAGCTGATGGTCGCCGTCACGGTGCCATCTTCGCCCACTTCCGCGTTGTTGTAGATGTCATCATCACCTGTGCTTTCTAGCGTGATGGTCGGTGCTTTCACTTCTGTGTCCGCTGCCGCCGCTGTCTCGCTCGCTTGCGTCGACGTGTTACCCGCCGCATCGGTGATTTGCGCGGTCACTGTGCCTTCCGGAGCCACTTCGACTGTCACGGAACCCGCGGCGATTTCATCCGCAGACAAGCTGTATTCTTCACCGTTGATGGTCAACGTGTCGTTCGCCGCATCGAAGTCGTCTGGCAAGCTGATGGTCGCCGTCACGGTGCCATCTTCGCCCACTTCCGCGTTGTTGTAGATGTCATCATCACCTGTGCTTTCTAGCGTGATGGTCGGTGCTTTCACTTCTGTGTCCGCTGCCGCCGCTGTCTCGCTCGCTTGCGTCGACGTGTTACCCGCCGCATCGGTGATTTGCGCGGTCACTGTGCCTTCCGGAGCCACTTCGACTGTCACGGAACCCGCGGCGATTTCATCCGCAGACAAGCTGTATTCTTCACCGTTGATGGTCAACGTGTCGTTCGCCGCATCGAAGTCGTCTGGCAAGCTGATGGTCGCCGTCACGGTGCCATCTTCGCCCACTTCCGCGTTGTTGTAGATGTCATCATCACCTGTGCTTTCTAGCGTGATGGTCGGTGCTTTCACTTCTGTGTCCGCTGCCGCCGCTGTCTCGCTCGCTTGCGTCGACGTGTTACCCGCCGCATCGGTGATTTGCGCGGTCACTGTGCCTTCCGGAGCCACTTCGACTGTCACGGAACCCGCGGCGATTTCATCCGCAGACAAGCTGTATTCTTCACCGTTGATGGTCAACGTGTCGTTCGCCGCATCGAAGTCGTCTGGCAAGCTGATGGTCGCCGTCACGGTGCCATCTTCGCCCACTTCCGCGTTGTTGTAGATGTCATCATCACCTGTGCTTTCTAGCGTGATGGTCGGTGCTTTCACTTCTGTGTCCGCTGCCGCCGCTGTCTCGCTCGCTTGCGTCGACGTGTTACCCGCCGCATCGGTGATTTGCGCGGTCACTGTGCCTTCCGGAGCCACTTCGACTGTCACGGAACCCGCGGCGATTTCATCCGCAGACAAGCTGTATTCTTCACCGTTGATGGTCAACGTGTCGTTCGCCGCATCGAAGTCGTCTGGCAAGCTGATGGTCGCCGTCACGGTGCCATCTTCGCCCACTTCCGCGTTGTTGTAGATGTCATCATCACCTGTGCTTTCTAGCGTGATGGTCGGTGCTTTCACTTCTGTGTCCGCTGCCGCCGCTGTCTCGCTCGCTTGCGTCGACGTGTTACCCGCCGCATCGGTGATTTGCGCGGTCACTGTGCCTTCCGGAGCCACTTCGACTGTCACGGAACCCGCGGCGATTTCATCCGCAGACAAGCTGTATTCTTCACCGTTGATGGTCAACGTGTCGTTCGCCGCATCGAAGTCGTCTGGCAAGCTGATGGTCGCCGTCACGGTGCCATCTTCGCCCACTTCCGCGTTGTTGTAGATGTCATCATCACCTGTGCTTTCTAGCGTGATGGTCGGTGCTTTCACTTCTGTGTCCGCTGCCGCCGCTGTCTCGCTCGCTTGCGTCGACGTGTTACCCGCCGCATCGGTGATTTGCGCGGTCACTGTGCCTTCCGGAGCCACTTCGACTGTCACGGAACCCGCGGCGATTTCATCCGCAGACAAGCTGTATTCTTCACCGTTGATGGTCAACGTGTCGTTCGCCGCATCGAAGTCGTCTGGCAAGCTGATGGTCGCCGTCACGGTGCCATCTTCGCCCACTTCCGCGTTGTTGTAGATGTCATCATCACCTGTGCTTTCTAGCGTGATGGTCGGTGCTTTCACTTCTGTGTCCGCTGCCGCCGCTGTCTCGCTCGCTTGCGTCGACGTGTTACCCGCCGCATCGGTGATTTGCGCGGTCACTGTGCCTTCCGGAGCCACTTCGACTGTCACGGAACCCGCGGCGATTTCATCCGCAGACAAGCTGTATTCTTCACCGTTGATGGTCAACGTGTCGTTCGCCGCATCGAAGTCGTCTGGCAAGCTGATGGTCGCCGTCACGGTGCCATCTTCGCCCACTTCCGCGTTGTTGTAGATGTCATCATCACCTGTGCTTTCTAGCGTGATGGTCGGTGCTTTCACTTCTGTGTCCGCTGCCGCCGCTGTCTCGCTCGCTTGCGTCGACGTGTTACCCGCCGCATCGGTGATTTGCGCGGTCACTGTGCCTTCCGGAGCCACTTCGACTGTCACGGAACCCGCGGCGATTTCATCCGCAGACAAGCTGTATTCTTCACCGTTGATGGTCAACGTGTCGTTCGCCGCATCGAAGTCGTCTGGCAAGCTGATGGTCGCCGTCACGGTGCCATCTTCGCCCACTTCCGCGTTGTTGTAGATGTCATCATCACCTGTGCTTTCTAGCGTGATGGTCGGTGCTTTCACTTCTGTGTCCGCTGCCGCCGCTGTCTCGCTCGCTTGCGTCGACGTGTTACCCGCCGCATCGGTGATTTGCGCGGTCACTGTGCCTTCCGGAGCCACTTCGACTGTCACGGAACCCGCGGCGATTTCATCCGCAGACAAGCTGTATTCTTCACCGTTGATGGTCAACGTGTCGTTCGCCGCATCGAAGTCGTCTGGCAAGCTGATGGTCGCCGTCACGGTGCCATCTTCGCCCACTTCCGCGTTGTTGTAGATGTCATCATCACCTGTGCTTTCTAGCGTGATGGTCGGTGCTTTCACTTCTGTGTCCGCTGCCGCCGCTGTCTCGCTCGCTTGCGTCGACGTGTTACCCGCCGCATCGGTGATTTGCGCGGTCACTGTGCCTTCCGGAGCCACTTCGACCGCCGCTGTCTCGCTCGCTTGCGTCGACGTGTTACCCGCCGCATCGGTGATTTGCGCGGTCACTGTGCCTTCCGGAGCCACTTCGACTGTCACGGAACCCGCGGCGATTTCATCCGCAGACAAGCTGTATTCTTCACCGTTGATGGTCAACGTGTCGTTCGCCGCATCGAAGTCGTCTGGCAAGCTGATGGTCGCCGTCACGGTGCCATCTTCGCCCACTTCCGCGTTGTTGTAGATGTCATCATCACCTGTGCTTTCTAGCGTGATGGTCGGTGCTTTCACTTCTGTGTCCGCTGCCGCCGCTGTCTCGCTCGCTTGCGTCGACGTGTTACCCGCCGCATCGGTGATTTGCGCGGTCACTGTGCCTTCCGGAGCCACTTCGACTGTCACGGAACCCGCGGCGATTTCATCCGCAGACAAGCTGTATTCTTCACCGTTGATGGTCAACGTGTCGTTCGCCGCATCGAAGTCGTCTGGCAAGCTGATGGTCGCCGTCACGGTGCCATCTTCGCCCACTTCCGCGTTGTTGTAGATGTCATCATCACCTGTGCTTTCTAGCGTGATGGTCGGTGCTTTCACTTCTGTGTCCGCTGCCGCCGCTGTCTCGCTCGCTTGCGTCGACGTGTTACCCGCCGCATCGGTGATTTGCGCGGTCACTGTGCCTTCCGGAGCCACTTCGACTGTCACGGAACCCGCGGCGATTTCATCCGCAGACAAGCTGTATTCTTCACCGTTGATGGTCAACGTGTCGTTCGCCGCATCGAAGTCGTCTGGCAAGCTGATGGTCGCCGTCACGGTGCCATCTTCGCCCACTTCCGCGTTGTTGTAGATGTCATCATCACCTGTGCTTTCTAGCGTGATGGTCGGTGCTTTCACTTCTGTGTCCGCTGCCGCCGCTGTCTCGCTCGCTTGCGTCGACGTGTTACCCGCCGCATCGGTGATTTGCGCGGTCACTGTGCCTTCCGGAGCCACTTCGACTGTCACGGAACCCGCGGCGATTTCATCCGCAGACAAGCTGTATTCTTCACCGTTGATGGTCAACGTGTCGTTCGCCGCATCGAAGTCGTCTGGCAAGCTGATGGTCGCCGTCACGGTGCCATCTTCGCCCACTTCCGCGTTGTTGTAGATGTCATCATCACCTGTGCTTTCTAGCGTGATGGTCGGTGCTTTCACTTCTGTGTCCGCTGCCGCCGCTGTCTCGCTCGCTTGCGTCGACGTGTTACCCGCCGCATCGGTGATTTGCGCGGTCACTGTGCCTTCCGGAGCCACTTCGACTGTCACGGAACCCGCGGCGATTTCATCCGCAGACAAGCTGTATTCTTCACCGTTGATGGTCAACGTGTCGTTCGCCGCATCGAAGTCGTCTGGCAAGCTGATGGTCGCCGTCACGGTGCCATCTTCGCCCACTTCCGCGTTGTTGTAGATGTCATCATCACCTGTGCTTTCTAGCGTGATGGTCGGTGCTTTCACTTCTGTGTCCGCTGCCGCCGCTGTCTCGCTCGCTTGCGTCGACGTGTTACCCGCCGCATCGGTGATTTGCGCGGTCACTGTGCCTTCCGGAGCCACTTCGACTGTCACGGAACCCGCGGCGATTTCATCCGCAGACAAGCTGTATTCTTCACCGTTGATGGTCAACGTGTCGTTCGCCGCATCGAAGTCGTCTGGCAAGCTGATGGTCGCCGTCACGGTGCCATCTTCGCCCACTTCCGCGTTGTTGTAGATGTCATCATCACCTGTGCTTTCTAGCGTGATGGTCGGTGCTTTCACTTCTGTGTCCGCTGCCGCCGCTGTCTCGCTCGCTTGCGTCGACGTGTTACCCGCCGCATCGGTGATTTGCGCGGTCACTGTGCCTTCCGGAGCCACTTCGACTGTCACGGAACCCGCGGCGATTTCATCCGCAGACAAGCTGTATTCTTCACCGTTGATGGTCAACGTGTCGTTCGCCGCATCGAAGTCGTCTGGCAAGCTGATGGTCGCCGTCACGGTGCCATCTTCGCCCACTTCCGCGTTGTTGTAGATGTCATCATCACCTGTGCTTTCTAGCGTGATGGTCGGTGCTTTCACTTCTGTGTCCGCTGCCGCCGCTGTCTCGCTCGCTTGCGTCGACGTGTTACCCGCCGCATCGGTGATTTGCGCGGTCACTGTGCCTTCCGGAGCCACTTCGACTGTCACGGAACCCGCGGCGATTTCATCCGCAGACAAGCTGTATTCTTCACCGTTGATGGTCAACGTGTCGTTCGCCGCATCGAAGTCGTCTGGCAAGCTGATGGTCGCCGTCACGGTGCCATCTTCGCCCACTTCCGCGTTGTTGTAGATGTCATCATCACCTGTGCTTTCTAGCGTGATGGTCGGTGCTTTCACTTCTGTGTCCGCTGCCGCCGCTGTCTCGCTCGCTTGCGTCGACGTGTTACCCGCCGCATCGGTGATTTGCGCGGTCACTGTGCCTTCCGGAGCCACTTCGACTGTCACGGAACCCGCGGCGATTTCATCCGCAGACAAGCTGTATTCTTCACCGTTGATGGTCAACGTGTCGTTCGCCGCATCGAAGTCGTCTGGCAAGCTGATGGTCGCCGTCACGGTGCCATCTTCGCCCACTTCCGCGTTGTTGTAGATGTCATCATCACCTGTGCTTTCTAGCGTGATGGTCGGTGCTTTCACTTCTGTGTCCGCTGCCGCCGCTGTCTCGCTCGCTTGCGTCGACGTGTTACCCGCCGCATCGGTGATTTGCGCGGTCACTGTGCCTTCCGGAGCCACTTCGACTGTCACGGAACCCGCGGCGATTTCATCCGCAGACAAGCTGTATTCTTCACCGTTGATGGTCAACGTGTCGTTCGCCGCATCGAAGTCGTCTGGCAAGCTGATGGTCGCCGTCACGGTGCCATCTTCGCCCACTTCCGCGTTGTTGTAGATGTCATCATCACCTGTGCTTTCTAGCGTGATGGTCGGTGCTTTCACTTCTGTGTCCGCTGCCGCCGCTGTCTCGCTCGCTTGCGTCGACGTGTTACCCGCCGCATCGGTGATTTGCGCGGTCACTGTGCCTTCCGGAGCCACTTCGACTGTCACGGAACCCGCGGCGATTTCATCCGCAGACAAGCTGTATTCTTCACCGTTGATGGTCAACGTGTCGTTCGCCGCATCGAAGTCGTCTGGCAAGCTGATGGTCGCCGTCACGGTGCCATCTTCGCCCACTTCCGCGTTGTTGTAGATGTCATCATCACCTGTGCTTTCTAGCGTG
>NZ_JAJSDZ010000005.1 GCF_021272385.1 Vibrio salinus
ACAAGCGGAAGTGGGCGAAGATGGCACCGTGACGGCGACCATCAGCTTGCCAGACGACTTCGATGCGGCGAACGACACGTTGACCATCAACGGTGAAGAATACAGCTTGTCTGCGGATGAAATCGCCGCGGGTTCCGTGACAGTCGAAGTGGCTCCGGAAGGCACAGTGACCGCGCAAATCACCGATGCGGCGGGTAACACGTCGACGCAAGCGAGCGAGACAGCGGCGGCAGCGGACACAGAAGTGAAAGCACCGACCATCACGCTAGAAAGCACAGGTGATGATGACATCTACAACAACGCGGAAGTGGGCGAAGATGGCACCGTGACGGCGACCATCAGCTTGCCAGACGACTTCGATGCGGCGAACGACACGTTGACCATCAACGGTGAAGAATACAGCTTGTCTGCGGATGAAATCGCCGCGGGTTCCGTGACAGTCGAAGTGGCTCCGGAAGGCACAGTGACCGCGCAAATCACCGATGCGGCGGGTAACACGTCGACGCAAGCGAGCGAGACAGCGGCGGCAGCGGACACAGAAGTGAAAGCACCGACCATCACGCTAGAAAGCACAGGTGATGATGACATCTACAACAACGCGGAAGTGGGCGAAGATGGCACCGTGACGGCGACCATCAGCTTGCCAGACGACTTCGATGCGGCGAACGACACGTTGACCATCAACGGTGAAGAATACAGCTTGTCTGCGGATGAAATCGCCGCGGGTTCCGTGACAGTCGAAGTGGCTCCGGAAGGCACAGTGACCGCGCAAATCACCGATGCGGCGGGTAACACGTCGACGCAAGCGAGCGAGACAGCGGCGGCAGCGGACACAGAAGTGAAAGCACCGACCATCACGCTAGAAAGCACAGGTGATGATGACATCTACAACAACGCGGAAGTGGGCGAAGATGGCACCGTGACGGCGACCATCAGCTTGCCAGACGACTTCGATGCGGCGAACGACACGTTGACCATCAACGGTGAAGAATACAGCTTGTCTGCGGATGAAATCGCCGCGGGTTCCGTGACAGTCGAAGTGGCTCCGGAAGGCACAGTGACCGCGCAAATCACCGATGCGGCGGGTAACACGTCGACGCAAGCGAGCGAGACAGCGGCGGCAGCAGCGACACAGAAGTGAAAGCACCGACCATCACGCTAGAAAGCACAGGTGATGATGACATCTACAACAACGCGGAAGTGGGCGAAGATGGCACCGTGACGGCGACCATCAGCTTGCCAGACGACTTCGATGCGGCGAACGACACGTTGACCATCAACGGTGAAGAATACAGCTTGTCTGCGGATGAAATCGCCGCGGGTTCCGTGACAGTCGAAGTGGCTCCGGAAGGCACAGTGACCGCGCAAATCACCGATGCGGCGGGTAACACGTCGACGCAAGCGAGCGAGACAGCGGCGGCAGCGGACACAGAAGTGAAAGCACCGACCATCACGCTAGAAAGCACAGGTGATGATGACATCTACAACAACGCGGAAGTGGGCGAAGATGGCACCGTGACGGCGACCATCAGCTTGCCAGACGACTTCGATGCGGCGAACGACACGTTGACCATCAACGGTGAAGAATACAGCTTGTCTGCGGATGAAATCGCCGCGGGTTCCGTGACAGTCGAAGTGGCTCCGGAAGGCACAGTGACCGCGCAAATCACCGATGCGGCGGGTAACACGTCGACGCAAGCGAGCGAGACAGCGGCGGCAGCGGACACAGAAGTGAAAGCACCGACCATCACGCTAGAAAGCACAGGTGATGATGACATCTACAACAACGCGGAAGTGGGCGAAGATGGCACCGTGACGGCGACCATCAGCTTGCCAGACGACTTCGATGCGGCGAACGACACGTTGACCATCAACGGTGAAGAATACAGCTTGTCTGCGGATGAAATCGCCGCGGGTTCCGTGACAGTCGAAGTGGCTCCGGAAGGCACAGTGACCGCGCAAATCACCGATGCGGCGGGTAACACGTCGACGCAAGCGAGCGAGACAGCGGCGGCAGCGGACACAGAAGTGAAAGCACCGACCATCACGCTAGAAAGCACAGGTGATGATGACATCTACAACAACGCGGAAGTGGGCGAAGATGGCACCGTGACGGCGACCATCAGCTTGCCAGACGACTTCGATGCGGCGAACGACACGTTGACCATCAACGGTGAAGAATACAGCTTGTCTGCGGATGAAATCGCCGCGGGTTCCGTGACAGTCGAAGTGGCTCCGGAAGGCACAGTGACCGCGCAAATCACCGATGCGGCGGGTAACACGTCGACGCAAGCGAGCGAGACAGCGGCGGCAGCGGACACAGAAGTGAAAGCACCGACCATCACGCTAGAAAGCACAGGTGATGATGACATCTACAACAACGCGGAAGTGGGCGAAGATGGCACCGTGACGGCGACCATCAGCTTGCCAGACGACTTCGATGCGGCGAACGACACGTTGACCATCAACGGTGAAGAATACAGCTTGTCTGCGGATGAAATCGCCGCGGGTTCCGTGACAGTCGAAGTGGCTCCGGAAGGCACAGTGACCGCGCAAATCACCGATGCGGCGGGTAACACGTCGACGCAAGCGAGCGAGACAGCGGCGGCAGCGGACACAGAAGTGAAAGCACCGACCATCACGCTAGAAAGCACAGGTGATGATGACATCTACAACAACGCGGAAGTGGGCGAAGATGGCACCGTGACGGCGACCATCAGCTTGCCAGACGACTTCGATGCGGCGAACGACACGTTGACCATCAACGGTGAAGAATACAGCTTGTCTGCGGATGAAATCGCCGCGGGTTCCGTGACAGTCGAAGTGGCTCCGGAAGGCACAGTGACCGCGCAAATCACCGATGCGGCGGGTAACACGTCGACGCAAGCGAGCGAGACAGCGGCGGCAGCGGACACAGAAGTGAAAGCACCGACCATCACGCTAGAAAGCACAGGTGATGATGACATCTACAACAACGCGGAAGTGGGCGAAGATGGCACCGTGACGGCGACCATCAGCTTGCCAGACGACTTCGATGCGGCGAACGACACGTTGACCATCAACGGTGAAGAATACAGCTTGTCTGCGGATGAAATCGCCGCGGGTTCCGTGACAGTCGAAGTGGCTCCGGAAGGCACAGTGACCGCGCAAATCACCGATGCGGCGGGTAACACGTCGACGCAAGCGAGCGAGACAGCGGCGGCAGCGGACACAGAAGTGAAAGCACCGACCATCACGCTAGAAAGCACAGGTGATGATGACATCTACAACAACGCGGAAGTGGGCGAAGATGGCACCGTGACGGCGACCATCAGCTTGCCAGACGACTTCGATGCGGCGAACGACACGTTGACCATCAACGGTGAAGAATACAGCTTGTCTGCGGATGAAATCGCCGGCAGAGGTTCCGTGACAGTCGAAGTGGCTCCGGAAGGCACAGTGACCGCGCAAATCACCGATGCGGCGGGTAACACGTCGACGCAAGCGAGCGAGACAGCGGCGGCAGCGGGACACAGAAGTGAAAGCACCGACCATCACGCTAGAAAGCACAGGTGATGATGACATCTACAACAACGCGGAAGTGGGCGAAGATGGCACCGTGACGGCGACCATCAGCTTGCCAGACGACTTCGATGCGGCGAACGACACGTTGACCATCAACGGTGAAGAATACAGCTTGTCTGCGGATGAAATCGCCGCGGGTTCCGTGACAGTCGAAGTGGCTCCGGAAGGCACAGTGACCGCGCAAATCACCGATGCGGCGGGTAACACGTCGACGCAAGCGAGCGAGACAGCGGCGGCAGCGGACACAGAAGTGAAAGCACCGACCATCACGCTAGAAAGCACAGGTGATGATGACATCTACAACAACGCGGAAGTGGGCGAAGATGGCACCGTGACGGCGACCATCAGCTTGCCAGACGACTTCGATGCGGCGAACGACACGTTGACCATCAACGGTGAAGAATACAGCTTGTCTGCGGATGAAATCGCCGCGGGTTCCGTGACAGTCGAAGTGGCTCCGGAAGGCACAGTGACCGCGCAAATCACCGATGCGGCGGGTAACACGTCGACGCAAGCGAGCGAGACAGCGGCGGCAGCGGACACAGAAGTGAAAGCACCGACCATCACGCTAGAAAGCACAGGTGATGATGACATCTACAACAACGCGGAAGTGGGCGAAGATGGCACCGTGACGGCGACCATCAGCTTGCCAGACGACTTCGATGCGGCGAACGACACGTTGACCATCAACGGTGAAGAATACAGCTTGTCTGCGGATGAAATCGCCGCGGGTTCCGTGACAGTCGAAGTGGCTCCGGAAGGCACAGTGACCGCGCAAATCACCGATGCGGCGGGTAACACGTCGACGCAAGCGAGCGAGACAGCGGCGGCAGCGGACACAGAAGTGAAAGCACCGACCATCACGCTAGAAAGCACAGGTGATGATGACATCTACAACAACGCGGAAGTGGGCGAAGATGGCACCGTGACGGCGACCATCAGCTTGCCAGACGACTTCGATGCGGCGAACGACACGTTGACCATCAACGGTGAAGAATACAGCTTGTCTGCGGATGAAATCGCCGCGGGTTCCGTGACAGTCGAAGTGGCTCCGGAAGGCACAGTGACCGCGCAAATCACCGATGCGGCGGGTAACACGTCGACGCAAGCGAGCGAGACAGCGGCGGCAGCGGACACAGAAGTGAAAGCACCGACCATCACGCTAGAAAGCACAGGTGATGATGACATCTACAACAACGCGGAAGTGGGCGAAGATGGCACCGTGACGGCGACCATCAGCTTGCCAGACGACTTCGATGCGGCGAACGACACGTTGACCATCAACGGTGAAGAATACAGCTTGTCTGCGGATGAAATCGCCGCGGGTTCCGTGACAGTCGAAGTGGCTCCGGAAGGCACAGTGACCGCGCAAATCACCGATGCGGCGGGTAACACGTCGACGCAAGCGAGCGAGACAGCGGCGGCAGCGGACACAGAAGTGAAAGCACCGACCATCACGCTAGAAAGCACAGGTGATGATGACATCTACAACAACGCGGAAGTGGGCGAAGATGGCACCGTGACGGCGACCATCAGCTTGCCAGACGACTTCGATGCGGCGAACGACACGTTGACCATCAACGGTGAAGAATACAGCTTGTCTGCGGATGAAATCGCCGCGGGTTCCGTGACAGTCGAAGTGGCTCCGGAAGGCACAGTGACCGCGCAAATCACCGATGCGGCGGGTAACACGTCGACGCAAGCGAGCGAGACAGCGGCGGCAGCGGACACAGAAGTGAAAGCACCGACCATCACGCTAGAAAGCACAGGTGATGATGACATCTACAACAACGCGGAAGTGGGCGAAGATGGCACCGTGACGGCGACCATCAGCTTGCCAGACGACTTCGATGCGGCGAACGACACGTTGACCATCAACGGTGAAGAATACAGCTTGTCTGCGGATGAAATCGCCGCGGGTTCCGTGACAGTCGAAGTGGCTCCGGAAGGCACAGTGACCGCGCAAATCACCGATGCGGCGGGTAACACGTCGACGCAAGCGAGCGAGACAGCGGCGGCAGCGGACACAGAAGTGAAAGCACCGACCATCACGCTAGAAAGCACAGGTGATGATGACATCTACAACAACGCGGAAGTGGGCGAAGATGGCACCGTGACGGCGACCATCAGCTTGCCAGACGACTTCGATGCGGCGAACGACACGTTGACCATCAACGGTGAAGAATACAGCTTGTCTGCGGATGAAATCGCCGCGGGTTCCGTGACAGTCGAAGTGGCTCCGGAAGGCACAGTGACCGCGCAAATCACCGATGCGGCGGGTAACACGTCGACGCAAGCGAGCGAGACAGCGGCGGCAGCGGACACAGAAGTGAAAGCACCGACCATCACGCTAGAAAGCACAGGTGATGATGACATCTACAACAACGCGGAAGTGGGCGAAGATGGCACCGTGACGGCGACCATCAGCTTGCCAGACGACTTCGATGCGGCGAACGACACGTTGACCATCAACGGTGAAGAATACAGCTTGTCTGCGGATGAAATCGCCGCGGGTTCCGTGACAGTCGAAGTGGCTCCGGAAGGCACAGTGACCGCGCAAATCACCGATGCGGCGGGTAACACGTCGACGCAAGCGAGCGAGACAGCGGCGGCAGCGGACACAGAAGTGAAAGCACCGACCATCACGCTAGAAAGCACAGGTGATGATGACATCTACAACAACGCGGAAGTGGGCGAAGATGGCACCGTGACGGCGACCATCAGCTTGCCAGACGACTTCGATGCGGCGAACGACACGTTGACCATCAACGGTGAAGAATACAGCTTGTCTGCGGATGAAATCGCCGCGGGTTCCGTGACAGTCGAAGTGGCTCCGGAAGGCACAGTGACCGCGCAAATCACCGATGCGGCGGGTAACACGTCGACGCAAGCGAGCGAGACAGCGGCGGCAGCGGACACAGAAGTGAAAGCACCGACCATCACGCTAGAAAGCACAGGTGATGATGACATCTACAACAACGCGGAAGTGGGCGAAGATGGCACCGTGACGGCGACCATCAGCTTGCCAGACGACTTCGATGCGGCGAACGACACGTTGACCATCAACGGTGAAGAATACAGCTTGTCTGCGGATGAAATCGCCGCGGGTTCCGTGACAGTCGAAGTGGCTCCGGAAGGCACAGTGACCGCGCAAATCACCGATGCGGCGGGTAACACGTCGACGCAAGCGAGCGAGACAGCGGCGGCAGCGGACACAGAAGTGAAAGCACCGACCATCACGCTAGAAAGCACAGGTGATGATGACATCTACAACAACGCGGAAGTGGGCGAAGATGGCACCGTGACGGCGACCATCAGCTTGCCAGACGACTTCGATGCGGCGAACGACACGTTGACCATCAACGGTGAAGAATACAGCTTGTCTGCGGATGAAATCGCCGCGGGTTCCGTGACAGTCGAAGTGGCTCCGGAAGGCACAGTGACCGCGCAAATCACCGATGCGGCGGGTAACACGTCGACGCAAGCGAGCGAGACAGCGGCGGCAGCGGACACAGAAGTGAAAGCACCGACCATCACGCTAGAAAGCACAGGTGATGATGACATCTACAACAACGCGGAAGTGGGCGAAGATGGCACCGTGACGGCGACCATCAGCTTGCCAGACGACTTCGATGCGGCGAACGACACGTTGACCATCAACGGTGAAGAATACAGCTTGTCTGCGGATGAAATCGCCGCGGGTTCCGTGACAGTCGAAGTGGCTCCGGAAGGCACAGTGACCGCGCAAATCACCGATGCGGCGGGTAACACGTCGACGCAAGCGAGCGAGACAGCGGCGGCAGCGGACACAGAAGTGAAAGCACCGACCATCACGCTAGAAAGCACAGGTGATGATGACATCTACAACAACGCGGAAGTGGGCGAAGATGGCACCGTGACGGCGACCATCAGCTTGCCAGACGACTTCGATGCGGCGAACGACACGTTGACCATCAACGGTGAAGAATACAGCTTGTCTGCGGATGAAATCGCCGCGGGTTCCGTGACAGTCGAAGTGGCTCCGGAAGGCACAGTGACCGCGCAAATCACCGATGCGGCGGGTAACACGTCGACGCAAGCGAGCGAGACAGCGGCGGCAGCGGACACAGAAGTGAAAGCACCGACCATCACGCTAGAAAGCACAGGTGATGATGACATCTACAACAACGCGGAAGTGGGCGAAGATGGCACCGTGACGGCGACCATCAGCTTGCCAGACGACTTCGATGCGGCGAACGACACGTTGACCATCAACGGTGAAGAATACAGCTTGTCTGCGGATGAAATCGCCGCGGGTTCCGTGACAGTCGAAGTGGCTCCGGAAGGCACAGTGACCGCGCAAATCACCGATGCGGCGGGTAACACGTCGACGCAAGCGAGCGAGACAGCGGCGAGAGTTAATGATGCCCCAGTTATTTCTCCATCTGATTTGGGAACCGTGGATTTATCCGAAGCAAATTTACAGACTGGAATTTATAGACATAGTGGAACACTCACTATTCATGATGCTGATAGTAATACAGATGATTTGTCTGTTTCACTAACATTGCCGAGTGTTCCCGATGATTATCCTTTGACATTTAGTATCAATTCAGATGGGGACCTTATTGGTACTTTGGCGGATGGTACTGTAGCTATTACTGTGTCACTAGGTGATGTTGATGCTAATGGTCAATGTACTTATTCCATTACGCAAACTAGTCCGATCGACAATTCCGATTCAACTTATGATCAACTTGTATCTTTTGGTGTTGGTGTAACGGTATCAGATGGCTTGGATACGACTACCAGTGAAATCACGATTAATATTGCCGATGATACACCTTATGTTTATGAATCTTCGACAGTTCAAGCTACTCCTGTTGATTCTGATTCGGTATTAACAGGAACCATAGATTTAACCAGTAATTCCACAATCACATCAGATACCCTCACTCTTGATTCGGGTGATATTACTATTTCTTCTCAGGGTGTTACTTATGACTCCACGGGGAATTTAATTCGAACTGATGCGAGTGTTTACCAAAGTACAACTGGTGTTTCAGTTACCTCCAATGGGGGGCATACGGATACCGACCATTTTAGCTCAGAGATTGATTATATTTATGATGATGAAACCGATCAGGGTTTATCAGAAGCTTTGACTATAAGTCTTAATGGCAAAGTGGCTTACGGTTGTTCCATTGATTTTGAAAATATGTATGGAGGCGAGTTAGAGTCTGGTACTGCCTATTTTTATAAAGATGGTGTTTTAGTTTCAACTCAGGATTTCAGTTCTGATACGACGGGGGCTAATGGAAAATATGCTGCTGATTTCTCTGTTGTTGATGTTGGCTTCGATGAAATTGTCATTGTAGCAACAGATAACGGAAATCAGTCAGATGGCTTTTACTGGAATAGGGATATTTTAGATAACAGTGATTTCTCCATTTCAGCTATTACCTTTAGTGGTTCCGCAGCGGCCAGTGCATCTGGAACACTATCTCTAGACTATGGCGCTGACGGTCGTTCAGATACAGATTCTCTGGTTATTACAGGTCTTGCAGATAGTGACTTATATACGGCATCTGGTGAAGCAATTTCTGTGACAATCAGTTCTGATGGCGAACACGTAGTTGGTAGCTATGGTGATAGTGGTTCTGTTGCATTTGAAATAACACTATCAGAGTCCGGTGAGTGGAACTATAACCAATATATTGCTTTGTCGACAGATAAAACAATTGATTTTGTTTATCAGCTTACTGATGGAGATGGGGATACGGCAAGTAGTACTGTCTCAATTGAACCTTATAATGTTGTTGTGATCCACGATAACGATGGTGTTACTTCCGGATATGGCGCCTCTGATATTATTGTTGGAAGTGATGCCATCATCGATTCTTCTTCATGGAGTTATAGTGGTACCTTAGCCGATTTCACACATTACTGGGGGGATGGTTATCGTCATGGGCGGTCTTCGAATATTTACGGTTTGAATCCATTGGATACAAGGTCTGACTGGAGCCCAGATAATAATGCTTCTCTGTCTATTTATGGCGGATTTTTGCAACTTGATGACGCTAATAGATGGGATAACTACGCAGCCACTACACTATCGGATTCATTTGTATTGGACGGAGATTACTCTCAAATAACTTTCAGTGCAGCTTCAGGATGGTGGGCTGATAGCGAAGTAAACATTTTAAAATATGATGAAACTTCATCTTCATGGGACATTGTTGATACTGTTTTCGTTACATCGACTAACTGGGATAGTTACACAACGGATACGTTAGAATCTGGAGAGTATAGGCTGGAACTATCTACAAATGGTGGTTCTATGTGGATGGATGATATTACCTATCAATCTGCAGACGCATCTCAATCCGGAAATGATCAGATTGATGGTGGGTCTGGTGATGATATCTTATTTGGAGACGATGTTGATGCCAGTGGATTAGAAGCTGAATTCAATTTTGACACAGATAAAGAAGGACTTGATGCTGTTGAAAGCTATCTGGCTCAGACCGATGACAATGTTACCGACGAAGATATATTCAGTTTTATTTCTGAACATGCATCACTATTCGACTCTACAACGGAAATCGGTGGAGATGATATTCTTACCGGCGATTCTGGCAACGACATTCTATTTGGTCTTGGTGGTGATGATCAGTTAGACGGTGGTTCCGGCGCTGATATGTTATTCGGCGGGGCAGGTAATGATACTCTTATTGGTGGTATCGGAAATGACACTCTCATCGGTGGCAGTGGTAATGACGTGCTTACCGGTGGTTCAGGTGACGATATCCTTAAAGGCGGTACCGGTAACGATACGCTGACTGGCGGATCGGGTAAAGATACCTTTATCCTTGAACAGGATGGCGGAACCGATAAGATAACTGATTACAATAGTAATGAAGATGTGATTGATATTTCGGAATTGCTGGATGGTGTCAATGACATATCTTCTGAGAACATCGCCGACTATGTGTCAGTCAGTACCGCGGATGATGGACATACTTACCTTTCAGTTGAAGGCAACAGTGTTGTCGATTTTGGTAGTGATTTTGCCAGTAGCTCGGTCTCCGTTATGGTTGATGATCTGAATTTGACAGTGAATAAATCCTAAATTCATTATTGATACTGAATCAAGGGAGGCTTTGGCCTCCCTTTTTTATCTGGATAAAGATGAAAGAACGTCGAAAAGCAAAAATGTGAACTAGAATATAGTAAGTGAAAAAGTTTCTGCTGTTGTGAAGGCATTATTTATGGACCAGAAAACAATTATTTCGCCTGCTGATATAGGTATTGATCAGTCTATTGTCATTGACAAAGATGGAAATGTGACGGTCATTCCCAATAATGAATCGGTGCCATCTGGTTCTATTTTGGTAAAAAATGGTCAATTTTTTAATGTAGAAAATGATGGTCAGTCTCCACAGTTTTCCGCTGAACTGATCACTCCTGATAACCAAAGTATTGCTATAACAAATGAAATTGATCAGATTATCACAGCTTTAGAACAGGGAGTGGATCCTACTCAGTTGGCTGATGAGTTCGCTGCCGCAGCCGGAGGTGTAACAGGTTCCAGTCTGGCAGGGAGCGCAACCATTACCAGTAATAATACCGAGTTACTGGCATCAACATTTTTCGATACATCAGCCACAGCGGGAACAGGAATTACTCAGGCTCAAAGTCTTGCATTGGTCCAAACTTTAGTTCCAACTATTGCTACAACAACTGACGTTTTAGACACTGATTTATCCAGTGACAGTTCACCATTAGCAGATATATCTTCTGCCATCCCATCTTCTAGTGATATAACAAGATCTGTGCCTACAATATCTTTTGATAATGTTGTGCGATCAGCTTCTATTTCACTGGAAGACGCCGATGTCAATAATGATGGGGTGTATAACTCGGCAGAGCTGGGTGGCGACGGAACAGTGGAAGCCACCGTTACCTTACCGGGTGATTTCAACTCGGCGACAGATAGCTTATATATCAACGACTCTGAATATACGCTGTCTGCGGATGAAATCAGCAGTGGCAGCGTGACGGTAGATATTGATCCGCAAGAAGAAATCCGGGCGTATATTATCGATGGGGCGGCAAACACCTCCACAGAAGCCAGTGCCACCGCATTGTCTGCCGATACGGAAGTGCAGCCACCGGTGATTGTACTGGAAGACGCCGATACCAATGACGATGGTGTATATAACTCAAATGAATTAGGTGCTGACGGAACGGTGGAAGCCACCATTACCTTACCGGGTGATTTTAACTCGGCGACAGATACCTTATATATCAACGACTCTGAATATACGCTGTCTGCGGATGAAATCAGCAGTGGCAGCGTGACCGTCAACATCGATCCGACAGAAGAAATCCGGGCGTATATTGTCGATGGGGCGGGAAACACCTCCACAGAAGCCAGCGCTACCGCATTGGGTGCAGATACGGAAGTGCAGCCACCGGTGATTGCGCTGGAAGACGCCGATGCCAATGATGATGGCGTGTATAACTCGGCAGAGCTGGGCGCTGACGGAACGGTGGAAGCCACCATTACCTTACCGGATGACTTTAACTCGGCGACAGATACCTTATATATCAACGACTCTGACTATACGCTGTCTGCGGATGAAATCAGCAGTGGCAGCGTGACCGTCAACATCGATCCGACAGAAGAAATCCGGGCGTACATTGTCGATGGGGCGGGAAACACCTCCACAGAAGCCAGCGCTACTGCATTGTCTGCCGATACGGAAGTGCAGCCACCAGTGATTGCGCTGGAAGACGCGGATAGTAATGACGATGGGGTGTATAACGCCGATGAGCTGGGCGCCGACGGAACAGTGGAAGCCACGATTACCTTACCGGATGACTTTAACTCGGCGACAGATACCCTGTATATCAACGACTCTGAATATACGTTATCGGCCGGTGAAATCAGCAATGGCAGCGTGATGGTGGATATTGATCCCCAAGAAGAAATCCGGGCGTATATTGTTGATGGGGCGGGAAACACCTCCACAGAAGCCAGCGCTACCGCATTGTCTGCGGACACGGAAGTGCAGCCACCGGTGATTGCGCTGGAAGACGCGGATAGTAATGACGATGGGGTGTATAACTCGGCAGAGCTGGGCGCTGACGGAACGGTGGAAGCCACCATTACCTTACCGGATGACTTTAACTCGGCGACAGATACCTTATATATCAACGACTCTGACTATACGCTGTCCGCGGATGAAATCAGCAGTGGCAGTGTCACGGTAGATATTGATCCGCAAGAAGAAATCCGGGCGTATATTGTCGATGGGGCGGGAAACACCTCCACAGAGGCCAGCGCTACCGCATTGGGTGCTGATACGGAAGTGCAGCCACCGGTGATTGCCCTGGAAGACGCCGATAGTAATGACGATGGCGTGTATAACGCCGATGAGCTGGGTGGCGACGGAACAGTAGAAGCCACGATTACCTTACCGGGTGATTTTAACTCGGCGACAGATACCTTATATATCAACGACTCTGAATATACGTTATCGGCCGGTGAAATCAGCAATGGCAGCGTGATGGTGGATATTGATCCCCAAGAAGAAATCCGGGCGTATATTGTTGATGGGGCGGGAAACACCTCCACAGAAGCCAGCGCTACCGCATTGTCTGCGGACACGGAAGTGCAGCCACCGGTGATTGCGCTGGAAGACGCGGATAGTAATGACGATGGGGTGTATAACTCGGCAGAGCTGGGCGCTGACGGAACGGTGGAAGCCACCATTACTTTACCGAATGACTTTAACTCGGCGACAGATACCTTATATATCAACGACTCTGACTATACGCTGTCCGCGGATGAAATCAGCAGTGGCAGTGTCACGGTAGATATTGATCCGCAAGAAGAAATCCGGGCGTATATTGTCGATGGGGCGGGAAACACCTCCACAGAGGCCAGCGCTACCGCATTGGGTGCTGATACGGAAGTGCAGCCACCGGTGATTGCCCTGGAAGACGCCGATAGTAATGACGATGGCGTGTATAACGCCGATGAGCTGGGTGGCGACGGAACAGTAGAAGCCACGATTACCTTACCGGGTGATTTTAACTCGGCGACAGATAGCTTATATATCAACGACTCTGACTATACGCTGTCTGCGGATGAAATCAGCAGTGGCAGTGTGATGGTTGATATTGATCCGCAAGAAGAAATCCGGGCGTATATTGTTGATGGGGCAGGCAATACTTCTGACGAGGTGAGTGCTACCGCATTGTCTGCGGACACGGAAGTGCAGCCACCGGTGATTGCGCTGGAAGACGCGGATAGTAATGACGATGGGGTGTATAACTCGGCAGAGCTGGGCGCCGACGGAACGGTGGAAGCCACGATTACCTTACCGGGTGACTTTAACTCGGCGACAGATACCTTATATATCAACGACTCTGACTATACGCTGTCCGCGGATGAAATCAGCAGTGGCAGTGTCACGGTAGATATTGATCCGCAAGAAGAAATCCGGGCGTATATTGTTGATGGAGCGGGAAATACCTCCACAGAAGCCAGCGCTACTGCATTGGGTGCTGATCTTATTGCTCCGACTGTCACGATTACTGCGTTGGATACCAATTTAAGTATTGGAGAGAGTACAACTGTGACTTTTCAATTTAGTGAAATGGTACAGGATTTCACCGCTGTCGATGTAAGTGTCACAGGTGGTTCATTGAGTAATTTTCAGCAGGTTGATGATGATACATGGACGGCAACCTATACACATACGGTTGATTCTGAACCAACTATTTCTGTTCCTGATGATAGTTATGTTGATATAGCGGGAAACAGTGGCTCGGGTTATATGTTAGCTATGACAACGATGACTTATGGCGATATTCTTGTTGGAGAATTTGATGATGATGGAATGCCTTCCAGTATTATTGACTTTAAAGGTAATGAAGATGACCTTGATATCAATGACTTCTGGATCGTATCTGATAATGGTGAAAAAGTGTTGTCTGCAGGAGGTGGTAATTCAGATGCGAATAAAAACGATGATATTGGA
Organism: Vibrio salinus; assembly: GCF_021272385.1. Lineage (GTDB taxonomy): Bacteria > Pseudomonadota > Gammaproteobacteria > Enterobacterales > Vibrionaceae > Vibrio > Vibrio salinus. The sequence goes on from NZ_JAJSDZ010000005.1 coordinate 14,598, forward strand.
GTAAGAGATAATGACGGAGGTGACGGAGAAGCTGCAACACTTACGTCGATACCACTGACTTTTGATGGTTCTGCCCAAAGTATTAGTTTTGATATTAAATATGATAAAGATAAATCTGCCGGAAATGCGGACGTTCACGTAAATGTGTATCAGCAACTTACGGATGAGAGTTGGGTATTAGTTGATTCAGTAGAAATTTCCACTCAAACCAGCGGAAAGAAAACTTATGAAACAGGAAGCCTTCCAGATGGTGTTTATAAGCTGGAGCTTTCTATCTCCGGCGATGGTATTGCTTCTATCGATAATATTGGTGTGCAACAGCTAAGCTCTGCCAATGATAATCTGGTCGGCGGGGATGATAACGATATTATTTTTGGTGATTCAGTTGATACATCAAACTTACCCTGGGAAGATGATAATCATGCTGATCTGGTCGGAGTTGATGCAATTAAGTCTTTTTTAGAATCCACCGGCGATTCTGATGTGACAGATGAAGAGGTCTTTAATTATATTTCTGAAAATCCTGATATGTTTGCATCAGATACCAATGAGGGTGGGGATGATGATATCGATGGTGGCGCCGGTAATGACATACTGTATGGATATGGCGGTGAGGATGAAATTCATGGTGGTTCGGGTGATGATATCATTTATGGAGGGGCCGGAGTTGACCATTTACATGGTGATGCAGGGGAAGACATCTTTGTGTTAGATCATGATAGCGTTGATACCATTGAAGACTTTAACAGTAATGAAGATATCATTGATATTTCAGATTTGATTGATGTCAGTGACATTTAAACTGATCCAGATGAAGAAGAGCTTAAAGCAGCGATACAAGCGTATTTGGATTCTAATGTTGCTGTTGACAGTTCATCGATGAAAATTGGTAATGATAATACCGTTGTCCAGTTCGGTAACAAAAGCAATATGACTGGTGATACGATTTCTCTTCGTGTAAATGAGATGGAATTTTTTGTCGATAACCACCATTAAATTAACGGCATTTATGCTCTCAAAGGTGAGTATGGCCTTTTGCGTGCTTTTATATTTTTGTCTGAGTTCATTCAGTTAATCATTTCCTGTAGACTTACCTACTTAGTTTCAAGTAAACGTTATTTAAGTTGAGTACGTTATGGCCATGCCTGATTTAAAAGTTATTCAGGGCTATCCCGAACCTATAGTTAACCAGATTAGGAATATGATTGAAAACGGTTCATTTCTTTCATGGTTTGAGAAGCGCTACCCGGTGATGAATCATGAAATTCAAAATGATAAGGCCCTTTATAATTACGTTATGGCATTTAAAAGCCAATATCTGAAGAAAGCCGCTCCCATCTCCAAAGTTCAGTTTGACAGCAAAATACATATTATCAACAATGCGTTAGGACTTCATTCCTTCCATACTAAGCAGCATGGTAACCGGATTATTCGCAAGAACGAAATAAGGATAGCCAATCTCTTTAAACAGGCTCCTGAACCTTTACTAAAAATGCTGGTAGTGCATGAACTTGCCCATATAAAAGAGAAAAGTCACGATAAATCTTTTTATCAACTGTGTTGTCATATGGAGCCTGAATATCATCAGCTGGAGTTTGATGCCAGGTTATTTTGTATTTTTAAAAGCATCCAAGATCAGTGATTCTGAGAAATAGAATGAAATTAGTAAAAATAAAGTCTTCCGGTGTACATAAAAAAAATGTCCACAAAGGTAAATACAATTTTTCTGAATTAGTAGATGCAGTGCCTACGCTTAAGCAGAAATTAAAAAAAAATCCAAAAGGGGAATGGACGATAGATTTTAGTGACGCGGATAGCGTCATTCTTCTCAACAAAGCACTTCTGAAAACGTTTTATCATATTAATAACTGGAGTATTCCCAAACAATATCTGTGTCCACCGATACCCAGCCGGGCCGATTATATTCATCGTTTGGCCGACATTCTTCAAGATGATGGCAGTGTCTATTCTTCTTCTGTAAAGGGATTGGACATAGGAGCGGGAGCAAATGCTGTTTATTCAATCATTGGGGCCTCTGTTTATGGATGGACGTTTATTTCGTCCGATATTAATAAACCTTCCATCGATAATATTTGTCAAATTCTCAATAATAATCCTACCTTGAACAAGGCGATTACTCCTTGTTTACAGACTAATCCTAATCATTTGTTTAAAGGCGTAGTTCAGCCAGAGGTGAAGTATCATTTTTCTCTGTGTAACCCACCGTTTCACCGTTCTGCTGAAGAAGCAGCAACCGGAACAAGAAGAAAAGTAAAAAATTTAGGAAAACATGGTACACACAGTAGATTTCAGAAGCCACATGCTCATCAGTCAGACAAAGGGGATAAGTCATTAAATTTTGGCGGGCAAAATAACGAGTTATGGTGCCCGGGAGGTGAATTTGGTTTTGTAAGCCGGATGATTAGGGAAAGTGTCCGTTATTCAGAGCAAATACTGTGGTTTTCGTGCCTTATTTCAAAAGGAGACAACGTTCGCCCATTGAGAAAGTTAATCGAAAAACAGGGCGCGGATGAACTGAGAATTGTTGAAATGAAGCATGGAAATAAGGTCAGCCGATTTTTAGCCTGGACATACCAATGCCCTGATAGTCGCAAGCTTTGGTTTTCTTCAGCACCATAAACTAATATATAAGTATCAGAAAACTAAATTCGGGAGGGGTGATGGAATTTGATGTATATCTCCCGTGTGAGCCCAGATGGTTATGTGAACCATTACTCTATTTTTTCGGGGTTTTGTTTCTTATTCTGATCATCTGGTTGATTGTCTATATTGTTAAAGAAAGCCGCAGGATAAAAACTCACTCATATATCGTTAAACGTCGGCTGAAAAGACGGATCAGACCCCGCGTTAATAACAGGAAGCGGTAATTTCTTGTGTTTTAGTTGTTCAATAATATGCACTATTTCCTGATTATCCGGCTGATAATGTAGTGCTTTGGTAAACAGCTTTTGGGCTGCGAGGTAATCATTATGGTTAAGAGCACATATTGCTGCATTTTTGTAAATTACTCCGGTTAATGCGCCGGTCGTATGCCGGATTCCTTTTTCAAATAATTCGGTTGCCTGCTTCAGAGTTGCATGCCGACACTGGTACAGTGCAAAGTTGTTCAGCAAATTTGGGTTGGTTTTGTTTTTCTTAAGCAATGATAGATATGAATTTAGCGCTTTTTGGTTTTGCTGAGTCAGCTCATAGTAATGTATTTTTGCCAGGTGGTACCTTAGGCTTTCAGATGAAATTTGAGCCGCTCTCTGCAAGTGGAAGTCAGCTCTGCCAAGGTTACCGGTTTCCATATAGGCGAGAGCTAAGTCGATTCTTGTATCGACAAGACGTTTATTGGCTATCGATGATGGGGATGGGTGGTGTGAACATCCACAAAGTAAAAGAAAAATTGGTACTAAAATTCGCAATTTCATAATAAATCCCGATAATTTCATTTGGGCGTTATGATAGAGAATTCGTTTATTTTGTTGATATTGTGAGTAAAATTTTAGGATCAAGGACAAAAGAAAAGGCATCGTATGATGCCTTTTTGAGGTATTACTCTTCACTGATGGTGAAGTTATCTTCACTGAACTGATTCAGGTCATACGGTGTTAACTGATAAACACAATAATTGAGCCAGTTTGAAAAGAGCAGATGCCCGTGACTTCGCCAGCTTGCACACGGGTGATTATCCGGGTTGTCATTGGGGTAGTAATTAAATGGAATCACTGGTTCCAGGCCCTCACCCAAGTCCCGAATGTATTCGCCATGGAGAGTCGTGGCATCATATTCAGGGTGTCCGGTAACAAAAACGTGTCTCATGTTTTGACTGGAAGCAAGGTAAACACCGGCTTCATCCGAAGAGGCAAGAATTTTTAGATCGGTATTTTCCTGAATAAAATCAATAGGAAAGTCTGCATTTCTTGAATGAGGAGCAAGGAAAGAGTCATCGAACCCTCTGATTAAAGGATGAAATTCCTGCTGTATACTGTGCTGATAAACACCGGACAGTTTCTGGCTCCGGGTTTTTTTAGGTAATCCATAAATAATATTTAATGCCGCTTGTACTGCCCAGCAGACATACAGGGTCGATGTAACGTGATCCTTCGCCCAGTTAATGATTTTCTCCAAATGAGGCCAGTAAACCACATCTTCAAACTGAACCAGTCCAAGAGGTGCTCCTGTGACAATCAGGCCATCGAAATACCGATCTTTTACCATTTCAAACTGGCGGTAAAAGTTATTCAGGTGCTCTTCAGGTGTATTTCGGCTTGGCCTGTTATCAATACGTAATAGTTCAATATCGACCTGAAGTGGGCTGTTGGATAACAGACGAAGAAACTGTGTTTCTGTTTCTATCTTTTTTGGCATTAAGTTTAAGATCAACACTTTTAATGGTCTGATTTCCTGAGTGGATGCCCGGGTTTCATTCATTACGAAAATGTTTTCATTACGTAAAATATCGCCGGCCGGGAGCATATCTGGAATCTTAATAGGCACAACAAACTCCTAAGAAAAAGTGTCTGGACATCTATACTTCTAAAAGTAACCGAATATTCAGATTTTGTCGATAAGAAAGTCATATCTAATAACAAAATAATCGGTACAATATTAAAAATGATTCTACGGTGTTGCCAAAACCGGTTATGCAAACGTTATATTTAATTCGGGGTCTGCCTGGGTCCGGTAAATCAACCCTGGCGAAGTCGATGAATGCAAAACATATTGAAGCTGATATGTTTTTTGAAAAAGACGGGGAATATCGTTTCCATCCTGAGTTATTACCGAGAGCACATCAGTGGTGTCAGAAAATGACGGAGCAGTATCTTAACGATGGATTTGACGTTGTTGTTGCAAATACCTTTGTTCAATATTGGGAAATGCTTCCATACAAACGTTTAGCTAAACGGTATAAAGTCCGGTTGGTTATTCGGGTTTGTAATAAAAACTTCGGGAACATCCATAATGTTCCCGAAAGCACAATAACAAAGATGAGACGGAACTGGGAAAAATGACCTTCTACTTAAAAGAAGGACAGAAATGCTCCGCTCTCCAGGCGAGGGTTGCGTTTTTCTTTTGTGAAATCAGCACATCTTCACCTGTCATTTGTGGATAAGATAGTAATACCTGGGCGTCGTCAACTGACTCATTATCTGGTTTTTCTATTTCGTAAGCTCGTACATGGGTAAATGTCGAACTAAGATTTTTTTTCAGCATTTCTTGTGATAAGCAAATACCAAATTCATCTCTTATCATGGTTTGTGGCTCCGTGTCTTTTTGTTAAATCAACATCCCTTTTAAAGGCTCTTTGAAATTATAGACAAGGTGAATGTATCTGCCTTGAAACGATAAAATTTTTTTGGGAAGTAATTCATGTTTTAGATGATCTTGATTAAAGTTCTTTTTGAAGTGACGACAATAGAAAAGAACGTTTATATGATTCGGTTTTTTGTTGAATATTTGTTGATATATTTATAAGGTAGCCAGGTTGATTAACTGAAATTATTAATAAAGTTAAGCATTTATTTTAGCAACAAATGAGACAACTTCTATACTTTAATTGCTAAGCCCTGTGAGCTGTTATTCTAACATAATGATAAGTGGTAACTATGAGTAATCCATCGAGCACAATTTTGACCGAAAGCGGTACAAATGAATTAGAGATCATTGAATTTCATCTTGAGAAAGTGTTACCGGATGGTAGTACGAAGACGTGTTATTACGGCATTAATGTTGCCAAAGTCAGAGAAGTCATTCAGGTTCCGGAAACGACAGATTACCCAAATGCTCAGCCTCATATGTTGGGCGTTTTTTCATCCAGGGATGTATTAACACCGTTGGTTGATTTAGCCGGATGGTTAGGGGTAAAAACCAAAGAAGGTTTTGATAATAAATTCGTTATAGTGACGGATTTTAACAAAATGACCAATGGCTTTTTAATTGACAGTATCAGCCGTATTCACCGGATTTCGTGGAATGATGTTGAATCACCAAGCCAGTTTTTGGAATCGGGTGAGCAGGATTGCGTGGTTGCCGTAGTACGGATGGATGGAAATTTAATCATGATTCTGGACTTTGAAAAAATTATTGCTGATATCAATCCTGAATTGAGTATGGAGAAATACGATATTCAGAAAGATAAGTCCGTTAATCTGAATCAGAAAATGGTATCAAAACGAAATGGTGCGACAATCATGGTTGTTGATGATTCTGCCTTTATTCGTTCTTTGATTCAGGATACGCTGAGTTCTGCCGGTTATAATGTCATTGTCGCCAAGGACGGCGGTGAAGCCTATGAAAAACTGATTGGTATTGCTGAATCTGCGAAGGAAGAAGGCGTTAAAACATCAGATTTGATTGATGCTCTGGTTACCGATGTCGAAATGCCCCGGATGGATGGTATGCATTTAGTGAAAAAACTTCGTGATAGTGCAGATTATGCTGAATTGCCTATTGTTATGTTTTCCTCGTTAATGAGTGAAGATAACAGAGCAAAAGCTTTGTTGTTGGGTGCGAATGATACAATTACTAAACCTGAGCTGGGGCGCATGGTTGCGATGATGGACCAGTATATCTTTAATTAACCAGGTAATTTATAGAATAAAAAACGGTATATAATACCTACTTTTGTGACCGGGTCTTTTTGTTATGGTAAATGTCTTTCTTGTTTTGCTCATTTTGCTTGTTATTTTCTTTATTTCACAGAAATACGTAATTAAGGAAGATAAAGCAAAGGACTATAGTTACAAGATCAAAGGTCCGGTTTTAAGTTCGAATGAAACTTCGTTCTACCATGCGTTAGTTAGTGCTGTCGGTGAGCATGGCATTGTGCTGGCAAACATTACGATGGATAAAGTTATCCGGCCTCGTGATATCCGGAAAAAGAAGGATATGTTTATTGCATCAGGGAAAATAGCGCGGAGTTATTTTCAGTTTGTGATTTGTGATGCAAGAACCTTTGAGCCAAGGGCTGTTGTGGAACTTAATGACGGAAGGCCTTTGGATAAAGGTAAAGTGGATAGGGAGAAGCTGCTTATACAGGTTTGTAAAAGCGCCAATATACCTTTGATTGGAACGACGATTAAGTATAGCTATCAGGTAAGTAAGTTGCGGCGATTACTGGCTGCACATATTGATCTTATTCAGGTAGATAAAGAAGTTCGTTTCTGCAAAAAATGCGGTAGCCCAATGGTTGTTAAAGTTGCGACGATGGGGGAATTTAAAGGCAGGCGTTTCTTCACCTGCAGCAGGCAACCACATTGCACTTATACTGAAAATTACAACGTTGTTTTTGAAGATGAAGAAGAGGAGTTTGAGTCTTAACTATTTTCAGGTTGCTCAGTTTGAAAAAAGTCATCAGCATTGGCCGAATTACAAATGCATATTTGGTTACGACCATTATTTTTTGCTTTATATAGTTCTATGTCGGCAGACTTTAATAATCTGGGCAGGTTTTCACCATCCCGGTAGGTACAGATGCCAATACTGGATGTCATTTGAAATCGCTGCGTTCCGAAATTAAAAATATGATCGCCGATTGTCTGACGTAATTTCTCACTAATTGCGAGCACTTCTTCGAAGCCATTTTCAAAGATTGTAATACAGAACTCTTCTCCACCAATTCGGTATACATTGCCATCACCGACGACTTTTCTGATTAACAACGTGAGATCAATTAAGACTTTATCTCCAATATCATGCCCATAGGTATCATTAACCTGTTTGAAATGGTCAATATCTAATATTAACAAATGTAATGTCGGAAGGTGATTCTTATGCTCTTTATACTGGCCGAAGGACTTTGCCAGAGATAGTCTGTTATTGGCTCCTGTCAGTGGATCGCGAGTGGCCAGAGACATTAGCGTATCTTCAACATTCATGCGTTTTTTTTCATACAGATGGATGCTTATCCATGTGAACAGAAAAGAAATCAGCAGACTTGTATAGTAGCTGTTATTCAATTGAGAAGTCGTAATATTGTGACAGGAAAAAATGGTTGTCTGCACTAAAAAAAATAGGGCAGTGTATAGTAAACCTTTGTTGAACCCGGCTAGAAAATACATGATCAGCGGTGTAATACATAGCCAGAAGTCGTTGTCTGTTACTCTAAAGTAAGTACATGCGGCGACTAATATTGTATAAAAAAATAAAAGAGACGAAACCAGAATAGAAGAACATTTTGAGAAAGAATGCAGGTAATACAGAATCCCACTGTATCCGGCGAAGAGAATCAGGACTGTTGTTTCTGTCAAATTATGACTGAACAGCTCAATAACGCTAAGAAGCAGAGACACTGCACTAAGTAAAAAAATAATACTTTTGGCTATTGATGCGTTAAATGAAGTTACATGTGAATGAGTAAACTTATCCATCTGCCCTGAGAGTGTGAATTTTATACAATTGGTGTATGTTACGGAAATGAAAGTTACGCGCAACAATTTATTTGAGCTGTATAATAATAAGGAGATGTCGCTCCTGTTTTGGTCAGAGAGTAGTGATAGAAGAATAGAATGAGTAAATTGAGTGCATTTAGCTCAGGTTGGCGAAGTATAGAGCAAACGGTTATCAATTTCGGAAATTTTTCTTGCACTCCTCTCTTTCTGTGGTTAATATCGCTTCCGTTCAATAAGTTGCGTCCGTAGCTCAGTTGGTTAGAGTATCGCCTTGACATGGCGGGGGTCGGTGGTTCGAGTCCACTCGGACGCACCATTAAATTGAATGGAAAAGAATTTGGGTCTATAGCTCAGTTGGTTAGAGTACTACCTTGACATGGTAGGGGTCGGCAGTTCGAGTCTGCCTAGACCCACCAGATTCCAGACAAAGCCCGCATTTATGCGGGCTTTGTTGTTTTTTCAGTATGTCTTTTTTACCTTTATCCCATTTTTAAAATGGGAGTTAATCTGATGGCTGAAAATGGCGCTAAGTTACTTATTTTTATGGACAGTCATTGTTCTGTAACCAAATAGACCAATAACGACAAAACAAATAAGAGGCAGAATAAATGATGCATTTACGGCCGGTAATCCCATAACAACTTCCTGATCAATAATGACACCCTGTAATGGTGGCATAAGCGCTCCTCCCACAATAGCCATCACAAGACCTGCTGCGCCATAAGATGAATCTTCTTTTAAACCATATAATGCAATGCCATAAATAGTTGGGAACATAAGAGACATAAATACTGACGTTGATATTAAGCAGTATAACCCACCGATTCCATCAATAAAAATGACGCCTAAGATACTGATGAAACCACCTAAAGCAAATAGTGTTAACATTAGATCGGCCTTTAAGTATTTCATTATCGCAGTAGAAATGAAGCGACTGGATATAAAGAGTGCCATAGCAATAATGTTGTAATTTTGTGCTTCAGCTTTTGTGAAGCCTAAACGTCCAGCATACTGAATAATGAACGTCCAGCACATGATTTGAGCACCAACATAGAATACTTGCGCTATAACTCCTTCTCTGTACTTTGCATTTCGAAATAATCGTCCGGCTGAGTCGGAAAAACGAACATAATTCCCATCGCCACCCGTTTTTGTTTTTGGCATTTTGTAAAATGCGATAACAACAAAGATAGCAATGACGACAAAACCTAATATCACATATGGATTACGTATAACTTCGAGATCATGCGCTTTTATCAACGCTTTCTGTGCATTTGGCAACGTGTTAAAGATAAGGTTTCCCGTACTATCACGTTTATCGGAGTCCAAGTATTGTAAAACAAAATTTGACGCTATAAACATGCCAGTGATTGATCCCAAGGGATTAAAGGACTGTGCAAAATTCAAACGTCTTGTTGCTGTTTGCTCATCCCCCATTGATAAGATATATGGATTTGCCGTTGTTTCTAAAAATGCCAGCCCAAATGTCAAAATATATAATGAAATCAGGAAAAATATAAATAACTCATATTTTGCAGCAGGGTAAAACAGCAAAGCTCCTGTTGCGTATAACCCCAGCCCAATTAAAATACCAGCTTTATAACTATATTTGCTGATAAAATAAGCAGCTGGAATTGCCATCGTTCCATATCCACCATAAAAAGCGAATTGAACAAGCGCTGCTTCTGACGCCGGTATTTCCATTACGGTTTGGAATGCAGCGACCATGGGGTTTGTAATATCATTGGCAAAACCCCATAATGCAAACAAACTTGTTATTAAAATAAACGGAACTAAATATTTTTTTTCTACTACTTGTTGTTGCGAACTTTTATCTAATACCTGAGTAGTCATAACAATACCTTTAGATTGTTTACTTTCTTAGAATTATGATGTGATTACTTATACAGAGGCCCAAAAGCACTGCATGCCCGATAGTCCTGTCCGTCGCTGGATGAACCAAATGCACTCCAGGTACTTGGTCTGAAAATGTCTTTTTCTTCTATATTGTGCATACTGACCGGAATACGCAGCATCGAAGCCAGTGAAATTAAATCAGCCCCGACATGCCCGTGCGATATGACGCAGTGGTTCGCTCCCCAGTTCGCCATAACAGAATACACATCCGTAAATGCGCCCTTGCCGGTCAGACGCGGAACGAACCAGGTGCATGGCCAGGTCTGATTTGTCCGTTCATTAAGCACTGTATCGACTTCTTCCGGAAGCTCTAATGACCAGCCTTCCGCCAGTTGTAAAACGGGTCCCAGCCCCCGAATTATATTGATACGGCTCATAGTAAACGGCATTCCCCCCCTGGTCAGGAATTGAGAGGAATAACCGCCTCCCCGAAAATATTCGTGTACTGCAGGACACCATTTCGTGTGTGCCAGACATCGTTTACCGTCTTCTTCGGTCATATCCCACACGGGCTTAACGGTGGCTTCGCCATCTTCGTAATGATGCTGGCCCGTTCCATCAAGTGCTGCAGAGCCAGAATTAAGCAGGTGCAAAAAACCGGTCTCCGGTCTGAAGCCGGTAATCTTTTCTACGGAATCTTCACTCCAGTAGGTGCGTACATCGGCAAAAATCTGTGCTTTTCCGGATAGCTGATTATTCAGCAACATACAAACCCCATTAAGTGAGTCGTTTTCTGTTGCCAGTAGGTGAGGTGCTCTGATGCCATTCCAGTCGTAGGTCGAATTGAGCATCGCTTCCATAAAATCGCCATTTGGAAGATGATCTGTCCATTGACGTTGGCCCTGAAATCCAGCGACAATCGCATTATGACCTAATGCTTCTTCACCAAAACCTAAGGTCGCCAGTTTCTCATTTCCTACCATCAGGTCTCTGGCGATCATGGTCATCTTAATCACGTTGGCCCATAATGCTTCACGTTCACCGGAATTTCGCTGATTCTCAGGCGCATTGACATCAATGCCTTCCTGGCAATGATCCTTAACCCAGCGAGATGCCAGTTCAAACTCTGCTTTGTCGTAAATTTCCCGATCCAACCGGCGCTTAATTTCGGTCATATCGACGTATTCATTACGCATCCCCAGATAGTGCTGGAAGAATTCCTGATTAACGATTGAGCCGGCGATGCCCATGGAAACAGATCCAATTGACAGGTAAGACTTACCGCGGATATTGGCGACCGTTAATCCGGCCCGGGCAAAGCGTAATAGCTTGTCCTGTACATCTTCAGGAATGGTTGAATCATTCGCATCCTGAACGTCTTTTCCATAAATAGAAAAAGCGGGTAAGCCGAGTTGTGAATGCCCTGCTAATGCTGCCGCCAGATAAACCGCTCCGGGTCTCTCTGTTCCATTGAATCCCCAAATTGCTTTTGGCATATAAGGATCCATATCAATCGTTTCAGTGCCGTAACACCAGCATGGTGTAACCGTGACGGTCAGGCCAACATTACTTATTTTAAATTTTTCTGCACAGGTTGCGGCTTCGGCAACACCGCCAATACAAGTATCTGCAATAACACATTCAACGGATTGTCCGTCGGGGTGATGAAGGGTTGATTCAAATAGTGTGGCAACAGATTTGGCCATATTCATAGTTTGTTCTTCTAATGATTCTCTGACCCCCATGCGTCGCCCATCAATTGTTGGACGAATACCTATTTTTATTAAATTATTCTTTTGTGCATTCATTAGGGTACCTCTGTTTCGTTATTGTTTTTGATTAGATAAACTATCAACCCAAAACACACAAAACGGAAACTATTTTGGTTAAAATGTATACGAATTGTGATATTTATCGCTATAAAGGCAATTAAAAACATAATGTTTTACTTTTTAAATGTCCGAATTATAATAAAACAGAAATAAACGGGCAAAAAAGAGACAAGAAGTGCGAACGGAAGTGAAATGTGTAATTTATGTTTAATAACTTCTGTTTAATTTGCTCAAATAAAATATGCGTGAGGAGAGAAAATGAATAGCAGTAGAGATACATGGATACTTGAAAAATTATCCGTGAAAGGAACTATTTCAGTTAAGGATATAGCCGAGCAACATAATATATCTTTAGAAAGTGCCAGAAGAGACTTAAGAAGGCTTTCCAAAACCGGTGCCTTAATCAGAACTCATGGTGGGGCAATTAGCAAAAATAAATCTGATGTTGGTCATTCTTTTCAGAGTAGGCAAAGATCAAATACACACCCTAAAAAATCTTTGGCAGAAAATGTTGTTAAGCATATTTATGAAGGCTCTATTATTGGACTTGATGCGAGTTCTACCAGTTGGTATTTCGCTCAATTAATGCCTGATATTCCTTGCACTGTAATTACAAACTCTATGTATAATGTTCAGGCCTTAGCTGAAAAGAAAAATATTGAGATTATTGCAACGGGTGGCGTTTTTTCAGAAAAATATTTTGGATTTTATGGCCCGTTAGCTGAACGTATGCTTAATCAAATACACATAGATGTTGGGATCTTCTCATGTGTTGGACTTGATAATGAAGGGAATATTTGGGAATCAAATGAGTTAAATGCATCCATTAAGAAAAAGTTTATGAGAGTATGTGAGCGTAAATTTTTATTAGCAGATAGCTCTAAGTTTGGAAAAAGAAACCTAATTCAGCTCGCACCGTTATCTGAGTTTGATACCTTATTTGTTGAAAAGAAACCAAATGTTGAATTAGTTAATTATGCTCAGGAAAATGGTGTCGCCATAAATTTCAAATCTTAGAATGTTTATGGTATCACCAGATGACGTGGTCAAACAGCATTGACCACCGTTTGTTGTCCAGTCGGAATATTAATCCGGCCAGCTTATAAGTTCACAGTTATATAATATCATCGTTTTCATTGCGGTGAGATTTTCCCTCCCTCCATCATTAACTCATTATTAACTACCTGATGAATTCTTATAGCGTTTTCGAGTTCTTATATTCACCCTATCGGTTAATGCCCGTTATGTGGTTTATTTTATTTTTCGGTTGTTATATAAGTGATAAACACAACAATTTTCGATTTAAATGTTGATTTCGGTCACACATGATGAACGATTTAACCAAAATAGTTTCCGTTTTGTGTGTTTTGGGTTGATAGTTTATCTAATCAAAAACAATAACGAAACAGAGGTACCCTAATGAATGCACAAAAGAATAATTTAATAAAAATAGGTATTCGTCCAACAATTGATGGGCGACGCATGGGGGTCAGAGAATCATTAGAAGAACAAACTATGAATATGGCCAAATCTGTCGCCACACTATTTGAATCAACCCTTCATCACCCCGACGGACAATCCGTTGAATGTGTTATTGCAGATACTTGTATTGGCGGTGTTGCCGAAGCCGCAACCTGTGCAGAAAAATTTAAAATAAGTAATGTTGGCCTGACCGTCACGGTTACACCATGCTGGTGTTACGGCACTGAAACGATTGATATGGATCCTTATATGCCAAAAGCAATTTGGGGATTCAATGGAACAGAGAGACCCGGAGCGGTTTATCTGGCGGCAGCATTAGCAGGGCATTCACAACTCGGCTTACCCGCTTTTTCTATTTATGGAAAAGACGTTCAGGATGCGAATGATTCAACCATTCCTGAAGATGTACAGGACAAGCTATTACGCTTTGCCCGGGCCGGATTAACGGTCGCCAATATCCGCGGTAAGTCTTACCTGTCAATTGGATCTGTTTCCATGGGCATCGCCGGCTCAATCGTTAATCAGGAATTCTTCCAGCACTATCTGGGGATGCGTAATGAATACGTCGATATGACCGAAATTAAGCGCCGGTTGGATCGGGAAATTTACGACAAAGCAGAGTTTGAACTGGCATCTCGCTGGGTTAAGGATCATTGCCAGGAAGGCATTGATGTCAATGCGCCTGAGAATCAGCGAAATTCCGGTGAACGTGAAGCATTATGGGCCAACGTGATTAAGATGACCATGATCGCCAGAGACCTGATGGTAGGAAATGAGAAACTGGCGACCTTAGGTTTTGGTGAAGAAGCATTAGGTCATAATGCGATTGTCGCTGGATTTCAGGGCCAACGTCAATGGACAGATCATCTTCCAAATGGCGATTTTATGGAAGCGATGCTCAATTCGACCTACGACTGGAATGGCATCAGAGCACCTCACCTACTGGCAACAGAAAACGACTCACTTAATGGGGTTTGTATGTTGCTGAACAATCAGCTATCCGGAAAAGCACAGATTTTTGCCGATGTACGCACTTACTGGAGTGAAGATTCCGTAGAAAAGATTACCGGCTTCAGACCGGAGACCGGTTTTTTGCACCTGCTTAATTCTGGCTCTGCAGCACTTGATGGAACGGGCCAGCATCATTACGAAGATGGCGAAGCCACCGTTAAGCCCGTGTGGGATATGACCGAAGAAGACGGTAAACGATGTCTGGCACACACGAAATGGTGTCCTGCAGTACACGAATATTTTCGGGGAGGCGGTTATTCCTCTCAATTCCTGACCAGGGGGGGAATGCCGTTTACTATGAGCCGTATCAATATAATTCGGGGGCTGGGACCCGTTTTACAACTGGCGGAAGGCTGGTCATTAGAGCTTCCGGAAGAAGTCGATACGGTGCTTAATGAACGGACAAATCAGACCTGGCCATGCACCTGGTTCGTTCCGCGTCTGACCGGCAAGGGTGCATTTACGGATGTGTATTCTGTTATGGCGAACTGGGGAGCGAACCACTGCGTCATATCGCACGGGCATGTCGGGGCTGATTTAATTTCACTGGCTTCGATGCTGCGTATTCCGGTCAGTATGCACAATATAGAAGAAAAAGACATTTTCAGACCAAGTACCTGGAGTGCATTTGGTTCATCCAGTGACGGACAGGACTATCGGGCATGCAGTGCCTTTGGGCCTCTGTATAAGTAAGTTGTTATAAATAAGGAATTTTTTTCGACAAAATATTTATTATCTTTAAATATTAAGGATTATTTTATGCCTTTAGCCCTAATATTTGATTGTGGTGCAACGAATATCAGAACAATAGCTGTGTCTGAATCTGGGAATTTGATTGCTTCACATCACATAGCAAATGAAACAAGTCCAGACTTGGAGTCTCCTGAGTATCATATATGGGACATTGAACGAATATGGAATGCGTTATTAGTCTGTGCAAAGAATACAATAGCTAAATTAAACATTAATGGATATAGAAATAGCGATATTATAACAATTGGAGTAACAACTTTCGGTGTTGATGGTGCTTTGTTTAATAATAATCTTGATCTTCAATATCCTATGATTTCATGGAAATGTCCCAGAACAAAAGAACAGGTAGCTAAATTACCTAAATTAATAGATATTGATAAATTCTATAAAAGAAATGGTATTGGTCAATATTCGTTTAATACATTGTATAAAATGCTTTGGCTGAAAGAAAACAAACAAGAGATATATAATAATTTCGATTATTTTCTCTTTATATCTTCAATTATAAATTATCGTCTAACCGGTTTGATCACAACAGATAAAACCATGGCTGGAACATCAATGATGACTAATTTAGACAGTGGGGACTGGGATCCGGAAATCTTATCATTATTACAGCTTGATAATAAACAATTCCCTAAATCTGTTAGCGCTGGTGATATAGTTGGCCCGTTAACCAATGAACTTACTCAAGAATTAAATTTACCATTTCCCCCGAAGGTTGTTTCGTGTGGCCACGATACACAGTTTGCATTATTTGGCTCTGGAGCAAAGTTAGATCAACCTGTTTTAAGTTCAGGGACCTGGGAAATACTAATGCTGCGAACAAAGAAAGCACAGCCTGATAGTCGTTATCTTAATGATGGACTCACTACAGAGTTTGATGCCATTGATGGTGTATTTAATCCCGGTGTTCAATGGTTAGGTTCTGGTGTTCTTGAATGGTTAAAAAATCAGATGTTTTTAGATATTAAAGATTCAGAAAATTACTATGAATATATTATTGAAGCAGCATCGTTAATTCCTCCTGGATCTGATGGGGTATATTTTAAAGAATTAATTGATGAAAATAATCAACATTCATTCAATATTACTGGTCTAAATATAGACAAGAATCGTATTCAAATTTATAGAAGTGCTTTGGAACACCTTTCTTTAAAGCTTGATGCTGGTTTGAATATATTACAAAAAATTAGTGATTCGAAGACAGATTCAATTATATGTGTTGGTGGTGGTTCCAAAAATAATTTATGGAATCAAATCAGAGCTGATGTTTTAAATATGCCAATTGACATTGTGGACATGCCTGAAACAACTGTATTAGGGGCAGCAATGTTTGCATTTTCAGGTGTCGGTTTCTTCAGGTCTCCTCAAGAAGCACAAGATTATATGGCTCCTAATAAAACTCGTATTTATCCATCAGCTAATCAGGAAATATACAAAAATATATTTATAGAGAATGGGAGAAACTAATTATGCTCAAAGGAATTAATCCGATCATTTCACCTGAGCTACTTAAAACATTATCAGAGATGGGGCACGGTGATGAATTGGTACTTGCTGATGCTCATTTCCCAGGACATAAAATTCACCATAGGGTACTACGTATGGATGGAATCAGTATTGATATGTTACTTGATGGAATCACTCCTTTATTTGAGTTTGATTCATATGCTGATGCGCCATTAATTATGATGGATGCTGTAGTTGGTGACGAGTTAGACCCAAAAGTTGAAGGAAAATATATGGATGCAATAAGAAAATATACGCAAGATGAATTAAACCTTCAAAGAATTGAAAGATTTGCTTTTTATGAACGAGCTAAAAAAGCCTTTGCTGTTGTTGTAACTGGTGAAACAGCTAAATATGGAAATATCATCATTAAAAAAGGCGTCACTCCAGCATATAAATCAATTAATAGGTAAAAAAATGAACCGGGAATTATTATCAAAACAGATTATTCATACATGCCTAGAAATGACACGTCTAGGATTAAATCAAGGTACTGCTGGCAATGTCAGTGTGCGCTATCAAAGTGGGATGTTAATTACGCCAACAGGTATCCCATATGAACAGTTAACAACAGAAAAAATAGTATACGTCGATGGTGAGGGTAAATATGAGGAAGGTAAGTTACCATCAAGTGAGTGGGGATTTCATTTAGCAATTTATAAAGAACGTGATGATGTAAATGCGGTTGTTCACAATCATGCAACTCACTGCGCAGCAGTTTCAATTTTTGATGAATGCATCCCAGCAATTCATTACATGGTTGCTGTAGGAGGAAATAATCATATTCCTTGTGTACCTTATGCCACTTTTGGTACTAAAAAATTAGCTGAGAATGTTGCTCAAGGGATTAAAAAAAGTAAAGCAATTTTATTGTCACACCATGGCTGTATTGCTGCTGAAGATAACTTAGAAAAAGCACTTTGGCTTGCTCATGAAGTTGAGATTCTCGCTACGTGGTATATGCAACTGTTAGCAACAGGTAAAAAGTTTCAATTATTATCGGATGGGGAAATGGATATCGTGCTAGCAAAATTTAAGAATTATGGCCTTCGTATTGAAGAATAAGTTAAATCTTATTTCATCTAATCAAAAGTAATTGAAAAGCGCTCATTCTGTAGGGCGCTTATTCATTTGTTAGCAGACGATGTAAAAAGCTATAAAGGTTTTCGGAGAACCAATCATTAGGGGGTAGTTACCACTTCCCTGGTCGGTGTATTTTTAAAGAGAATAAAACTGTTTTGCATTTTCGTAATAAAACAGATTTGGATTGTCAACATCACATTCATCGATGGAGATTTGGCATAGTTCTATCACTTTATTTATAGGTGCAGCTATTTGACAAACTGGCCAGTCTGAACCAAACATAATTCTTTTATGTCCAAATTGTTTTATAACTTCTTTAATATAACACCGTATTTGTTCGGATTTCCATGAATGCCAGTCAGCTTCTGTCACAACACCAGATATCTTGCAATACACATGTGGAAAATTGGTTGCGATATATGCCATTTTGTCTGCCCAACCGTTCCATTGTTTCTGTTTAATATGTGGTTTTGCAATGTGATCAATAACAATATTCATGGCAGGTAATTGCTCTAAGAAAGCAATGGTATTATCAAGATGATCACTTTTGATTAAAATATCATAGGTATAATTATACTTAGCGAGTAGCTCAACACCTTTAATAAAATCTGAATCAAGCATAAAATCAAGTTCAGGTTCATCATGAATTACATGGCGGAAACCTTTTAACTTAGGAAATTTTTTATAGTTGACCAGATGCCTTTCTAAGTCTTTATCTTTTAGGTCAATCCATCCTACAACACCGAGAATGAAATCATGTTTATCACTAAGTTCTAGCAGCCAATTTGTTTCATCGTTACTTTGCCTTGCCTCAATTGCCACGCTACCGATAATTTGCAGAGTAGACATGTTAGAAAGATAATCTTCTGGTAAAAAATTGGCTTTCAGTTTTTCCATCGAATTATCAATCCAGCTAAAATCAATATTATTGTATTGCCAAAAATGTTGATGTGCATCAATTATTTTCATGTTAATTTGTTCCTATAAGAAATTCAATTTATCAATTTCCTTCCAAAATTCAGTTGGGATTGATTGATATAGGTAGTCCATATTATTTGCCATATGTTTTTCAGACAGCGCATTGAGTAAGACACTAATTGTTGCCTTATGGCGGAATGGAAATTGAATTGCAGCGGCAATTGGAGGAACATTGTATTTATTGCAAACCTGATAAATTTTTCTTACTTTCGCCAAAATTTCAGTAGATGCCGGCGCGTAGTTAAAGTAAGCACCTTTAACAGGACCTGTCGCCAGAATTCCTGAATTAAATACACCTGCTGAAATAATAGAAATATTCTTTTTGACACAATCATCCAGAAAGCCATCGTCTGCTGTTTGGTCTAATAGCGTATATCTCCCAGCTAAGAGAAAGCAGTCGAAATCAGTATATTGCATCGATTGTTTAAAAATTTCATGTTCATTACAACCCATTCCAATAGCTTTCACTAACCCCTGACTACGAAGTTCATCCATAGCTTTATAACCACTTTCGATTGCTATTTTGAATAATTTGTCGTGATTGTCACCGTGAGTATAGCTACCGATATCATGCATTAAGATAATATCAAGATGATTGGTACCAAGGCGTTGACAACTATCTTCATATGAACGCATTATTCCGCTGTAAGAATAGTCATAATATCGGTTAAACGGTCCCTCATTAGGAAAGTCATTAGGTAGTTGTTCTCCTGGCTCAAACCGTGGTTTTAAAATACGACCGACTTTTGATGACAATATGTATTTACAACGATCATATTTATGCAAGCAAAGTCCTAAGCGTCGTTCAGCAAGTCCGGCGCCATAGTGAGGGGCAACATCATAGTAGCGGCAACCCATATTCCAAATATTATCAACTGCAATTTCTGCCTGATGATAAGTTATTTCGTGATATAGATTTCCTAAACCACTTGCTCCAAACCCGATTTTTGTAAGTTTTAATGCTGTATTACCTAATGTTTTCTTCTCCATTGTGCTGGCCTTGTTATTATATATTTATCAAACTAACCGATATGTAATACTGAACATGAGTAAAATTTAAATCTAATCATATCAGAAATATATATTATATATGTGGAGTTGGCTTTATATGTAAAATCTTGAGGGGCGCTTGTGTTATGTCAATATTTTCGGTTCTTATTATGTATTTAATTTACATTGACTGATTGTGAATGATAATACTATCAATAAATGTGTCGTAATTATTTATATGAAAGGTTGCGTACTTTGTAATTTTAAAGTTATACAAAATATTGTATGAATTATGTAAATTAAGAAAGTTGATATTAAATATTTTTTTAATATATGGAAAGCCATCACTTAATATTATATGCTAAAAAATTAATAGTGATGGCTTAATGAAAACGAAGTTTAAATAAAGTCAATGACACCTTTAAGCAGAGAGCGATTATTTATCACAGATTCCTCATAAGACATACCGATGGTATGAAAATCAAAAGTATGTGTTTGCATCATTTCTGCTTTTAATTTTCCCTGTTCCATTAAAATCAACACTTTTTCAAAATCTTCTCTTGTGGCATTACGGCTACCTATCAACGTCGTTTCTTTTTTATGAAAATCCGGGTCGTGGATCTCGATATTACCTTTAAATAGTCCAATAAACACGATTTTACCGCCGTGGCGGATGTGATTAACGGCAGTATTCATCGCCACAGCATTACCCGTTGCATCAATAACTGTTTCTGCAAGAGCACCATTAAAGAATGACGACATTTTTTCATGAAAATCATCGTCAATAGGGTTTAATGTCGGAAGATTCAGATACGTTTTTACGTGTTCTCTTCGCTCTGGCTGAGTGTCAGCAACGAGGACATGGGCTCCATCCGCAGCGGCTATTGCTGCTGCGCCAAGCCCTATAGGTCCGGCTCCAACAACCAAAACATGTTCGTTCTGTTTTAAATTAGCTCTTCGGACACCATGTGCACTAATAGCAAAAGGCTCAATGAGTGCGGCAGTGTGGTTATCAATATCATTGACTAGCAGTACGTTATCTTTCGGTACAGCCAGGTATTCACTAAAACCACCATCTTCATGTACACCGATAACCGATATATTTTCGCAACAATTTGTTTTTCCGCTTAAACATGATGGGCATTGTTGACAGGCAACATACGGGATCAGTGCTACTTTGTCTCCGGTTTTAAAGGTTTTATTTTCATTTTCTCCGACCGCTTCGACAATACCACATAGTTCATGCCCGAGAACCCGGGGATAACTGAAAAATGGCTGATTACCGGTGTAAGCATGAATATCTGTTCCACATATTCCGACAGAAGAAACTTTTACCAGTAATTCGTCGGCCTTTATATCCGGTTTTTCAGTTTCAATATATTTTAAATTGAATGGTTTATCACAAACTAATGATTTCATAATACTTATCTCCATACCTGTCATTTAAAGTATAAAGAGGCTGGTTTTTATTTTGTGTGTTCCCCCAGATTTTGTGTTTTATCTCTACCTAATCTGTTTTTTAATTGTATTTAATGTATGGAGGATAGGATGGCCAGAAATAAAAATTTACGGGAAAGTACAACAAATCAGGTTCTGGACGCGATCCGACTGGGACATATTGAGTCTCCGGTTCCGTCACAGTCTTCTTTAGCCGAGTTATTTAGTGTCAGTCGGACCACGATTCGGTACATTGTCCGGGAGCTTATTGACAAAGGAATTCTCAGTCAGTCCGGGGACCAATATTTGATCTGTCGGCGGCCAACAGAAGAAGATGGATATACCAGACATTTGTCAGATAAAGACATTGAAACGGAAGAGTTTGAACGTTTTTTTAATGATGCTATCAAAAACAAAGTGATTATGCCCGGACAGGAATTTACCGAATTAGAATTATCGAAACGTAGCCAGTGTTCTACAACAATTGTCAGAGAATATTTGATCCGATTTTCCCGCTTTAATCTTATCGAAAATATTGAGCGGGGACGCTGGAAAATGATTCGGTTTGAAAAGCATTATGCTGCCAATCTTTTTGAATTACGGGAAATGCTAGAGTGTCATTCCCTGAGTCGCTTTATGAATTTGCCGCATAGTGATGTTAGATGGGATAAAGCGCAAATGTTATTACACCGGCACAGGGAGCTGAGAGAAACCGTAGTGAGTGAATATAAGGCTTTCTCCGAACTGGATCATATGTTTCACGGACTTCTTCTTTCTGCCGCTGATAATCCTTTTATGGATCACTTCTTTGGTATTATATCAGTGATTTTTCACTTTCACTATCAATGGGATAACAGTGACTTGCGAACAAGAAATATGGTTGCTATTGAAGAACACATGGCTGTACTTAGTAAAATGCTAAGTGGTGATGATATTGGTGCAATGAGTGAATTACGTCGTCATTTACATACAGCAAAAAGAACGATGGAAAATAGTCTTATTATGGATAGTATCCAGAGCTAGCTCTTTAATGAGCTAGCTAAATCTGAAGAGGTCGGGTTATTTTACAAGTTCGACTGATTGGCGAATGAGTGTTGCCAGTTTGTCCCAATCTCTATTGGCGATCATTGTCTTATCCACCATCCATGAACCACCACAGCAAATGACTTCAGGGACAGATAGATATTTTTGTATATTTCCCGGATTAATTCCCCCGGTTGGCATGAACTTTACATTTCTATACGGTCCTGTCAGTGACTTGATCATTGAGATGCCTCCGGATGCTTCTGCCGGGAAGAATTTCAGTGTTGTTAATCCCATCTCCACTGCCGCTTCCAGCGCAGTTGGGTTGTTAATGCCGGGGATAATTGGAATATTGAGATCCTGGCATGTTCTCACTATATTTGGATTGAATCCGGGAGTAACAATAAAGGTTGCTCCTGCATTTTTGGCATCGAAAATCTGCTGTTGTGTTAATACAGTACCTGCACCTATTAACATGTCCGGCTGAGATTGTCTTAACAGGCGTATAGCTTCTCCGGCTGAGGATGACCGGAACGTGATTTCAGCTACAGGCAAGCCATTTTCTACCAGGGCTTTTCCTAGGGGGATAATGTCTTCCGCGTCGTCAATCGCAATCACCGGAATAATTTTCAGAGCCGATATCTGCTCAATAATTGTGTTCATAAATTTGCCTTTAATGAATGATAGACGTTTTGAGTAACCGATTTAGGTATGATGGCGCCCTTATGTTGAATGACCTGCCCGGCAAGCAGATTAGCCGCCTTGCAGCAGGACTGAATATTCTGCCCAGAAAGATAAAATGCCAGAAAGGCGCCATTAAATGAATCCCCTGCAGATGTTGTATCTACAACCCGATTGACTTTGATTCCCGGTACCAGTCTATAGTTTTGGTCGGTATTAAAATTCTGGTATATACACCCTTCCGATCCGGTTTTTACTACTGCTTTTGATACCTCTGATTTTTGTAACCGGTTTAATGTTTCTACTGGAGAAATATCTCCCCAAATTGCCTG
Organism: Vibrio salinus; assembly: GCF_021272385.1. Lineage (GTDB taxonomy): Bacteria > Pseudomonadota > Gammaproteobacteria > Enterobacterales > Vibrionaceae > Vibrio > Vibrio salinus. The sequence continues at coordinate 37,965 of NZ_JAJSDZ010000005.1, forward strand.
CTCATCATCAAAAGTCATTAGGGCAATATCGGATAGATTTAACATTTTGTTATAGGTGCTACGGGCTGCTTCCAGAGATTCCCACAATACCGGACGATAATTGCTGTCAAATATGATTTCGGCACCGTTTTGCCGACACAGCTTCAGTGATGAAAACAAGATATCCCTGTCTGCTTTATTCAGGATTGCCAATGAGATACCGCTTAGATAGACGGCATCCATTTTCATTATTTCCTGCAATACGTTTTTGAAATCATCATGTTGGACCAGATATTTTGCAGCAGAGTTATCTCGCCAGTATTGAAAAGAGCGTTCTCCGTCAGCATCCACATTTATGATGTAAAGGCCGGTGGAGTGGTTATCATCTCTTAGCACGAACTGAGTAGATACACCTTCCTCACACCATCGTTGGCAGAGCTGAGTGCTGGTAGCATCATTACCAACCGCTGTGATATAGAAAGGTGATACTTCAGTACTCATCCGGGATAGATAAACAGCCGTATTGAGCGTATCACCTCCGTAACTGTGCTGCATTTCACCAAATGGTTGCCCTTTGAGTTCAAACATGCACTCGCCAATAATGGCTACCTTTTTATTCGACATATTTCCCTTCCTTAGCTAAAGATTAAATTAGGCAAGCCTATTGATATTTCAGGGATATAGGTCAGCATTAATAAAGCTAGCAACAATAGTAACCAGAACGGCAGGACTTCTTTGACAAAATCTTCAATAGATACTTTGGTAATAGAACAGGTGGTAAACATAACTGTTCCTAATGGTGGTGTTATAGTACCGATTGCGCTGTTAAAAATGAAAACAATGCCGAAGTGAACGGGATCAATACCATAAGAATGAGCAACCGGAGCCAACAATGGTGCTAAAACTATCATGACAGCATTGCCTTCCAGGAACATTCCGATAATTAATAAAAACAGGTTGACCAGAAGAAGAAAGGTCAGTGGGCTTTCAACGGTACCGGTTAACCATGTAGCAAGCTCCTGAGGAGCTCTTTCCCAGGTGAGAAATTTTGAAAATCCGACAGCCATACAGATAATAAGCAAAACATTTGCAGATGATAGAACGGATTCTTTGGTCGCATCCCACAATAATCTGGTGTTCATTTGTTTATAGACAAACATCCCAAGTAATAGAGCATATAAAACGGCGACAGCGCCAGCTTCTGTCGGGGTGAAGACTCCGGCCCGAATCCCGCCAATAATAACAACGGGTAACAGAAGAGCCAGAAAAGCATCTTTGGCGGAGACTAAAACCTCGGAAACGGGAGCTCTTTTTTCCCGAATCGGTGTGTAGCCCCTTTTTTTAGAAATGATAGACACGAGAATCATCATCATGACACACAGCATAATTCCGGGAACCACACCGGCTAGAAATAATTTCCCAATTGAGACATTATTAACATAACCGTAAATTATGAGTGCAATACCGGGTGGAATGATAGGAGTTATCAGGGAAGATGCTGCCGTTACAGCAGATGAAAAGGAAGCACTGTAACCTCTGACAACCATTTGTGGTACCAGTAATTTTGAATTCATAGCCGCATCAGCAATATTAGAACCGGATAATCCTCCCATCAGTGTGCTGAGTACAACATTAACCTGTGCAAGTCCACCATTCATATGACCGGTTAGTACTTCTGAGAATTTGAGTAGCCTTTGGCTGATGCCTGAATGATTCATAAATACGCCGGCCATGACAAAAAACGGAATGGCAAGAAGTGTGACAGAATCCAGCCCTCCAGCCAGTCTTTGGACCAGCATAATCATTGGCAGGTGATTGTTTATCAGAAAATAAGACAAAGTCGCCAGAAAAATACAAAAAGCAACCGGAATACCAATAGCAAATAATATAAGAAGAGCAGAAATGGGTAAAATAACAGACATGATTAATGCTCCTGATTTCTGACTTTAAAAAATGTATTTAATTGTTTTAACTGGTGATAGATCATAAATACTGAGCTTATTGGTACCGCAGCATAAATATAGATGTAGGGAATTTTCAAAGCCGGAGTAAATCGGACCTGAGAAAACATCAGAAGTTTCCATCCCCAGTAGGTCATAAAAATAAGGGCAAAAATGACGAGGATAGGGCTGATTAAATTGTCCAGTATATTGGCCAGATATGATGGTAATTTGGTGGAAATATAATCAATCCGGACTAACTCATTGTTACGCATCAAAGCACTCGCCCCCATGAATGTCATCCATACGAACAGACTTAATGATGCTTCTTCTACCCATGAGCATGGTGAATTGAAGATATAACGTGTTATGACACCATATATCATCAACAGTACAATGATTGCTAAAAAGGAAGCTGAAATTATCGTATCGAGCTGACTTATTCTCTCAAGGATACAAAGTACTTTTTGCTTAAATGTAAACTCAATACGTTTAATTGGAACACGCGTGTCCATAAAACACTCCAGAGTGACGCTAGACTAAAAGGGACTGAGCATCAGTCCCTATCCGGTTTACAAATTGGCTAATTTATCCTGAATTTTTTGGTATAGATTGGGAGACCACTCAGGAAATTCTTTTTGTACCATGCTTCGGGCTGATTTTTCAAAAGCGGGAAGGTCAACCTGATTGACTTTAACCCCTTCTGCTTTGAGTTTCGCGATCGCATCCTGCTCACTTTTTTCAATCAGTTTCGCTCCGTAAGAAACCATTTCATGGCTGGTATCTAAAATGATTTTTTGTTGCTTAGGTGTTAGTGTATTCCAGAATGTGGTACCGGCTACAAATGGGGACATATGTTTGGTATGCTCAGTAATATTGAGGTTTTTGGCAACTTCGTAGAATTTGCCTCCATACAAAACAACAGCAGGATTTTCGACACCTTCAATCACACCCTGAGATAAAGCTGGATATACGTCTGCCAGGGACATTGGAGTCGGGACACCGCCCATGGCTTTAACCGTCGCAACAAATAACCGGGAATTCTGGACCCGAATTTTCACTCCTTTTAAATCACTTGGCTCTTTGACCGGCATCTCAGAAAGTAGGTCTCGTGTTCCGTAAACCACGTCTGGAACAACAATTTTCAATCCTTTATCTTCAAGCTGTTTGCTCAGTCCCTTAAACCATTTTGTATGAAGTAATTTTGATTTTTTCTCAAAAGATTGAGTCAGATATGGCGCATTAATGACACCAAGATCGGGAACCGTATCCATTAAATAACCATAAGAACTGATAGTGATGATATTAGCGCCAAATTTTGCCTGTTCTAACACTTCAGTCTCGCTTCCCAACTGACTTGATGGAAATAGCTCAAATTTGATATCTCCATTCGATTCTTTATTTACCTGATCTGCCCAATAATGCATAGCCTGATCAATTGGTTCCCCGGGTTGATTGCCATAGGCAATCATAATTTCAGTTGCCGCATTGACTGAGCAACTGGCTCCGACGGCCAAACCCAGTAAAATTGATATTTTAGTTAGTTTGTTATGTAGAGTACTCATAGATGTTCCTCGTGTGTCATTGTTTATAATAATTTTTATATTGAATGTATTTCTCTAAGGGCCTGTCTTATCCCTTTATTCTGAATGTTTGTAACGTATTCAGTCATAAGGGGGACTAAGTTAGGTATGTTAGTTAAGTCATATCCCCAATGTGATGACATTGATAAAAATTCTATGATATTTTCAGACTGGTTACTGTCGTCATTTTTCCATCTTTTAAACATATCAATAAAAATTTGGTTGTCCTGTAATATGTCTTGTCCGTCCCTTTGCCCTAGATAAAAACAATATAGGGCAGCCAGACTGAAGCTAAGTAATCCAGGAGCACAATCATTTGTTTTTGCATAGGTTAATAATTGTGGAAGCAACCGGGTTTTGAATTTTGTGATTGAATTTAATGCGATAGATAAAAGATAGTGTTTGATGTATGGATTTTTGAATCTGAATAAAACACTTTCTTTAAAATCCATCAATTCATCTGCCGGCATGTCTAGCGATGGAATTATTTCACTATTAAGAAGTGTGTTGACGAACGTAAAAATTTCATTGTCGTCAATCGCTTCTTTGACCGTATTTAAACCTGCTAAATAAGCAACAGGAACCATCGCAGTGTGAGCGCCATTTAATATGCCCACTTTTCTTTCTTTGTAGGGTTTTATGTCATCAACGATTTTTATATTAAGAGGGTATTTATCCATCTGTAATTTGTCTTTTAACCACGATGGCCCCTGAATAATAAACAGATAAAAATATTCCGCAGTTACTAGAAATTGATCCTGATATCCTAATTGTTCCTCAAGTGTGTTTATTTCATCTTTCGGATAACCGGTAACGATTCTGTCTACTAATGTTGAACAAAATGTGTTTGAGTTATTTATCCAATCAATAAACTTATTACCCAAATTCCATAAACTCGAGTATTTTAAAACTATCGATTTTAGCTGTGCACCATTATTATCAATTAATTCACAAGGGAGTAGAACCAGCCCTTTTTCTGGGTTGCCTTTAAAATACTCAAACCGGTGAAACAGAAACTGAGTGAGCTTTGCCGGGAAAGTGGATGGTGGATTTTGATCTAATTTATCTGAACCATCAAAACAAATCCCTGCTTCAGTTGTATTGGAAACGATCCATTCTAGATGTGGATTTTCTGCAACTTTCAAAACTTTCTCATATTCACCATACGCAAGTATTTCTCGGTTAACAGATGTGATAAGACGGGGCTGGGCGACAGGCTTTCCATTTTCATCTAACCCTCTGATTAATGCCGTATAAATACCATTTTGTGTATCCAGTTTGGTGTGTGTGGAATCAATCGGTCTTACTATCGTAATGCCAGCATCAATAGCGGTATGTTCATTTAATAAATCGAATTGCCAGTCGATAAATGCACGGAGAAAATTCCCTTCTCCAAATTGAAGTATTTTTTCTGGCCGGTATGGGTGACTTAATACGTCTCTTACCAGTTGTTTTTTCATTTTTTTCCCTCAAATCGATAAATAGTCTGTTGTCGGACAGGGATTTTATTTAACGTATTAAGGATTTTATTAATATAAATTGAGTGGACTTGCTTTATTCATCTTAAACGTGCAATTGATCATTTTTGGGTGGTTTTTATCTGTTTTTTATTTTTTAAATAGAGTCATTTATACATACATATTGGATGTAATGGGTATTTTTATTCTATTTATCGATAAAAATGATGTTTTTATTTGATTAAAAAACATCACAAGTATATTATTTTTTTGTCGGACGGGATCGCGATATATTGGGATTCCTATGCAAAAGTATATAAAAATTCACTCATCAGACAATGTTGTTGTTTGTCTTCAGCCTATAGACGCTAATCAGTCTCTTGATATAGATGGGAAAGAGATAATTATTGCTCAGAATATTGATAGAGGAAGTAAAGTTGCAATAACGGATATTTCTAAGGGTTCTGAGATCAAAAAATACGGTGGTGTTATTGGTACTGCCACTCAGGATATCATTTGTGGTGACTTAGTTCATACTCATAACGTGAAAACAACGTTATCTGAAACGTTGAACTATCGTTATTCTCCTAAATTTTCACCGGTTACTAAGACTCTGGTTCATACGAAAAATATTTTTCAGGGATATGAAAGAAGTGATGGTCAGGTGGGAGTCAGAAACGAAATTTGGGTTATTCCGACGGTTGGGTGTGTCAATGGAATTGCCAGTCAGGCGATTAAGTTATTTCTAAAAAAACATCCGGATCTGGAGTGTGATGGAGTCCATCTTTTTTCTCATAACTATGGTTGTTCTCAACTTGGAGAAGATCATAATAATACAAAAAGCATCCTGGCAAATATGGTGACACATCCTAATGCTGGTGGAGCGCTTGTTATCGGGTTGGGGTGTGAAAATAATCAAATAGCACCTTTTAAGGAGACGGTGGGTAGTGTAGATCCTGATCGGGTTCATTACATGATTGCTCAGGAGGAAGGCGATGAAATTGAGGCAGCTGTTGACCATTTGGAACAAATATATGGGACAGTTAAAAAGGATAAAAGAACACCGGTAAATCTCGGCCGTCTGAAAATTGGTCTGGAATGTGGGGGATCTGACGGTCTTTCAGGAATTACGGCAAATCCTTTAATCGGATTGTTTTCTGATTACCTTATCTCTGAGGGGGGGACATCCGTGCTTACTGAGGTCCCGGAGATGTTTGGGGCTGAACATCTTTTGTTTGAACGCTGTGCTAATGAAGATATTTTTAATAAAGCGGTCTCTATGATTAATGGCTTTAAAGACTATTTTCTTTCACATGATCAACCGATCTATGAAAATCCATCCCCTGGAAATAAAAAAGGTGGCATTACTACCTTAGAAGATAAATCGATGGGATGTACTCAAAAAGCCGGGTCCAGTCCAGTGACTGACGTATTAAAATATGGAGAAAAATTAAAGAAACCGGGACTGAATTTATTAAGCGCGCCAGGGAATGATGCCGTTGCAACTTCCGCATTAGCAGCAAGTGGGTGCCATATCGTTCTTTTTTCAACCGGGCGTGGCACACCATATGGTGGTTTTGTCCCTACGATAAAAATTTCGACCAACACCTCATTGTATAAACAAAAACCGCATTGGATCGATTTTAATGCCGGTGCATTGGTGGAAAACACTTCTGTTGATGAATTGCTGGTATTGTTTATAGAAAAAATTGTTGCAGTTGCGAGTGGAGAGCTTACCTGTAATGAAATGAATGAGATAAGAGAGCTGGCTATTTTTAAATCAGGTGTGACGTTGTAAAGTTGCGTTCTGGCCTAAACATGATTGATGGCATGTTATACGTACAAATGAACATTGGGAAGAGGAGGGAAAACCTCCTCTCGTATTTCATTTTATTATTTTAAGCGATCCCACCAATAGTAAGTGTTTTAGGGGTGAGCAATTTTTCTAAATCTTCTCTGCTGATATCGGTTTCTTCTTCTGCAACATCAATAATAGGTCTTCCTTGTTTATAGGCTTTTTTGGCAATATCTGCAGCTTTCAGGTAGCCGATAACAGGGTTCAAGGCCGTTATCAGAATCGGGTTTTTAGCCAGTGCTTTATCAATATTATCCCGTCTCACAGTAAATGGAGTGATGGCCTGATCGGCCAGTGATATGCAAGCATTCGTGAGAAGATGAATTGATTCAAGCAGGTTATGAGCAATAACCGGAAGCATGACATTGAGCTGAAAATTGCCTGATTGGCCTGCGATAGTGATAGTTGAGTCGTTTCCAATAACTTGTGCTGACACCATGGCCACCGCTTCTGGAATGACGGGATTGACCTTGCCCGGCATAATAGAAGACCCAGGTTGTAATGCTTTTAGTTCTATTTCTCCCAACCCGGCCAGTGGACCGGAATTCATCCACCGCAAGTCGTTAGATATTTTCATCAGGGACACGGCTAACGTTTTCAACTGTCCGGATAACGCCACAATCGCATCCTGACTACTTAAGTTAAAAAAGAAATTATCGCTGGGTTCAAAAGATACACCAGTTAACTGAGTTAAGTTTTGACAAAAATCCTCAGCGAAGCGTGGATGAGCATTGATTCCTGTACCAACAGCTGTTCCTCCCTGAGCCAAAGCCCTTACCGAACTAAGTGATGTATTAATGGATTGTTTGACATGGTTTATCTGGCTTTCCCAGCCACTTAACTCCTGACTGAAAGTAACCGGCATCGCGTCCATTAGGTGTGTTCGCCCTGTTTTTACAATGCCTTCCAGTTCCCGTTGCTTTTTAATAAGTGAACCCGTCAGATGTTTCATTGCAGGGATTAGTTGTGTCTCGGTAGTAATGACCGCGCTAATCTGAATGGCAGTTGGTATCACATCATTACTACTTTGCCCCATATTGACATGATCATTAGGACTGACCAGCTTTTTTATTCGTTCACTGGCCAGAGTAGAGATGACTTCATTGGCGTTCATGTTGGTACTGGTACCAGACCCTGTCTGAAAAACATCAATGGGGAATTGATCATAATACTGCCCATCAATGATTGACTGAGCTGAACTGCTGATAGCATCGGCGATGTCTTCATCCATTAACCCCAGTTGAGAATTGGTTATTGCCGCCGATTGTTTTATGTAGGCCAGAGCGACAATCAGATCCTCAGGCATGGTGTAAGGGCTGATGTTAAAATTGTCGACGGCTCTTTGTGTCTGTGCCTGGTATAGTGCTTCTGAGGGGACCCGAACTTCGCCCATGCTGTCTTTTTCGATCCGATAAGTCTTGGTCATAAGATGTCCTTGATTAAGCGTATTATATATGGATAGTCTGAAGCTGATATTTCAGCTCAAGATATTTCTGTTGTCCGCCTGATAAGTTCTGGTAGTGTTTTTTTAGTTCAAAAAGAAGGTTATGGATTGAATTCAGACATAGTTGGCGAAAAGTCAGGGTTAGGGAAGTATTCTGAATTGCGGTAAGAAAATGGGAAAAAGTTTGTCTCAGAAAGTATTCACAAAGTAATGTGTTACAGTATTCAGAGCCTTCTCCGTAATATGAAGACAGCCGCCGGGAGTGATATATGTAGCTGTATACAACATCAGGTTCATTGCCACTTACCATGTGCGCGGAGCAAAATGCATCCTGAGCTTTAAAGTAGCAATTATGAATCCACTGTGATTTATCCATATCCATATCCTGATTTATCACCTCATATGATGTTTATTTTTTCAAATGATAATACGTATCATTTGTAATTTCAACAATGATGAACTCAAAGGTACTGCTGGTCATAATTCACAGAATTTACTTTCTTTTTAAATTTTTATGATTATTTGTCGTGTTAATTTGTTTAATACTCAGATACGTACTAAATTAAAATCTTAGCGATCAATTAATGGACTATTGCCGAAACGGTGAATTCGTTAATAGTATTTTGAAACTTCACCAATCAAAAGAAGATATGAGCATGAGTAAAGGAACAGTTAAGTGGTTTAATGCAGATAAAGGTTTTGGATTTATTGCACCGGATGATGGCGGAAAGGATTTATTTGTCCATCACTCAGAAATTCAGGCTGGGGGTGGCTTCGCGACCCTCAATGACGGTCAGCAGGTCGAATATGAAGTTGGTCAGGGACCAAAAGGACCCTGCGCAACTAAGGTTCGTCCTCTGTAATTAATACAGAATTAATTAAATCAGTCGCCAGATAATTTTCTTTGAATAGAGCATTATCTGGCTGTTTTTATCAAAGCTGATTTTTACTTTGCCTTAAACGTACTGATAAGATTATCCCAATTCCAACGATAAATAACATGATTGAAGCAGGCTCTGGAACCTCAGATGGCAAAGGTTCTTCAGTTGGATCATTAGGGCCATGAGAATGTTGTCCAGGCCAGTATGGTATTGGGTAACATCCTAAATCTCCGATATCATAGTATCTGAAGAATTGATTTAAAATTTCAACTGGAAAGTCGATAAATCCATGTCTATATGAAATTGATTTGAAGATAATATAAGGAACGTTTAAATCATGCTCAGATAGGGAGAAAAAGCCTCTTTTAGATTGATAGGAATAAAATTCAAAAAAAGGATTATCGGTATACTTCCTGTTCTGATAGGTATATTGAGTGTTTTGTCTATCCCCATCAAACCATCTTATCTCCTCTTGAGTAACATAATCTGCTGTAAGGCTGTAAACTGGAATATGGCTGGCAAAGGCGAAGTGCGTTATTAAACAAAAGAAGGTTGCCAGATAGAATTTGTTTATTTTCATTATTATTAACATCACTTAATTTTATGAATTTAAATTAGCTTTTAATACCGACTTGGTGCAGGAAATGTCCAGAGTCTAAAATTGAAAAATCTTCCAAAAAAGCAATTTGTTGCTTATTTGATCTAATTATAATGTGATATCGCCCCAATAAAAAGCTTTAGAGTGTTTCATAAATTAGACTGGATGCATATTCATTGTTGTGTGGTTAGCTTAATGTATATGTAAAAACCACCATCAACATTCAACTGGCTGGCCTAAGTCATCTTCTTATTACTACAATCGGTGTAGGCTGCTAGAGTTTAAACTGTGAAACCAATTCATTTAATTTATTTGCAAGGTGAGCAATTTCTCCACTGGAACTCTTAGTCTGATTGGATGCTACCGCGTTTTCTTCTGCAATGTGCTTAACGTTTAAAACATTCTCATTAATACTTTCAGCAACAATGCTTTGCTGCTCTGAAGCACTGGCGATCTGAATGTTCATATCGTTAATTGTATTAATAGCATTTGTGATTGTGTTTAGAGCCATCTGAGCATCGTTCGATTGCTGAACACAATAATTTGATTGTTCTTTACACTGTCCCATGACGTCTACAGTGGCTTGTGTACTGGTCTGTAGTTTCTCTATGATAGTTTGTATTTCAGCCGTGGATCCCTGAGTTCTTGCTGCAAGTGAACGGACTTCATCAGCAACGACTGCGAACCCACGTCCGTATTTCCCGGCTCTGGCTGCTTCAATAGCCGCATTTAGCGCGAGTAAATTCGTCTGATCGGATATTTCATGGATAACATTCAGAATTTTACTAATGTGATGCACCTCGTGTTCGACATTGGTAAGTTCCTGTGATGAATGCGTGACGTTGGCAGACAGAGAACCGATAGAGTCAATGACTTTTTCCACAATGACATTCCCAGTTTGTGCTTCCTTCTCTGCTTGTTCTGCGGCATCTGCAGCTCCTGCTGCATTATTAGTGATATTCCGAACCGTGGTTGTCATTTCATTCATTGCTGTTGCAACCATATTGGTTTCAGATTCTTGCTGAATGATTCCTTTTGAAGTTTGTTCTGTAACAACGGCCAGCTCTTCCGAGGAAGATGCCAGTTCAATGCTTGCACCTGAAATAGTTGTGACCATACTTTTCAGATTTTGTGCTGTGTTATGTATGGCATTCAGAAGTAAGCCAAGTTCATCTTTTCTGGTGTTGCTATGCTCTATAGTCAGATTACCTTCGGCAAGTCGATTTGCGATGTTAATGGCTTTGTGGATAGGTGTAGTAATAGAATTACGTAATAGGAAAATCGCAACAATGCCAACAATGAGTGCAACAGCGGCAAGTATCAGTGATATTCTGACACCTGAATCTGTTTTTTCTTTTAATTTAGGTCCTAATGAGTCCTGCTGCCTGATCAACGATAGTTTGATCTTATTGATTTGTTTCGCGACTTCTTTTCCGATAGGTGCCAGTGTACTACCAATAATTTTGTCTTTTTCAACTGTCAGGGCGTGAATTTTATTGATGTCATTGATGTAATCTTTGTGAGCCTGCTTGAATTCATTTGATAACTTTTCTGACAACTTATCTTGTTTTTGATGTTCTAAATCGTTAAGGCTGTTTTTCAGTGAAGAATCTATATACTTAATTGTCGTGTTGTAATCATCTTCCTTTCCTGATTGGTAATATTTTAACGCTAGTATTCTTCCGGTTAGCATTTTTTCCTGAACCAAAGACGCATAATAAGCAACAGCAGAATTTTCATTCATTTTGGCATAATTAATAATTTGGGAAATGTTTTTTTTCATGGTTTTCCCATGAGGGACCAGCTTGCTATTGTAAACAGTTTTTCGGTTTTCCATTACCGACACAATCTCTTTAAAACCGTCGTTATACTTATTTATTAATGGTTTTAGATCTGTAATAAAAGCATTTCGCTCATGATTAGAGTTGCTGGTGTTTATTTTTTTAATGGTGTGAAGCATTTTCTTTATATAGCCATCGTATTCATTAATGGCTGTTTTTTTTTGATTAATAAGATAATCTTTAACGCTCATTCGGGTCATTAACATATTAGTTTGTAATATTCCAATGGAATTAGTATCTCGTGCCATGTTTTGATATTTACTAATTCCATCATCAGCATTATTCAGTGCATTGATAGAAATGCCAATTACAAAAGATAGCAGTAATAAAACAGCCCCGAAGCCCACACCTATTTTTTTTCCAATATTCATAATCAGCCTTATATATTGTTCTAATTCTAAAAATTGAGACTTATAAAATATTAAACCGTGATTAACAGCTAAGAAATTGTTAATTCAATGATTTTCTATGATGTTGCGACTAAACTATTGAGTAGTCAATATGCAACTAATATATTTCGAGCATAAAAAATTATAAACAAATTATTGATATTGATTATATATTGATTATATATTTGCACTGTGAATAATAAAAGGAAATAAATGACAATTTAGTTATGTATACCATACATATGCTATTTACTGCATTTTATGAAAAATAAACTATCAAATTTTACGTGAATTAAATAAATGAAAATAAATTAATAACTTTGTTTTTAATTTAATTAAATTGATAAGATTTTAATATTTATATTTGCACCTAATAAATTTAATATTATCCAGTTTTACTGGAGTAGTAATGTTTATTTTTATTAATCACATCAACCAATTTTATTCAGTTGTAGAAAATTGTGCTTAGTGTCATAATGGTAAGTGGAATATGCAATAAAATGATGTTTATTTGGATATTCTATATCAAAAAATGCAAGGAATATGTTGGAGAGAAAAATGGATCAAGATGATTTTTTTACAAATTTATTGAATAAGTTTCGGAAAATTGTTAATGACTATGATTTTTTAAATGAAAATATTTCGATTGCCGGTACGGTATTAACAAATGAAGAAGCAATAGGTCATCCAACCCGAAAAGATTACCCACTTCTTACCGGGAAAGAACGCCTGATGCAGGCTGAATTTAAAGGTTTCAGAGGCCAGGCATTTACAGATATGCCTGGCCTTTTTAGTGGTACGATTTCATCAATTATAGAAAAAGAACCTGAAAATAACTGGGAAAGAGCGGTGTTAATTTCTACGGTCAACGCAGTATGTGCTTATCTGGGCGTTACAGATCGAACCGTCCATTGCAAGAATAATGAACCTGAAGAATGCGCCAAAGGTTTAGTTGATTATGTAAAAAAACATTTTGGAAATCCCAAAATTGCTCTGATTGGGCTTCAACCAAGTATGCTTGAATCACTTGCAAGTTTTTTTTCTGTTCGTAATTTAGATTTGGATAAAGATAAAATAGGTAAGATAAAGTTTGGTATTGAAATAGAAGATGGTGAAGCCAAGTTGAATGAAGTTCTTGATTGGTGCGACATCATTATTGCAACCGGCAGCACATGTACTAACGGATCCATTGTCCATTATCTGCATAAGAAACCAGTGTTGTTTTATGGGACAACGATTAGTGGTGTCGCAGCATTAATGAATTTACCCCGTTTTTGCTTGTGTGCTCAGTAGTACCTAATTATATGACCTATATTAGCTGGTTTTGTTTAGTTACCTTTGATACTTAAAATCATACTCGATTATTTGTCTGTGCTATAATTCGTCTCTACAGAAAAACGGAATAATTTACATGAGTATAAAAGAGCAGACCCAGCAGCTTAAAAATCGGTTAGATAAGTGCAAACATAAGCTGGAAGCCGCAAGATCTCGTGCTGACGATGATATGATTTCCAAATTTACCAATGAAATCGATGAATTAAAGATACAGCTTAAGTCATTACAAGGTAAACAGGATTACAACCTTAATAAAGAGCGTAAGAAATTACTTGATATGCCATTTTCCCGGGAAATAACGAAAAGCGAGCAGGCAGATATTGGGAAATTGAAAAAATCAGTGAAAGGTATGGTTATTGTTCATCCCATGACAAAATTGGGCAAACTTCTTCATTTGGACGTTATGACGGGGTTTGCACCGAAAAAGTTCTGATGGTCGGGGGGATAAGAATAAACTTGGATTCTCACTTTTAAAGGAAGAATCCATTTTACGGCTATTTTATCTGATACAGATTTAGTGTGTTTCAGCTCGCTGAGGACCAAATCTGGAAGCACATTTTTTAAGTGACCTTATACCAGATTGCCGGGTAACTTTTTTCTTCTTTGTCAGTTTAAGTTTTGGCGGCTTATAGCCAGAATAGATAGATAAACAAAGTTTGTCTGCCTCGGACTGTATTTTTTTTGTATATGCTTCTCTGCCTATTATAGTTAAAGCCTTTATCATACTTTTTGTGTATGATTGAATAAGTGAGGCAGCAAACTCACAGCTATAAAAGCCTTTTTTTACCTCATTATGTTTCATTCGAGCAAACTGCTGTAGAGAGCATAGTAGTTGTTTAAGCATTGCTGTGTCTCCTACATTACTTGTGTTAACGGATAGAGGTTCTATCAGGTTATCGACGTAAATCTGACTATCTTGAACAAATAATGAACAAGCAATTTGCGTTCCATTTAGAACAACTCTTTAATGAATAAGTGTTTTTTTATAACCCTTTGTTTATAAAATATAATCTGTTGCTGTTTCATCGAATGCTTGCTATCAGTAATATTTATAAATGAATGGTTGCGACAATTTTTGCCGCTGAATTTGGTGAAAATTGCAGATAAGTGAATTGATGCATAAAATCTTAAGTAAAATTTGAGCTAAAATAAGTAAATTAGTTGTTTAAAAATACGGTTATTAAGTGATCAAACCATATCAATATAAATTCAAAGACACAAACGATGCAAATTATGTGTTTGAATGTGCAGGTGAATTTAAATATCAGATTCAGATGGAAGAAGCCTCTATGAGAGTTTTCTTCGATGACTTCGGTGTGTCAAAAGACAATGAATTAATGTTGTATCAAGGAGTGGATGTAGTGGCAATGATAAAAATTTCTGCTGATGTTTTGACTCACTTTAGATCAATAATTATCAAAGAAATGGCATCGGGCCAAACAAGTTGATGTCCTGTTTTTGGTTTGCATACAAAAACGATTGATGTAATTCACATATGATACACATTTATTTGAATGCAACTGCCTGTATTATCTGTGCTTTGCATTCTTTCCTGTTGTTTATTTTTATCTCTTTTTCTAACTCCTGGATATGAGAAATCTGCAATTGACTCAATTCATTCCGTATTGATGAGACATTAATAGGTTGTTCCAGGGGGGCAATAGGTTTCCGAGTTTCGTTTGGGATAATATGTACACAATTTTCGGTAATATAGATACCTTTGCTACGTAGTGCTTGCGCAAGTCTGTGATGAAATGACTGACGGGAAATGGGAGATAAATGGCAGAATAACGAAATAATAGCGTCCCAGTTGTCTTTTCCTAAATCAAAATCGTTGGGATCGGAACAGATATAATTTACTGAAGTCTGGTTGGAGTTGGTGATTTGTTTGCTTTTTCTAACCGCATACTTAGAATGACAAAGTGTTGTAACATCGAATCCTCGTTTTGCCAAAAAGATTGAATTGTTACAATTGCAGTCATTAATCAGTAATACTTTATTTGATGGAATAAGGTGATGATTTTTAAAAATAAATTCATCCGGGCAAATGTTATACGCGGTTTTTTTTTCATCCTTGACATCTGCAAGCATAATATCCTCTGTGATTATTTTTCCTAACCATGACTTTTTAAAAGTAGCACAGAGAAACGAATACGGCAGACAAAAAACGCCCAAAAAAGGGCGCTTTGAAATTAGTCTTTGATTTAAGAGAAATTAAAGTACGGCAGCAATTGCTTTACAAAGAGGTACCATATTTGATTTGGTCATTCCTGCTACACTGATTCGTCCTGACCCAACAATATAGATACCGAACTCGTCTTTTAAGCGTGCAACCTGTTCTTTATTTAAACCGGAGAAAGAGAACATGCCGTTTTGACGGGAGATGAAACTAAAGTCTTCCTTGACACCTTCTTCTTTTAGCGTTGCAACAAACAGGTCTCGCATTTCCTGAATACGGTCACGCATTTCTGCAACTTCTTTTTCCCATTCAGCATGAAGTTCAGTGTTGTTAAGAACGTATGTTACAACAGCAGCGCCATGTGCTGGTGGATTAGAGTAGATTGAGCGAATAATCGCTTTCACCTGTGAAAATGCAGAAGTTGCCACTTCTTCCGATTCGGAAACAAGAGTAAATGCACCGACACGTTCATTGTATAGGCCAAAGTTTTTGGAGAAAGAACTGGCAACAAGGATTTCTTTATTATATTTAGTAAAAATACGAAGGCCTTGAGCATCTTCTTCTACACCTTTTGCAAAACCTTGATATGCAAAGTCAAATAATGGCAGTAATCCTTTTTCAGACACTAATTTTGCCAAAATTTCCCATTCCTCGATGGTGGGGTCAATGCCAGTTGGATTGTGACAGCAACCATGAAAGAGCACCGCATCACCTTCCGATGCATTTTTCAAATCTGCAACCATCGCACTGAAGTCTTTCGCTTTTGTTTCCGCATTGTAGTAACGGTACTGAACCGTTTCTAGTCCTGCTGCTTTGAAAACACCATTATGGTTTGCCCATGTTGGATTACTAATCCAGATTTTGTTGGTTGGTAAGTGACGTTTAATAAATTCACCAGCAAGACGTAATGCACCTGTGCCGCCAGGGGCTTGAGCTGTTTTGGCCAGTTTGTTGATCACGATATCAGAATCAGTTCCAAATAATAGTTTTTGCACGGCAAGCCCATATTCAGCAGTACCTTCAATGGTTAAATATGACTTGGTTTTTTCATTTTCCAGCAAGGCTGCTTCCGCTTTTTTTACTGTAGCTAAAACAGGGGTTTGACCGGATTCATCTTTGTATATACCAACACCCAGATTGATTTTTTCAGCCCGGGTATCTTTTTTAAATTCTTCAGTCAATCCAAGAATAGGGTCAGCCGGTGCGGCAACAACTTTTTCAAACATAATCTTCATCCATGTATTAAATTGGTGGGAATTAAAATTCGTCTTTGAACCTGGCGGTTTTAGCTATTTATACCTTTATGGCAAACATGTTACAACAGTCACAGAAGAAAAAACCGAAATTATTTTTTAAATGTTGTTAACACTATGTAAATTGACAATTTCTTAGAAATTAAACACGCATTTATTTCCTTTTTTTAGCATATTTCACCTAAAAGAAAGCCACTCGTAGTGAGTGGCTTTCATTTCTAAAGTATTAACTCAAATCAGAAATTTGCGGATCGGGGAGTTCGTGGAAATGGAATAACATCTCTGACATTTGATACACCAGTAACGTAAGAAACTAAGCGCTCAAAACCAAGTCCGAAACCAGAGTGAGGAACTGTTCCGTAACGACGTAAGTCACGATACCAGCTCATATGTTCTGGTTGAATACCCATTTCTGTCATTCGGGCATCGAGCACATCGAGACGTTCTTCACGTTGAGAACCACCGATAATTTCACCAATTCCGGGGGCAAGAACATCCATTGCGGCTACCGTTTTGCCATCATCGTTAAGGCGCATGTAAAATGCTTTGATATCTTTAGGGTAGTTTTTAACGATTACAGGTGCTTTGAAATGTTCTTCAGCAAGATAGCGCTCATGTTCTGAAGACATATCAATTCCCCATTCTACAGGGAATTCAAATTTCTTACCGGATTTAAGAAGAATATCGATAGCATCTGTATAATCTACCTGGGCAAAATCGGATGTAACAAATTTTTCCAAACGATCAAGGACGGTTTTGTCAACACGCTGAGCAAAAAACTCAAGGTCATCACGACGTTCTTCCAAAACTGCTTTAAAGACGTACTTCAGCATGTTTTCTGCAAGCCCTGCAACATCGTCAAGTTCAGCAAAAGCAACTTCAGGTTCAACCATCCAGAATTCAGCAAGGTGTCGGCTGGTATTTGAGTTTTCTGCCCTGAATGTTGGACCGAAAGTGTAAACTTTGCTAAGAGCGCAAGCATACGTTTCCGCATTTAGCTGACCAGATACTGTTAAAAAGGTTTCTTTGCCAAAGAAATCCTCGTTATAGTCAACCTGACCTTTGTCTGTCAGAGGCAGGTTGTTCATATCCAGAGTGGACACTCGGAACATTTCTCCTGCGCCTTCACAGTCAGAAGCTGTAATTAGTGGAGCAGAAACCCACATAAAACCATTTTCATGATAAAAGCGGTGAATAGCCTGAGACAGGCAGTTTCGTACCCGGGCAACGGCACCGATTATGTTTGTTCTTGGTCTTAGGTGTGCAACTTCCCGAAGGTACTCAATAGAATGCCGGGTCTTTGCCATCGGATAAGTATCTGCGTCTTCCACCCAACCAATCACTTCAACAGAATTTGCTGCCAGTTCAAAATCCTGACCTTTAGCAGGAGATTCGACAATTTTTCCGGTTACATTTACTGAACACCCTGTTGTCAGTTTCTGTACGTCAGCATAATTATTTAATGAATTCGGAACCACGGCCTGAATCGGGTTGAAACAAGAGCCGTCATAAATGGCAAGGAAAGAGATTCCGGCTTTAGAATCCCGACGAGAGCGAATCCAGCCTTTGACTGTTACTTCAGTATCTACTGAAAGTTTTCCGCTTAATACGTCAACTACAGGCACGTAAGTCATGTTTATTTAATTCTCCATTGAGGCAATCATTGAAGTTTATTTACAAGAAAATCGGATCATTTTCTGAAAATAGAATAATGATTGAGCTTACACATTACTTTTTTATTTAACGGCACAGTTTACCTGCGAATTTGCCAGCTTCAACCATTAATGTCATTTTCGCGGATAAATCGCGTATTTATAATGCGTTTATAAACGAATTGACCATTGTACACCAGCTAAATTAGTTTAATCTTGTGCATTTGAATGATATTTCTTAACATAGCCCGTCGTTTTTTTACTAGAGATTGAAGATGAAAACAGAAATATACAAAGAGTTTATGTTTGAAGCCGCTCATAGACTTCCTCATGTGCCTGAAGGTCATAAGTGCGGTCGCTTACATGGTCATTCATTTCTGGTTCGTCTTTATGTTGAAGGTGAGGTGGACCCTCAGACCGGATGGATTATTGATTTTGGTGATATAAAAGCCGCATTTAAACCTATTTATAATCGTTTAGACCATTATTATCTGAATGATATAGAAGGGCTGGAAAATCCAACCAGTGAAGTCTTAGCAAAATGGATTTGGCAACAACTAAAGCCGGACTTACCTCTATTGAGCAAAGTAGAAGTGAAAGAAACCTGCACGGCAGGATGTGTCTACTCGGAATAACAATTGTCAATGGCCTGTTTATTTGAACAGGCCTTATTTTCTTAACAAATGACTTTAATTGCAAGTCCTCCCTGAGAGGTCTCCCTGTATTTAGCATTCATATCTTTCCCAGTTTCAAACATTGTTTCGATGACTTTGTCGAGAGATACGGCAGGGGCAGAAGAACGCCGTAACGCCATTCTTGTTGCATTGATCGCCTTAACAGCAGCAATACCATTTCGTTCAATGCAGGGAACCTGAACTTGCCCGGCAACCGGATCGCAGGTTAGCCCTAAATTGTGTTCCATTGCGATTTCAGCCGCCATGCATACCTGCTCAGGATTTCCCCCCATCAGCTCCGCAAGGCCGGCAGCTGCCATTGAGCATGCAACACCAACTTCACCCTGACATCCAACTTCGGCTCCAGAGATTGATGCGTTCTTTTTATATAAACCGCCAATTGCACCACAGGTGGCAAGATAACGAATTTCATCATCAGATGAAATTGGCTGAACAAATTTATCATAATAGGCAAGAACGGCAGGAATAATGCCGCAGGCACCATTTGTCGGCGCTGTTACTACCCGTCCACCGGCTGCATTCTCTTCATTTACGGCAAAAGCATACATATTTACCCAGTCTACAACAGCCATCGGATCATTTGATGTTCTTTCTGAAGCCTGTAGTTGTTGCTTCAAAGCTGCAGCACGTCTTGGAACTCTAAGAGGCCCGGGCAGTATACCTTCAGTTTTCATGCCCCTCTCAATACAATTCTTCATTGTTGTCCATATATCAGAGCACTGATTTCTGACGTCACTTTCACTTTGAAGTGCGATTTCATTTTCCAGAATCAGCCGACTTATCGACAAACCATTGTCTTTACATAGAGAGACCAGATCTGCTGCGCTATCAAAAGGATATGGAAATGTTCCGGAAGCTTCGATAGATTCACCAAAATGTGCTTCATCCACAATAAACCCACCACCAATAGAAAAATAGGTATTGGTGAATAGGACTTTGTCGCTACTCCAGGCTGTAATTTTCATTCCGTTTTCGTGGAGAGAGAGATTTGAGTTGTGGAAAACAAGTCCAGAATCAGCTGGAAATTCAATAGTATGATTGTCAATCTTCAATTGCTGAGTACTTGTTACGTTCTCGAATACTGAAGGTATAGAGTCAATATCAACAGATTCAGGTGAATAGCCTAAGAGCCCCAAAATAATTGCCACATCAGTATGATGCCCTTTTCCTGTTAATGATAGCGAACCATATATATCAACATTAATACGCGTTGTCTTAGTTAGTAACTGTTTGGTTTTCAGGTCATCAATGAATAATTTTCCCGCTTTCATCGGGCCGACGGTATGAGAGCTGGATGGGCCAATGCCAATTTTAAATATATCAAAAATGCTAATCATATCAATAACCTATAAAGGAATAATAAGCTTGAAAAATACTTGTAAAAATATAATCCTCATGAATCTGGCGTAGCATACAGAACATCAAGCTATGACACCATATGTAATTTATTTAAATTGTACGATGAATTTTGGTGAATTAATTTGGTTCTATGTAAATGATAGAGTATTGAGATAAATTCACCATTTAGTAGCTAGGCAGATACAAAAGATTGATTTTAGAGCTTCATTGGAACGATGTGAGTATAGAGTAAAGTATAAATAAGGCAGTTTATTTGTTTCTAATTGTAAATTAGGTGATCGAACAAATAAAAAAAAGTAAGAGATTAATTTAAAAACATTAGAAATGTGAGCTAGATAGGATCAGACATGTGAGCTGAAAAATCCTGAGAAATAAGTTGCTTAAATACTGGACAAGTAGTTAATCTTTGCTTGAAAAAGACTATTATTAACATTATTGTAAATATCCTTTTGACTTATTACTGTCATTTATATTTTTTTACACATTGTCTGCAACTGTTAAAAAAATTATTTGCTGAATATAAAAATAGTCGACTATGTTTAAACAGATTGTATTACTTTTGATCAATATAGAAATAACAATATGACTTCTGTAGGTAATTTATGAATAAGAGTTACTCGTCTTATGTGCATTCTGCTCTTGTAGTAGTAATTTTGTTAAATCTTTCTCTCATGTATGAAAATCCAAAGATTATGTGGGCGATTAACTTTTTGCTTTTAATCGTCAGTTTGGCATTTGCATATAGAGATAGTAAAAGAAATAGTTTCAATGCAGAAGAAAGCCTTACTAATGAAAGAGTGCAAGAAGAAGCTGAGCTGGTCGAATTATTAAAACAACGATTAGATGATACTTACTCTATCTTCACTCAAATAGCCCCCATTTGGCAACGTCACCTCCGAAGCTGTTCAACTCAAATGGAAGACAATATCTCAAGTCTGACGGAGAAGTTTTCCATACTAACGACTGAAATGAGCAAAGTTACTCAGGTGTCTTATGCTAGTGACGAAGGGAACGCCTTAAGCGAAGATGAAAGCGATCAGGAAAAATTAAAAAGCGTCGATAGCAAGTTCATTGAAATTGAAAATTCCAATAATCAACTAGCCTCCCGTATTAATAATCTGACTAATTACACAACTGAGCTGGAATCGATGGCCAGTGATGTCGGAAAAATTGCCGATCAGACAAGTTTATTAGCTCTTAATGCAGCGATTGAAGCAGCCCGGGCAGGTGAATCAGGAAGAGGGTTCGCTGTTGTTGCCGATGAAGTGAGGAAATTGTCTTCGCAATCAGGGGAAACTGGTGCTCATATTATAGAGAAAATGGGGGAAGTGGCTGAAATTGTCGAGAACCTTGGTAAAGTCTCTTCTCAAACTAATGTGTCTATTACCGATGCAATATCATCCAGTCAGCATGTGGTAAATGAAGTCATTGAACGATTAACAGGACGCAGTGATGAACTTAAGGAAGAAAGTGATCGGCTTCTTGAATTGAGCCGGCATGTTCATGCTGAAATTGAGCAAATGCTGGTGTCATTTCAGTTTCAGGATCGGATCACTCAGATTATTGCACAGGTTGTTTCCAGTATGGCTCAGATGCTGGCTATTGCCGACGAACGTCATGAATCATACCGGAAAGGTGAAATTCCGGCTCCTATTAACATCGAGGAACTGCTTGAATCAATGAAGCAGGATTATGTAACGTCAGAACAGTTTGTAAACCATAGTAATGATGGAACCAGCGGTCGTGACGGTGAAAATGCTGCTCCGTCTTCTGTTTCATTTTTTTAGTTTTAATCGGACAGAGGTATTTAAATGCCAAAGAATATTCTTGTTGTTGATGACTCCGCGTCTATACGTCATGTTGTAGGTATTGCTTTGCGTGGTGCAGGTTATAACGTTTTGGAAGCCGTTGATGGTAAAGATGCATTGACCAAGCTGAACGGGCAGAAAATTCATCTGATCATAAGTGATGTAAATATGCCTAACATGGATGGTATTGAATTCCTCAAAGCAGCCCGGGCAAACCCTAAGTATAAATTTACACCAGTTATTATGCTTACAACAGAATCCGGACAGGCCAAAATGGCCGAAGGTAAAGCTGCGGGTGCAAAAGCCTGGGTCGTGAAGCCATTTCAACCAGAGCAAATGCTGAATGCGGTATCAAAATTGATTATGCCTTAGCGATACTCGGAGATAAAGATGGAAACAGTTGTGACACAGCAGGAAGAGGGGCCCCGGTTTTCCTTCGATAATGAAATAACCATTTATACTGTTGCTGAATTAAAAGAAAAATTTTATAGCGACTGGTCAAAATTGGCAGGGGAAATCCTGGTTGATTTATCTGTAGTGGATGAGTTAGACGGTGCCGGGATTCAGCTGTTGTTGCAAATAAAGAATGACAGCGAACAGAACAATCGATCTGTTCGCTTTGTCAATCATAGCTCCCTTGTTCTGGAAACGTTCGAAATGCTTAATTTGATCGATCGCCTGTCAGATCCGGTTATCAATCCGGAAGATTAGAGGGAGGAATCTGTATGAGCGAAGAAGCAAAACAGATATTTGTCCAAGAATCAGAAGAGCTACTTCAGGAAATGGAAGATGCCCTTTTAATGATGGAAGAAGATCCGGATAACTCTGAACATCTGAATAGTGTATTCCGGGCTATGCACACAATTAAAGGGTCTGGCGGCATTTTCGGCTTTAACTCAATTGTAGAATTTACTCATCCTGTTGAAACAGAGCTGGATAAAGTAAGAAGTGGAGAGCGCTCTGTCAATCAGGAGTTGATTGCGTTATTACTTAACTGCAAAGACCACACAGCGAAATTAGTCGAATGTGTAGCTCAGTCTGAAGAGTTTGTTATTCCGGAAGAACTGTTGAGAGTGGGATACGATTTAATTGCCCAGCTTTCGGGCGCTGAAAACCAAAATGATGGTATTTTGTGTGATGTTAATAGTGAGTCTTCGGTTAGTCAGACATTAGAACAAAAATCTGATTCTGGAAAAATCTGGCTCCTTTCCCTTGACTTTAAACCGGACACATTCAGAAATGGATTTGATCCTATTTCTTTTCTTCGCTATTTGGGAAATCTTGGTGAGCTGGTCAAAGTCGTTACGCTGTATCATCTGGACGAAACCGAAGAGGAAATGGATCCGGAAACTTGTTATTTATCATTCCGGATTCTTTTTAGTAGTTCAGCTGCTAAAAAAGAAATTCTCGATGTTTTCGAATTTGTTCAGGATGATTGTCTCATTGATATTGTCTCTCCGGAAGATGAGCATTCCAGATTTATAGAATTGTTGCAGAAAATCCCGGATGACAATCGTGAGCAGATTGAAAATTATATCGAACCTACAGAAATAACACATCAGCCAGAAACAGAACTTTTTCAGCACCCGGTAAACAATACACGGCAAGATAATAATATTAAACAGGCAGAATGCGTTTCTTCTGAGCAGACTAAAACCGGAGAAATTAAAGTCGGTCTTGCTAAGGCGTCACTACAAAAGCAAGACCCGGCAAAATATAAGGTAAAAAAAGAGGCCAGTTCTATTCGTGTCGATGCTCAGAAACTCGGACAATTAATTAATTTAGTTGGTGAATTGGTTATATCCAGCGCTTCCATACAAACTCAGATAAGAAAACTGAATCAGCCTGATCTGAATGATTCAGCCTCCAGTATGGAAATGTTAGTGGAAGAAATTCGCGATACAGCTCTTCAACTAAGAATGGTTCAGATTGGCGACACTTTTTCACGTTTCAAACGTGTGGTCCGGGATGTTAGTAAAGAGTTAGGAAAAGAAATCGAGTTGGTTATCAGTGGCGGTGAAAGTGAGCTGGATAAATCGGTTGTAGAAAAATTAAATGATCCATTAACTCATCTGGTTCGGAATTCTCTGGATCATGGAATAGAAATACCGGAAGAAAGATTAGCCGTAGGAAAATCAGCCAAAGGCACAATGAACTTGAATGCTTATCATGATTCCGGCCATATTGTGGTTGAAGTAGAAGATGATGGTGCTGGCTTGGATGTAGAAAAAATCAGGGAGAAAGCTGAAGCGATTGGTTTAATCTCCCCTGAGCAGGTGTTGAGCCACAGAGAATTACTTCAGTTGATATTTGAACCGGGATTAAGTACGAAAGCCAAAGCTTCAAATCTGTCCGGCCGGGGGGTCGGAATGGATGTTGTTAAACGTAATATTGAAGCCTTACGTGGTTCTATAGAACTTGAAAGTGAAAGAGGGAAAGGAACCAAAACGACAATCAGGCTGCCTCTGACTCTGGCGATTATTGATGGTTTTTTAGTCGGTGTCGAGAATGAATCTTACATAATTCCTCTGAGTATGGTTCAGGAATGTATTGAGTTCGGCGTTGATCAAATTCAGCAACAGGGGAACTATGTGAACTTTCGTGGGGAGGTGATGCCTTTCATTCATTTGCGTCAGTTTTTCGGTTTACCTCGTACCGCTCAGAAATATCGTGAATCGTTGGTGGTGGTTCGCTTTGGACGGACCAGAGCCGCTTTAGTTGTTGATTCTTTGATGGGAGAACAACAAACGGTTATTAAACCGCTTGGCGCTGTATTCCGTAACCTTTCAGGAATCAGTGGAGCTACGGTTCTTGGATCAGGTGATATTGCGCTTATTTTAAATATTCAGGAATTAATTGAGAAAGCCGAGCAGTTATCAGCCCGGGTAAATATATCAGGAATCAGTGCCACTGATCCCATATCGTATCAGCATTAACAAAAAGGACTCTGTATTGTGACTCAAGAAATTATTGATTCTCGTCAATCTTCCACAGTGTCTGTTAACAATGTGACACAATATTTGACATTTCTTTGTGCCGGGGAAAGACTCGCTGTCGAAATTCTCGATGTCAAAGAACTGCTGGAAGTGATGACGATGACTCGTGTTCCAATGACTCCACCATTTATTCGTGGTGTGATGAACTTACGGGGAAGCGTTGTTCCTATTGTCGATTTATCAGCCCGGTTGGCTGGTAAACCCTGCACACTGACAAAGCGTAGTTCTATCGTGCTAGTGGAAGTTGTACAGGGGGAACATACTCAGGTTTTGGGGATGTTGGTTGATGAAGTAAGTGAAATTCTGGAAATAGATGAGGAACACATTCAGCCACCACCAAGTTTCGGTGCCAACATCCGAACTGACTTCATACGGGCTATGGGAAATATTGATGGAGAGTTTATCATTCTTCTTGCTATCGATAAGGTTTTGTCAGTTGAAGAACTGTCTTCACTGGAAAACATAACCAACCATACAAGCCCGATAAATTATCAACCGGATCTGAATAAGATCTCAGATTCATAAGAACCGCTTTGATGTCGCACCTATTAAATGAGAAAGGTCATAAAAACGGAAACAAAAACTCTCTGGAGTAATAACTATGCTTAATAAACTCAGACTTGGCACCCAAATCGGCTTAGGGTATGGATTACTCATTATCTTACTCATTGTCGTATCCTCAGCCTCTTATTTCGGATTAACTTCTTCGGTTAAAGGGTTCAATGATTACCAATCATTGGGAAAGGCTACAAGCCTTTCATCGGATATGCAGTCCAGTATGCTTGAAGCTCGATTATATGCAGTGAACTATCTCAGAACACATTCTGAATCGAGCAAAACCGCGTTTGAAAATCATTTAAAAAGTCTGGAAACATTAATTAAAAAAGCGTTGGTGGACATTCAACAACCAGAAAGGGCTGAAAAGGTAAAAGAAGTAAACCGCCTGTTTAAAACTTATAAGAATGCTTTTATCAAGGTTAGCCAGTTAAATGATCGTCATGATGAGTTACTATATGACGTGCTTACACCATTGGGATGGGATATGACCAACGCATTGGGAAGCATTTCTGATACTGCTTATCTGAATGGAGAAAACAATATTTCGGTTCAGGCATTACAGGCAAGTACAGCTTTATTACGTGCTCGTCTCCAGGTTATGAAATACTTAGATGCCAATCAGCAATCGGATCTGGACAGAGCATTTAGTGAGCTAAAAAATGCATTGTCTGAAAAAGAAAAAATGCTGGATAATTTAATTACAAACCCCGATGAACGAAAACAACTGGCGGTTTTCTCTAAAGCCCGAAAAAGTTACATAGAGAGAACAGAAGAATTGAATCAGGTAGTGATTAAACGAAATGATTTGGTTCGTGGAGAATTGGATAGGATTGGGCCTATTGTTGCTGCCGGTACGGAATTTCTCGAGAAATCCATTCATGATGAGCAGGATAATCTTGGCTCACATGTTTCAATGGTCAATCATCAAACCATTAATGCAGTCATTTGGGTCAGTGGTATTGCAGTTGTTGTCGGTATTATCCTCGCTTATGTGCTGACACGAATCATCCGCCGTCCACTGGGTGGTGAACCTAAAGAAATGCAAGAGATTGCCCGTAAAATTGCAGATGGTGATTTGACGATTAAATTCAGCCATCCAGAGAATGCAACAGGTGTTTATGGCGCAATGATGGATATGACAAATGGTCTGAATGATGTGATTCAACAGGTTCGCTCTGGATCTGGAAATCTGAGCACGGCATCTCAGCAGGTAAATGCAACAGCTCAGGGTATTAGTCAGGCAGCAACCGAACAGGCTTCTGGTGTTGAGGAAACGACAGCGGCAGTAGAGCAGCTAAACGCATCGGTTCAGCAAAACACGGAAAATGCGCGAGTTACCAACAATATGGCAACGACGGCCGCTCAGCATGCTGAAGAAGGCGGTAAAGCGGTGGTGCAGACTGTTGAAGCTATGAAGCAGATTGCTAACAAAATTAGTCTGATAGAAGATATTGCTTATAAAACCAATTTGCTTTCACTTAACGCGGCCATTGAGGCAGCAAGAGCTGGTGAACATGGTAAAGGCTTTACGGTTGTTGCATCTGAGGTCCGTAAACTGGCAGAAAACAGTTCAACAACCGCTCAGGAAATTAATGAGCTTGCTACACACAGTGTCGGCATTGCAGAAAATGCTGGCAATCTTATTGCTGATATAGTACCAAGTATTAAGAAAACTGCTGATTTGGTTGAAGAAATAACCGCTTCGTCTGAGGAACAGGCGACCGGTATTGCTCAAATCAACGAATCTATGGTGCAGCTGGATAAAGCGACACAGCAGAATGCGTCAGCATCTGAAGAATTAGCGGCAACGGCTGAAGAATTAAGTGGCCAGGCAACCCAACTTATTCAGGCCGTTGCTTTCTTCAAAGTACAGGAACTGATGAAAGGTGAGGTGACTCATTTAACCACTCAGCCTGGTATTCAAACGAATACAGCAGCGAAAAAAACATCAGAAGATTTGGATGATTCTGAATTTATAAACTTTTAGTGTTCTCAGGCTCCGGCCTGTTTATTTATCTGGCAGGAAGAGGAGGTAATTGAAATGATGGTGTACAGTGAAAATGCCTGAATTTAATTTGTTCTCTTCCGAAAAAGATAAATGGAAGCTGGAGTCTGTGGATAGCCGTCTTGCTAAGATTAGTCCCATAAACCGGCATGAGTTTTTGTTGTTTAAAGAACTTCTTTATAAACGGGTGGGCATTCATCTGACGCCTACCAAAAAAACGCTGTTAGAAACCCGGTTGGTTAATCGACTGGCTCAGTTGGGGTTTAGTACTTTTTTTGATTATTACCAATATATTTTAGGTGAACAGGGGAAGAAAGAATCCCAGATCCTGATTGATCTTTTGACAACCAATGAGACTTTCTTTTTCAGAGAACCTGCTCATTTCAATTATTTACAAGAAAAAATAATTCCCCATTATAATCACTCTCCCCTCAGAGTCTGGAGTGCTGCATGTTCTTCTGGTGAAGAAACGTATAGTCTGGCTATGCTTCTGGATGATTTTCATGTGGGGGCCAAATGGGAATTAATTGGTTCAGACATTAGCCAGAGAGTATTGAAAAAGGCGCAAGCTGGCCATTATCAGATGCTTCGGCATGAAGGTATTCCTCTATCATATCTAAAAAAATATTGTCTGAGGGGAACGGGCACTCAAAATGGGACATTATTAATTACGAAACCTTTGCGTGACCGGGTTCATTTTTGTCAGGTCAACCTGAATGCTCAGCTTACTACCATGGGGATGTTTGATATTGTATTTCTGCGCAATGTTTTAATTTATTTTAATAAAGAAAAGAAAGCAGATATTGTGAAACGGGTTTCTGAGCAGTTAAACCCAGGAGGTTATTTGTTTATCAGTCATACGGAAAATCTTCAGGGAATTGATGTAAATTTGCGAATGGTCCGACCTTCTATTTTCAGAAAATCGGCCTGAATCCCAGTATTCAGTTCAGTTCTGTGTGATTTGTATAAGTAATTGTTATATAAGATTGGAATTCTATATGATCAAGGTTCAGCTAGTTGATGACTCTGCATTAGTTAGAAAGTTACTTCAGGAACAATTAGAGCAAGTATCCGGCATCTGTGTGTCCGGTTCGGCAAGGGATCCAATATTTGCCATGAGAAACATGGAAAAGCAGTGGCCGGATGTCATTATTCTGGATATAGAAATGCCCCGTATGGATGGGATTACTTTTCTGAAAAAAATCATGGCTGAACGCCCGACTCCTATCATTATCTGTTCAACGTTAACAGAAAAGGGGGCAGATACAACCATGCAGGCTATGTCTGCCGGTGCCGTTGATATTATAACTAAGCCTGAAACAGAACTCAGAGCTTTTGTTGAAGGTTCGAGAGAACGGCTGATTCAGTCAGTAAGAGCAGCCGCTCAGGCAAAAGTTTCTGCTTCATTTCGTAAGACTCAGGAGCCGACCGAAAAATTATCTGCTGATGCAATATTACCGGTTCATACCAAGCGCAAGGTGTTGACGACGACAGATAAAGTGATTGCAATCGGGACCTCAACAGGTGGTACACAGGCTCTGGAGAAAGTTCTGAAACAGCTTCCGAGAACGGTTCCGGGGATTGTTGTTGTGCAACACATGCCAGAACAGTTTACTTCAGCCTTTGCTACCCGGTTAAATCAACTGTGCGATGTTACTGTAAAAGAAGCTCAGGATGGCGACCGGGTAATTTCCGGGACGGTGCTTATTGCAAATGGTGGAAAACATATGTTGCTGAACCGGAACGGAGCGCAGTATACCGTTTCAATAAAAGACGGTCCTTTAGTGAGTCGTCACAGGCCTTCTGTCGATGTCTTGTTTCGTTCTGTCGCAAATGCCGCCGGTAAAAATGCCATTGGTATTATCATGACTGGTATGGGTGATGATGGTGTAAAAGGTATGATGGAGATGAAAAAATCGGGAGCAGAAACTTATGCACAGGATGAAGCATCCTGCGTTGTGTACGGCATGCCAAAAGAAGCCGTCAGGCAGGGGGCCGCAATGTATGAATTGTCTCTTGAGCAGATTCCTTGTTTGATTGCGGACTTTTAACTCTGAAATTTAGTCGGTGTTGTCCCTGTCAGGTTTAGTAGCTGGCGCTGAAGTGAATCGATTATTTGTCCAGTTGCTCCCCATATCAGAT
This sequence comes from Vibrio salinus, assembly GCF_021272385.1. Lineage (GTDB taxonomy): Bacteria > Pseudomonadota > Gammaproteobacteria > Enterobacterales > Vibrionaceae > Vibrio > Vibrio salinus. Next base: position 67,914 of record NZ_JAJSDZ010000005.1, read on the forward strand.
AATGATAATAGGGCAGCATGAAAACATGCCTGAAACTATTATTCACTCTGAATTTTTTTATCTGTAAGTTGTGACGGTTAAGAACATAATCGACGGGTACTTCAAATACATCACTTACTTCGTTCCGATCAATATTTAGCTGAAAAGAAGACGATAATTTGGCGAGAACAGGAGTGACACTGAATCCACTTCCTGTTGTCAGTTCAGGAAGAAAGCCAAAAATGGTGATGTTTTCGGGTGTAATGCCAATTTCTTCATATGTTTCTCTGAGGGCTGTTGCTGAGAGCTCATGGTCATCATCTTCAAATTTTCCTCCAGGAAAGCAGACTTGCCCGGGGTGATGCCGCAAATGATCGGCACGCTTGGTAAAAAGTATGTATGAGCGGTTGTTTCTGTCAATGAAACCGATGAGCACAGCTGCTTTATAAAGTTTTCTGTTTCTGACATTGTTTCCAGACCTGAGCGAAGTCCGTTCATACGGCTGGGTTTTTGTCAGTTGAAAGTGAGTAATTATCTGTTCTGTATTCATATTCACTATTATTAATTCTTCTCGGCTAAACATGGAAGAATTTTAGCCAGTTTGTCATAAGTTTCCTGATATTCACTATCTACTTTACTGTCTGCTACTATTGCACCGCCTGCCCAAACATACAAATTCTGTTTTTTTGCAATAAGGGTTCTGATGGCTATGTTTGTGTCCATTTTCCTATTTCTGCTGATATACCCAATGCTACCACAATAAACACTTCGCCGGTTTGGTTCCAGTTCTTCAATAATCTCCATTGCCCTGACTTTAGGGGCCCCGGTGATGGATCCTCCGGGAAAAGTCGCCCGCAGAAGGTCCGTGACTGTTTTGTGTTTATCCAGTCTGGCAATAATCGTGCTAACCATATGGTGGACTGCAGGAAAACTTTCAATGGAAAATAATTTTGGTACCTTTACACTTCCCGGTTGCGCAACTCTTCCTATATCGTTACGGAGTAAATCGACAATCATAAGATTTTCAGATTGATCTTTATCTGAGTTTTCAAGTTGTTGCGCTAGCCATTGATCTTCTTTTTTATTTTCCGAACGAGGCTTGGTTCCCTTAATCGGTTTTGTTTCAATATGCTGATTATCTAACTTTAAGAATCGTTCAGGAGAAATGCTTAAAATAGAATGATCATCAAAGCGGAGGAAACCGGAAAAAGGGGCTTTATTATCAGTCTCAAGCTTTTTATAAGCGTACCATTCACTTCCTTCATAAGAGGTCTTAAATCGTTGAGTAAGGTTTATCTGATAGCAATCGCCAGATTTTAAATATTCCTGAATTGCGTTGAATTTATTTTGATAAGACGCTTTAGACATGTTGGTTGTCCATGGTCCTGTAGTCTTAAAATAATCTTTTTCAGATAACGTCGGTAAATCGGTTATCAGCCAGCTAAATACCGTTTGAACATCTAGACCGACGATGTTGGCTGTTTTTCTATGGTGATCAACAATCAATGCCCACGAATATAATCCAATTGCCATATCCGGCAACGAAATATCATTTAAAGCTTCGTTGGGTATTTTTTCTATTCTTCTGCCAAGATCGTAAGAAAAATAACCGAGAGCACCACCTACAAAAGGGTATTCTGACCACAAATTCTCATCCAGGGTGGGTAACAGTTCTTCCTGAGTTTTTGATAGAATTTCAAATGGATCGGAAGTGGAAGTATAATGCTCATTCCTGGTAATAACCTCGGTTTCATTTCCGGTTGTAATGATTTTAGCAACAGGGTTAGCGACTAAAATATCATACCGACTGTCCGGGTGATTGTCTGATGGTGAACGTAAGAGCATTGCCCAGGGTTGGTTTTTTATCTTTTCAAAGCAATGTAACGATAAATCAGGCTCATAAGTGACGCAGATGTCATTAATTTGTTGCGTTATTTTGTTACTCATCTCTTTAATTTGTGACACAGAATTAGAATGCCGTATAGCGTGTTGTTGGTAGCAAGAGTATCATAAAAATCAAATGAAAAGCTGCTAATCAGTGGGTTAGATCATGGTACGGAATGTTTTTTCCCGTAAGATGATGACATTCATAGCTGTAGCAGCGAATTAATATAACAGAAATGAGGCAAGCAATGACGGTAATTCGTAAAGAGGACCTCATCAGCAGTGTTGCTGATGCTCTTCAGTACATTTCGTACTATCACCCATTAGACTTTGTTAAAGCTCTGGAAAAGGCTTACCACAAAGAAGAAAGCAAAGCAGCAAAAGATGCAATTGCTCAAATTCTTATTAACTCACGTATGTGTGCAGAAGGGCATCGTCCTATCTGTCAGGATACTGGTATCGTAACCTGTTTTGTAAACATTGGTATGAATGTCCAGTGGGAAGGCGATATGACTGTTCAGGAAATGGTTGATGAAGGTGTTCGTCAGGCATACACCAACTCTGAAAACCCACTTCGTAAGTCTGTATTGATGGATCCGGCTGGTAAACGTGTAAACTCAAAAGATAACACTCCTGCCGTTGTTCACATTAATATGGTTCCGGGCGATAAAGTTGAAATCAAAATCGCAGCGAAAGGCGGTGGTTCTGAAAATAAAACCAAAATGGCTATGCTAAATCCATCTGACGATATTGCAGAGTGGGTAGAAAAAATGATCCCTGTGATGGGGGCCGGCTGGTGTCCTCCAGGTATGTTGGGTATCGGTGTTGGCGGTACTGCTGAAAAATCAGCAGTGTTGGCAAAAGAAGCGTTGATGGATGATATTGATATCTACGATCTTATGGAACGTGGTCCTCAAAATGCGGAAGAAGAACTTCGCCTTGAAATCTTCAAACGTGTTAACAAACTGGGTATTGGTGCCCAGGGCCTTGGCGGCTTAACGACAGTTGTCGACGTTAAAATCAAGTCTGCGCCGACTCATGCAGCCTCTAAACCAGTGTGCATGATTCCAAACTGCGCCGCTACCCGTCACGCGCATTTTACTCTTGATGGGTCAGGTCCTGCTGAACTAACACCACCGAAACTTGAAGACTGGCCTGAAATTGCCTGGGAAGCGGGTGAAGGTACCCGCCGTGTCAATTTGGATACGGTGACGGAAGAAGAAATGCGCACCTGGAAAACGGGTGAAACATTACTGCTGAACGGTAAAATTCTGACAGGGCGTGATGCCGCTCATGCTCGTATTCAGTCGATGCTGAAAAATGGTGAAGGTTTGCCTGACGGTGTTGATTTCAAAGGCAAATTTATTTATTACGTTGGTCCGGTCGATGCAGTTGGCGATGAGGTTGTTGGTCCTGCTGGTCCTACAACGTCAACTCGTATGGATAAATTCACCGATATGATGCTTGATGAAGTGGGTATCATGGGAATGATTGGTAAAGCGGATCGCGGAGCAGCGACGGTTGAGTCAATCAAAAAACACCAATCTGTTTATCTGATGGCGGTTGGTGGTGCAGCTTATCTTGTCGCTAAAGCGATTAAGAAAGCAAAAGTACTGGCATTTGAAGAGCTCGGAATGGAAGCTATTTACGAATTTGAAGTAGAAGATATGCCGGTAACCGTTGCCGTTGACTCAACAGGTGGTAATGTACACCAAATCGGTCCGGATACCTGGAAAGTAAAAATTGCCGAAGCCGAAGCGAAAGCTTAATTTCTTTTGGTCTTTAACTTTGGTTTGACACTAGTGGTGGCTCTTGCCGCCACTATTTGTATTCACTTGATAATCTTTGATTTATAGCTAGAAAATTTTATTATGGACAAATTTATTAAATTTTTACAAATCGCATTCGCTGTCGTTGTACTTGCTGTTCTTGCCTATGATGTGGTTTTGCATGGGGTGACAATTTTTAATCAGAAGTATGTCATTCTGACTTCCGTTTTGTGGGTAGTTCTTGAATTAGCTTTATTTGTTATACATAAATTAATTGAAGATGATTAATTGAAAAAGAAAATGAGGTAGTAATGGGTCGATTAAGCCAGGAAATTTCTGATATCGTTCATCGTGGTTTGGATAGCCATATAAAAATAGCCGTAACGGGGTTATCCAGAGCAGGGAAAACCGCTTTTATTACTTCATTTGTTAATCAGCTTCTCTATTCTTCTACCCATAATAACCTTCCCTTTCTTCATGCTTCGAGAGACAGTCGTCTTATTGGGGCAAAGCGGATTCCTCAATCCAATCTGTTGGTTCCGGGCTTTGCGTATGAGCAGGCGTTATCGATGCTTCATTCCACTCCGGCTGGGTGGCCTGAACCGACCCGGGATGTCAGTGAAATCCGTCTGGCCATCAAATATAAGCCGGAGAGTCGCACCAAAAAACTCATATCTAAAACTCATACCTTGTATGTTGATATTGTTGACTACCCGGGGGAGTGGCTTCTCGATTTGCCGTTATTAAAGCTGAGTTATGATGAATGGTCTGAAAAACAGATGAATTCAATGCATGGGATACGGAAAAAACTGGCCTATGAATGGCTCGAAAGAGTAAATCTGTTTGAGGTGGGTAATGAAGCAAATGAAAAAGAAATATCTGAAATTTCATATTTGTACACTCAGTTTTTAATCCGGTGTAAAAAAGAAGGACTGCATTGGGTTCAGCCGGGAAGGTTCGTTTTGCCGGGTGAGCTTAAAGGTGCGCCCGTGCTGCAGTTTTTCCCGCTACCAGACTCTAAACGTAAAGGAGACAAGCACAGTGCCTATGAAATGCTTGCTTCCCGGTATGAAGAATATCGTACACAAATTGTCAAACGTTTCTACAAGCATTATTTTTCAACGTTTGATCGCCAGATTGTGTTAGTGGATTGCCTGAGTCCGCTAAATGCCGGATATGAGTCGTTTATGGATATGCGCTCGGCACTTGAGGAATTAATTCATAGCTATCACTATGGGAAAAATAATTTATTTGGCAGATTATTTTCTCCTAAAATAGATAAAGTGCTTTTTGCCGCGACGAAAGCAGACCATATTACTCCTGATCAACATGGTAATTTACTGAATTTATTAAACCAGATGATAAACCCCGTCTGGCAAAGTGTTGCCTATGAAAACATTTCTATGAAATGTCTGAGCACGGCCTCGATTCGAGCGACAACTTCTGGACATGTGACTATGAATGGTAAATCACATAGTGCGATCAGAGGGTTGGATAATGCGGGCAACGATCTCACCATTTATCCTGGTGAGGTACCTAAAAAATTACCTGATGTGAACTTCTGGTCTCACTCAAAATTTGATTTCACCGCATTTAATCCCAATGTTTATGAACATGATGCCCCATTACCACATATTCGTGTTGATACTGCCATGGAATTTTTATTGGGAGATAAGCTTAGGTGACCGACTACAAGACAAAGATTAAATTTGAGCAACATTTGGATACCAGTGTACCGGAACCCGAAAAACTAGCTCAAAAAACGTTGTTTTCCGGTGAAGGTTCTTTTTATCCAGATAGCCAGTCTGGAGTAAACTCGGAACTATCAGATGAAAAGTTAAATATTGAACCAATGATACGCCCCAAAAAGCAAAAATGGATAGGAGTAACATTAGTTACCGGCTTTATGGGACTGATTGGCTGGCAGGCAATAGATACCCTTTACGGTGCTTATTTGTCACAAGACTGGCTGACATTAGGGTGGTCAGGCTTTGTTGGATGTTTGGCTGGCCTTGGTGGGTTTAAACTGGCCAGAGAATTATTCGTTTTACGCCGCCTGAAAAAGCATTTTAGTACTCAGGTCATGGCCGAAACTATTCTCAAAGAAGATGGAATAGGTAAAGCGGAGTCTTTTTGCCGTTCCCTGAATATTAATTCAAACGATAATGAAGAGTTAAACCTGGCTGTTGAGTCGTGGAATTCGAAACTGGATCCTGTATATAACGATAAAGAAGTGTTTGAATTATACGATTCAATTGTTATCAGAAAGCAGGATCAGCAGGCCATAAATATCATCTCTAAATATTCGGCCCATTCCGCGGTTATGGTAGCCTTAAGTCCTTTAGCGATTGCCGATATGTTTCTTGTTGCCTGGCGTAGTCTGAAAATGTTGGAGGAACTTGCCAATACCTATCAGATTGAGTTGGGATATTGGTCAAGGCTTAGATTATTGAAACTGGTTTTAGTTAATATGGCGTTTGCCGGCGCAACAGAGCTGGTGATTGATACCGGAATGGATATCCTGACAACTAATCTGTTACAAAAACTATCAGCAAGAGCCGGGCAGGGTGTTGGTATCGGGTTTATGACTGCCCGGTTGGGGATTCAGGCGATGAAGCTGATGCGTCCGCTGCCATGGTTAACTGATCAAAAAACGTCTTTATCCTCGGTCAGAAAAAATATCGTCAATAATGTTTTTAAAGTTATGGATAAAATGCAGTAATTTTTTTGCCGATCTTGTATCAAATGGAAGGGAGTCCATATGACAGAAAAGATATTTTGGAGTAATCCATATCAAACTCACTTACGCTCAAAAGTGGTTCGAATTGAAGGAAAGCAAATTGAGCTTTCACACACAATTTTCTATGCAGAATCTGGTGGCCAGGAGAGTGATAGAGGAACCATTTCTGGTATACAGGTTATGGAAGCAAAAAAAGAAGCAACCAGAATTATCTATACCCTTGCTTCAGAGCCTGATTGGTCTGAGGGTGATGAAGTAGAAACGCAAATTGACTGGGAAAGACGTTATGCATTAATGAAATTGCATTTTGCTGCAGAAATTGTCTTAGAACTGTTTACACAACGTTTTGAAAAAATAATAAAAATTGGCGCTCACATTTCTGAAGACAAAAGCCGGATTGATTTTGAATGGCCTGAAAGTATCGGGCCGGTTCTAACAGACATTCAAGTACACTCTCAAAAGATGATTGATTCAGATCTTCCCATTTTCAGTGGTTTTTCAGATGAAGAGAAAGAACGCAGATATTGGAAAATTGATCATTTTGCACAGGTATCCTGTGGTGGTACGCATTTAAGAAAAACGTCCGAAATCGGAAAGATTAAGTTAAAGCGAAAAAACATAGGGAAAGGAAAAGAACGGGTGGAAATAACCCTGATGGCTTCAATTTAAAGAAGCCAGAATCTGTCGAAATTATTCAATACAGGTAACAAAGCATAAGTTATTTTATTTCTTCAGCAATTAAGAGGAGAGACTAAAATGACGTTACGCGCAAATTATATTGGTTTAGCACCAGATGCAATGAAACTGTTGATGGCACAGGAGAATTATCTTCGTCAGCAATTTACTGAATCGGACATTTTAACCACGAAAGTTTGGGAATTGGTTAAATTAAGAGTATCACAAATTAATCAGTGTGCTTTTTGTATTGATATGCACAGTAAAGAAGCCTTGAGTGCCGGGGAAAACACGGAAAGAATTCTTGGGTTAAATGCATGGCGAGATATGCCCTTGTATTCTGAAATTGAAAATGTTGCATTAGAATGGGCTGAATCCCTAACACTGGGCAAGCCAATTGATGATCCTATCTATCAACATACGGTTTCGTTGTTCGGAGAAAAAACAGTAGTGAATTTAACGATTGCAATTAATGCTATTAACAGTTGGAATAGAATAGCGAAGACATTTAAACAAGAGGTTGGCAGTTATAAACCGTAATAACCCTCCGTCATCAGTGAACTTGAAGTTGTCTCAGCCGTTGGGACAGCTTTCCTCGTTTGCTCAGGCTATCTGGTCCCTATCTCTTCCTGAAAATATCTCATTTGAAAAGAATCTTTATCCGGATGCCAGAAGCGGAATTCTATTTAACCTAGCCGGTGAAATTAACATTGATCAGCACACTTTTCCGGAAGGTGTGATTATGCTTCCGGTTAAAAGAAAAGCCGAAAAAATTGCTTTATCTTCCGGGGGGCAACTTGTCGGTATCCGCTTCCAGCATGCTGTTAGCTATGGCTTATTAGGAAAAAATCTTGATAAACCGACATTACATTCTCATGATAATGATCAGCAATTTCATCTATATGCACTCTATTCTGAATTAAAAAAAAGAAATGACTATAGCTATCAATTTTCTGCTATATCGGCGTGGGCTGAAGCACATCAACATAAGGCAGATAAGGTACCTGAGTCGCTTACGAAAACGATTAATTTTATAAAAGAATTGGATAGTCCGGGATTATTAAGTGAAAACAGAACACTGAGTCAACGTCAAATGGAGCGTGTATTCAAATTATGGCTGGGCATGACTCCAAAATATTACCAAAGAATTTTAAGAGTAAAAAATGCCATTCTTTTTTTAAAATTAAATCAAGATGTCCACTTGGCTGAAGTGGCTCAGATATGCGGATTTAGTGATCAGGCTCATATGACCCGAGAGTTCCGACAGCTTGCATCCATTACTCCAGCAAAGGTTAACAGGTGATTTCCTCCGGTAGTATAAGCAGTTAAAAGAGTATTTTTATTAATAGGTATTATTAAAAAATGAGGTCAGGTTTGTTTATTGGTGAAGTATCAAAAAGTACAGGCGCATCCCCTAAGGCAATAAGATTATATGAAACACTTGGTTTACTGACTCAAATACCAAGGCAGGGGCGTTATCGTATTTATGATCAAAGTGATATTGAATTCATAAAATTGATTAAAGAAGCGCAGTCTCTGGGGATTACTTTATCTGATTTTAAAGCGCTTGTTGTTGGCCGACTTTATTATTATCGTTGGTTTCAGGGGAATTCTGCTGTTAAGCAAATAAAACGAACAATCTTTGATTTTTGTGGTTTTAAAAGTATTTCTACAACTTATATCGGTCCGGTGCTTAATTCCTCACCAGTAAAGAAGGCTGGATGGCTTAAGAAAATCAGTGGAATTGCTAAGAAAAATAACGCTGCAGGATGAATTTTTAGATGATTAGAAAATGTAGAGACGATGATATTCAAATAGTGCTGGAAATTTGGTTAAAGACATCAACTATTGCTCATGACTTTGTTTCCCCCGATTTTTGGGTATCCCAAACAGAGGCGATGCGGACTATTTATCTCCCGGCTTCAGATTCTTATATTTTTGAGAATGAGCACGGAGTTGTTGGTTTTTGTTCATTATATGAAAATCATTTGGCGGCCTTGTTTGTGGCTCCGGAATATCAGAGACAAGGTATTGGTAAAAAGCTATTGGATCATGCGAAAAAACAAGCAAAAAAGCTAACACTTTCTGTTTATAAAGAAAACGTCAGCAGCTATCAATTTTATTTTTCTCAAGGATTTAAGGTTATATCAGAACAACCGGATCAGCATACCGGACACTCAGAATTTACTATGATTTTCCATCGGTAATTGTCTTCTTTATATCATCTGATTCAGGAACTTCACAAGGCATGGTTATAACAACAAACCGTTTATGTATGACATCTATTAGTGAATCAGACTGGATGCTTTTTAAGCAATTGCATTCAGACCCACGGGTCATTAATCTTTGTTTCGACGAATTGGATGAATTTGCTTTAAAATCGAAATTTGAATCACGTCTGGCGGCATGGACGCCGGATTCAGATACATGGTTGTGTCTGATAATTTCCGATAGGAATTCAGGAAAGAAAATTGGACTTACTGGCTTTTGCATGGTTGATGGTGGTATTGCAGAAGTAGGTTATTTATTACTACCGGAGTTTTATGGTCGAAATTATGCGACCGAATCTCTTATTGGATTAATTGACTGGGCCACAATGGAGCATGGGATTACGAATTATAAAGCCGTCGTAACAGAGGGGAATGTCGCTTCTGAGCGTGTATTAATCAAATGCGGGTTTCATCTTCATGATGTTATCCCGGAATCGTATGAAATTGCTGGCAAACGATATGCTGATCGCATTTATCTTCGTCATTGCAGAGGCTGATGAATTTAATAATGGCTTTCAGATTTTTCATCACTGAAAACAGGTTGAGGTGAAAAGCGGGTACCCGTTTCCAGAGTTTGCCACGATGAGAATTAAAATAGTGTTACATGATTTAAATCTGTATGGATATCACCTTGACGACTGAGCTTATCTCGTAGAAACTACTGTCAACATTTCCTTACACTTTATTGTGGAGATCTCCGGGTGAGGTTAGAAGTTTTTTGCGAGGATCGACTCGGCTTAACGCGGGAACTGCTTGACATTCTTGCTTCCAAAAATATTGATTTGAGGGGTATTGAAATCGACGTTAGTGGCATTATTTATCTCAACTGCCCGGACATTGATTTCGATGTGTTTAGTGAATTACTGGCTCAAATTCGTCGTATTTCAGGCGTTAAAGATGTTCGTCGTATTCAGTTTATGCCAATAGAGAGGCATAACACCGAGTTAATATCACTACTGAATAATCTTCCCGATGCCGTTTTATCTATCAATCTTCGTGGTTTTATTGATATGGCAAATTGCGCGGCTCTTTCTCTTTTTTCATCTTCTGAAGAAGGTATGACCGGACAACCTTTATCAAACTATATACCTCATTTTAATTTTTCTAAGTGGATGGAAGGGAATAAAGCACGGGTCAGAGAAAACGTTGTCATAGATGGTCTGGATTATCAACTTGAAATGAATCCTGTTTATATTACGGGAGAATCAAAAGAATCGACTCTTGCCAGTACAATGATGATTCTTAAGTCTAACTCTCAGCAGCAATCAGAAAAAGATGAATTATCCATTTATAATAATCTTGGCTTTGAACATTTTGTCGGGGTTTCGAATAAACATAAGTCTCTAATTGTTCAAGCAAAAAAACTAGCCATGCTCGATCATCCACTTTTTATTGAAGGTGAAACCGGTACAGGGAAGGAGATGCTGGCTAAAGCTTGTCATAATCGTTCACATCGTGGTGCATTTCCATTCCTGGTTCTAAGTTGTGCTTCTATGCCAGATGATGTTGCTGAAACTGAGTTGTTTGGCCATGCTCCTGGTTCATTTAATCATGAAGAAGGCAATAAAGGTATTTTTGAACAGGCCAACGGCGGGACAGTCTTTCTAGATGAAATTGGAGAGATGAGTTCGCATCTTCAGATAAAATTGCTTCGGTTTTTACAGGATGGAACATTCCGACGGGTAGGAGAAGAAAACGAAATCCATGTTGATGTCAGAGTGATTGCATCAACAAAACATAACCTAGCCGAACTGGCTGAAACAGGAAAATTTAGGGAAGATTTATACTATCGCCTAAATGTTCTAACCTTATCAATTCCTTCTCTTAGGGAGCGGACCAGTGATATCCAGCCATTGCTGGAGTTATTTGTTGCGAAACATTGTGAAAACTTATCCATCCCCCGACCTAAAATTGAGGATAAGGTGATCGAATCGTTGGTTGATTACCCTTGGCCTGGAAACATGAGACAACTCGAAAATATTGTGTTGAGAGCTCTCACAGAAGTTGAAAGTAATGTCCTTCAGTTGAAGCATTTTCACCTTCCACATGTTGACAAAGTTTCTAATATGGCTGGTATGGTAAGATTGGATGGTTCTCTGGATGAAATAATGAAAGATTATGAAGCTAAGGTTCTTGATCGTTTATATCAGTCATTCCCCTCCAGTCGTAAGCTTGCGAAAAGATTAAATGTTTCACATACCTCCATAGCAAATAAATTAAGGGAATATGGAATCAATAAGTCGTAATCAGGAACAGCCAATGGTAGATCAGGTTTATACAAAAAATGGAGAAATTATTGTCCGGACAGCTCGTATAGGGGATGCAGCGCTTATTGTTGATTATTTTGAAAAGAACCGGCGTTTTCTGAAACCGTGGGAACCTTCTCGTGATGAGGCTTTTTTTAGTATCAACACCTGGCGGCAGAGGCTTATCAAATTGCATGAGCTTCATCAGATAGCACTTGGTTACTATCTGATTATATTGTCAGTTGATAAAGAAGAAATGCTGGGCACGATTTCTTTTAGCCAGGTTGCCAGGTTTCCAATGTATTCATGTAATGTGGGATATTCTCTTGCTGAAACGGCTCAGGGAAGAGGTGTAATGACAAAGGCATTGACTATGGCTTGTAACTATATGTTTGAAAAACAAAACATGCATAGAATTTGTGCAGCATTTATGCCTCGTAATCACAAAAGTGAGCAAGTGTTGAGACGTGTCGGTTTCAAAAATGAAGGTAAAGCCGACAATTATTTATTAATTGATGGAAAATGGGAGGACCACATTCTTATGGCGCTGCATAATCCCGACTGGAAAGAGAATGAGTAAATATTTAGAAGAACAACTTTCGTTTGTTCTGGAAATCGATAAATTAAAATCTGTTTTGAGAAAAAGCGCTGTAAAGTCTGCGGGAAACCGGGCGGAAAATAGTGCTGAACATAGTTGGCACGTTGCATTGATGGCTTTGGTTCTGAAGGAACATGCCAATGAACCGATTGATATTTTAAAAGTGGTAAAAATGCTTCTGATTCATGATATTGTTGAAATTGATGCCGGCGATGTGATTATTTATGATCATGAAGCCCGCAGGCAACAGGAGATTAAAGAAAAGCAGGCAGCAGAACGTTTGTTCGGTTCATTACCCGGAAAAGAAGGTCAGGAGTTCAAATCGTTGTGGTTTGAATTTGAAGCCGCAGAGTCTGCGGAAGCAAAATTTGCAAAGTCCTTAGACCGTCTTGCTCCTTTAATGCTGAACTATCATAATCAGGGTAAAAGCTGGCAGGAAAATAACATTAATAAAGAGCAGGTTGTTGAGATTAACCGCCAAATCGATAAAGGATCCCAAACTTTGTGGACGTATGCTCAATCTATGATAGAAGATGCCGTGCAAAAAGGCTGGTTAAAATAAAAGGATATATATGTCGTATTTATCTGTTGAAGAATATCCAAGAAAGTGGATATTTAACCATTCTTCAATGCCGGTACCTAAAGAAGTTCAGGCACTAATCAAGCCGATGACACAAGTCCGGTCGGCTCAATTCTGGAAAGAGAATATTAGTAGTTCAAGTCCCGATGCAGATCGATTTTCGTCAGATGACTGGCCGATGAAAACATCAAACTGGCTGGATTCGATTGATTGGATGAGCAGTTGGGAATCTGATGATGAAAGTTTGCCGTTTGATGTCGCAGAACACATTGGGTGGCAGGATGATGTTACTGTTTATTTTTGTTATGAAAAATACAATGTTGTTGAGACTAAATGGTATATTTTCCGTCGTTACTGGAAAAACTTTTTGTTTTATGATGATGGACCGATTCTGATTGGCCGAAGGAGAAAAGAGGCGCTGTGGTTTCAGGATAATGGGAAAGTAAAAATAGGAACGAAAGGTTAAAATGAGTTGAACCCTTCTTACATGGAAGGGTTCAGAAATAATATTATTGTTGCTGGCTTTGTCCGGGTTCAGCAATTTGATATAGCTGCTGCTGTTGCGCATGTTCATCACACACTTCTTCACAGTTACACACTCGTTCAATATCAATGGAACTCAAACCACCGCAACTGCCTTGTATTGCATTTCTTTTCATCATTACACCAATTGCCATCATCACAATCAGGCATAAAAAGATTAAAAAACAAATAAGAAGAGTCATCATAGCTGTTGTCCTTTATATTGCATATGCAGGATAGTATCAATTTTTAATATATCTTGCATCGATTTCTGACATTCTACCTGACTATCGCAATCTGTTAAGTGGTTTATCAAAAAAATGAGAGAAAATTATAAAGCACTATAACTAAATTTAAGTAATAAAATTAATTTCTTTTAACAGGGATATTATTTACTATTATAAAAAAATTACTTCAATTCAATATGACTGATTTTATAATACATTCCGCATCAAGGCGCGATATAAAGATATTGGACGACTTAATGCATGCTTTGCATGATGAGCACCATTCAGCTCAGCCAGAGTTTTTTAAAACAGCTGATGAGATTGCTGAAGAAAAGAACATTGGGCTTTATCTGGATGAACCGGATGGACTGGTTTTTTGTGCAAAACAAGAAGATAAAATCGTTGGATTTATCACCGGACATTTTTCTGAATTAACTTCAACGGTTAGTCAGACTGTTTTCATGGGAAGTATCGATGAATTATATGTTAAACCTCAATTCCGTGGAATGGGGATAGGGCAGGCACTATTGAAAAGAATTGAAACTGAACTTAAAGATTATGGAGTCAAACATATATTTGTCGAAGTATGGGCATTCAACAAAACAGCATTAGATATATATCATAGTGTTGGATTTAAGCATCATATTCATTGGCTGCACAAAGACATTTAAAATGGCTAAATTATTTTATCTTTGTCTCTTTCTTTTTTTGTGTAAAGCTAGCTAAACAACCTTCATTCTTTTAAGAATTCTAATGGCTCAACTCTTTCGGTATACAGAGGGGGCCACACCGTAATACTGTTTGAATAATCGGGAAAAATGGTATTGAGTACTGAAACCAAATTGATCTGCAATATTCCCAATAGGAATACTGGTTCCTTTGAGAAGTACTGCCGACTGCTGACAACGTAGTCTCCATAAATATTTTATTGGCGTGATAGACAGGTATCTGTTAAAAGTGACGATCAGATGATTTGCTGTTACGTTGGAATTTTCAGCAATTTGAGATAAAGTAATCGATTCAGCAAGGTGTTCACTCATGTAATCGCAAGCTTTTGTAATTGCTCGGGGTAATTTGGTTTCAGAAGAAATAAATGTAAAACCATTTGCATAATTAATGTAATATCGAATTAAGGCAGGCCCCAGTAACATCAGCGATTCAGCTGTAGGAATAACAGGATTTCTGGTTAAAGACAGACCTAACTCCATAAAGCGAAGTAAATCCATATTCTGCTCCGTAACCAAGGGTGCATTCTTGATAATATCATTGTAGTAATCAGGACGTTCCTGAAAGTCCAATTGACACCAGGTATGATGGCTCTCCTGATGTTTACTAAACTGATGAAATTCATGTTGCCCCGGCAGTAACAGACAAAAATCACCTGGTTTTAGGCTAACTTCAGCTTCTTCAACATAAAAAGTAACTTCACCAGATAATAAATGAAATAACTGAAGTCCGCGCTGAACTCTTGGACCGTGATAACCTCCTGGTGGGTACTTTACACGGCCAAAATACACTTCCGTTAAACCATCAAAGTTAATTTCAGATATATTATCGAATATTTCAGACATGTACTTACAGCCTTCTCAAATTCTATTATTAATCCTGTAGGCAAAGAATAACGTGAAACAAAAGTAAGTTTATGAATCTATTCCACACAAAAATATAACATAAAAAATAAGAAGGATTGAACTATGAAAAATCTACGTATTGGTATGATAGGTACTGGTTATATGGGTAAAGCACATGCTATTGCTTACAGAACTGCCAGCGCCGTATTCCCGCTGTCTGCTTCCATTGAGTGTGAAATGATCGCTGATATCAATCTTGATTTGGCAAAACAAAAAGCAGAAGAATTTGGTTTTAATCGCTATACAGATAGCTGGCAACGACTGGTTAGTGATCCTAACATCGATATTGTAGATATTTGCGCTCCAAATTTTCTACACAAAGATATTGCGCTTTCTGCAATTAAAAATGGAAAGCATGTTTATTCAGAAAAACCTCTGGCACTGAATTCTCAAGACGCAAAAATTATGACATTAGCGGCAGAAGAAGCTGGGGTAAAAACACTGGTTGGGTTTAACTATATTAAAAATCCAACTGTAAAGTTGGCGAAACAGATCATTGCCAATGGGGAAATCGGAGAAGTGGTACATTTCAGAGGAACATTTAATGAAGACTATTTGGCTGATGAAAAGACTCCATTTAGTTGGCGTCTGAAAAGGGAGTTTTCCGGAACTGGAGCTTTGGGTGATATGGGATCACATATTATTAATATGGCTCAGTTCTTAGTTTCCCCTATTTCTTCTTTGTGTGCTGATATGAATACAGTTCATCACACCAGATATGAACCAGATAATGAAGCCCTAAAAGAAGTAGAAAATGACGATCAGGTCCATATGATGGTACGTTTTGTAAATGGTGCTATCGGTACAATAGAATCTTCAAGAATTGCATGGGGGCGCAAAAACGGGCTTTGGTTTGAAGTAACCGGAACCAAAGGAACCATCATTTATGATCAGGAACGTTTGTCTGAACTAAAACTATTTACTGTTGAGGACAGAGATTCCAGACAAGGATTCAGAACCATTTTAACCGGGCCAGAGCATCCGGATTATAAAAACTTCTGCGTTTCAGCCGGTCATGGGCTTGGATATAACGACATGAAAGCAGTCGAAGTTCGTGATCTTATTGAAGGGATTGCAGACAGTTCGCCAATGTTGCCTGACTTCCGTTCTGCATGGGAAGTCACTAAAATAATCGATGCTGCAGAAGTCTCTTATAAAAATGGAACATGGATAACAGTAGAGTAATAACATTTTTAGTTGTAACTACCTATCTTAGGTCCTTACCAGGTTGATAGGTAGTTACACCGTTATCGTAATACTCAGATTTAGAAACAATTTCAATAATCGGAGATATAGCCTCTATCTAGCAAAGAACAAACTTTCTGATTGCTTTGGCAACACCATTTTGATCATTTGTATCTGTTATATAATCGGCTACATTTTTTGTTTCTTCCATTGCATTGCCCATAGCCACCCCAAGACCCGCGTATTCCACCATATGTCGATCATTACCGGCATCCCCAATACACATTACTCTTTCTTGTGGAATTTTTAATGTTTCTGCCAGTGTCTGTACCGCTAATCCCTTATTGCTCTTAGGATTTAAAAATTCCAGAAAGCAATCTGCACTTCTGACAATAGTAAATTTATCGTGTAATGAGTCTGGTAACTGATTAATTGCTAAATCGAGCAATTCTGGCTCATCGACAATCATTGCTTTAATAATTGCGTGATTATCATCAAGTTGAGAAAAATCTAACTCATGAATTTTTATATTATTGATCGTTGATTCAACACTAGTATATTTGCTTGTTTTCGGCGTAATTAAGCCGATATTTTTACTGAACGCATGAGTATTCACCTTCAGGTCCCTGGCCGTTGAGGCGATCAGCTTAGCATCTGCCCCTGTCAAAATTTCAGAGTGTATTATTTGACCTGTAGCCGCAGATTCAACGATAGAACCGTTAAAATGGATAACGAAATCATCATCTGATGTCATATTTAACATATCAAGATGTTTTCGCATTCCCTCTATAGGTCTTCCTGATGCCAGTACAACTTTCACTCCCCGGCTTTGTGCTTCAGATATAGTGTCTATTGTTTCCTGAGTGAGCTCTCGTTTACTATTTAAAAGCGTTCCATCGATATCTATTGCAATAAGTTTGTACATAGAAAAGCCGTTTTATATTTAAAAAGGTAAATGAAATATTTTAACTTATCTCGCTATCAATATTCATTAAATTAATTTGTGAATAACGGTTTTCGTTTGATCTTATTGTGTTCTTGGATTAATGTTCGCCCGGTAAATTTAGAAAGCGGTAATGTGTTTTGATTAGATACAAACTCAATGAAATGTTTGAAACCATTCAGGGGGAAGGGGCATTTACTGGCGTACCGTCAGTTTTTATACGTCTTCAGGGGTGTCCGGTTGGATGTGCCTGGTGTGATACTAAGCAAACCTGGAATACGGATGAACAAGATCGGTGTTCTATAGGCGATATTCTTGTGAAACAGATGGATTCACCACTTTGGACTGAAATCACTGCTTCTGAGTTGGTTAAGGTCTATCAAAAGCAAATGTACACGGCAAAACATATAGTGATTACCGGTGGGGAACCCTGTATATTCAATCTCACTGAATTGACTGAGGCTTTTGAGGCCATAGGATGTAAATGTCAGGTAGAAACTAGTGGAACTTTTGAAGTATTGGCTTCATCAGAAACATGGGTTACCTTGTCACCTAAAATTGGTATGCGGGGTAAATTACCGATTATCAGACAAGCATTGATGAGAGCTAATGAAATAAAACACCCAGTAGCAACCCAAAAGGACATTGACCAACTGGATGATCTTATTTCATCCGTCGAATTGCGTTCTGAAGTGCAAATTTCACTACAGCCAATTAGCCAGAAAATTCGAGCAACAACATTGTGTATCGAAACATGTAGAAAACGTAACTGGCGTTTGTCTATTCAAACACACAAATATCTGAATATCGCTTAAGGAGATAATATGAAAAAAACAGTTGTGGTATTTAGTGGTGGGCAAGATTCGACGACCTGTCTTGTTAAAGCCTTAAAAGAGTATGATGAAGTTCATGCCATTACATTTGATTATGGGCAGAGGCACAAATTAGAAGTCGAAATTGCTCAACAACTGGCGAAAGAGTTAGGAGTAACAGCCCACAAAGTGATGGATGTTTCGCTTCTGAACGAGTTAGCAATCAGTTCTCTTACACGTGATAACATCGCAGTATCTCATGAATTACAAGATAATGGATTGCCTAATTCATTTGTTCCTGGCAGAAATATTCTGTTCCTGACTCTTGCTGGAATTTATGCTTATCAGATAGGGGCTGAATCAATTATTACCGGGGTATGCGAAACAGATTTTTCGGGTTATCCGGATTGCCGTGACGATTTTATAAAATCCCTAAATCAATCTCTTGTTCTTGGTATGGACCGGAAAGTTGAAATTTTAACGCCTCTAATGTGGCTGAGTAAAGCAGAAACCTGGGCTATGGCGGATCATTTCGGCGCACTGGAACTAATTCGGGAAAGGACTCTGACTTGTTATAACGGTATTCCGGGCGATGGATGTGGTGATTGCCCTTCTTGTGATTTAAGACGTGCAGGTCTGGAGCATTACTTATCGGATAAAGAGCAATATATGAACTCATTTTTGTCAAAACAGCGGTAATTTTACTGAATCAGGAGATGAACATTGAGACGATGCCCATCTCGTTATTATTATAACTATCAATAATCTCTCTGCCGATTTTCTCTCAACGATATATACTTAAGGTATAATGATCAGCGGATTAGTGAAAATTATGGTGGATAGCAATACAGTTGTTATTACATTTGATAATGTTGGCCATTGCGTTTCTACCTATGGCATATCGGTTGATATGTCTCAGTTTCATTCATTTATCCTAGATAACGGCCAGAATGAAATTCTGACATTTCCAGAGATACCCGAGTATATGCTAAATTGTCGTGAGCTACCGGTTTCACTTCAATCGAAATCTCATCAACCTTGGCATGGTCACTTATACAAATGCTCCGGAAAGCGAGCCAACGATACACATTATGTTGCTATCCTTTCTGTCCAGGGTAGTGCACCACCCTGTGAGCAATTACAAAACATTTACGATAATATGCCAGCTGCATTATTCGAATTCAGACATGATGAGAATGAGCTACCTAATTTTTCATATATGTCAGACTATTTTATGCAGTTGTTTGGAAAAGATACGGTTGACCTCAATAAGCAAATAAAAGATTTCTTTAAGTTAATTCATAGCACAGACCGCGAAAAGGTACATATCAGTATTTTGAATGCAGAAAGGAAACAGTCTGAATGGGAATGTGAATTCCGGGTTGATAACGAAGACAGTACCAAATGGGTATACGGTCATGCCATTCCGGTTGTTTCGGATATCGGTACTCGTTATATCGGTTTTTTAATCGACATTTCCGCAAAAAAATATCTGGAATTAAAACTGATCAAAGAATCAACCATTGATCCACTGACGGGGGCATATAACAGACGTTACTTTATCGAAGAGCTAAACGAAGAACTGATTCGGCATCATCACAATCCCCAGTTTCACGTAAGTTTACTCGCGATTGATTTTGATTTATTTAAAAATATAAACGATAAGTACGGGCACGATATGGGAGATATGGTATTACAGACAATTTCAAAGCTCATTATGAAGAATATTCGTAAGACGGACTGTTTTGCACGTGTCGGAGGGGAGGAGTTCAGTCTGATACTACCTAATACCAATTCCAAAGCCGCCTTGAGAATTGCCGAAAAGATTCGTTCTCTGGTAGAAAAGACCAATATCAATTATCAGGGATTGACGGTATCAATAACTATTACAATCGGTGTCGCTTCTACTGATTCTGGATGTAAGGAAGTAAAACACATCATGAATCGTGCTGACAAAGCATTGTATGAAGGCAAAGAATCCGGGCGAAATTGTGTTAAATAACCTATTTTTTCTCATTCTTATTTATTCAACTCGTAGCTTCCCGCAATAAAACTCTTCAGCTCGTTTGTCATTAGTCTTTTCCATAAATATCCGTGATGTTTAACAGAGAAAATTATTTGCATATGCTTATAATATTAAAAATGTGATCTTAATATAAAATTTCTTAACACATTGTCGTGATTTTAATTTAGTATATTCTTAAATTCTAATGTTATGGAAATTAACCAGTTAAACAACGGAACTATAAATGAAAAAAATTATTGTCATTGGCGGCTCTGCCGCTGGGCCGAAAACAGCGGCAAAAGCACGGCGCTTGGATGAACATGCAGAGATCATATTACTACAGAAAGAAAAAGATCTTTCAATGGCATCCTGTGGCTATCCATACTATGTTGGCGGAGTATTCGATAACCGGAATGAACTGATCAGCACTCCAACTGGCGTCGTCAGAGACCCTAAATTTTTTCTGAATGCAAAAGGAATTGATGCCAGAACGGAAACCGAGGTTGTTTCGATAGACAGAAACAATCATACGGTCACCTGTAAACACATTCAGACTGGTCAGATAGATACTCTAGGCTACGATAAACTTGTTATATGTACGGGAGCTAAGCCTGTAATTCCGCCTGTACCAGGTACTGACCTGAATGGGATCACAACGTTACAGTCACTAAAAGATGCAGATTTTTTGCGAAAAATCCGCGATGAAAAGAAAGTAAAAAAAGCCGTTGTTGTTGGTGGCGGATTGATAGGAATTGAAACCTGTGAGGCTCTTCAGTTAGCTGGTATTGATATTACTATTGTTGAACTTGCCCCTCAGTTACTGACCTTTTTGGACTCGGATATGGCAAAATTGGTTGAAAATCACGTTCGTAGCAAAGGAGCCAATGTTTTAACCAGCAATGGTTTATCTGCATTTTTAGGCGAAGATGGACAACTAACGGGAGTAAAACTGGCAAATGGTACAGAGCTTGAGTGTGAGCTCGCCGTGGTCTCGATTGGAGTCCGGCCGAATGTCGATCTGGCTAAAGAAGCGGGATTAGAAATCGGACAAACCGGAGGTATTGTCGTTGATAAGCACATGCAGACATCCGATCCTGACATTTATGCCGCGGGAGACTGTGTTGAATCATTTAATTTAATTACGGAACAAAAAGTACATGCGCCAATGGGGGATTTAGCCAATTTGCAAGGCAGGGTAGCCGGTGAAAATGTTATTGCGGGTAACGTAGTGACCTTTGATGGTGTTTACCAGACCGGGATCTGTAAGGTGTTTGATTTTTCTGCAGGCTCGACCGGACTGTCCGAAACCGTAGCTAAAACACTGGGCTATGATACTTATGAAACAGTGATTAATGCCAGCCCGGACAAACCTGGGTTTATGGGTGCAAATTTACTGATTAGTAAAATGCTAGCCGATAAAAAAACGGGTAGAGTTCTGGGACTTCAGTGTATTGGGCCCGGTGATGTAAGTAAACAAATCGCCACTGCCGCAATGGCGCTGAAGGGTAAGTTTACCGTTGAAGATTTGATTAATCTTGATATGCCTTATGCGCCACCTTTTTCGTTAGCCATCGACCACTTTATTGCCACCGGTCATCTGATGCAAAATAAACTGAAGGAGCGTTTGGTTGGCATATCTCCCGAAAAATTATATAAAAAATTATCCGACAATGAGAAACCTTTTATTCTTGATGTCCGTGGGCCAGATGAATTTGAGGAAATGCGCCTGGGAATTGGAGAAACGTTAATACCTCTCGGCGTATTAAGACAACGTCTCGATGAATTACCAGAGGACAAAAATGCAGAAATTATCTGCTTTTGCAAAATCTCTCTGCGAGGTTATGAAGCATCACTTATTTTAAAAGCTTATGGCTGGACAAATGTTAAAGTGATGGAAGGAGGTGTTGTGTCGTGGCCGTATCCACGGGAAAGATAATGTCTGACAAATAGATGTCTTACGGTACCCCCGGATACTACTTATTAACAGGGGTACCGGATATGGGTATTATCAGGTTACAAGCCTTTTAAATATTGATTATTTACGGTGTTTTGAATAACTTGATGAATAACCTCACTTTTCTCATCCCCATTCATCCATTTTTTGAATTTGGCAACTAATTCTCTTTTATTCAATACTGATTTTGTGTCCGTTTTTACATCGCGTAAATCGATGAGATAATCAGTAAACAAATCCGGTAAGTCGGTACTAATATCGGTGTTTAAAAAATGTTTATTACCATATACGCAATTGAAATGCCCTTTTTGTTTATGAATTACAAAAGAGTCATTTTTTAAATTTAGAATGGACGTATGTTTGTCACAGTTCGGCAGGCACCCTTTGTTCATTCTAGACTTCCGACACCCGGTTGTTTGCTGAAAAAGGCACTGGCGGCTAGTCATCAGTGTGATTGGATGAAAAATACTGTGATACAAACGAAAATTATCCGGCCTTTTAATCTTCCTCATCTGCAGCGCGTTTATTTCATTTGAAATAAACGCACCTTTTGCCCCAAATTCCTTATTAAGGCAGAGGAGGGCATATGAGTTTGTGATATTCATTTCCGGGCCGGCTATCCAGTGAAATCCCATTTTTTCAGCTAAAATGGCGATTCCTGAGTTATTTGTCACAATGGTGCGTGGGGGAATTTCATGCAAAAACTGAGCGGCTGCCGCGTAGTTTTCGCCAATTAAAATAGAAGGGAACCAGGGAACTAAAGAGCGATTTTCACAAAATAAGCTCACGAGATGGTCCAGTTGTCTGGCGAAAGACGCGGGTAATTCGTACAAAAGATCGGCATCCCCCCCTTTCAATGCGGAGATATCTTCTGGGTTTGATATCAGCACCGACAAGTGCCGGTTTTCCACTGAATCTTGAGGTGGCTCTATTTGGGGAAGTGGCTGATGAGCAATTTTATTGCGCTTTCCTGAATCATTGGCTTCGGTCACTTGAGGTTCTGACTCATTTGCCAGATTGACTAACTGCTTAATATCCTTATCCATGTCATGAATAATGCTTGTTCGGTTATCGTAGACAATTTGTTTTGCAGCCTGCAGATCCACGGACTGTTGTTTCATCAGATAATCCGCAGAATGATCACGCGAATTATCGATAAACATATTTTTTCCAACATGACTGTCAAGAAAACCTGTTGAAAAATCCCGGTTAAATACAGAGTAAAACCTGGATATATCTGTTAATAAGTTACCAGTAGTCTCAAAATGATCGATCTGCTGACGCCATTGTTTTACGGTTGTGTAGACATAGTGTGGCTTTTTCATCCGGCCTTCAATTTTTAATGAATACACCCCCGCTGCTTTTAGTAAGTCTAATTCATGGTACGCGCAGTTATCTTTCAGATTAAGAGGGTGGGAAATACCAACGGCTGTTTGCTGATAAGTGTCCCGGCATGGTTGGCTGCACCTGCCACGGTTTCCGGATGCTCCGTTACGAGCTGAACTCATATAACAATGTCCTGAGAAGCCAATACAATAAGAGCCGTGAATGAAAACCTCCATCAATACATCATTTTGACGACCAAATTCAGTCAGTGGCTTTATTTCTTTGATCGATAGCTCACGGGATAAATTTATCCGGTGTACCCCCAGTTTTTTTGCAAACAGTATCTGACCTTCGTTGTGTGTGTTCATTTGCGTTGAAGCATGAACTTCCAGCATCGGAAAGTGATGTTTCAGTAAATAGCCAAGCCCTAAATCCTGGATAATGACGCCATCAACAGAAGTGTTCACCAGCTGGTTGACAAGCCGGAAGAGGGCAGGAAATTCACTTTCTAAGATAATGATATTTAAAGTGATGAATATTTTGCAGTGATTCTGGTGAGCCAGCTCAAGGATCGTTTTCAGGCTTTCCAGAGACAGGTTGGTTGCCCGGTTACGGGCATTAAAACGATCTAACCCACAATAAACGGCATCCGCACCGGCGGCAATGGCAGCCTTGATAGAGTCAATGTCACCACCGGGTGCCAGAAGTTCAAAGGTATTATGATTGGTCATAGCGTTATTTATACTGCGTTTGTGGGAATTATTTAATTAACATCAGGCCATTAGGTAAACTTTCACCATAGGCTTTTTTCGAATCATTGGCATCGAGTTCAATGACGTCCTGCACCAATGCCGACCAGGATTCCGGTACTTTAGAAAGTTGAAGTTTCTCCAGCACTTTTTGACGGAAATCTTCCGAAATGTCCCGGATTCGGTCTCCGGTTTTCCGGCTCATCATGACACAAGCGAATGCCGCCATTGGTTCACGGTTCCAGTCTACCTCTAAAATTTTTGGCAGCCATTGCTGAATTTGTTCGCGTGAAATCAGCTTGTGAAGACTGCCGTACATTGGATCCCGGGAGCTTAACCGGCCAACAGCCCACCAATGTGCCTGAGTAAAAGACGTTTGCTTCAGCGCTTTGTTTAAAAACCAGGTTGCAAGCAGTCTTTTATCGTCTGTTTCCAGATGTTCCAGTGAAGCGGCCAGTCTTACCATGGATTCATATCCCCGGGTTTTCGCTTCGTCGGACAATTTGCCATTTTTTGTTGAACCGGGATGAAGATATTTGGCGATATCCGCTAAAATGGTTTCTTGTTGTTCCTGACTTAATCCCCCGCAAACGCGTCGCCAGAAATTCCACCAATCATTCCATGTTTGATTCGACTGAAACTGTATTTTCTGCGCATATAAAGGCCATATCTGGTCAATTCGCCATGGGTCTGTGGCGTCACCAAAACCAGGCCTTAAGCAATATCCGGTATTACGTAGCCAATGCTTTTCATGGTGTTCAGAACGACGGCGCCGTTTTCTACCCTGAATAAAAACGTCGAATAAACAGCGTGATGTATTTAAATCCCAGCTTTCTTTTTCCCCTAATATTTTCTCAAGATCTTTACTTAAGGTTTTAACCGGGTAGTCATCGGCGCTCTGTTTGTTCCCACTGTACAGTTTAGACACACGTTCCGAAGCTTCCGGAAAACGTCTTGGGAGGGTTGATTGACTGGCTTCTTCTTCGGATTGGGTTTTGCGAACTTCAAATTCCAGTAACCAACGCTGATCCGCATTATCCACACTGACACATTCCAGTTGCAGAGTGCCAACCGGTGTAAGTTGTGAGGCAAGATACACTTCGATTCTGTTTTTTTGATTCTCTTGCAAATTGTTCTCATGAACACTATTTAACGACGTAATATACGGCGGCAGCGGTTTGAGATTATCGGTATCAACATCAGCAAGAAGCCCATTTTGTATCTCTTGCTGGTTTAATGAATCGGAAGTGGTGGACAAGAGATTAAAGCGCACCGGTTCGTCTAAGGTAAGTGCAAAACGCCGGCTTGTCAGGCGGACTTCCTGACCTTCTTCAGTTCCTTTCGCCAGCAGACATAATGCTTTATTTTTTTTGTTTTCCTGAAGATGAAGAAAATAGGAGCGGGCAGAACCACCACCGATTTTTAACTGTGCTCCCCGACGGGCTTTCAGATACGCTACAGCGCCTAAGGCAACAGACCAGTCGGGGTGAGGGTTATCCAGTAAGGTTACCGGCTTCTCCGCCCAGTGGTTCATAATATTGACCATCTGGTTCCGGACCAATTCACTGTTAAAAACACCGCCATTTAACAATAACGCCACAGGGACACCATTGCCGGCATGATCGCCTAAAGCTTTTCTGGATATGTCCTGGTGTTGCCCGAGAAAAGCCGCGATGTGCCGGCTAACGGCAGCATCAGAGACATAGGGGAGACCAAACTCGACGACGGCGCTCCGTTTTTGAGCCGGTAATTCATCCAGTTCCGATAACGGAAAAAAGCCATTGAACACCATTGACTGAACTTCACCCCGGGAAAGAGGAATGCTTTTTGAGCCACCAATCAATTTAGAGCCGGACCCGAGCAACGTAATTTTAGCGGATTCAGGCGCATTAACCGCCAGAAGGGATTCTTTGGCTTTCCTTGTCTGCTGAACCAATTTTGTCAGTTTTGCCGCGTTAAGACGGCTACGGCTGTTTAACCGGTTTTCAACTAAGTGAGCCAAAGCCAAATCGATATTGTCGCCACCCAGCATCAGATGATCACCAACGCCGATACGGTCAAGTTGCAGCCCCTGAGAATGACTGGAAATTTTGATTAAACTCAGGTCAGTGGTTCCGCCGCCGACATCCGCAATCAACAATAAAGGAATATGTTGCAGTTGCGTTTCCACATTATCGACGTTTCTTGAATACCAGTCATAACATACTGCTTGCGGCTCTTCTAACAAAAAGACCGCTTCCAATCCGGCCAGTCTGGCGGCCTGAATGGTGAGTTTTCGAGCAGTTTCGTCAAAAGAAGCGGGGACAGTAACCACGATTTCCTGATCTTCCAGACGGTTCAGAGGATTATGATAGTTCCAGGATTGACGGATATGATTCAGATAACTGGCACTGGCAACCACCGGAGATACTTTTTCAGTACCGTCTGCGGCTGCCCACGGGAGTATGGCTTCTTCACGGTCAACCTGATGATGGGATAGCCAACTTTTGGCACTGGATACCTGTCGGCCTTCTATCTGGCTGCCAAGTGCACGAGCCCATTCACCGATAATGACGTTCTGAATATCCCCGGATACCGGCGCATGATCCCAGGGGAGACAAAGATCCGCTTCCGATAACTGGCCATGTGCAGGATGATAACGAAAAGAAGGCAGCAACGAACGGCGTGCAATCTCACCGGGGCCAATAAGCTGGTCAATTTCAAATAACGTAATGGGTTCAGATTTTAACGCTTTGCTGTTTTCACAGTAGGAAACAACTGTATTAGTTGTACCCAAATCAATGCCGACTAAATAGCGTGGCTTAGCCATATTCAACCTCAACGTGATTGGGTTTTATAAGAACAAATAAGAAATAACGACACCCTGAACGGTGCCGTTTTATTAGTGTAAGTTGCCGTTTTCTGAACCGTTCTCCCGGACATCGAATTCGACATGCCAAGTCTGACCATTGTCGGTGGCGACCGCTTCGAGGTACAGAGTCCCAATTTCAGTGACACGACTTGCAAGCGTGACAGGAACAACGTCACCAACGCGGCGTCCGTCTTCCGCCGTCAGTGTTACCTGAATTTCCGGCAATTCCACCAGTTCATCGTCGGCCCACTGTTCCAGCAGAAGACCTGCGGTATCCTCTTTTCGGACAGTGGAACCAAAGAACTGAAAATGCACAGGCTGGCCAATCACAAGGCCGAACTCTCTCGAATCAATATTCACAGAAGCACTTTCTTCCATACCAAATGGGGCAACACAAATGGCTTCCACGGGAGGAGCAAAACCCGGAATCGCAGGCAATGAACTTTCCACGCCAACATAATAAATACTGGCCAGGCCACCCCGTATGCGGACACCTTCGCCATTTTTAACATTGCCGTAATACGCTGCTCCTTCTGCAACAGCCAGATCGAGATCGTTACCTTGTAACAGTTTAACTTCCGGAGACGAAGATTCCGTCAACCAGGAATTTACTGTTTCAATAAGACGGGTAGAGAGTAACTCTGATTTCAGAACACCACCGTTAAGCAGTAACGCGGTCGGTTTAATGAAGGCCGGTGTGGCGGTTTCCATTCCGGGAACCCCAAACGGCATGTCACTGTCCTGACTTTGACTCTGTTTCGTCAAAAACGCAGCAATATGCTTTGTAATCGCCGGATCCTGAGCATAAGGTAGGCCAATCTGAGTCAGAGCGCCCCGGTTTCGTTGTACTGGCTGTTCGGATACCGGTATCACCGGGAAGAAGCCGTCAACGAGTGTTTGCAATACTTCTTCCCGCGTCAGTTCGGTTTTTAATGTCGAACCAAATAATTTAGACCCGCGGCTTGGTACCACAATTGCCACCGATTCAGCATCATTATCACTCAGCAATGCTTCTTTTGCATCCCGGCAAGCGTGAGTCATCGCCTGAACCTGCCAGTTTTGTAATTCTTTTCCTTCCTGAGCCAGTTTCATTTTCAGACGGTAGGCCAGAGCCAAATCCATATTATCGCCACCGAGAAGAATGTGCTCGCCGACCGCAATTCGTTTTAATGCCAGATTGCCATCGTCTTCGGAGACTTCAACCAATGATAAATCCGTTGTACCGCCGCCAATATCAATAACCAGAACCGTGTCACCGACTTCCAGAGTGTCGCGCCATTTGTCATGACTTTTATCGATCCAGCTGTAAAGTGCAGACTGCGGCTCTTCAAGCAATGTTAACCGGTTGAACCCCACGTTTTTTGCCGCTTCAGCAGTAAGCTCACGGGCGGCAGGATCAAACGAAGCCGGAATGGTAACCGTAACATCCTGATTTTCGATTTTGTCTTGCGGATGCTGATAATTCCAGGCATCACGCAAATGGGCCAGATACAGTTCGGTTGCCTGCATTGGCGATAGCTTTTCCACTTCGTCAGGACCGGAAGCCGGAAGAAACGCTTCTCTCCGGTTAACACCACCGTGACAAAGCCATGATTTTGCACTGCTTATCAGGCGAATTGGCGTTTTCCCGCCTAAATTTCTGGCGATCGCACCCACTAATGCGACCGGTTCTTGTGTCCAGGGAAGCGTTCGCGCCGAAGGCGACATTTCATGCTCATGAGGCTGATACACAAAAGACCCTAACTGGCTTAAAGATTGAATGGTTCCCGGCGCGGTCATTTGAGGAATGGGCATCACTTCAACAGAAGGCTGTTCTTTTTCATTATCAACAAATGATAAAACACAATGGGTTGTTCCTAAGTCGATACCAATACTAAAACGTGTGTTTTCTTCCATTACAGTTCTACCTCAGCAGGTGCAATGATTGTTGAATCAAAATCCTTAGATGTTTTCGGTAATTCTATATTAGTAACCTTCCATCCTTTATGGATGAGTGTGCCATTAAACGGAGCACTTCCGACAACATTTCCACTAAGGCGAATCTGTTGAGAGTTAAAGCCTTCAGATACCGTTACCGGGCTTTCTTCTTCCTGATCCATAACAGGAGCGAGAGTGATATACTCTTTCAGTACTTTTACGCCACCTGAGTGTATCACCCGGGCAGCAGCACCAACTTCCTCATCAGAGAAAACGGTAACATCTTCATGAAAGAAATCGACCAGTCTTGCTTCTTTCTGAAACAACGCCAGTAACTGCAAAGCAGAATCCGTCGGAGCGGTCGCGACATTGGACTCAACTTCAATGACTTTCTCGACGACTTTCTCTACTTCGACGACTTTCTCTACTTCCACAATTTTTTCAATCGGTTTCTCAACTTCAACAATTTTCTCTACTGGCTTTTCTACGGTTTTTACGGTTGTTTTACCCTTTTTGGTAATGGCTATAATAAAAAAAAGCAAACTGGACGCACTTAAACCAGCATGTAGCATGTCAAAGGTTGTAGGAATAAGTTGTAAATCGAAATTCATAACGAGGTCTCTTTAAAACAGAAACAGACGATTGCCGTTTTATATGATCAGTTACTGCACAAACACAAAATATGCAGCACATGGAATATACAATTAAATAAACTGGAGAAGATTCTACCATAAGTCAAGTTAAACATAGACGCTGACAAAGGCATATTTCCCTCTGTCAGCGTTTAACAGACGAACTTTTAGACATTTTCCACGGGATTTTTCCACCGGTGATGTCAATTTATCGTCATGTTGTCAAAAAATTACATCAAGGGGAAATAGACAGAAAAAATATCGGGTAGGTTAATGACTCGATTTTTTAGCAAGATAAGTTATGATTAGCAGTTTTCTGAGTAAAACCATAGGGCGTAGAAAGTAATGAACCATAACCGGGTGGTCTGTTTTGATTTGGAAATGTGTTGCTGGAACGAAGATGGTGTCGGTACCACAGGGGAAATCATTGAAATAGGGCTGGCCGAAATTGATTTGGGCAGGCAGGAAGTGGTTAAACGTGCGCAATACTATGTCAAACCGGTTAATGATGACATTTCAAAATTTTGTGTAGAGCTCACCGGAATTACGCCCAGAATAGTGGAAAAGCAGGGCAGGCCTTTAGAAGCGGTTATCAAAACCATGATAAAAAATTTTGGTGGCGCGAATAAGATCTATGCGG
This sequence comes from Vibrio salinus, assembly GCF_021272385.1. GTDB lineage: Bacteria > Pseudomonadota > Gammaproteobacteria > Enterobacterales > Vibrionaceae > Vibrio > Vibrio salinus. The sequence continues at coordinate 98,049 of NZ_JAJSDZ010000005.1, forward strand.
CCTGGGGACGGGATGATCTGATTCTGAAAGAAGAATGTGAGCAAAAAGGAATCGACTTTCCCATCAAAGAGTTTGTCAATCTGGCAACCCTATTCAGAATACAGAACCGAATGAAAGATAAGCGTATTGGCCATAAGCAGGCGCAGGAAAGTAAAAACATCGAATGGGAAGGCCGTCAGCACTCAGGATTTGTTGATGCCTACAATCTTGCAAAACTGGCATTAACAATGCTCTAGAAAATGGGGAAACAAATCCGATCTTAATTGGACAGTATTTGTACAACGGGGTAAAGGTGTCAGATTACTCTCCTGCCGTCACCTGTAATTTTGCACGGATAAATTCGCTGTGGTCAACATAAATCAATTCAGCCGTTTTTCTGATAACGGAATCCTCAAGTGGATCAATATGTCCATCTGCGAAGGCCATTTCCCACATTGCTTTAATGAGGGTGAAGCGTTGTTCCTGATTCAGAGATCGTAACTGTGAAGTGAACTCATACAGAGAAGCAGCATCAGATGTTTTTTGTTCCGCTTCTGCAATTAACTGGTTAGCTCTGTCACTATCAATGGCACAGAGTTTACTCAGAAGTGTGGTTTTAGAAGCTTGTTCTTTTTCGTCCAGATTATGATCGGCGTTAGCCACTTCAACCAAAAGGCAGGCTATGGCCAAATCTGAGGACAATCCGCTCTGGCGTCCCAGATCCTGGCCATCCAGTAGCTCTCTAAATAATGACTTTAGTGTGTTTAACATGGTTTGCCTCTAAAACAATGGTTCTGCTCTTTTTATCAGTTTTGCCGATTTTATTCACTAAAACGACTCTTCATCATCACGTGAGTTTTTTAGATCGTTGAGAGTTTGGACAACTTCTGACGGAGTTTGTTCATGAGCCAGTAGTATAAGGGCTAATAAAGCTTCTCTTTTATTTTCTAATGATGTTTTTTCAAGAAAGACTTCCATAATCTGCTCCCGAATCAGCTCGATTTCATGTTCAACAAATCCTCTTCCTTCTTCATCGCCCTGATCAGCTTCCGGTGCCGTATCGAACTCCAAAAACAAAAGATCATCTAATTGATGAATTTCTATCAATCTTTCAGGTAGCCAATCTTCTCCTGTTACAATCTCAGGATTGGAATTATTTAATACAGATTGTAACTGATACAACAAATCTGAAGCTTTCATCCACTTCTCACATCATGGTTACAACGACGACCTAGCTTACTTAGTGTAACGGCAAGCCTATCATAACTTTAATAAAATTCATTTTTATTAGATTAGTTTGATGCAAAATTACACAAAAGACGAATTCAGAAAATAAAGTTGTAAGTAACATAACAAAAAAGCCAGCGAATTTCACACTGGCAATAACACATCATAACACATCAGTAAGTATTGGAGTCCGATGTTTTAGTTACAACGTAATGCTAGCCAGTTGTTCTTTAGCCGATTTCATAGCCGTCGCCGCGTAGTCATCACCCATATTCAATGCTTCAGCGAATACAAAATTGACATCAGTAATACCAATAAATCCGAGGAAAGTTTTGACATATGGCGTAAGTAGATCCGTTGCGGAATCTTTATGAATTCCCCCTCTTGTTGTTACAACAATTGCCTTTTTACCTGTAATTAATCCCTCTACACCACTTTCTGTGTATTTAAACGTCACACCTGCACGGGCAATGAAATCAAACCAGTTCTTCAACTGAGTCGGAATTGAAAAGTTGTACATTGGAGCAGCGATAACAAGCGTATCTGCATTTTTGATCTCTTCGATGAGGGAATCTGATAAATCAACAAAAGCCTGTTGAGAGTCAGATAAGTCTTCCGTGGCTCTGAGTGCATTAGCAATTTCAAAAGTCAAAACAGGAATTGGATTTTCAGTTAGATCTCTGACTGTCACTTCGGCGTCAATGGATTCAATAAATTCATCTACGAGCTTAGAGGATTGTGAATATTCGCCAAGAATACTGGATTTCAGAGCTAATACTTTAGACATGAGCTTCATTCCTTAATGAGTGATTAATGTAGAGCAAATTGCTTCGACAAATTTTAATGAGTTTCACAGCACATAATAAGACAGGTAAATCGCTTGACTTATTCAAAAATTTCGAACAGGACTGGGGTCTGTGGTTCTTCCATGATTGTGATACAATCCGCGGCAATAACAAAATAGTGATAATGATTAGGAATGGCTTTGACTTCTTCTTCCTCAACTATGCCTGGAACACCAGATTCAAAATCAAATACAAAACAACAACTTTTATCTGCAGTAAATGAATGTGCCATAAAAGACAGGCGCCGGATAGAAAAGCGGATTTCCGGAGCGTCAAAAATTAAAAATACCGATGCAAAGAACGCTGTATTTGATGAAATAGCCTTGGATATTGCCCGTTCGATGTCGATAGTACAGAATCGTCTGAGTACCGGCTTAAAAATAGATTATCCCGAAATACTGCCTGTTAGTCAGAAAAAAGAAGATATTTCAGATGCCATTGCTAATAATCAGGTTGTCATTATTGCCGGTGAGACGGGTTCCGGTAAAACCACCCAGTTACCAAAAATGTGTTTAGAACTGGGATTGGGTAAATACGGTTTAATAGGTCATACTCAGCCAAGGAGACTGGCAGCCCGTTCCGTTGCCGCCCGTATCGCCGAGGAAACTCAGACTCAAATGGGATCCGCGGTCGGCTATAAAGTCAGATTTTCCGATCAGGTGTCTGAACACACCCGGATAAAACTTATGACAGACGGTATTCTGCTGGCAGAGATTCAGCATGATCGGTTTCTGTCTCAGTATGACACGATTATTATTGACGAAGCCCATGAACGCAGTCTGAACATCGATTTTATTCTTGGCTACCTCAAACAGCTATTGCCGCGTCGGCCGGATCTCAAGATTATTATCACATCGGCTACCATCGATCCTGAACGTTTTTCCAAACATTTTAATAATGCTCCAATTATTGAAGTATCAGGAAGAACATACCCAGTTGATACCCGCTACAGACCCCTTGCACAAGAAAATGATCACGACAGAGATGAACTTCAGGGAATTATCGAAGCAGTTGATGAGCTGTGCGATGAGGGGCTGGGTGATATCCTCATTTTTATGAATGGTGAGAGGGAAATTCGTGATACTGCAGATGCCTTGAATAAACAAAAGTTAAGGGATACCGAAATTGTCCCTTTATATGCACGCTTATCAGCGGGAGAACAAAATAAAATCTTTCAGCCTCATGCCGGACGTCGTATTGTTCTTTCGACTAACGTAGCTGAAACATCACTGACAGTACCTGGAATTAAATATGTAATAGACCCGGGAACAGCCAGAATCAGTCGCTACAGTTACCGTACAAAAGTTCAACGTCTTCCTATAGAGCCGATTTCTCAGGCCAGCGCCAATCAGAGAAAGGGGCGTTGCGGACGTGTGGAAGCGGGGATCTGTATCCGGCTGTATTCCGAAGAGGATTTTCTTGGTCGTCCTGAGTTTACTGATCCTGAAATTTTACGAACCAATCTGGCGTCTGTTATTTTGCAAATGACAGCATTAGGGCTGGGCGATATTTCGGCGTTTCCTTTTGTTGAAGCGCCGGATAAGCGCAACATTCAGGATGGTGTGCGACTTCTTGAAGAGTTAGGGGCGATTAACCCTGACATATCAAACCCCAAAAAACGGTTAACTGAAACCGGCAGGCAGTTATCACGGTTACCGATTGATCCCCGGCTGGCCAGAATGGTGCTTGACGCCCCTAAGTATGGCTGTCTGAAAGAGATCATGGTGATTGCTTCTGCGTTATCCATTCAGGACCCAAGAGAAAGACCTTCTGAGAAAAAACAATCGGCGGATGATAAGCACCGGCGTTTTTTCCATGATGACTCCGATTTTATGACCTTTGTGAATCTATGGGACTACTTAAAGAAACAACAAAAAGCATTAAGTGGTAATCAATTCCGTAAGCAGTGTAAACAAGAATATCTGAATTACATGCGGGTCAGGGAATGGCAGGATATTTACTTACAGCTTCATCAATCAATGAGAGAGCTGGGATTCAAATTAAATGATGAACCGGGCAGTTATCATGGGGTCCATGTTTCGATTCTGGCCGGATTGCTTTCCCATGTCGGATTAAAAGATCAGGAGAAAAGCGAATATCAGGGCGCCAGAAATGCCCGGTTTAGTATTTTCCCGGCGTCTGGTCAATTCAAAAAGCAACCTAAATGGGTGATGGCGGCCGAACTGGTCGAAACCTCAAAACTGTGGGCCAGAGAGGTGGCAAAAATTCAGCCGGAATGGATTGAACCCATTGCCGGACATTTAATAAAACGCAGTTACAGCGAGCCCCACTGGTCTAAGAAAAGAGCAGCGGTCATGGCATACGAGAAAGTCACGCTATATGGTATGCCGATCGTAGCGAAGCGTTTGGTGAATTATGGAGCCATTGACCCCTTAGTGTGTCGTGAAATTTTCATAAGAAGTGCGCTGGTCGAAGGGGAGTGGGAAACAAAGCACGCCTTTTTCCGGAAGAACCGTAAGTTGCTTCAGGAAGTGGAAGAACTCGAAAATAAAAGCCGCCGACGGGATATTCTGGTGGATGATGAGGATCTCTATCAGTTTTATGACCAAAGAGTCGGAACCGACGTCGTTTCCGGTCGGCATTTTGATACGTGGTGGAAAAAAGCAAGCCAGAAGACTCCTGACTTACTCAACTTTGAAAAAGAACAGCTCTTTAAAGGCGATGCCAGCCATGTCACTGAACTGGATTATCCAAATTTCTGGCACCAGAATGGCGTTAAATTAAAATTGAGTTATCAGTTTGAACCCGGCGATGATAGTGACGGTGTCACGGCTCACATTCCGTTACCGGTTCTCAATCAGGTGGAGCCGGATGGCTTTGACTGGCAAATTCCCGGGCTGCGGCATGAATTAGTGGTCAGCCTGATTAAATGTCTGCCTAAATCGTTGCGGAAAAATTTTGTTCCGGCACCAAATTATGCTGATGCCTTTCTGGCCCGGGTCAAACCAATGAGTGCTCCGCTTTTGGATGCGTTAGAAAAAGAATTACGTCGCATGACCGGTGTCGAGATTCGTCGGGATGACTGGAATATCAGTCAGGTTCCTGAGCATTTGAAAATATCATTCAGGGCGGTGGATCACCGGAACAGAAAACTCAAAGAGAATAAAAACCTTTATGAATTAAAAGAAAGCCTGAAAAGTAAAGTGAAAGAAACGTTATCACAGGTGGCTGATGACGATATCGAACAAAAAGATTTGCATACCTGGAGTTTCGGAGAATTGCCTAAAGTGTATCAGCAGAAAAAAGGCGGGTTTGATGTCAAAGCCTATCCGGCGATTGTTGATGCCAAAAGCAGTGTTTCTATCCAGTTATTTGAAACCGAAGAAGAACAGTTGTCGGTAATGAAACAGGGGCAAAGACGGTTGATTTTGCTAAACGTCCCATCACCGATTAAATACCTTCACGAAAAGTTACCGAATAAATCAAAACTTGGGCTGTATTTTAATCCCTATGGCAAAGTATTGGATTTAATCGACGATTGCATTGCCTGCGGAGTAGACAAACTACTTGAGGAAAAAGGAGGCGTCGTCTGGAACCCGGATGAGTTTGAATCGATTAAAGAGTTTGTCCGTGCCGAACTGGGCGATACCGTTGTCGATGTTGCCCGTCAGGTTGAGCAAATTCTGACAACGGCTTTTTCTATCAATAAAAAGTTAAAAGGAAAAATTGATTTCACAATGGCATTTGCGTTATCCGATATTAAAGCTCAGGTCGAAGGACTGATATACAAAGGATTCGCGACGGATTGTGGCTGGAAACGGTTGCCGGATATTAATCGCTACCTGAAGGCCGTGGAGCGACGTCTGGAAAAATTGCCGATTGACCCAAATAAAGACCGACTTCACATGTTGAAGATAGAAAGTGTCACTAATCAATATAAAGAACTATTAAATAAAGTACCGGCTGGAGTTTCCGTACCTGAAAACATTAAAGAAATCCGCTGGATGATTGAAGAACTTCGGGTCAGTTATTTTGCTCAGCAATTAGGAACACCATATCCGGTTTCGGATAAACGTGTGATTCATGCCATAGATGCTTTATAGGCATAAATTTTGCTGGACAAGCAATAATCTGGGAAATCTTTTCTCTGGTGGCAAACTGTTGCCGTCCCTGCTTACATCGGTCGGTAATAGATAAGTAGATAGGGGCAAATGATGAAAAAATTACTCGCAGGGCTTGCATTAGCAATTATTGCTACATCGGCTAACGCGGATTCACTGATTTATGGTGGTGCATCTGTCGGTCAGTCTAATTATAAAGGCGACCATGGAACGACGTATTCCGTTCATGTCGGGACCGGACTTTTACCTTTTATCGGAATCGAAGGGGGGATTACCCGTTTTGAAGAACTGGATACCTCTCCAGGGCAAAGAACGGAAGCAAATACTGCCTATCTTGCGCTGACTCCTAGTATTGATTTAGGTCCATTAAGGTTATACGCAACAGGTGGATTACATAAATGGGATGAAAAAGTGAATGGTGCTAAAGTCGACGATGGCGTTGACCTTATGTATGGGATAGGGGCCGAATATTTTATCAGTGGTCCAATTTCAATCGGAGCAAGTTATCAGCTGTATGAAATGGATGATGATAATATGGGTACTTTTATGCTCAATGGTACATTCCACTTCTTATAACTCATTTAGCAACTATCCATTTCAGCGTGAAAAAGGAAATCATCCATTCTCACGCTACCTAATCTCTTCTGTATTTTAGACAAAACCTAAATTTGGTTATTTCTTATGCTGTATATCTTCCTCTGATATTTCGTATTTAAAGTATCATTTTCAACCGACAATACAATACTGTGGTGAATGTTAATGATTTATTGAATCCACACATATGATATAATCAATCATTTACACATCAACTGGCATATGAAACAAAAGTTTCATTTTACCCATCATGAATTGCTACATTTTGCGAAAAAGGCCATTTTTTGAAATGTTATACATCAATAGAGGCCATTAATTTCTAAAAAATGATATAAATATTCTAAAAATCATTAATAATTGAATAAAAATGTGACCTGCATCGATTGTTCTAAATCAATAATAAGGTAAGTTGTTGCTCGAGGATATTTCATAGAAGCAAGCGAAGTTAAATTGGGGTAAACGGATAATCTCAATACGCTTACCTATATGAACAATCTGATAACAATGTCTCAAAGATTAAGGTGAATAAAGAATGTCAGATAACACACCTAAAAAGCTCAAATATTACGCTGCAGGATGGAAAGAATCCAAAACTACTGAGTATATGGATGTCTTTAACCCTTCAACAGGTGAAGTGATTGCCCTAGCTCCAAAATGTACTGTTGATGAAGTTGAAGAAGCAATTTCTACAGCTAAAACAGCATTTGAAAGTTGGAAGGAAGTACCACCAAGCAAACGTGCTCAAGTTTTATTTAAAATGAAAGCTCTTTTAGATGCTCACTTAGATGAGTTAACTGAGCTTGTTGCAACTGAAAACGGTAAATGTTGGAATGAAGCTAAAGGTGACGTATTAAAAGTTACTGAAGTAGTTGAATTTGCCGCTGGTGTTCCTCATTTGATGAAAGGCGATTCTTTGATGCAGGTAAGTCGTGGCTACGACACTGTTCAGTTCAAAGAACCTATGGGTGTTTTTGCTGGTATCGCACCATGGAACTTTCCTGCAATGATCCCAATGGGATGGATGGCTCCAATGGCCATCGCAACTGGTAACTCTTTAGTTATTAAAGCAGCAAGTTTCGTACCACAAACCGCTATCCGTATTCTTGAATTATGGGAAGAAGCTGGTCTTCCAAAAGGTGTTCTTAACCTTGTAACTTGTTCAAGACACGAATCTGAATTGCTTTTAAGACACCCTGATATTAAAGGTGTATCTTTCGTCGGTTCTACTAAAGTTGGTTTGCATATCTATGCTACAGCTGCTGCAAATGGTAAGCGTGTTCAGGCTTTGACTGAAGCGAAAAACCACGCACTGGTTCTTAAAGATGCTCACCTGCCACGTACCGTTGCTGGTATCATGAACTCTTCATTCGGTTGTGCTGGTGAACGTTGTATGGCGCTTCCAGTCATCTGTGTTGAAGAAGAAATTGCAGACGATTTAATTGAGTTGCTTGTTGCTAAAATGAAAGAACTGAAAGTTGGCCCTGCAACAGATAAAACCAGCCAATTAGGTCCTGTCATTAATGCCGGCCATAAAGAATTCGTAACAAACTGGATTACGAAAGGTGTTGAAGAGGGTGCTAAACTTATTGTTGACGGACGTGATGTTAAAGTCGAAGGTCATGAAAACGGCTTTTACGTAGGTCCTACTCTGTTTGACAACGTTACTCCAGAAATGGAAATTGGTCAGAAAGAAGTATTTGGTCCTGTTCTGTGTATCAAACGAGTTAAAGACTTCGACGACGGCCTTGCTCAAATGAATGCAAACGAATTTGCAAATGGTAGTGTGATTTATACTCAATCTGGCTACTATGCTCGTAAATTTGCTCGTTACACAGATGGTGGTCAGGTTGGTATCAACGTTGGTATTCCTGTACCAAATGGTATCTTTGGCTTTACTGGTCATAAAAACTCATTCTTCGGTGATTTACACGCAATGGGTACTGATGGTATTCGTTTCTTCACTGAGCTTAAATCAGTTACTTCAACTTGGTTTGACGAAGAAGAAGGTAAAAAACATACTACTTCAACATGGGATGGTACAATCTAATCAATCGCTGATTAGTAAATACCTTTATGTTGCTAAAAGCCTGATTTTCATCAGGCTTTTTTATGTTCAGAAGTTATCGAAGTTCGTTTGCTTTATGTAAATTCCAATGGGTAATTGGCGGGCCAAATACTTCAAACAGAACTGTGGTCGATACTGCAACAGAAAGAATAATATCAGCCAGTTCAGGAAACTGTTCACTAGCTAATAATGCCATTCCAATCGCAACACCAGCCTGAGGCAGCAAACACCCACCTAAATGTCGAATGATGATTGGTTGGGATTTAACCAAAACCGAAAATAATCTTGCTCCGAGAATTTTCCCCAATGTTCTGGCAACGATATAACCTAAAATGATCAAAATAAGAGGATTTAACGTCGATAAATCAAGAGAAATTCCAGAAAGAATGAAAAAAATCACCAAGAATGGCTCACTTACGGTTTCGATATCGTAAAATGGTCTTTCGACATGCTTCGCTTTTTTAGATACGGTTGCTCCCAACATCATACAGGCAAGCAAATATGAAACATGCAGATAAATCGCAGCACCGCCACATATAAAAACAAATCCCATCGCTTCAACGATAGTTGGCTCACCGGCCCGGTTCCTCCCGATAAAATATGACATAGGAAGGCCAATAAGAAAACCTAATAACAGCGCACCTAATATTTCCCAGGCGGCTCCCATAATATAGGATAAGTCGTGTCCACCGTTATTGATGTTACCTGCAATGACAATGAGTAAACTGAATATAATAATTCCCCATGCATCATCAATTGCAACAACACTTTTCAACATTTTTGACAATGGACCTCTGGCTTTAAATTCCCGGACAACATCAATGGTAGCAGCAGGATCTGTTGCCGTTGAGATCCCGGCTAAAACCAAGGAAAGAATAGGATTAGATGAAATTAATAATACGAAAAGAAAAACAAAGATAGCGGGTACAAGAGACACGCCCAGAGAAATAAGCAAAATATGCCATCGCTGAGAAACAATGTCTCTTCCGGCAAAACTTTCACCCAATAAAAACCCCACCATAGCAAGTGCCAGATGGGAAACAGTACCAAAATATTGGGCAAATTCTTCAGGTATCAAATTAAATCCGGCCGGGCCGGAAATAACCCCTATACACAATAAAATAGTAACTCTGGGAATATGTGCTTTCGAACTGATAATATGAGCTGTCCAGCCAGTTAAAAACAGAAGACCCAATATAAGCAATTCAGGTATTTTTTCAGGAAACATATCATCATAATTCTTTTAGCAGATATAATTTAAGCTTAAGACATATGTTGTATATGTATAGGGACTATTGGCCTTTTGCGTACACTTTTGCAGAAATTTGTACTCGAATAGGTCAATAAACGTCGAGAGATATTAATGAGTAGCTAAAAATTGACGTATCAGAATTGAAATTTTACTGCTGGCCAGTTTGAGCAAAAATTATTCGAATCAGAGGTATAAACCTCTTTACAATAATGCATTATAGTCCCGTCTTTTTTCATTTCCTGAAGTGTATTTTCCATCGCAGGAACCATTTTCTTATGTTTTTTATGGACATATGGATATAGAAACACCGTTTGCATCATTGCAATTGGCTTAATATACCCACGAAATTCAGGATTTTTTAATACATTTTCCAACGCAACACCGTTTGTATGAATGAATATGTCAGTTCTTCTGTATTTAAGTTTGAGCAGCCCTTGTTCTGCATTAGTGACTGAACTCAGATTCGAGGATTTTACTCTGTTTTCAAGATTCATCCGGCTGGAAAGCATGCCTCGCTGATATTCAACCGAATAACGGGTTCCTTCCAAGCTGTCCCATCCATTATTGATATTTATCTTTGAATTGATATGAGCGAAAGCAAGTAAGGTACTCTGAATGATAGGGAAATCAACCCGTTGCTGATTTGTATATCGCTCACCGTACTCAAATATGCGTCCGAATTGACCATCCACTTTTCCGGAATTGGCATCCTCAGATGCTCTCTTTAATGGCATGTTTACTATCTCAAGGGGAACCTCCATTCTTTCAAATAACTCAGTATAAATTTTGACCAGTAATTGCCTTTGTTTTGAACCTTCCGGTTGAATAGAAGCCAAGACAAAAGGTTCATTTATGGTCTTTTTTGCTGACACCATATCCGAAATAGCAAAACAGCAAATGAGTAAAACAAGAGGACGGAATGCATTCATTTATATACTTGCGACTCAATGGTGATTGATATCAGTATAGCTCAGTGTTTTGTAAGGCCCTTAATAAGAGCACAAATGCTCGGATAAAAATGAGGCTTATAGGTGAGCTATTAAATCACTCACCTGATAATTGTTATTGTTTGACTAAAGATAACGATTTTGCAGATGTCTTTTAAAATATGTTATGTTTATATTCTCTCCCGTTGCAGACGAAATCAGTTCATTTGTCTTTAACAGGCTACCTTTACTCCATATATTGTCGGATAGCCAGTTGAAAATAGGAGAGAGGTTACCATTTTGAATTACATTATTCACATTAACCGTCTTACACATTGCCGCCATAAACTGGGCCGCATATATGGCTCCCAGGGTGTAACTCGGGAAGTACCCGAAACTACCATCAGTCCAGTGTATATCCTGCATACAACCATCTCTGAAATTATTTTTCGTGGACAGCCCTAAGTATTCTGTCATTTTCAGGTCCCATAGCTCGGGAACATCCTGATAATGAATATCACCATTTATCAAATCGCGCTCAATTTCATATCGTAAAATAATATGGGCCGGATAGGTGACTTCATCCGCATCAACCCGAATGAGCCCTCTGTTTACTCGGGTATAAATTTTAGTGAAATTGCCTGCTTGAAATACCGGGTCGTTTTCTGCGGAAAAATGCCGTTGTGCCATACGGGACAAGTGGGATAGGAACAGCGGGTTTCGTCCAATTTGCATTTCAAAAAACAGGGATTGCGATTCATGAATTCCCATTGAACGAGCCTGACCGGCGGGTGTACCTGAAAAAGCTTTTGGCAACCCTTGTTCGTATCTGGCATGACCCGTTTCATGAACAATGCCCATTAAGGACTGAACAAATTCATCCGGATTATACCGGGTTGTGATGCGGACATCTGAAGGAACCCCTCCGCAAAATGGATGTATACTTTCATCGAGCCGTCCATGGTTAAAATCAAACCCTAACAATTGCATTACATCTACCCCTAATTTCTTTTGTGTTTGGGGAGAGTATTGTCCCTTAGGAGCAATCATATTTTCGGATGCCTGTTTATCCATCACATCACTGATCAGTGAAGGAAGCCAGGATTTAATATCATCGAACATCGTGTCTAAAACCATTGAACTTTGACCGGGTTCATACAATTGCATCATGGCATCGTATTTTGATAATCCTGTAATCTCCGAGCGAACCTGTGCTTCTTCCTGAGAAAGAGCAACGACTTCTTTCCAGTTTTTTGCAAATCCCGACCAGTCATTTTCAGACCGTTGCGTTCGCCAGGCATGCTCACATTTTGCGCCGGCCAGCGATTTTGCTTCAACAAGGGATTCCGGAAGAATATTTGATAATTCCCACTGACGACGGATTTCTCTTAGTTCAGCCTGCTGGTCAACAGAAAGATCCAAATCAGATGCCTCTTCCAGCCAATCAAAAATTTGAGGTTGAGTAAGAAGTTTGTGAATATGTACATGTAGTTCAGCCATTGCTTCGGCACGAGCATCCGAACCACCCGACGGCATCATTGCAGCTTGATCCCAACCACATATCGCAGACAAATGCTCAAACCGGGATATTCTTTTAAAATGTGCAATTAATTTTTCATACGCCTTCATAGTAATCCTTCTGTCCAGAATTATTGCCTTTTTATGTAGTTTACCAATCACTTGCTCCCAAACAACAAGCAAGTTATTACTCTTATGAGCAGATTTTTGCTTAACATCAGGCAACTTCTTGCTTAATTGATTTTTTTATTTTTATAAGGTGTTGATTTTAAACAATCCAAAAGATGGCATTGCCTTTGCTCTATACAGGGAAAGAAAAAAGCAGCGTTAATAACGTATACCACATTCATTAAAATTAAAAAGGAATTCGCAATGCCAACTCCATGTTATATCTCTATTGAAGGGGAAACTCAGGGCCTTATCACTTCCGGTGCATGTACTTCTGACTCTATCGGTGACGCTTACGTTGAAGGTCATGAAGATGAAATGATGGTTCAGCAGTTTGATCACGTGGTGACGGTTCCGACTGATCCTCAATCTGGTCAGCCTGCCGGTCAGCGTGTTCACAAACCATTCAAATTTACTGTGAACCTGAACAAAGCAGTGCCGCTACTTTACAATGCGCTGTCTTCCGGTGAAAAAATGACATCGGTGAAACTGAAATGGTACCGCACTTCAATCGAAGGTAAACAGGAAAACTTCTTCACAACCACGCTGGAAAACGCCACCATCGTTGACGTTCGTTGTGAAATGCCACACTGTCAGGATCCTAAAGATGCAGATTTCACTCAGAACCTAACTGTGTCTATGTCTTACCGTAAAATTACCTGGGATCACGTTAATTCTGGTACTTCGGGTGCTGATGACTGGCGTAAACCAATCGAAGCGTAATTTTACGTCTCGAATTTATAGTCGCCTGCTCCGGCAGGTGACTTTTCAAGCCTTAAGCGCAATGCATTTTAATGAGTGCATGGCGCTTAAGGTTTTCGCCGTATAAAACAAACCTATAAAAAGAAAAGGATACACATGGCAACGTTAGGCTTTCAGATAACCATCGATGGTTTAGATGATGATACGTTAGTGGTGCGGGAATATCAGGGACATGAATCCATTTCGGATTCCGTTGACTGGGCCGGGCAACCTTGTTTTGGTTACCGGTATCAGATTGAACTGGCCAGCCGCCGGATGGACTTAGCGGCGGATGATATCGTGGACAGAAAAGCATTGCTTCAGACTGTGCGTAATGGGGAAGTAGTCCAGAAAGTTCATGGTATTGTACGTTCTTTTTCCAAAGGTGATACCGGACACCATCATACGTTTTACTCGATCACAGTGGTGCCTTCTCTAGAACGTTTGTCATTGCGTCATAACAGCCGTATTTTCCAGCAGCAGAGTGTACCGGAGATTTTGTCAGTCCTGCTGCAGGAAATGAACATTACGGATTACACCTATGCGCTGAAAAATGAGTACGCTAAACGGGAATTTTGCGTGCAGTACCGGGAATCGGATCTGGACTTTTTCCACCGTTTGGCAGCAGAAGAAGGATTAGTCTACAGTTTTGTTCATGAAGAAGACAAACACATCCTTTTATTTACCGATGATAGTGACAGCCTACCGAACATTACTGATAGTATTCCATATAACGTACTTTCAGGCGGTACATCGGACACACCTTATGTTTCCCGTATAAGTGAACATTGTCAGGCAGAGGTGAGCCACACGGCTCTGCAAGATTACAGTTTTAAAAAACCAGATTATCACTTTTCTCAGTCGGCGCAGGGCTCTGATATGGAATATCAGTTGCAGACTTATGAATATTTTGATGCGCCGGGCCGTTTTAAAGATGATGCACAAGGCAAGCTGATTAATCAGGTCCGGCTGGAATATCTACGCCGGAATGCACATACAGCAACCGGGAAAAGCAATCATCCTTATCTGCAGGCGGGTATCAAATTCTCCTTAAGTGAACACCTCGCTGAAAACATGAACCGGGAATGGTTATTGGTTGAAGTGGATCATCAGGGTACACAGCCTCAGGCACTGGAGGAAATGGGCGGACACGGTGAAACCACTTATACTAACCAGTTTACGGTAATTCCTTCTGACGCCACCTGGCAGGCAACACCACAACCTAAACCTCAGGTTGACGGGCCAATGAGTGCGCTGGTTATAGGGCCCGATGGAGAAGAAATATATTGTGATGAATATGGTCGTGTGAAATTGCAATTTCACTGGGACCGTTACAGTGATGGGGATGATCAAAGTTCCTGCTGGGTACGGGTATCTCAGGGCTGGGCTGGTGCCCAGTACGGAATGATGGCCATTCCCAGAATTAACAGTGAAGTGATTGTCTCATTTCTAAACGGTGATCCGGATCAGCCTATCGTCACAGGCCGGACTTATAACACATCAAATACACCACCGTACGCGCTTCCTGATAACAAAACCAAAACCGTACTGAGAACGGAAAGTCATCAGGGGAAAGGCTATAACGAGCTTAGTTTTGAGGATCAGTCCGGCAGTGAAAAAATCAATATTCATGCGCAAAAGGATTTTGAATCCTTAACGGAAAATGATCACATCATACACATTAAGCATGACCAACATTTCACTGTAGAAAATGACCGTTATTCAAGCATAAAAACGAATGATCATTTAACCATCGACGGTGAAGCTCGTCAGAAAATCAGCGGTACTCAAAGCCTGACAATTAACGGAGAGCTACACATTAAAACCGGTAAAGTCTGGGTTAACGATGCTGGCACTGAGATTCATATCAAAGCCGGACAAAAAGTGACAATAGAAGCCGGTTCTGAAATCACCGTGGTAGGGAGCGGCAGTTTTGTCAAAGTAGACCCATCTGGTGTGTCTCTCGGTGGTCCAATGGTCAATCTGAATTCTGGCGGAGGCGCCGGAAGCGGCAGTGGTGTGAATGCGAAATCGCCGACATTGCCGGGAGGGTTGGAAGCGATGGAACCGCCAGAAGAAATCAATAAAGTCAATATCCAGGCATTGAAAGTAGCTGAGAAATATAATTATGTCGCTGTTAAAACCTGTCCCTATGCGGAGAACGCATAATGTTGAATGAGTGGTTTAATGAGAGTTTATATTCCTGTTACTGGTTGGTTGATTCGCAAACATTCGAAATGGCACTGGAAGCGAATAACTATCAAAATTTTAAAGATACTTTTATCCTGTTCGATAATACCCCTTTCGAAGATGTCATGGATTTTACACCTAAGCTTATTCCAGTCTCCGAGGAGGTAAAAAATTTACCAAAAGAAATTTTAAATCATGGAATTGGGTTAAAAACAGAGGCGCCTAAAACTCAGTTACTGGAACATCTTCAATCATTACTGCTTGCCGCTTTAGATGGAGAAGAGGTTCTTTTCCGGTTTTATGATATTAATGTTATTTCTCCTATATTACGAGAGATGGAGCAGGGAGAACTTGAACAATTTCTTGGCAATATTAAATCATTAGCCGTCTTTGCAGAAAATGGCCTTGAAACCTATTCAAACAACAATGAGAGCCAGTACAGGTACCAAAACAGGCCTTGGTGGATTATAAAACCTCGTCATTTAGAACATCTTTATAATGTTGAAAATCATGCAAGATTATTAGAACGCTTCTGGTGGGAAAAAATACCCGTTGTGATGGCGGAACTTGATGATTCTTTGAATGTAATTACTCAGTTTTTAAAGCAAGGGGTAGAAAGATACCCGTCAAAAGAAAAAGCCGAATTATTTACATTAAAACAAATGACACACTTGACCAATATTCCGTTGAATGAAGTAACAGGCAATCTGCTACTTGATGAAGACGAAATTGATTTTATGAACGAGATAAAAGGGCAGACTAACTAAAATGAGTTCAGGAGTATCAGATCAACATTGCGTCCGTTGTGAAAAACTATCTCATTGGATTGAAATCCTTGTCAGAGACGAACATAACAAACCATTTAACAACATTCCCGGTATTTTAACCGATGCAGTTGGTAATCAACATAAAATCACATTAAATAGCTCTCCAATCTTGTTAACCCGTCTTGCTGCCGGAATAGTAACGTTAACACTGGATTACGATAAATGGATTACGGATGCTCAGGACAAAAAAAGAAAACCGAACCCAGATGAAGAACCAACGGCAGAATATGCACAAGGTTATGTCGGGTATAAAAAAACGTCTCCTAAATTCGTAAAAATTACGGCAGGAGATTTAACAGAAATTAAAAATTCTGATGAACATCCAGAGCAAAATTTACCGCAGCGACATCTGGCTGGTCAGGCAGAAACGTTAAAATTAGTCACAGATAAAAGCTATGTGCTGGAAGTCAGAGCATTTAATTATATCACGCTAAGAATTGGGGCTTTTTTCGATGGTACGGCAAACAATACTTACAGCGCGGAATGGGGTAAGAAACAGTTCGACGCCTATAAAAGCCGATGGCGGGCGTTGTATACTCAAGATAAAAAGCACCCATGCACTTATAGTCAGGTGGATAAAAATAAATTTAAAATTAAAAGTTTATCGAAAGCATGCTACACACTGCCACATGAAGACAAAATGTGGTTCTGGCAGGATGATGAGCGGGTCGAAGGCAGTGCCTCAAATGAATTAACGAATGTGCAGAAACTGTATCAGTTGTATGTTAAAAATGAATTTAATTCAAACTCAACCGCTTACGTCATATCCCAGTATATTACTGGGATTGGTACGGGGAATGAGACGGAAATTAAGCCCGCTGATGAATCTCTTCTTGGTAAAGGATTTGGTACCGGTGATTATGGTGTAATTGCCAAAACCACTGAAGGGATTAAACAAATTTCAGAGCAGTGTGACACAGCTTTGGATACCATTATTCGTGAGGGTATTTATGACGGAATTAATAAACTAGAGTTTGATGTGTTTGGTTTTAGCCGCGGCTCTGCTGCTGCGAGACATTTTATCAACCGGATTCTCATGTCAAAGGAAAACCCTTTAAGAGACCAGATTTTTGAAAAGGTAGGTAAGAAGCAACCTGATTTGGGTATGATTTCTGGCTTTGACTGGAATGATAATTCGTATGTTGAAGTGACCTTTGCCGGACTATTTGATACCGTCGCAGCGATTGTAGATTTTACCGATTTAGACTTTAGCCCACATAACGATGACAATGGCGATGTGAAATTATGGTTAGATCCTAACCGGGTATCTCGTGCCATCCATTTAACAGCCAATGATAATATCGAATGTCGAAAATGCTTCAGTGTCAATAAACTGAACTCCTCCGGCCATTTCCATGAATTTATCTTACCAGGGGCGCATTCAGATATTGGTGGCGGCTACCATTCAAAGATGTCTTATACAGACGATAATTATTTATTGCCACGTTTAGAGAAAAAACTCGTAAAACGTATTCGTTATCGATTAGATAGCCTAAGTACTACATATCTAGAAAGAAAAATTCGCAGCAAATTAGAAAAATACAAAAACATGGAAATCCAAGCCGGATGGCATGCTGATGATTTTGGAGAGATAGAAATAGAAACTCGCCGTATCAATAGTGAACATAAAGAAATGATTGGTTCATTATACGTTGACAGGGTTGTAGAAGGGGATTTATCAAGGCTGTATCTGAGGTTAATGTATGGTTTGGCTGAATATCATCAATTACCGATAAGTGATATTGACGAAAAAGATACTGATATTCGTGTTTGGGGTAATAACCAATATTTCCGTGTTCCTGATAAACTAACAAAACGCGGAGGTGGATTAATGAATTTTCAGTCATTATGTGATGAAGTTCTCTCACTAGCACAAATAGGGGAAATTGGCAGGTTAAAATCTAAGCTTGGCTCAACAGATTTATTAAAAGAGCTGATGTTATCTAACTTAATTCACCACTCTTCAGGAGATAATATTTCTGGTCACCCATTCGTTCAACATGGAATATATCAACGTACAAGGCATGATTGTGAAAAAAATAGTTAAATTTTTTACTTTAAGTATTGGGCTTATTTGTTTTGGCTGTACAAATAATTATTCATTGGCTCAAAGAAGTGATACTCCATCGTGGCGTGTGAAAGTAGCAAGGCCATCATATTATCCTATTAAAGCTATCGAAATTTATGGCATAAATAATCAAGAAGATTGGACTGTACCACTAATAGGGCTAGTTAGGGCAGGTAACAGCAGCTCTCTAAAAAGTGTCAGAAGATACTACGATAAGAATTATTATGATGGATATGGAATAGTACTCACTCCGTATCTTAATAGTACATTAGATCAACCAATGAGAAATTCAGTGCCGCCAGACAGTATGTATATCAAGTGGGTTTCTTTATTTGATAATACGCTATATTACACTAAAATCCATTTTTCTAATGATATTATGAAGTTTATGAATTATCGGGAACATGACGATTTGACTCATTCTGACTGTTACCATAACACAATAGTGTTAGGTTTTTTACCTAATGGCCATGTAAAAACTTGGTTGTATGGTTGTGGTAGATATACGTACATTAGTGATCAAGAGCCGGATAAAACTATCAAAACAAAAGTGCCTAATGAATATGATCCCAACGATTATACTTTTTATATTGATCCTTTAATAAAAAATGCAAAGAAAGAGGGGTCAAGTATTATTCCTGTTCCATGGGATAAAGTGGACAAGGTAACCATCCCACCTATAAATTATCGACTTGAAAATTTTTCAGATATCGATAAGACACTATTTCATTAATTAAAATCATATTCAACGAGCCGTAACTGGCTCATTTTTACTTTACGCGATTGCTTTGAATCGAGCGAAAAAAAGTCTTGGGATAAGTAAATGAAAAAGATGATTAGCTTTATTAGTTTTATTAGTTTTATTAGTTTTATTAGTTTTGGTACTTATGCATTAAATGATGAGGTAGTAATAAAAAAGGGGGGAATTTTAGTTCATCATCATAATATAAATCAAGCATTACAATACGATGTTGAACCTGAATTTTTGAAATATAAATACAGATTCGTAGACTTAAATAAAGATCATCAATTAGATCTTATTATTATTGAAATCAATGAGCCGAATAATACATCAATTGTCTTTAATAAATCAGGGATACTGTTTAGTAAAAAACCAAATCTGTATGATGATATAAGGTTGAGTAAAAAATTTAACTGTGCATTTTCAGATCAAAACATCACTCTATTTTATCCTGATAAATTAGAAAAAATTTCAAACAATGATAAAAGATATAATCTCTGGGTTGAGAGATGTGTAAAACTAAGCAGTATTTATAATTAATACTAGATTCTTATTTATATTTTGACTATAAGAAGCCATTTTCCTTAATTTCAACTCTGGGGATTAACTTTTAAACAAACAATCTAAATCCCCATATCCGTTAAATACTAGCTGATCAGGTTTAACATTGCACCAAGAACATGCAGATTTTCCGGTTTACCTTGTCCACCGGTAGGAACAGGTAAAGCTTTCCGTTTTGCATAGCAAGAGAAAATTCACCGGTACAATTACGACAATAAATTTTATTTCCCTCCTTGTTTTCTTTCTGTACAACGAGAACAGACCCACACATAGGGCAAACTTCAAAAAGAATTCCTTCATCGGAATGACCGATAATATGATCCAAAATTCCTTTCTCATCCAATGAAATAAAGACCTGTACCACATCTTTATCAAACTGTTTGGTTTGTTCTTCCACAAGAATAGGCATTGCTTTTTTCTTGGGCATACCTGCCGAATCAACAATGCTTGAATGGAACAACCAACAGTCTTTAAGATGAAACTCCCGTGACAATCCCGCCTTACGTTTCTAAGTGTTATACCATGGTAGATAATGCCGGTAATCATGATGATTTGGCCAAAGTTAGGACAACATTATGGATTGCAAAGCACCAATGAACTTGAATAAGGCTGGGTAGGACGGCGATTATCTATCTCGAGTCCTCTTTGGGTTAAGTATGCTCGCACCCTAAAGATACTGGTAAATAGAAAACTAAATTAAAATAAAAATCCATTTTATGTATTGCTTTAAAATATTGAACCATTATGTCATAAGTTATAAAAATAGTATAATTTGATGATATTTCCAATATCAATTTAATATAAAAGTTAAATTGAGTTTTTTATTGTATTTCTTTTATAAATATAAAAAATAAATTCAATAATAAAAGACAAGCTATTGATCACAAAATAATTTGTATTTTTAACCCAAAATACAAGCAGTCCTTTTTATGGACAAAACAATAAAACAATACGAAACAAATTATTATAAATAAAACAACAAAAGATATATGTTTATTTTAAATGCTTTAATATTCTGCATTGATAGGGAAACTAATATTTATATCATTTAAATAAATGAATGATTTTCCATCTAATAACATTATTAAGAGAGTCTGATTATGACGGAAACAACTATTGATACCGCTCTTACTGACACCTCGGCTTCACCAGCAGAAGAGGCAAGAGATAAGCCCATAGAAAATAAAAATCTTCTCGGGGCAGGCCATTTTATTGGGGCATTTTCCGGTGAACATGTCGCCGGAACCGAATTTGTATTTGGTGTAACCTTTGTAATGTGGGGCGCGAGAGCATTTGACGTTGTGGCAGGTTTATTACTAGGAAACATGATCGCTGTATTATGCTGGGCGTTATTATGTGCACCAGTTGCCACCAAAACACGTCTAAGCCTTTATGCTTTTCTTGAAAAAGTTGCGGGATCAAAATTCTGTGCTTTATTTAATTTAATAAATGGTTTGACTTTTTTGCTTGTAGGCGCAGCGATGGTCACCGTTTCCACCTCCGCTATGCGGGTATTGTTTGGTATGAAGTTTAATGCCGCCTGGTATCCGGAGACGTTTGGTTTTGCCTTTCTGGCATGTTGTATTGGCGCTATAGTGGTTTTATTGGCCGTAGCAGGCTTTAGACGTCTATCTCAATTTGCCAGTATTTGTGCTCCGTGGATAACTTTATGCTTTGCTATGGGAGGAATGCTGGCTTTCCCATACCTTGCTTATGTCACTTTAGGACAGGATTCTGTCTCTTTGTCACAGATTCCTCACATTGCCAAGGAGTTTGTATGGACGGGAGTAACGCCTGATGGCCGACCTTCAATAACACTATGGGAAATTGCTGCATTTGCATGGTGTTGTAATATTCCGCACCATTTAGCAATGGGCGATATGAGTACTCTACGTTTTGCCAGAAAAAGCTGGTACGGTTTCTTCTCTGCATTTGGTATGTTTATCGGTCACACTCTTGCATGGTGTATGGCAGGTTTAATGGGAGCACTTGCCGCAACTGCACTGAAAGAAAATATTGTTGCTATTGACTCCGGTGATGTTGCTTATCAGTCATTAGGCTTAATTGGTATTTTGGCAGTACTCCTGGCTGGCTGGACAACTTCTAACCCAAGTTTCTACCGCGCCGGTGTTGCATTTCAGGCATTAACTAACAGTCCGTCCAGAACAAAAACTACTATTGTTGCCGGTGGTATCGGCATGGTTATAGGATGTTTTCCATTTGTATTCCAATACTGGATGCCAATTACTAACTATGTAAACCTGTTAAGTTTGCCTATCGGTGCAATCTTAGTTGGTGAGTTCTTTATTCTTCCTAAGCTTGGTGTAGCTCGCTGTTGGAATGAAATTAAAGGTCAATCATTAAATAAACCGGCCGCTATTACCTGGGGGTTAACTGTTGTATTAGCATACGCTGCTGTACTTGGTGGATATATTGATTTATTCTTCGCCTTCATTCCAGCATTTGTTTTCGCTTTGGTTCTTTATGTGGTACTGGTGAAAATGGAAGCGGGAAATATTACCGCTGATAAAGAGACTCTTTATATTGCACCTCCATTTAAAGAATCTGATTTAGATGAATCTGAACAAGAAGCTAAACAGACTCCATTTGATATAAAAGTAGCCAAATGGATTACTATTTTGTCACTGGTTGTTCTTGCTATTATGTGTATTAATACATTTAACTTCCATGGCAATTTCCTGACTAAGTTAGAAAGCTTTAAATCAATGGCAATTATTCCAACTATCATTTATTTTGCTTCAGCTTTTTATTATGTAACTAAATCAAATAAAGGCGAAGAAGAATAATCACATTAGTTAAAAAGTAGTAACTAAATTTATCGCTGGCTTCTTATTGGTTTTATCAATGTAAGAAGCCAGTTTTTTATTCCCATCCACAGTATTTAAGTATAAAAGGCTTCTAAATCCCTATATCTGTTAAATATTGGCTGGTCTGGTTTAACATTGCGCCAAGAATATGCAGATCTTCCTGAGCAATCAGATCCTCCGGTTTACCTTGTCCACCAGTAGGAACAGGTAAAAGCTTTCCGTTTTTCATTGCAAGAGAAAATTCACCAGTACAGTTGCGACAATAAATTTTATCTCCTTCCTTATTTTCTTTCTGAACAACGAGAACAGGACCACACATAGGGCAAACTTCAAGAGGAATTCCTTCATCGGAATGACCGATAATATGATCCAAAACTCCTTTCTCATCCAATGAAATAAAGGCCTGCACCACATCTTTATCAAACTGTTTGGTTTGTTCTTCCACAAGAATAGACATTGCTTTTTTCTTGGGCATACCTGCACGATATGGTCTTGAACTGGTCATAGCATCAAAAGCATCACAAACACCGATGATCCTGGCCATTTGAGAAATATCTTTTTCTTTCAAACCATGAGGATAGCCTTTTCCGTCGGGCCTTTCATGGTGTGAAAGAACGGCATCTTCTACTAAATGAGAAAGGGGGTGTGTACTTAATAATTTATGACCCATGGCAGGATGAGTTTTAATAATGTCATATTCCTCATCCGTTAAACGTCCGGTTTTATTTAAAATTTCATCTGGAATGCTTATTTTCCCCAGATCGTGCAAAAAACCACCTAAACTAATGATAACAGACGTCTTTTCATTCAGTTCGAGTTCATTGGAAACCTCATAAGCAAATCTGGAGACCCGCCATAAATGACCGCCGGTATAGGGATCCCGAGCCTCAACGAACCATGCCATTGTCAGTAATGTTTTAACCAGTTCACTCTGTGTGCTTGAAAAAGATGACGAAGAAGAGAAAAGACGCTTTATCCCAAACATATCACGTTCTGCCTTATTATTCTTATATCAATAAATATTACTATAGGTCAGGATAGTTAATTTCGCTCAGAGAGGAATTAAACTACTTTGTAAGCCACCCTATACCAGAAAATTTTGCTATAGTGATTCGAAATATTCAGAATGATAAAGACTCCATCCCCGGGAACAAACAATGAGCACTCAGCAACCCAATAACCCATTACACGGTTTAACACTAGAAAAAATATTAACCCGACTGGTTGAACATTATGGCTGGAATGGCTTACATCAGCACATCAAAATAAATTGCTTTCACAATGATCCTTCTATCAAGTCCTCTCTTAAGTTTTTACGTAGAACACAGTGGGCGAGGGATAAAGTCGAAACTTTGTACCTGAATACCTTTTCTTGAGTTCATTATTCATATCTTGTCATTAAGACAACTGCTACAATCTGCGCCTCAGTATTTTCTCCTCATAATGACAGTAGGAAACACCTTGAAATCGAACACTGAATTCTGCGCACTAAAATTAAACCCATTACTGGTCCGTACGTTATCCGAACTGGGCTTTAACAAAATGACACCCATACAGAAAGAGGCATTACCGCTGATTCTCGACGGAAAGGACATCCTTGCGCAGGCAAAAACAGGTTCAGGAAAAACAGCTGCATTTGGTCTGGGAATTTTGGATCATCTTGATGTGAAACGTTTTCGTGTTCAGTCATTGATATTATGCCCAACCCGTGAACTGGCCGATCAGGTAGCAAAGGAACTACGTAGATTTGCCCGTGGTATTCATAATATAAAAATTCTGACACTTTGTGGTGGTGTCGCTATCGGACCACAAATTGGCTCACTGGAACATGGTGCTCATATTATTGTCGGAACTCCCGGAAGGATTCTGGATCACCTGAACAAAGGCAGGTTAAACCTTGATAATGTAAAACAATTTGTACTTGATGAAGCAGACCGTATGCTGGAAATGGGCTTTACAGATGCCTTAGATGACATAAACAGATTCATGCCTTCAGTAAAGCAAACCTTACTATTCAGTGCTACTTTTCCTGAATCTGTTGCCCAGATAGCAAGAGATTCAATGAACAACCCGGTCAGTGTAAAAATAGAAGATCAACAAAACTCGTTAAGCATAGAGCAAACTTTCTATTCGGTAACTGATTCTGAAACCCGGCAAACAGCAGTAAAAACATTGTTACTACAAGAACAACCTGAAAGTGCCGTTGTATTTTGTAACACGAAAAGAGAAACACAGGAAATGGCAGACTATCTTGAGGTGGTCGGATTTAATGTTAAAGCCCTGCATGGGGACCTGGATCAACGACAACGAGACCAGGCACTAGCATTATTTTCATTAAAATGTATTACCATCTTAGTAGCTACTGATGTTGCCGCTCGCGGGTTGGATATTGATTCCCTTGATCTAGTCGTCAACTATCAGTTAGCCCATGATCCGGATACCCATATACATCGAATAGGGCGAACCGGCAGAGCTGGAGAAAAAGGGGCGGCTCTGAGCCTTGTCGGCCCTAAAGACGAAACCAAATTAGCGTTACTTGAAGAGAGAATAGGGATTCAAACATTATGTCCAATTCCTAAAGACAATTTGCCTAATCACTCAGTTTGCCAAGCCTCTATGAGTTGTATTCGAATTGAAGCAGGGAAAAAACAAAAACTTAGGCCAGGGGACATTTTAGGCGCTTTAACTGCCGGAAAAGATATCTCGGGTAAGAATGTTGGAAAAATACAGATACATGACATCTGGGCCTATGTCGCTGTTGAAAGGGCTTTAGCCAAACTTGCGTTAGAAAAAATTAATAATGGCAAAATGAAAGGAAAAAGTTTTCATGCCAGAATTATGTCGTGAGTGTTATTATTACTCAGAGTTGACACAAGATTAAACACCCAAAACGAATACAATGATAAAAGTGAATCTGGACGACTCATTTTTATCATGTGTCTTCACATTATTATTCAGTCAAACAATCGGTCAGGAAAAACTGATGAAAAGTGTTATCACTGTTATTACTTTCACTCTGCTATTAAGCGGATGTTCAGAAACCTGGAAAGGAATGAAAAAGGATTCTTCAGAGATCTGGAATGACACCAAACAAACGACAAATGATGTGGTTCAGGGAACAAAAGAAGCCATTCATGATGCAACAGAGTAAACCGGCACCAGTTGAGTAACAGATAGACCGATAAAGTTGAATTAGCGTTTCTTCAGACAATACTCCGGTTTTACAACTATACTTAGTGGAATAATTAAGTATTATTCTTGGGGTGTTGCATGAAAAAAATTCCATATATGATTTCTTTGGTATTCGTGACATCCAAATATGCTTTTGGATCAGCGGGTATCAATCGCATTGATCATTACACTGTAACAAGTCATGTCAACCACAACTCAGTCGTAGCTCAATATCACTTTCAACATTATAGCTATTCTATTACCCCTTATACAGGGGTCGGCTACAGCAGTAATGCCGAAAACCATTATGAAGAAGAAGATCTGGATCAGGATCTGTTTTTTAGCACATACATCCCGGTCGGAATAGAAATTGAAAAATACATACACAATTCTGCGTGGAAGATTAACTTAAAATATGAATATAACTTACTGACAAGCAGTGCTATATACGCTTCATCGGGGCCATCAGACGGAAACAGAACTCAGCTTGCACTAAGTTTCATCCATACTCCTGTTTGGGGACCTTTCAGTCAGGTGGCAATTACCCCTTATTATCAGTATCAACAATTTGATAATATCGATGACTTGCCTGATGCCGGAAATTTAATTGAATATGGCATCTCTATTCATGCCCGTTTTTAAGCTTCTTTCACTAAAGAGATAAACGTTTCCCCATCTTTTGGCTTTCTGCCGCCAATTTCATAACAAATGTGAATTCGATTTTTTTTATCAACAATAAAAAGCGGTAACACAAAATCATCCTGATATTCGGATAAATAATCATCATAGCTAAATGTTTCATTAATTTTTGTATGACGAATTTCGGCGCCCTGATTAAATAAACTGGCAAGCTTTTTATAACTGACCTGTCCACCAAGAAAAGACAAACCATGATACTCTTCTGCCGCCCGGTGCTTATCTGCATTTTTGACATTGGCGTTGTCATGAAGGCAAAAAACGCTTTTGTTATCAAAATCTCTGACTAACCGCATACAAGCCATAATATTAAAATGTTTATCAGGAGTAACGGCCAGAACATGTCCCAAACCAATAAGATTCAAATATTCTTCTGCATGATTGGAAATAGCATTCCCGAAATAACATTCAAGACCATCCATCCGTGCTTTACGAATATAATCCCAGTTAGAATCTGAAAGCAAAACCCGACAATCGTACTTTTGAATTGCTTTTGCTATTTTCCGGGCAACCGAATTGGCGCCAATGATGAGAAAACCTCTGGGAGCCGGTTCGGCAACGTCCAGAAAGACAGCAAGAGGACGGGCAGTTGCACTTTGAAGTACAACTGTCCCAATAATTACCATGAATGTGAGTGGAACCAGTAAGTTAGATTCTGCAATTCCTATTGAATTCAGTTTAATCGCGAATAATGATGAAATGGATGCGGCAACAATACCTCTTGGGGCCACCCAGGATAAAAAACTTTTTTCTTTTCGGCTGAGTTTACTTCGGCAGGTAGCAATCGCAATAGATAGGGGTCTGGAAAGAAACTGTATAACAACAAAAAGAAACAACGCATTCCATCCCAGGGCCTGAAAATCAGTTAATTTGATACGGGCAGCAAGTAATATGAATAAACCGGTAATGAACAGAATGGTCAGATGCTCTTTGAAATGAAGAATGTTCCGGATATCAACACCCTTGGTATTCGCCAGCCACATCCCCATTATTGTTACGGATAACAACCCTGACTCCGGTTCCAGAACATTGGAAGCAGCAAAAACACCCAAAACAATCGTTAAAACGGCAATGGGCTGTAAATAATCAGGTATCCAACCTTTTCTAAGGGCAATACCGACACAAAAACCCGATAAAATCCCAAAAGAAAAACCAACAATAAGAATCAAAACAAAAACATGAAGGCTATGTGCTTCACTACTCGAGATGATAAATTCATAAACGATAACAACAAGTAGTGCCCCTAAAGGATCGATTAAAATACCTTCCCACCGAAGAATATTGGAAAGATTGATATTAGGTCGGACAGTACGAAGAAGAGGAACAATAACAGTAGGGCCGGTAACAACTGTTAAGCTGCCAAACAAGAGCGATAGTTCCCAGTTAAAATCAAGCAAAAAATGCGTGGCGAAACTTGTTATTGTCCAGGAGATAACCGAGCCTATCGAAATAATGCTCCATACGGTGTTACTGACTCCGCGAATCTCTTTTAAATTCAAAGTTAAACTGCCTTCAAAAAGGATAACCGCAACAGCAAGAGATACTAACGGGAATAAAAGATCACCCAAAATTTGCTGAGGATTCAGTACTCCCAAAACAGGCCCTACAACAATCCCGGCGACTAATAAAAACAGAATAGCAGGTAGCTTTAACTGCCAGGCCAGCCACTGGCAACACAATCCGATGATACCGATCAATGCAAGACTAAATGCGACAAGTTCCTGATTCATTTTTAGGATCCTTTTATTCATTCTTCGCAGTATTAACTCATTATAATGTTGAACTTTTTTTACTGGCAGTTCCAGATGAGATTTAAAATCTCATAGAAAAAATAGCTCTATTAATTCTTTGTGGCACCTGATTAATGAATTTTTTGTTTTATTAAAAGTTTGACATGAAACATATATTTCGTAAATGTTAAATGATATGGTTTGTTTCATCGTTATTAGAACTGACAATCAGAGGATTTAAAATGGATAATAGCTGCTTATATTGCGCTAGAGATGAAAGACTGAGTAATTTGATGTATGAAGTCGCTGATTTGAATGTTTCAACATTTTTCTTTTTCAAAGATCAAACATATAAAGGTCGTTGTGTCGTTGCCTATAAAGGACATGCAAAAGAGATTAGCAATATTCCTGCAGAAGATTTACCTCTATTTGCAGAAGATCTTGCAAAAGCAGTAAAAGCGATGGAGACAGTCTTTAATCCAGACAAAATTAACTATGGCGCATTCGGAGATAAACTGCCGCACCTGCATTTCCATCTGGTACCGAAATATGAAAATGGCCCAAGCTGGGGTGATGTATTTGCTATCACTCCTGATCCTAAAGTTCATCTTACAGAAGAAGAATATCAACAATACATTTCTGAACTAAGAGCAGCTTTAAACGCTTAGAACAATTTAAATTACAATTAATGCTCTGTTAGTAATATTTAATCGCACTTGTACTCTCTGGCTGGTGCGATTTTTTTAGCAATTTATTTGTCACAGAATATTTGTATCCTCAATATAAAATGACAAATCAGAGCATTGTTATGCCCGGAGCCTTTACTCACATTACAGCCGTAAATAAAGTACTTTCTGAATCGTCCTTTCACTTTCAGTTGCCAAGTCATCAACGCCGAATACTCAGTATGAATCAACAGATTTTTGAATTTGGTTCAATTGCACCGGATTTTCCCTACATGGTATTAAGAAATAAAGCTCAGTCACAATGGGCAGATTGTATGCATACCTGCAGTGTCGGTGAATCGCTTAAAGATATGATTGAATACGTTAAAACGCTTTCCGGTCAGGAGTTCAATCTGGCATATTCATGGCTCAGTGGTTATTTAGCTCATATTATTGCAGATATAACCATTCATCCGGTTATAGAGTTAAAAGTCGGACCGTATGCCAAAAATAAACAGCAGCACAGAATATGTGAAATGCATCAGGATGCATATATTTGGAAATACATGGGAATAGGGGAAATTGGATTTAAGGAAAGAGTATCAAGAAGTTTAACGTATTGTAGTGATACTACGTCATTTGAACTAAACAAAACCATTAGCAATATATGGCGCACTGGCCTGCTTAAACAAACTCCGGAAAATTTGACTGAAAAACCGGATTTAAATCTTTGGTACCAATCTTTTAAAAGGGTAATTGCCTTAGTAGAAGATGAATATAAATTATTTCCATTTTCAAGACATGTTGCTGCTTTTCTGGGGTTGAAATATCCTTCAGCCAACGAAATAGATAAACAGTTTGTCGCCCGGCTACCCACACCCATTGGAACACTGGATTACGATGAGATTTTTCATTTATGTGTAAAACAAGTCATCATTTATATTGATCTGCTATGGAAAAGTATCAAAGAAAATCATCCTGTCGACTGGGTAAAAAACTGGAATCTCGACACCGGTTATAGCGAAAATGGAGAAATGACCATCTGGAATGAACTGATACAGGACAAGAAATTTTAGTTGAGGTATAACAAACAAGTTATTCAATACAGGTACTGCGTCTGATGTATATTCAAAACTTACATGCATTCATTATTGCGATCACTATCTTAACATTAACTCCCGGACTCGATACGGCGTTAGTCATTCGTAATACCTCCCGGGGAGGTGTAACCGATGGAAGCATTACCAGTTTCGGTATCTGCTGCGGATTATTTATTCATGCGACTTTTTCTGCGATTGGTATTTCTGCAATACTTGCTCAGTCAGCCAGTCTTTTTCACACCATCAAAATGCTGGGTGCGGTTTATCTAATCTGGCTGGGCATTTCCAGTATAAAATCACTCTTAAAAAATGAACAAAGTATTCAGATTACAGGCGCTACCTTACAGAAATGCCAACCACTTCGTTCAGCGCGAGAGGGCTTCCTTTCGAATGTTCTTAACCCCAAAACCGCTGTTTTTTATCTCGCATTCCTTCCTCAGTTTATGTCTCCTGACCATTCACCATTAATACAGTCATGGATGATGGCCGGCATACATTTTACTATTGCTATGTTCTGGCAATGCAGTTTATCAGTTCTGCTTAACTCTGCGAAAAAGCTACTCAAAAATCAAAAATTCACAAAATGGATGGAAGGTATAACCGGGGTGATATTACTTGGTCTGGGAACCAAGCTATTTTTTGACAGATAGCATGTTCAGTATAGTCAATTCTGATGTGATAGAGACATCAAATTTAAATCTTACTCGGCTTGTACAGCATAATAGTTGATTTTTCCTGATTTATATCAGAATTTCATCTCACTCACAGGAATATTGTGTGCTCAGAAGCTCTTATATTTTAAAAAAATGGAGATTACTATGGGTATTATGCGATTCTCAGTTCCTAGAGATATTATCTATGGCGAAGATGCTCTGGCAGAACTGGCAAACCTAAAAGGTAAGAAAGCAGCAATTGTTACCGGCGGTAGTTCAATGAAACGTTTTGGTTTTCTGGATCAATGTCAGAGCCACTTATCCAAAGCAGGAATTGAAAGTATTATCATCGAAGGTGTAGAACCAAACCCATCAGTTGCTACTGTATGGCGTGGTGCAGAGGCAATGATTCAGTTCGAACCTGACTGGATTGTTGCTATTGGTGGTGGTTCTGCATTAGATGCTGCAAAAGTAATGTGGTGTTTTTATGAGCATCCACATTTGAAATTTGAAGATATTATTGAAGTCGGTTCTATGCCACCGCTTCGTAATAAAGCAAAATTTATTGCTATACCTTCTACCAGTGGTACAGCATCAGAAATTACTGCATTTTCTGTAATTACCGATACAGAAAATCACATTAAATACCCAATTGTTGCGGCTGATATGGTTCCTGATATCGCAATTCTGGATCCTAAACTACCAGAGACAATGCCTGGCCACATCACAGCAAATACCGGTATGGACGTTCTGACTCATGCGGTTGAAGCATTAGTTTCAAAAGCAGCAACATCGTTCACTGATCCATATGCTATCGAAGCCATTCGTCTTGTTGTTGAAAACATCAGCACAGCCTTTAATAATGGTCATGACAAAGAAGCACGCTACAATATGCATAATGCTTCCGCTCTGGCTGGTATGGCCTTTACAAATGCGTCACTTGGTATTGTTCATTCTCTGGCGCATAAAATTGGTGGCGAATTTGGTGTAACTCATGGCTTAGCCAATGCCATCCTGCTTCCTTATATTATCAACTTCAATAAACAATTTACGGATAAATATAAAGTTGCAGAGTCCCTTATTGGTTTGGATGATTTAGCAGAATCAGTAAGAAAGCTAAATAAAGATCTTGGCATTCCATCTTGCTTTAAAGATTGTGATGAAGTTGATTTCAACGAAGACAAATTTAAAGAAGTACTAGATAGAATGAGTACAAGAGCGCATGCAGACCCATGTACTCTTACAAACCCAGGCAACCCAACAGTTGATGACGTTAAAGAAATCTATCGTCAGGCATACTATGGTGCTTAATTAATCGGTAAGTACAATTAAAAAGGCCTGACTCAGTCCGGCCTTTTTAGTATAATTATATTTTCGTTCAGATCACGAGTTTGCTGGCTCAGCCACTCCTACACTTGCAGAAAAATAAGCTTTTGTTTCTTCAACAACAACATTTCTTAATAGCAATAAACCAATCAAATTCGGTATGGCCATCAGTCCATTCACAATATCAGCAATAATCCATATCAATTCAAGGTGAAGAAAGGCACCGGATGCAACCAAAGCGATAAAAATAATTTTATAAGGCAGCACAGCTTTTGTACCCATTAGAAAAACAACGCATCGCTCTCCATAATAATTCCAGCCAAGAATCGTCGTAAAAGCAAAGAACATCAGACCAATGGTCACGAGCATTGGTCCAAACGACGCTGAATTTAAACCTGTCGCAAATGCATGAGTCGTCATTGCTGCACCGGCAAAATCACTTTTCCATGCTCCGGTTAGTATCAATGCCAATCCTGTCATCGTACAAATTAAAATAGTATCAAAAAATGTACCGGTCATTGAAATCAACCCTTGTCTTACACAAGAGTTTGTTTTTGCTGCCGCGGCAGCCATTGGCGCGCTACCTAAACCAGATTCATTAGAAAATACGCCTCGGGCAACACCAGATTGTATAGCCAGCATGATGGATGCACCGGCAAAACCACCGGTTGCTGCTGAATTAGAAAAAGCAGAAGTAATAACAAGGCTAACAGCAGCCATCAGATGTTCAGACTGACTGATCAGCACTGATAAACATGCGACTACATAAAATACCGCCATTGAAGGTACCACTTTCGAAGCCACGCGGCTGATAGACTTAATACCACCGATAGTGACGGTTGCCACAAGTACTGTAATAATCAGTGCAGCAAGCCCTCGCGGAACACCAAATGAAATGTTAGCCGCATCAACAATTGCATTTACCTGTGGAAATGTACCGATACCAAAGAAGGCTACACCAATGGCAAAAATGGCGAATGCCGTAGCTAAAAATTTAGAACCAACACCATTTAATAAAAAGAACATAGGTCCGCCAACCATTTGTCCTTTCTCATCTACCTGACGGTATTTAACCGCAAGTAAACATTCAGCATACTTCGTAGCCATGCCGAATAAAGCCGCCATCCACATCCAGAATAAAGCGCCCGGGCCGCCTAATTTAATAGCGGTAGCCACACCAACAATATTACCGGTACCAATAGTGGCAGATAAGGCAGTGCAAAGTGCTGCAAAGCTCGAAACATCACCATCGGATTTATCATCAGATGAACGGCCAAAAACCAGTTTTAATGCCGTCGGTAAATGGCGAAACTGTAGCAATCCAAGCTTAAAAGTAAAAAACACACCGGTACCCACCAGCAAAATCAGAAGGGGTGGTCCCCAGATAAAGCTATCAATGGCACTTAAAGCATCATGTATTTGATTCATATACTCCCCTTAAAAAACAAAACTAATAGGGAGAAGAGGAAAGGTGGCTGATATAAACTTATTGTAAGCAAACAGAAGCTTAAAACAGCAAATGGTAGGTTAAAAAATGTCGCCTTTCACTCCTCTGTCCTTTTGCCTGAGAGTTTCACCCCTGTGAGGGACTTGCTCCTTCGGCGATCGATTAAACGATTCTCTCCAGAGGTTCCTCCAACTACAGTCCTTGCAAACTCAATAGAGTTATACACCTGAAAGATTTACTTCTTCGGCGGGTAATATTAACCAACTTGTAAAAAGTAGGTTAATAACCTCTCTCCTGCAGTCTTCACTGGAACAATTATCTTATACAAAGATAATCTGCGGGCAAATGTTAAGGGATCAGACGATTGATAGCAATAAAAAATCATGACATTTTTTCAATTCATACCAATTCCTGACTAAAACACCATATACTTTTATTACATTAAGAATATGAGGCTGTAAAATGATTAGAATACTAGCCATTTTGGTATTAATAGCAGTAGCCTACGTTCTCATCCGGTATGATTCCAACGAACGTCTGCGTAAAGGTGTTGTGACTGGTATATTAGGCGCTCTTTCTGTATATATCGTCATTGTGGTTATAACTGAACTATCGCACTAGCTATCAGGAGAAATTGTGAAAGAAGCAGAAAAGACAAAAAGCAGTAAACAGGAACATCATGATGAGGATGTGGTTTTTATTGAACAACGCGATAAAAAATCCTACTTATACATTCTTATTGCCGCAGTACTGGGCATCGCACTTGGAGGCCTGATCGGAGGAGCACTTGCAAGTAACCACTGGGAAACATCATATACTCAACTGGAAAGCAGTATAGATAAGATAAATAATGATGCCTCGGCAGTTGTCGC
Organism: Vibrio salinus; assembly: GCF_021272385.1. Taxonomy (GTDB): domain Bacteria; phylum Pseudomonadota; class Gammaproteobacteria; order Enterobacterales; family Vibrionaceae; genus Vibrio; species Vibrio salinus. The sequence goes on from NZ_JAJSDZ010000005.1 coordinate 132,322, forward strand.
TAAAGCGAACGAGAAAAATAAATCTGAGATAGAAAAGATTCAGAATGAATATGAAGAGCAAATAAAGACCATAAAAGAAGATCATGCTGCAGAGCTAACCGAATTAAATAAAAAAGTGAAATCACTGGAGGCAGAAAAACAAACACTTCAGGCTCAGCTTTCTTCTCAGGAAACCACATTAAAATCTGTAGAGAACAAAAACAAACGTTTAAATCAACAAACTAATATTCAGGCTTCTGTTTTTGAACGTTCGCGCGAGCTATTTCAGAAAGAATTAAAAATAAAACAAGAAGTGGAAAGCCTGAAAAAAGAGAAACTTGATTTGAAAGAAAAGATACAGGGACTGAGAAAAGAATGTAATGCATATCTAGAAGGAACGTCCTGGGATGCCCATTCAGATGCCTGTTCAAAGCAGGATGAAGCAAATTCAAGAATCAGTCAGATTGACCAGTTACTTAAAGTGCATCAGATGGATTTAAAAGAAATCAAGGCACTTACTGATAATTTAGGATTAAATTAAACAAATAATTGCGCTCCTATGGAAGGGGAGAAAATCATGAAAATTTCTGTTATTGGTGCCGGAGCTGTCGGCGTTGGCGTTTGTAATTATCTTTTAATGCTGGGAAGCATCAGAGAGCTGGTATTGTATGATAGAACACTATCCAGAGCTGAAGGAGAAGCCTTTGACTTTCGTCATACTGCTTCACTTACTTTTTCAAAAAATACAAAAGTAATCCCGACAGATAATTTTATGGAACTTGCGTGCTCCGACATTATTGTCATGACAGCAGGAGCACAGATAAAAAAAGATCAGAACCGACTTGAACTGGCTGAAATAAACAGTCAGATAGGCGTTTCTGTTGCAAAAGAGCTTGAAAAAGTTGCTCCAAATGCCGTGATCATCGTTGTCACCAACCCTTGTGACATTGTCACACATTTTATGGTCGCAAACACTGGATATTCACCATCCCAGATAATTAGTGCCGGATGTGTCATCGATACAGCAAGACTAATGTCTATTGTCGCGCATCGGGTAAACCTCGACCCCAAAAATATATTTGGCTATGTGTTAGGTGAACACGGGAGTCATTGCTTTACGCCTAAAAGCCTGATTAGTATTGGTGGACAACCCATAGATTATTATTGTGAAACAAATAATCTTCCCCGTATCGATTCAGATGAATTACTGGATGCCGTAAAACAGGCTGGCTTTGAAATATTCAGAAGAAAACAAAATACGACACATGGTATTTCTGCCAGTGTTTTTCGGATTATTCAGGCTGTCGCCGTTAATGAACGATCAATCCTTCCGGTAGGGACATTACTGAGAGGAGAATATGGACTTCAAGATGTTGCACTTAGTTTACCAACCGTAGTCGGCAGAATGGGGGCTGAATCAATTCTTATTCATCCTTTTACAGATGAAGAACTAAACACCTTACATCACATTGCCATCGAGATGAAAAAACAGATTTCTATAGTAGCTGATTCGACAGGGCTCAGCGTTTAGTTATATGTATTATCTGTCAGGCAGATAATACATACCGATTATGTTCCCTATGAGTTCCCAGATCAAATAATCAAAGTGAATATAAATATGAGAAAAGAATAATCATATATTGATAATGATATCGTTTCTCATTAGTATTACCAAAAATATGATATGTGATTTTAGTGATTAGATTAATGAAAACCAGTTTAGCTCTTGTTATTACGATGTTCAGTTTTTCTGCTTATGCGACCGATCTCGGTAGCGCATCAGCCATACAAAATAAAACCAATCAATCGTCCATTCACAGCCAAAAAGTTATCAACTCCAGTGTTCAGAAATCAGAAGAGTTTAATGAAGATATACGCCAGCTAAATGAAGAACTCCGAAATCTGACCATTTACAAAAAACATCTTAAAGGATTAATTACAAATCAGGCCGATGAGATCGAAAGTTTAGATCATCAGATATCATCGATTAAAGAGACCAGACAGGGCATTGTTCCATTGATGTACAACATGTTGGATGAGCTTCAAACACTGATTGAAAACGATAAACCAATAAAGTATAAACAACGAATTAAGCGCATACAGGAGCTTCGTTCTCTGATGACTCAGGCCGATGTCAGCGAAGCAGAAAAATACCGCCAGATACTGGAAGCGTACCAAATAGAATTTCAATACGGCAATAAGATGGCGACCTACCGTTCCGAAATTTCTCTTAAAGGTAATCATCCCCATAAACTACTCGCTGATATCTTTTATCTGGGCAGGGCGGTTTTCGTTGCAAGAAGCATCGATAAATCAAAATTTTGGACATGGGATCAACATCAGCAACAATGGATTGATGGTAACAGTAAGTACTTAGAGAAAATTAATCAGGCATACGAACTTGCCAATCAAAAAATTGCACCAACTATGCTTTTACTTCCGGTCTCATTAAATACAGCGGAGGTAAAATAATGCGCCTGCTCACTATAATAACCCTGATTAGCTGTATTTTTAGCATTGGTCCGGTCAGTGCTGAATCTCTGACGCATTTAGCGCAGGATCATAAGAGACAGGAACAGATTCACAACGAACATAGAGAAGCCACTTTTAAACAATCCGAAGCAAATCTACGCCTGAAAAAACAAAATCTTCAGAAAAAGAAAAGGGCATTACAAAAAGAAATCGATCAGTTAACAAAAAAATTCAGCCAAAATGAAGATAAGCTTGCCCGGTTAGAAAAAAAACTCAGTCTGGAAAGTGGCAGTCTTGGTGAAATTTTTGGTGTCGTTCGTCAAAACGCCAAGGAATTTCAGTCTGGTCTGTCGAATTCGGTAACCACAGCCGATCATGCTCAGTTTAATAGTGTCATCAAGCAAATTGTATCAGCAAAATCCTTGCCATCACTCAAACAGCTCACCGACTTATCAAAAGCCTTTGCTGAACAGATATACGCCAGCAATGAGATAAAAGAAATTAAAGTACCCTTTATTAATCATCAGGGGCAAAAACAAACTCAGTCAGTAATCCGCCTTGGTAATCTGGCCCTGATAGGAAAAAACGGGTATTTGAATTGGGACAGTAATCAACACGAAGCTGTTTCTTATCTGGTTCAACCTGACATGTCACCAACGGTTGCAACATTATCTCCCTTATTAGCAGGTAATACACAGTATTTACCGGTGGATCCATCCCGTGGTGTTATCATTAGCCAGCTCGCCAATGAACCGACGCTGGCCGATCGTCTTAAAGCGGGTGGAGTAATAGGAAAAATCATTATCGGACTGCTCATCATTGGTCTGATTATTGCCATCACCCGTGGCATCTCTCTATCAATAAATAAACAAAAGATAAGAAAACAACTTAAAACACCAGATATCATTGGTAATAATCCTTTGGGCAGGGTTTTGAGCGTCTATAAAAAAGATGAGCCCCAAACCGTTGAAGCCTTGGAATTACGTTTGCTTGAAGCCGTTGTTGACGAACAAAGTAATCTTGATAAAGGGCTGTCTATGCTGAAGTTATTAGCCGCACTGGCACCAATGCTGGGATTGCTTGGTACGGTAACCGGTATGATCGAAACTTTTCAGGTAATTACCATGTTTGGTAATGGTGACCCGAAGGTGATGGCTGGCGGAATCTCGATGGCACTAGTCACTACTGTATTAGGACTGGTTGCAGCAATGCCATTACTTCTTGCCCACAACATACTGAGCAGTCAATCGGAATCAATACGAAATATTCTTGAGAAGCAAGGGATTAGCCTGGTTGCAACACAGGCAGAAAAAGATGGAAGACAAAGCCTGTCAGGAAAAACAGCCTAATGTTTAGTTATCTGCCTATTGAAAATTTATTGCTTTCTGTTGAAAACTTCATGAATCAGGGAGGAACTGTCCTGTGGGGACTGGCCGTAGTCGTTGTTCTTTCATGGTTTTTCATCATTGAACGCTTTCTTTTTTTGCTGGTTGTATTCCCACAAAAAAGAAAGATATGGGTTAATGGCTGGCAATCAAGAAAGGAACATTATTCCTGGTTTGCGTTGTCAATAAGAGATGGGTGGCTCTCAGAAGCTCATGAATTGTTATTTTCTAACCTGAACTTTATTAAGTTACTTGTCACCATTTGTCCGATGATCGGTTTATTAGGAACGGTAACCGGCATGATCTCTGTATTTGATGTCATGGCGACCAAAGGCACGGCGGATCCGAAATTAATGGCTTCCGGAATCTCATTAGCCACGTTGCCAACCATGGCCGGCATGGTTGCCGCTTTGGCGGGGTTATTTATGCATTCCCGGTTACTAAAACGATGCCAGATATTAGAAATGAAACTGGAAAAATCCCTTAGGAGTTATTCATGAGATTAGGACGCCGACAAAATCATCAGGATGAAGCTCAGGTTGATCTGACCTCAATGCTGGATATTGTTTTTATCATGCTGATCTTTTTCATTGTGACCAGTTCATTTGTCAGAGAGTCGGGGGTTGAAGTAAACCGTCCCCAGGCAAGTCACGCGGTCAGCCAGAAAGACGCCGGAATCTTTGTTGCCATTACATCCGCCAATGATATCTATATCGATAAAAAAATCGTGGATGAAGAACGGGTTCAGGCTACATTAGAACGTATGATGACGGATAAGCCTGAGGCATCACTAGTGATTCAGGCAGATGAGCATGCTTATAACGGAACCGTGGTTCATGTCATGGATGCGGCCAAAGGCGCCGGTATAAAACACATAGCGCTGGCAGCGGAGAAACAATAATGGTTCGCTATCTGTTTTCTATTCCGGCCAGTGTGGTTATTGCTGCGTTACTGTTTAGTTTTATGTCCTGGATGGTGGATAACGGCAGAACTCAAAAGCCGGAAGATTCGGCGGCTTTACAGTTTGATATGATCATGGTGGAAAATGAAACTCAAGTCCATCGGCGTCAGCGTTCCGTTCCTGAACCGCCTAGAATACCTCCTCCGCCGTCAAAATTTCAGCCAAAGCCATTAAGCGCAACGCCTGAAATGAATACAATCTCATATGATTCTCCGGTTTCTCAGCTAAATTTTCAGTCAAAAATCAAAGGGATAAAGGTACAGGCACCCAATTTAGGAAAATTGGCTGATAATCGACAACTAATGCCGGTATATCGCGTCGAGCCGAATTATCCCACCAGAGCGTTACGTCGTAACATCGAGGGCTATGTCATCGTTCAGTTTGACATAAATGAGGAAGGAAGGCCTTTCAATGTCCGTGTTATTGAATCTAAGCCTAAAAACATATTTAACCGCGAAGCATTAAGAGCTGTAAAACGTTGGAAATATCAACCCAGTATTGATAACGGACAGCCTTCTGTCGTCAAAGGGCAACAGACCAAAGTTGAGTTTAGGATTGCAAAATGAAGATGTCGATAAGCAAAACATTACTGATATTATGCACGCTGCTTTCAGCCAATCTTTGCGCTAGTGAATTAAGCCGTTATACAACTCAAAAGATTGTCTCAGCACAAGCAATGGCAGAAAACGGTAAATTTCATAAAGCGATTGCCATATTGAAAAGTATCTCAACAAATCGTCCTTACGATCAGGCATATATAAACAGAATTCTCGGTGTGTATTTCTGGCAGGCAGATAATTCGGATAAAGCCATCCAGTACCTTTCCCTTGCGGTTAATTCAGGGCAATTGAAGGATAGAAATGCCTGGGATACAGAAAAAATGCTGGCAGAATTATTACTCAATGAACAACGGTTCAAAAAAGCATTGGTGCACTACCACCACCTTTTGCAAAGTAAAGAGGCAAAAGATAAGCCAGTTCTAACGCTAAGAATTGCACAAATAAATTATCAGCTGGAGAAATGGAAATCAGTTATTTCATCAATGAATTCTTACGAATCCTATGGGCTTCCTGATGCACTCACACCACTATCCATTAAATTGGGAGCTGAACTGCAATTACATCAATTGAAAACTGCGATAAAAACGGTTAAACGAATCATTCCTCTTGAATCCCATAGCCGTAACTGGTGGATGCAATTGGTTAGCCTGTATTTGCAAACCAATCAACAGAAGTTAGCGCTAAGCAGTCTTGAATTGGCTCATTTGAATCATGTTGCATTAACAGATAAAGATTTGAGACTACTTTCTCAGCTTTACGCCCAAAATGGAATTCCGGAGAAAGCTGCACGAATTTTATCCACAGTAAGAGATGTCACAACAAATCATAAGCTTACGATTCAGTTAGCAAGCTACTGGCAAAACGCAAAAGAATGGCAAAAAGCCCGTCGGATATGGCTGATAGCGGCCGGTAAGGAAAAAAAATATTTATGGAATGTTGCTCAGATCGACATTCAGCAGAATCACTATAAAAAAGCATATACCACATTGCAAAAACTGGAAGGACATTACCCGGAAATAAAGCTTGCTCTGGCAAAAGCTCGAGTGTTGTATAGACTTAACCGATTAAATTCTGCGCTTAAACTTGCGGAAAAAGCACATAAGCTGCACCCGTCAACGGAGACCAGAAGCTGGATAAAATATCTAACCCGGCTGAAACATTATCAAACACAAAATAACAGCAACAATAAAGAAAAAGTAACGGACTCGCAGAACTCATAAATTCTGCACTAAATACAAAGCCTCGCATTTTATTCACATGCGAGGCTCTTTCAATAGAACAAAAAACGGCTACCGGCTTGCCAGTTTCAAAATCATCTGGTTATCCTGCCTGAACATCCAGGACAAACGCTGTCCCAATAGTATTGCAGCAGAGGATAAACCAATAATAAAACCAATCCAGAATCCTTTTGCTCCCATTGGTTCTATCAGCAAGTCTGTCATACCAAGAATATAACCACAGGGCAAACCCAACCCCCAATAAGACACCAGTGTTCTGACAAAAATAGCTTTCATATCTTTGTAACCACGCAAAGCCCCGGACGCTACCGCCTGGATGGCATCTGTACACTGATAGACACCGGCAACAATAAGTAAAGGGATAGCGAGATGCAGAACTTCAGCGTTATCACTGTACATATTCGCAATAAACCCACTTCCCAACATGGTAATACTTGCTGTAATAAAAGACGTAACAATAGCAACTAACAAAGCCACTTTAGCGGCAATTTCTGCACCATGCGAATCTTGTTCTCCAAGAAAATGACCGACTCTGATACTGACAGCAACGCCAAGGCTCATCGGTAGCATAAAAATCAAACTGGAAAAATTAATCGCAATTTGATGGGCAGCAACAACCGTTGGCCCTAAAGGAGAAACAAGTAAAGCGACAACAGCAAATAGTGTCACTTCACAAAACTGAGCCGATGCAACGGGTAAACCAAGCCGGAACAGTCGCAAAAGCTCTTTAACATTCAACGAGTACCAGACATCAAACAGAGGAATTCTTTTCAGTGACTTAGACTGTAGTACATACAGAAGTAATAAAATGGCCATGATCCAATACACAGCTGCAGTTGCAATACCGCACCCAACCCCTCCTAATTCGGGCATTCCAAACTTACCGTAAACAAACAGCCAGTTAAGTGGAATATTAAATAACAAACCGATAAAACCAATAACCATAGCTGGTTTCGTTTTTGACATCCCGTCTGTAAAGCTTCTTAGTGATTGAAAAAGAAGAAAAGCCGGAGCAGCAAACATCATTGTGTATAAATAATGTATTGTCTTGGTCTCAAGTACTTTATCAACATTCATCAGCTCTAAAATAAAATGGGCCTGAAACAAAACAAATATTGTCGGAACAGTAAGAATAAGAGCAGCATAAATTCCTTGCTGAATTTCAAAAGGTATTTTTTCGGATTTATTGGCACCATTTAACTGAGCAACAACAGGAACAAGAGCCATCAAAATTCCCATACTAAAAAGAATGGTTGGTAGCCAAATGCTTGCAGCAACAGAAACTGCTGCCATGTCTAATGCACTGTATCCTCCAGCCATTATTGTATCAACAAATCCCATTCCGGTCTGAGCGATAGATGCAACAAGGACAGGTGAAGCTAAATTAATTAATTTTCCGGCTTCTGTTTTATAGTCAGACACTAAATTCTCCAGTAGAGTAATATTGCTTTATCTCGCAATGAAATAATCGCTGCAATGATAATGAATTGTTTATCATATCGCCAACAAATTTATAAGGAGAATCCTAATGTTTACCGGGATTGTTCAGGGTACTGCTAACGTCATTAAAATTAAAAAGAAAACCGGATTACAATCTCACACTATTGTCTTACCGGAAAATTTTTCTCAACAAATAGAAGTTGGAGCATCAATTGCACACAATGGCTGCTGTTTAACTGTCACTGAGAAAAACAAGAACCATGTTACTTTTGATCTCATGCAGGAGACGTTACGCTTAACAAATCTTGGCGATCTCAGTGAAGGTGACATGATTAATTTCGAAAGAGCTGCAAAGTATGGCGATGAAATAGGGGGACACATCATGTCCGGCCATATTATTGAAACAGCAACAATCACAGATATTATCTCATCAGAAAATAACAAGACACTCTGGTTAAAAGTACCAGAAAAACTGATCAAATATATTCTCCCCAAAGGGTTTGTCGGCTTAAATGGTTGCTCACTGACTATTGGTGATGTTTCCGGTAATACTTTCTCTGTTCATTTAATCCCAGAAACACTGGATAGAACCACATTTGGGCAAAGTGTCATTGGAGAACGAATCAATCTCGAAATTGATGCAAACACTCAGGCAATAGTAGATACCGTTGAACGTGTCATGAAACAAAAAATGGATAGTTAACTACTTCATTACCTCAATCATTTTTTCTGCCTGAGACAAGTAGCTTCCCCCAAAGCAATTACAATGGTTGAGAATGTGGTATAGGTTATAGACATCGGCTCTTTTCTGATAACTATCCGGCAACGGATATATATCGTTGTACCCCTTATAAAACGATTGCGGAAAATGTCCGAATAACCGGCTCATGGCTATATCACATTCCCGGTCTCCCCAGTAACACGCCGGGTCATAGAATAACGGGCCACTTTTAGTCGATCCGAGGTTTCCTGACCAGAGATCGCCGTGCAATAACGAAGGCTTTGGGTTATGTCCGGCCAAAATATGATAAATGTGATGAACAAAATCACTAATATCTGTCAGAACAATCCCTTTATCTTTCAATAACTGTAATTGCCAGCCAATTCTTTGCTCTGAATAAAACCGGGCCCAATTTTTATTCCAGGCATTAGGCTGTTCGGTCAAACCGATAAAATTATCGTGATCAAATCCGAATTCTTTCTGATCATCCCAAAGATGCAACTTCGCCAGCTGCTTGCCGGCAAGATAACAGGTATCATCATTAGTCAAAACCGATATTTCAGAGTATTTAAGGGTAAGGAACGAGTGACTCTTAGTCGTACCATAGGTAATGACTTCAGGCACCGAGATGGTATCAGATTGCCTGAGCCGGTTAAGATTCTCAGCTTCGGAAATAAACAAATCGATAGCGTTTTTATTATTTACTTTCACGAAATAATCTACGAGTCCGTCGCTGATAAAATAAGACTTATTGATATCACCACCTGAAATCGCATGATGCTTTGTTATCACAAAATTTTGCTTAGTTTCATGAGAAATATGATTCGCAATGCTATCCCACATAGTCACCTCAAAAACAACCACACCACTACTTAAGCTTAGGACAAATAATGCACTTTTTATTTATCTTTTTCTCTATTATCAAACAAAGTTAACTTGTGCTTTCAACGTCCTATGCCATACTCAAGGTAATTGTTAGTACACTTGATTAGATAAATATCACTCCTTTTGGGAAAAATGTCTTATTATGTGTATTAATTCTGTGAACCTTTTGAATTTATTTCACAGAATATGTGATACTAAAACAACGTTTATTGATTGGAGTTCCGCCGTGGTTGTGGATAAAGAAGGCTATACAGCTTTGATCGAACATCTGGCATTGAATCTGGATATTTTTACTCACGATGGTGATACGGGGCAAGAAAGTGTTGAAGACGTTGTAATGGACATGGTGGCCAGCAACATCATGGCCGTGTTTGAACAAAATCCAGAGCTTCATTCCAGTGTGCGATTCAAATTGCTTAAAGAAACAGACATCGTTGTCGAAGACTTGGGGGAAGTACTTGCCGGTTGCTGGACAAAGCCTGCAACTAATGAACAGATCATTTTTCTGGATGAGTATATTGCATTAGTCAAAAACCTATTTGATACAGCAGTTGCAACTTATGACTAAATTATCAATTGTCACAGAACTGTCATAAAACTGTCTCATAAGTGATAACATACAGACATATTATCGTTTCAACTCGATTTAATTCATAACGATAATATGTTCAATTTTAATACCAATCGCCACATTTCTTTAATAAAAGTTTTTATTCTTGTTTTTTTCTTTCTGATATTAATTTTATTATTTATTAGTTTCCAGGGTTTTACCGGTTTAAAGCAAACATCAAAGCAATTTCATCATCTATCAAATCAAGATTTTCCATTGTCTGTTACGCATTCCCGTATCATTCAGCTGGTACTGACACAAAATGATTTACTTTCAAAGCTGATCAACACAAATCAACCTAAAAAAGTGAAACAAATCAGCGGACAACTTGAAAAAAATCATCAATCATTAAGGAAAAATCTGACGCAGCTCAGCGTCTTAAATACCAATGAGGATGGATATACAATTATTCCAGAAGAAAAAATTAAGGATGTTCTGCAATTAACCAATCAGCTTAAGCAAAAGACTCAAAAACTGGTATCAGAACAAAAAAAAATTATCGAAACATCTCAACAAGTTCAAAATAACAAAGCCAGTTTCAGGTATGGTTTGGGTTCACTGGGACCTGAAATGAGCAGGATCGCTAATACGCTTTCTTATGATAATCCGGAAGGCATGGATGCTGCTAACCGGCTGATATCAAATGTTTCGAAGATGGATAGCCTGTTCCTAACTTTATTGATGGAAAAAGATAAGGAGCAGGGGACAAAAATATACAAAGAATTAAAAAACAGACTGGCAGGAGTACAATTTGCCTATGAAAATTTTAAAGATCTGTACCCGGATATAAATGATTTTGCCAGTTTCACTTCAAGTTATGACATCATTTCTGATGGTTTCAAACCTAATCAGATATTATCCCAGGCTATACAATTAATTGATAGCCGGCTGAAGCAGAAAGCTCTGCTCTCTAAGAGCACACTAAGTTCAGGAATAATTCTGGACGAACTGGAATCTTTTTCAGACGTAATGCTAACAAATCTGAATGCGAAAAAATCACGGGTTGATTCCGCAATTTCATTTTCAACTCAAACGCTGCTCTGGAGTTCCATACTATGTGTTTTGTTTATTGTTGTGGCCGCATTTCTGATTCATCGTTGGATTAGTAAAAGCCTTAATATTATCCGCACACATCTGGCGCAGCTAAGTCAACAAAATTTTGCTGAGCAACTGATTACCACTTCCGGACCTTACGAATTTCAGGATATTTCCAGAGATCTCTCTAGGGTTGAAGGAACCATCAGATCCTCAATAAGTGACGTGATCGACAACTCAAACCAACTGGACCTCGCTTCCCATAAAAGTCATGCTGCGGCCCGTGAAAGCCGGATATTACTTGATAAACAAAATGATGCATTGTCAAAAGTAAGCTCAACAATGACCCAAATAGAGGCCTCAGTTAAAGAAATCTCATCTGCAACTTCTCATATCCTCAGCATCAGTAAAGAAGGAACAGGAAATTCTCAACGAGGTGTCAACCTCCTTCAGGATAATCTCGGGTCATTAACAAAACTGAATAAGAATCTGGAAGACAACAGTTCTGCGATGGATGAACTGGATAAAAAAGTCATGAACATTCAGGGAATGGTCGATTTGATCAATGGTATTGCCGAAAATACAAATTTATTAGCTCTTAATGCGGCTATTGAAGCTGCAAGGGCCGGCGAATTTGGACGTGGGTTCGCTGTCGTTGCAGATGAAGTCAGACGTTTGGCCAGCGATACAACCGCTCAGACAGAAAGTATCAGGGAAAATATGACCGAACTTTTAGAGTCAACAGCCAATTCAAGGAGTGCAATATCCAGCTCCCGTGAACAAATGAATCATGTTTTAACATCCGGACAACAGGTCAAAGATGTTTTTGGAAGTATTAACCATTCGATTTCAACAATTGAAAATCAGATAGAGCAGGTAGTAATAGCGACTCAACAACAGGAACAGGCAACAATAAGCGTCAATGAGTCAATCATTGATATCTCAAGACAAGGAGATAGTACCGCTTCTCATATCGAAATGCTGGTAAATGTTGCTGAAGACGTTGCGACGATTACTCAGACTCAGTCAGAAATGCTATCAAGGTACAAGATAGACTAAGCTATATGCCCTGCGCCGCGCTCAAAACCCGTTCAGAGTGAACAAAAATCAGCCATCAAAGGTCAACAGACCCTAGCTAAGACAGAAAGGTATTTGTATTTTCTGACTTCAACGGTAAAATCCTCATTTATTTTTATCAGGCACAAAAATAGATGAGGATTCATCAGTTTCACACGGTTTACCAAGCCCGTGTAGACAAAGCAACAAAACCATTTACAGCCAGAGGCTCCAAAGTTAAACGCTGCCCATATTGCCAGATAGAAGAGCACCTATGTCTTTGCCGCTACCAGCCTGATATTGAGTGTACCGCAAAATTCATTCTTTTAGTTTCAGACACTGAGATATTTAAACCCAGTAATACAGGCCGGTTAATCGCTGATACGATAAAAGAAACCGATGTTTACCTTTGGTCCAGAACTAACCCGGATACTTATCTGTTAAAAACCTTGTCAGATCCCAATCTGTTTCCAATAGTAATTTTTCCTGAAGAATACGTTGACGATAAAAAACGTTTAATCGTCAATCTGAAAGATGACATCATTCATACTGAAAAAAAACCGCTTTTTATAGTACTGGATGGTAGTTGGAGAGAAGCTCGACGAATGTTCAGGCGTTCCCCATATCTCGATTCATTACCCGTTATGTCTGTCCATCCCGAGCATTTGTCAGAATATATAATGAGAAAATCCGGCAATGCGAAACATCTTTCTACAGCAGAAGTATCTTCGCTGGTACTACAACAAGCTGGATACGAAAATACAAGCAAAATACTGGAATATTGGTTTCGGGCCTTCAGAGAAAGCTATTTGCTGTCCAAATCAAGAACCAAAAAAAATCTTCAAAGGCCAGCACTTAACGATTATTTAGCACTGAAATCAATGTATGCTTAAAAAGTCACTTTCATATATATCAAATCTATCATTCAATGATATTTAGAGTTATATTGGACTATTAAACAAAAGTCATATTGGAGGGTGGAATGTATTTTGGTTTTGATGTCGGTGGGACAAAGATCGAGTTTGGGGCATTTGATGAACAATTGGAAAGGAAAGCTTCTGTCCGCATTCCAACTCCGAAAGATGATTATGACCAGCTCGTTAACGACATCGCATCTTTAGTTGAAAAATATGATGAGCAATTTGATACTCAGGGTCATGTCGGTATCGGGTTTCCAGGAACGGAAAGCAGCATCGACGGTACAGTACTGACAGTCAATATCCCTTGTGCAAACGGGAAAAAACTGGGAGCAGATTTAAGTCAGAGGCTTAGACGGGAAGTAAAACTGGAAAATGACGCAAACTGCTTTGCTCTTTCAGAAGCCTGGGATGATGAGCTGAAAAATTATGACTCAGTATTAGGATTGATTCTGGGAACCGGATTCGGAGGTGGGCTAATCTATAGCGGGAAAGTTTTTTCTGGTCTGAACGGTGTTGCTGGCGAAGTAGGTCATATGAGATTACCTATTGATGCATGGTTTCATCTGGGTGATAGCGCCCCTCTCTACGATTGTGGATGTGGGAAAAAAGGTTGCCTGGATAATTATCTGTCAGGAAGAGGATTTGAATACCTATACAATAGCAAATACGGTATTAAAAAATCGGCTAAAGATATTATTAGTGATTATTATAACGGCAAACAAACTGAGAAAGAGTTTGTTGATTTCTATCTGGAATTTCTGGCGATTTGCTTTGCTAATATATTAACAGCACTTGATCCACATTCCGTTGTACTGGGGGGCGGACTGTCAAATTTTGACCTTATCTATTCAGAATTACCTAAAAGAATTCCGAAATACCTATTATCGGTTGCAACATGTCCGGTCATCAGAAAAGCAAAACACGGAGATTCAGGTGGTGTCCGGGGTGCTGCATTTCTTAATATCAAATAATAAAAAAGGAGCATCTGCTCCTTTTTTAATTTGAATTCTTCAATTATTTACCAATACCCTTATTTTCTTTTGCTTTCAATGTAATACGGGAAAATCCGAGTTTTTTAAAATGATTATCACAATAATTTTTCACCGCTTTAGCGTCCGCAATTGCCTCTAACTGAGCTTCCATTTTCAAATATCCCGATATGTCAATTTTTTCTGCATCAGCAACCGCTTCATGGATATTTCTGTACCGCTCATAACTGAAAAGAAGCGTTTTATCTTCGTTTTTAAATGTGTATAAAATTGTTCTGGTCACTTACATCTACCAAATAAAAATATTTCGCGAATTCTACCTTTTATACCTAAGCAACTTCAAGATGCTTAGATATATTACCGTAGTAAACTAAATTTTGATTACTTTTTAAGCTTTAAGATGAAGCCTGAAATGTTCTGTATCAAATAGTTTGCGTATTAAAGATGACATAAGAGCTTTGGTAAGAGAGAATATTAGCATTGTCCAAATAATGAGGGTGACTGACTCATGACTCAATTTTCTGAACCCCCTGTACAAGAAAAAAATTATTCCATTTTTTCTATTCTGATTGTTGACGACGAAGAAGGAATGCAAGTGTTCCTAAAAAAAGCAATGACTGATTATTTTCACCGCGTCGATAGTGTCGGTTCAATTGAAGAAGCAGAAGAACTCAGAAAACAAAATCATTACGATGTGTTTTTATTGGATATCAATCTGCCAGGGCGTTCTGGTCTGGAATGGAAGGAACTGTTCGGTACGCCATCAGAGTCCGATATTATTTTCATGACAGGCTATGCCACTATAGATATGACAATCGAAGCATTAAAGCTTGGTGCTTCAGACTTTGTTCTCAAACCGTTTAGCTTTGACCACTTACTCTCTTCGGTAACCCGTTGTCTTGATAAGCGAATTTTGATCCGACATGAACAAGCATTATCGAGAGATTTATCTCAGCTCATCGACACAAACATCGTTGGTACTTCTGAAAAAACAAAACAGCTCAAACAAGTGATCCAACAATTTGCGCCATCAAGAGCAAACATTATTATTCATGGAGAAGCCGGGGCAGGGAAAGAACGGGCAGCACGAAGAATACATAAATTAAGTGGACGCTCCGGGCCATTTGTCTCGGTCAACTGTTCAACATTATCATTCGTTGACATAGACAGGGAATTATTCGGTTCTAATGCAAAAGATAAAGAAGGGCTGTTTACTATCGCAAATGGCGGCACTCTATATTTTGATGAAATTACTGACCTTAACTATGAACAACAGGGGCTCCTTCTTAGTGTTATTCAAAAAAGATCTATAAAACCATTGGGTTCATCCAAAGAAATTCCCATTGATGTCAGAATCATCACCTCAACAGTTAAAGATATTCTGGAATATATAGATAACGGCCTGTTTAGAGGAGAATTATATTATAAATTAGCAGTTCTGAAAATTGAGATGCCAACGCTAAGAGAGCGAAGAAGCGATATTAAAGAGATCATTATTTATTTTACTAAGTGTATTTGTAAAGATCTCGCATTACCTCTTCCACAATGGCTGGGAGAAATTCATACGGATATGTATGATTATGAGTGGCCGGGAAATACAAGAGAACTACGAAACCTTGTCGAAAGATGTTTATTATTAAATATATCACCGTTACAGTACTGGAATCGCAGACTTGATAGTGCTCTGGGAAATACAACAAAAGTAACCATTTCTGTCTCTAATAGTGGTTATATTCCATCAATGAATGAGACCAGTACGGTAGCTGGCTATCCCAGTGACTGGTCATTAAAAGACATCGAAAAGAGTCATATACTAAAAGTGGTTGAGCACTTTGATGGCAATAAATCTGCCGCAGCAAAAGTGTTGGGTGTATCCAGAAAAACCATTGAAAGAAAATATAAGGAATGGGAAGAAGAGAGTAATTATGTGTAGGAAATTCACTAATACGCATTCTCTGAGTAAAATAAAAAATTTATCGAATTCTTCCAGATACCGGATTCTGTTATTAACTTCAGCACCAATATTAGCGACATTGGTAATACTAATTGCTATTACACTGTACTGGTCATTCACTTACACCTGGAAAAACACACTTCATGATGTATCAACAAGACTAAAAATCGCGCAGAAAAGTTTACAGTTAATAGAAAAAACTCAAGTGTCGAGCCTATCTGCTATTACTCAGTCTTACAATTTTCAAGAACTGTTAAACCATTCAACAGATGAAACGAAAGTTAACAAGACTCTAATAAAATTACAGTCTACTTATAATTTTGATTATATTAAATTCAGTTATTCTTCTAATAGTAATGATTCAATAAGCTTAGGGTCGCATTTTGATATATTCACATTACAGCAGCTTAAAGAAATCGATCCAAAACTGGTATCTAAAGCTAAGATAGATATATATAATTCAGATCAGGTGGAAACCAAAGCACTGATTCTCAGAACAATTGCAAAAGTTAACAGTAATGACGGTGACTTTATTGGTTATATTGAAGCTGGACTGGTAATCAACAATTCCATTAATTTGGTTGATAAACTAAGAGATCTAATTTATCCACCGACTTCTATTGGTAACAGCTCAGTTGGAACAGTAACCATCTTTTTAGGGGACCTGAGAATTTCAACAAATGTCCCCACACCTAATTCCCCAAATATGGACAACACGTCAAGAGCCATTGGAACCAAAGCTTCTGAACAAGTCACTAAAGAAGTTCTTTTACTGGGAAAAGAATGGATTGGAATAGCCAAAGTAGTGGGCGACAGATACATCACTGCCTATCAACCCATAAGAGGAGCCGATAACACTGTTATAGGGATGTTATACACCGGATACTCAGTTTGGTCATTTTTACGGGATTATATTATTAGTATCAGTATCATCCTGATAACCGCAGTACTTTTATTGTTTATATCAACCTATTTTGTCATAAGAGAGTCATTTGCTATATTTTCTCCACTGGAAAAAATCAGGGATGTTGTTCTGAAAATCCGCAACGGGGAACATGCCAGAATTGGAGAGCTAGGTCTTAATAATAACCACGAGCTATCTTTATTATCAAACCAGTTTAACCAAATGCTTGATGAACTGGAAGAAAGAAACGCTCAGATTTCTTCTTTAGTTTCGGATTTAGAAATAAAAGTTGAAGAAAGAACCGCAAGATTAAAAGTAAAAGCGAAGTTGCTTGAACAGCATATAGATTTATTAAATCAAACAAAAAACAAACTGGTTTCTCAGGAAAAATTTGCAGCACTAGGAATTTTAACTGCAGGAATAGCTCATGAAATAAACAATCCTATTGCTGTTATTTTAGGTAATGTAGAATTAATTAAACGATCTGTATCAAAAAAAGATGTTGATATTGAAAGCGAAATTCAGATTATATTCTCTCAAATAGACAGAATAAAAAGTATTATATATAGTTTACTTCAGTATAGTAAATCCTCTTCAAACTCCAACTACAGCTCCGTAATTCAAGATATTAACCCAATTGTATTTGAAAGTATAACGTTAACCAATACAGGTTCAAACAAGAAAAATATTCAATTTAAGGTCCATTGTTGGGCAACAAAAAAAGTATTAATAGATAAAAACCAACTATTACAAATCCTAATCAATTTAGAATTAAATGCTATTGATGCAATGAATCATCATGGTGATATATTAGTATCTACTCATGATGTATTCGACGATAATGGTGAGCCAACTGGCGTCGTTGTCAAAGTGACTGATAAAGGTTGCGGAATTGATAGAAGAAATATAAATAAAATATTTGATCCTTTTTTTACCACAAAAAAGGAGGGAACAGGTTTAGGATTGGCTATCTGTAAAGATTTAGTTAACCAAATGGATGGAAAAATAAATGTATCAATAAATGAACAAAATGAAACAATATTTACTGTTTTTTTACCGTTACCTTTAATTTAGATTTCAATCATATGCTTTATTTATAATATTATAAAAATATGGTTATCTAAGTTATGAGACAAGTTTATTTCATAGAATAATGTATTATTGATTTAAGGTTTTAATACACGAATGTAAATAAACAGAATCACTAGGTATGTTATGTCACAAACTATATATGAAATCAGTGATAAGCTCAGAACAAGAGAAGCTTGGTCAATAGCCTGTGAATTCGTCGATCACAGCATTATTACTGGCGCTTGGGTTACTAGGCAAAAACAGTTGGTTGGCTTTAACTTATATCCTGAAAAACTTTCTAATAAAAGTGTCATTCTAAATTTGTATTCAAATGAAAAAAAAGAATATCTGGCAAATTTAAAGACTGGTCATCCGAAGCTATTTGTCGTTATAGACAATTCAACCAGTGTTCAGGACCGACTTCTAACTATTACAGCCTCTCGAAAGGTAGCCGATCACTATACAGAAAGGGGAGAGTTAGTTTTATCGAGCGATATGCCCGACGAAGTTGCCAACTGGGTTAAAGGATATATTCACTAGATGTATAACAATGAAAGGTAGTATCAGCTACCTTTCATGCACAATAATAACCCACACCTAATTTCCTTAAAGCACCAATTTTAAGCATTTTAAACTATTTTGGTGCAACGAATGATAACCAACATAATGTCCGTGCTTATATTTCTCATTATGATATTAACTAACCCATTGTTATATAAGTAATTATTTTATAAAGTTGCCCCTAAATTCACAATTTCACCAAATTGGATCACTTCTTGCTTTAGCGAATTAAAGATAAAAATTAGCCCCAAAATGGGGATTTAGATTTAATTAGCACAAATATTGTGCAACTCTATGGAGAGAACCGAGAATGATCCAATCTGTAAACCAGGTACAGAGTGCTGTTGAGGCATTAGCTCAAAGCTCTGATACTTTATTTTTGTTGCTAGGCGCAATTATGGTCTTTTTCATGCATGCAGGATTCGCTTTTCTGGAAGTCGGCACAGTCAGACAAAAAAATCAGGTTAATGCTTTAGTCAAGATCATTGCCGATTTTGGTATATCAACCATAGCGTATTTGCTGATTGGCTATTGGGTTGCATACGGAGCCAATTTTTTTGCCAGCGCTCAAACATTAGCACAGCACAATGGTTATGAATTAGTTAAGTTTTTCTTCTTGCTAACCTTTGCCGCTGCTATTCCCGCAATTGTCTCCGGAGGTATAGCCGAACGGGCCCGGTTCTATCCCATATTAATTGCAACATTTTTTACTGTTGGCCTTATATATCCCTTCTTTGAAGGAATAATCTGGAATGGAAATTTTGGCCTCCAAAGCTGGTTCGAACATACTTTCGGGGCAACATTCCATGATTTTGCCGGCTCCGTAGTCGTACACAGTGTAGGGGGATGGATAGCGTTTGTCGCAGTGTCTTTTCTGGGCATACGTAAGGGCAGAATACGAGCGGGTAAACACACTAACTTCGCACCTTCAAATATTCCATTCCTTGCTTTAGGGGCATGGGTCCTGTGCGTAGGCTGGTTTGGTTTTAATGTAATGTCAGCTCAAACAATTAATGGCATCAGCGGGCTTGTGGCAATGAACTCACTGTTGGCTATGGTTGGAGGAATTATTGCTACATTGGTCGCGGGGAAAAATGACCCGGGATTCATCCATAACGGACCTCTGGCAGGTTTAGTTGCTGTTTGCGCTGGATCAGATCTCATGCACCCATTTGGTGCTTTCGTTACAGGAATTATTGCTGGTGTGCTGTTTGTTTGGGTATTCACATTCTTACAAAATAAAACAAAACTTGATGATGTATTAGGTGTATGGCCTTTACATGGACTATGTGGAGCCTGGGGGGGTATTGCCTGCGGTATTTTTGGCCAGTCATCTTTAGGAGGTATCGGAGGTGTCAGTTTTACTGTTCAGTTGATTGGTACCGTAGCCGGAATTGCTGTGGCCGTCATTGGTTCATTTGTTGTGTATGGCTCATTGCATAAATTAACCGGTTTAAGGTTATCTGAAGAAGATGAATATAAAGGCGCGGATCTGGCTATTCATAAAATTTCAGCAACAAACGACGAAAATTAATTCAATATCTTTATTAAATAAAAAGGGGTGGTTTTCCACCCCTTTTTATTTTTATTAGTATGACTGTATTCATGTTTTTATTGGTGCTAACCTAAATAAATGCAACTGAAGGAATATTTATGAAGTTTCCATATAATAATATCGTCGTACTAACAGGGGCAGGCATTTCAGCGGAATCAGGTATTCAAACATTTCGTTCTAACGATGGACTTTGGGAAAATCATCGAATTGAAGATGTTGCAACGCCTGAAGGATATGAACGCAACCCGGATCTGGTACAAAATTTCTATAACGAGCGTCGAAAACAATTACTGTCACCATCGATAAAACCAAATAAAGCTCACATAGCTCTTGGTCAGCTTGAAAGTAAATCAAAAGCTAATGTCATTATCATCACTCAAAATATTGACGACCTTCATGAAAGAGGAGGTAGCCGTAATATTATTCACATGCATGGTGAACTTTTAAAAGCAAGATGCTGCTCTAGTGGTAAAGTATTCGAACAATTGGGTGAATTACACCAGGGCGATTTATGCCAATGCTGCAAGACTCCCTCTCAACTTAGACCGGATATTGTCTGGTTTGGAGAGATGCCAATCGGTATGGACAGCATATATCAGGTATTAGAATCCGCAGACCTATTTGTCTCTGTAGGCACATCCGGAATAGTGTATCCGGCGGCCGGACTTGTTCATGATGCAAAATTACATGGTGCACATACCATTGAAATAAATTTAGAACCCAGCGCCGTGGAAAGTGAATTTGCGGAGAAAAGGTATGGTAAAGCCAGTATCGAAGTTCCTAAACTTGTTGAAGAACTCATTAACTTAGAAAATTAAATACAACAACGCAGCCTGATAAAGGCCGCGTTTTATAATGTTGTAAATTAATTTTCTACACGAAGCTTTTGGAAATATTCTTCGTAAAGAGCACTGGCTTTTCCTACTTCATCCTGCCAAACCCCGTTATCAAGAACTGATTGGGGAGGGAAAATATTAGGATCATTCATAAATGCTTTTGGCAATAATGGATAAGCCGCCTTAACGGGAGTTGGATATCCAATTTCTAAAGCAATTTTCGCTGCATTATCAGGCCTTAATAAGAAATTGATCATTTTATGTGCCGCTTCAATATTCTTAGCGCCGGAAGGGATTGCCAAACTATCCATCCAGAAAATTGCACCTTTCTCCGGCCACACGATGTCAATTGGAGCACCTTCCTGGCGAGCCATATAAGCTGAACCATTCCAAAGCATACCTAATGAAACTTCACCAGCTATATAAGGGTTAGCAGGAAAATCAGAATTAAAAACCAAAACATTTGGCATGAGTTTTTTCAACTCTTCATAAGCGGCTTTTATTTCAGCCGGATTTGTTGTATTTGGTGAATATCCCAATTTAGAAAGTGCAATATGAAAGAATTCACGCGCATCATCCATCATAAGCAACTGACCTTTCCATTTTGGATCCCATAAATCGGCCCAACTGTGCAGCTTGCTTTTGTCAATCACATCGGTGTTAACACCAATCCCAGTCGCACCCCAAATATAAGGAATCGAATAATTATTGTTCGGATCAAAAGGTTTATTTAAATAATTTGGATCAAGGCCATCAAAATTAGATAGTTTAGATTTATCAATTTTCTGCAACATACCTTCTTTACGCATTTTAGAGACAAAATAAGTGGAAGGTACAACTAAATCATAACCAGAACCCTGAGTTTTTAACTTGGCATACATTGTTTCATTCGACTCGTAAGTTGAATAAATAACTTTTATGCCTGTTTCCTTAGTAAACTCCTGCAAAACCTCATCTGGAATGTATTCTGACCAGTTATAAAAATAAAGTTCCTGATCTGCAGCCATTGAATTGTTAGCAAAAAGTGATGCCGCTGCACACAAAGCACCAGCAAAGAGTGTTTTTTTCATATTCGTTCCGTTCTTGTTCACTTAAAACTTTGATGATAAAGCAATAAATAAGAGAGTAGAGTATATCAACTTTAAATACACACTCCGCCAAATAAGTACAATTTATTAATTTTGATACAGACAGTTGACTAAATTACCGGGATTAGTTCCAATTACGCCTTAAATCATCAATTATCACGTAAATATATTATAAGCATATCCCAACAACTTATGTTTTCTGAACAAAAAATATTCATAATATTTATTTTGTTTTATCCCGACCAAGTAACTGACTTATTACGACTAATATAAGAGAAAGAATAAGCATAATCGTAGCCAGAGCATTTACTTCCGGTGAGATTCCAACCTTTACCATAGAATAAATTTTCAACGGTAAAATTTCATAAGTGGGGCCGGTAACGAAAGAACTGATAATTACATCGTCTAAAGACAAGGTAAAACTCAATAACCAACCGGAGGCAATCGCAGGCTTGGCAAGAGGGAAAATAATCTGTTTTAAAATAACCCATTCTTTCGCGCCAAGATCTTTGGCTGCTTCCAGCATTTTTACATCAAAACCATTGAGGCGGCTATATACAGTTATGACAACAAATGGCAGACAAAAAGTAATATGAGCAACAAATAATGTCAAAAACCCCAGATGGAGTCCGATAAACAAAAATAAAGCCAGTAAAGAAATACCCATCACAATATCAGGAGACATCATGACAATAAACAACATACTGTTAATTAATTTTTTTCCTTTAAACGAATACCGGAACAACGCGACAGCAGTAAGACTACCAATCAAAGCGGCGGCAGAAGCCGAGAAAAAAGCAATAGTCATTGAATGCCATGCCGCCTGCATCAAGCCTGCGTTATGCCATAGCGAGTCATACCATTTAGTACTAAAGCCTCCCCATTTCATACCGAACTTATTTTCATTGAACGAGTTTACAATTAACACAATAATAGGAAGATACAAGAAGGCATATATAACACCAATAAAACTGATTCGGGCACTTTTCCCCATTATTCTAACTCCACGTTTTTATTAAGCAGCTTTCCTGTCCGGTAATAAACATAAAGCATCAAAGCCATTGCAATAGTAAGAGCAATACTGGTAGCAGAACCAAAAGGCCAGTCACGGGCATTCAGAACCTGACTTTTTATAATATTTCCAATAAGTAAATTTCTGGCTCCCCCTAATAAATCAGAAATATAAAACATCCCCAAAGCTGGTAACAAAACCAGTAAGCATCCACCAATAATACCTGGCATCGTCAGAGGTAAAATAACATGACAAATCGTTTGCCATTTATTGGCACCTAAATCTCTGGCGGCTTCAATATATACGTTATCCAACTTTTCAATTGATGAATAAAGGGGAAGAATCATAAACGGCAATAATATGTATACCAGTCCAATCATTACCGCAGTTTCGCTATACATAATTCGTATTGGCGTTTCCATTATTCCAATACTGATAAGGATTTTATTTAATACACCTTGCGTTCCCAGAACAATCTTTAAGCCATACGTTCTAATTAAAGAGTTCGTCCAGAAAGGGACGATAACCAAAAAAAGCATGAGCGGCCGCCATCTAACCGGAATTTTGGCAACAAAATAAGCAAAAGGATAGCCAAGAAATAAGCATATTATTGTTGAAACTAATGCCATATAAAAAGAATGCATGACCACTTTTGCATATAAAGGATCAATTAGCCGACTGTAATTATTAAGTGTAAATACCGGACTGATTAAGTTAGATTCATCTCTGGTCAAAAAGCTTGTGACGACTATCATCAAGTTAGGAACCAGAACAAAAAGAACCATCCAGCTAACAATGACGGTAATGATAAGATTTTTTAAATTAAGCTTATCTTTAAAGCTGTTCATCAAGGATGACCTCCCAGCTTTCAACCCAGGAGACTGATACTTTCTGCCCGATAGAATGGTCAACATCCGGGTCATCTTCATTAAAGAATTCACTAACCATAACCCGTAGGCCTGACTCAAGTTCGACAACTGAATCCAACGTCATCCCTTTATAAGTTCGGTCCTTTACTGAACCTAGTATGTGTTTTTTTCCATCATCAGCTACATCTGAGTTGATTTCTTTTAACCTCAGATCCTCTGGTCTGAGTAATACTTTTAGTTTATGACCATCTTTCACCGACTCTTTGTAATGAAGTACAGAATGACAACCTTCAATCGAAGCGCAAATAGTATCCTGATCAATTCTCTTAATGACTGTGGCATCAAAAACATTGATTTCACCGATAAAGCTTGCAACAAATAAATTTTTAGGATCTTCGTAGATTTCTTTTGGTGTCCCGTCTTGCTCAATTTTTCCATCTTTCATAACGATAATACGATCAGACATGGACAGTGCTTCTTCCTGATCGTGAGTCACAAAAATAAAAGTAATACCCAGTTTTCTCTGGATAGCTTTTAGCTCAATCTGCATTTCCTTACGTAATTTATAATCAAGAGCAGAAAGAGACTCGTCCAGCAATAAAACTTTAGGATTATTAACCACAGCCCGGGCAATAGCTATCCGCTGTTGTTGCCCACCAGAAAGTTGATGTGGCTTCCTTGAAGCTAATGGTTCCAGACGAACCATCTTTAATACATCATATACACGCTCATCAATTTCATTCTCCGGTAATTTTTGCATTCTCAGACCAAATGCGACATTGTCATATACCGTCATATGAGGAAAAAGAGCATAACTTTGAAACACAGTATTAACATGGCGCAATTCAGCCGGAATATGAGTTACAGGACTACCATCTAATCGAATACAACCTTTATCAGCATCTTCAAAACCTGCAATAATCCTTAAAACCGTTGTTTTTCCACAACCTGACGGCCCAAGAATGGTCAAAAATTCACCATTTATAACATCAAGGCTAAAATCATCGATAATAATTTTACCGTCAAATTGTTTCGAGATATTACTCATGCTCACAACTGGCTGAGATTGTTGTTCAGGTGCGTACAATGTCTGTTTTTCTCCACATAATAAGTTGCCTGTATTGATATCTGATATAAGACAACTAAGAAAAAATCCATATTGGAAGATATTTTCGAATCATAATGATCTTTAAAAGAAATTTGTACCGATTTATACCAAATTCTTGCGTTTTAGAAATAAAGAAAGCTCATGGCGGATAGCAGTAAGATCGTCTAGTTTTAGAGTTAAGTAAAAATCAGTTATAATGCGGATTTGTGTCAAGAAAACACATCTATTTTGCTCAACGCATAAGGTAGTTATGAGTAGTAATAACTTAGAAAAAGACTTTAATTTAGGTGGCTCAGTTGAAAGGGCACTAAAAGGTGATTACAAATTAAACATTGTAGAAATCTTTAATGAAGCATTCAAAATCACAGTTAAGCATTTCTTTTCATTCACTCCTGCGATAGTCATCATGGTTTTTGTTCAGGCTATCATTTTTTACATTGCGCTCAAATTACAGGTACCTGATCTAACGGTTTATCTTGATGCGTTTAAAGATCCGAATTTGCTCACCCCGAATCTTGTCTGGTCTTTTTTCATTGCTAATTTCACCTATGAAGTTATCAGCGTTCCCATTTATGCAGGCGTCAGTCTGATGGCAATGAGTCATGCAGCAGGTTTAGCAACCGGAACAGGATTCATCACTAAAGGATTACAATTCACCACTAGCCTGATTTTGGTAACTATTGCTAATTTATTAATTCAGGCCATATCCAGCCATCTTATTTCCTTACTCTCAATCTATTTCTCGATTGCATTTAGCCATTCTATTCTTCTTATTTGCGAAAAAAGAATGTCAATTCTGCAGTCACTTATGGTGTCACTAAAAGCAACCAACAGAAAACTACTGCCTCTATTTGGCATTTACATTATCTGCTCAGCATTATTCATCCTTGGCTTTGTGTTCTACGGAATTGGCCTTATTTTTGTCTTGCCTTTTTTCCTGCACGTAAAAGGTATCCTGTATCGAAATATGTTTGGAATTAAACTGACAATCGTTACCACATCAAAAGATAATGAAACAAAGGTTTTTAATGCGTAAGTACTGGATTATATATACAATTTTTTCTGCAACACTTATTGGTTGTACCTTTACACAATATCAGCTAAGTCTGAACAATAAGAATCAACCTAAACAGGATGTTGCCAGCGGTCATGAAATAGGTGAAGCACCGAAATTCAAAGAAATAAAAAAAATCAGTGAACGAAAAAAAGCGTTTTTTCGCTATCTGATTCCCGGTGTTGAATTCGAAAACAGTGAAATAAAACAAGAACGCAACAAAATACTGGCCCTTCAAAAGAAGGTGGCTCATAACAAGTTAAACACCAAAGAATTAACATTCTTAAAGAAGCTTGCGAAGAAATACCGGGTCAAATCGCCTGATTCAGATGAGCTGACCAAACAATGGCTAGAACAGCTTTTGGTTAAAGTGGATGTCCTGCCTGTACCACTGGTGCTAATTCAGGCAGCGAATGAATCTGCCTGGGGAACTTCCCGTTTTGCCAGAGAAGGGAACAACTACTTCGGACAATGGTGTTACCGGAAAGGTTGTGGTTTAGTACCATTAGCCAGAAATGAAGGAATGATACATGAAGTTGCGAAATTCGCTTCAGTTCAACAGTCTATTCATTACTATTTCCTCAATGTTAATCGTAATAAAGCTTATGCTGAACTCAGAAAGTTAAGAGCAAACAGGCGATCTGCGGGCTTATCGATGGTGTCAGAAGACGCGTCTTTTGACGTTACCAATGGCCTTGTTAACTATTCTGAAAAAGGGCAACTCTATGTCGATATTTTACAGTCTATGCTGAAACATAACAGTAAGTATTGGAACTTACCGAAATGACGATATAATTGCCGATTCGCAAGATCCTAATTGGATGCTGATTTTAAATAGCCAGCAGCATGAGAAGTAGTAATGAATCTAAAAGATACCCGAAAAGAAACTTTGGAATACAACAAACTGCAAAAGCGTCTCCGCCGTAATATGGGGAATGCAATTATTGATTACAACATGATTGAACAAGACGATCTTGTTATGGTCTGTATTAGTGGTGGGAAAGATTCATTTGCCATGCTTGATATTTTGCTCAATCTGCAAAAAGCCGCTCCGATTCATTTTGATCTGGTCGCCGTCAACCTGGATCAGAAACAACCGGGATTTCCTGAACACATCCTTCCAGAATACTTCGAGAGTATTGGTGTCCCTTATTACGTTGTAGATAAAGACACCTATTCTATCGTTAAGGATAAAATAGAAGAGGGAAAAACAACGTGCGGTTTATGCTCAAGACTTCGGCGGGGCACTCTTTATTCCTTCGCAGAAAAAATTGGCGCGACCAAAATAGCGCTTGGTCACCATATGGATGATATTGTCGAAACGCTGTTCCTGAATATGTTTCACGGCTCAAGAATGAAAGC
This sequence comes from Vibrio salinus, assembly GCF_021272385.1. Lineage (GTDB taxonomy): Bacteria > Pseudomonadota > Gammaproteobacteria > Enterobacterales > Vibrionaceae > Vibrio > Vibrio salinus. The sequence goes on from NZ_JAJSDZ010000005.1 coordinate 159,947, forward strand.
CATGCCACCGAAATTGCGCTCCGATGACAAACGAAATGTCGTCATCAGACCACTGGCATACTGCCGGGAAAAAGATCTGATCCGCTATGCTGACCATAAAGAATTTCCAATTATTCCGTGTAATCTTTGTGGTTCACAGGAAAACTTACAACGTCAGGCTATTAAATCTATGCTTATCGAATGGGATAAAAAAACTCCGGGAAGAATTGAAGCTATATTTAAATCGCTACAAAATGTGAGCCCAAGCCAGTTAGCCGACAAGGAAATCTTTGATTTTATTAATCTACCTCTAGACAGAAACGGACAAAGAGAAAAGTATTCGTTCAGTGAAGCAACCGTAGCATCAACCAACATTGATGAATCCCAGTTTATCGATGTTACTAACGTAATATAGCGTCAGATAGAGTAGTGCAAAAACCTTCCGGAAAGATCGCTGAAAACACGAGTTCCGAAAGGTTTTGATTTTACTCAGGCTTATTGGGATCTAAAGGACTAACATATCCTTCCGGCTTGATAGCAAGAACATCACAAGTAAGTTTATCCAACACACTCTCCGCGGTATTACCAATGAACACAGCCGATAGTCCGGTTCTTCCGGTTGTTCCTAAAATCACTAATGATGCTTCCAGTTTTTCTGCTGTAGCCGGGATCACATCTTCAGGCAATCCCTCATCAACGATAGTATTTTCACTGTCAATACCATAATTCTGACGCAAAATTTTCATCTGTGACAAATAATGGCCCCGAACCGCTTCAGCATAAGAAAGCGCATCAAATTCCGGAACTTCTACAGCGATATTAGCAGGGGTATATGGCGAAGCACTAACCAGATAAGGGGTAGCATCAAACCTACGGCATAGTTCCTGTAATTGCTCAACCATTCTGTTATTTAATTGGTGATGAGAGGGTTCTTCAGAGCCGACATGAACAGATGCGATCATATTACTGCCTTCAGGCCAGGTAGCATTTTTCACCAATAAAACCGGAGACGGGCACTTACGCAGTAAATGCCAGTCTGTCGGAGTAAAGATTGCAGACTCTAAACTATCATGCTTTCTGGTCGCTTTGACCAAAATATCATAATTCCCCTTAAACACTTCAGAAATAATTGCTTCATAAGGGCGATGATGCCAAACAACTTTAATGTCGAAATCAACAGCACTAAACAGGTAAGGTTGAGAAATTTTCTCCAGCCAGAGTGTTCTCTGATAAATGACACCTTTTCTCATTGACTCGCGTTCTTCAGAAGAAAGCATAGACGTCATATCATATGAAAAATCATAGATAGACATAAACAAAGTGACATGGCTTTTACTTTTGCTTTTTGCAGCCAATTGCATGGCTCTGGCAAGAGCTGGCTGCTCATCCCGGTTAATATCTGCGACAACAAGAATACTATTGTATATGCTCATTCTGAACTCCCGTTTTTCCAGAGGGGACACCTACAACTGTAGCTTATATTGATGAAGAAAATGAGATAAGAATTAAAAATGATATGAAAATTATGAAGTAGAACATAAAAAGTCTACTTCATAAATTATTTTAGAAATTATTGAGTTACGCCAGCCAGCCCCATTAAAGCGTGATGGTCAAGAATAGTAATATACTTACCTTTAACGCTTAAAATTTCTGATTTTTGGAAGCGACCCAATAAACGGCTGATAGTTTCAACGGTTAATCCAAGATAGTTACCAATATCACCGCGAGTCATGGTTAGACGGAACTCTCTCGGACTGAAACCACGCTGTGAAAAGCGAGTAGAAAGATTATAAAGGAAGGCCGCCAGTCTTTCTTCTGCATTTTTCTTAGAAAGCAACAGTATCATTTCCTGATCGCCCTTAATTTCATTACTCATTAAGCGCATAATTTGCTGACGCAGTTTTGGCATTTTTCCGGATAAATCATCAAGAATTTCATATGGGATCTCACAAACCATAGATGTTTCGAGAGCCTGAGCAAAACTTGGGTGTAATTCACCATTTATAGCATCAAACCCAACAAGGTCTCCTGCCAAATGAAAAGCCGTAATTTGTTCATCACCTTGTTCAGTTATTGTATAACTTTTGATTGTACCAGAGCGAATCGCATACAAAGAACGAAGTTCATCGCCTGCTTTAAACAGCTCCTGACCTTTCTGTATTGGTTTCTTCCTTTCAATGATTTGGTCTAATTGATCTAATTCTGACTCATTGAGGGTAAAAGGAATACACAACTGGCTAATACTGCAATCCTGGCAATGGATTGCACATCCACCTGATTGAACACGTTTCCCGGCTGGCTTATCAGAAATCATAATAACCTTTCACTATATTGATATACATCAATATTTTACCATTCCTTAATACTTATGCATAGAGAAAAAATCAATATAAAGATCAAAGAGATAAAATACTGCTGTATCTAATTCAATCAATTAAATAGAACTACCACCTCAATTTCATTTAATTAAGGTACGGCGCGATAAAAGCGCGTAGACTATCTCAAAATAACGTTGAATGTTTCACTTTTTTTATAAAAATTTGAACTAAACAGCAAGAGAAAACTATGCCAGCTGAAAAATTAACTTTATCAAGATTTATTCACATAATCATTCTATTTATTGTCCTGATTACTGCATTTATCTGGCGGACACTAACCACTCCCGACGTTCATCATTTTAAATGTAAAAATCGTGATAATTGTGCTACCAGCTTTGAGGGAGAAAAAATTCACATCTCATCACAAAACAATACATTCACAATTTCTATTTCCAGAGAATCTCCTCAGAATAGCGTATCTTTCGTGATCGACCCCGCATTTGAAAAAATATCATCACTAAAATACGAAATGACATTTGTTAACAAAAAACCTGTAAAAAACACCATAGTTTTCAAAAGTGATAAGTCGTCTTTAATCATTCATTTGCCAAAAGATGGTTAATGGTATGCTTATGATTTACAATAAGCACCATAAATGAATCTATACTGTACAAATCAAATTAACTATTTGATTTGTACAAAAACCTATGAATCTGATTTCAATAACTTCTCAAGCAAACAACGCAAAGAAAGCAGTCAAAGAGCTAACTCGTGATATTGCTACTCATAATAAATCGTTATCAACGTACGTTATTTACTTCACTGATAACTACCATGCAGAGGATTTATACGAAGCACTATCTGAATCGTTACCTGACATACCATTTATAGGATGCACATCCTGTAAAGGTGTTATGACGGAAAAAGGATATTTCGAAGAACCAGCCATTGCTTTACTGGGAATTTACGACGATGGCATTAGTGCTTATGGCACGGGATTTTCTGACTTAAACCATTTCTCAAATGATATAGAACTCGCAACAGAATCAGCAATAAAGCAAGCCTTGAAAACAGCGAACAGAGTAGGAGAGGTCCCAAGCCTTATTATTTTGCATTCAACTCCTGGAAATGAAGAGCAAATTATTCGAAGAATGGACAGTTTTTTTGGCACATTAGTTCCCATCATTGGAGGTAGTTCCGCAGACAGTACCCTCAATAAAAGCTGGGCTGTCATTTCTGATAAAGCGTTTTCAAAAAGCGGGATAGCACTCTCTTTACTTTTTCCCTCCAAATCTGTCTCATCAGGATTCAGTGCCGGATACTCACCAACGGAGTTTGTCGGCACCATAACAAAATCAGATGGAAGAGTTATTTACGAAATTGATGGAGAACCGGCAAATAGCATTTATTTGGAGTGGATCAGTGATCATTCCAATATAAAACTTGAAGATAACATTTCACTTGAATACATCACTAGTTTTCCGTTAGGTAGAGTTGTTGGCAAACTTTACGAGCAGCCATATTATAAGTTGACTCATCCTCTGAGCTTGGATAGTGAAGGGCCGATGGCGGTTTTCGCCAACGTCGAAGAAGGCGAAGAAATAACATTAATGACGGGGCATAAGGAACAACTTGTTAACCGGGCATCAAGAGTAATAAAAGAAGCAAATGCTAAAAATTATGCGGAATCTGTACCTTTAGGCGCTATACTGATCATATGTGCAGGTGCAATGCTTAGATTGGGAGATGACATTCACAAAGTTCAGGAACGAATATGTGAACAATTACACAATCAACCTTTTATTTGCCCTTTTACATATGGAGAGCAAGGACGATTCACCGGGGGTCAAAATGCTCATGGAAATCTTATGATTTCAACAGTTATTTTCTATGAGTCCGAGTAAGTATTATGCATGTAGATGATGTTGAAGCATTAACAGAAACCTTGCTGGAGTTAAAACAAAGCAAGGAGCGAGAAGCACGGTTAGCAGAAGAAAACCGGGTTATCCTGGCGACTTTGTCGTCATTAAGTACAGCAGAAAACAAATACCAGATTTTTGATGAACTCAACAAAGTTATTGCTAAATACATTCCGTTTGATGAATTCCTTGTCATTTCAAAGCCTAAAAGCAGTGATTTTTACAAAACATTCCTCAGCTCTAATTCTACCTTTGAAGATAAAACCTGGACTCATGGAGACAAATTCAAAAGAGTACTATCCGGCGAAAGCATTCTTCTGTACGACCCATCTTCATTACCGGAATTTACACTAATTCATCAAACCCTGAAATGCACCATAAAATCAGCATTAATAACCGGGATAAAAGGGCAGGTAAATGATTTAGTTTTATTATTAATCGGAAACACATCTGGAAAATTCAGTGTTCAGAACAAACAAACTCTTTCACGTTTCAGACCATTATTAGAAAGAGCAATCATCGATATTGAATTAAAAGAAGAATTGCAAAATCTGGTTGAACTAAGAACGAAAGAATTACAGGAAGCAAGAATAACAGCTGAAAAAGCGAATCATACTAAATCTGAGTTTCTTGCCATGATGAGCCACGAGATCCGTACCCCCTTAAGCGCAGTTCTCGGTATCATTGATGTGATGAGAGAGAATACAAACTCTGAGCAAAGCGTTTTACTGGAAAAAATGGAAGGTTCTGCTGAACTTCTTCATACCATCATCAGTGATATTCTTGATTTAAGCAAAATAGAATCTGGTCAGTTTCAGCTGCATTGCGAATGGGTTTGTTTAAACAGCAAGCTGTCCTCAGCTTTCGAATATTACCGGACATTGGCTGAAACAAAAGGGCTGACATTTAAACAAAGAGTCAATATTCAAAACGATTATATGCACTATGTTGATCCTGTCAGAATTGTTCAGATAATTTCTAATCTGGTTGGCAATGCAGTTAAATTTACTGAGAATGGATCCGTCACGCTCTGCGTCTATTCATCTTCAGATCAATTGCTGGTCAAAGTTAAAGATACCGGCATCGGAATTAGTAAAACCAGAATCTCAAATCTATTTAATCCGTTTTATCAGGTTGAAAATGGGAAAAGACGCCAGTTTGGCGGAACTGGGTTAGGATTAACAATTACAAAAAAACTCATTGATTTGATGTACGGAAAAATCAGTATTAACTCTAATCCAGGAGTCGGGACTGAGTTCGAAGTTTCAATTCCTTTAGTCAGCAAAAAATGCAAAAAAGAAATGTTGGCTGAAAAAACAAACAACAGTCTTTCAGAAAACAATAAAATTACAGAGAACACATCGACCATCCTGGTTGTAGAGGATACGAAAACGAATCAGATGGTAATTAAGTTGTTATTAAATCAACTTGGTTTTGATGTCGCACTGGCATCCAATGGAATAGAAGCCTTACAGATATTGGAAAGCCGGTGTTTTGATCTCATACTTATGGATATATCGATGCCGAAGATGGACGGTTTCGAAACAACAAAAAGAATCCGGGAACTGGAAATAAAAACCCCAATTATTGCGCTGACAGCACACAGCATCACAAATGAAAAAGTTAAATATTTATCTTCGGGTTTTGATGATGTCATAATGAAACCAACAAGGAAAAAGAAACTGGGCGCAATCATATCTCATTTCCTGGAAAAGCAGAGCTAATAATCTGAACGTAAATCTATGATTATACAGATGATTATTAGCTATTTTATGGTAAATATGGTTATGTTTAATGAGTGCCATATACGAGATAGTAGGTAACAGATAAGGAACAGACACAATTCACATCAAACATTCCATTTAACATAAGATAGATAATACGTACTAATGGTGTTAGAACCATTTAGTAATGTCCAGTTGAACTCCGGCCTATTGTTTAGGCATCTCTCAGACAATGAATTGACCGAGAATTTCCTCCTGTTTATTGGTCTTGTCAGCCTGAGATTGTGTCGCGACTTTCACATCATCAGCTGATTTAAGCACGTTTTCACTAATCTCTTTGATTTTGAGCATATTGGCGTTAATCTCTTCAGCAACCAAACTTTGTTCTTCTGCGGCAGATGCAATCTGTACATTCATGTCGTTAATGTGTTGAATACTGGTCCGGATTTTCCCCAACGCAGTCTGTGCTACTTGAGATTGCTCAACTGATTCAGTAGCTTTGTTCATACTTTCTTCCATTGAACGGGAAACAGAAGCGGTACCTGACTGAAGCTGTTCGATCATGGTTCTGATTTCGGTGGTCGATTTCTGAGTACGTTGAGCTAATGTCCTGACTTCATCAGCGACAACAGCAAAGCCGCGACCAGAATCACCCGCCCTTGCCGCTTCAATAGCAGCATTCAAGGCCAACAAGTTAGTTTGGTCAGCAATATCATTGATAACTTTCAAAATGGTTTCAATATTGTTTGATGCGTTTTCGAGGATTCTTACTTTCTCGACGGCGTCACTAATACGTTCAGATAATTCATAAATTGAAGTGGTCGTATATGTGACAACCTCAGTTCCTTCAACCGAAGCCTCATCAGCTTCTTTGGCAGCACTTGCCGCTCCCTGGGCATTATTGGAAACATCAGAAGCAGTAGCGGCCATTTCATTCATTGCGGTAGCTAATTGGTCAACTTCCTGCATTTGAGAGTGCATATCATCTGATGATTGATCCGTACTTTTCACAATATTAGTAATACCGCTCAGAATATCCTGGCTAATGGCTTTAGATTGTTGAATCTGCTGCTGTAGTGTGCTGGTAAATTGATTAAATCCAAATGAAAGCTCCGAAAACTCCTGATCTAAATTTGTATTCAGGCGCCGAGTTAAGTCACCTCTTCCAGATGCAATATCCTGAATGGCAATGTTCAATGTGCTCAGTGGCCTCATCAGATAGTTCATTAGAATGGTTAAAATAATAATGCTTACGATGACACCCAGTAAGGTATAAATAACGGCATCATTCCTTAATTTTGTCAGAGCCTTGAAGGCAATGTCTTTATTAACAATTGCACCGACATACCAATCTTTTCCTGGAAGTCTGGTGAAATTAATGAGAAAATTTTTACCATCTAATTCAAAATTCTGCATGCCAGCTTTTAGTTGGACGTTTGGCAGAAAATCTGTTAACGGTCTACCTACATAAGCCTTATCTGGATAGGTAATTGTGATCCCTGTATTACTCACAAGAAATAGATGGCCCGCATCAAATAAATTGACTGAATTGACGAGTGTTGATAAGTCTGACAGGCTCAGATTAAAGAAAGTACTTCCGACAAGTTGCCCGGATTGGTAGATGGGCACTGCAATTGAAATGATCATCTCTTTGGTTGCGGCACTAGCAAACGGCTTAGTTACAATGAGTTTTTTTTCCTGAACGGCTTGCTTATACCAAGGACGCTTACGGGGATCATACCCTTTTGGCAGTTTGTTCGTTCCGTTTTTGACAATACTTCCATCTCTTTGATAGCCGATTCCGCTTCCGATAAACTTCGATTTTAGTTCAGGCTGACTGGCAACTGCATAAACGTAATCTTTGTTCAGTGGGTTCAAACTGATAGTTTCGGCGAACATTTTAGCCATACTCTCTTTGGCTGATAGTTCGTTATGAACCATTTTGTTCACGCTACTGACTGATTCTTTGATAGTTTTGTTGACAAATGATTCAATATTCTCCTCCGTCACACCAAGTTGATGAAAAGAAAGGCTCGAAAGTGACAAAACCAGAATTAAGGATGATGCAGCAACTACTTTTTGCTTAAACTTCATGTCATATCCTCATATGGAGATTAAGAGCACATATTTTCTAAATTTATTATTTGAATATAGGCATTATATAATATTTTTGATTACTTTGTTTTTACATATAATCAACTTAAATAGTTTAATAATATTACATATACGAAATATACAGTTATGCATCTCTCTAAAGACTTAATTTTTCTGAATCTGTCTTTGATTTTATTCAACAAATAAATGTGGTTCTATTAATAAGCAGTTTGTTAATAAAATGTGATCTATATAGTAAACTCGAAAATACGATGCGAAATTAATCACATTTGGTGAACAACTAAGTAGAGCATCAAGCTTATTACGAGTATTTTGAATAAAAAGTTATTATCGAATATATATTCATAGATATAACCAAAAAATAAGTCATTTATGCCAACTCGTTGGGACACAAGCTACCTAAAAATGTTTGGAGACGACTATGAAATGGGAACATATGCTAAAGGCTACTATGTGGTCGCTGCTAATCCTTCTTAGCAGTGTCACTACCACTGCAAATTCGGCTACATTAAAGATATGGACACTGACATTCGACAACAATGACATCAATGTTGCGTGGAAAAAACTGATTAAAGATTACGAAGCAGAAAACCCAGGGACTACTATCTCTCTTGAAAGCCGTTCTATAGACCAGCATAAAGCGGCATTGAGGATTGCGGCTAAATCCTCACAGGGACCGGACATCTATTTCATGTGGGCTGGTCCAGGGCTCGGAGGGGAGTTTATCCACGCAGGACTTGCACTGCCAATGGACAAATATTACGAGCAATACCACTGGGATCAAGAGCTATTAAGTGCAGCAACCGCCTTTTCTAAGATCTATAAAAATCACAGATATGGGATTCCTTACACGTTCCATGCTGAAGGACTTTATTTTAATAAAGCCTTATTTAAAAAAGCAGGTATTACCACCCCACCTAGCACTTATACTGAATTAAAAGCTGATGCTGAAAAACTCAAGCAAGCTGGTATTCCCGCGTTCACCTTTGGTGGCTCTGTAAACTGGCACTTAATGCGACTAATGGATGTCATTTTAGAAACCCAATGTGGAGCTAAAACACACGACTCACTAACTAATCTGAAAATAAGCTGGGCAGCAACACCATGTGTCACCCAAAGTTTTGCAGAGCTGTCTGACTGGGCACAAAATTACATTCTTTCCCCCTTTATGGGTATTGATCAAGCCCAAAGCTTCAATCTGTTTCTTGCAAACCGTGCAGCCATGATGTTAGAAGGTGACTGGCTGGTCGGACAGTTAAATAGTACTAAACGTGAAAAGAATTTTGATACATTTCTATTTCCAACCGATACGAACCGGCTCTACGGTTTTGCGGAGTATTTCTATATTTCATCTAAGAGCAAACACCAGGATGCGGCAGCAAAGTTCCTCAACTACTTAATATCCACCAAAGTACAGCAGGAAAACCTTGGGATTTTCAATACAACCTCGGTTAACCGTCATGTTAAATACAACAATCCAGGGCCACTTACGAAAAAATGGATGGCCACCTTTGAGCAATATCAGCAGATGTATCTCAATGGTGATCAGGCTCTTCCTTTAGATGTCACCACGGAGTACTGGAGAGTGATCAATCAGGTTGCAGCAAAAAACCTAACGCCTAAATCTGCAGCTGAAGAAATGCAGAAATTCATCAACGAGATCCAGTGACAACACGTTTATAACTAACAAGGCTGGAAAGATTATGTCCAAACTTAAACTCTCTTTAAGCCCGTCAAAACAGGGCTATCTTATGATAGCCCCAGCCATGATCGCGTACCTTTTGTTTGCAGTCTATCCGATGGTCGATGTCGTACATATGTCATTTTCATCCTGGGACGGTCTTGAAGCACATAGTACATTCGTTGGACTAGAAAATTACCGGGCGATATTCAGCTCAGATCCTGTATTCTGGACTGCATTTTTTAATACCATCTGGTGGACACTCTTTGCCGTAACGATCCCCAACCTGTTTAGCTTCGTCCTGGCTTTAGGGCTTAATCAGCTTATTCCGGGCCGGTCAGTCATACGAGCGTTATATTATCTACCGTATATTATTGCTCCCATCGCTGTTGCCACTATTTGGAAATGGATGTATGACCCTTTTTTTGGTCTATTTAACCAAATACTAACAAACTTAGGACGACAAAACTGGATCGTCGACTGGCTTGGTGACCAAAACATTGCACTTTGGTCAGTGTTCACAGCTTATTCATGGGAACAAATAGGCTTTTCGATGGTATTGTTCCTTGCCGGACTGCAAAATGTCTCAAAAACCCTACTGGAAGCAGGACGGATTGACGGAGCCGGACGCTGGGCCCTATTCCGCTATGTGACACTTCCGGCACTGAAACCATCTATAACCATCGTCTTTATATTATCGCTGATCAATTCATTACGGGCTTTCGATATCGTATACGGCATGACAGGAGGAGGCCCGGCTCAGTCAACTCAAATGCTCGCAATGTGGGCTTATACGCAATCAATGCAATTAGGTAACTTTGGACGGGGTGCCGCGATCTCTGTAATTTTGCTGATTTTTACCATTGCTATCATTGTTCCCTACATGAAGTGGATGGCAAAAAACTCCAGGGAGGTAAAATAATGATTAACACACTTCAACAGGCTTTTCGCCCTATTGGCTCTGCTAAAGCAGATCCATTACTGATCATTCTCTGGCTGTTCCTTGTTGTTTTCGCCATAGTCTGGATCGCCCCTTTTGTATTCATTGTCTTCACTTCACTGAAATCGAACAGCATTGTCATGGGTTCAAGTGCTTTCTCATTACCCTACCCACTGGAAATTAGTAATTTCACCAATGCATGGGAACGGGGAAACTTTGCCACAACCGCTTTTAATAGCGCCCTGATTACTATCATTAAAGTACCTCTGGGACTATTTATTTCTGCCATGGCAGCCTATGCTCTATCTCGTATCCATATGAAATTCGAAAAATTTTTCTATTTGTTAATCCTCTTCGGAACTATGCTACCTTTTCAGGTCATGCTGGCTCCGATCTTCCAGCAGGTTAATGCGTTCGGTCTAATCAATACCTATCCTGGTATTATTCTCCCCTATCTGGCATTTGGAGTTCCTTATCAGGTTTTCATTCTGTACGGTTTCTTTTCTGCTATTCCGAAAGAATTATCGGAAGCAGCAAGAATTGACGGAGCATCGCATTTCACTATCTTTTGGCGCATCTTTCTCCCTACTTCTGTTCCGGTTCTTTCTGCTCTGCTGATTATCGATTTTGTCGCAACCTGGAACGAATTTGCGATGGGATTGGTAATTCTTCAAGACCCGAAAATGTGGACCTTACCACTAGGACTAATGAATTTTCAGGGACAATTCCAAAGTGACTACGGACAGCTCAACGCCGCAATTATTATGACAGTACTACCTGCCATCATCGTATTTCTCATGTTTCAACGCTATTTTGTCTCCGGAATGACCTCTGGAGCGGTAAAGGAATAATTCATCATGACAACTATTCACTGCTACGACGTATTCGAACTGCGTTTACAGGGACCTCAATCAGGTAATCCCTATAGAGATGTGACGCTTCACGCAATATTTAGACTGGGCAACCAAACCCGCCGCATAACCGGATTTTACGATGGTGCCGACGAGTATGTGATCCGCTTTATGGCTCCCTCTATTGGTCAATGGTCCTATATCACTATGTCTAATAACAATCAACTGGATGGTCATCAGGGAGAATTTGACGTAATAAACGCTCGTGATGGTATTCATGGTCCGGTAAGAGTGAATCAACGTTTTCATTTTGCACACGATGACGGAACCCCCTACTATCCTTTCGGTACCACCTGTTATGCCTGGGCTCACCAACCAGAAGAAATCCAAGAACAAACTCTGGAAACATTGGCAAAAACTGACTTCAATAAAATCCGTATGTCTATTTTCCCCAAAGACTATCCGTTTAATACCAATGAAGCTCTTTTCCCGATGTTTATGCCAAAGACAGATGGTAGCATGGATTTTAACCGGCCAAATTCAGAGGCTTTCCGCCACCTGGAAAAACAGATTATACGACTCGGAGAACTAGGTATCCAAGCTGATTTGATTCTATTTCATCCTTATGATCGTTGGGGCTATGCCACAATGACAGAAGAACAGAACCTTGCCTACGTCACCTATGTAGCAGCTCGTTTTTCGGCATTTCATAACGTCTGGTGGGCACTGGCTAATGAGTATGACTTTATGCTAGATACCATACCTATGCGAACTTGGGATCAATTTTGTCATCTTCTCGAAGAAAATGACCCAAATCAGCACTTACGCTCGATCCATAATGGTGAACAAAGTATGAATTTTGATCACCGTAAACCATGGATCAGTCATGTGTGCATTCAGAACTGGGATGTCAAACGTACGCAGGAATGGCTTAACCTGTACGGTAAACCCGTCATCAATGATGAAATGGAATATGAGGGTAATATCTGGCCATGTTGGGGCAATATAACAGGGCAGGAACACGTGCACCGTTTTTGGATCACAGTTTTACGCGGAGGATACGGAGGACACGGTGAAACTTATACCGATCCTGACGATCAGATCTGGTGGGCGAAAGGGGGCAAGTTACATGGTGATAGTTGGCCACGGATTGGATTCTTACATAACCTTCTCAAACAAGAAGGAATTCAGGGATTAAAACCAATCAACCCGGAATTCACGTTCCCATGGGACAGGATCTCTGGCGCTATAGACCTTGATGAAAAAGTTCGCTTTATCTATTTTGGCGAGCACCAGCCAACGCAGTGGATGACTGGTTTACCAATTGACAATGACAACTATGACGTTGATTTGATTGATACCTGGGAAATGACCATAACACCAGCACAGAAAATAGCCTCTTTTGTACCGCATCCCATTCGCCACGGTAAGATTACCCGTGGCGGCAAAGCCGAAGCGGCTTTTGCCGTAAAAATGCCTGGTAAACCCTACATGGCCCTCAGAATTCGTCCTGTCAATAAAGAGAACTAAGGAGGTTCCACATGGCATCAGTAGAAATATCTGCAGTAAAAAAAGTTTACGGTAACACCACAGAAGTAATGCACGGTGTTGATGTCCCAATTAATGACGGCGAATTTGTTATTCTGGTAGGACCGTCAGGATGCGGCAAATCGACACTACTACGCATGATCGCAGGACTGGAAACCATCTCTGATGGTGAAATCAAAATTGCCGGCAATCGGGTCAATGAGTTGGAACCAAAAGATCGCGATATTGCTATGGTTTTTCAGAACTACGCACTATACCCACAAATGACTGTTGCTCAAAATATGGGATTTGCCCTCAAACTAGCCAAACGCCCTTCGGAAGAAATTGCAACAGAAGTACAAAAAGCAGCAGAGATATTATCTTTGGATCACCTGCTCGACCGAAAACCAGCTGAGTTGTCGGGTGGTCAGCGACAGAGGGTTGCGATGGGAAGGGCAATTGTTCGTAATCCCAAGGTATTTCTATTCGATGAACCGCTGTCAAATCTAGATGCGAAATTACGGGTTAAAATGCGAAGTGAAATCAAAGCACTGCATCAGCGTCTAAAAACAACTATTGTATATGTAACTCACGATCAAATCGAAGCAATGACCATGGCTGATAAAATTGTAGTTCTTAACTCTGGTCGAGTCGAACAGATCGGAACGCCCTTAGAACTGTATGATCACCCCTCCAACCTTTTTGTTGCTACCTTTATGGGTAGTCCCGCGATGAATATCTTACCCGGAGTGGTTAATAAAAACAGTATCTGTATTGCAAATAAAATCGAGATTCCTTTAAAAGTCAGCCTACCGATCGGAAGCGAAATTCTATACGGTATTCGCCCTGAGGATATATCACTTAATGGTAACAATATAACGCCAACCCGCATACAAGTTCTTGAACCTACCGGCTCAGAAACCCACGTTATCACTCAACTGGGAAATCAAGATATTACCGTAGTATCTAAACAGCGTATTCATGCAAAAATTGGAGACATGCTAAATATCTGTCTCGACAGTCCAAGAGCACACCTTTTTGACCGAGAAAGTGGTAAGCGTATAATTACAGAGAGTTATCCATATTTAAACAGCATAACCGCCCGGACAGAAAATGTGGAATGTTTATAAATAACGCAGCTAGCTATTTTGTCTCTTACGACTTAAATTCGCATTATATGACGAAAAAGGAAAAACATTTCTTATCCGTTGTCTGACGTTTTTAGGAACACTGGATGAAAATATGATTTTGATGCCGGTTCGCTGCCGGTATGCTTTTATCTGGCCATCAAATGGTGTTTTAGAGATGATTTCCTGAAGGTTGTGCTGAAAACTTGGTGTTATATGTCCTTTTACCTTATCTATGTGCCCCTTGGTTATGTGAACTTTTAAAATCGGTCGATCAACAACCGTTAACCAAAATATGATTGCTACAACCGCAATAAATAAAACAGTAGTCATTTTTTGCTCTCAACAATTTTATTCAGACAAGAGACGACTTAAATCTTCTTTCAGTGAAGACATTGTCTGGCTCGCTTTTTCACTTTTCGCCGCCTCGGAAAGCAAATACTCAATAGCTTCCGATAATGTACATCCCAGTTCATTCGCACGAACGGAAAGCTTTTCCCATACTCTGTAGTCTAAATCAATTGATTTCTTTCTTGTGTGAACTTGCTCCGCATTAAAGTGACGTTTTCTTTTTGCCCGAATAGCTTGTTTCAGCTTATTATCCAAATTATCAGCCATATGCTGCTCTATCCATGTCAGCACTTTGGTCGGTTCATGCTCTATCTCTTTTAGCTCGGATATCGCTATATCTTTCTCACTCTGATCAATATATCGGGTAATTTCGGTACCGTCTTTCCAGCGATTTATAAGATACTGCCATTTCCAGCCGCATTCTAAATTTTCAAGTTGTTGATATTTCATCTGCTTACTGCTTCATTTATGTACAATTGCATGGGTGACAGCGTAACCCCAAATGAGTATTTATTCAAATTTTATCTATTAAAAATAGATGATTGTCGTAATATGGAAACTCACCTATGACCCTTTCATGTTTTTCTATATAATTCATGACAAAATCATTTCAGTAAGAAACCAATGTTCAAAGAAATCTGGCAACAGGTAACACCACAATTTGATCAATATGATCAAATATTGAGTCAATACAGCAAGATAACTAAATCTGACTTTTTTTCATGTCAACCAAGACTGTCTGCTGCTATCGATTCATTAATCAAATTAAAAAACTTACCTGGTATTCTTTTAATTAATAGCTCCGATAATCCGGTTTACCGTGAATTACTTGCCAAAAAAATCATTCAGACCATCGACAACGAAGACACTCCGGTTATAACCAGTGAGACACTGTCTGCTACTGAAATGTTCCCTATTCTTCAGGCCGAAAAAGGGTATATCATCAACGAGATGCCCGGATTGCTGGACCATGCAAACGGAGGCTACCTTGTTATCTCCGTAAACTGGATTTTAGCCAATGCTAAAGATTGGCCGGACTTAAAAGCGGCTGTTCTTGGCTACCCGATTAGCGGTAGAAATTGTGATCCACGCTCACCAATACACGCACAGTGGTCAAAGCAATACAATGTAAAACTGGTGATGCTTGGTGACAGAGAGCAACTAGCAAATCTGGAGTATATTGATTCCGAATTAAGGGACGGTCTGTCAGTATACAGTGAAATTGAATCAGAGTATTTTTTGAATAGTGAGTCAATAGAAAATTATCTTTCATATATCAAATGGTTAACTAAAGAGTATCAATTACCCGAACTCACCTCTGACGCCATAAAACGACTCCTGACGCATGGCGTTCGCTTTACTGAAGATCAGCATTATGTTCCGACATCTTTAATCTGGATTCGCTCCATTCTTGAAGAGGCCAGCATACTCAGTAATGATGATTGTATCGATGAGCAACAGATACAAAATGCCATTGATAGAAAATATTTTCGTGAAAGCTATCTTCCTGAACGTGCCGCCAGTGACATTCTTGAAGGACAAGTTCTCATTGAGACTCAAGGCACTCAAATTGGTCAGGTTAATGGCCTAACGGTTATTGACGTGGCTGGCCACCCTATTTCTTATGGTGAACCGGCCAGAATATCTTGTGTTGTTCATTTTGGAGACGGAGATATCAGTGATGTGGAACGCAAAGCGGATTTAGGCGGCAGCCTGCACGCGAAAGGCATGATGATCATGCAGGCATTTGTAAGCAGTGCACTGAAATTAGATTCCCCATTGCCCTACTCTGCATCCATTGTCTTTGAGCAATCCTATAGCGAAGTGGATGGAGACAGTGCATCACTAGCAGAAGTGTGCTCCTTGCTAAGTGCTTTATCCGAAATCGGCATTGACCAACAGATTGCCGTGACCGGAGCCGTAGACCAATTTGGCCGGGTTCAGGCAGTCGGAGGACTGAATGAAAAAATTGAAGGTTTCTATCGGGTATGCAAGCATCAAGGATTTACCGGCTCGCAAGGTGTAATTTTACCCAAAACAAATCTAATCAATTTGTCTCTTCATGCTGACGTTGTAAACAGTATAAAAAATAAAGAATTTCATCTATGGCCGGTAACCAATGTTGATGAAGCGGTACCTATTATCCTGAAACGATCTTTCAAATCTCAGGAAAATTCAAAAGAACTCAGTATTGTCGAAGAAATTATAAAAAAAATCGAGAAACTCGATGGTATATCAGAACATAATTCAGTCTGGCAAAAAATAAAAACATATTTTTGTCACTGATCGGACTTGTTTAGCGTACACGTGTTCACTAACATGCTCGCTAACATAAACTGGAGTTAATTAATAATGCAAAATAAACGTGAATCTTATAATCGTGACGACCTTCTGGCATCAAGCCGTGGTGAATTATTTGGTCCGGGATATCCTCAATTACCAGCGCCTAATATGCTGATGATGGACCGTGTTGTTAAAATGTCAGAAGATGAAGGCGATTTTGGCAAAGGTTTAATTTTAGCTGAATTGGATATTACTCCAGATCTATGGTTCTTTGATTGCCATTTCCCTGGTGACCCTGTAATGCCTGGTTGTCTTGGCCTGGATGCGATGTGGCAACTTGTTGGTTTCTTCCTCGGCTGGGTTGGCGGAAAAGGCAAAGGTCGTGCTCTTGGTGTGGGTGAAGTTAAGTTTACTGGTCAGATTCTACCAACTGCCAAAAAAGTGACTTATGAAATTCACATGAAGCGTGTTGTTAACCGTAAATTAGTTATGGGATTAGCTGACGGACACGTTCTAGTTGATGGTAAAGAAATCTACGTAGCGAAAGATCTTAAAGTTGGCCTTTTCCAGGATACTTCTGCTTTTTAAGAACTGAGAAAGTATAAAAATAACGGTAAATTTTGCCGTTATTATTTTTACCAAACCATTTAGTTATAGTGCGTTAGCGGTGCATTTAAAAGCCCCGATACAACGGGGCCAGTTTTTTGTTTGAATTTTTATTGATGCATGTAGAAAATTACGTCAGCTATTTGTAAAGACCTTGATGTTTGTCTTCTCTGGCATCTCGCCAGCCCCCCATCCAATAAGACCTAGCATCCATCTGTTGATACGGACAAGCGTCGCTCGAACGTCCATTCAAACCCGCTTTATATCCCTGAGACTGAGCCCTTTCCAGGCGATCACGCTTTTGTCTCTTCATAATTAAGTCCTCATACATTTTTATGTGATTCATTTCAACTATGACAGTTGTGTGGAATTTTTATGACCACATCATTAAGAATCGCTCATAAAACGGTCAGACTCAAGGAGGAATTTTAGGCATATCATGATATGTGACATGCCCCTATTATTGACAAAAAATCACTTTTTACGACGATACATCAGAAAACCAAATAAACCCGCAAGTCCCAAAAATCCAAATGAACCACCTTTGCGCTCAACACTCGTTGTTTCATAGCCACGGGCACTGATATCACTACTGGTTGCACCCGCTATAGGAATAAGCTGGACAGCCACTGTTTTCTCTGTGCCACTACAAGATGAATCATTTGTTGTTGCGCTATAACCACCAGGACACTTAATCGCTGTCGCCGCAATCACACCGGCATCATTAATATCATTAGCACTTAGAATACGATAAGCATTATTGGCCGAACTATATGTTCCACCATTAGTCAGATCATCCAGTATCCATGCAGCATTGCTAAAAATAGCTCTATCGTAATCATTAGAACCATCATAATATGGATAAATAAAACCTCGTTTACGACGCGGCTTACCTTTTACTTCTCTGGATGTTTCCGTATCAATCTGACCGACTATTTCATTTTTATTATTGATGGCATTAGCATGACCTCCAGCCCCTGTAAAACCAATATTTCCCGTACCATCAGAAAAATAAGTCGCTCCGGTAACTTCACCGGAACTTACAGTAGATACATCTGGAATAACAAAAAGTTTATTGGAATAAGCACCACCAGAGGCATGATCATTGTCCAGTTTAGACTCACCAATAGCAACTAAGTTATCATTGATACCTGTTAACCGGGTGTTGGAGTAATTGCTGTCTCCAGATGTCACTTCAGCATTCTTCACTAAATATTGTGACCAGGTAGCACTCGTATAAGTAGATAACGGCGCGGTAAATACAGTCGCCGTCATATAGTATCTATTGTTTAAGTAGCTGTTGTATCCCACAGCATAAATCGTTGAACCATTTACAACAAAATCCCGGATACTTCCTTCAGCCAGATAATCATCACCACTGGTATTTGTCGAGTTTTTCCAAGGTAACTCCGTAGGAGCAGCCCCAGTTTCCCAAATAGCCGCTTTACTGGTGTAATTATTATCACTTGTATTAAAATCAGTCGAAACACTTCCAACGGTATAGTCTGTTGAACTGTATGTTTTTGTTTTAAATGCTCTTACTTTAGGATAAGTAGTTGTGCTGCTTGTTGATGGATTAGGAATAACTGAATCGCGCCTGTCAGTATTACTGAATGACAACCTGAAACCATAGGATTCCGAATCAGTTGAGCCAGTCACGACACTGTTAAATAAACTACTTGTCGTCATACTTAGTGACAACGATGAACTCATTTCTGTCGTTGTGTCGTCAGAAATACCAGAGCTTTGCATAAACGGGTAAGCAGTGACTGTCGTTCCAGTAAGCTCACGGTTTCGTTCATTCCAAAAAACTGTAGCCCAGCTATCACAAGTCGAATATCCAAGTTCATCTGAGCAATAATCAGAAAAATCAGACTCAGAACTTAAATAAACATCATCTTTATAGTTGTATAAACCAAATGGTACTTCTTCCTTAAAACTGGAACCGTCCACTGGTTGGCCTGCCATTGTTTTCTGATAGCGGGTTTCTCCGGATAATATATAGGCATAGTCTGAACCGTCATAACATGCAGTTCCTGAATCAAAACAGTCCTCAGAGCCATCTGCAGGCTCAATTGCTGTTCCAAACGAACTTTTATAATCTGTTCCATACGTTAGGCTAGAAGGTGGAGTCACCTCAACAATCCTATAAAGCGCCGCACTGGCATGAAAAGACGAAAGCATAGCTACCGTCAACGCTGTTAATTTAATTGAATGATTTTTCATTATTATTTATTCACTGTCCTAAAGCTTCTAACTCTTCCCAACGCTCAAAAGCAGCTTCAAGTTCTGCCTCTGTATTAGCAAGATCATCTAAAACCGGCTGAGTAATGTCGACACTCTGCGTAAAAAAAGTGGCTTCATTTACAACGGCCTGCAACTCGTCCACCCGGGCCTCTAACTGCTCTAACTTTTCCGGTAACGCTTCAAGTTCACGCTGTAACTTATACGAAAGCTTTTTACCGGGCTTTTTCGGCTGAGATTTTGGCTTATCAGCTTGTTTTTGTTCTGATTTCAGCTTTTTCTCATCGTTAAAGCGGCTGGCTTGTACCTGTTTACGTTGTTGCTGAGCGTCGTGATAACCACCGACGAATTCTTCAATTTTTCCATTACCTTCAAAAATCCAGCTCGACATCACCGTGTTATCCACAAACTGACGATCATGACTCACTAAAAGTAATGTTCCCTGATAATTGGCAAGCAAATCTTCTAAAAGTTCCAATGTTTCAATATCTAAATCATTGGTTGGTTCATCCAAAACTAATAAGTTGTTCGGTTTGAGGAAAATCCTTGCCAGCAATAACCGATTTTTCTCCCCACCAGACAAAGCTTTCACCGGTGTTCTGGCTCGTTTTGGCGCAAAAAGAAAATCCTGCAGATAACTCAAAGCATGCCTCTGGCGGCCCTGAACCATGACTTCCTGTTTACCATCGGCTAAGTTATCGATCACGGATTTCTCAGGATCAAGAATTTCCCGATATTGATCAAAATACGCAACTTCTAACTTAGTTCCACAATGCAGATGGCCACCTGTGGGCTGGATTTCTCCCAACATCAACTTCAAAAGTGTACTTTTACCACAACCATTCGGGCCAATTAAAGCTATTTTATCACCACGCTGAATAGTAAAACTAAAATTATCAATAATTGACCGGCCTTCTATCTCATATTTAATATTTTCAGCTTCAAAAACAATTTTCCCAGAGCGAACCGCATCATCTATTTGGATATTGACTTTCCCCTGAACATCACGTCGCTCGCTTCGTTCCATTCTTAATTTTTTAAGCGCTCTGACCCGGCCTTCATTTCTTGTGCGTCTGGCTTTAATTCCCTGACGAATCCACACTTCTTCCTGGGCCAATTTTTTATCAAATTCCGCATTTTGAAGCTCTTCTACCCGCAAAAGCTCGTCTTTCCCAAGCAGGTACCCGTCGTAATCACCTGGAAACGAAGACAAAGCCCCTCTGTCCAGATCAACAATGCGCGTTGCCATGGATTCAATAAAGGCTCTGTCATGAGAAATAAAAATGATGGACCCTTTGAAATCCTTAAGAAACGATTCCAGCCATTCGATGGTGGTGACATCCAGATGGTTAGTCGGCTCATCCAACAGCAATACGTCAGGGTCACAGACTAATGCCCGAGCCAATGCCGCTTTTCTTTGCCACCCGCCAGAGAGTTCTGTCAGCGGTGTTGATCCATTCAGACTCAGTGAGGTAAGAACATTCGTGATTCGATCTTCAAACCGCCATGCGCCAGCATATTCCAGTTGTTCCTGAATTTTTGCTAGCTTATTGATATTGGATTCCGTCGGATCCGTCTCGACTTTAACTAACTGCTCCTGATACTGTTTCAGTAACGCCCCCGACTCGGCCAGCCCTTCGGCAACATAATCAAATACCGTGCCCGACTCATTTCGTGGTGGATCTTGTTCTAAACGGGACACTGTCACATCCTGCGCCACCACCACTTTTCCGTCGTCCAGCAGAACATCGCCGGCCAGTACCTTCATCAGCGTTGATTTACCTGCACCATTACGACCAACCAAGCACACCCGTTCATTTTCTTCTAATGCAAAGTCGGCATTGTCGAGCAATGGATGATCGCCAAAAGCCAGCATCCCATTGTGAATATTAATTAAAGCCATATACAAATAACCATTATGTCTACACATAACAAAGGGCCTGTTACCGGGCCCTTTGTTCAGATTCTTGTTTCTTATTTATTTCGGGTCACTAACCAGCAGTTATGAATCTGCTTATTTCGAGAAAAATCAACAGGAAGTGTTTTAGACGAAATATTTTCAGCATTAAGACCCAACTGTTCAATTCCCTGAATATCCATTTTAAAGTGACGTTTATTGTTTGAAAACACAATAGTGCCATCCGGGCTCAAAATTCTTTCCAAATGCGACAATAACTGTAGGTGATCTCTTTGTACATCAAATGTGGCGGACATTCGTTTCGAATTCGAAAATGTCGGCGGATCAATGAAAATAAGATCATACTGATCCGTCGCTTTTTCAAGCCATTGCAAACAATCTGCCTGGATAAACTGATGCCGGACCCCTTCATGCCCATTCAAGGACATATTCTGTCTGGCCCAGTCTAGGTAAGTTTTGGACATGTCCACCGTCGTCGTTGAAGCTGCACCACCATTAGCGGCATGAACGCTGGCAGATCCGGTGTACGCAAATAAATTTAAAAAGCGTTTATCCGCGGCCATCTGACCAAGCATGCGGCGTGTTAGCCGATGATCTAAAAACAGCCCGGTATCCAGATAATCCTGCAGATTGACAATAAAGCTGGCCCCATATTCCTGAACCACAAACTGCTCGGACTGTTTTGACAGAGCCTGATACTGAGATTTGCCTTTCTGTCTTTCCCGAACCTTCAGAATAACATTGTTGGATTCCACATCCAGAGTATTCATGATCGCACGAAGCATATCCGTCAGACGGCGCTTCGCTTTTTCCGGTGCGATACTTTTCGGCGCTGCATACTCCTGTACGACGACAAACTCACCATAAATATCAATGGCTGCATTATATTCCGGCAGATCGGCATCATAAACACGGAAACAATCCAGTCCTTCTTTACCTGCCCATTTTGCCAGCTTGGTAAAGTTTTTCTTCAGGCGATTGGAAAAATCGGGGGCAACCAAAGTTGATTGTTGTTCCCTGCCAGAAGCATTCGCATTTTCAGCCTCTTCCCGGACTGCAATATCATAAATTTTAAAGTGACACTGTAGCGATCCGTTAGCTATTTTATAGTGTTTCCCGGCACGCATCCGCAAACAACTCAGCAACTCATCATTGCTGGATAACAGTGCCGCCTGACATCCTGGGAAAAATTGCTTTAGTTGGGCTCCGAATGCGGAATACAGCGCAATCAGGCTTGGTTCAGTTCCTAGCCGCTCTCCGTATGGGGGATTCGAAAGAATAAAACCGTCCGCAAAATTTTCGGGACACTGTAACTTTGCAGCATCGCCTATTTTAAATTCAATTAAAGAATCAACACCGGCGCGTCTGGCATTCGCTTTTGCTATCTCTATCAATTTTCGATCGATATCCAACGCGAAAAACGGCGTCGACGCCTGTTTTAGCCCTCGTTTTCCCGTTACTGAGGCTTCCGCTTTGACGGTATTCCAAACATCAGCATTAAAATCAATCAGTGATTCGAAGCCCCACTTGTGACGCATACTGCCCGGGGCAATATTTGCCGCTATCAGGCAAGCTTCGATAAGTAAGGTCCCGGAACCACACATAGGATCAAGTAATGGCTTATCCGGCGTCCAACCGGAACGTCGTATCAGTGCAGCCGCCAGCGTTTCACGCAATGGTGCTCCGCCGGATTCACGCCGATATCCGCGAATATGCAAACTACCACCCACCATATCCACACCCAGAATGGCCTGATCTTTATGAAGACGAACATGAAGACGAAGATCAGCACGATCCTTATCGATCGTTGGACGAGGCAGGTTCTTTTTCACAAAATGATCAACAACGGCGTCTTTGACCTTCATTGCGCCATACTGGCTGTTTCTTATTGAACGGTTGGTCCCATTAAAGTCCACCACAAAACGTCTTGAAGAATGAAATACGTTAGGCCAGGCAATGGAATTAGCACTCAGGTACAAGTCCATATCATCATTACAAGTGAATTCTGACAAAATCTGTATAAAACGAGACGCGATCCGACTCCAAAGACAGCAACGGTATATGAGTTCCTGATCGGCTTTAAATTTAACTCCGGCCTGAACGGGTTTTGGGTCCTCGACACCCAGTTCTTTTAATTCATCCGCGAGGAGATTTTCCAGTCCTCTCGACGTTATTGCTAAATATTGACGCATAATTATTTTCTAGAAATCAAAACGGTCGACAGTATAACCGAGACGTCTCTATTAAGCGAAAATTTCTCTGAAAACATCTCACCTTTTCTCTTCATTTTCTTATTTAAAACGAACCAACGCCAAACCATATTATTTTCACTATCAATTTTACTGATACATAAAATCAAGCGCTACAAAGTAAGTGAGTATTTATTCACGTCAAATATTGGTATATACCAAATGGCGAATTCAGCTGTAATTAGATTACAGAATTACGATAAAAGCGGAAGAAAATAGGTAAAACTGAAAAATAACCGATAAGGTTCTAGCAAAAATAATTGCCTGATTTTTATTCTTTCTGCAGCTATCTCACAAATAAGATGTACGCTGTATCATTGATAGACCAGATTACAAACAAAAAAAAATCGGCCGAAGCCGATTT
Organism: Vibrio salinus; assembly: GCF_021272385.1. Taxonomy (GTDB): domain Bacteria; phylum Pseudomonadota; class Gammaproteobacteria; order Enterobacterales; family Vibrionaceae; genus Vibrio; species Vibrio salinus. The sequence goes on from NZ_JAJSDZ010000005.1 coordinate 184,143, forward strand.
AAAACATTAATGGAAAAATAAAAATAGCTAATGTATGAAAACTAACTCACCATAGAAAATGTCTCTGGTTGAAATTTAATACTGGGCATTCCCATCCGGTCATGCATCACTTTAATGACATCCGAAAATTTAAGATTCTTTGTCGAATTCAAAGCAAAACCATCCGGCTCAACACAAATACACATACTTGAACTGTCCCCTGACTCTATAACGATAAAATGACCATCGTTAAAGTCATTTTTCAGAGAAACTAGTTCACCTTCTCTAGGCGCAAGCACTTCATGAGCGGTCTGAGTATCAAAAAACCAACTTTTAGGCTGAATTGGTTTATAAAATCGTTTTGCTGCAACACAATTCAATACTAACTCAGCTTTACGGGCATCAATCAACGGTAGAAATGATGTCGATTCACAGAATGCCTGATAATCACCTGCATCATCAACAGTAAATTCATTAGTAGAGAAAGCACAATCGACGAGCACTTTAGCCGGGAAGTTCGTTCTGAAAAGCATATCAGCTCCCAAATCAAGCATCAGGTGACTTTCTCTATCACAGAAGTACCAACTCCATTTGTCACTCGGTTTTAGCATTGCTCAAATTCTCTACTTATCGATTACTAAATTGATCTGGTAAAAGACTGCTATATTTACCAACGATTGCTAATTATTTTATAAACGATTAATAAAAAAAAAAGAGGAAATAGAAAACCATTTCCTCTTAAAGATTCAGTAAGATAAGTTGAAAAATACCCGTTGGCTTTTAATTATCTTAAATATTCTTAACAATATTTTTAACTAGACCAGGTCCCTGATAAATAAACCCAGTATAAACCTGAACCAATTTAGCACCAGCCAGCATTTTTTCTTTTGCCGACACAAATGAATCAATTCCTCCCACACCAATGATTGGAATCTCATCACCAAGCTGCTGATATATTTTCTTAATGACTTCAGTGCTTCTCATCTGAATCGGCTTCCCACTCAGACCACCCGTTTCGTTGGCATGTTTCATTCCGGCCACAACGGAACGGTCCAATGTTGTGTTTGTCGCAATAACTCCATCAATTTCATTTTTCTTCAGGGAGTCACAAATCTGCACCAATTCTTCATCCGTCAAATCTGGAGCGATTTTCAACGCCAGAGGAACATACTTGTTGTATTTCTCCGCTAATTCCTTTTGTTTCTCTTTTAACACAGAAAGAAGATCATCCAATGCCTGGCCATACTGAAGCGTTCTTAATCCAGGAGTATTTGGTGAAGAAATATTCACCGCAATATAACCGGCGTATTGATAGACTTTCTCCATACAAATCAGATAATCATCGGCTCCGTTTTCTATTGGAGTATCTTTATTCTTACCAATATTGATACCAATAATACCGTCGTATTTTGCCTTCTTTACGTTTTCAACCAGATGATCAACACCTTTATTGTTGAATCCCATGCGGTTAATAATACCTTCAGCTTCAATAAGCCTGAACAATCGAGGTTTATCATTACCAGGCTGAGGCCTTGGTGTCACTGTTCCGACTTCAACAAACCCGAATCCCATTGCACCAAACGCTTCGATGCATTCTCCATTTTTGTCCAAACCTGCGGCCAAACCAACTGGGTTTTTAAATGTTAACCCCATGCATTCAACCGGTCGGTTTGGAAGATGTTGCCGATAACACAGATCAAGTGGTGTGCCAGTGAATCGTTTAAAATTTTCAATAGCAAGTTCATGTGCCTTTTCGGCATCGAGTTGAAAAAAGCCAGTTCTGGCTAAGCGGTAGAGCATTGTGCCTCCGAAAGAAAAGCCCCGTATAAACGGGGCCTTATTATCACTTATTTGACGTACAATTCAAATTTAAAAGTGCTAATTCTCTTAATGCGACTGAAAATTTCGCAAATTCATGTACAGAGCCAACCTTGAACTCTCGGAGGATATTTTCCCATCGCAATAAAGCTTTACTATTCGCTTCAATCCATTCCTCCAAACCAGCTAGAACTGCATGATCGTCATCCCATTGGCAGGAACAACTCAGTACCAGTGACGTCAGCGATCTTTGCTGCCAATCCAGATCCTCACGGAATGCGGATCGTGCCAGTGCCTGCCAGTGGTTGTCGGCAACCTGTTGGTTGATCTGATTAAGGAACCAGTGAAGCGATAGCCGATCCCCCAGATGAAAGTACAACTTAGCAGTTTTCACAACATCGGTCTGATGAGCTTCTGCCACTTCTGTGATATCCAGCGCTGAATTCAGACTCGATAAGCGTGAAACCCAGTGAGCCGTCTCCGGATCAATACCCGATTCGATCCAGCTTTCGGCTAACCGGTTGTGCTCTTCAATTTCCGTCGACACCAAAAGATCATCCAGATTTTCCGAGATCTTTTCTACGTTCATCTTATAACGGCTAACTAACTCGGTAATCGGCTGATGTGTATTCTGATTTCTCAGGATCCATCTTGATAATCTGCGGATAACACGCCGCAAATAAACCAGAACTTCATACTGAATCTGAGATGAGGCCGCCAAATCGCGGTTTCTTACGTTATGGATAATCTTATCTATGGAGAACACTTCTCTGACAACACTATAAGCATTGGTGATATCTATCGATTCAGCGCCGGTTTCTTCATTCAAACGAGCAACAAAATTACACCCCATCTCGTTAACAATCTGATTGGCTAATGTTGTTGCAATAATTTCTTTGCTCAATGGGTGAGAGGTAAATTCATCACTATAGTGACGTTGTAACTCATCAGGGAAATATTGCGTCAGCAATTTTGCATGATACGGTTCCTGAGCAATGCTGTCGGTGGCAAGCTTCTCTTTAAGATACATCTTGCCATACGCGACCAGAACAGACAGTTCTGGTCTCGACATTCCTTCTCCCCGTTTTTCCCGTTCCAGTAACGTTTCATCATCGGGCAAAAATTCCAGATTACGATCAAGATACCCCGACTTCTCTAAATAGTGGATAAACCGGATCTGTTCTTTCACAACCGTCACACTCTGACTTTCAGATACGGAGATCGATTCCGCCTGCTGATAAGCATCATCAAGGACAATCCGGCTCACTTCTTCCTGCATTTTCTGAAGAAGAATATTTCGTTGTTTAACCGTTAAATCCCCATTATTGACCAGGCTATTAAGGAATATTTTGATGTTGACTTCGTTATCAGAACAATCCACACCACCAACATTATCAACAAAATCCGTATTAATACGTCCACCACTTAATGAATATTCAATACGCCCTAATTGAGTTACCCCCAGATTGCCCCCTTCACCAATGATCTTCGCCCGGACTTCTCCACCATCAACACGAACGGCATCATTGGAACGATCGCCAACATCCGAATGCGATTCCTTAGTGGATTTAATGTATGTTCCGATGCCGCCATTCCACAATAGATCAACCTGCATCGTCAGTATCAGATGAATCAACTCATTGGGTGTCAGCGTTGATTTTGCAGTGTTAAGCATCGATTTCATTTCCGGCGTTAATTTGATGGCTTTGAGTTTTCTTGAAAAGACACCGCCTCCGGCCGAAATCAACTCGGCATTGTAATCTTTCCAGGATGATCGGGGTTGATCAAACAAACGCTTACGTTCTTGCCAACTCACTGCCGCATTCGGCGTTGGATCAATAAAGATATGCATATGATTAAATGCCGCCAGTAATTTAATGTGTTTGGATGACAACATTCCGTTTCCGAAAACATCACCAGCCATATCACCAATACCGACGGCAGTAAAATCAGTTGACTGACAATCAATATTGACCTCACGGAAATGGCGTTTTACTGATTCCCATGCCCCTTTTGCAGTAATCCCCATGGCTTTGTGGTCGTAGCCATTTGATCCACCGGAAGCAAATGCATCCCCTAGCCAGAACTGATATTCATCCGACACCGAATTCGCCAGATCAGAAAAAGTAGCGGTGCCTTTATCTGCAGCGACCACCAAATAAGGATCATCTTCATCGTATTTTATGATTTGATCCGGAGTAACCACCGCACCGTCGATAATGTTATCGGTAAGATCAAGCAGACCACAGATAAACTGCCGGTAACAGCGCTGTCCTTCATTGAAAATTTCATCACGGGTTTCAAGTTCATGCTGCTTCTTACAAACAAAACCGCCCTTCGCTCCAACCGGTACAATTACGGTATTTTTCACCTGCTGCGCTTTAACCAGCCCCAGGATTTCGGTCCGGAAATCTTCATAGCGATCTGACCAACGCAGCCCGCCTCTCGCAATCTTACCACCTCTCAGATGAACCCCTTCAATGTCAGGAGAATACACAAAGATCTCAAAAGCGGGTACCGGCGCCGGTATTTCCGGAATCTGTTTAGGGTTTAATTTTAAGGAAATCCATGACTTAGGATCCGAATTTGCGTCTTGTTGAAAATAATTCGTCCTCAGCGTTCCGAGGATCATATCCATATAGCGCCGGATAATACGATCATCATCCAGACTTTCCACCTCTTCCAACTGATCCGTTAATTTTTTAACTAACTCATCCTGTTTTTTATCCGACTGATGAGAGGGTTGAAAACGATAGCAGAATAAATTCACCAGTAAGGTGGCAATGTTCGGATAGTGATTAAGGGTTTCTTCGATGTATTTCTGACTGAACGGAAATCCGACCTGGCGCATATATCTTGCGTAGGCCCTCATAATAGAAATTTCCCTTCCACTAAGTGCGGTATTTAAAACCAGACTGTTAAACCCGTCATTTTCAATCCGTCCGTACCAAATATCAGAAAAAGCATTTTGAAAGCGCTCTTTTGATTCTTTAATATCAATGACTTTATCGCTACGATGTAACATTGAAAAATCAAGGATCCAGTAAGTCTGCCCGGTTGATTTTATAATTTCATACGGCGCTTCACCTATCACCCTCAGCCCTAAATTTTCCAGCATGGGCATCACGTCAGAAAGGTGGATAGGCTCATCACGGTAATAAATTTTTAATTTGACCACTTTGGAAGCATACGACTCTTCTTGTGGACGGTAAAAAACCATACCCAGTTTGTTGTCTTCACTAAGGCGTTCTAATTCATCAATATCGGCAACCGCACTATCCGGGAGCGTCGCTTCTTTATAAGATCGTGGAAAAGCTTGCAGATATTCTTTAGAAAGAGGCAATCCTTTACTCTCTCCATGATTTGTCACAATTGCTCCGGATAAGCGATCATCCCAACTTGTTGAAGCTTCCATTAAATTCTGCTCTATTTTTTTTATGTCGATGTCCATTACATTACTGTCAACACGTATAATGTAGTGCGTTCGGGCTAACGAACTTTCTGAGAAATAAACGCTGTACTCTACCTCTTGTGTTGAACCAAAATATTGCGCGAGTATCTCCTGAGTTTTTTTTCGTAACTCTGCCGTATGCCGCTCTTTCGTGATGTACACCATACAACTAAAAAAGCGGCCGAATGGATCACGCCGGACAAACACTCTTAACATGTCCCGATCCTGCATTTGCACAACACCGGTCCCGACAGCGAGAAGATCCTCTTCTTTTGCCTGAAGTAATTCATCCCGTGGGTAATTTTCTAAAATATTATGCAATGCCTTGTAAGCATAAGATCCGACATAATAACCACTGGCTTCCAGAATACGCTCCACTTTTTCTCTGATTAATGGGATCGCTTCAACGGCCTGATTATAAACCGCTGACGTATACAATCCGGTGAACCGGTGCTCGCCAACCACCTTTCCTTTCTCATCAAATTTTTTAATGCCGATATAGTCGGTATAAGCAGGCCTGTGAATTCGGGATGGGGAATTTCCCTTTGTCAAAATGGTAATATAAGGTTTTGTCGCTTCAAGTCTGGCTGACTCTGAAAATTCAGATAATTTGACACTACGGACTCTTTCTTTTTTGAAAAATATACCTAACCCCGGTACTTTCGTTGGCCGTAATTCAACATCACCTTTGATATTAACCAGATCGTATTCTTTATAACCCATGAACGTGAAATTATGATCGACAAGCCAGCGCAAAAATTCCATATTCTCAGTAAAAAGCTGACTACTCAATGGGATGATACTTTTTTGTTTTTCAAGGTTATCAATCACATGATTCAGTTTTTCAACCATTGTCTTCCAGTCCCGGACAACCAGTTCAGTATCATCCAGCACGGAAGACAGTTCGTTTTTCAGCTCGGTAATTTTTTTCCTGTCATTCAACCGATCGATCTCAATGTGAAACATTGATGTCAATGCTCCTGACTTTCCTCCGAGTTCCGAAATCTCTCCCCTGTCATTGCGATCAATTTTAATGGGGCCATGTAATAAAATATGTGTCGCCAAATCCAAACGGGCCAGCGTCATTTTTACCGAATCAACAAGAAAAGCAGAATCCGGACGAACAATCTCAATCACCGTATGACTGGATTGCCAGCCATGCTTACTCACCTGTGGGTTAAATACTCTGACTGAGGTTTTGTCTGGATCGACTTCATTAATGTGATGCCATAAACTGATGATTGCCCCATATAAATCCGATTCGGTTTTATCCACCAAATCATCAAAGGCAATATTTTTAAGCAAGTGATGGGCAAAACGAATCACTAATGGTTGTAATTTTAATTCGAATTTTTGCTCTATAAGTTGCTTAACTTTCTCGATTAGTACTGGTTGTAAAGAGTCATTTGCTCCCATACACCACCTCGTATCCTATTGAAACTGATTATTATTGTCGTAACTTAATAATAGTTGGTGATGTAGAAAAGAAATGTTTTAAAAGGAAATTTATTTCGGATTGATGATTAAGGTCTAATAATTACTTTTTTCTCATTAAATGAACGAACTAGACGGGCTGTAATTCAATAAATTTATTGTTATTATCGGCAGTGAGTCGAAAGCGTCCCCGAATACCTAACTGAGATAAATACGGTCTGAGTTTAATCGCCGGTAGCTGTAATTTCAGACCGTCCTCCGTCGTGACTACCACAACAGAAGCCGATCCGGTATACAATCTTTGAAACTCAAGATAACTGATATAAACAGAAAAATAATAATGCTTCATGGTTATAAAGAATACAGAACCATAAACATGGTCCTGTATATTCGTCCTGATTTAGCTTTCTAACGCCTTCGATACTTTTTCATACAAATCTTTTGCCAGCCCTTGCATGGTATGAAGTTCCTCAAGCACCGAACGAATGAGTTCCTGCCGGGCAACATCATAATGCTTAAATTTCAGCAAAGGATCGATCAGTCTTGCGGCTACTTGCGGATTTGATACATTCAGCTGTTTTAAGATATCCAGAGCAAACCGGTAACCGGAGCCATCTTTTTTATGAAATTGGGATGGGTTTTGATTCATGAATGAACCAATCAAGCTTCTGATTCGGTTTGGGTTCTTCATGGAAAACGCATCATGATTCATGCATTGCTTCACGACAGACAATGCACTTTCTGACGGACTGGAACCTTGCAAAATAAACCATTTATCCATCACGAGCCCATCGTGTTTCCAGTGTTCACTGTAGCTTTCCATCAAAGGCTCACGGCATGGCAGCTCAGCATGATTCGCTGCCGTCATAGCCGCAATGGTATCGGTCATATTATTGGAAGTCCGGTATTGTTCATTTACCAGCGCATCACCATCTTCTGTATATGCAAGATATAAAAGACAGACATTTTTAAGTGCCCGTTTCCCGATAGAACCGTGGTCAGTCGTATACTCAGGCAGGAACAGAGCCTGATAACATTGTGCAAACGCTTCTTTTAATTCGGATGCCAGCGTTTTTTTCAGAGAAGTAAGCACGGTATCAATATAGTCGATATCAATCTGTTCATACCAACCAAACACTTCGCTAAGTCCCGGGAGCGTTAGCATCTCAGCAATAAATGCCGCTTCGAGAGAATCGTTTGTTAATACCCCTTTAAAAGCAGTAATAATGGACTCAGGCCAAATCACATCCTGACCTTTTTCGACCCGGGAAATATTGCTGCGAATATGTTTAGCCAGCAACATTTGTCCGGCATCCCAACGCGCAAAATCATTCGTTGCATTCACAATCAAAAATGATAATTCGTCATCGGTGTAGGAGAAGTTTAATCTTACCGGAGCCGAAAATTCTCTCAGTAATGAAGGAACCGGCTTAGATTCGACGTTATCAAAAACAAAGACCTGTTCAGACTCTTTGATATTGAGTACATTCGCTATTTTTTTACCGTTACATTGTAACGGAATAATGGTCCCATCAGGTGCATATAACTCCACATCCAGTGGAATATGAAGCGCACATTTTTCAGGCTGATCAACGGTAGGATTGGTCTGCTGCTTAACTTTCAGAGTATAGGTTTTCTCAACGTCATTATAGGTTCCTTCAACATCGAGTACCGGTGTTCCGGACTGACTGTACCAATGGCGAAAATGCGCTAAATCCACTCCGGAGGCATCCTCCATCGCTGAGACGAAATCTTCACAGGTTGCGGCCGTTCCGTCATGCCGTTCAAAGTATAAACGCATTCCCTTTTGAAAATTTTCTTCACCCAGAAGCGTGTGAATCATCCGGATCACTTCACTGCCCTTTTCATACACAGTTAAAGTATAGAAGTTATTCATTTCTATTACTTTTTCAGGGCGAATTGGATGTGACATCGGCGAAGCGTCTTCAGCAAACTGAGGGCCTCGAATGATACGGACATTATGAATCCGGTTCACTACTCTGGAGCCTAAGTCAGAAGAAAATTCCTGATCGCGGAAAACCGTCAGGCCTTCTTTCAAGCTTAGCTGGAACCAGTCCCGGCAGGTGACCCGGTTACCGGTCCAGTTATGAAAGTATTCATGTCCGATAACGGATTCAATGCCTAAATAATCGCTATCGGTTGCAGTTTGATCGTTAGCAAGAACATATTTTGAGTTAAACACATTCAACCCTTTGTTCTCCATGGCTCCCATATTAAAGAAGTCAACGGCAACAATCATGTAAATATCGAGGTCATACTCTAACCCAAACCGTTCTTCATCCCATTTCATGGCGTTTTTCAGTGACACCATCGCATGGTGAGAACGTTCTAAGTTGCCTTTATCGACAAAGATTTCCAGAGCGACGTCCCGTCCGGACCGGGTAGTAAACTGATCTCTAAGAACATCAAAATCACCGGCAACCAGTGCAAATAAATAGGCGGGTTTCGGATGAGGATCTTTCCAGGTCACCCAATGTTTTCCGTCATCCGTCTGCCCTTTCTCGACCATGTTGCCATTACTCAACAGATAAGGATAACGCGTTTTATCGGCAATAATCGTTGTGATAAAACGGGCAAGCACATCGGGCCGGTCAAGATAATAGGTGATTCTTCTGAATCCCTCGGCTTCGCACTGAGTGCAAAATGCCCCATCTGAAATGTACAACCCTTCTAATGCGGTATTATTCAAAGGATCAATCGTGGTTACTATCGATAATTCGAAAACGTCAGGAAGTTTAGTCAAAATAAGATGACCTTCAGATTCCTGATAATGCTCCCATTCAGCGCCATTCACTGTCACCGATTTCAACACTAAATTGTCACCATCTAAAACAAGGGTATTGTCATCTCCCTGCTGTTTCACCGACGAAACAGCGGTAACCTGAGTTACCGACGCATCCAGATGGAACGTTAAATTAATATCCGTAATAGTATGAGTGGGTCGCTGATAATCTTTTCTGTACTTAGCTTGAGGAACATTAGCCATGGCAGGAATCCTTTTCTCTTTATCATAGAAAATAATGATATAAGAATGTATGAAAAAACACGTTTACTCTGTGCATTGACTGTCTTTTAACCTTTCAGGTATGTTTTACGAACTTTATACAAAGTAAACCTGACAGACGTAATGCAGATAGTTTTCAGAGCATAATGCATATTATTTGGGGACAACATAAGAATAATCAACCCACTATATGGTCAAAAGACGAAAATGTACCTGATATTATTGCAATTTAGTCAATAAAGCTGTCATCCCGCCATCATCCGAACTCAACTTCATTTCATTGTTCTTTACAGAGAATGTCGTATTTAGCTCTCCATTTTCATATACAAGAACAAGATGATCATCTTCCAGATAATACACACCTTTATGCAGAACTTCTTTACCATGAGCATTACTTGCTTTGAAGTAGAAGACAAAATCGGGTTGAAGTATTAGCAGCATTTTATTTACACTCAACGCATTCATATCATCGCCTGTCAACTTTTCGCTCATCCAGGCACCTGATAATGACCTGGACAACATTTTAAAAAAAGTAACACCATTTAGCATAAGGCGGTTATGAGAATTCACAAAAGAATATTGCTGAGGATCCAGACTGTTGGCACCAAGTACTAATGTATCACCACTAACCTCATACGAACCATCCCAGTATTCCATCGTATTATCCAGCTTTTGAATCTGAATAAAAAAAGAATAGTCCGATTGTAATTTTAAATGAATTGAATGGTAATCCTGACTTTCATCGACTGGTGCTCTGTTGATTAATACCCAGTCTCCCAACAAAAAAGGATAATCAAACTGAGTTAAATCTTTGGTAATTCGATTTTCATTTGCCAACGTAACGTGAGTCGATATCAAAAGTAATGTCAGTGATAGCCACTGAAAAAGCTTTTTCATATAAATCCCCTCACTTTTCTTTAAGCTTAGGCAAGACCAATACATTAAGCGAATTTCATAAACCGCATAAAAAACGGGAGTTGCAACGCAACTCCCGTTATTAACAAAGGAAATAATGATACAAGCTATGCTTTTTCTAATGAAACCAATTCACTGGTAATAGAAACGGCTTCATCTAAATAAGCATCAGGGGCTTTGTAATCTTTAGGAATATCTTCGAAAGACGCATAAGGTTTTTCGTGTTTGGCTTTTCGGCGAAGATTAACACGCTTCAGTTCCAGATTTTCTGAATCGTCCATTTTCTTCAACCGTTTCGCTTCATTTAAAGAGACTTCATTATCGTCTTTATCAGCACGGTAACGAGCAATATCTTCATCAATAAATTTAAATTCCATATCATGCTGAATTCTTGCTTTGTGATCCCTACGCAACTGCGCAATATATCCACTTTCATCAAGAACCTTGTGATAATCAGCTTTGCTGATTTGATCCCATGGCAACGCATTATCTTCAACACTTTCCCCGGTATCTTTAGGATCAACTGCTGTAGGAAATGCAATGTCAGGTACTACCCCTTTGTTCTGCGTACTGCCGCCATTTATCCGGTAAAACTTTTGGATGGTATACTGAACGTATCCAAGTTTCTCATCAAACAAATCATAAATATGATTTAGTGAACGATGCTGCTGAACAGTTCCCTTACCATAAGAGTTTTCACCCAAAATAACGGCGCGTCCATAGTCCTGCATTGCGGCAGCAAATATTTCAGAGGCTGATGCACTATACCGATTAATAAGCACTGTCATCGGACCAGCATAGCTGATGTCTCCATCAGTATCGCTGTTTACATTCACTCTTCCATAACTATCCCGAACCTGAACCACAGGGCCACTTTTAATGAATAAACCCGTCAAGGCCGTTGCTTCGGTTAGTGCGCCGCCGCCGTTATTACGTAGATCGACAATAACGCCATTAACACCTTTCTTGTGGAACTCATCCAAAAGAACTTTGGTATCCCGCGACAATCCGACATAAAAACTTGGTACTTCAAGAACACCTATTTTTTTGCCATCTTTATCAATAATCTTTGATTTAACGGCCCGGTCTTCTAAACGAATTTTATCTCGAACAATTGTGACAACGTAGCTTTTTGCATTCTTTCCTTCAGGCAAGATTTGCAATCTGACTTTTGTTCCTTTCGGACCTTTGATCAGTTCAACAACGTCATCTAAACGCCACCCAATGACATCAACAATATCACCATCTTCCTGTCCGACACCAATGATGCGATCACCATCAGAGAGACGGTTACTTTTGGATGCAGGCCCACCAGCAACCAAAGAACGAATCACAGTATAATCATCCGTCATTTGCAAAACAGCACCAATACCTTCAAGAGACAAATTCATCTCAGACTGAAATTGTTCTGCAGTACGTGGCGACAAATAACTGGTATGAGGGTCAATTTGTCTTGCAAAAGCATTCATATAAGCCTGAAACACATCTTCGCTATGCGTTTGTGCAAGCCGCTTAATGGCGTTATTATACCTTTTAGCAAGCGTTTCTTTTATTTCCGGCCAGGTCTTACCTGCTAATTTCAGGTTTAAGGCATCATACTTAACCCGTTTTCTCCAAAGTTCTTTTATTTCACTTTGATTTTTCGGCCAGGGCGCTTTTGTACGGTCAACCTGAATATATTCATCCGCATCAAACGTTATTTTATGATCCAATAATGACAACGCATACTTAAAACACTCATATCGCTTCTTAACCGATAGGTTGTATACGTCGTAAGCAATTTGATCGCTACCGGATTTTAATTGGTCATCTAACTCAACAGACCACTTTTTAAAATTATCAATGTCTTTCTGAGTGAAAATGCTCCGGTTATAATCCAGTGCTTCAAGATAACGTTCAAACATTTTCTTTGAAAAATTATCATTCAAATCAATATGTTTGTAGTGAGAACGAGTAAAACGAGAAGTGATTCTCTTGGTTGCTGTTGCATGTTGTGCTTCAGGAGAAAGAACAGGAAGATCTTTTTCACTAATTGTAGGCTCAACAGCATATACTGAAGAAGCTACCAGCAATAAGCCAGTAGCAATCATCGTCAATTTTGAACGGCATTTCATGCGTAGGAGATTCTCCTTTATGCGCGCAAGTGCTCCGCTTTCACAACCATTTGTAGGCCATTTACTAACTGAACTCGCACTTCTTCCTTATTAATTTCTACGATAGTCGCGGACATATTACCTTTACCCATATTGACATTGACGGTTTTACCCACATTCAAGTCATCCATGGTCAAAGGTTTTGTATCTGCTACCTTATTACTTGTTCTATTACTATTTTTTGGCTTACGAGTCTGGTTATTTTTCGCTTTAGGCTTAGCTTTAACCTTATCATCCTGGCCTTTTTTTGCTTGTTGTTCTTTACGACGAGCTTTTACTCTGGCCTTGCTTTCAGCAAGTGCAGTCTGGGCATGCTCAACATGCTCCTGCTCCAACTCACCACATGTGTTTCCATCCAGATCGACACGAACAGCACCAGGTTTTACGCCATGTAAATAACGCCAAGATGATGTGTACTGTCTTAAGGCAGCACGCAACTGAGTTTTACTGACTTTTGGATCTTCGCTTAAGCGTTCAGCAAGATCCTGAAAAATACCAATTTTTAATGGCTTGGCTTCACCTTCTAAAGTAAAGCATTTAGGGAAACATTCAGCAATATATGCAATCACTTCTTTGCTGTTTTTTAACTTTTCAGTGTTTTCCATGAGGGTTCCTGGTTATGCGGCTTCGCCGCTAAGCATGTATAAATATGTTTATTAAATATTTTCGGTATTATAGTGAGCTAAATTGGAAAAACCACTGTCAATCGAGAAATTCTGAATTATTCGTATGTGAATTAAGCACATTTTCTACTTGTTTCATCATTATAACCAGTCCTTTTTCATCTACTTCAGTAAATCGTTTTACAAACGGACTATCAATATCCAGAACCCCGGCAATCTCACCATCAATTTTAAAGGGAACAACAAGTTCCGAATTACTTGCAGCATCACAGGCAATATGTCCTTCGAACTGATGAACATCATCAATTCTTAATACCCGCTCATCAAGCGCAGCCGAACCACAAACTCCCCGACCTAACGGAATCCGGACACAAGCGGGTTTACCCTGAAAAGGCCCCAAAACCAATTCATCACCTTTCACTAAATAAAATCCTACCCAATTAACATCTGTCAATTCAAGTGAAAGTAATGCACTAATATTCGCCAGATTAGCAATAAGATCGGGTTCCGATTCAATCAGAGCGACAGCCTGTTTTGCTAATAGTTCGTATTGTTCTGATTTCATTCTCATTTTCATATATTCGTGACTGACTTAATACAATAAAGCATAAAAGAAAGAATCGCATCACTGAGCAAGCGAATTTTGCAAATTTGATGGCAATTGCTGTAAACTTGAACAGCTAAGTATGAATTTGAGATTAAAAATAATGGATGCAGTGGTAAAACATTCGCAAATACATCCTAAAACCCGCTGTCCAACCTGTGGCTTAACCCTATTAAAAACACCTTTATCCAAAGGTACAAGGGCAAACTGTCCCCGTTGTCAGACACAACTATATAAATCCAGCTATCCTTCATTATCCGGTAATTTAATTCTGGTCGTATGTTGTCTGTTTCTATTCATTCCAGCCTACTCATTAAATTATTTAACTATTTATCTTTTGGGAATGAAGATCTCTGCCTCTTTTCCATCCATGCTACTCGCAATGTTCCATGAAGGATTTGGTATACTGGCTATATTAATCGGTTTTTGTGGACTGCTGACACCAACCGCCTACTGCGTAACTTTGTTAATTATTCATATTTCATTATCAAATAAAAATATTAAATTACTATCACATTCATTAATCATTGCAAAGCATATCCGTTCATGGGTGATGATTGATGTATTCCTAATTAGCATCGCTATTGCCTGTATCAAGCTTAGTGACTACGCGCAAATTCAGGCAACCCCGGGACTATACTCATTCATCATTCTTCAGGTGCTGACGGTATTATTAATTATTCGTTCCCATCCTAAAATTTACTTTCACTATATTGAAACAATTTTGCCGTCAAGACTAAGCAAACTATTGGCCAGTAAAAAAAGGAAACCAAACCTGTTATTAAGCACAGTTTTGCTTTTATGTGCAGCCATTTGTTTTGTTCCTGCTAACGTCATTCCAATTTCAATTTTGATGTCCAATGGTTCAAGAGTAGAAGACACCATTTTCTCCGGAGTTATATCGCTGATAACCAGTGGTATGGCCGGCATTGCTGCAATCATATTTATTGCCAGTATTATTGTTCCACTTCTTAAAATCCTGGGGCTGGGATATTTACTTTTTTGCTCGAACTTTAATGTCCAGCGCTATCAGCGGCAAAACACAAAAATGTATTTTGTTCTGAAGTGGATCGGTAAGTGGTCAATGATTGATTTGTTTGTTATTGCGATTACCCTGACTTTAGTTGATCGGGGACAACTTCTTGACTTTACACCCGGTTATGCTGCAATCCCGTTTGCAGGTGTCGTTGTATTCACCATGTTGGCTACGGAAACATTTTCTCCCCGGCTGTTATGGCAAAAAATAGAAAAAAAGGCTAGTGAATGAGTAAAAGTGAGCAAAATCCTCCTCCACAACCAGAAATAAAATCATCAGGCACAATCTCTCCGTTATGGATCCTGCCACTAGTGACTCTTATTCTTACCGGATGGCTGGTATTCAGGGCAATCAATGCATCCGGTGAAATAATCAATATCTATTTTGATGATGCACAGGGATTAATTGCCGGAAGAACTCCAATCCGGTATCAGGGCCTTGAAGTCGGTATGGTCAATGATATTAAGCTAAACAAGAAAACCGACAGCATCTATGTTGAAGCTGAAATTTATCCGGAAGCTCAATATCTGGTCAATTCACATACTCAGTTCTGGCTGGTAAAACCTTCTGCAAGCTTATCCGGTGTTTCTGGGCTGGATGCACTGGTCTCAGGTAATTATATTTCTCTTCTGCCATCAAACATTAATGACAATTCAGACATAAAAGATGCTTATTATGCTCTTAAAAATGCACCAAATATTTCACAAAACTCCCACGATCTTACCGTAAATCTTACTTCCCACGATCTTGGGGGGATAAATATTGGTTCTAAAATTCTTTACAAAAAGATACCAATTGGCGAAGTTTTTGGTTACCACCTGGCAAAAGATTCTCAGTCAGTCCTGATTCAGGCCTCAGTAAAAGATGAGTATAAATCACTGATAACGGATAAAAGCCGTTTCTGGAACGTCAGTGGTATCAGCGCGAATATCAATCTGAATAATATTGATATTCAACTGGAGAACCTGTCCTCACTGTTAACAGGTGCTATCTCTGTCGACTCTCCGGATAGTGGTAAACCCATTCAATCCGGCCATAAATTTCCGTTATATAAAGACATTCGCTCCGCTGGGCGTGGCGTACACATTCAGGTTGAACTACCGAAACATCACGGCCTCGCAGAACGCTCATCATCGGTATTATTTAAAGATATAAAAATTGGTCAGGTCCTCGATTTAGAGCTTAATCCGACCAAAACGAAAGTGATTGCAAATATCGCTATCCAACCGGCTTTCAGCGATATGTTAGTCAATGGCAGTCACTTTATCATCGACAAAACAAAGTTATCTCTGTCCAGCATTCATAAACTTCCCAATCTCATCAAAGGAAATGATTTAATTCTGATTCCAAATAAAAGTGGGAAAAAACAAGTTCGATTCTTTAAAGCGATCGGTGAAAACCAATATAACCAGCAGATGAATCAATCCGTCATCATCAAATTATCGGCAGATAATACTTACGGATTATCAGAAGAAAGCATGATTCGTTACCGGGGCATTCCTGTTGGCGCGGTTACCAAAGTAGCCCTTAAAGGTGACGACGTCACAATAATGGCTTATGTGGAAAACAAATATAAGCACTTGATTAAAAATCATAATAAATTTTATGTCAATGGTTCAGCATCAGCTCAACTGACGGATAATGGTATTGATGTTTCCATCCCACCACCCTCAGATATATTTAGTGGAAGCATTAGCTTTATCAGCGAAGGTAAGCCGCATATTAGCCCCTCTTATCAGTTATACAACAATAAAGCGTCAGCAAAACTGGCAAGGTCAGACGACAACGGCTCAACACGGATTGAGCTCATCGCTCCGGCACTTCCACCGCTCAGAGACAATGCGCCAGTTCTCTATCACAATATAAAAGTCGGAAGAGTCGAAAACCATGTACTGACTTCTACCGGCGTAAAAGTATCGCTACTCATTGAGAATCACTACAAGCACTTAATTAATAGTGATACTGTTTTTTGGGGAGCGTCAGGCTTTGAAATGGACGCATCTTTAAATGGCGTCAGATTAAAATCAAAACCCTTGGCGGCCATCCTTAAAGGAGGAATCGAATTTGATTCGATTCGTGGAATTGAAAATACAACTGACCATCATTACCGTCTGTTCAATAGTCTTGATGAGGCAAAGCAGCACGGAACGGTCATTACCCTACTTTCTTCCGAAAGTCATGGAATCGACAAAGGTTCAGATCTTATATTTCAGGGCGTAAAAGTAGGACAGGTATCGTCGGTTACTCCTGACTTCCGGCATCAGAATGTCATCATTTCGGCTTATATATTACCAAAATATCAGGGTGAAATAGCCAGAGCTAAAAGCTATTTCTGGTTTGGGAATAACAAAGCCGGATTGGTCAATGCCGTTAAAGACATTAAAAATCTGATAAAACCAACAATCCAGGTTCACCCTGGAACCGGTAAAACAAAATTTCGTTTTACCCTATATGAGTCGCCTTACAAAACACCTGGATTACCGCTGGTACTGCAATCAGTAAATAAAAACTCAGTTTCGGTCGGTATGCCAATCACCTACCGAGGTATTCAGGTTGGGGAGGTGACAAAAGTCAATTTGGGTGATCTGGCTGACAGAGTGCTTATCTATATCAATATTGAGAGTAAATATCAGTACTTAGTCAGAGAAAACAGTATTTTCTGGAATGAAACAGGTGTTGATATGTCCGTCGGACTCACAGGTGCAGACATCCGAACCGGCTCTTTACAAACATTGATGACAGGTTCAATCGCTTTCAATACACCAAATACGGAAACTCTGACCCCCACAGCAAAACCTAACGATGCCTATTTGCTAAACCAGAGTAAGCAACCTGAATGGCAAACCTGGAATCAACCTATTCCTAAACCTTAATCGGTAACGCCGTAGCGCAAATCAATGAGCTACGGCGCGTCTACCTCTCATCAAAAATAACGTATATAATCGCGTCAAAATAATAATGAGACCAGACAAGTGCAAAACAGAGCCTACATTCCTGATGAATTTATTGAGCATATTCAAAACTCGCTTCCCGATCATCTCTCAATTCAGGATTTTATCGATTTTTGCCAGAAACCATTACGAAAATCAATTCGAGTCAATACACTGAAAACTTCGGTCGCAGACTTTAAAGCCCGAGCTTCAAATAAAGGATGGAACCTAGAACCAATACCATGGTGCGAAAACGGATTTTGGATAGATGCAGACGAATCTCAAACGCCATTAGGAAATACAGCAGAACATATGGCAGGACTTTTTTATATTCAGGAATCCAGTTCAATGATGCCGGCCATTGCTTTGTTCAATGATTTAAGTAATCGGGACGTCATACTGGATATGGCAGCAGCACCAGGTTCAAAAACGACTCAACTGGCGGCTTTGATGGATAATCACGGAATCCTTGTCGCAAACGAATTTTCTGCCAGCCGGGTAAAAACACTGCACGCTAATATCGAAAGATGTGGTATTTCAAACTGCGCCCTAACCAATTTCGATGCGCGAATTTTTGGTTCATGGCTACCGGAAACATTCGATGCAATACTACTTGATGCCCCATGCTCTGGCGAAGGAACAATTAGAAAAGATAACGATGCACTAAAAAACTGGAGTCTGGAGTCTTCTCAGGACATTGCCCAAACTCAAAAAGAGTTGATTGAATCCGCCTTTTACGCACTTAAACCTGGCGGCACACTCGTTTATTCAACATGTGCCCTTAGTATGGAAGAAAATCAGCACGTCTGTTACCACTTAAAAAACGTCTTTGGCGATAGTGTCGTATTTGATAATTTGAGTAAGCTATTCCCTAATGCTTCAGAAGCGGCCACAAAAGAAGGTTTTTTGCATATTTTCCCTCAATTATATAATAGTGAAGGATTTTTCGTCGCCAGAATTAAAAAAACAACATCGGTACCGACACCGGAAAATAAGAAAAAAGCGGGTAAATTCCCTTTCCAGATAATTTCAAAGAAACAGGCAGACGATATCATCACACAGCTACACCATACATTTCATATTTCTATTCCTTCTGATAAGAAATTATGGCGCCGGGATAAAGAAATCTGGCTGTTTCCTGAAGAGTTTGAACCCTTAATAGGCAGATTACGATTTTCCAGAATTGGTATTAAACTGGCCGAAGCCCATAAAAATGGTTACAGGTGGCAGCATCAGGTTGCATTGGCACTAGCAGCCCACAACAACCAATCCGTGACAATACAACTATCTGAAAACGAAGCCCGGGAATGGTATATGGGAAGAGATGTTCGGCCTGACATTACTCCGGGAAAAGGAGAAGTATTAGTCAGTTTCGATAACATGATCATTGGATTGGGTAAATGGGTTGGTAACAGAATAAAAAATGGCCTTCCCCGGGAATTGGTAAGAGACAAAAATCTATTCTGAATCATTAGTTTATAGAATTCTATACTTTAAAATTTTACGTTTCTGAAATTAATGTACTACAATGAAGTAGACGAAGCGCAGTACGTCGAAATAACCGATTAGCGCAGGCTCTTTCCCCGGAGCCACTACACGAAGCCCCAACTCTTCACAGATTTGGGGTTTTTTTAGTTATTTATTATCTCGTTAAGAAACAAGGTGAATCCCATCCGGCTCAATCTTTATTTTTCCTGATTTATATAATGTACCAATCGCTTTTTTAAATGTGCCCTTGCTGGTTCTGAATTCAGCAAAAATGTCTTCAGGAGAGGATTTATCACCTAATGGCAGATAGCCATTATTTCGCTCAAGTTTATGTAAGATTTTTTCACCCAGATCATCAAACTTAGCAACACCTATTTTTTGCAACGATACGTCTATTTTGCCATCATCGCGGATCTGTTTTATATATCCTCTAAGTTTTTTACCAACAAAAACCTTACCAAAGACATCACTTGGAAACAGCATTCCCCAATGACTCTCATTAATTATGACTTTAAAGCCCAGCTCACTTTTTTCTGCTACCAGAATATCAACCTGTTGATTGCAAGTATATCTTGCAGGAGTTTTATCTAACCACTTATTAAATTTTGTTGTTCCGACAATACGTCCTGATGCCTTATCTGTATAAACATACACTAAGCGTGTTTGCCCAACTGACAACCGGCCCCGCTGCTCACTAAACGGAATCAGCAAATCTTTACTTTTGATTCCCCAGTTAACAAATGCGCCTGTACTATTTACCCCTTCAACCTTCATTAATCCCCATTCACCCACCTGGGCTATAGGATTCTGAGTCGTTGCCACTACCTGGTTATCGGAATCAAAATAGATAAAAACATCTAATTCATCACCAATCTGCACTTCTTCATCTGGTAACCAACGATTAGCAAGAAGGACACTACCATAGTCACCGGCATCTAAAAACACACCAAATTCGGCAATACGTGTCACTGTTAGTTTATTGATTCGTCCTATGTCGGCCATGTTATTTCAGTCTCACTTCAAATTTACAGCGATTATACGTCATCTCTGATATGCTTTTAATAAAAATAATAAAAACTCAGCCTCTTGGGGTTAAACCGATTAACAGGTGAGAAAAAAGGAGAAAGAACCTTTGATTAACGTCGGGAAACACGATGCAATCACGCTCAAAATAACCAACGCAATGCCCGAAGCAAAAGCATGCGATTTAGACATCTACTTTTTTGTTCCCGGAGAAATCGGACTCACAAGTCATGTTTTATCTGAAACAGATTTTTTTTATAACTGCATCAGTCAGAAACGAACCTATTACAGTGACAAAATCCTATTACCCCTTATTCACAGCCGTCTGGCCCAGAGAGGAAGACTGTCTTCCACCCAATATCGTGTTAGCTTAAGTTTGTTTGCTTACCAGTATGTGGTGGCATTAGACAAAGCCATTCACGATTTATCTCAGCATGGTGATTCAATAACCGAGGATGAAATTGATAGTGTCATTGAACTTTCTATTGATATTTTAAGACGCCTGAGAAGAACCATTCCTTATGATGAAAACCTGAAACGTTATTATACTAATATTGATAACTATCTTTCCTGGTACACAGAACAAAATTTTTTGAGTCTGGTTTCGAATATGCCAAGAAATGATATCTATTCCACAGCGAAAAAACGTCTGATAACTCTGGCAGAAAAAGAAGAAGCCCACCGGACACTGAATCATTACAACTCAAAAAAAGCATCAGAAAACATTAACCGGCTCGCAAATAAAATGCGTTTACTCAGACGCTTGATTGAACATCCGGTAGTGCTGAAGCAACAAATGGTATCGTTAGGTAAAAATATCCGGAGAGCAGTAAAGGGACTGGCAACCGGTCTTGTTATGGTCTTTGTCACCATAACCGCGGTAACCGCACGTGATTACCTTGGAGAAATCACCGCCTCATTTATTCTGGCGATGTCACTACTCTACGCTGTCAGAGAAATATTTAAAGATGATTTAAGAGAAATTCTATGGCGCTGGTTAAGGAAAGGAAAACCCAAATGGAAGAGGCGTTATTATGACCCGACAACAAAAAAATTAATCGGACAGAAAACTGAATGGCTGGATTATGTAAGTCTGTCTGAATTACCGGATCGAATTAAGTACATACGCAAAAAACGCATTGTTCAGAGAGGAGAACAGATCATTCATTATCGTTCAGAAACAGAAATGAGTACATCAAGATTTTTAAGCGGCTATGAAGAAACAAGAGACACACTGCACATTGACTTTCGGACATTAACCCGGCTGTTTGATAAACGCTCTGATCATATCTATGTGCTGAACAATAATCAGGTCAGTAAAGAAAAAGTAGAAGAACGTCATCTGTTGAACGTTGTAATTAAAGAAAACAACCGACTCGCGCCTCCCAACTACTATCGCTGGAAAGTAGTCTTAAACAGAAGCAAAATTGTCGATATTGAGAAAATAGAGCTCGACTGACCGGGCTCTACTTTTCATCACTTAAAATATCAAAAGCGATAGTTCACATCAGCATGACAATGCTCAGAGACATAATGTTCAAATTTTACATTTTCATTCGATGCATCGTACACGACTGCAGCCGATTTTTTAGCAATATGTGCACATTTTATCGCAGTATCGATTAATGAAGTAACGGCTTCATTATCTGGTTTAAACAAATGAGCAAGCTGTTCATTGAAACGGTCAACGCCCAATGTAAATTGCGTAAGATGGTCAACATTAATAACCACACCATCAAAATACTGAAGAAGTTTTTCAGAAAGCAAAGCAGATGATGGGACATCACAGGAATAAAAGACCTTTAACCCATTTAACCCTCTGGGCAAGCCATTCTCGGCAAGACGATCAATAATAGTTGCAGCATCGCTCAACGCCCTGACAAACGGAACAACAATTTCGACGTCAATCCCCTGCTGACGCAGAGATTTGATTACTTCACATTCAAGGGCGAAAGCAAGGGTGTATTTTTCAGAAGCGAAACGGGAAACGCCACGAACTCCCATGAACGGGTTAACCTCATGTTCTTCTTCATGAGGACCACCAATTAAAGCACCGTATTCATAGCTATCTGCATCGCTCAGACAAATTTTCACAGATTCATAAGACTGGGATTTAAATTCCTCTGTGATACTGGCAACTAAAACAGCAACAAAATGCTCAGACGTAGACTCAGAACCAACAATGTCATTCAATGCCTGTTGATCCTTCTCACTTAAACATCCTTCTTGTTCTTTTGCCAGAGAAGGATGATAAAAAACTTTTTCCGCCACCAGTTCTGACATAGAAATATACATGTGACTGGCACTTGTATCTTTGATTTCAGATGGATAGACATTTCCGTTGCTCACTCTTTTGTTAGCAACCTGAGGATGCTCTAAGCTCATTACCGCTCCAATTCATTATTATCATCATCTATCACTGAAAAATACCGACAGACGCTAATAAATACAAGGGGAATCAATACAAATCTCCGAATTTAAGATTAAAAATCGGTACATCGGTATCAGATTTCACTGGTAAACCTATCTTTGGGTTTATTAGCCATACGATATGAGCTATCTTACTGAGCATATTAACATTCACACCAATCCATCAGGATTACGTACCAGGAGAAAATAATGCCTTCTTTCGATATTATTTCAGAAATTGATACCGTAGAGCTACGCAATGCCGTCGATAACTCAAACAGAGAGCTGGCAACACGTTTTGATTTTCGTAATGTTGATGCCAGTTTTGAACTAAAAGATGAAGTCGTCAAAATGAAAGCTGAAGGCGATTTTCAGCTTACTCAGATGATGGATATACTTCGTGGCAATATGGCAAAAAGAAACATTGATGCACGTTCCGCTGATCCACAAAAAGCTGAGCAGTCAGGGAAAAGCTGGATGAAGGACATCCGTTTTCAACAAGGCATAGAACAACCGGTTGCAAAAAAAATAATCAAATTAATTAAAGATAAAAAACTAAAAGTTCAGGCCTCCATTCAGGGAGATAAAGTGAGGGTCACAGGGAAAAAACGGGATGATTTGCAAAACGTTATTGCTCTGATTAAAGAAAGTGACTTTGACCAACCTTTCCAGTTTAATAATTTTCGTGATTAAATTTCGAAACTTAAACGCCATTAAGTTACGTCGTAACTTAATGGCGTTTGTATTACATCTTGATTTGTGATTTCCGGTTAAACCCTACTTTTCTATTCGTCCATTAAGAAACAGAGGGGCAATTCCATCGCTGCATTGCTGATGAAGATAACGAAGCGTGGGATGAATTAATACAATAATCCTGGCTTTTTTCTGTCGGTACTGATTAAGTAGCTCCAGAAGCTCTTTCCTGTTTTTATACTGTTCCCGCTCAGCGTCCCTACGACATAATTCCAGGTAGGTCTGACAGTCATGATTACCATAAAAAACGACTTCAGCCTGCTGCATATATCTTAATGCTTTGATCGGTAAAAGCTCAACATCTCTTTCAATAACAACCCAATGTTCATCGTCTGCTTCAAAAACCTGATGACGGCTCATTTCCTGATAATAATTATCCAGATCCTGATACTCAGTAGATTCTTTGACTCGGGCATCAGCAAAAAACATTTCCCAAAATTTTCTTCTTAAATCCACTTCTGGTAATTTTTGTTTGATATCATCACGTTTTGATGCACCAAAATCAGCAAGAAGCCCCACATTCTGAGGCAAAACCGTTTCAATCATTTCTCTCAGGTTCCTAATCAGAACCGGTGAGGAACCCCCACTGGAAATCGCAACCTGAATCCTTCCACGGGTTATCATGGACGGGGTAATAAAATCGCAATAGGGCTGATCGTCAACAACATTAACTAACAGATTTCTTTTTCTGGCATCTTCATAAACCCTGTGGTTCAGTTCCCTGTTATCCGTTGTCGCCCACACCTGCCTGAATGGTTGTAAAGTCAGTTTGTCTTCGTCATACGGCTCGTTTAGCCATTTGCATTTTTTGCTACTGACTAAAGTCTTTAAAAAAGAAGACAATTCAGGAGATACAATCATCACGTCAGCCTGAGCTTTAATCAAAGCTTCAACTTTTCGACTTGCAACTTCACCGCCACCAATAACCAATACCGGTTTGTCCACAAGATCCATAAATAGTGGAAAATATCGCATTTATCCTAAAAATCTCCTTAATTTTGGTCAAAATGACACTACCTAAAAATGTGCATGCTACGCTCTAAAATACCATTCGGTAAAAATGATCGTTTGAATTTAATGTTCTTTTAAAATTTAATTCCATTTTAATATTCAATAAAGGCATTTAATACCAAAAAGCTATTCCATACAAAACAGGACATTCTGTTGCACCACAATGGAGCTCACTTGCACCATTTACATTTGAATAACAATTCGCCATTCTAAATTACATAGGTCGGGTTTCTATTATAAGTCTTAAGACCACATATTTGAGAAAAATTTAAACCTAACTTATGAAAAAATCTGCACTATTAAGAGGCACGTAAAATGCTTCATAACGCAGTAAAAATAAATAATAAACACAACAGACTATTATATTGATAACAGGGTTTACCTGTTTATATATGGATCATACAGGAAGGACACAAATGGCAAATAAACTTAAACTTCTTGCTTCAACGGTAGCCGTTTCTGCCGCACTGGCAGCCTCTGCATCGGCATCTGCTGCTGAAAGCACATTAGACAAAGTACTTTCTCAAGGCTATTTATCTTGTGGCGTAAGTACTGGTCTGCCAGGCTTCTCAAACCCAAATGAAAAAGGTGAATGGGAAGGCATCGACGTTGAATACTGCCAGGCTTTGGCAGCTGCAGTTTTAGGAGATAAAACAAAAGTTAAATACGTGCCATTAACAGCAAAAGAACGATTTACTGCCCTTCAGTCTGGTGAAATTGACGTTCTTTCCCGTAATACAACCTGGACACTTCAACGAGATACCACTCTTGGTCTGAACTTTGTCGGTGTTGATTATTATGACGGCCAGGGTTTCATGGTGAAAAAAGATCTTGGCGTTAAAAGTGCAAAAGAACTTGATGGAGCTTCAGTTTGTGTTCAATCAGGTACAACTACCGAACTTAACCTTGCAGATTATTTCCGTAAAAGCGGTATGAGTTACAAACCAGTGGTATTTGATACCGGTGCTCAGACAGCCAAAGGCTTTGATGCAGGCCGTTGTGACGTTCTGACAACTGACCAATCTGGTTTATACGCACTTCGTTTGAACCTGGCAGATCCAAGCTCAGCAGTCGTACTACCAGAAATCATTTCTAAAGAGCCCCTTGGCCCGGTAGTTCGTCAGGACGATGACAAATGGTTTAACGTTGCCAAATGGACACTTTTTGCGATGATCAATGCAGAAGAATATGGCATCACTTCAAAGAATGTCGACCAAATGCTGAAATCAACTGATCCAAATATTAAACGCATTCTGGGACAAGACGGACCTAAAGGTAAAGGACTTGGCATCCGTGATGACTGGGGTTACCAAATTGTCAAACAGGTTGGTAACTATGGCGAAGTCTTCGAAAGAACTGTAGGTAAGGGTTCTCCACTTCAAATCTCTCGTGGTGTCAACGCACTTTGGAACGCAGGCGGCTTTATGTATGCGCCTCCACTTCGTTAATTGCCTTTCTAAGCTAAAAACTGGGCGGAACCTTTCTCCGCCCATTTATCGAAAACATGGATTTGAGGTTATAGCTGTATGAAACCTGAGAATAGTCATGTCTCTGAGATGGAAACCAGCCCGTCCAGAAGTACAAACTTATTATACAATCCCACTTTTCGATCAGTTGCCTTCCAGGTCATTACTGTTGTTGCACTTGCTCTGTTTATCTATACGTTAGTGAATAATGCACTATCAAACCTGGAAGCACGTGGTATCGCAACAGGCTTTGGCTTTTTGGATCAACCTGCCGGATTTGGTATAGGTTTATCACTGATCGATTATAATGAAACGGACACATATGCCCGGACCTTTGTTGTAGGGCTTCTTAACACTGCTCTGGTATCCGCTCTGGGTATCTTCTTTGCCACAATTATTGGCTTTTTAGTCGGTATCGCCCGGTTATCATCAAACTGGCTGGTCAGCCGAATGGCTGCCGTTTATATTGAGATTTTCCGTAATATTCCTCTCCTGCTTCAAATTCTCTTTTGGTACTTTGCTGTACTTCAGGCTCTACCCTCTCCCAGACAAAGCTACGAACTGGGCAATGCCTTGTTCCTGAATGTCAGAGGGCTATATATGCCGGCTCCGGTGTTCGAATCAGGAAGTGGTTTTGTACTGGCAGCTCTGATTGTTGGAATTATTGCCACCTTATTTATTAAAGTATGGGCAAACAAACGTCAGATACAGACAGGTCAGCAGACACCAATGATACGGATAGCTCTTGGCCTGATTATCGGTTTACCTCTGATTGTATATTTCATTTCAGGAATGCCAATATCCACAGAATATCCTCACCTGAAAGGATTTAACTTTAAAGGCGGTATTGCCATCATTCCTGAGCTGGCGGCACTGCTAGTGGCACTAAGTGTATATACGGCTGCATTTATTGCAGAAATCGTTCGTTCCGGCATCAATGCCGTAAATTACGGGCAAACCGAAGCGGCAATGTCTCTGGGTGTATCGCGCTCTAAGACATTGAAACTGGTCATCATTCCTCAGGCGATGAGGATCATCATCCCTCCACTGACAAGTGAATATCTAAATCTGACAAAAAACTCGTCATTGGCAATGGCTATCGGTTATCCGGATCTGGTATCGGTATTTGCAGGCACAACCCTCAACCAAACCGGACAGGCAATCGAAATCATCGCAATGACAATGGGTGTTTACCTGACTTTGAGTATATTAACCTCCGTGTTAATGAATATATACAATAAAAAAGTTGCACTGGTGGAAAGATAAAATGAAAAAACACGAATTTCTTCCTGATCTCCCACCACCGGCAAACACTCGCGGTATGATGGGATGGATGCTTAAAAACCTGTTCAACAGTCCATTGAACACAATTCTGACTTTCGTTATTGCATTCTTCGCATGTAAAGGAATTATCTCTGTATTCGACTGGGCAATTCTGGATGCTAACTGGATAGGAACTACCCGTGACGCATGTACGAAAAGTGGTGCGTGCTGGGTATTTATAAGTGTTCGTTTTGAACAGTTTATGTTTGGTTTCTACCCTGAAGCGGAATTATGGCGACCAAAACTCTTTTTTGCCACCCTGGCTATCCTGACAGCATTACTTGCTTATCATAAGACGCCTAAGCGTACCTGGATCTTTTTGTTTACCGTAACAATTTATCCATTTCTGATGGCAGAATTGCTTGAAGGAACTCTGTTTGGTTTGCCGGTTGTAGAACCACATAAATGGGGCGGCTTACTGATTACATTAATCATTGCTCTTGTTGGTATCGTGGTATCTCTTCCCATCGGTATTTTGCTGGCTCTTGGCCGCCGATCGGATATGCCCGTAATCCGTAGCCTGAGTACTGTATATATTGAAGTGTGGCGTGGTGTGCCGTTGATTACCGTTTTGTTTATGGCATCGGTCATGCTTCCACTCTTTCTCTCACATGGTGCAGAGGCAAATAAATTAGTCCGGGCGCTAATTGGTGTCGTTATGTTTAGCGCTGCCTACATGGCCGAAGTTATCCGGGGAGGATTACAGGCTATACCTAAAGGCCAGTATGAAGCCGCCGATGCTCTTGGACTGAATTATACGAAAAAAATTGTGCTAATTATCCTGCCTCAGGCACTGAAAATTACCATTCCTTCAATAGTGAACACCTTTCTTGGTTTATTTAAAGATACAAGTCTGGTTCTTATTATCGGTATGTTTGATGTTTTGGGGATTGGGCAGGCAGCAAATACCGATCCATCATGGCTTGGTTTTGCAACAGAAAGTTATGTATTTGTCGCGTTAGTGTTCTGGATATTTTGTTTCGGCATTTCGAGATACTCGATATGGCTAGAAAATAAATTAAATACCGGCCACAAACGATAAGCAAAAATGAAAGGGACGTATTATGACGCTACAAACTCAAAAAAATGACGATCTAATGATTCGTATTAAACATATGAACAAATGGTATGGAGAATTCCACGTACTGAAAGACATTAACCTCAGCGTAACCAAAGGAGAGAAGATCGTTATTTGTGGTCCTTCCGGGTCAGGTAAATCAACCATGATACGCTGTATTAATCGCCTGGAAGAACACCAGAAAGGCAAAATCATTGTTAGCGGAACTGAATTAACTGAAGATCTGAAAGATATTGAAACCGTCCGCCGTGAGGTTGGTATGTGCTTTCAGCACTTTAACCTGTTCCCTCACCTGACAGTTTTAGAAAACTGTACGCTGGCTCCAATCTGGGTAAAAAAAATGCCTAAAGCAGAGGCGGAAGCCATCGCAATGAAATATCTGGAACGTGTAAAAATTCCAAATCAGGCTCTGAAGTATCCAGGCCAGTTGTCTGGTGGTCAGCAACAACGTGTTGCCATTGCCCGTTCATTATGTATGAACCCGCAAGTTATGCTGTTTGATGAACCAACGTCTGCACTCGACCCGGAAATGGTTCGGGAAGTTCTGGACGTAATGGTAGAATTGGCGGAAGAAGGCATGACAATGTTATGCGTAACACATGAAATGGGATTTGCGAAAGAAGTTGCGGACAGAGTTATCTTCATGGACGCAGGTGAGATTATCGAAGAGAACAATCCAAAAGACTTCTTCGAAAATCCACAGTCGGACCGTACGAAAAACTTCCTATCTCAGATTCTTTCTCATTAATTCGTTCATGAGTTAGAGTTAGCTATCAGGAGAAATAAGAGGCACTATTCACAGTGTCTCTTTTTTTGATCACTCAATATAGAAAAATCGTGTTACAACTTAATCATTACTTGTTAACTGAAATTGAGTATCATATTAAGGAAAGAATTTAAAAAACATTTTCCGGGCTTGAATTTTTGAACTTTTGCCCTCATAAATGTCATATAAACAAAAGGTAACCACCATACGAGGAAGAGTATGAACAGACCTATGTATTCTCAAGCATCAACTCAAAGCGGTGTTTTACAAACCAATAAGGTTTTACGTAACACTTACGCATTATTATCAATGACACTTTTATGGTCTGCTGTCATTGCGGGGATTTCAATGGCAATGGACTTACCACGTCCAGGACTAATCATTACACTTGTCGGATTTTATGGCTTACTGTTTCTTACTGAAAAAAATCGTAACAGCACCCTTGGCGTCGTCTTCGCCTTCCTGTTTACGGGGTTTCTTGGGTACACACTGGGCCCGATTTTAAACATGTACGTCAGTCATGGTATGGGCGATGTTGTTATCACTGCTCTTGGCGGCACAGCGCTAACCTTCATGGCTGCCTCTGCTTATGCTCTGACAACTAAACGGGATTTGTCCTTCCTTAATGGGCTGTTATTAGCTGGCTTTGTTGTTCTACTGGTTGGTATGATTGCAAATATTTTCCTACAAATGCCAATGATTTATCTTGCAATGAGTGGGTTGTTTGTTCTGTTCTCAACCGGTGCAATCTTGTTAACTACTCAGCAAATTGTTCGTGGTGGTGAAACAAACTATATTTCAGCGACGATTACTTTGTATGTATCAATCTACAATCTGTTCATCAGCTTACTAAGTATTCTTGGTGTCATGAACGACGATTAATTCCGTTAACAACTTTGGTTATTAACGAAATAACTATCAAATCCCCTCTTAAGCGAGGGGATTTTTGTTGGAAACACCTTATTGGCATCTCACATCTATCAGCGTAAACTTGCGAGCAGTAACGTAAACAATCCACCTTTGTAAATAGGATTTATGAGAAGGCATTATTTCGAATATGTTAATTTATAATGACATAAATATTGAGACTGATAATGAAGGTTATCTGGTTGATTTTTCACAATGGGATGAAGGGCTGATTCCTATTCTGGCAAAGCAGGAAGGTATTGAATTAACCGCTGACCATATAGAAATTATTATGTTCGTTCGCCGGTTTTATGAAGAATATAACACATCACCAGCCATACGAATGCTGGTTAAGGCAATGGCAAAAGAATACGGTCCCGAAAAAGGATGCAGCAAATATCTGTTTAAGTTATTTCGCGAAGGGCCGGCTAAACAAGCGACAAAACTTGCAGGGTTACCAAAACCGGCCAAATGCCTGTAAAATTGATTATCTCAATGTATTGAGAAGCCCTTAAAAGGCTTCTCCGGAAAATACTCAACCCTTTGAATACTTTCCACCGATGCCATTGGTGAGCCCTGTTTCAGCCATTCATATAAATCATCTAACTGCTCGGGTTCTCCTGTTGCTATAACCTCTACATTACCATTACTTAAATTTCGGGCAAAACCGGTTAACCCCAGGTTGATTCCCTGATGAGCAGTAAAATAACGAAATCCAACACCCTGTACGATTCCGGAAACAATAAACTTTTCACTTTTGGTCATAACGGGCCTCCAGAAAAACCGAGATTGTTTATAAAACAGTATGGTTACTGTAACTTAACTTCGCCATATTTAGCTACTTAACTTATTCAAAAATCATTACACCATCGAGATTATTATTTCCCAGTAAGAATGCCTTACCATTTGCTTTTCCGAATTAGTTCTATGAAAATACCCGCCCATGTTAAAAACACAGAGTTTAACCCATGTCAGCAGCCGTCTATTTAGCTAAAGGTCGTGAAAAGTCCCTTCTCAGAAAACATCCCTGGATTTTCTCCAGAGCAATAGAAAAAGTCGAAGGATCACCTGAACCCGGAGATACTGTTGATGTTTTTAGCAATAAAGGACAATGGCTGGCTAAAGCCGGATATTCACCTCACTCTCAAATCCGTGCCAGAGTCTGGACATTTAATAAGCAGAATATTGATCAGAATTTTTTTACTAAGCGCATTCAGCAAGCTCAACGAATAAGAAATGATATTATTGAACAGGGTAAACTAACCGGTTACCGTCTCATTGCAGCTGAATCTGACGGAATGCCGGGAGTTACTGTAGATAAATACGATAATTATCTTGTTTGTCAGTTTCTTAGTGCAGCTGCAGATAAACTCAAACAGACAATTTGCGATGCTTTGTTAACTTGCTTTCCAGAACACAATATTTATGAACGTTCTGATGTTTCTGTTCGTAAAAAAGAAGGATTGAAAGAAATAACAGGGGTTCTACGGGGTAATGAACCACCTAAATTCGTCGTTATTGAAGAAAACGACATCAAGATTCAGGTCGATATAAAAAATGGCCACAAAACCGGATTTTATTTAGATCAAAGAGACAGCCGCTTTCAGGCAATGAAGTATGTTGCAGATAAAGAAGTCCTTAACTGCTTTTCTTATACCGGAGGATTTGGGCTGTATGCCTTAAAAGCCAATGCCCGACGGGTTATTAATGCAGATGTTTCTCAACCAGCACTAAATATAGCAAAAGACAATGCAACTCTGAATAACTTTGATATAAGTAAGAAAAAAGCCGTTTTTCTGAATGCCGATGTTTTTAAGCTTTTAAGAGAATACCGTGATCAGGGCACAAAATTTGATGTCGTAATAATGGACCCACCAAAATTCGCTGAATCTAAAGCACAACTAAATGGTGCTTGCCGTGGGTATAAAGACATTAACATGCTGGCTATGCAAATTCTTAAGTCTGGTGGCACATTGCTGACATACTCCTGTTCCGGACTTATGGATCAGGTTTTGTTTCAAAAAATCATCGCTGATGCAGCAGTTGATTCCGGTCGTACCGTAAGATTCGTTGAAAGATTTGAACAGGCCGCCGATCACCCTATCGATACAGCCTATCCGGAAGGATTCTATCTGAAAGGTTTTGCCTGCAAGGTGATATAAGAAGCTAAGGTAAATAACAGTCAGATTCTTATCAATAAAAGCGCTCTATCCTACAGCGCTTTTATTGATGGCAGCAGCGCTAAATCATATTTTCTTTGTTTATAAATGAACAGAAAAGTCACAGTAATCACTGAATTTGTCAGAAGGAATACCTGCTGATGACAATATATCCCCAGAACCAAACCATTTATTAAGTTCTGAATCATGATGTTATTTAGGGATAAAATTAATCAATTTAAATTATGAATAAATATAACATTAGCAATACAATATAGATATAAAGCTTGATCGAACCAACTTACATAGTGACAATCATCACATTATTGCCAATGATGAATCTTGCCGGCAATACTCTCCCAACAAATTAGTCTTTAAAATCATAAGGATATTTAATGATCGGTCCATTGATAAACGCAACTGCAATCATCTTAGGTGGCATAATCGGTACTGTAGGTGGTACAAAAGTGCCACAACGAATAAGAGAACGCATGCCGATGGTATTTGGCCTGACATCAATGGGATTAGGTATCGCTATGATAATGAAGGTGAAACTATTGCCGGCCGTTGTTCTTGCCATGCTCATTGGTACTCTTATCGGAGAAATATTCGACTTAGAAGAAAAAATCAAATCTTTGGCTCACTTTCTGAAAGATTTTATCGAACGCACATTGCCAAAACCCAACTCCAGTATCAGTCAGAATGAATATATTGAAGCATTTATTTCTGTTCTAATTCTTTTTAGTGTAAGTGGAACCGGTATTTTCGGTTCCATGAACGAAGGGGTAACAGGTGACCCTACGCTGCTCATTGTAAAATCATTTCTGGATTTTTTTACAGCCATTATTTTTGCAATTCGTCTGGGGTTTCCGGTCGCATCACTCGCTATCCCACAGACAATCGTACAAGCAGTTCTTTATTATTCTGCATCAAGCATTATGCCTCTCACTAATGATGTCATGATTGCTGACTTTTCCGCTGTTGGTGGGCTAGTTATGCTTGCAACAGGATTTCGCATTTGTGGTATATTACAATTCCCGGTAGCAAATATGCTCCCGGCTCTTATCATTGCAATGCCAATATCTGCTTTATGGGCATCTATTGTTTAGATATCCGGAGGTACTGTAACATTGACTCTTCTGATCGATCAGATAGCAGAAAAAGTAATTCAGTCAGCCATAGAGGAAGGTAAATTAGATAACCTACCAGGGAAAGGTAAACCTGTTGACTTTGAAGATGAAACTTTTATTCCCGAAGAATTAAGAGCTTGCTACCGAATTCTTAAAAATTCGGGATACCTTCCACCGGAATTAGAAGATCGAAATCATGCTTTACGGTTATGTGATTTGATTAATAGTGTCGAGGCTACTGATACAACAATAAAAGACATCTCAAATAAGTTAAAGACGCTCGAATTAAAAATGAGGCTAAAAGGCATTGACACCCGTTTTATTTATCAATACCTTTCAAAAACTAAATAGAAGTGATTTTTTTGTCTCTACTTTTTGGGTTCAATAAATTTACCGTGTGCGCTAACGCAAATACCCTGCTCTGTTTCCAAATATGCAGATAAGAAATAAACCTTTCTTAACTTTTTGTTTATTTTCCCATAAATAGAAACAATACTGCCAACTTCAATCGGTTTATGATATTTAATATTCAGCTCAGCCGTTAGACCTTTAATTCCCCGCTGCATCAAGCAGTGCGTCATTACTGAATCAAGCATTGTTCCTGCAATACCACCATGAAGCAAACCACCATAACCCTGATATTTTTGAGCCACAATAAACTCTCCTTTCAGCCCACCAGAGGACAAAGGAAAAAAATGCAAACCAAGCTCTGGCGATTCTAAGCCACAGGCAAAACAGCCTGAATGCAATTTCAAAACAGCATCAGCTTCGGATCTTCTTTCTGAAATCTCTGCTCCGATCATTTTCTGCAACAACATTTTTTCTTATTGTCGGACTGAGAATGGTTGTCTGAGTGGCAACAAGAATGACCTGAATGATTTTTACCTGAATGATTTTTACCGGAATGACAACATAGCTGACCTGCCGCTTTTTTATCTTCGTATTTCTTTGATATACGAGCTCGTGACAAATCAACTAAAGTTGTTACATTTTCTCCCCGAAGCAAACTAAGCAGGTCTGCTGACTGACCTTTTTCTGCCATGATCACTTTTATTTCACATTCAAAAAGGCGGGACAGCATTCTCGAACCAATGTTTTTTACTAATACTCTTTTGGCATGATTGGATTTTAACATTTCAAGAAGGCGCGATTTTCCTGAACATCCGGAATCTAGTGCCGGATTTGGTGCCGAACTAACAAGTTCTCCGGTGTCTTTCACAAAAATAAAGTGGTGTGCTTTCGTAAAATGATTCGATAATCGGTTATCCATCACAGGTACTGCTGTAATCATACTTGGTCCTCACAATAAAAATATACACAATCATACCCCCATAATTAGCATATGCCAATATTTTATGTGTGAAAGAACCAATAATAATTGGTAAAGAAAGCCATCATGCGGCTTTATAACAAGTAGTTTCTTATTCGGAAGGAGTCATCATCAAAGCTTTGCCATTTAATAAGCAATCTGAAACTTTTTGTCTGCCTGATTTCACCAGATTGGCCAACGTTTGTCTTGATACACCCATCACTGATGCTGCTTCCAACTGCAACATCCCCTGATAATCAACAAGACGAATGGCTTCAAATTCATCAGGATGCAGGGTAACTTGCTCTAAGTCCCCCATTTGGATTCCATTGGGCTTAAAGCAGCTATTAGCCGGAGCACCACATATTTTTCTCGGGATTTTAGGTCGTCCCATAGCTTAGCCTCTTTAGTCGTAAATATGAGAATTGATATCATCGCCGTATTCAACAAGAAAGTGAATGAGAATTCAAGCAAATTCACCATATCTGAGATAGTTTTCTTAAATTTTATTTCTCAGTTTGATACTAGTCATGATCCCAAGAAAGTGCTGTAATGGCTATACTTTTTTCACAAAATCCTTTCAGCCGTGTTAATTCGAGTCATTGAAATCTTATTCCCGATGTTTTTTGTCGTTATTGTCGGCTATTTGTGCGCAAAAAAAACGTCAATCGACATGAAACCAATTAATCGCCTTAATATTGATTATTTTGCACCCGCTCTGGTATTTTCCTGCCTGGTAGATATGCCAATTGGAAATAAACAAATCGCTCTAATTAATGCCGGTATATTGGCTGTTATTGTTCCGGGAATCGTTATATGGTTATTTACCCTATTTAGACAACTCGATCACAAAGTCTGGGTTCCACCACACATGTTTCGCAACAGCGGTAATCTGGCTATTCCCCTGTTTGTATACACTTTTGGTGAAATAGCCAAGTCAGATGCTGTACTCCTCATGGTTGTTTCAACCTGTCTACAGGTGACTATAGGTCTTATTATTATCAGTGGACTAAATAAGCAGGGACTGAAAACACTGATTCGCATGCCGATGATTCACGCCACCATATTATCTTTAGCAATCAATTACAGTGGTATACATATATGGACGCCGTTATTAAAAGCAACGACTTTGCTTGGGGAAAGTTCAATACCCCTAATGCTTTTTTCTCTTGGTTCGCAACTTATATACCTAAACCGTTCAGGAATAAAAATTGGTATATTAAGTACATTCACTTCACTACTAAGTGGCGCTATGGCATACATCATGATCATTCACACAATAAACTTGCCTGTTTTAGAAAAACAAATGATGGTTCTGTTTACTATGCTTCCTCCTGCTGTAATGAATCACTTATTTGCCGAAAGATACAAACTCGATGGACCAACTGTTGCCTCGATGGTTCTGTATGGCAATTTTCTGTCGATTATTACAATGCCGATTTTATTATGGTACGCGCTTTCAGTTGTGAAATAGTAATCATCGGCATTTCGGATTGGGGAATCCAAGAAATGTTATTTTTCATTGGAGCTAAACACGTCTATTCAACTCCAACGAACTCCTTCAGCTTTTATCAAAGAGATTGATCATACCCATGTAACTTCATGTATAACATTGAGGCAAAAATTAGAATTGTGATAACAGCAGAAAGTGGAAGTGGCTTTAAAAGCTGTTCCAATACATTATAAGATTTCGATAATATTTTCATACGTCTAATCTCTCTATCTCTATATAAGATATAGTGTTCGCTCTTAATGACCTTTATTATTGTTGATGTGTAGTCCTCTTTTCACTCTCATAAAAACAACTTAGTCGTTTTTACCATAAATAAATTTGACCAACTCTAATAATTGATGAATTTTTTGTGAAAATCGCCCTTAAAAAACGAACAAAAATTAAACATTTCCAAAAAATTTGAACTTGATCTCATATCGAATTCTTTACTATCAACTGTGAAAAAATTCAGATCAATCTGATAATGTGAAAAAATCAAACCATACATTCAAAAGGCTGTTCAGGAGACATTGAAGGCACAAAAATGTAAATTAGACTCAAGTAATGTCTTTATTAACGACGTTGTTTTTGCCTCATTATTATTAATACGATAATAATCAAGTACAGGGCCACATATATCATCAAGCTCTAATGGTCTGCCCTTTTCCCGGTCTACTAACATCGATGTTTTAATTGCCGCAAAATTAGAAATTAAGTCAAACATCTCATCAACGTCTTTTTCTACTATTTCTACACCAGCATAGTTTGCAGCTTTAGCCGTTTCCAGCATCATCTGATACACCACATTTCTCAGGCTTTTTTCAGCAAGCATTTGCCGGGTATCAAGTCCGGTTAACGCGGACAATGGATTAACACTGTTATTGATGATCAGTTTTTTCCATAGCGCATACTCAATATTTTCCTGAATACTAGTTGGGATTCCACTTTCATTAAATACACTTCCGAGAGAGTTAACGTAACGCTCTGAATCAGGATGAACCCTACTATTTGGCCATATTCCCATCTCAATTTCAGCAACACCGGTTACCTGCACGACACCAGGATTAACGATATGCCCACCGATTCTGACCGCCAAACCACCAAGGGTGCGCATCTTACCTACAACTGCAGCAATTTTTTCTTCATTACGAACACCATTTTGAATGGACAACACGGGAGTTGAACCTGATGACAACCAATCACTCAAATCACCCATTATCTGCTTCGTTGCTGCACTTTTCGCAGCAAGAATCAAGAGATCAAATTCTTCGCAGTTAAATTCAGACATCAGAGTGTCCAAATCCACAGCAATCACATTCGAATTAAAAGAAAAATCATTTTGAGTCACTGACAAGCCTTGCGACTGCATCGCCTTAAGATGCAGCCCACGGGCAACAAACACCACATCATGACCAGCAGCCGCCAGTCTTGCACCATAGTAGCAACCGATACCTCCGGCACCTAATATTGCAAATTTCATCTTTATTTCTCACCCTTCAGTTCTTCAGACTGAATGATTTTACAGCCTGCATTTTCCATTACCGAAAAAGCAGCATCTACGTCACCATCCTGGACGTTTACTCCTCTGGTAGCATCCTTAATGACAAAAGTATTAAAACCAGCAGCTACTGCATCTAAGGCAGTAAATTTTACGCAATAATCAGCCGCCAGACCGACCACATAAACATCCGTGATAGCATTTGATTTTAAATACTTAGCCAGACCTGTCATATGGCGTTTCTGATTATCATAAAAACCGCTATAGCTATCTACATCCGGATGCGTACCTTTGTGAACAATATGGTTAATAGAGGCTGTATTCAGTGTTGGAATGAACTTTGCGCCTTCGCTATTCTGAACACAGTGCATTGGCCATAAAATCTGCTCAGTACCGGACAAATTCACAACATCTCCGGGTTTCTTGCCAGTATATTGTGAAGCAAAGCTGCCATGGTTCTCAGGATGCCAGTCCAACGTCGCCACAACATAATCAAACTGATCTAATATGTTATTAATAACAGGAACAATTTCATCGCCATCAGGCACTGGTAATGTACCTGACGGTGAAAAATCATTTTGTATATCAACCAACAAAAGCGCCTTGCTCATAATTATCTCCTGAAAAACCAATTACTAGTCTAATAATCCATTTAATATATCAAATAGCTTTCCTACCGAGGGCGACGAAAGGTCAAGAAAGTCAAAATGGGTACCTTTTTCAATTTCCAAAAACATGACATTACTATTGAGCGCCAGCGCTTTTTCTGAGTAGGAATATGTCATATTAATATCAACGTACTCATCGTCGGTCCCGTGCAGCACATACTGAGGAATATTTCCGGGCAATAACTCCATGGGTGATGTGACAAGGTAACGGTTAATATCCTCCGATGGGGTTACGCCGAGTAAATCATATACTGCTCCATTTCCCATATTCTTCTTAAAAGCGCCAATTAAGTCCGCAACGGGAGCCAGGGCAATCACTTCTGTTATTGCTAAATTCAAACGATGTTGCTGGTGAGATAACCACAAGCTTAAATGTCCTCCGGCAGAATGACCAATGATACTAATATTCGTTTTGTTAAAAACATCCAGCGTTCCAAGATAGTTCACAGCATCAACCACATCATCAAATGTACCGGGCCAACCGCCTTCCTTTTCCCCTGTTCTTCTGTATTCAATGTTCCAGACACCATACCCCATTTGAGCAAGGTGAGCTGACAGTTCGTTCATTTGATCTTTACCATAGGGATATTTCCAAAATCCACCATGGATTAAACAGACAAAACCTTTAGAAACCCCGCCTTTTGGTAAAAACAAATCGCCACTCTGGCTTTCACTCCTTCCATACTGATAGGTAGTAACTAAGGCCGCCATATTCAGTCTCCTTATTTTACAATCTTTATCCGATGATAAGTGACGTTCAGAATACCTTTTTCCTGCACCAGCGTATTATCATCAATAATCTTCCAAACGTCTTCATTCCCATTTTTAACAAAGACAAGATAACGCTTGCCACCGGACTTGCGTTCAAAAATTTTATCAAACTGAGTTCTTTGACCTTCAACATCAATGTAATTTTCGCCAATAACAATATTGTCATGAGGCGCATACTGAGCAATATTGCTAAGAACTTCGTTATCTGAACCGGTTTTTGCTGAATACTCGCCTTCAAAACCGTTTTTACAACCTGTCAGTACTAATGTTAACATCATAATAACACTGAGTTTTTTCATGTTCTAAGAGCCTTACCTAAAAATATTTATCCTCACTTTTCAAGCATATCAAGTCTGATGAAAACGGAAAACCGCTTTTCTGCCAGTGTAACTCAAAAAAAAAGCCAGATACTGACGTATCTGGCCGGTACAAACAATCATTTACGAAATCATTAACTTTGAGTAATTTCTTTCATCCCATCAGCAATAATTTCAGCCTGAGGTCCAATGACAACCTGAATATTTGTTGCATTAAGTTTTACAATTCCCTTAGCCCCCAACGATTTCAGAGAAGCATCATTAACCACATCCATGCTCTTCACAGACAAACGTAAACGGGTTATACAGGCATCAATCTGAGAAAGGTTTTCCTGCCCTCCTAACGCTTCTATATACTGACGGGCAAGGGTGTCCATATCGCCACTCTGTCCACTACCGGATACTTTTTCGTTTTCGTCTGTATCGTCTTCTCTTCCGGGCGTTTTAATATCAAATGCTTTAATCGAAAAGTAAAAGATAACAAAATACACGACCCCGAAAACCAGCCCGACAACTATAAGCAAAGCTGGTTTTGTCGCAAGTCCCCAGTTAATGATAAAGTCAAACAAACCGGCAGAGAAACCAAAGCCATCCAAAATCCCAAGATAATTAGTTACAACCAGAGAAAGCCCGGTTAGCACTGCATGAACAATATAAAGTACCGGAGCCAGGAACATAAAGGTAAATTCAAGCGGTTCTGTTACACCAGTCAAAAATGCGGTTAATGCAACGGATGCAAGTAGCCCGGCGACTTGTTTACGTCGATTCTGAGGAGCAGCAAAATACATAGCTAACGCTGCGCCTGGCAACCCGAACATCATAATAGGGAAGAATCCGGTCATAAATACACCGGCGTGCGGGTCTCCGGCAAAGAAGCGGTTTAAGTCACCACGAGTGGCCTGTTCAGCAACTTCCTTAATAATACTGCCATCAATACCAGGAACAGAAGAACCAATAACAAAAGATTTCGCAACAGACGGATCAACACAAACATTTTGCAATGCTCCGGCTAATTCATAAGTTACTTTTGTACAATCCCCCAGACCAAACCAGAAAATAGAATTCATAACATGATGAAGGCCTACTGGAATAAGAGCCCGGTTGAGCGTCCCGTAAGCAAACTGACCAAAAGCACCGGATGTGGCAACTGCATGTCCAAATGAATCAATACCATGTTGAATCGAAGGCCAGACAACACCCATAATCGCAGCAAGAATGAGAGAAATAAGACCTGTCATTATGGGTACTAGACGCTTACCGCCAAAAAATGCCAAATAAGCTGGAAGATTATAATTATAGAAGCGATTGTATGAATGCCCGGCAACAATACCAGCCACAATGCCACCGAAGAAGGACATGTTGATGTCCGCATTGATTGTTTTAGCAGCCTCAGTTAAAACCAGGTAACCTATCGCACCCGCCAGACCTGCAGCACCGGCATCATCTTTAGATAGCCCAATCGCAATACCGATGGCAAACAAAAGTGGTAACTGCCCGAAAATCGCTCCGCCGGCTTGAGCCATAAATGCAATACCTAGCATATCTGGCTGTCCGAGACGAAGCAGAATCGCCGCAACCGGTAGGATAGCGATCGGGAGCATGATCGCCTTCCCGAGTTTTTGCGTATATCCCAGTACGTTCATAACTTCCTCCAATTGAATTCTGTACTGTGGTCAAAGCTAAATCACTTTGCCAATTGTTCTCACACATCTTAGTTCATCCAATAAACTAAGCGTTAATATATATGTCACATTTTAATCATGATTGCAAAATTATCTCTGATATCCCTTGCTTAATCCTGTAACTTTATTCAATATATAAATTAAGTAAGATTAATTTACTGTAGACGGAGATGTATCATGCGCTTATTACCACTAAAAAATAAAACCGAAGTCGGAAAATGGACTGCAAATTATATAGTGAAAAAAATTCAACAATTTGCACCTACATCCGATCGTCCTTTTGTCTTGGGACTTCCAACAGGCAGTACACCTTTAACAACATACGAAGCATTAATTCAGCTATATAAAAAAGGAGAAGTCAGTTTTAAAAATGTAGTGACTTTTAATATGGACGAATATGTTGGACTTCCAGCAGAACACCCTCAAAGCTATCACTATTTCATGTACGAAAACTTCTTTAAGCATATAGATATCAATAAAAAAAATATCCATATTTTGAACGGAATGGCAGACAATCTTGAAGAAGAATGCCGTAATTACGAAGAGAAAATAAAAAATTATGGCGGTATTCACCTCTTCTTTGGCGGTGTAGGTAGCGATGGACATATTGCATTCAATGAACCGGCTTCTTCTCTTAATTCAAGAACACGAATAAAAACATTGACTCCTGAAACCATTATAGATAATGCCCGTTTTTTCGAAAATGATATTTCACAGGTTCCAAAAATGGCTTTGACTGTTGGTGTGGGAACATTGCTTGATTCGAAAGAAATTTTAATTCTGGCGACAGGTGCCAATAAAGCTCAGGCGGTACAGGCTGGCGTAGAAGGTGCGGTTAATCACCTTTGGACAATTTCAGCGCTCCAGTTACACGCAAAAAGTATTCTGATATGTGATGAACCAGCATCGATGGAATTAAAAGTAAAAACACTCCGCTATTTTCAACAACTGGAAGCATCCGAAATAAATATAGCAAAGGAGTTGTAATTTAATGATTTCCCTTGATAACAGCATTATTTTTACGGGCGAACAACGTCTGACAACTCATTCTGTACTCATAGATTCCGGTACTATTATTGATATCGTCCCGTCAGAAAATATCCCAACAAACGTAAAACACATCGACCTTAAGGGACAAATACTGTGTCCCGGCTTCATTGACCTGCAACAAAATGGTTGTGGGGGAGTCATGTTCAATACATCACCAAGCAAACAGACGCTTATGCACATGCATAAGACGAATATCAAAACCGGAACAACCAGTTTTCTTCCTACGTTGATAAGCGATAGTGATGAAGCCATCCGTAATGGAATTAATGCCTGCAAAGCATACATGAATGAAAATCCAAACCATGTTTTAGGCATGCATCTGGAAGGTCCATATACCAACCCGGTCAGAAAAGGGATACATCCACAGGAACAGTTAAGGGCTCCCGGCGACAATATGGTTGAATGGCTTAGTGGACAGACGCCATGGTTAAAAAAAGTGACTTTAGCACCGGAGATGAATAAACCGGAGCATATTAGAGCCCTGGTAAGATCCGGGATAATAGTCAGTATCGGCCACACCGCAGCCAGTTATCAAGAAGCAAAACAATCGTTTTCTTACGGAATAAGCTTCGCTACTCATCTGTATAATGCCATGAGCCCAATATCAGGAGCCAGAGAACCTGGCGCAGTTGGTGCAGTACTTGATAGTGGCAGCCTATACGCTGGAATCATTGCCGATGGGCATCATGTTCACTGGGCAAATATAAGAATTGCAAAACAAACTCTCGGTAACCGCTTGTGTCTGGTTACTGATGGTACCGCTGGCTCATCCGCCCCCAAAGAACTGGATAAGTTCGACTTCTGCGGTACAACTATCTATATCAAAAATGGCAAATGTCTTGATGAAAAAGGAACTCTCGGAGGGTCATCTCTGACGATGAATGAAGGAGTAAAAAGACTGGTTGAAAACGCTGGCGTATCTCTGGATGAAGCTCTTCGCATGGCCTCTCTCTATCCTGCAAAAGCCATCGGAGTCTCAGACCATCTGGGATGTATTAAACCCGGTTTTGTGGCTAACTTGATTGTTATGAATCAAGACTATAAAGTATCGGCATCCATAGTGAATGGAGTCATAGTAAGGAATTGATTTCGATGAGTAATATCAGTGGTCAAAAAAATGCGTACGAAAAAGTAAAATACAATAATGCCGCACTGGTATATCAACTCATCGACTTAAACGGCCCGATATCAAGAGTCAATATTGTTCAGAAAAGTGACCTTGCCCCGGCAAGTGTCACGAATCTGACAAGACAGCTTATGAAACATAATCTTGTTTCGGAGCTGTCTCAGGAAGCATCGACCGGAGGAAGGCCGGCAATAGCACTAACCACAAATCAAAAAGATTTTTATTTCGTCTCTTGCCGGTTAGGAAGAACAGATATTCATTCAAGTCTGATGGATCTTGCTGGAAATATTATATTTCACCATATAACTCCTATCCTCAGTCACGATGCCGGAAACATTGTCGCCACACTTAAGCAGGAAATCTCACAATGCCTTTCCTGTAGTAATCAAAAAAATCTGATTGCAATTTCAGTCACAATGGCTGGGTTAGTTGACACAAATACCGGTTTAGTTAACTATTCTCCTAATCACCAGATCGGCGGATTGAATCTTATCAGTTCGCTCAATCATTTCGGCCTTCCAGTCTTCATTGGTAATGACATCAGAGCTCTTGCTCTGGCCGAATATTATCTTGGGCATGCCAGGCAGTGTGATGATTTTATTCTCGTCACTATCCATGGTGGAATTGGTGCAGGTATTGTCTCTAATGGTAATTTATTAAGCGGAAAACAAAGAACCGTCGGCGAAATTGGCCATGTCCAAATCGATCCATTCGGGGAGCAATGCCATTGCGGCAATTTTGGGTGTCTCGAAACTCTGGTTTCTAATGATGCTATCGTATCAAGGACCAGTCAGTTAATTAAGCGTGGTCATCCTACGATTCTGTCAAACCAAACGTTATCTGTAGAAACCATATGCCAGGCAGCGGAATCTGGCGATGAGGTAGCCATCCACATCGTAGAAGAAACAGCCAGATACCTGGGACAAGTTCTTTCCACTCTT
This sequence comes from Vibrio salinus, assembly GCF_021272385.1. Classification (GTDB taxonomy): domain Bacteria; phylum Pseudomonadota; class Gammaproteobacteria; order Enterobacterales; family Vibrionaceae; genus Vibrio; species Vibrio salinus. Next base: position 228,477 of record NZ_JAJSDZ010000005.1, read on the forward strand.
GTAAATCTTTTTAATCCGGAGAAAGTCTTACTGGCCGGTGAAATCATACAGAACTCAAAAAAAATATTGTTCCCCGTCCTACAGACACAGATAGAACGTCAAGCACTAAATAAATTCAATAAAGAAATGCATTTGTGCATGGCAAAATATCAAAAACAAGGCACGATGGGCGGATACGCATTAGTGAAAAGAGCCATGCACAACGGGGAGTTGCTGTCGAAAATCCTGGAAACACAATCATAAACAAACCCAATGACAGCATAACAGATTGGGACATGATCGATCATCGGAATAAAAATTTGAGGTAGCTGGTAATTTAATTTAAAGCTTATCTGTCACAGGCAAACCAGTTATCCGGCCAGTCCCAAATCAGCTTATTGTTAACCAACACTTTTACTTTTCCGTTTGCAGAGTCTTCTGTATACCCAACAACAACATGATCCAGACTTACCTGACACACTTTTGTGCCTCTTTTTAAAACTTGGGCTCTTGTATCTATGCTTGCTTTCTGCATAGCCGCTAATCTGGCCTGTCTCTCTAGTTCCCGATCATATTCGGCTTTCTTTTTCGCCAACTGCTTCTCTTTTTTTGATATTTTACGCTTCTGTTTTTTTACATCAACAGAGCTGACATATCCCTGCTCTCTTGCCAATCCCAGAACATCAGACTGATCAGCACTCTTAGGAACAATCGCATAAAAGTCAATGTCATAAGCGCTAACATACTTACTGTTAAGGGAACCGGATAATTTATAAAAGAAAGCAAGAGCTATCGGATTTGTTCTTAATTCGCATCCCCCGTTCACCAGATGTCCACGTTCAGAGCGACAGTAACTGTCTATTTGAGTCTGAATTTTTATGGGGCTGGTCGGTGTAATATATCTTGCCGAAATCACAGAAAAACTACCATGGTCTTCAACATTAACATCAGATGTTAATAATTGATTCAATAACTTATCACCCGGACCATATGAATCATTAATAATTTTTACTAAATGATCTTTCACATGCGGATCTATCGTTATTTGCTGATAAATTTCTTTTTTAGCGGTCACCTGTGAGTGAAAAGTGGTACAGCCCGACAGTACCAGGGACACACAAACGAAGAAAAACGCTATCGATTTACTCAACATATCTCAAAATTTTCTAACACGACTCTAATGGTGAACTGTTATATCAGAATAGAGCACGAGTACAAGGTCTATCTGAATAAATAATGATTTCGGTACGAATCAGAACAAATCAAAGCATCAATGAAGTGTTCTTTACAACTTACCAGCTCTATCTTATTCGAATCTTAACCGAACCGCAAAGTTACCGGCTTTCTACCATCCTGATATCCTTCCCGATACGATAGGCTTTTGTTAACCTCATTCTCAGCATGTCATCAATACTTATAATATAATAATCTAACAATTAAATTATTAGATAGTTGTAATTAAATTATCAAATCAAAACTATCCATGCTTGTGTTGACACATTCCGTAAATAACCAGATAATAAGCTCGTTGAATATAGATCGTGGTGGTAATACTTGTACATGATAATATCATTTAGTAATTTTTAAAGTACCAATTAATATATTTCTATAATTAAATCTTCAGTAATAATCTTTCGTTACTACCCAATATTTTAATTATCCAATAAATATCCCTATTAAAAGCAGAATATATTTTATAACAAATTATTGTTATATATTTATTTCCTGCAATGTATTTATGCTTATTTTAATAAGCATCGTATTCAAGGAAAAATATATGTCAGACAATTTTAATTCGGGGAATACCCGATTATGGAGCGCTAATTTTATTTCGCTCATTATCACTAATGGAATATTTTTTGCGGGTTTTCACCTACTCTTACCAGTACTTCCTCTATATGTATCCAAGATGGGAGGATCAGCAACGCAAGTTGGGTTAGTCGCCGGTATTTTCGTTTTCTCAGCGATTATCATCAGAATGTTCTCTGATGTTGGTAAAAAATACATTGGAACTATTGGCTGTTTATTCCTCGGCATTGTGATCTCGTTTGCCTGTGCCTGGGGATACTCCCTGTTCAATACTGTTGATGGAATACTGGCTATAAGGATACTACATGGCGTCGGTTTCGGTATTGCAACCACCTTTTATGCCACACTGGCTGCGATCATCATTCCTAAGTCAAGAAAAGGGGAAGGCATGGGCTATTTTGGCCTGGGCACAACGGTTGCAATGGCTATAGCGCCAGCTTTTGGCTTGTGGCTCGCAACAGATTTTAGCTTCTTAGCTGTTTTCTATTTTGCTGTTGGCTGTCAGGTCATTGCTCTAATTTGGACTTATTTTTGTCGTTTTAGTAAACACTACACATTCCCCAAACTGATTGAAGGTCAAAAAGTATCTTTCGTTGATCAATTTGCGGTTAAAGGTGCCCGGTTCCCAGCTTTTCTAACCCTTTTATTTGGAATAGGATATGGCAGCGTATTAAACTTTATTTCTGTTTTTGCAAAAGATGCTGGTATAGGGAATGCCGGATATTTCTTCTTAGTCTCCACAGTCTGTGTTTGTGTTTCACGAGTATTCTCTGGACGAATCTACGATAAAAAAGGGGCTGCTTTTGTTATTATTCCGGGAATATTATTATTCCTTATTGCTTTCTTTGCTCTTTATTATGTCAGAACTCAGATGGGATTCTTAATCTGCTCTATTTCATACGGATTCGGATTGGGTGCATTATTTCCTGCGCTTCAGACTCAAATATTAAATAGCGTACCTGAAGATAAAAGCAGTGCAGCAAGTGCAACATTTTATAATATGCTGGATATTGGTAATGGATGTGGAGCTATTGTTTACGGAATGATTGCTGTACATACCGGTTATGCCAGATTATTTACATTATCCGGCTGGGTTATGACGGCTATGGTTATTCTTTATATATTAAGCCTGTCCAAACGTAATACTACTGAAAAAGAATTACAGATTGTGGATCAGGAAGCCTGATGACAAACAGTGCCTGAATATTATTTCAGGCACTGATATTTACCGATGACTTATTATAAACTCAGACTTTAAAAATACCTGAGCATCGTCACTTTACCCATCCGTTTCCCCTGTCATACCGATCCGTCAACCAAACCGGATAATCGTTACAGATAAATAAACCTGATAGCCAGATAACCTCTCCAGATTTGTGTTATTGTTCTAGAAACAATATTCACTAACTGATACCACAATGAAATCCATCCGCCCAGCAGAAGAAAACGACATTTTACCCATAGCCACTATTGAATCTTTGTGTTTTCCCAAAGCCGAAGCCGCCTCTCTGGCTTCTTTCCGGGCCAGGTTCGAGCAATTCCCGGAATGTTTCTACGTCATCGAACTTGATGGAAAAGTTGTCGGGCACATCAACGGATGCCGGTATCACCAACCAGCCCTGCCTGATGAGCTGTTTGAAAATGCCTCTCTGCATAATCCCGAAGGTGTATTTCAGACAGTATTTGGACTGGCTATCGAACCATCATCTCAAAGACAAGGTCTGGCAAGATTGCTGCTAGACCACTTTATCCTTGAAGCCAGAGAAAAGAAACTTCATGGTGTCTTTCTTACCTGCAAGCACCACTTGATTCATTTCTATGAAAAATCCGGGGTTGTGTGTTTAGGTGAATCAGAATCTGCTCACGGTGGCGCTAAATGGTTTGATATGCTCCTGACATTCTGATGTATCCCCCGTTTCTGATAAAAATGGCATAAAAAGCACTAATGAACGTCAGAGGATATTTTGTTATTGTAACGCCTGTTCTCATAAAACACAGATAACAGGCATAAATTGGCCCATGCAACCAGAACTGCTCGATATAAAACAATTTCTGATACAGTTTCCTCCTTTCTCTGAAATGCCTGAAGAAGAAATTGACGATCTTACCGCTAAGATTGAAATTTCTTATTTCAGAAGCGATTCCAATATCATTCCATTTGGCGGTGAGATTAATGATCTGTATATCATTCGCAGTGGCTCAGTCGAAGTCTATCGTCGTAAAGGAGAATTATATAATCGTCTTTCCGAAGGCGATCTGTTTGGTCAAATGGGATTACTCACCAACAATAAAGTCGTTTTCCCGGTAAAAGCCATTGAAGATACGCTTGTCTACTGTTTACCGGAACCCTATTTTCAGGAACTTTATGCCAGGAATGATGCTTTTGCCGAATTTGTAGAGGTCGATGATAAAGCTCGTTTAAGGCAAGCCGTTTCCGTTACGGAACAACAAAATGACCTGACCACTTCTAAATTGAAAAAGCTGCTGACAGGTAATACACCGTGGATAAATATTTCCACAACCATTCAGGAAGCGGCACAGAAAATGGCTGAAGAAAACTACTCGGCATTACTGGTTCTTGATGATACAACAACAGGCCTAGATGACGATGATAATAATCTTCTGGTTGGTATTATTACCGACCGTGACCTGTGTACCAGAGTTTTAGCCACCGGATTGAGCAGAGATAAAAATATTACTGAGGTCATGACAACAGAGCTGATTTCTCTGGACCACAATGCGTACGTGTACGAAGCCGTTCTGGCAATGTTACGCTATAAAGTCAACCACTTACCAATCGTAAAAGAAGGAAAACCAATTGGCATCATAGAAACATCGGATATTGTTCGTTACGAATCTCAAAGCTCCTTACTGCTGGTAAATAATATCTATCATCAGAATAGTGTTGATGAATTAGAAACGACATCAAAACAGGTAGGCGATAGTTTTGTCCGTATGGTAAACGAAGATGCAAATTCCCATATGATAGGTACAGCTATGTCAGTCATTGGCCGCAGCTTCAAACAACGGATCATCGAACTGGCGGAAACAGAGCTTGGCCCGGCACCGGTACCATATTGTTTTGTTGCCATGGGGTCGATGGGACGAGATGAACAATTGCTGGTCACGGATCAGGATAATGCTATCATTTTGGACGATGACTACGATGAAAAAAAACATAGTGAATATTTTGCTGCTCTGGCAACCTATGTTTGCGATGCTCTGGCCCGGTGTGGTTATAATTATTGTAGCGGTAATATTATGGCAACCAATCCGATGTGGCGAATGACAAGAAAGGAGTGGGAAGAATGTTTTGCCGACTGGATTGATAACCCGAATCCTAAAGCCCTTCTTAATTCTTCAATTTTTTTCGACATTGACGGCGTGTACGGACGGGTAAAATGGGCCGAACACCTTAATAGTTTTATTATCCGCCGGGCTAAAAAGAACAATCGGTTTCTGGCCTGTCTTGCCAGAAACGCCTTAAACAGAACGCCTCCTTTGGGTTTCTTTAAGAATTTTGTGATGGAAAAAGATGGCCGCCATAATAACTCGATGAATTTAAAACGAAGAGGTACCGCACCTCTGGCTGATGTTATCCGGGTGCATGCTTTGGCTGTCGGCTCAAGAGCTAAAAATTCGTTTGAAAGACTAGATGATATTATCGAGGCGGGCATTCTTCCCAAAGGCAGAGGGGAAGATTTAAGAGATGCAATGGAATTCATCTCTATGGTTCGCATCCGTCATCAGGCTTATGATGTCGAAAATGGTGTCGAACCGGATAACAATGTCGAACCCGAAAATTTATCCGATTTTGAAAGACGAAATCTCAAAGATGCCTTTCAGGTCCTCAGTAATGCACAAAATTTTCTGAAATATCGCTATCAGGGCAATAAGGTACTGAGCTGATGAGCTTTTTAAAATTATTTACCCCGCCTAGTATAGACTGGCCAAATAAGTTTCAAACCAGAGAAGAGCGGGCAGAACATCCTCTGTTAAAAAAATACTATCATTACGGTCTTCCTGATCCAGCAACCCCGATTGGAGATATTGAGTTTCTGGCGATTGATCTCGAAACCACCGGTCTTAACAGCAATAAAGATGAAATCATTAGCATTGGGGCTGTTCCATTTACTTTAAACCGTATTTGTCTAAACCGGGCTAAAGAGTGGATAGTAAAACCGAAAAGGAAACTGGCTGAAGAATCCATTGTTATCCACGGTATCACCCATAGCGATATTGAAAACGCCCCTGATTTAATCACTGTCTTACCGGAATTACTGGAAATGATGACCCATAAGATCATGGTCGTTCATTTTCTTGATATCGAGCGTTTTTTTTTAGATAAGGCATTTAAATCGAGATTAGATGAGGGAATAGAATTTCCTCTGATTGATACCATGAAAATTGAACAAAGAGTTCTGAAAAAAAATCAACGCGTTTTTTTCAATCTGTTTAATTCTACTAAAAAAATATCAACTCGTCTGGCACTGAGCCGACGTCGATATGGTTTACCTAACTACCCTCCGCATCACGCTTTAACCGATGCCATCGCCACAGCAGAATTACTACAGGCTCAAATATCCCATTACTACCATCCCACACAGCCCATCAGCCACTTTTGGCTTTAACATATCCTAAAAAAGAAAAGGAGCTCCATAGCTCCCTTTCCCTTAATCAGACTTTAAAGCGTTTCACTTCTGACTCCAGCTCATTAGATAAAGAAAACAGCTGAGCAGCCTGTTCTGATGCATCCAGTGCTTCAGACGCCAGTTCGTTAGACACATCTCTGATACTCTGGCTATTTCTGGTAATTTCAGAAGTTACTGATGCCTGTTCTTCTGCAGCAGAAGCAATTTGAGTTGCCATATCGCTGATAGAAGAAACAACACTTCGTATGTGCTCTAAAGACTCAGAAGCTTTATTAGCATCATCGACACTTTTCACAGCCAGTGAACCACTATTCGTCATAATAGACACAGCCTTGCCCGTTGTTGACTGTAGAGTCTCTATCATCTCCTGAATTTCCTGAGTAGATGCATGAGTACGCTGACTTAATACCCTTACTTCATCCGCAACGACAGCAAAACCTCGACCTTGTTCACCAGCTCTTGCCGCCTCGATAGCAGCATTAAGTGCCAGAAGATTAGTTTGGTCTGCTATTCCCTGAATAGTGGAAAGAATGGTGCTGATAGTATGGCCATGACCTTCAAGTTCTTCTATCACTCCCGTTGCCACTTCCACTTCTTTTGCAAGATTTTCAATGGAATACTGCGTTTGCCGGACCTGACCAGCGCCATCCGAACAGGCTGCAACCGCATCATTCGAATTTGTTGCAGTATGTTCCGCATTACCTGCAATTTCATGCGTCGCTGCTGCCATTTCATTGATGGCAGTTGCTACCATATTCACCTCATCCTGTTGATGATGAATACGATGACTATTTTTTTCAGATTGCTGTGCTGTATGAGAAGACTGCTTAGAAAGTTGAGCTGATACATTTCCCAGATTCATCACCATCTGATGCATATTATTCACAAATTGGTTAAAACTGTAAGCAAGCCGCCCAACCTCATCATCAGTGTGTATTTCTAATCTCTGAGTCAAATCTGCCTCACCGGATGCAATTTCTTCCAGAGCTTTGGTCACTCGTCTCAGGTCTTTTACTAAGAAACTCACAAGCCAGGATACAGCAACTAATACGATAGCCGTAATCACTGTCGCCATTAAAATCAATTTCCAAAGTAATGAATGAGCTGAAGCCAGTTCTGTTTTACGATCTAGTTCGACTGCAAATATCCACGGTGTACCGGGTATCAAGTGAAAATAATACAGCTTTTGATGCCCATTTAATTCGACAGGTACCAACATTTTATCTTTGGCTGCCTTACTAATTGAATCCATGGATAATTTTGATGACACCGCAGACACCGGTTTAAGAATTAAAGATTTATCTGGGTGAGCTAACCACTTACCATCCTGAGTATCAATCAACATGGTACGGGCATTTTCCCCCGCATCAAAAGACAATACACCATCTACCAGCTGTTTTATCAAAACATCAGCACCAACCACACCGTTTAATTGCCCATGATTAAGTACAGGCTCAGCAATTGTAATCAGTAATTCATTTGTTACTGCATCTTTGTATGCAGTAGTCAAAATCATTTTCCCGGCAGAAACCGCATCCCGATACCATGGCCTTTCCCGGGGATCATAACCCGCTCGGTTTCTTGCAGGATGAGATCTGAACATCTTTCCTGTCACCGTGCCGTAATATAGTTCATCGAATCCCCCCGCAATACGTCCCTGTTTAAGAAACGGTACAGGATTATTTTCATCCGAATTCTGTTCAAAAGAAGAGGTGATCGATTTCCGGATAGTAACCCAATCAGAAATGCCTTTCGATGCTGTTGACGTTAGTGTTTCTACACGGTTAAACATCGACTTTTGGGTTTGCTCATATATGCGCTCAATTGATAACCAGGTCAATGCACCTGCCATGATAATAACGGCGGTTAAACTGGCTCCGGTTAGCTTCTGTTTCAGAGTTAATCTCATTTGTAAATGTTGTCCATACAGGTTCTGTTTCAATCGGCATAATGTTAACCATTTTCTTATTTATATGCACGAACAACAATAAATTTATTAATATAACGACATGATTATTAAGGAGTTTGTCAATTTATTGACTAAAATAGTGGCTTGGCATTTTTTTGACAAATTTATTAAATACTGTAAACAAAAAAACCAGCAAAAATGCTGGCTTCTGTGAATCGCTACATGATGCTCAACGGAATTCTTCCGTACTCATACCTTTAAGTAAACTCACGCACATTAACAGTAAAATAACCGTAAATGGCAGTGCTGTTGAAATTGCACCGGCCTGTAATGCCTGAACGGCCTGAGTACCACCAACCCATAGTAATGCCATTGCAATTGCGCCTTCAATCGATGCCCAGAAAATCCGTTGAGGAATGGGTGCATCCACCTTACCACCGGCAGTAATGCTATCAATTACTAATGAACCGGAATCAGATGAAGTAATAAAAAATACCAAAACAAGCACGACACCAATCAACGAAAGCACTTTACCATAAGGAATAACATCAAACATTTGGAACATAGCCAGAGAAACGTCCGTTAAACCCTTTGCTCCCAGTTCACCAACTTTGTTGACCACCTGATCAATAGCCATGCCACCAAATACAGACATCCAAACCAAAGTGACAATAGTCGGCACAATCAAGACTGCAACTAAAAACTCCCTTACGGTCCGTCCTTTTGATACCCGGGCAATAAACATTCCGACAAATGGAGACCAGGAAATCCACCATGCCCAGTAGAATACTGTCCATCCCTGAAACCATGCTTCATCAGTACGACCGTGAGGATTACTCAGAGCGATAATATTTTCGACATAAGACATCAACGTTGTTGGAATGGAGCCGAAAGTGACGTGGAATCCGATAAAGGCAACCAATATGAGCAAAACAAATGCAATGATCATATTAATGTTTGAGATCACTTTAACCCCACCGTCAATACCACGAACAACCGAAACAATCGCAAGAAAAGTCACACCGATAATGACATACATTTGCAACGACAAACTTGCATCAATACCGAACACATGATGAATACCACTGGCAGCCTGCTGAGCTCCCATTCCTAACGAAGTCGCCAAGCCGAATAATGTTGCAACAACAGCCAAAATATCAACAACGTGTCCTGGCCATCCCCAGGCACGATCACCTAAAATAGGGTAAAAAATAGAACGAATCGAAAGTGGCAACCCTTTGTTATAGCAGAAAAATGCCAATGATAATGCAACCACACCATAAATTGCCCAAGGGTGCAGTCCCCAGTGGTACATGGTTGCTCCTAATGCCAGCTTAGCCGCCTCTGGTGTGTTTGGTGTGACACCAAGAGGCGTTTTATACCATCCGGTTAGGTATGCCACGGGCTCAGCAACGCTCCAGAACATTAAACCGATTCCCATACCAGCAGCAAACAACATTGCCAACCAGGACATAAATGAATAATCCGCAGTTGCTTCTTTACCACCAAGACGAATCTTTCCAAACGGTGATACAATCAGAGCTAAGCAAAAAATAACAAAAATATTTCCCGCCCAGATAAACAACCAGTCAAAACTACCAATGATTTTCCACTTAATACCATCAAGTGTTGATTTTGCTGTTTCAGGATCACTCACCAATGTAGCAACAAGAAACAATAAAATCAGACCAGCGCTTATTCCAAACACAGGGTTATGAATATCAAACCCCCATTTCTGAATATTATCTTGGCCAACGGTGTAATCAGTATTATCAATACTGTATTTATCAATACCTTTGGTCATGTCCCCTCTCTGTTTGATTAGGTTAAAATTCCTAATATCGTGTTCTCTGCCCATTAACGTTTTATTAATGATGGTTTTATTTAGAGCACGTATTAATAAGTCCACGCTAAATTTACACAAATTGTCTTAAAAAGTCTAATTTAGGTGCATAAATATCATAATTTTATGTTCATTAACCCATTAATGAATCATGGTAGGTAAAAAAATAACTTTATGATGATTTATATTATTTTGTGTTCAAATTATTAAACTAATATATCTCAAATCTATCTGCTGATTTACTTCAATAAAAGTATGACATCAATACTTTCATTCTTTGTTTAAGTGCGGTAATGTCCGCGTATTAAGAAATGAATTATGGCTTGGAAACTAGTTTTGGAAAAATTTGAAGAAGTGCTGGTGTCAATCCGCCAGATAATCAGAGCAATTGATTTACACTCCAAAAGACTGAGCAAAGTTGCCGGACTGACAGGACCGCAACTTATCTTAATGCGATCGATCAAAGAGTTAGGTGAAGTGACCATTCGTGAGCTTTCTTCTAATACAAACATGAGCCAGGCAACCGCAACTACAATTCTCGATCGGCTTGAAAGAAACGGCTATGTAATCAGAGTCAGAAGCGTCAATGACAAAAGAAAGGTTCATGCGCACCTGACCGATGCTGGTGAAGAGTTACTCAGTAAAGCACCACAACCTCTGCAGGAAGAATTTGTCACGCAATTTCAGCAATTAGAGGATTGGGAGCAAAGCCTTATCTTATCCTGTGTACAACGTCTGTCCGGGATGATGAATGCCGATAATTATGATGTTGCTCCTGTTCTGGAACTGGGAAGTATCACAAAATCTGAGTAGGACGATTCAGTTCTTATATTTCAAATCCATCAGACCATAAAAAACCTCCATTCGGAGGTTTTTTATTAAAAGTGATTAAAGTGCTTTATACAGAACTTTATTACCAGATACCTGAATTTTTTCTATTAAATTCTCTTCCAGCAATTTTTTCAGTGCTCCTGTAGCCCATGATGCGGCTTTAGAATCTTCCTGACCTGCTTCTAAACCAATAGATTTTGGATTGATACCATCAGCAAAACGAGCAACAATATCGAATACCTGCTGCTGTTTAGGAGTTAACGCTACATCTTTTGATACTGCTTTTGGCGCAACTTCTACAACTTTCGCTTTCTTTGCAACAGATTGAGAAGCTGGTTTCTGTTTAGGTGCTGAACCTGCCAGATTAACGCTTAATGCCTTAATACGCTTTTGTAATTTTGCCTGTACTTTACGCTTATGAGCAAGTCTCATCGAATGTTTCTCCGTTTCACTGCTTAAGCGCAGTGTTAAAAATTCAAAGCGCGTTTTATAACAAATTTCCGGACTAATTTGTAGCCTGTCACACAAAAATGCAGCAAAAAAGGTCGAACAGGTCAAGGAGAGAACAAAAAAACAACCAATTTAGCCAAGACAGATAAACTAAGTTATATTGATAGACAGGTAGATAGCGGATTTGTTTTACGATGAAAACAACACACATAAGTAATTTCGATTTTGATCCTAAAAGCCGGAGAATTCAGCTTGTTTTCCTGCTTTATATTATAATAAGTCTAATTGTTGTCATGTCAGCAGCAACATTGACACTTGCTATCATCTTTGCCGCGTTATTTAGCTCATTCGGGCTATTTACCTACTGGTTAATTATCAAAAGTCAGGTTCGTTTCACGATGACATCAACTCATTTCCAACAGCATCTGTTTAAGGGGGGATGGGTAATAAAATGGAGTAATATTAGCCGAATCGACATATGTACATACAATTACTATGGATGGTATCAGCCACTCCCATGGATTGGCATCCGGCTAAAACACTATTCCCCTTTTCTGGAGAGTATTTGTCCCAGAATCATAAGTGAATTATTGCTATCTCAAAGGGGATTGCTGTACCTTGGAATGAAACAAAATAACAGTGCAATTCAATTCGAAGATATTGTATTAGATTCTTCTGTATTCAAAGATGAGCATGGTAAGCAATATAAAGGACTTCTCGCTATGCTAGCAAACAGAATGCAGTACCAGAGAGCATATAATGGCTACGATATATTTATTTCAACCAGCGACCTGGACAGGACCGGAGAAGACTTTGTCGGTCTCAGCCGCCGCTATTTAGCTGCGGCGGATCGGGAGTGATAAAAAACATACAGAAACTAGTATAAAGGCATCTCATCAGCGACAAATGGATTACTCATTCTTTCTTTACCAAAAGTCGATTCCGGCCCATGACCTGGAATAAAAGTGACATCATTACCTAATGGCCACAACTTATTTTTGATAGAGCTGATTAGTGTATCAAAATCACCTTTGGGAAAATCCGTTCTGCCAATACTACCACTAAATAACACATCACCGACAAACGCCAGTTTTTGACCATCACTAAAAAGTGTAATGTGTCCCGGAGTATGACCAGGTGTATGTATAACCTGTAATAATTCTTCTCCAACAGAAACAACATCACCTTCATTTAACCATAAATCAGGTTCAAATGAAGCTGTTGGCTTAAATCCAAACATCTGACTTTGTTCTTCCAGACCCTTTAACCAAAAATCATCGTCTTTATGCGGCCCAATAACCTTTACATCTCCAAGAATAGCGGATAATTCCTGTGTGCCACCTACATGATCTAAATGTCCATGAGTCAGAATAATTTGCTTTACATGAACATTTAATTCATCAATCACCATTTTGAGCTGTTTTACATCACCACCGGGATCAATAACAGCACCTTCCATAGTTTGATCACACCAAACCACAGAGCAATTCTGTGAAAAAGATGTCACTGGCACTACCTGATATTTAAGAGACATGACTCACCTTTTGATTTAAATCGGATACTGACACTATGACATTGCTCTCATTTTATGACAAGCCATTCAGTTTATTTGCCGATTCAACCATTAATATTTTAACCAAATCGCAAACTTAGGAATGTTAGCTATAAAAACGGAAATCATATAATGATTTCCGAATATTCTGATAAATTTTCTGCCAGAAACGATAAAGCTCTTCCGGAGCCTTTTATTTCCCCGATAAATAATTGGGTACTATAACTTCAGGCTGTGGTGTCCATGAGAAACCTTCGCTTTCAAATAGTTTTCGTTGCCATGCTTAATATGAGCCGCCGTATTGACGACTTCTTCAATATTAATGCCGTATGACTTGAGTTCTTTTACTTTCTTCGGGTTATTCGTAATAAGTCGTATTTTATCGACACTCAATGCAGACAGCATTTGAGAAGCTTCATAAAAGTCTCTCAAATCATCAGCAAAACCAAGCTTATTATTCGCCTGATAGGTATCTAACCCCTGACTCTGAAGTTGGTAAGCATCTATCTTGTTGTACAACCCAATACCTCGTCCTTCCTGACGTAAATACAGGATAATGCCACCTTCATGTCCCATTTTTTCAATGGTTTCTTCTAATTGTTCCCCACAATCACATCTTGATGAATGAAAAACGTCTCCCGTCAAACATTCAGAATGCATCCTTACCAGTGGAACAGGTTGAGTCTTATCAGCCGATTTAAAAATTATCGCAACATGCTCCTTATCGGTTTTCAAACCTCGAAAAGATAATATTTCCGCATCTATATTGCTCTTAGCGCCGACTTTCAATTCGACTCTGGCCCGTACTTCCGCCATATTGCTTCTCACTTACTTTCAATTACTTTTAAATTATCAGATAGCTGTGATCATCTATCATTTGATGTGTTTAATACACCGAATCGGCCCATTGTACAACGAGTAATGTATTATGTAATCAATTCTGAAATTACAAATTGTTATAATATAACAATTCTTAAAAACGGCAACAGAAAAACATTATTTTTTAACCTTCTGATAAGACAAAAAATTCGGAGACAATTAGCAACAATAACGGTAAATAAAAAGCCGAAGTCAAAGACTTCGGCTTTCATCTTGAAAAAGTATGACTATCCTATCGATGCCTACTTAATTACTCTTCCGAATTATCAGCTTCATCAGCACCCGGATTTTCTTCAGAAACATTATCTGCAACGGAAGCATTTTCAACTTCCTCCGCAACTTCATCTGTTTCCTCTACTTCTTCAATACGCTGCAGACCAACCACGTTTTCATCATCGGCAGTTTTGATTAAAGTAACACCCTGAGTATTACGTCCAACCTGACTGACTTCTGATGCCCGTGTTCTGACTAATGTTCCGGCATCGGTGATCATCATAAATTCATCACCATCAATAACCTGAACAGCTCCGACAACCTGGCCATTTCGTTCAGAGACCTTAATTGAAACCACACCCTGAGTTGCACGGCCTTTTTCCGGATACTCAGCTAAAGAGGTTCGTTTACCGTAACCATTCTGAGTCACGGTTAATATATCACCTTCACTTTGAGGAACGATAAGTGAAACAACCTGATCTCCGTTAGCCAACTTCATACCACGGACACCTGCTGCAGTACGACCCATCGCTCTAACGTGATTCTCATTAAAGCGTACCACTTTGCCCTCTTTCGAGAACAGCATGATATTACTGTCACCATCGGTGATATCTACGCCAATCAAAGTATCGTCATCACGAAGATTTACAGCAATCAAACCATTTGAACGCACATTTGCGAACTGATCAAGTGACGTTTTCTTAACCGTACCGTCAGCCGTTGCCATAAAGATAAATTTATCTTCGGAGTACTCTGTTACCGGCAGTATCGCAGTAATTCTCTCATTTTCCTCAAGAGGAAGTATATTAACAATTGGCTTACCACGGGCAGTACGGGTGGCATGAGGCAATTGATAGACCTTCAGACGATAAGTTTTGCCCCGGGTAGAGAAACACAAAATATTGTCATGGGTATTAGCAACAAGCAGACGCTCAATGAAATCTTCGTCTTTCATCTTCGTTGCGCTCTTACCTTTACCACCCCGGCGCTGAGATTCATAGTCACTCAGGATCTGATATTTAACATAGCCTTCGTGAGACAACGTTACAACCACATCTTCTCTTGCGATCAGTTCTTCCAAATCTATATCATGACTTGCAGCGGTAATTTCCGTTCTACGGGCATCACCAAAACCGGTACGAACCTCTTCCAGCTCTTCACGAATCACTTCCATCAAACGCTCAGTACTGGACAGAATATGAATCAATTCAGCGACTTCATCTAACAGCGCTTTGTATTCATCAAGAATTTTTTCGTGCTCCAGACCAGTCAGACGATGCAAGCGAAGATCAAGAATAGCCTGCGCCTGCTGTTCTGTCAGATAGTACAAACCATCACGAACACCGAATTCAGGAGATAACCAGTCAGGACGAGCTGCACCATCATCACCAGCACGTTCTAACATGCCGGCAACACTGCCAAGTTCCCAACCACGAGCTAACAAACCTTGTTTAGCATCAGCAGCAGTCTGAGCATTACGGATCAGTTCGATAACTTCATCGATATTAGCCAGCGCAAGAGCCAAGCCTTCAAGAATATGTGCACGATCTCTTGCTTTACGTAACTCGAAAATAGTACGACGAGTTACCACTTCGCGACGGTGGTCAACGAAGCACTTAAGCATCTCTTTCAGGTTAAACAGTTTTGGCTGACCGTTATCCAACGCCACCATGTTGATACCGAAAGTCGTCTGTAGCTGAGTCAAAGCATACAAATTATTCAGAACAACTTCACCAACCGCATCCCGCTTACACTCAATAACAATACGCATACCATCTTTATCAGACTCGTCACGTAATGCACTGATACCATCAACTTTTTTATCTTTAACGAGCTCAGCAATCTTTTCAATTAAGCGAGCTTTATTAACCTGATATGGAATTTCCGTAACAATGATGGTCTCACGACCATGCTTATCAGCTTCGATATCAGCTTTAGAACGCATGTATACTTTACCGCGTCCTGTTTTATAAGCATCGATAATACCTTTCCGACCACTGATAAGTGCCGCAGTCGGGAAATCAGGACCGGGAATAAATTCAAGTAGCTCATCAATCGTAATATGTTCATTATCAATGTAAGCTAAACATCCATCGATCACTTCACCCAGATTATGTGGTGGTATATTTGTTGCCATACCAACCGCAATACCAGACGACCCATTTACCAACAGGTTAGGAATTTTAGTCGGTAAAACGGCCGGAATTTGCTCTGTACCATCATAGTTAGGTACATAATCTACTGTTTCTTTATCCAAATCTGCCAAAAGTTCATGTGCAATTTTTGCCATACGAACTTCGGTATAACGCATTGCAGCAGCAGAATCACCATCGATAGAGCCAAAGTTTCCCTGGCCATCAACCAACGTGTAACGCAGTGAGAATGGCTGAGCCATACGAACAATAGTATCGTATACCGCACTATCACCGTGTGGGTGATATTTACCAATAACGTCACCTACCACACGGGCAGATTTTTTATAAGCTTTATTCCAATCATTTCCCAATACATTCATCGCAAATAAAACACGACGGTGTACCGGTTTTAGACCATCACGCACATCAGGAAGCGCACGACCCACGATGACAGACATCGCATAGTCAAGGTACGAACCCCGTAGCTCTTCTTCTATGTTTACGGGCGTGATCTCTTTAGCTAGATCGCTCATAGAGCAATTATCCCTCTATAGTTTGATCGTATATTGATACGTATAAGGTATGAAAATATAACACAGAATTTGGTTATGGGGGACACCTTTAAGAGACCTTTTACCGTGTCCTCCCTCACGTACCGAACTAACTGATTACAAAACGTTCAGTGTTGAGTTGTTTCATATATCCCCTAATAACTTCAGTGGTGTAATACCACGTTCCGGGTATAATACTCTACAAAGAATGCTGGTCTCTGTGACTTTCTATACCCAAGCAACCTGAAGATGCATGATTCAGCACCAGCCGAAACGTGCAGTTCAAGGAAGGTGAATGCCGGCATGTAAACACCTGTCAAATTCACCTGACGCAGAAATGTGCGTTTCGGCTGATGCCCTGCGGGTGAGTTTGTACGGGCTTGCTACAGCGTTACTGATTCTCAACGTAGAATGACTATGTTTTCAAATCAGTGCCTTGTTTCAAGCCCGGACAAATCTCACTGAACACCGCATCTTCAGGTCGCTTGGGTATGGAATAAAAGTCACATTTAGAAATTAAGAGAGCCTTACGGGTAGAGAAATCAGAATGACAGACACATTAATGAACGTCGATCCTGACGAAATAAAGAAATTTGAAGAATTAGCTTCACGTTGGTGGGATTTAAACGGTGAGTTCAAACCTCTGCATCAGATCAACCCTCTGCGACTGAATTATGTCTGTGAAAAAACGAATGGTCTGTTCAACAAAAAAGTTCTGGATGTAGGTTGCGGCGGCGGGATTCTGACTGAATCTATGGCTAAAACCGAAGCAAAAGTAACCGGACTGGACATGGGTAATGAACCATTAGAAGTTGCCCGGCTACATGCCTTAGAATCAGGAGTGAATGTAAAATATATACGGGAAACCGTTGAAGAACACGCGGCAAAAAATCCACATACTTATGATGTCGTAACCTGTATGGAAATGTTGGAGCACGTCCCCGACCCGCTATCTATCATCGTTTCCTGCTCAAAACTGGTCAAACCCGGCGGGCATGTTTTCTTTTCCACGCTAAACCGAAATATTAAATCGTACCTGTTCGCCATTATTGGAGCAGAATACCTGATGAAGATAGTTCCTGCAGGAACTCATGATCACAGTAAATTTATTAAGCCATCTGAATTACTGAAAATGATCGATCAAACCCGCTTGACGGAACAGGGAATTACCGGGCTACATTACAATCCGCTAACTGACTCTTACCGGTTAGGAAATAATGTTGACGTCAATTACATTGTTCATACACAAAGCATAAACTGACTATTATAGATTTTGCCCTCCTTATGGGCAAAATCCATCTAAAATGAACAAGCTTTGTGCATACGAATCAACAACCTCCTCTTTCTTAAATCACTCTCAAAATCAGTAAAAGATCAAGCGGTTTTTTTTCATCAATGGCTATCATTCAGTCAATCTATGATTCCATAATTTCTCTCTTCTTTATACGGTCTTTCATCATCAGTAAGCAGGTACTAACAGAATTTTTTCAAATTTATACTTATCCACAACCTGTCCCCTGTTTGTAACTTGCATAAATATAAAATCCGCTCTATCTTGTAACTCAAATTTGTTTCAACCCCTACATATTGTGTTTACCCTTCAATATGTAGTATTAATCAAAAGCCGCACCTCTCTGAAAAAATAATAATGATGGCCGGCTAAAATCAGTCTTATTAAGGGAAATTAACAAACATGAACCAACAGCTAACCGTCACGAAGCGGGATGGACGAACAGAAACCATTGATCTTGAAAAGATTCACCGGGTCGTTACCTGGGCCGCAGAAGGTCTGACCAATGTTTCTGTCTCTCAAGTGGAATTACGCTCACACATTCAGTTTTATAATGGCATTACAACGAGTGATATCCACGAGACCATCATTAAATCTGCTGCAGATTTAATTTCTGAAGAATCCCCTGATTATCAGTATCTGGCCGCTCGTCTAGCCATTTTCCATTTACGAAAAAAAGCCTATGGTCAATACGAACCACCGGCACTTTATGATCATGTAAAAAACCTGGTCGAAATGGGCAAGTACGATAAACATCTGATGGAAGACTATTCCGAGTCCGAGTGGACTGAACTGGATACCTACATCGATCACACCAGGGACTTAAATTTCTCGTACGCGGCGGTAAAACAGCTGGAAGGAAAATATTTCGTTCAAAACCGGGTCTCAGGGCAAATTTATGAAAGTGCTCAGTTCCTGTATCTGTTGGTTGCTGCCTGTCTGTTTGCCAAATACCCGAAAGACACCCGTCTGAGCTACATCAAACGTTTTTATGATGCGACGTCGACCTTTAAGATCTCGCTTCCGACACCCATTATGTCAGGCGTCCGTACCCCTACCCGTCAGTTCAGCTCATGTGTTCTGATTGAATGTGGCGACAGCTTGGATTCCATCAACGCAACGGCCAGCGCCATCGTCCGTTATGTTTCCCAAAGAGCAGGGATCGGAATCAACGCCGGTCATATTCGGGCATTGGGTTCTGAAATTCGCAATGGTGAAGCTTTCCATACCGGATGCATTCCCTTCTATAAATACTTCCAGACAGCCGTGAAATGTTGTTCTCAGGGCGGGGTTCGTGGTGGTGCCGCTACGGTATTCTATCCTATCTGGCATAAAGAAGCTCAGTCCTTACTGGTACTGAAAAATAACCGTGGCGTCGAAGAAAACCGTGTCCGGCATATGGACTATGGCGTTCAGTTAAACAAAACGATGTATTCACGCCTTGTGAAGGGTGGCGATATCTCGTTATTTTCTCCATCGGATGTGCCCGGGCTCTATGAAGCGTTCTTCGACGATCAGGAAAAGTTCGAACGCCTGTACGAACAGTATGAAAATGATCCTTCAATAAGAAAAGAGACGGTAAAAGCCATTGACCTCTTCTCTCTTCTTATGCAGGAAAGGGCATCAACCGGACGTATCTATATTCAGAACGTCGACCACTGTAATACGCACAGTCCCTTTGATGCTTCTGTCGCACCGGTCCGTCAGTCTAACCTCTGCCTGGAAATTGCACTGCCCACCAAACCACTTTCAAATGTTGAAGACGATCAGGGCGAGATTGCTTTGTGTACTCTTTCAGCCTTTAACCTTGGTGCCATTCAATCCCTGGATGATTTTGAAGAATTATCGGATTTAATTGTGCGTGCTCTGGATGCTCTGCTGGATTATCAGGATTACCCTCTGCCTGCCGCGCGTAAGTCGACAATGAATCGACGTACTCTTGGTGTCGGTGTCATAAACTACGCCTACTATCTGGCGAAGCACGGTGTGAAATATTCAGATGGAAGCGCAACAGGGCTGACACACCAAACTTTCGAAGCCATGCAATATTACCTGTTAAAAGCGTCAATGAATCTGGCAAAAGAACAAGGCCGCTGTCCATTATTCCACGAGACAAATTATGCGAAAGGGCTGATGCCAATCGATACTTACAAAAAGGACATCGATCTGATCTGTGATGAGCCGCTTCATTACGACTGGGATCAATTGCGCAAAGATATTATGGAATATGGATTGCGTAACTCAACATTAACCGCGTTGATGCCTTCAGAAACCTCTTCACAAATCTCGAATGCGACCAATGGCATTGAACCGCCACGGGGCTATGTTTCCGTAAAAGCATCGAAAGATGGCATTCTGAAACAGGTGGTGCCGGAGTTTACCGAACTTAAGGAAAACTACGAATTACTGTGGGATATTAAAAACAACGATGGTTATCTGCACTTGACAGGCATTATGCAGAAATTTATTGACCAATCGATCTCGGCCAATACGAACTATGACCCTTCAAACTTTGAGTCCGGTCGCGTACCAATGAAATTGTTATTAAAAGATCTACTCACTGCTTATAAATATGGTGTGAAAACCTTGTACTACCATAATACCCGGGATGGTGCAAAAGATGACCAGAATAAAGGCATAACGGTAGTTGAAGAAGATTGCGCAAGTGGTGCATGTAAAATTTAGAACTACCTGTTTACAGAATTTTTGAAATAACGCTTCCTTTCTGTTCTCAGGCAGTATGGACAGGAAGGAAAATGAAATTGAGGCGATTATGGCTTACAGTACATTTACTCAGACAAAAAATGATCAGTTAAAAGAGCCCATGTTTTTAGGGCAGCCGGTAAACGTTGCCAGATATGATCAACAGAAATACGAAATCTTTGAAAAACTCATTGAGAAGCAGCTTTCTTTCTTCTGGCGCCCTGAAGAAGTCGACGTATCGAGTGACCGTATTGACTATAAAAAATTACCGGAACATGAAAAACATATTTTCATCTCAAATTTAAAATATCAGACACTACTGGATTCGATTCAGGGCCGCAGCCCGAATGTGGCTTTGCTGCCATTGGTCTCGTTACCTGAGCTGGAAACCTGGATAGAAACCTGGTCTTTCTCTGAAACCATTCACTCACGCTCGTACACACACATCATCAGAAACATCGTTAATGACCCGGCAACGGTATTTGACGATATCGTTGAAAATGAGCACATTATCAAGCGCGCAAAAGACATCGCTCATTATTACGATAATCTGATCAAACTGACCAATGATTATCATCGCTATGGCGAAGGGAAACATGAAATTAACGGCGAAATCGTTGACGTTAATTTCAATCAGCTTAAAAAACAGCTTTACTTGTGCCTGATGTCGGTTAACGCGCTGGAAGCCATTCGTTTTTACGTCAGCTTCGCCTGTTCATTTGCTTTCGCTGAACGAGAATTAATGGAAGGTAATGCCAAAATTATTAAACTGATAGCCCGGGATGAAGCGCTCCACCTGACCGGTACTCAGCATATGATCAATCTTCTTCGCAATGGTCAGGACGATTTTTCATTTATACAGATAGCCGAAGAATGCAAACAAGAATGTTTTGATCTGTTTAAAGAAGCGGCAGAACAGGAAAAAGACTGGGCGGACTATCTATTTAAAGACGGATCGATGATTGGTCTGAACAAAGATATTTTATGTCAGTATGTTGAGTATATCACTAACATCCGGATGGAAGCGGTTGGACTGGCGCCAGCTTATCCGGATTCAACAAGTAACCCAATTCCATGGATAAACGCATGGTTATCTTCTGACAATGTTCAGGTGGCGCCACAGGAAGCTGAAATCAGCTCTTATCTGGTTGGCCAGATTGATAACGAAGTCAATTCTGATGACTTTGAGGATTTCGAACTCTAATGCCCCAGATAAAAATCAACCGTATTGTTTCAATTGAATCCAATCCATCAAACACAATACTTGAGACGATGGAAAATGCCGGGTTAGAAGCAGAATATCACTGCAGGGACGGACTCTGTGGAGCCTGTAAGTGCAAGCTTGTTTCCGGTGAGGTTGAATATGTTGGTTTTGCTATGGCTTATACACAAGAGAATGAAGTCCTGCCATGTATTTGCCGTGCTAAAGGGGATATTGAGCTGGAATCGGTTCATTATCGACAAAAAGTAAAGCGTGCATAGCTCCTCTTAATAACAGGCTAGGAAGTTACCCTAGCCTGATTATCATCAATCAGCAGCATATCCGCTGTTATCATTGAAATTGCTTTATCCGCAATTTCCCGGCCGTCATCACCAATTAACGAAATTCCATAACCCGGATGACCAAAAACAGCAGGCTCCGTAGGCGTATTTATCCATAACGAAGTTAGCTCTTTTTTTCTGGGAAAACGTGCTTCTCCCAACACAATTTTTTGAGTCGCCACTTTGTACCAAACAAGAATCTTAGACTGTGTTTCCATCATTCGCCTCCTGCCACCATGTCCATAGAGTCTTATATTAGCGTGAAAATGACAAAATGGATCATCACTATAATGAGAAAAACAGAGATCAATTCCGAATCATAGAGTTAGCGATTAGACTAATTTCTCATATATCATACAAAAAACAGAAATAATATTATATGATTAATAATCAATTAGTTATAAGAATTAACTTAGAACATTTCCCGGCAAATGCAGCTTTTTCACTTCAGAAGCAATGCTATACTGCCCGAAAACCGGCTTTCCGGACAGATATCTCAGAAACATATCCATAGCGATCGTGCCTATTACTGTTTTAAGATCTTCACGGGTCATATTTCGCCGGCATTCCAGTATCTGCCCCCATTCACCTTCAGGAGTGGACAGCGCCATACAGAACTGATTATGATCAATCCGGCCGGTGACTAAAGCCAAATTTGTCTGGCTCTTTGCTTTTGTCGCACCGGCTAAAGCCAAAGTAGCAGCCAGTGGGTCTTCATTAGCAATATTTTGAGACACATTCGGTCCTAATACCCAACTACTTCCCATATACGACAAAACCACGTCATCATTTGAAAAATGATTGGCTAACCAGCCGGATGTTCCCTCTTCTGCCAGAGCATAGGTTTGTTTTTTCTCATTCAGACCTTCACTCAACTGACTTAGCATGGTTTTATCAATACTCACTGTCCACTTAGACACTCTCTTATAGATTGCTTCTATGACTTTAAACGCAATCTCATCATCCCCTCGTGGCCCGAATAACTTAATTTCAATAAAGGGAATGTATGAGCGGTAACCAATCGTATAATCATCTGGAAGTGGCACCGGATCCAATAATTCAGCCAATTCAGATTCAGAGCTACCCAATGTGTAAATTTTATGGCAATCCAATCCTGTGTGCTCTGGAAAACATTTGCGTAAATCAGGCAAAATCTGCTGTTTTACCATCATCTTAAACTCACTGGGGACACCGGGAGTAAAGTAAAAATCACAATCATTTATTTTCAGTTTAAATCCACATGCCGTCCCGATAGGATTATCCAGCAATTCTGCTCCCTCAGGTAAACGGGCCTGCTTTAAGTTAACATCACTAAGCTTTTTACCTCGCTTGGCAAAAAACTCCGTCATCTGCTGAACCCAGTAATCGGACAGAACCAGGTTCTTTTCAGCCAAGTCTGCTACTACCTCTGTTGTCAGATCATCCGTTGTTGGTCCAAGTCCACCATTGACAATAACGACATCAGAATTAAGAGAAAGCATCATTAGTTCTTCTTTGAGTCGTGCCGGGTTATCTCCGACAGTAGAACGCTTAGTTAACTCATAACCTTCTTCAAAAAACAAACGGGAAAGCCATGCCGCATTTGTATCAACGATATCGCCATGGAGAACTTCTTCTCCCGTACTTAACATCACGACCTTTAACATAATTTTTCCTGTAACAATTATCCCGACAGACATTTCATAAAGTAAGTTCAATCATAACGCTTTTATCGGTGATAGAAACCAAAACCTTAAATATGTCTCATATTTTTCCGTTGGGTTTACACAATACAAGATCAGTTTAACAAAAAAGATAAAGCACCGGGGAAGAGAAAGACATCAAAACTAAACTAATCAGAGGAAAAAGTATTAATAAAAGGCCTCATATGACAGTGGAAACCTTCATCGTAAGTTTTATTGGGAAAGCCATACCAAAAGATATCAAGCGCTTTGCTGCAGTCACTCATGATAATGGAGGACAATGGCTTGTCAGCAAAGTTAATTTTATTGATGAGCAGGTTGCTGCACTTATTAAAGTCCAGTCTCCAAAAGAAAATGTTCAGAAAATAAAAAATGTATTTACATCAAAAAAAGAAATCACTGTCGAATTTGTCGACGGTAAAACACTATCTATAACGCATCAGGATGTATATCACCTGCGCTTCGACGCCTCCGATCGATTTGGTATCGTAAATGAAATTACTCACTTACTTGATAACCAGAGAATACGGGTTATCGATATGAATTGTCAGAGAATTTTCATATCAGGTGAAAATGGTATTAATACCAATTTATTTTCAGCTAACTTAACTATAAAGTTACCAGAGAATATGTCGATAACTGATGTGGTTAATGAACTGGAATCACTGAGTGAAGACACAAAAGTAATAATAGAAACTTAATATCATTTAACGCCATCAGAATTATTGCTTCAAAAAAGAATAGCGATTAACTAAATAGAACGTTATTAGTTGCAATAATAGTGAATTTCTAATAGAAATATCAATTCAATGAGCCGATTGTAAATTATTGCTCATTGGAAACATCTTAAAAGTTATAAGAAAAAACGAACACGTATTAATAAATATGGTGAAACGTCATGTTGATGCTAAGTAATATGAAAGTCAGCACAAAGCTGAGCAGTTTAATTATAATCTCCGTTATTGGTTTTATTGTCTTATTACTGATATCAGAAGCTGCATTAAAAAAGAATCTGCTTTATGAAAAAGAAATGAGATTAAATTCTGTTATTGATGCAACTTTGAGTCAAATTGAATATATAAAGAAACATTATCCAGAGGAAAAAGCAAAAGAAAAGGCAAAAGAACTGATCGAAGCCACCCACTACGATGGAGATGGTTATCTCTTTGCAGTAAACTCGAACCGAATTATTCTTGCTCATGGTCTTAGTGCCAAACGAGTGGGTAATCAAGTTGGAAGTACGGATAAAAATTCGCCCGGATATATCTGGTTTAAAATCATTAAAACGGGCCAACAGCCAAAAGGAGGTACCGTTATTTATGATTGGACGGATCCTAAAGGTAATGTATCCCAAAAAATGTCATTCGTAAAAAGCGTACCATCCTGGGGATGGGTACTGGGAACCGGAATATTACTACAAGATATCAATGATGAAATGACCTCTCAAAGTATTAAGATGGGGCTGGCGACACTGGCAATAGTTGTCATTATGGTCTTTCTCGGATATTTCATAACAAAAGCGGTTACCCGTCCTCTTAGTTCCATTAATGAAGCAATGAACAAAATATCTAAAGGCGATTTAACCGCTTCAATTTTTATTCATGGAAAAGATGACATAGGAAGCGTTGCAGAGCATATCAATCAAAGTATTTCTTCAGTAAGAGAAGCACTGCATGAATCGTCTCATTCCGCCAATTCATTATCAACCGCCGCGAACCGGATTGCCGCATCCGCGGAAGAAACTAGTCAGGCTGTCACTTCTCAGCGCGACCAGCTAAACCAACTGGCTACAGCTATGAATGAAATGAGTGCAACCGTTTCTGAAGTAGCTGATCATGCCGAATCAACCGCTCAGGACACACTTGAAGCGACCAATCAGGTTGGAACCGGAAATCAGGATGTGGCATCAAGTGTTGACAGTATCAAGGCTCTCTCCAAAGAACTTGAAATCGCCGTTGATCAGGTCAACAAACTAAAAGAAGGCGTGATGCAAATCAGCGATGTTACGAATGTGATTAGCGGGATTTCAGAACAGACCAATTTGCTTGCCTTAAATGCCGCGATTGAGGCAGCCAGAGCCGGTGAACAAGGTCGGGGGTTTGCTGTTGTGGCAGATGAAGTTCGTAACCTGGCCAGCCGAACCAGCCAGTCAACGGAAGAAATACAAAGTACCATTACTCAGCTTCAACAACTGGCTGTGAGTTCCGCAGACACGATGCAACGTTCTCAGGATCTTGCTTATGAAAGTGTACAGTGCGCGGAAAGTTGTGGAACCGATCTGGGTTCTATTGTTGATCATATCCAGCACGTCAGCGATAAATCCGCACAAATTGCAACCGCTGCTGAAGAACAAAGTATGGTGGCAGAAGAAATGAACCGTAATGTCTCCGGTATTAATGACTCAGCACTGGAGATGTCCCAGGCAGCAACTCATCTTGCAGAAGAAAGTGAAAATCTGGCAGATATGTCCAGACAACTGAATGACAAACTGTCAGAGTTTAAACTCTGATCAATATTGTGCATCACTGAAAATCGTTATCAATGCCCGACCGGAAGGAAGGGCATTTTATTGTTTATAGTGAACGATTCCAAAAACATTTGAAACGTTAATGAACAGACCACAAAGAGAGAGAACGCTTAAAGTCCTGATAACCAAATTCGTTGAGCTTCTGTACATCACCATTTTTTCTCTGACAATACACAGACGGCATCTTGAGACCATTAAACCAGTTCAGTTTTACCATGGTATAACCTGCGCTGTCTAAAATATGCAGCTTCTGGCCTATCTCCAATGGCTTGTCAAACTTAGCCACACAGAACTGATCTCCGGCCAGGCAAGAGCATGAACCAATCACATATTCATATTCACCATTTCCACTGGCTTCAAAAACCGATGCCGGCTCATTATAAATCAGGGTATCTAAACGGTGTGCTTCCGTTGCCGAATCAACAATAGCTGTTCTCATTTCGTTTTCAACGATGTCCACTACTGTCACAACCAAATCCGTTGTTTTGGTAATGATGGCTTCACCCGGCTCAAGATAAAGCTGCACACAGTGCTTTTCGGAAAACGTTTTTAACGCGATGGCCAGTTTCTCGACGTCATAACCTGGCCAGGTAAAGAAAACCCCGCCCCCTAAACTAACCCAATCCAATTTATCCAGATAAGCACCAAAGCGCTCGGATATCGCATCCAACAAATGGACAAAAGAGTCCACGTCTTTATTTTCACAGTTCATGTGGAACATGACGCCATCGATACTATCAAAAACCGACTCATCAATGTTGTCCGCCTGAACCCCCAAACGTGAAAATTTTCTCGCCGGGTTAGCTAAATCCTGACCGGCGTAACTGACACCTGGATTCAGACGCAAACCGATTGACGCTTTACCTTCAATCAGGTGACGATATGCCATTAACTGTGATTGTGAGTTGAAAATCATTTTATCGCAGATATCTGCGACTTCTTTCACGTCGTCTTCACTGTAGCCCACGCTGTAAGCATGCGTTTCACCTCCAAAGGTTTCATGCCCAAGTTTGACTTCGTATGGGCCAGAACTGGTCGTGCCATCCAAATAAGGCTTAATAATGTCAAAAACACCCCATGTAGAAAAACATTTAAGAGCAAGAACCAACTTAACTCCTGATAATTCTTTCAGATGTTTGGCAATTTCAAGATTTCGAATCAGACTGGCTTCATCAATCATGAAATATGGGGTTTTTAAGTCAAATTTTTTCATACTTAACGGCTCTTTTCGTCACTAAAAGATGAATAAGAAAAACAGTTGTAAACCATTCATCCGGCTTACAACTGTTTTATTTCTTTTAAGGATGGTTGTTTATACTACTTCAGAATTTGAATTTCGGGTTGTCCGGGTTCAAGCTCTTCATAGTCCCATCCCAGGCCGATAGAAGGCATCGTTTCCAGGAACGGGTCAGGATCCAGCTGCTCCATATTGAATACACCCGCTTCGGCCCATTTGCCTTTGAAATATTGCAGTGCAGCGGTAATTGCCGGCACACCCGTCGTGTATGCAATAGCCTGATGCTCAACATCTTCATAAGCCACTTCATGGTCAGCATTATTGTAGATAAAGACACTGCGCTCTTTGCCCTCTTTTTTGCCCTGAACCCATGTACCGATACAGGTTTTACCTGTGTACCCCGGAGCCAGTGATGTTGGGTCAGGCAATAATGCTTTAAGAACATGCAGAGGCTGTACTTCCCGGCCATCCGGTAAGGTAATTGGATCCGGACTGAGCAAACCGATGTCTTTCATGCAGTTGAAATAGTTCAGATAACGGTCACCAAAACCCATCCAGAATTCGATACGTTTAGCCGGAATAAACTCTTTTAATGAGCGAACTTCATCATGAGCCATTGAGTAAACCTTGTGTTTACCCACTAATGGAAAATCAAATTCCTGCATACGGGTATGACAGCTAACCTGTTTCCATTCTCCCTCTTCCCAATAGAAGGAATCACCCTGAATTTCCAGCATGTTAGTTTCCGGATCGAAGTTGGTCGCAAACTTCTTACCATGATCACCTGCATTCACATCCATGACATCAATAGAATCAATTTCATCAAAAAGATGCTTAACGGCATAAGCCGCAAATATGCTCACAACACCCGGATCAAAACCTGCTCCAAGAATTCCGGTGATACCTGCTTCTTTAAATTTCTCTCTGTATCCCCATTGCCAGTCATAAGCCTGAGGTACAAGCTGACCTTCAGAACAGAGGTCAACGGCAACAGAAGTATCAAGATATGAAACTTTCGCCTGATAGCAGGCCTCCATGATATTCATGTTAACCCATGGAGGACCTACGTTGATAACAAGGTCAGGCTTAACTTCGTTGATCAAAGCTACTAACGCATCTACGTCATCGGCATTAACTGCACGTGCTTCGAGCTTCTTGGTAGAGTCTTTCAGGTTATTGCGACCTTTAATTGACTCAATGATTTTCTCGCATTTTGAAATCGTGCGAGATGCAATCGTTATATCACCCAGAATGTCATTATTTTGAGCTGCTTTATGTGCAGCAACCCAACCAACACCACCTGCACCAATTTGTAGGATTGACATTATTTCCTGTTACCCCTCTTAGCCCAGCTCCGTTGCCAGACTTTCTAGTTGTGATAATAAAGTATCAAAGTCTGACATCGTCAAACATGGATTTAGGATGGTAAACTTAAGAGCTGTTTTACCAGCAATTACAGTTTCACCTAATACCGCGACACCACGGGTTAAAGCCTCCATTCTTAATTTCTGATTCAGTATATCTAAATCATAGCCTGAAGACTTCACGACACGGAACAGCACTGTTGATAAACAAGGCTGCGCCAATAATTCAAACGTTTCGTTTTCATTGATACATTGAGCAACCTGCTGTGTCTGCTCAATCAGATGATCGTACATACGGCCTAATTCATCAGCACCAACACTTTGCATTGTCATATAAACTTTTAACGCATCAAAACGTTTAGTTGTTGCAATCGACTTATCTACCAAATTAGGCAATGTATCGTGCTCACGGTTCAGATAATCTGCATGATGAAGCAAATATTTGAAGTTAGCTTTATCGTTCACTAACAGTGCACCACAGCTGATTGTTTGATAAAACAACTTATGGAAGTCCACTGAAACTGAACGAGCTCGTTCAATACCTGACAGACGATCTTTATGGCTACTTAAAATTAAAGCACCACCGTAAGCACTGTCGACATGCATCCAAAGTTCGTATTGTTTTGCAATATCCGCAACAACGTTGAGATCATCGATGGCGCCGTGGTCTGTCGTACCAGCCGTACCAACAATAGCAAATGGGATTTCACCACGCGCTTTTGATTCTTCAATTACACGTGTAATCTGAGTAACATCCATCGTTCCATTTTCATGGGCAGGGACACTCAATACGGCTTTCTCGCCCAGTCCCATCCAGGATGCAGATTTATGCACGGTGAAATGCGCATTTTCAGAACAAACAATACGAAGTTTAGATGCGTATTCAGGAAGACCCAACTTCTGAATAGAATGACCAGAAATTTTATCCGCGATCCAGTCACGGGCCAGCAATAACCCCATCTGGTTGCTTTGTGTGCCACCACTGGTAATGATCCCATCACTATGCACACCTAAACCGAATTTTTTACACATCCAGTTAACAACGTGCTGTTCAACGTAAGTCGCAGCAGATGCCTGATCCCAGGAATCCATAGACTGATTTAATGCACCGATAATTAATTCAGCGGTTACTGAAGATAAAAGCGGTGGTGTATGTAAGTGAGCAATGCAATTAGGGTGTTGCACAATAATCGAATTTTTAGCGATTAAATTAACGGTATTTGAAATAACATCCGTTAACGAAGAAGTGCTGTCCAGATCAACATTACTGATTGATTGCTCTAACTGAGTCGGTTCAAGTCCTGAATACGGGGCCTGAACCTGAGCAAACATCGCCGTTATTTGGCTCACAGTGTGTTTCATTACTTCTGAAAATGTGTCTGCGCCTTCAGAACCAGTATGAATAAAATGCTGTTTCCAGTTGTTACTCTGCATCTACACCACCAGCAGCTACAATTGCTTCTTCTAATACGCGTAAAGCAAAATCAATCTGTTCAAAAGAAATAATCAGTGGTGGTAGAAAACGAATCACAGAACCGTCACGACCACCTTTTTCAACGATCAGACCTCTTTCAAGTGCCGCCCGCTGAATTTTCAGCGTCAGTTCACCATCAGAAGCAGGCTCACCAAATTTATTAAGCTCACCAGATGGTTTTCTGATTTCAACCCCCAGCATTAAACCTTTACCACGAACTTCTGCAATACAGCTTAGGCGTTCCTGGATTTTTTCCAGACCCATCCGTAAATACTGACCGGCAACATTCGCATGTTCAACCAAATTGTCTCGTTCAACAATTTCCAACGCTTTTGCACCGGAGACCATTGCTAACTGATTACCCCGAAAAGTCCCGGTATGTTCTCCTGGCTTCCATGTGTCATATTTCTTATTAACAACAAGGATAGACATAGGTAAACCGCCACCAATCGCTTTAGACAAGCATAGAATATCCGGAATAATACCGGCTTCTTCAAATGCAAAGTTGTAACCAGTTTTACCAACACCACACTGAATTTCATCAAAAATCAGTAGGATATCATGCTCATCACAAATACGACGCAGCTCTTTCAACCAGAAAGCAGGGGCTGGAATTACCCCACCTTCTCCCTGTACTGGTTCAACAATGATAGCAGCCGGTTTCATCACACCTGATTCATCATCACACAACATGCGCTCAATAAAACGAATGCCCGCTTTCGCACCTTTATCACCACCAAGCCCAAACGGACAACGGATGTTGTATGGGAAAGGCATAAAATGCACATCTGACATTAAACCAGTACGGCGCGACTTTGTTCCTGTGTTACCCATCATGCCCATCGTGCCGTTGGTCATACCATGGTAGGCGCCTCGGAACGCAAACATAGAATTACGCCCGGTAGTCTGTTTCGCAAGTTTGATCGCCGCTTCTACTGCGTCTGCGCCTGACGGGCCACAGAACTGAATAACACTCTGCTCTGCTAACTCTTGTGGCAAAAACTGTTTAACTTGTTTGATATAACGATTTTTCACCGGAGTCGTTATATCTAATGTCTGATAAGGTAGCCCTGAATCAAGGTGGTCTTTTAAGGCCTGATTAATTTCAGCATGGTTATAACCAAGTAACAAAGTACCCGCGCCAGCAAGACAGTCTAAAAAGACTTGTCCGCGAGTGTCTTCCACTAATAAGCCATATGCCTGTTTAATAGCAATCGGCAAGCGACGTGGATAAGAACGTACAGCAGATTCGTTTTGCTCTTGTGCAAGCAGTTCTTCATCTGGTGTTAAATCATAAAGACCATCAACCTGTGGAATTTGATTTGAAAAAATAGTGTTAGCAGCATCGCTAACTTCAAAGGCTACGCTCATTTTTTCTGCCCTTAAAATAGATAAACAACCCTACTTTATTGATATTTGATTAAAGTAGGAAACAGCAAAACATCCACTTTTAATGTCATAAAAGCGGCAACATTATTTGTCATTTGGAATGACGAAGAGAATAGTTTGCCAGTATCAAGGTTCGGTAATGCTACTGTCTTGCAATACAGGACATTCTGGTAATAAAAAGCTGATTAATGATGGTGAAATATGTGTATTCAACGTTGGGTTTCCCATTTTAAGTCGCTCCCACGACAACAGTATCCCGTCTACCAATAAAAGGATTTACCGGTACCTACCCTACGCAGCAAAAGCAATCAGCTTGAATGCCCACTACGCGTTTCCCCCAGATAAAATCATAACCTCCGAGATTGAGGGCGAAATTATCATAAAAATACTTTGCAATGCAATCTTTTTTATTGCCCTTATTGATGAACTCAACATTACAAAACGTACGATATTTCTATAGTAATGTATTCACTCATCTTTTACAGCCCGGCTATAACCCGGGCTGTGAATCTAACCTGAATATCAGCCTCTGCTTACACCGTTTTATTATTCTTTGGCAAACTTTTATTCAGCATGAAATAACCCACTATGGCTGCTGCTGTCGAACCTAATAAAATACCTAGCCTCGAAAATGCATCGTAGCTCCCTTCCAACCCTTCAAAAGCAAGAGAAGATATAAATATTGACATCGTAAACCCGATTCCACATAAGACAGCAACAGCAAAAATATCGGCAAAACTCGTGCCTTTTGGTAATGGTGCTATTTTCATTTTCACAGCCAGCCAGCTAAAGCTGAATACACCCAGTGGTTTACCGATAAACAACCCCAGAGCAATTCCTAATGGGATTGGATTTGCAAACGTAGCCAGTGAAATTCCGTCTAACGAAATACCTGCATTGACAAAAGCAAACAACGGTAAAATAAAGTAGGAAACGTAAGGATGGAGTGTATGCTCCAAACGTTTCAATGGAGAATACTGGCCTTTCTTCCCCTTCATAGGAATAACAAACCCAATGATCACCCCAGCCAGGGTTGCATGTACTCCGGACTTAAGAACAGCAATCCAGAGAATAGTTCCGACGATAAGGTACGCGGGTAAACTGGTGACATTTTTTACATTAAAAATAACTAAAAGTGCCGTCATTGCCAATCCCACTGAGATCGCCCACATGGACAGTTCATTACTATAAAATAAGGCAATGATGATGATAACACCCAAATCATCAATAATAGCAAGGGCAAGCAGGAATAATTTAAGGCTGAGAGGAACCCGGTTACCTAACAGAGCTAATATCCCCATAGCAAAAGCAATGTCCGTTGCAGCAGGTATAGCCCAACCACCTAATGCAACCGGATTATTTAAATTAAACGCAATGTACACCATAGCCGGTGCGATCATTCCGCCTAATGCTGCAATAGCCGGGAAAATAGCTTCTCTTCTTGATTTCAATGCCCCATCAACCATTTCCCTCTTAACTTCCAATCCTATAAGAAGAAAGAAAATAGCCATTAAACCATCATTGACCCAGTGAGATACTGACATTCCACCGATATAACTATGTAATACAGTATGATATGACTCAGCGATACCTGAATTCGCAGTCAGCATGGCAGAGATCGTAGCAATGATCAGCAGGATTCCCCCGGCTGATTCCAGTTTAAAAAAGACCCGGGCAATTTTTACCATACAGTCAATCCCCCTATTAACACCTAATTAACAAAACAATGTCAAAGTTTATCCAGATGAGAAAAGATATAAAAATCGGTTGTGTAGATATAATAATTCGGTTATTCCGAAGTATTAAGAATAGCTTATAAACAGAAATAGTTATAATGCGTCGCGGAAATACTGTATTGGAGCTCGCGCTAACAGTTTGATAAGAGGGATAACACCGGCCAGAACCAACGCTAATAACGAGTAAATAACAGTTTTCGCGTATTCACCGTAAGCCAGATGTAATTCAACAGACCAGCCAAACGTTTCTTTAACCAATGTATTGATTACTATTTGAGATAAAGTAATACCTAATGGGAGTGCAACTATCAGAGAAATAATACCGAATATAAATAACTGAATACCACCAATCATAATCAGTTCTTTGTTGGAGACACCAAAACAACGCAAAAGTGCAAAGTGTCTCTGTCGCGTCACTTCACCGGCAATGGTAGCAAAAAAAATTCCAACAACGGCAATCACCAGTGTGATGGTTCCCAAAGCCTGAGCAGCAGAAAACGTTCGATCAAAGGTATCCAGAACCAGACGACGAATTCTGCTTGCCCTATAAACTCGCTCAGAATCAAGATGGAACTCATCAGTTAGTTTCTTATTTAACGCCTGCAGAGACACTTCTGAATGCCCGGCTACCTGTAACGATAAAATAACATCACCATGACGACCGAAATAATCTTTCCAGACCCGGGTTGGTACTATCACCTGATAAAAAGGATTACCATAATCATAATAAATACCGGCAACAAGCCATTTTCCGGTCATTGGCTTGGGAAGATTCATAAAATCACCCGGTCTCAAGTGTAGCTTCATTGCCGTAGACTCACTGATCATAACGCTTTTACCACTATGAAGAGAGCGCCAGTAATCAGGGATGGCAACCTTAACTGTCTGGCTTTTTCGTTCTGGATTGCTATTACCAACACTTACAACCTGCATCAGACCGCTGGATGTGGTTAAATCATGTTCCCAGCGCTGCCAAACGTTTTTCACTTCAGGTTGTTTTTTCAACCACGAATACATCTGCTCATAATGATCAGGTGTACCATAAAGGTATAAGTCTGCAGACAACCTTTGTTCGAGCCAATCTCCGGTGGTGAGCCTAAAGCTACCTGTGAGCGTTTCCACTCCGACATTTGCCGCAAGGGCAATCAAAAAAGCCATAGTGGCAATACCACGATAGCTCATACTCGTTGCCGCATCAGCAAAAAACCAACGTAATTTGACATTTTTCAAACGATAAGAGAAAAAATCAAATGCTTTCCATATAATGTAAGGTGCCATCAAGCCTACCGAAATCAAAATCAACCCTAAAATAATCAACGCAAAAACTGGTGTCATCTGATATTGGAAAAGAATCACGATAATAATGAGTAAAAAGACAGCTACAACGGCCTGAATTGAAAATTCAGAACCAGCAAACCGAACCAGAGATAAACGGGCAGTCAACCGGATTGGTCTTGATTTCAACAATCGGAATAACGGCCAGACGCAAGAGCATCCTGCCCCAATAACGGATAACAGAAAGCTGTAAAAACACCAGGTCCAGTGCCAGTCAACAAACCCAAAAACACTGCCTTCTGTTACATCATCCAAACTAATGTAAAAATGAGGGGCTAAATACATGGAAAGCAGATAACCTAATATATTTCCACAAAGCCAGGATATCGCGATAAAAACAATAAGTTCGATTGTTAATGCTTTTGCCAGATCGACCCCGGAGACTCCAGCCTGCCTAAGCATTCCAACAAGAGGCTGACGCTGGACAAAAGACAAAGACATTGCCTGATAAAAAATAAACAGCCCTACTAAAAAGGCCAGCATGCCCATTGCCGTAAGATTCATATGAAGTGCTTTAGCATATGAACCAAAATTAGACCGATGGTTACGAACTAGCATCATGTCTGCTGGTAAAGATGCCTTCAAACGCTGAATGTCTTCAAATGGCATCTCACTACATGTAATCACCGTCAGATCCGTCGAATCTTTAATAAGCTGCGTATTACTGAATAATGTAAGGACACGATTGCCATAGACAACGTTATATTTATCAACCACAATCGGTCCAATTTTCCCCCCGGTTGCTAACGGGATAAACTGTCCGTCATAAAGTCCGAGTTGGTTGGCAAAATCAACACTAATTAAAACACTCCGAACAGACTGTCCTGCCCCTAATTGCTCATGAGATAATGATGAAATCGTCAGACCAGAATGATTAAGGGTTGGCTTCACCCCGATCAACGTAAATTCCTGACCATCTTTAGCTTGTAAATTAGCACTTTCTAACGGCAAACATTGAGTAAAGCCTTGCTTTACTATGTTTTCATAAGCTGAATACGGGAGCTCAGAATTCAGATCCTTTGACAAAATATGATAGGGAAGTGGATTTGCAAATAATTTCTCACCATGTTGATAACTTTTAAGAATATGGTGATTAATGGCGATAACACCGGTAAGAAGAGAAACACCTAACGTCAGACCTAACCAGACTAAAACAAACTGGAAAGGATAACGCCGGTAGTGACCCAGTAATGCTTTAACTACGGGCCACGACATGTAAAGCCCCTCCCTGAAGTTTCACACACCCTTCCATATGACTGGCGACCTTTTCACTGTGCGTTACCAGAAGGAGTGAACAATTCAGCTGTTTTGTCAGTGTGGTTAGCAGCCTCATTACTGCGGCGGCATTTCGTTCATCAAGGCTACCCGTCGGCTCATCAGCCAATAATAATTTGGGCTCCATATAAAGAGCGCGGGCAATCGCCGCTCTTTGCTGCTGTCCTCCAGAAACTTCTTCAGGATACCGACCCAACAGATTCATCAAATCCAGCGCAGAAATAATCTGTCGCCATAGTCCGCTGTCCTCAGGTAATCCACGTAACTGACGGCAAAAACGAATGTTATCGGCTAAATTCAGGGTAGGAAGCAGGTTGAATTGTTGAAAAACATGACCAATATAATGTCGGCGAAAAGCAGCTCGGTTATGCTCTGACGCTTTGTGCATGGGAAAGTTGGGGAACCAGATTTCGCCGGAATCGGCTTTATCCAGTCCGGCAATCAAATTGAGTAAAGTACTTTTTCCGGAACCACTTTCTCCCATTAAAGCAAGCTGCTCTCCGCGATTTAATGTCAGTTCAGTTCCCTGCAACACCGAGTGGAATTCACCACCATCAACATACCCCTTGCAAAGGTTCGACAACTGTAACATTAAACTCTCTCAACCAACAAACAGCACAGGGAATCTACACCAAAAAGACGGTTATAGAAAGGATTTTCACTCAATATAAAACCGATATTTCATGATAATCGATAGTAAAGTCAATGTGAATACAAAAAAGCACAGCGATATAGAGCAATCCAAGACTTGTTTTGGCCGCTTGTATTTATAACAACAAGCGTTTACTGTTATTTTTCAGCCTCTAAACCCCGGTATAACAACAATGAAAATATTAGTTCTCGGCGCTTCAGGGTATATCGGCTCTCAACTGGTTCCCGTTCTGCTTAACAAAGGTTACAACGTCACCGCGACAGGGCGCAACGTAGACCTGCTCACCAGCAGACTGTCTTCTCATCCTGATTTAACCATAAAATACGTGAATCTGGAGGATAAATCGTCCCTAGATAGAGTTATCGATGATCATGAACTCGTCTATTTTCTCGTTCATGGCATGGCACATAATTCAACATTCATCGATTATGAAGTCATGCTTGCTCAAAATACGGTCGAAGTACTGAAAAATGCCAGGAATATAAAACACCTAATTTATCTGAGTGCCATACAACCTATAAGCGGCGCATCTCAGCATATTAAAGCAAGAGTAAAAACCGGTGAAATTTTACGCCAGCTTCATTTTCCCATCACGGAACTCAGAGCCGGTGTGATTATCGGCCCGGGCTCTGCAGCGTTTGAAATCATGCGCGACATGGTCTACAACCTTCCGTTGCTCATCGCCCCGGTATGGGTGAACTCAAAAGCCAACCCCATTGCTCTTGAGAATCTGAATCACTATCTGATCCAACTGACGGAACATACGCCGTCAGAGCACCAGATTTATGAAATCGGCGGTCCGGAAATTCTCAGTTACCGGAAACAACTGAAAATAATCAGCGAGTTGGCAAACAAACCACATCACTTATATCCAACCCGCTGGTTAACACCGAAGATGGCCTCTTACTGGTTATCCGTGATCACTTCTGTCCCTAAAAATATCGGTCAGGCATTATTGTCAGGTCTGGAGCATGATTACATTGCCCACACGGACAGAATCGAGGCGATATTTCCGCAACCCCTGCTGAATTACCGTCAGTCGGTGGAAAAGACTCTGGCCAAAGAAGGCCGGTTTTTACTCAGCGACGTCTGGGGATATGATCCGAATGCATTTACCCGCTGGCAACCGGGGTACGGTTATTACCCAAAAAATGCAGGGGCAACGTATCTCACGTCAGCGACACCAGAACAACTCTGGCAGGTTCTGAAACAACTGGGAAGTGTTGAGAAAGGCTATTATTTCGCTAATATTTTATGGCGGATTCGTGAATGGATAGACACGCTGTTTACCCGAAAATGCCCCGTCAGATGCAGCCCTCCGGGCCCAGATCTCAAGGTTGGCGATTACATCGATTCATGGAAAGTGATTCGTTGTGACAACCACACCTTCCTTTCTTTATTATTTGGTCTGACCGCCCCGGGGTTAGGCCGCTTAGAGTTCCGAATCACCGATTTAGGTAACCAACGGAAACTGGATATCAGAGCATGGTGGCACCCCAAAGGCTTTAAAGGCCTTTTATACTGGTTTGCCATGATGCCCGCACATCTGTTTATTTTTAAAGGTATGGTCAGAAAAATCTGCGCAGAAGCCGAAACCCATCCGCGTTCCTGACATTCTGATTTCGCCGAAAACAAGACGAGACT
Organism: Vibrio salinus; assembly: GCF_021272385.1. Lineage (GTDB taxonomy): Bacteria > Pseudomonadota > Gammaproteobacteria > Enterobacterales > Vibrionaceae > Vibrio > Vibrio salinus. The sequence goes on from NZ_JAJSDZ010000005.1 coordinate 267,131, forward strand.
TAGCTGTCTACCGAAAAATCATCGGGAATTTCAGCCAGAAATTCCCCTTTATTTTGTGGAAAAATCCAATACTCGCCATGATATTTAACCGACGATTTATAATCGGTTTTCTTATGAACAAGCAACCCGGCCTTCCATGCCAGAGAAATAAACTGGCGGTGATTTCCCCGGACAAACCAGCTCATGGGTTCGACCAGCACTTCGCCATCAAAACAGGATTCACATTGCGTGGCACACAACGCAACCGAATCGGGTCGTTCCGTGAACAACTGCACTTTCCCCTGACCGGTTATCGGTTCCGATGTGGACACTTCCCAGTCCAGCGATTCCAGCTGATCCAGAAACGCCTCGATTTGTTTATCGGTGATCTCTTTCTCACACACAAAATGGCTCTGATACAACGAGGAAATACGCTGAAACAAGATGGGCAATGCGGCCGCCGTTCCCTTTGAACGGCCTGCTTTCTGCCAGCGAATTAAATCGTCATTCACAACACGTGAAAAGGTATGTTGTTTTAAAGACTTCGTTATCCAGCGCACCAGGTAATGATTATTCGATACCGGAGAATTAACCAGTTTCCCCATACGGTGCTGCTGCGCCATATCATTCAGGGCCTGATTTACCAACGTCTGAATTTCACAATAATATTGAGTCAATATGGTTACCTTTATGCCATCCAAAAATAAAACCGTGTCCATAATAACGGCTTACATTATGCGAATTTGACAGGTGTTGACATGCCTTCATTCACCTTCCTGAACTGCCCCTTTCGGCTGGCGCTGAATCATGCATCTTCAGGTCGTTTGGGTATAAAAACCGATGAAATTTCATTGTCACTTAAATACCGGTACTCACCCGGCTCCAGTTCCGGGTCCAACACAATCGGACCAATACGTTCCCGGTGCAAACTAATCACTTTGTTACCCAAAGCCGCAAACATGCGCTTAACCTGATGGTACTTGCCTTCATGAATCGTCAGTAACGCTTCTTTTTCTGACAACACCTCTAAATACGCAGGTTTTGTCAGCTCTTTTTCGTTTCGTAACTGGATCCCTTCAGCAAATTTTTCCACGTAATCGTGACCCATCGGATCCGCTAACACAACCCGGTAAACTTTGTCACACTTATGCTTTGGCGACGTAATCCGGTGAGACCACTGGCCATCATCGGTCATCAATACCAGTCCGGTCGTATCAACATCCAACCGACCGGCAAAGTGCCATTTGTACGCATTCGGTTCATCAAAAAGCACATACACCGTATGGTTAAAATCATCTTCCTGCGAACACACAAACCCTTCCGGTTTATTCAGCATAATGTAGTTAGGGCCGGGTTTAACCAATTCCCTTTCCTGCCATTCCACACAGGCCTGTTCACGAACTTTAAACGCGCCGCTTTTCTGAATGTCTCCATCAACTGTCACATCACCGCTTTTTATGATTTTAGTTGCTTCTTTGCGTGTTAAGCCTAAGCTGTCACAAATGTATTTATCGAGTCTCATGGATACCTCTATGCTGTTGAGTCGGGTATTATACGCAGCCATCAATGATTAGTTGAGTTATTTAACGCTTTTTATTTTCAATGTATATTTTACGACCTTATCAATCCGATGCCGTCAAAGCGGTGATCCATTTTTTCCGGCATTCGTCTAAACCCGCCGTGGTGGTCTTGCCGACGGGGGCCGGGAAAAGTCTGGTCATTGCCGAACTTGCCCGACTGGCCAAAGGCCGGGTATTGGTGTTGGCTCATGTTAAAGAGCTGGTTGAACAAAATCACGCAAAGTATGAAGGTTACGGGCTGAGCGCGAGTATATTTTCAGCCGGTTTAGGAAGAAAAGAAACGGAAGAACAAGTGATTTTTGCGTCCATTCAGTCCGTTGCCAATAATCTCGAACAATTCAAGAATCAATTTTCTCTCCTGATCATCGATGAGTGCCATCGTGTCCCTGAAAATAAAGAAACCCGGTATCAAAAAGTCATTCAGCACCTGGTTGATATCAATCCGGGGATCAAAATTCTCGGACTGACGGCCACTCCATACCGTTTAGGCATTGGATGGATCTACCAATATCATTCCAAAGGAATCGTTCGCTCAGAAGACCCCCGTTTTTTCTACGAGTGCATATACGAACTTCCGATTCAGTATTTACTCGACGATCATTTTTTAACCCCGGCAAACATCATTGATGCGCCGGTGTTAAGCTATGACTTTTCCCAGATTTCTCCGTCCCGGACCGGTGTGTATAAAGAGTCAGAACTGAATCTGGTCATTTCAAAAAATGACCGGGCAACACCACAGATTGTTAAGCAAATCTCTGAAACGGCCACAAACCGGCAAGGCGTGATGATTTTTGCTGCAACCGTGCGCCATGCAGAGGAAATTTATCAGTTACTTCCGGATGAGGTGTCCGCAATCATTACCGGCAGCACTCCGGTAACAGAAAGGGATCTCATCATTGATTCCTTTAAAAATAAAGACATCAAATTTTTAGTGAATGTCTCGGTTCTTACGACCGGATTTGACGCTCCACATGTGGATCTTATTGCCATATTGCGCCCGACGGCCTCCGTCAGTTTATACCAACAAATTGTCGGCCGCGGACTTCGCCTGTCTCCCGGGAAAAAAGATTGTCTGGTTCTCGACTATGCCGGCAACCAGTACGATTTGTTCCAACCGGAAATGAGCGAGCCAAAGCCGGATTCCGACTGCGAACTCATTACCGTCCCCTGCCCGGCCTGCGGCTTTAATAATTCATTTTGGGGTAAAGTCGATAGCAATGGCTATTTGCTCGAACACTTCGGACGCAAATGCCAGGGCTTTTTTACCGATGAGGAAACCGGCGAAAAAGAGCACTGCAACTACCGGTTCCGGGCCAAATATTGTCGCGAATGTGGTGCAGAGAATGATATCGCCGCCAGAGTTTGTCATCTGTGTGACGCCACACTGGTTGACCCGGATAAAAAATTAAAAGAAGCCCTGAATCTTAAAGATTCACTGGTTTTTGAGTGCGTTGATATGCATTTTTCAACCACAAAAACAGAACGTGGCGCCAACCAACTCAAAGTCAGTTACGAAAGTAACAGCGGTTCAATGGTCAGTGAATACTGGAATCTACGGACTAAAACCCAGAAAGCCCGTTTTATGCAGTACTTTGTGCAAATTCATTTAGCGGACAAACACCGGCCGTTCAGTGCCCTTTCCCCGGGAAAAGTCGTTGATAACCAGCACCGATTTCGTCTGCCTAAATACATTATCGCCTCCAGAAAAGGACGATTCTGGACAATCAGAGACAAAATATTCAGCGATGAGTTAAACATTTAACCTCAATCTGCCCTTTTTAATACAAAATGGATAAGTTCACCGATAAAATATTGCTCTGACACCAATAGGATGGTAGTATCCGCGCTCGCTTTACCAATGATTCGTTTATGGTAATAAGCGTAGATAGTCAACAAGGTCGCATTGTTGGCTGTAATATCCCATTTACTAATTTGAGAGTAAATACTATGAAATTTGAAACAGTATTACGTACTGACCTGGGTAAAGGTGCGAGCCGCCGCCTGCGTCTGGCTGGTCAATTCCCAGCAATCGTTTATGGTGGAACTGAAGCACCGGTATCAATCGCGTTGGATCACGATGCTATCATCAACCAAATGGACAAACCTGAGTTCTACGAAGCAATTACACTGGTAATTGACGGCAAAGAAGTTAAGGTTAAGCCACAAGACGTTCAACGTCATGCATTCAAACCAAAAGTAGTGCACATGGACTTCATTCGCATCTAATTTCCTTACCAGAAATTAGTTGGGTTTAAATCCAACCTTTTGCATATAAATTCGGCCTTACCAACCGATAAAGATTCATAGAAAACCGATGCTACCAACATCGGTTTTTTTGCGCCTTAATTTTAAGAAATTTTCAATTTTGTTTTTATATTTCAATAAGTTAAAATGAAAAAATAATACCTGACTAATTTAGTCGTGTCATTTCCGTGTGAATTAGCAGGAATGGCATTTGGGAAAGTAAAAACCAATAAGGATATTTTCTTTATTAACCTAAAACCATTAAAGCAGTGGATTGGTGATAATAGTGCCGGAATTAAATGATATTACCTAGTTATTATTTTGGATATGTGCTTGTAGGAGTTTGATTTTGAGCCCAGTATTAGCTTCGAAATTAAAATAGATTACTTGAAATGTGCTTGCTCATTTTAATAACATTATTGATTTTTAAGGAAATATCATGTTTGGAAAAATAATTGTTGATAATAGAGAAAATCCTGATGTTTATTATGATGGTACCTCTATGGGTATGGGTAAAATTAAATTTACATGCTCTAAATGCCAAAACTCTGTCGAAGAAATAACTCTTGAATTACTTAGGCAGACCAATGATCTTTCCAAGCAAGAAGTGAGTGAGATGAACCGTTTCTTTTCTGTAGAAAAAGAACCTGTATGCGGACACTCTTCAGATGTTGGATACATAGTTTGCGATCATTGCAAGCAAAAATTTGCTATATATTGCAGTGGAGCAGAAATTCAAATGTGTCGTTATCAGGCTGCTTTACTTTGTGTGGCTGAATACGATAAATAATATTGGGTCTAGAATTAAGTGCTAGAGTAATAGTAATAACGCTGACCTTGAGCCGTATTTTCTAGCAAAATCTTGGATAGAAGCCGTGTTATAGACGTTTTAATACGGGCAAAAGTGCCACAATTCGAATGGCTCATGCGCTACTTACCGATATAAATTACCGAGGTATTAATTTTTTCTTTAGTCAATTTCCCTTTAATTGCCTTATGAACAACATATACTCCTTGATAACCCATTTGATAAGGCGATTGGGTGATATATCCCTGCAGTTTTTCTTCTTTAAAACTTTTTACAATAATAGGAGAATCATCAAAACCAATATGAACAACGCCTTTATGTATATTAATTGAATCTTTAACCAAAATAGTTCCTACAGTTGTTGTGTCGTTAGGAGTGAAAATCCCATCCATTTCATTTAACTGTAAAAGCGTAGATTTTACACGATTTCTAGCTTCGCCAACTCGTGTTCCAATATATGGGTCAGCTACGATATCTATCCCTTTTTTTTTAGCCTCATCGACAAAGCCAGACTCTCTTGCATCCGTTGAAGCAACCCCTTCTTTTAAACGGAATAAAACGACTTTACCATGTCCACCTAAAGCTTCTGACATTTTTTGCGCAGCTAGTTTACCAGCCGCATAATTATCTGTTTTAACTGTGGCTATTCTTTCTCCTCCAGTATCCCTATCAATATATACCGTAGGGATATTTTGTTTTTTCAATTGAGAGACGTATTTATTAATGGCTGAACCTGATGGCGCAATAACGACACCATTGCATTGATATTTTCTTATAAAATACTGGAGGATATGCATTTGTCCGGAACTATCATTGTCGTTAATGGTTCCTCGGACATGTATATCATAACCCAGTTCATTTCCAGCTTGAGTCGCACCATCAACAACTTTTGACCAGAATGGTCTTGAAGCGCTACCAGATAATACTAATGCTAAACACTGCCTTGCTTTTGCAGGAAAAGATACAAAAAATAAATTTAAGAGAGAAAAGATGATAATAATTTTGTTGATACCCATGAAAATTTTCACACTAGAACTCATGTTTTTAGTATAGCTGCAAATATAATTCAGCTCTTCTCCGTTAAGTATGGGACAAACTGTTAAGTAACCAGACCAATCTAACACTACCGATATCGTTTTTTACGCTTTAATTTTAAACAGAATTCAAAATCCTTTAGCTATCATCAAAAAAGTCAGGTATTCAAGGCCGCAACACAAACAACTATAACCATCTAAAATTTCCAACTGATCAGACCAATATTTTGTACAAATATCACGAATTTATGTATACAATCCATCTCATAAATTTAAAGTCAAGCTAATGGAATCTCAATTATATGAAGAAAAACAAAAAAATCATATTCGCCTCTTGTATAGCCATTTTATCAGGTAGCTATTCTTTTTCTGCTTTTTCTGCTTTTTCTGCATATAGTAAATTTTACAGTCATTATGAAGCGGGAAAATGCAGTGACAACAGCACGGGGATAAATATCTCAGAGAACATGGTAAAAAATGCGATAAGTTATGCAAGAATATGGTGTAAAGGCTTTGGCAAGACAGCTCAGGGAGCAAAAAAACAGGATTATAATGTAGAAACTGAAGGTAATGCTCCTTACTTTTGCAGAGTTGAAGGCTATATAGAATGTAGTAAATCATAGCAAATAACCGCCAACTTAATGTTTGCGATCTGTTTGATTATACTGAACATATCTCATTCCAGGCAGTCACACAAAATATGTGACTGCCTTACTTAAGACGAGTTGTTATTTGACCTTAAATTTACTCACGTCTTCAAATAATTTGCATGTTGATAAATCAACATCTTGTGTAATTTTATATATATTATCTGAAAGCTCCTGATTCTTTCTATTATTATCGTTCAACTCAACTAAATTAGAATTAATTTCTTCTGAAGTGCTACTCTGTTCTTCAGTAGCTGCCGCAATCTGCGTTGCCATATCATTAATTTGCTCAGTCGAGCTTCGAATGTTTTCAAACATTGATTTAGTTTGATTTGTCAGAGCAACATTCATCTGAACTTTTTCAGAACCGTCCTTAATAGAATCTACTGCTTTTCTCACACCGACTTGAAGCTGATCTATCATTTGCTGGATTTCTTCTGTAGATTTTTGTGTTTTACTTGCCAATGAACGAACTTCATCAGCAACCACAGCAAATCCTCTTCCTTGCTCACCAGCCCTTGCAGCCTCGATAGCAGCATTCAATGCAAGTAAATTAGTTTGTTCAGCAATATTTCGTATCACATCCAGTACCGATACAATATTACTCGCATCCTCTGCCAAACTTTCAATAGACTGGTTTGCATGATGTATTGAATCTGACAATGTGCCAATATGGGTAACCGACTGTTGAATGATCTCGACACCTTCAGACGTCATATTCACCGTCTCATTGGTCACCTGAGAGGCACTTGATGTATGTTGTGCAACTTCTTTAACTGAGCAACTAAATTCATTTACCGCCGTGGCGACCATTTCAAGGTTATATCCTTGTTTAGAATTAATTTGTTGACTACTTTCGCAACTGAATTTTAAGTTATTGGAATTATCAGTTAGTGATTGAGTGCTTTCACTAATCTCTCTTATTAATAATTGTAATGTACTAACAAAATCATCAAATGTGGATGCCAGCTTACCAAGTTCATCTGTTTTTTTAGTATTAATACGCTGAGTCAAATCTCCATCCCCGCTATTTATTTCCTGAATCCTATTTGATAATTCGTTAATATCAGCCACTAAATTCTTCGGTACAAAAAAAGTAATCAACCCACCGATAGCCAGAGAGCAAACAATAAAAATCGTCAGCCAAAGTTCATGTCGCTGAATTTGCATATCTGTATTAGCCATCACTTTATCGGAATGAGAATCAAGATATTCGCCAGCTAAATCATACAGATCTCGTAATGAAGAAAATTTACTTTCTATTCCGTTTGATAATAATGAATTCGCTTCATTGGTTTTTCCCTGATCGACTAAGCTAAAAAAATGCTCAGAATCATCTTTCCAGTTAATAAAACGCTGATCAAAAGAAGAAAGCTCTGACTGAACGTCAGAAAATGCTTTCATCAAGTTCCGATATTTATTCATTCGATCGAAAGCTTGCTGTGCATTTTCTTCAAACTCTTTCAGATGGTTAGGTGATGGCGACTTCAGATATTTAAGCTGAGCAACGTGCGCCTGATAAAGGTCCCTATCTGCATTCAAAATAGCTGAGATTGCCGGTAGATAACGGAGACCAAACGATTCAATTCCATGATTCAGCTTTACCGTTAAAGAGTTTGAAGCAATATAAACAATCAAAACCAAAACGGTCACAATGCTTATTGCTAATGACAATTTTGCTCGAATACTTCTTTTAACTACTGAGAGCATTTTTTTGCTCCTTTTTGTACATCGTTAAGTTAAAGATAGTATATTTCAGCAAATATATTTATTCTATGAATAGTAAATTCATCATATACAATATGTTAATATAAATCTAATTTTATATAAATTTAATTATATTTCCACTCATATATATGTTTCCAGATTAAACAATTCTCATTCATATTAACTGTCAAACACATAATAAAACCGGTAACATAATACTTTATAATAAGATACTTATTACATATAACTATAATAAGTTTGATTGATTATTGTAGACATGTTAATGAAAAATAATATCGATACTAAAATTGACAATAATTATCACATAAAAATTTCATGACAGCCCCAGAATTCAATAGTTCATGTAACTAAACACTGTTCCTTTAGTAAGCCAGTGATTTAATGTCCGTAATTCCAACATTACCTTTCAGATCCCTGAACATATGAACCATTGCTGGATAAGGAGCCGCTCCCGGCGATTCAAGCTCAGCATTACAGAAAAAAGCATAATTACAGCCTGCGACAACCTGTGTAGCAACAACCAAAGGCTGATAACTTATACCAACAAATCCCTCCATTCCATGGATAAAAACATCCTTTTCTTCATCGGACAGTTCATGAAAAGGACTCCAGCCACCAGAAAATTGATTTGCCATATATTCTCCCTTCTGTTTATTAAAACAGCCTTATGATTATAGTTGAATAAAAATAACAAGAATTCTCATGGCAATTTTATTCATTAAAATATGGCATCTGTCTAAAAAAGTGGAAGGAGCATTTAAAATTCGCATCGTATTAATGAGTTATCTATAACAGAAGTGACCGGGCAAACCATTTTTCGGCTTAATACCAAAGAATTGCAATTTCAGCAGCCCGGCTCTATCAAAATGATGCTAAAGAAAGATTCAGGAATCTTGATTCAAAACAGCATCAATATCAGCCGCACTATGCCGCTCTTCAACCCAAACTTCGCCCATCGTACGGTTGACGATTTTCCCACGCTGGACAGCCGGACGTTCCGCAATACTACTTGCCCAACGCTGCAGGTGCTTATAGCTATTTACATCGAGAAACTCACCAGCATTTTCATAGGAGTTATCCAGAGCCAGACTGCCATACCACGGCCAGATTGCAATGTCAGCAATACTGTATTCCTCACCGGCAATATAAGTATGTTTTGCCAGTTGCTTATCCAGCACGTCCAGCTGTCGTTTTGCTTCCATTGCAAAACGGTTGATCGGATATTCATATTTTTCCGGAGCATACGCAAAGAAATGACCAAAACCACCACCCAAAAAAGGTGCAGAACCCTGCAGCCAAAACAGCCAGTTCATTACCTGTGTCCTTGCTACAATATCCTGAGGAAGAAAATACCCAAATTTTTCTGCAAGGTAAAACAGTATATTCCCTGATTCAAAAACGTTGATATCTTCATCACCGGTACGATCAACCATAGCAGGGATCTTGGAATTTGGATTAATTGAGACAAAGCCGGAACCAAACTGATCACTCTCAGAAATTTTAATTAAAAACGCATCATACTCTGCTTCCTTAACGCCTTTTGCCAGCAGTTCTTCCAGCATAATAGTCACTTTTTGTCCGTTCGGCGTTCCCATTGAATAGAGTTGAATTGGATGTTGACCGACTTGCAATTCCTGTTCATACCTTGCCCCGGAATCTGGGCGGTTTATACTCGCCCACTGGCCGCCGTTTTCTTCATCCATAGTCCAGACTTTTGGTGGAATATATGTATTTGCCATGCTGAATCCTTACTTGTTATTGGTGATATTTTTGTTCTGTTGAGCCATACGTCACTATCAATATTATGGCCAAATTTTTCAGTTAACATCTCTTATTTAGAATAATCGGTTATATTTATAAAATATTAGTTATAGATTTAAAAAGTTGTTCTAATCTATTTGATGACTCTTAAAATAACAATGAGGAGGAAAAGTGGAAATTCAAAGTACAAGAATAACTTTGAAACCGATGAAATCATATAACTGGACAGTATTTAAAGAACTGTATACAAATTCCAACATCATGCAGTACATAGGCAGACCATATTCAGAAAAAACGGCCAGGCATTATTGGTCTGAAAATGATCAATTATGATAAAAAAATAGCTGAAGCTGATTACTTATTAGCAGAACACTCTCAGGGTAAAGGGTACGCATCAGAATCTTTATGTGCCATAACAGAATATGCCTTTAATGAATTATCACTAAACAAGGTCATCGCCGCCACGTGTTCAACAGAAAACATCAGCTCATATCATCTGTTAAAAAAGCAAGGATTTGTAAAAGAGAAGGGTATCTCAAACAAAATTCTGTGATTAATAATCAGTATGTGGATGATTATATTTACGCATTATCTAATTCACATTCAGACGAACATGCAGAAGCTGCGACCTGATTCCGTCCTCTCTGCTTAGCCACATACAAATTTTTATCCGCAATAAGAAAAAGCTCATTCATATCTCGGGTTTGGTCTGAATATCCAATCCCGATACTAATCGTAACATTACAACCATCAACATACCGTTCGCTCCGAACTGCATTTCTTAATCTCTCAGAAAACTCGAAAACCTGTCGGCGTGTCTGACCAACGGTAGTAAGAAGAAACTCTTCACCTCCCCATCTCCCTATTTCATCTTCATCCAACATATATTTCTGAATTGTCTGAACAATCCCTTTCAATACAGCATCGCCAGCAGTATGACCAAATTGATCATTAATCGCTTTAAAATGGTCGATATCAATTAAAATCATTGCAAAGCGGTGGGGAGACTGAGTTTTCAGACGGTGAAAAATATTTTCGATACCCCGCCGGTTTAGAATGTGGGTCAGAGGATCAATCAAGGAATAATGCTCAAGAAAACGTAAGCGCTCTTCTGTCTGAGCATCGCGGATGCGCATTTTAAGAACCGTCCAAAGCAGTACAATATAAACCATATGTGCCACCCCGATATTCAGAATAATTCCCAGACTATCCTCTAAGTTATTATGTTCTTTAACGGCCAAAAAATGGCCGATTAACGTTATCGGTAATACAATGGTTGTTATGACGGTTGCTCTTCTTACGCTCAGAAATAAATATGCCATCACATAATTCAGTCCCAGCCATTGAGCCGAATTAGAAAACTTAGATACCGGAACCATATGATGCCAGATACTGGATGCCGTCAGAAAACCCGCGACAACAATATAAGCACACAAGTGAAGATATTCCTCCTGTACCCACTGTCGTCTGGCCAATAAATAGATACAAAAAAAGGCCGTCATACAGAGTGGATATGATACCGCATCAAAAGAAACAATGATCCCGCAGTAATAGTCAATTCCCCAAATTAAGGCAAAACAGACAAATGCGAATCTCAACAGCCAGAGAAATGTCTTTGTTTTCATCGGCGGAATTCGGGAAAGTGACTCTGGCCTAGTATTTATCGACATAGCAAATGAAACGATTAAATCCAATGCATGAAATTTAATCGAATATGCTACCGTCTAAATCCTGAGACTGCAAAAGAAACATGATGAAAAAGCATTCAGAATTAACCGAATAATATGAATAACGGAACGGTTATTTATCTAATAAGGCAGAAATAACTCAAATACATTTCTCATTATCAATACTATCGAGAACAATATTTCGCTAAAATCATAAACAATATATTCTCACTAAATTCACAATCCTCAGACCATAATCCCAACGGATTAGCATCGGCAATAAAAGAAGCAATATCTGCTGCTTAAAAGCCAATATCGAGTAGATGTCAGGATATTTTACACAAATTTAAACTCAGACTTTATTACCGATGATAAACACACTGAAAATACAACCTAAAAATCAATTTTTCAGCATTATTTTCACAAATAAATACCAATGTTTATGAAAATAATGCTTTCAGCCAAGTTCCTTCTCTGCGAAATTTTCCTTTTACCATTAAACTGTCAACCTTTTTTACATCAAAAAAATCTTTCTATCTTATTGATATAAAATAATTAAATAAAATATAAACAGTTAAGAAACCCTAGAAAATAAGCTGGTGTCAGAATTTTTTACACAAATTAACCCTAAATTGTACACATTAGATCTTTGAGAGAATAAATTCTTTTTATTCAACAGCTTAAAACGGGAATAATATTTGCATATCTATCAGTAACAGATATCTGTAGATATATAGAAAATTCAATGAAAAAACAATCTAATTTTGTGATAATTGCTCTGGGAATATTCTTAAGTTTTGCTTCTTTTTTCTCCAACGCATCATACATAAGCCTATCTTCAGTAAACAGAGGATGGTACAACTCTGAAGGTGAGTCTAACGGCGCATCAGGATCAAGTTATGCTAATTACATCGCCGGACCACTTCGTGGTGACGATTACAGTAATTGGTTTGCTTTCGATTTGTCTGACATCTCTGATAACCATTTAATTACATCTGCCACACTTATCATCAATACAGCCTCAACACGCACCCCTGGAACTTATCACACAACAAATGTCACAACAGATATTTCCAAACTCATATCGGGGACAGGTGGACTGGAAGCGTTCAACGACCTCTCAGGTGGAATAGAATACAGCAGTACGATTTTTAGTAATACTGACAATTACATTGAATACAGTATTTCATTGAATGACATTGCTGTTGAATCACTAAATCAGGCACTGAACTCTTTAACGGAATTATGGGCAGTTGGCGGTTACTACGATGCTGCTGGTACTGCATTTATTTTTTCCGGATCACAATCATACCGCACTACATTGCTGTTAGACGTTACCTCCGTGCCTGAACCGGGTTCAATTTCTGTTTTCTTGTGCGGTTTATTATTACTTGGAGCTTTACGATACCGCTCTGAGAAAGATTAAATTCACTTTTTTATTTCTCCACTCATCTCACTAAGACGGATACAAATAGAGTGTTACCCCTGATTTTGGGGTAACGCTTTTTTCTATAACTTAAACCGCCCAACCAGCGAACTCAATTCATGCGAATGCTCTGTCAACTCAGCCGCCGCATTTGCACACTGCTCTGAATTACTGCTGTTGTGATGCGTAACTTCATCAATCTGGTTGATTCCTTCTGAAACCTGATCTGTACCTGTTGATTGCTCTGTCGCGGCCTGAGCGATCTCAGTCATCAGAGATGAAACCTGACTGACATTATCGACAATCTCAGCAAGCGCCTGCGATGTATCGCCGGTTAAAAGGATGCCCCGCTGAGTTTTGGATGCCGAAGTCTCAATTAACCTCGCCGTTTCCTGGACGGCTTCTGCACTACGAGCTGCCAGTTTTCTGACTTCATCTGCAACAACAGCGAATCCCCGTCCCTGCTCTCCCGCCCGGGCGGCTTCAATTGCCGCATTTAAAGCCAATAAGTTTGTTTGCTCTGCAATACTCTCAATAGTTCCAATAATATTACCAATATCCTGTCCGGATGTTTCAATATCAGACATTGCACCATTAAGTTCAGACATGAGATTGTTTCCTTTTAGTGCCAGTTCATGACTCACACCGGACAAATCACTTGCCTCCTGAGCATGTTCCGAGCTTTGGCGGACCTGAGCAGCAATTTGCGTAATAGTAGCACTGATTTCAGTTACCGAAGACGCAGACTGAGTGGCCCCACTGGCAAGATCATGACTTAAATCAGAAACAGACTTCGCATTCTGACCGATAACTTCTGAACGATGCATTATCTGCGAAACCAAATGGTGCAGATCGGTCACCATCTTGTCCAAAGAGCCCCCCAACTGATCCTGCTCAGAAGCCAGCTCTACCTGAACAGACAAATCACCTTCGGCAATTTGCTCTGCAATTTTCGCTTTTTTCTGCAGCGAATCGGCCATATTGTCCAGAGCATCAGATAAAAGACCGACTTCATCTTCAGATTGGTACTTAAGACGATCATTAAAATCACCTTTTGCAATAGTCTGCGCCATCTTAACGGAAGACATTATCGGCTTAGAGATTTTGCTGGCAGTATACATCAGCCCCAAAATGGCTAATACCGTAACAACCAAGCCAATAATTATCTGATATATAATGTTCGTTGTATTTTCATCGGATAAATCAGTGGTAAGCTGATTTACTTTTCCTAATACAACATTTTTATTGACATCAATCGTAATTCCCCACCTTGTACCTGACTGTCCCATGTCTATCGGTACAAGAACTTTGTAGACATTATTCTCTTTATCATCACGGGTATACACTTTCCCCTTACTAATAATATCCGTGACTTTCGATGCTGAATCACCATAAATTGCGTTTATTGACTGACCAATCAGCTCCGGTTTATTATTATTTGCCACAATAAGCCCCTGATCAGTAACAATTGTCACTCTGGTATGTCCGGCATGCATATCGTTAGCAACTGATTCTGCCAGTTTCTGAACAAAATCCAAATTAAAGTCTGCACCGATGACGCCATAAAACTGATTTGCGATAAAAATTGGGACGGAAACGGTTGCTAACCAAACCTGTTTACCCTGTACCACATATGAAAGCGGTGCAGTGATAGCTTCTTTTCGGGTTTGTTTGGGAACCTGATACCACGCTCCTTTTACGATACCGTTTGTATTCTTTTCGGTCGATTCATATTCAACAAGTGGCTGTACCTTGATTTTCCCACTCTGACCTCGGGTCCAATACGGTGTAAATCGCCCCGTTTCGGGATTACTACCATCGGTTGCATTTTTAAATTTGGCATCATTATCATCAAACGCATTTGGCTCCCAGCAACTGTAGATACCGTTAAAATCATGGTTCTGTTTCAATGCCGAAACTAAAATGTTGTTAAATGAATCTCTGTTCAGGCTTTGAGTATCTTTCAATAAATCATAATATTTCAGAGCCTTTGTACTCGTTGCTATCGTTCTGGCAACATTTAAACCCTGATCAATATTTGAACTTATTGACTGTGCCGATTTAATCGCAGTCGCTTCCAGTTTTTTTATCGTTTCTTCTGTAATTAACTGAGATGCCCGTTCAGAAATAACTTTCATAGATGATGTTGAAGAATAGATATTGTAACTAACAAGAGCGCCTGATGTGACAACCAGACAAACACCTGCCGCAAGCGCTATTTTCGTCCTTATTGATTTTATTCCCATATTACTCACTTACTCACTTACTCACTTACTTAACAGATAAAAATTGTTACCCAGGTATAACACTTCAAATAAAACAAACTTAAATATGTTACGTGTTGTTTATTAACAAGTTATCACTAAATACATTCTCTCAACAACAAATATGAGCGTAAACGAACAAAAATAATGTTCATGTGATATATTTTATATGCAAACGATTACATCTTTTTGCTTTTTATGACAAATACAGGCGGGAGGAAGACCGAAAACATTGAGCGATGTAGAATCGGGCTCTCTCAAAATCTTCAGAATAATGTTACAAATTTAATACATTCCGTTACTGAAAAGTTCTTGTATAATCTGTCACTTCAAGTTTAAAGTTCGTAACATAATTCTTAAGACTGTCTTAAGTTTTTCAATATAAGCTAGCGACTACTGCTTAAAAAGTAATCCTCTGGGAAAATGTAAATGTTCAAGATGAAACGACATCATTACTTAACGCCTTTAATCAAATTCACAGTACTTTCTTTAATCTTTCTCTCTGCATCCCGGCTCTGTTTAGCACTTTGGCAATCTGGCAGACTTCACGGTTCAGATGAATGGATTAAATTATTTATTGGTGGTTTCAGAATTGATATTTCTACTCTGTGCTATCTGCTAGTTCTGCCCGCTCTTCTCCACGCCATTTTATCGGGCCCCCACATCATTGGGAAAATCTGGCATTATATTTTCAGAATGTGGATTTTGTTAGGCGGATGGTTACTGGTTTATATGGAAGTCGCGACAGTTCCATACATATTGGAATACGACTTACGTCCAAACCGTATTTTTGTCGAATACCTAATTTATCCAAAAGAAGTCATGTCCATGCTTTGGGGTGGCTATAAACTCGAGCTATTTATTGGTCTGGTTGTTTCTGTCATCACCATCGTCTTTCTGTGGAAAGCAACCGCCCGCTGGTTCAACAACCTATATTATCCTAAATGGTACTTCCGGCCGGTTATCGCTGTTCTGCTGGTTGCTCTTGGTGTACTGGGAGCTCGGAACAGTCTTGAGCACCGCCCGATGAACCCGGCAATGGTAGCATTTTCAACTGACCCTCTGGTTAATGATCTGGCACTAAACTCATCTTATTCCGTCATTTTTGCCATTACTCAGATGGAAAGCGAAAGCAGTGCGCTGACCATGTATCCAAAGATGAGTGAGCAGAAAGTCATTTCCACTATCAGAGCTCAAAGTGAGCTTAAACCCGGCTCATTCATCTCTGATAAATACCCGACGCTTGCATTCCATAACGCATCCGGAACGAAAAAGAAAAATATCGTCATTCTTTTATTAGAAAGTCACGGCGCACAATTCGTTAGCTCTCTGGGCGGTAAAGATTTATCACCAAACATTGATAAATTAATTCATTCTGGCTGGGCTTTCACCAATCTTTACGCTACAGGTACCCGGTCAGTCCGCGGGATAGAAGCCGTTACAGCTGGTTTTCCACCGACACCGGCCCGGGCTATCGTTAAACTGGGCAAAAGCCAGACCAATTATTTCACAATTGCTGATGTTCTATCCAAGCAAGGTTACGCCACTCAATTTATATATGGCGGCGAAAGTCACTTTGATAATATGAAGCGTTTCTTCTTAGGCAATGGCTTTAATAATATTCAGGATGCCGCTACGTTTAAAAATCCTATTTTTGTCGGTTCGTGGGGAGCAAGTGATGAAGATTTATTTAATAAAGCAGACAAACAGTTCACACAATTCACGAAAGATAACAAACCTTTCTTCAGCCTGGTCTTCACAACCTCTAACCATACGCCATATCAATACCCGGCAGGCCGGATAAAGCATGTCAATGAACCTGCGGAAACAAGGGAAAACGCGGTTAAATATTCAGATTATGCACTGGGCGAATTCTTCAGAAAAGCAAGACAATCTGACTACTGGGATAATACTGTTTTTCTCGTTATCGCGGATCATGATGCACGTACCTATGGTGATCAGATTGTCCCTGTTACTCACTTCCATATCCCGGCCATTATTACCGGAGGCGGTATAAAACCAAGAATGGATAGTCGTCTTGCAAGTCAGTTAGACATGCCGGCAACATTATTGTCTCTGGCTGGAATCGATTCTTATACTCCGATGATTGGCCACGATATGACGAAAGACATTCCAATAGAAAAACAAAGAGCGCTTATGCAACGTGATAAAACGTTCGCATGGATGGATGCAAAGCACCATGTCGTCGTATTCCAGCCACAGAAACCGGCTCAGACATTTAACTATAATCCGCACTCAAAAATGTTGAGTAAAGGAGAAGTGCCGAAAAAACTGGTTGATGAAGCTCTGGCATACTCGTTATGGGGAAGCATTGTTTACAAAGATAATTTATATTCACAACTTAAAAATTATCAGGAAAAACCTCATCTAAATTAAAAACAATGTCAGATGTAAACGGCCCATAAAATTAAATAGCCACATTTGTTATCAAATGTGGCTTTATTTATTATTCCAGTAATTTTTCAGCACCATCTTATTGATAATAAAAATACGTCAAAAAAGTGCTAACGAAAGTATATTGACCAAGTTCATATTCAGTCCTATTTTTAATACCGTTTACTATCAATAGGAGGTTATATGAAGCGTTCGAGTTCAGCATATCGTTTGAAAATGATTAAAGAAGCAGCAATCCGTCAACAGAATGCAACCCAAGCGAGTGAACACGATCCTATGGCTGACTATATTCACCATCTACTGGTTGAAAAACCTATGTCTGATAAAAAACCAGAGACGAAAAGAAATTTTAACGGAACCCATTTCGATGAAAAAATTGGCGGTTGGGTAAGTAATCGCTGGAAATAAAATCACTAAAACAGATCGGGTTGAGTATCCTCCGAATCCAAAGTCGCCGCCGGATTCATTTCAGGCGGCGTTGTTTTTTTGATTTTTTCTGTTTGCCTTCGTCGGTAACGTCTTCGACATAATTTTATGACATTCAATTTTTCCTGATTAGATAACTGTTGCCATCCAAACCGTTCCTGACGGTTTCTCATACAACCTTTACAATAACCTCTTTCATCAGCACTACAAACTCCAACACAAGGACTCGGCACATCAAAGAAATCTAACTGTTCCATAAGAATAAATTCTCAGATTTAAAATTGAATTATTTTTTCTCTCATATAAAATTTACGACAAATTATTCAAACAATACAAATAACACTCTAGCGTATAAGGTTGGTTATATGAAGTTTGGTGTAAAACTCTTTTTGTCTCTTTCTGCAGTAACCTTGTTTACCGCTGGATGTACATCTTCAGGATCGCAAAAATCACGTTATTCTCTGAATGAGTTGCAAGCCCAGAAATGGTCATTGACTCAGATAAACGGAGAAAAAGTCTCTTTGCCTAAAGGTGATAGCATACCCTATATCGTCATTGATAAAAAAATGATGGCTGTTGGTTCAGCAGGGTGCAATCATTTCTTTGCCCAAGCCAACATAGAAAAAAGCAAATTTCGTCTGGACCACTTGAATAAAACCCACAAAGTATGCGAGAAAGATGTAACCGCGCTGGAAAATACGTTTACTGATGCGATTCAGAAATGGAATTACATTAATATCAACGATAATAGCTTGGTTTTATCTGTTGGCAAAAAAAGCCTGACATTTACCGCAACTAACTAAGCGTATTTCCCCCTGTCGGTGACTTTTCGCTAACAGGGGGAATGGTATTATTAACGGAAAACCATCACTTTCAGCGCTGCTTCCGGATCAATATCGGAAAATTCTGCAGGATTATCAAGACGGGCAACAAATTTTACGTCAGGAGCGTATTCAGCCATTTGTTCAATCAGAAACTGACTGGTTAAAGACGGTGAATTAACGCAAGCCAAAACAGTACCGTCACGACTCAGTAATTCAGAAAGTCTTTTCAAAATTTTCTTATAATCAGATGTTAGCGCGAAGCTGCCTTTTTGGAATGAAGGAGGATCTATAATGATAAGGTCATATGGACCATTTTTCCTTATTTTCCCCCACGACTTAAAAATATCATGCGGCAAAAATTTCACCTTAGACAAATCATGCCCATTAAGCCGGTGGTTTTCTCTTCCGACAGAAAGCGCAGGCTTTGACATATCGACATTCACAACTACTGAGGCTCCTCCTTCAATTGCTGCTACAGAAAATCCACAGGTATAAGAAAATAGATTCAAAACACGACAATGATGGCTCTGTTTCTGAACCCAATCCCGTCCTAATCTCATATCAAGAAATAGCCCACTGTTCTGGTTCTTACCCAGACTCATCTGATATTTAAGACCGTTTTCAGTCACGATCGGAGCCCATTCAACATCACCGGTTATAACCTCTGTTTGAGAACTACTCTGATACCGGTATTGAATAATGATGGCTTTACCGGATGCTTTTCCCCAACTTACTGAACCCGCCAGCTCATTCAGAGCCTGCTTTAAGCGGTGAAGAAAGCTATCATCCTGTTCTTTGAAAATAGCAACAACAAGTTGGTTATCAATCCAGTCTGCCGTTAACTGCTCTAACCCTGGCCACCAACGTCCCCGGCCATGAAACAAACGGCGAACTTCACCTGATGCATGCGGTAACTGATTAACAATCTCAGAAATAAAATCGCCCAACGCATCCTTATTCATATTCATCTCTATATACAATTTGGTTTTATTTTACAAAAACGACAGGCCAGTTAAGTGCCTCAGGATTAACCCACTCACCTTCCAGTATTTTTAATATTTCAACTGACTGCCAACGTCCATCTTGGGGTATGTAGCGAAAAGAAAAGTTTTCGCCCTCAAATTCAAAAGATAGACAGTACGCATGCAAATAACCTCTGTCAGACTGTGACTGAGAGTTGTAAATCGGATCACCTATAATTGGGGCACCAATTGACTTTAACGACACTCGAATTTGATGCGTTTTACCGGTAAGGGGTTTACACAAAAACAAACGTTCTCCGGGAGAGGCTGACCGGGAAAAGAACTGAGTAAACGCCGGATTTTTATCTGAAGGCAATAGCTTCCAGGCGGAGCGTCTGGAGCGGGCCATATCACCGGAAATAAGCCCCTGTTTTTTTCTTGGCTTTTTATCGCTAAGTGCTAAATAGAATTTCTGAACTAAGTGATTCTCAAACAAAGAACCAAATTTCGCGGCAGCTTCAGAACTTCTGGCCAGAATTAACAAACCGGACGTCATTTTATCCAGCCGGTGAACCAGAAAAAGCGGTTTCCCATCAACACGTTTACTCACTTCGCTTACAAGAGCAATATCACTATCGTCTTTATGAACAGAAACGCCAGAAAACTTATTAATAATAATAAAATCCTGATGAGTATATACAATCTCAAACATGCTCACTCCTTAAAACGGAGCGCGATTATAATTGTTCTTATAATGAATGGCTATGAAAATAAGAATGGCCCGAACGGGCCATTGAATAATTGAAGAATTAAAAATGTGGATAAGCGAATACCATGAGAATGGCAACCGGACAGATAAACTTCACATACCATGGCCAGATTCGCCAAAACAATGATGATTCAATTTCTGGATTGCCCTGCTTCAGCTCTTCGAGTAATTTATTCCGTTTCCATATCCAGCCAACAACGACAGCCCAAACCGCACCAAGTAATGGCTGCATATAAACCGTTGTTGCATCCACAACAATGCCGAATAATGTGCCAAAATGTAAGGAGATAATAACACTGGCAATCAGAATCAAACCGCCTATAACCCAGGTTGCAACATGGCGCTCCCATTTTAATTCATCCTGAGCTGCTGCAACCGGAACTTCCAACATTGAAATTGAAGAAGTTAAAGCAGCAATAACCATCAAAACAAAGAAACAGAAACTAAGTGCTATGCCAATCCCGCCCATCGTTTCAAACATGGATGGCAATACGGTAAACACAAGATCAGCTGAACTTTTTAATTCACCGGTTTTCGTAAAAATCTCAACACCGTGATTTTTAGCAACAAACATTGCCGGCAAAATCAAAAGTCCCGCACAAAAAGCAACACCCGTATCAATCGTTGCAACCTGCGCTGCCGTTTTTGGCAGGTTCACATCTTTTTTAAGATATGAGCCGTAAACCATCATCGAACAACAACCCAGCGATAAAGAGAAAAAGGCCTGTCCCATCGCATCAACTAACAAACCGCCATTGATATGTGAAAGATCGGGGACCAGATACATCTTCAGACCTTCCATTGCACCATCCTGCGTGAAGATATAAATAATCATAACTGCAAATAGAACGAACAGCATTGGCATCAATCGGGTTGACCACTTTTCAATACCATCTGCAACACCTTTTTGAACAACAAAAATGGTCACCAGACCGAATAATAAAGCCAGTACAATATTCCGGCTATCACCGAAATTAACCAACCAGTCGGCGACAGTTTCCATACCCATCGATTGAAGAATCGGAGCAACAGCATATCCCATCAGCCAACCGGCAATAATGGCATAAAAACTCAGAATAAATGCAGCCGTTAACAAACCAATAAACCCGAAACTACCGGCGGCAAACCGGTTACTTTTCCAGATGGAACGAATTGAAGAGATAGGGTTAGACTGACCATAGCGTCCGATGGTCAGTTCCGCAACTAACATCGGATAAGCCAATAAGAACACCATCACCAGATAGATCACTAAAAACGCGGCGCCACCGTTATCCGCAGCTTTTGTCGGAAAACCCCAGACGTTTCCCAAACCAACCGCTGAACCTGCTGCAGCCATGATAAAGCCGATTCTCGACGAGAAATGACCTCTACTACTACTTGCCATACATATATACCAAATTAAAACACATCATCATCTTCAGAACATGCCAAAGACTGTAAAAAAATCTTTACAACAAATGAAAAACATCCATTTGTCAAAGCGTGGCAAGTAAACCAGTTTCGGAATAAAATTGAAAGGCAAAAATTGTAAATACTTCTGTTTTTTTGAAGATATCAGGCTTTGTTTTCTGAACAAAACAGTTTTTATACAACTACAAACTATTCATTAACGTTTAAACAACATAAAACTCCAAATGAAATCCGACTAAAAATACGGCTTATTTCGCTTCTTCTTCAAATGTTTTATTCCACAGAGAATACAGAAACCCTTCAATTATAAAATTTCAAAAGAAATGTCATATTTATTAGATCAATTCGATCTTTTTGTATTCATTTCTCTAAGTTATCTAAAGAATCGGAAAAAATTTTCGATAACTTCATATAGTCTTTCTATTATTACTTTGATTAATAACCGTCGCTTATACCTTAATTAGGGTGTTTTATATGAAGTTAAAATCAATACAAACAAAAATTGCACTGACCGCCGGTATCTGCCTTTTCATAACAGCAGGTATGCTGGTCGTCTTCAGCATTTATTCATCAACAACGACACAAGGCTTTGTTTCTCACAATGTTTCATCATTAGTTAATAACGAAACGGAGAAAAAACTGGTGTCAACGGCACAAGATTATGCTCAGTCAATCAGCCGGCGGCTGGAAGAAGCAATAAGTAGTGCCAGAGCCATCGCAGATGCTTCCGGCGCAGCCAAAGCATACGACTTAAACCACAATGTACAATCCCTGACCAGGCCACTTTTTAATAGCATGTTGGTAAGGGTTTTAAAAAGTAATCCGGATTTAAATGGTACCTACTCATGCTGGGCACCCAATGCATTTGATAATAAAGATCCTCATTTCCGCAATGGCGAAAATGGCAATAATAAGGACACTGGCCGCTTTACCCCATACTGGGTCAGAGACTCATCTGGCAACATTCGGGTTCAATCGTTGGTTGAATATGATTCAACAGAGTCACACCCAAACGGAGTAATGAAAGGGAATTGGTATCAGGTGCCAAAAGCCACAAAAAATGAAACCGTAACCGCTCCGTTGCCATACATTGTAAATGGAAAACATGTTTGGCTGGTAACATTGTCCGTCCCCATTATCGCTGACAATAAATTTTTTGGGGTAGTCGGAGCAGATTATGATTTGGATTTTGTGCAAAAACTGGCGAAAGAAGTTTCCCAGCAATTATATAACGGACAATCTCAGGTCACGATTCTCACTCAAGATGGCTTGACCATCGCCGATAGCGCCCATCCAGAAGCAATAGGGAAACCAATTACCAATATCTTTGCCGATAATTCGAAAAAAATCATAGAGTCAACAAAAGCGGGAAAAGTTACCGTTTCTCTGGATAAAAAAACAAATAATATCCAAATCTTAGCACCAATCAGTCTTGGTAAAACAAACATTAAATGGGCCATCACAATATCGGTGAATAAGAATCTTGTACTGGAGGATGTCGATAAATTAGTCAGTGAATTATCCACCAACAATTCATCTGATGTTCAATGGCAGATCATTATTGGGGTGATAATTACTATCCTGGCTATCATCGCACTGGTTCTGACCGCTAAAAAACTGGCGACTCCGATTCTCAGTGCCGTCGACATGGCGACATCCATATCAAAGGGTCAGTTCAATAAACGACTAGACTACCGAAGTGAAGATGAAGTCGGTCAACTTGCTGAATCTTTGGATAATATGGCGGTTTCGTTACAAGGCCAGGTAGAAATTGCAGAACAAATTGCCAAAGGTGAACTGAATATCGATGTCCAACTTGCCTCTGACGAAGACCAGCTTGGTAATGCTCTTGACCTTATGATCCAGGATTTGAACAATCTTGTCGGACAAATAAAACAGCGCTCGGATGTCATTTCAACAACCGCATCAAATGTATCAGACTTAAGCCATGACTTATCTAACGGGGCAAATGATTCAGCTTCAGCCATCACTGAAATCAGTGCGACCATAACCCAGATAGCTGCACAAATCCGTCAGACATCCGATAATGCAGACAAGGCCAGTCAGCTCTCTAAACGAAATTTTGAATCTGCAGAAAAAGGTAATGCATTAATGGCCGAGCTTCAGGATGCAATGCAGGAAATCGAACAATCAGGTCAAGACATTAATAATATTATTGGTGCCATTGAAGACATCGCTGAACAAACAAATTTACTGGCACTCAATGCCGCAATTGAAGCCGCTCGTGCGGGCGAACAAGGCCGGGGCTTCGCTGTTGTTGCTGACGAAGTCAGAAAACTTGCAGCCCGAAGTGCAGAAGCAGTACAACAAACCAGTAAATTAATTGAAACGTCTTCTGTCAAAACACAAAATGGTATCCAGTTGTCACAGGATACGGCAAGTGCTTTACATGAAATTGTGGAAACCGTTGCTGAGGTTTCGGATATCATGAACGAAATTGCGCAGGCCGCCGGAGAACAGGCGGAAGGCGCCGAACAGGTATCTCAGGGCATTAATCAAATTGATGAGGTAACACATAAAAATAGCCAAAATTCTGAGGACTGTTCAACGGCCGCAAATGAACTAACTGAGCAATCAGAAAAACTCAACGATCTAATAAAACAGTTCAACCTGAAATAAAACACACCACCATGCCCCTGTTCTGAAAATCAGTTCAGGGGCGATAATTGCCGTTCAAAACTCAGATTATTTCGTAAAAAAATAGGCTAAAAACATTACTTACTATACAGTAGCAATTGAGAGTGATATTAGATAATTACCTTTTTTGATATTACTATTCTATTTAACATGACTGAACATTAGGTTATATGGATAAAGTCTATCATCTGCTCACCCTTGCAATTGTTGCTATTTACTGGTTATTAGTTGCATCAGTAACAATCAGGGTCGTAACCAAACGAACCGCCGTGAGTGTCTCATTGGCCTGGTTAATGGTTATCTATATTGTTCCAATCCTCGGTGTCATCTGCTACTTTCTTTTCGGAGAACTGAATTTAGGAGGGAAAAGAGCAGAAAGAGCCAGGGAAATGTTTGTCCCCTTCCGTTCATGGTTCAAACAACTGAATAGCTGTCAGGCGCATGCGACTGACACCATGGGTGAACACATCTTCAAAATTGACGAATTATGTAATCATAGGATGGATATACCCGCCCTGAGTGGTAATACTTTAACCCTGCACTCAGATCCGAATAGAACCCTTCGTTCAGTCATTGACGATATTCAAAATGCGCAATCTTCAATTCGGATGGTATTTTATATCTGGCACCCGGAAGGTTTAGTCAAATCCGTTTCATCTGCACTCATACAGGCAGCCAAAAGAGGGGTTTCTGTTAATATTTTGCTCGACGCAGCAGGTAGTCACCGCTTCTTTTCCAGCGCCTGGTTCACGATGATGAAAGATGCCGGTATAAACATCATCCCTGCCCTGGAAGTAAATATATTACGTATCTTTTTCCGGCGTATTGATTTACGCCAACACCGGAAAATCATCATCATTGATGAAAAAATCGCGTATACGGGCTCAATGAATATGGTCGACCCAAGTACATTTAAGCAGGATTCCGGTGTCGGAGAATGGATTGATCTGATGGTCAAAGTAACCGGACCAACGGTTAACGTTCTGGCTGCTATACATTGTTGGGACTGGGAATTTGAAACGGGTGAGCGTAACTTTCCGACACTACCGGAATGCAAACTGGTACCCAATGCGGCTCCTCATCCGATACAAGTGGTTCCGTCCGGTCCGGGACTACCGGAAAACCTGATTCTTCAGGTTTTAACACTGGCTATTCATCAGGCCAATGAGTCAATTACCATTACAACGCCTTATTTTGTTCCCAGCGCGGATCTGGTCAATGTCCTTAAACTAACCGCACAAAGGGGCATCACCGTCAATATCGTAATCCCCCATAGAAATGACTCTCTGATGGTCAAATGGGCATCCCGTTCATTTTACGGTGATCTTCTTGATGCCGGAATTAATATTTATGAATTTTATGGTGGGTTACTTCATACAAAATCCGTTGTTATTGATGATAAATTTTGTCTGATTGGAACCGTCAATATTGATATGCGCAGCTTATGGCTCAATTTCGAAGTGACGTTGGCCGTTGACGACAGTGATTTCACCAAACAGTTATATGAGATTCAAAATCAATATATACAACAATCACATAAAGTGATTTATTCTGAATGGCAAAACAGACCTTTATACAACAAAGTATTAGAGCGTATTTATTACTTATTTAATCCGTTGCTTTAAGACCTGATAACCATCAATCCGATTTAACGTAAAAAATAAACGCAGTTACAAATAATTAATTAACATAACAAGGACTCGTAATGTCAGAAAATAAAAAAACCCAACTCATTACCATGGGCAGAAAAAACCAATGGACCCAGGGTGTTGTTAACCCTCCGATACAACGAGCATCTACTGTTTTGTTTAATTCTGTTTTAGAAAAACATAAAGCAACAACGAACAGAGCAAATAAAACTCTTTTCTACGGGCGCCGGGGAACAAATACACATTTCGCACTTCAGGATGCAATGACACAACTCGAAAACGGTGCCGGATGTGCACTATTTCCGTGTGGTGCTGCAGCCATTGCAAATACAATCCTCTCATTTGTTGAAACCGGAGATCATATATTGATGGTTGATACATGTTACGAACCGACACGGAATTTCTGTGATGTTATGCTGAAAAAAATGGGTGTTGAAACAACCTATTATGAACCGACCATCGGCAAAGATATTGGCTCCTTAATTCAACCCAATACCAAAATTTTGTTTACTGAGTCTCCAGGGTCCATCACAATGGAAGTTCAGGATATTCCAGCCCTTTCTCGAATAGCCCATGAGCACGGCATTATTGTTATAATGGATAACACGTGGTCTGCCGGCCTTCACTTTAATGCCTTAGAACACGGGGTTGATATTTCGATTCAGGCGGCGACGAAATACATTGTTGGTCATTCAGATACCATGATAGGCACAGCCGTTGCCAAAGCGCCCTATTGGGACCAGTTGCGTGAACAAGCTTATCTTATGGGACAGTGTGTTTCGCCTGACGATGCCTATAGCGCACTCAGAGGATTAAGAACATTGGATGTTCGTATGAAACAACACCAGTCCGGCAGCCTGAAGATTGCTCAGTGGCTGGAATCACAGCCCGATGTCGATCATGTTCGCCACCCGGCTCTGGAATCCTGCCCGGGAAATGATATTTTCAAACGGGATTTTACCGGCGGAAATGGCCTGTTTTCATTTGTCATGAAAGGAAGTCACCCAAAAGCCACCACGGCATTGCTTGATGGCATGAAACACTTTGGTATGGGATACTCGTGGGGTGGATTTGAAAGTTTAATTCTGGCGAATGAACCCGAAAGCTTTAAGTCATTACGTACAGTCGCAAATCCGAATTTCAGTGGGACATTATTCCGCATCCATATAGGTCTGGAAGACCCGGACGATCTGATTAATGATCTGGAAGCAGGATTAAACCGGTATCGAAACATGCTTCAACAGAAACCAGAATAAGTGAAACGAATAACTACGTGAGACGATTTGGCTCACGTAGTTTCACTCTCTTTTTGAGCGCAAAAACAGTCAATACTGTGCTCATTAATTAAACCACAAGCCTGAAGGTAAGAATAACAAATAGTTGATCCAAAAAATTTAAATCCACGCATCTTTAAATCAAGACTGATTTGATCAGATAACTCTGACGTTACCTGAAAATCTTCCTTTCTCTCCGGGCGTAAAACCACGGGCTTACCGCCAACATATTCCCAGAGATACCGGCTGAAAGAACCAAACTCATTCTGAATAGCTAAAAAAACTTTTGCATTACCAATCGCAGCCTGAATCTTTCCCCTGTGCCTGATAATTTCGGAGTTATTCACTAGCTGTTCAACCTTTTCTGCGTCATAATTCGCTACCAATGACGGTTCAAAATTATCAAAAGCCTTCCTGTACCCTTCTCTGCGTCTTAGAATCGTATACCAGCTTAACCCGGCCTGAGCAGATTCCAGAATTACAAATTCAAACAGAGTTCTATCATCGTATACCGGAACACCCCATTCCTTGTCATGGTATTTAACGTAGTCAGTTTTGGATAAATCCAGCCATGGGCATCTTTTTTTCTCCACAGTCACCTCTTCTTATGTGTAGTGGTTATGTGATGATTTTTCTACAAATTTCTGAACGCCTTATTCACTTTATAAGCCTCCGATGTGACATAAGCTTCCATATTTCTGACCGACTGCTCGATTTGTTCTATATCATCAGACAGATTATTCAATAACTTATCCGGTGCTTCACCCTGCTTCCATGAACGTTGCTTCAAAGTATGGGCTCTCTCAAAAACGTCCTTATTATTACCAGAATGCTCCGTTGATTTTTCCAGCATCAAACTTAGAGCGATATAAGCAAGAAAGACAATGAATCCACCACCTAGCAAAGTAACCGATATGACAATAATTCTTACCAGCCATACTTCAAGTCCGAAATAATTGGCGATTCCTGCACATACCCCTGATATTTTACCGTTTACCGGGTCCCGGTATAATTCTCTATTTGCCATCGTATCCCCGCCAGTTTGGTGCTTCATCATCCAATATTTTTTCCAGTGTTTTCACTCTTTGCTTGAGCGACTCCGTATGCTGGATAAGCTGGTGAAGCTGTTGTAATTCGTCTTCGTTCAGCCCCTGACTGGTATACCGCTTACTCCGGTAATGTAAAATTAACCACAAAGGAGCAACAATAAGAACGAAAATCACCAAGGGTACAAAAATAATAGGAAACATCATCATTTGTTGCTATCTGCCTCTTTATTAAGTTTTTGTTTTAGCGCTTCCAGCTCTTTTTCAATTTCGTCTTCAGCCTGAAGCTCAGCAAATTGATCCTGTAATGATTTTTTCTGCGCTGATTTAGCATATGAATCCGCCTCAGCGTCTAACTCATCAATTTTGCGGGAAAACTGTTCAAATTTAGCCATCGTGTCATTTGCCTGACTTTTATACAAATGTTTTTGTACATTACGACGATTCCCGGCAGCGGTATTCCGAATCACTAAGGCTTGTTGTTTTGCTCTGGTTTCAATAATTTTTGATTCAAGCTTATTAATTTCTCCGGTTAATTTATCCACGGTTTCATCAATAATAACTAACTCATTTTTTAAATCATTAATGATGTCCACCAACTTCTGTTTTTCGATTAATGCGGCTCTGGCCAGGTCTTCTCTGTTTTTTGATAGCGCTAATGTTGCTTTATCACTCCACTCAGAGACCTGATGCTCTAATGCGGTTATTTTCCGGGTCAAATCTTTTTTGTCCGCAATAGCTTTCACAGAATCACTTCTGACTTCAACCAAAGTGTCTTCCATTTCCTGAATAATCAGCTTGATCATTTTTTCCGGATCTTCGGCTTTATCAAGCAAAGCGCTTATATTTGAATTTACGATATCAGCAAATCTTGAGAAAATACCCATATTGGTTACTCCTATTAAAAATAAACACTGTCTCTTTTCCAATATCAATTGCCATGCCAATATATTAAAGTCGAAAAAACAAGTAGTTAAACAACAACAATGATCATGAGCACTTCATTTTAGTGAAATTTTAACCTAGGAGTGGTAAATTTAACCAAAAAGGCGATGTTATGAAACCACGAGACAATCTTATTGGAGAATCACCAAATTTCACAGCCATGCTGGAAAAAGTATCTCTTCTGGCAAAAGTTCAGAGGCCGGTGCTGATTTTTGGCGAACGAGGCTCCGGAAAAGAATTGATTGCCTCACGTTTGCATTATTTATCATCCCGTTGGGATCAACCATTCCTGACAATGAACTGTGCCGCCTTATCCAGAGAACTGGTCGATTCAGAGCTTTTCGGTCATGAACCGGGCGCTTTTACCGGAGCCAGGCACCAGCATCAGGGCCGTTTTGAACGAGCCGAAAAGGGAACCCTCTTTTTAGACGAAATTGCAACAGCTCCTCTGCATGTTCAGGAAAAACTATTACGGGTTGTCGAGTACGGTGAATTCGAACGGGTTGGCGGGCACAAAACACTGAAATCAGATGTACGTCTGATTACTGCAACCAATCAAGATCTGCAGGAGCTTATCAATAAACATGAATTCCGGGCCGACTTACTTGATCGCCTGACCTTTGATGTTATTCATGTTCCACCGCTTAGGGAACGCCAGGAAGATATTCTGCTTCTGGCAACACATTTTGGTATCAAGATGTGTCGTGAATTAAATCTATCCTATTTCCCGGGGTTCAGCCGGAGTGTTGAAGACTCACTGCTTTCATATCAATGGCCCGGAAACGTAAGGCAACTCAGAAACGTCGTCGAGCGAGCTGTCTATGTCAATCAACACACGGACTCTCCAATCGACAGTATTATATTCAACCCGTTACAAAACCCATATCAGGCAACAACCACTGCTGTGCACAAGAATGTTTCCTCTTTAAAAAAACCGGATTTTTCATTACCGCTTGATCTGAAATCATGGCTGGAAAATTCAGAAAAACATATTCTATTAACCACACTGGAAACTCTTCATTTCAATCAGAAAGAAACCGCTAAACAATTAAATCTAAGCTATCATCAACTAAGAGGGCTGATAAGAAAATATGGGATTTCGACAAAAAATAGCCAATAAAACCCTGCTCTTATGCCTTTCTCATTGGTAGACAATGCTAAAAGTGTTAAAGTGGCGCTAATTCAAAAGGGATCCGGATATTCCCTCATTATTAAAATTCTTTTGAATATGAAAATACTATCAAATGTAATACTAGGCCTAATCAGCCTGGTTACACTATCAGCATGTAAAGATAACGTTGATCACAATAACATTCGGAAAACCGGTTTTGTTTATTGTGCTCAGGGGAATTCAACGACTTTTAATCCTCAACTTGCAGAGAGTGGTTTAATTGTCAGCGCATTAGGCCCTCAAATTTACGATACCTTACTCGTCCTCAATGATAATAATCAAAAACCTCGGCCTAATATTGCGGAAAGCTGGACAGTTAGTGACAATGGTACCCATTACGTCTTTAAATTAAGAAAAAATGTTCATTTTCAAAATACAGCCTGGTTCACACCATCGAGAACCCTTAACGCCAGAGATGTTGTCTTCAGTTTTGATCGAATCATAAATCCCGAAAACCCTTTTCATTTCGTCAATGGTGGACACTATCCATGGTTTGACGGAATCAATTTCGTGCAATTGGTCAAATCCGTAAAAATGCTGGATGACTACACGGTAGAATTCATTCTTTCAAAACCTGACAACAGTTTTCTTTCCAATATTGCAACGCCTCATGCGGTAATATTGTCCGAAGAGTATGCAGACCAGCTTATACTCGAAGACGAAAAAGGAATGTTAGACAACTTCCCTGTCGGAACCGGTCCTTTTTATGTTGATGAATTTCACTCCGATGACTTCATCCGTCTACGAAGAAATAATAATTACTGGAATGGTGTAGCAAAAATGGCTCAGGTGGTCTTCGATATCTCTCAAAGAGGAACAGGAACCTTAGCCAAACTGCTCTTAAATGAATGCGATGTGCTGAGCACACCGATTTCCAGTCAGATACCAATTATCGAACAAAGACCCAACATCGGTTTACTGTCGGCTCCGGCAATGAATGTATCGTACATCGCAATCAACACTGAACATCCGGCAATCAAAGATCGTCGGGTCAGAAAAGCCATTAGTATGGCAATAAACCGTAATAACATTCTGGATTCGGTCTACTATGGAACCGGTAGTATTGCTTACACAATGCTTCCTCCATCATCATGGGCCTATCAAAAAGATACGTTTAATGTCCGTTATGATAAGAACTACGCTTTGGGTTTATTAAAAGATGCAGGATTCGATTCCGGCTTAGAATTGACCATGCTGGTCCCTCTAAAACCTTCATCTTATAATCCAAGTCCGAGAAAAACGGCTGAACTGATTCAGTCTGATCTAAAAAATGTAGGAATAACATTACACCTGATTTCTGAGAAACGGGTAAGTAAAGAAGAATTGAATAGTGTCGACCTCATTATTACCGGATGGTCAGGCAAAACAGCGGATCCGGATTCTTTTTTAAGGCCGATTCTCTCCTGTTCTGCGGTGAAAAATGGCCGGAACTTATCCAAATGGTGTAATCCGGATTTTGATTTTCTGCTGGATCTGGCCACAGAAGTCAATCGCCCAAGATACCGTTTGAATATTTACAGACAAGCACAATATGTTATTAACGACGAAGTCCCGGTAATTCCTTTGGCTCACGGAATGCAATTTAAAGCGTATAACAAAACTCTTAAGGGGTTTAAAATCAACCCGTTTAATGTTGAACCGTTTAATCATGTTGAGAGGGTTCAATAATGCTCGTTTACATCCTTCGCAAATTAGCTCTTTTTATCATCACTCTGTTGATTCTTACGTTAGTGGGATACAACATCATCCGATTAGATACCACTTCACACTGGGCATTAGATAATTTCTGGAGTGGATGGTTTTTATATATACGGGAGTTGGGCCATTTAAACTTTGGACTCAACAATCTGGGAATACCGGTTATTGAAGAACTCAAAGTCGTATTCCCGGCTACTCTGGAATTATGCGTACTTTCCTTTATTATTTCGTTGCTTGTTGGAATTCCTTTGGGAACCATAGCAGGAATGAAACAGGGAAAATGGATAGATACTGTTATTTCTTTTATCTCAATGTGTGGTTACGCGGCACCTGTGTACTGGGTTGCGCTTATCCTTATACT
The DNA here is from genome assembly GCF_021272385.1 of Vibrio salinus. Taxonomy (GTDB): domain Bacteria; phylum Pseudomonadota; class Gammaproteobacteria; order Enterobacterales; family Vibrionaceae; genus Vibrio; species Vibrio salinus. The sequence goes on from NZ_JAJSDZ010000005.1 coordinate 299,877, forward strand.
GGTTCTTTCCCTGAACTATCAGCTTTTCCCGGTTTCCGGACGTTATGACCTGTTATACCAGATAGATCATGTGACCGGATTTACATTAATTGATGTATTCTTATCTGACAGCGCAAACCGGCAACAGGCCATAGAAAGTGTCATACAACATTTAACGTTACCCTGTATCGTTTTAGCCTTATCTCCAACCACTCAAATAATCCGACTGATGCGAGAATCCGTATCGGATGTTATTAATCAAAATTATGTTCGGGTAGCAAAAATCCGGGGACTATCTCAATACAGCATTATCAGAGAACATATCCTCCGAAATGCCATTCCACCGATTATTCCTAAATTTGGACTTCAGCTATCAACCATGTTTACCATCGCCGTGATTACCGAATCCATATTCAACTGGCCGGGTATTGGCCGGTGGTTGCTAAATGCATTAGCCAGAGAAGACTATGTGTCCATTCAGGCTGGCGTAATTGTCGTTGCCTCCGTTGTATTAACTGCCAACATTTTATCCGATTTATTTGGCGCAATCGTCAACCCTCTGGTAAGGAAAGAATGGTATGCTAACCAATAATGTTTATCAGGAAGAGCACATCCCTAGCCAGTTCGAACGATTCTGGAGAAGCTACCGTACTAACAACCTTGCGATGTTTGGATTATGGTGTCTGCTGATACTGATTCTGATAACCGTATTGGCTCCCTGGATATCACCTCACAACAGCCAGTTGCAAACCGGGAACCTGCTTTTACCTCCGTCATGGGATCCATCCGGTAGTGTGGATTACTTCTTTGGTACCGATGATTTGGGCCGGGACATTCTATCCCGTGTTATTGAAGGTTCCAGGCATTCTCTTGGTTATGCCATCATAATAACAATGGTATCCACACTAATAGGATGTCTGATTGGAATTCTTGCCGGAATGACGTCAGGCATACTGTCCAGTACATTAAATCACCTCTTAGATACTATTGCATCCATTCCATCTCTGCTACTAGGCATTATATTTGTTGCTTTTTTGGGTACTGGAGAAATTAATGTCTTGTATGCAGTTACTCTCGCACTCATACCGAGGTTTATCCGATCATTGTATGTAGCAGTTCATAACGAAATTGAAAAAGATTACATTATGGCGGCAAGGCTGGACGGGGCAAAAGATATTTATCTGCTCTGGAACTCTATATTACCCAATGTACTTACTGTTATTGCATCTGAAATTACATTTGCATTATCGACCTCCATACTCGATATCACCGCTTTGGGATTCTTAGGACTTGGGGCTCAGGCACCAAGTACAGAATGGGGAGCAATACTTGGTGACTCGGTAGAACTATTATATCTTGCACCATGGACAGTGACACTTCCCGGTCTGACCATTATGTTTACTATTATCATCGTTAATATAGTCGGTGATGGAACTCGTCGGGCAATTAACGCGGGGATCGAGTAATGCCAATTTTAGACATTCGCCACTTAACTATCGAAATCGATACGCCGCAAGGTATTGTTAAAGCGGTCGACCGGATGAGCCTGACAATGAATGAAGGTGAGATTCGGGGACTGGTTGGAGAATCCGGCTCGGGAAAAAGCCTGATTGCTAAGGCCGTTGTCGGGTTGTGCAAAGATCAATGGAGAATAACCGCCGATCGCATGAGACTGGGTAATGTTGATTTATTACAACTAACGCCGAAAGAACGTAGACGAGTTATTGCCAGAGATATAGCAATGATCTTTCAGGAACCATCAACCTGCCTGGACCCATCAGACACTCTGGGGAAACAGCTCATCGAAGCCATTCCTTCACGAGCATTTAACGGAGCTTGGTGGCAAAGATTAGCCTGGCGTAAAAAACAGGCAATTGCTCTTCTTCACAAAGTGGGAATCAAAGATCACAGCCGGGTTATGGATTGCTATCCGTACGAACTGACAGAGGGTGAATGTCAAAAAGTAATGATAGCCATGGCCATTGCAGCGAAGCCCAAAATTCTCATTGCTGATGAACCAACAAACGACCTGGACCCCATTACACAGTCTCAGATTCTGCGGCTGCTCAGCAGGATGAATCAGGTTGATAACACAACAATTCTACTAATAGGACATGACCTGACAACCATTACTCAATGGGCAAACCGCATTACTGTAATGTACTGTGGACAATCAGTTGAATCAGCAACAACCGAACAGATCATAACGGAGCCTAAGCATCCATATACTTTGGCTTTATTAACAGCCATGCCTGATTTCAGCGATGCGATTCCACATAAACAAAAATTACATTCCCTGCCAGGAACCATTCCCCCTTTACAGCACTTACCAATAGGTTGCCGTCTTGGTCCAAGATGCCCTCTGGCTCAGCGCAAGTGCATTGTCGTTCCCGAAAGTACCATAATAAAACGTCACAAGTACGCCTGTCATTTTCCATTAAATACCGAACAGAGAGATGAAAAATGAGCACCCCATTACTAGAAGTGTCTGACTTATCAAAATCATTCTCTACCCGTTCAGTTTTTTTTCGTAAAAAATATCAGGAAGCGGTCAAACCGGTGAGCTTTTCACTTGAAGTTGGTCAAACCATTGGATTTATAGGGAAAAATGGCTCAGGAAAATCAACTCTGGCTAAGATCTTAGCCGGGGTAATTGAACCGACAACCGGTGAAATACGAGTCAATGGAGACTTATTACACCACAAAGATTACGAAACCCGCTGTAAATTAATTCGGATGATTTTTCAGGATCCAAATACATCGCTTAATCCACGAATTCAGATAGGCCGGATATTGGATGGTCCTTTAAGACGGAATACCAATATGTCTGTAGAAGATCGTCAAAAAAGAATTAAAGAAACCTTGCTCAGGGTCGGACTATTACCAGAACACGCTTACTTTTATCCACAAATGCTAGCTACAGGACAAAAGCAAAGGGTTTGTCTGGCCCGCGCTCTCATTCTCCAACCATCCATCATAATTGCCGATGAAGCATTGAACGGACTCGATATGGCCATGCGTTCACAAATTATCAACCTGATGCTGGAATTACAGGAAAAAATGGGCGTATCTTTCGTATATGTATCTCAGCATATTGGTATTATCAAACACATAACGGATAAAGTCATTGTTATGCATGAAGGTGAAGTTGTTGAATCCGGCTATACACAAGAAGTATTGGCGAACCCTCAGCACATCGTCACCCAACGTATGATAGAAAGTCATTTTAATAAATCGTTGGTATTTTAACTGTTGAAAAAGTTGGTTATTACGTTTCTATCCATTGTCATCGGTTTTTCCGCTTTTCATACAAGTGCCACAACCGATTTTGAACATAAATGGCAATCACTGCCCTTTATCGAAAAAGCGTTTTTCGAAGTCGCCCTGAAAAATGAGTTTAAAACAAATGTCTCACCTGTTTTGAAATGGCAGACACCGGTCCGATACTGGATAAAGCATGATGTAGCCAATCGAAAAATTCACGACCTGTTATTAAAAAAGCATTTTCAACATCTATCTGAAATTACACACCTGCCCTTTTCCCCGGCAAAAAACCGTTCAGAAGCCAATATGTTGATATTCTTTACTAAACAATCGTTATGGAAAGGAATTGTCAGAAAAGAAATGGGCAAGCGTTCAGCCAAAAATACTTATGGTTCTGTCTGTATGTTTAACATCCGGGCCAAAAAATCAACGTCTGTCATATCCAAAGCCGTTATTGTTATTCCCGTAGATCAAGCCAGAGACCACGGTAAACTGATCGCCTGTATTATTGAAGAAACAACGCAATCTCTGGGCCTGAAAAATGACTCCGTATACGCATACCCATCTATCTTTAACGATAAAACCCCGGATACATTTCTATCACCACTGGACATTACGTTACTGAAACTTCTTTATAATCCGGCCATCAAGCCAGGTATGAATAAAAAAGAGTTAAAGCCTGTTCTGACCCGGGAAATCAAAAAAATGAAACGTAGCGGAGAACTTGATAAGTCAATATATCAGGCGGTTCATTCCCCATTACGCCTATATTTAGGTATGTAATCGTCCCTGTTTAATTAGGAGAGATTTGAATGGAAGGTGTAATTGACATTTCATGGTTACAACTCAGCGTCTTTAGCCTGACTTTGCTGATACCCGCTTTTATATGTCGACACCTTAAAATCAATCTGGAAAAAGAAATTCTTATTTCCATTTTCAGAATGGCACTTCAGCTTACAATGGTCGGTTTCTACCTGAGTTACCTGTTTCAGCTAAATCTGCTGATCGTCAATATCGTCTGGTTAGTCATAATGGTGCTTATTGGTTCCTTATCCATCATAGACAAAGCCAGACTGCCTAAAAAAGCTCTTTGGCTCGCAGTTAGCAGTGGATTATTTGCCGGTTGTGTACCTGTACTACTGACACTATGTATCATCATTATACAACCCGTACCTTTTTATAGTACTCAGTACATGATCCCTTTGGCCGGAATGTTACTGGGTAATACACTGAGCGGTAATATTGTTGCACTACAAAACCTGTTTTCTGCTTTCACCATACGAAAAAATGAGTACGAAGGGGCAATAGCACTGGGCGCATCACCACAATATGCTTCTCGTCTTTTTGTTCAGGATGCGTTTAAAAAAGCCATAGCGCCAATTTTAGCCTCTATGACAACAATTGGTCTCGTTACCCTTCCCGGTATGATGACCGGGCAGATACTTGGCGGAGCTGCCCCGGTAACCGCCGTTAAGTATCAATTTTTGATCATGGTTGCGATTTTTGTTGTCTTAACTGTTTCATTATTAATCACAATTAAAATGGTATTAAGAAGCTGTCTGTCCAAAGAAGGGAAAGTGTTAGTTTCATTTATTGACGAAGAAACACTTGACAATTAAAAAAGAAAAACAAGTTGAATCAGAAGACAAAATATCATTTAATTTCAAACAATTATATTCAAACGTTATTCATAAAACAGGTTATCCACAGATTTTGTGGATAACGATCAAAAAAACCAGCCTTCGCTGGTTTTTCTGTCACATGTCAACTGATTAATGATTGTCCGGACTTAATAAATCGTCCTTTGCGGCCTTGAGATATTGTATCATTGACCAATACGTCAAAACGGTTGCCACATAGATAAATAAATAGCCAAGCCAAATCATCCAGTCATCGTAACGCCACACCAAAGCAAGCAAAGAAAGCATCTGAGTCATTGTTTTGACTTTACCAACCCAAGACACAGCAACATTGGCTCTTTTTCCAATCTCAGCCATCCATTCGCGAAGCGCAGAAATAATAATTTCCCGTGCAATCATTGTTACTGCAGGTATGGTTATCCAGATAGAATGATAATATTCCGTAATCAGGATCAACGCTGTTGCAACCAATACCTTATCTGCAACCGGATCAATAAACGCACCAAACCGGGATGTTTGTCCTAATTTTCTGGCCAGCATACCATCCAGCCAATCGGTCACGCTAGCGACCCAGAAAACAAAAGCGGCACCAAACGGAGCCCATTGATATGGCAAATAGAAAGCAATAACAAAAACAGGAATTAAAAATAGTCTTATTAAAGACAAGATATTAGGTATATTTAAGCGCATATCACTTGCTCTTATCCGTCACGTTAAAGTTATATAAATGAATTAATGTTTTAATTCCTGATAGATTGTCTCAGCGAGAGTTAGGCTAATGCCAGGAACTTTTGCTATTTCTTCAACACTTGCTCTTTTTAACTCTTGCATTCCTCCCATAAACTTCAGCAAAGCCTGACGTCTTTTAGGACCGACTCCCTCAATATTTTCCAGAGAACTGGTTCGCCGGGCTTTTCCTCTTTTGGCTCGGTGTCCGCTGATAGCATGATTATGACTTTCATCCCGGATATGCTGAATGAGATGTAATGCCGGAGAATCACTTTCTAAATGAAATTCTTTGCCTGATGACAAAATCAGGGTTTCCAGTCCTGGTTTTCTGGTGACACCTTTAGCAACACCAATGATCAAAGGTCTCTTAGGCCAGTCCTGCCAGCATTGATGAATAATATCACAGGCTCTGGAAAGTTGACCTTTACCACCATCAATAAAGATAATGTCAGGAATCTTATCAATATCCAACTGTTTTGAATATCTTTTTTCTAAAACCTGTGCCATGGCAGCATAATCATCCCCACCAGTAATACCTTCAATATTATAGCGACGATAATCCTGTTTCACAGGCCCTTCCTGACTAAATACGACACAGGACGCAATGGTATTTTCACCCATAGTATGTGAAATATCAAAACATTCCATCCGGTTTATCATATCCAGCTGAAGTACGTCTGCTAACTCTCTGGTTCGCTGCGTGATCGTCATCTTATGGTTTATTTTCGTGGTAATTGCCGTCAAAGCATTGGTATTCGCCAATTTCAGATAGCGTCCTTTAACACCTGATGGGGAAACGAAGAAGTTAACCTTTCTTCCCGAAAGTTCAGATAAAGCCATTGCCAGAACAGAGGTATCATCAAGCAATTCTGAATTGAGAATGATTTTATTTGGTAATGTACGGCTTTCATTATGAGCCAGATAATATTGCTTAAAAAAGCTTTCAAATACCTCTTCCCTGGAGGTATTACGGGGGATTTTTGGATAAAAACTACGACTGCCCAATATTTTACCCTGACGAATCATTAAAATATGGACACAAGCAAGACCATTTTCCTGAGCAAAGCCAGCCACATCAATATCATCCGCAGTATCATCAGAAACAAACTGCTGCTCCTGAACCCGTCTGATGGCCTGAATCTGATCCCGGTATCTGGCGGCATCTTCAAACTGAAGCGATTGACTGGCCTGCTCCATTTTTTCTACCAGACTGTTCAGGACCTGTTGATCTTTGCCCTTCAAAAACAGACGCAAATACTGAACAAGCTCCTGATATTCCGACGATGAAATAACACTATCTACACAAGGTCCCGCACACCGCCCAATCTGAAACAAAAGGCAAGGACGGGTTCGGTTACTATACACAGAATCTTCACATTGTCTGACCGGGAAGATTTTTTGTATCAGGTGAAGCGTTTCCCTGACTGCTCCGGAATCCGGATAAGGACCAAAATACTCGCCTTTCTTTTTCTTCGCACCACGATGAACAGAAACTCTCGGATGTTGGTGTGCGCTGATAAAAATATACGGATAGGATTTATCATCCCGCAACAAGACATTATATTTGGGCAAATACTGCTTAATATAATTATGCTCAAGAATAAGCGCTTCGGTTTCAGTATGCGTAACCGTCACATCGATCTTTACTATATGGGAAACCAGTGCCCGGGTTTTTTCGTTATCCAGCGTTTTCCGAAAATAACTGGAAAGCCGCTTCTTTAGATCTTTCGCTTTGCCGACATAAATAACGACATTATCGGCGTTATACATCCTGTATACGCCTGGCTGACTCGTGACACTTTTTAAAAATGAGGTATGATCGAAAGGTATTGCCACTACAACGTCTCGGTATCTAACATCCCATGCCGGATCGCCAAATGCGTCAATTCCACATCACCGCTGATATCAAGCTTTGCAAATAAACGGTATCGATAGCTGTTTACCGTTTTTGGACTAAGATTTAACTGCTCAGATATATCAGTCACCTTTTGCCCTTTCGTAATCATCATCATAATCTGAAGCTCTCGCTCAGAAAGATCGGCAAACGGATTATCTGACGCTGGTGATATCTGGCTTAACGCCATCTGTTGTGCTATTTCCGGTGAAATATACCTCTGGCCGCTATTCACAACCCGGATTGCATTCACCATTTCGTCCGGACCGGCACCTTTAGTCAGGTAACCTGCTGCACCAGCCTGCATGACCTTAGTCGGAAATGGGTTTTCTGTATGAACAGTTAACACAATAATTTTAATATCTGGATTGTAGCGGAGTATCTTTTTTGTTGCCTCTAAGCCACCGATACCCGGCATATTCATATCCATTAAGACCACATCTACATGGTTGTTACGACACCACTTTACCGCTTGCTCACCGCTGTCAGCTTCCCCTGCTACTGACATTCCACGGACGTCTTCTATAATCCGTCTAATCCCTGTACGAACCAGCTCATGATCATCTACAAGGAAAACACTAATCAAACTTGTATCTCCAAAATCAAAAAGGTTCTAAATCACTGAATTAATGAGTGTCTATTTTTTGGCACGACTCTCAATTTTGTCTATTCCTTGACTATGAGCCCAAATGACTTCTTTGGCAAGCAATTCTTTGCCGAATCTCCAGACAGAATAAGTAACGGAAAAATAAAAAACAATTCAGACCCTAATTACAAAAAGATAAGCTTCGAAGCGCATATCAAACACTGTAACTATTTAAATAATCAAGCATATCAACTCAAAATAATGATCTTGACTCTATTCTCAGTTCTAATAATTGCAATTGCTTGCAATACTATTATCAATAATCTAATCTGGTTTGGATTCATCTCTTAACTTATTGATGATTCTATTTAAACTTAGCTTAGGGATTAACACATGAAAAAATTACTAGCAGTGGCAGCTTTGGCAGCGACCCTTCCACTTTCACAATTTGCTATGGCTGACGAAGATATCGGTTGTGGTCTGGGTACTATGATTTTCGATGGCCAATCAGGCAAAGTATTCAAAGTTCTGGGCGCAACAACCAACGGCTCTTCTGGTAACCAAACTTTCGGTATCACTTTCGGTACTCTTGGTTGTGATGGCACAGGTACTATCAATTCAGAACAAAAACTTGCTATGTTCATCGACGGAAACATGGATAACCTTGCTCGTGATATGGCAAAAGGTCAGGGTGAAACACTGGCAACTTTATCAGAAGTCTGGGGCATCAGTGATGCAGATAAAGCAAGCTTTAATACTCTTGCAAAACAAAACTTTGCAACTGTATTCAGTTCAGAAAATGTGACTTCTACAGAAGTATTCAACAATCTGAACACTCTAATCTCTAAAGATTCTGAGCTTTCTGCATACGCTATCTAAACCCGGCGTTAATTCAGGTAAAAGTGCCTCTATTCGGGGCACTTTCTAATTCAAAGAAACGACATGAAGTTTGATCGCTTTTTCTCCGCATTACTCACATTTTGCTTTATCTTTCCTTTATACAGCCATGCTTCCGAAACTTCTTTCGATACTCACTCACTGAGTCAGGATGCGTACTGGCTGAAATTAGGACATTATCTTAAAGGTCACTTTGGTAACTATACCAGTACCGTAGACTCAAAAACTTTCTTTTTATCTCCCGATGGGAAATCCAATCCGGAAAAAGAACTAAAGGCGACCATTCAGGCCTTTTATCAGGGAAATCCGAAGGAAAACCATCAGGCAATATGCACTTTCCCTGCACGCTATCACTGGCTGGAAGAACTACGGGGAAATAAAAATATCACCCTGAACTGCCCGGAATTACAGAAATGGCAGAAAGTGATCGAACCTAACAAGCTTACGCTGGTATTTCCAACCGCATTCATGAACAATCCGTCTTCAATGTTTGGCCATACCCTGCTTCGCATTGACGCAAAAAATCAAAATAAAAACAGTGAGCTTGTTGCCTTTGCCGTCAATTTTGCTGCCAATCCGGATACGAATGATAATGCAGCTTTATATGCCATGAAAGGGCTGATCGGTTCATATCCCGGACGCTTTACTGTCATGCCATATTACAAAAAAGTTCGCGAATATAATGACATTGAATCACGTGATATATGGGAATACCCACTGAATTTTACTACCACGGAAGTAAACCGGATTCTTCTGCATTTGTGGGAGCTGGAACAAGCAGAATTTGATTACTATTTTCTGGACGAAAACTGCTCATATCAGTTGCTGGCTCTGCTTCAGTTAGCCAATCATGATTTGGATCTGGTAGACGATTTTCCGGTAACGGCGATTCCGTCCGACACAGTAAAAACACTGGTCAAAGCCGGATTAACACAACCACCGAAGTACAGGGAAGCATTCGGAACACGTCTGCTGCATGAATCAGATCACGTGAGCGAACGAATTTATCTGGCCACAAAAAAATTAAAAGAAGAAGGAATCTACCCTTCTGATAAAGAATTCACCGACAGTGAAAGAGCGGCCATCCTTGAATTTGCCTACGAATGGCTAAATTTTGAACTTTATGATGATGGACTGGAGCGAAATTCAACAGCCAAGCGATTAACCAAAATCCTGATTGCCCGTAGCCGGATTAACGCAAAATCGCCTTTTCCACCGGTTCCTACACCACAAACGTCCCCCGATCAGGGACATGGCTCAGCCAGAATCGGAATAGCCCGTAATCAATATCAGCACAGGCAAAATACGACGTCTTTTGAATGGCGTCCGTCCTATCATGATTTGTTTGATGCCCAGAGCGGTTTTATCCCCGGAGCCCAAATCAGCTTTCTCGATACAAAAGTAAATATTGACGATAACGGTCATAGTGAACTTGACCATTTTTATTTTATGGATGCTTTAGCATTAGCCCCAAGCAACCGGGTTTTTGATAGTCTCGGCTGGGGAGTGAAAATTGGTTTTGACCGACCTGATGCGACCAATGAAAGCCGTCTGTTTATCAAAGGCGGTGCAGGGAAAGCATGGGGGCAGGCAGACCATTTACATGTTTACTGGCTATTCGAAGCTGAACTAAATCAGGGACAATTAACGGATCACGACTTTACTTTAGGTGTTGGGGCGAAATCCGGTCTCCTTTACTCATTGACCACACAGCATAGGATTGGAATCGAAGCCGAATGGATCTCTTTAATTGATGGTATTACCGATGATCATTCATCAATAAAAGGAACCTGGAACTGGAGTTTATCAACCAATACGGCACTCAGAACCGAAATTGGCTACTCGAAATGGCATGAAGAAGAAATGAACGCCCAAGTCACGGCTTATTTCTACTATTAAATTTTGTTATCATCAGGCCTAATTACTCGTTTAGTCAGGCCTGATCCATTGCAAATTCAAAACGGCTTCCTGCTCACACACCATACCAGAGAGATCAATGGCAGCTCGCATCTCGAATTCTGGATCGCGACGGATAATGGACCGGCCAGGCTTTTAGTTCCAGAACAAAAACACTGCTATTTTTCACCGATAGCATTCAAAAGTTCACTTTCATCATTAATCGAACAACATAAGATTAACGCGATCATACGAGACGTTGAGTTAAAAACGTTTAAAGACGAAACGGTCTGTGCCATTTACACGCCAACATTAAAAACAGCAAATCAACTTTCAGCGATATGCCTTCAGCAAAATATCACGCTCTACGAAAACGATGTCCGACTACCGGAAAGATACCTGATGGAACGTTTTATTGGCGGCAGTATGACTTTTAAAGGCCAGCCGGTAAGGAAAACCACTTATACTGAATTTCATAATGCGCAGTGTCGGAGCGCTGAATACACGCCTCAGTTAAGTGTTGTCTCACTTGATATTGAATGCTCCGAAAAAGGAATTCTGTACTCCGTAGGCTTACACAGCAAAACCGATTCCAGAGTCATTATGATTGGTGATACCCCTACCAATAATAGCAGTGAAATTGTTATTGAATGGGTTAACAATGAAAAGCAGTTGCTTCAGTCACTCATTAACTGGTTTCAGGTTTACGACCCGGACATCATCATCGGATGGAATGTTATCGATTTTGATTTTCAGCTTTTACTTAAACGCGCAAAATGGCACCAACTCCCTTTTATCATTGGCCGTGGAAACCAGACCGGTTACTGCCGCACTTCATCAAATCAGAAAAACTACGTTTCAATTCCGGGCAGAGTTGTTATTGACGGGATAAGCGCATTAAAAACGGCGACTTATTATTTCCGTTCATGGTCTCTGGAAAATATCTCTCAAGAATTATTAGGTGAAGGCAAAATTATCCATAATGTTCATGACCGTATGGCTGAAATCAATGATATGTTTCTCCATAACAAAGTGCAGTTGGCTATTTATAACCTTCAGGACTGCCGGCTTGTCTCCAACATTTTCACCAAAACCCATCTGCTGGATTTTTTAATTCAGCGTTCCAAGTTAACCGGGCTCGAAATCGACAGAGTGGGAGGTTCCGTTGCCGCCTTCACCAATTTGTACCTGCCTAAACTTCACCGTTCCGGTTATGTTGCCCCCAATTTACAAACAGAAAGCTGGGTCGCCAGCCCTGGTGGATATGTCATGGATTCCCTACCGGGACTTTATGATTCGGTACTCGTTTTAGACTTCAAAAGTCTGTATCCCTCTATTATTCGGACTTTCCTTATTGACCCGCTTGGCTTAATAGAAGGATTAAAGCTACCCACCGGAAATAAAAATGATGAAGCCGTTCCCGGATTTCGTGGCGGTCAGTTTCACCGGACCAGACACCATTTACCTCAAATGATCGATGATCTCTGGAAAGCCCGTGATATTGCTAAAAAAAACGACGAAAAAGCATTCTCTCAGGCTATCAAAATTATTATGAACTCTTTTTACGGTGTTCTGGGTTCATCCGGTTGCCGCTTTTTCGACACCCGTCTGGCTTCAAGCATAACGATGCGTGGTCATGAGATCATGAAAAAAACAAGGCAACTGATTGAAGATCAGGGATACACCGTCATATACGGAGATACCGATTCAACCTTCGTATCTTTACACCAAAAAGCCACTCAGGAAGATGCGGATGCTATTGGCAAAAAACTGGTTAAGCTTATCAACCAATGGTGGCAGACACACTTAGCATCAGACTACAATTTAGAAAGTTGTCTCGAAATCGAGTACGAAACACATTATAAGCGTTTTCTGATGCCAACCATACGTGGAGCAGATATCGGTTCTAAAAAGCGTTACGCCGGACTGAAAGTCAATTCTGATAACGAATCAACTATTATTTTTAAAGGACTGGAAAGTGCCCGGACAGACTGGACCGAATTGTCACAACATTTTCAGTATCGGTTATATGAACTGATTTTTAATCATCAGGCTCCGGAAGAATATATTGAGACTCTGGTTAACGAGACACTCTCGGGAAAACATGACAACGAGCTTGTTTACCGGAAAAGATTACGGCGGAAACTGTCAGATTATCAGAAAAATGTCCCCCCTCAGGTCAGAGCCGCAAGGCTGGCCGATGACATTAATCAGCGTTTAGGACGTCCGCTTCAGTACCAAAACAAAGGCGTGATAGAATACGTCATTACTCTGTCCGGACCGGAGCCTCTGGAATATCAAAAATCACCTATTGACTATGACCACTATATTGAAAAGCAGTTAAAACCGGTTGCCGACGCCATTTTACCTTTTATCGGAAAATCATTTGATGACATTTGGAAACCTCAGCTAGGATTATTTTGATTCACCCGATACGAAATTCCGTTTTCTCATATTGACGTATAAGCCAAAGGCCGAAATCATCAATAAGTCCGATAACGGAACGCTTCGGGATCAGTTTTCCTTTTAATAAAATACCCAACCGGTGAATCTGCTTTTCTTTTTCCGGATGGTATTTCAGAAACGCCACCCCGCATTCAACCGGATCATCAAACCAACGTTTGTCTTTGTACATAATAAGTGAATAAGAAGCCCTGAGTAACTTTTTCGCTATCTGTCTCTGAGCTTCTATCAGCTCTTCTTCTCTGGTCGCCTTTGCTATTTTACCACGATAAAATGGAATCCAGTCAGACACATCCATATTCCAGTACTTTGCAATTTCCCAACTCGGTTCATAATCCCCAAAACACTCCGCCATGTTGTCACCGTGAACACAAACAGAACAATGCTTTAGTAAAAAACCCCACGAAAACAAGCTGTCCAGTGAAGCAATTTCAGAAACCAAGGCCGTTTTTATCGAAACATCTGTAACATATGGGAAATCTTTCTGAAAACGCCAGCGTAACGTATTAAAAAGAGTTTGCCTGTTTTCTTCAAACTGATGATGAGTTACAACGATGACATCAAGATTCGATTGATAAGCCACGGCTGTTTTCCGGGCCACACTTCCATAAATATACAAACTGTGAAGATTGGAGCCTAATCCGGCTTTCATATAGCGACATAAATCAGCAACAACCGGTTGATACATCGTCTGGAACCCAAGTTTAGGATCAATAACAGGTAAAGGCATATTTATATTGTCAATTTCCTTTAAGTTTCAATGAGCAAAAGAATACGTTTCTAAATATTTCTATTCAAGATGGGCTTTCGCTATAATACGCTAACTATTGTAACTAAGGAATTATTCCATGCCAAAGGCAACAGAAATCAAAAAAGGGTTTGTCGTTTCTCTGAATGGCAAAGTACTGCTTGTGAAAGACATTGATGTAACCAAACCGAGTGCACGTGGCGGCAATACGGTTTACCGGTTCCGGTTTTCAGATCTGGCTACGGGTGGCAAAGTTGAAGAACGCTTTAAAGCCGATGATATTCTGGAAACAGTAGAAATGAACAAGCGCCCTTCGACGTTTTCTTATATCGATGGCGATGAATATATTTTTATGGATTCAGAAGATTACACACAATACAACTTCAAAAAAGAAGATATTGAAGACGAACTTCTGTTTATCAATGAAGATACTCAGGGGTTAAGTGTTGTTCTGATTGACGGTAATCCGGTTGCCATTGATCTACCAGCTTCTGTTGAATTGGTTATCGATGAAACCGATCCATCTATCAAAGGCGCATCTGCATCTGCAAGAACCAAACCGGCTCACTTTGCATCCGGCCTTGTGGTACAGGTACCGGAATACATTGCTACCGGTGATCGTGTTCTAATTAATACCGCTGAACGCAAATTCATGAGCAGAGCATAACAAAACGGTAAATATCATTATGACGGACAAATTAACATACGACGAAGCAATTGAAGCCGCTTACGACATTTTTTTAGAAATGGCTCCGGACAATCTTGAAGCAGCAGACGTGATTCTTTTCACGGCTCAGTTTGATGACCGGGGAGCCGCAGAATTGGTTGATATTTCGGATGACTGGGCAGAGCATACCGGCTTTGATGTTGATAAAGAACGTTTTGCAGAAGTTCGAATTGGCTTGGTTAATGAAGAAAATGATGTTCTCGATGATATTTTTGCCAGAATGCTGATCAGCCTGATTCCAGAAGACAAATCGTGTCATATTCTCTGGAAAAGAGATTAAAAACACTCTGGCTAGTCAGATACAAAGGACCAGACAGATCCATTTCTGGCTGGTCTTCTCACTCCCTCGCAGTAAACGAAGCTGAACATCAACATCACTGGCAGCATAAACAGTTGCAATTTCGTCCGTAAACCGAGATGATTTGTATATTCAAATCAACCTGACGAAGTTATGAACGAATCCCCACTTTATATTCAGATAAAACAATATATAGAAGACAAAATTGATTCAGGCCTGTGGTCTGTCGGACATCGGATTACCACAGAGATGGATCTGGCCGAACAATTTAACGTCAGCCGTATGACCGTCAACAAAGCTATTCGGGATCTAGTCAATAAAGGAAAACTACAAAGACGTCCCCGCTTAGGAACTTTCGTTTCAACTCCTCAACAGA
This sequence comes from Vibrio salinus, assembly GCF_021272385.1. Classification (GTDB taxonomy): domain Bacteria; phylum Pseudomonadota; class Gammaproteobacteria; order Enterobacterales; family Vibrionaceae; genus Vibrio; species Vibrio salinus. The sequence continues at coordinate 315,374 of NZ_JAJSDZ010000005.1, forward strand.
AAGCAGAATCACCATTACTGGATATAAGAAATATTGCGGATGAAATCCATAGCCGGGGGCAGGAATATCATAGCAAAGTCAAAGTACAGAAAAGCCTGATTGCAACCGACGATATTGCAACAAAGCTGGGGGTTATGCTTGGATCACAAACCTATTACACTGAAATCATTCACTACGCAGACGATACGCCAATTCAACTTGAGGTTCGCTGGGTAAACGCACAATACGCTCCCGACTATATTAATCAGGACTTTACCCAAATCACCCCAAATCAATATCTGTCACAGGCATGTCCGTTAAGCGCAATTGAACACACTGTCGAAGCGATAATTCCGGATCAAAAAATAAGAGCAGCACTACTACTTTCCGGACAAGAACCCTGTTTGTTACTCAACAGAAGGACCTGGAGTAATGAAAAGTTAATCAGTTCTGCGTTATTGTACCATCCGGCAAGCAAATATAAGCTATCATCAAAAGTCTCACTTTAAATGCATATACGTCAAAAAAGGATAAATCGCTTGTTTTTCTGTCAGGAATTCATAAACTAACGCATTCGTTTCAATGAAATCACAGTCACAGTCTTTTTCTTCTGACCGGGATATTCTTATTATCTTCTGAACTGGATAGACCATTGAGACTTCATTGTCATATATAATTTGACTCAGTTTTGGTTATGTAACGTATATTATGTTTTTAGCTCCTTATTATTCTTCGAACGAACAACAATTTCAGTTTACCCGCGAACAGGCAAGTCATTTTGCTAAAAAAGTGGCTGGTGATTTCAATCCTATCCATGATGAAGACAATAAACGCTTCTGTGTCCCTGGCGACCTTTTGTTTGCTGTCTTACTGCAAAAACACGGTATCTGCCAGAGAATGCGGTTCACCTTTTCGGGCATGGTCAACGATGGAATCCCATTACATATTGCACAAAAATCGGAAGGTGAAATTGCAGTCGTTGATGCAAATGAGAAAGAGTATTTGCACATGCACCATGAAGGTGAGACAAGCAAAAACAGCGATTTTATCGAACATCTGGTGACCAGTTATGTCAAGTTCTCCGGAATGAACTTCCCACACATCATGGTTCCGCTAATGAAGGAACAGCAAATGATGATTAATTGTTCAAGACCACTTGTTATCTATGAAAGTATGGAAGTTGAATTCAGTCACCTGAACCTCACCCACCCCGAAGTGTCATTCTCCGGAGCAACTTTTGATGTCGATGGTAAGAGAGGTATCGTTACTCTGAACTTTGAATTTCTTGAAGAGGGATCAATTGTTGGCCGAGGGGCAAAAAAGATGGTAGCCAGTGGCCTGAAGCCCTACTCTCAGGAAGCAGTGGACGGACTTGTCGAACGATTCAACGAAAGAAAAGCGTATTTCCGTGAACAATTTTCGGTAGTTGCTGCCTGATAACCCAAAAGTTACAATAATCAAAGATGATAAACCACAGCGCTCTGCTGTGGTTTTTTATATCCAGCGCCGGACTCTGCTTTTATATTCAAGATAATCCTGACCAAATTTTCGGGTCATTGCCTGTTCTTCAGGAAGAATCTGAAAACGATTCATGTAAAGGACAAACAGCCAGCTAATAAAAACGCCCCATATGTTACCAATATACAAACTATAACAAAGCAACAGCAACACCAATCCTAAATACATTGGATTTCTTGAAAAACGAAAAACGCCACCAGATACCACGGTGCTGGCTTTACTGACATCAACCGGGTTGACAGTTGTCGATGCTTTCTTAAATGCCCACAAAGCAAAAATACCGAATATCCCGGCACCAATAAAACAAATCATAGCCAATAGGTAGCGCAATAAGCGGAAACTGTCTGTCTTACCAAAATCGATAAGATCATTAACACCATAAATTGCAGCAATCGCGATAGCAAACACGAATACCGGAGGAATAATCCGATTCAATGAATTCTCTCCTATCACCATAATGTAAGGATGACGGAATATAAACCAAAACCGCCAATGCTTAATTTAACATTGGCGGTTTAAAAATTACAGCAACTGAGTTAATGCCTGTACCGGATGCTTAGGTTTGATTTTTTCAAACCTTTTCACCTGACTACGACATGAATACCCTGTCACAAGGCATCGCTCTTTTGGTAGTTTTTCCAAATTTGGTTTCCAGCTGAGATCGTATATGTCCTTCGACATTTCATATTTATCTACTTCGTGTCCAAATGTTCCGGCCATACCACAACACCCCACAGAAACGGGCTTCAACTGAGCACCAAAATGAGCAAAGATTTCAACCCACTCTTTCTCCGCATTCGGCATTCCTGTTTTTTCTGTGCAATGCGCAAACAAATACCAGGGTTCTACAGATTTTGTCTCTGGCCGCTCAAAAGAATGTAGGCGGGGTATCAGCCATTCATGAACATTGAGAACGGAAAAATCACCCCGAGACTCAGATAAGACTTCATTGTATTCATCGCGGTAACAAAGCACAGTAGCAGGATCAACACCGACCATAGGAATATCGAGAGTTGAAACTTCACACAAAAATTCTGCTGTCGAACTTGCTGTTGATTTAAACTGCTTCAGAAAACCTTTAATATGTTGCGCTTTTCCGTTTGGCTTAAACGGTAACATGATAGGATGCTTACCCAATTTAATGACCAGAGAAACAAAGTCATCCACCACATCGGCATCATAATAAGAAGTAAACGGATCCTGAACAACAATAACATAATCTTCTTTATGGCTTTCCGGAATCGCTTTTACGGCCTGGTAGTTATACTCAATAACAGTCCTTTCTCTGAGTCTTTGAGCCAGAGTCGGAACACTCAGCAATGGAGCATCGATATACCCAACAGACTTCTTAGTTAGCTCTTTCACCCATTTATTAGACAAAAGCTGATTCACGAATGATGGTGCTTTTGCCATCAGTGGCAACATTGTTTCAATATTTGCGACCAAATAATCCTTAGCCGGACGTTGATACCGGGTATGATAAATGTTGAGGAAACGAGACCGGAAACTCGGCACATCAACTTTAATAGGGCATTGACTTGCACAGGCTTTACAGGCCAGACAACCATTCATTGCTTCATAAACTTCATGTGAAAAATCATACTCATGACGCTTATTAAAGCGGTTCCTAACCCGGTCAATAAGCGTTTTCACTGACAATGTTTCATTCAATGTCTGCTCTTCAAGATCAAGAACGTCAATCCCTTCTTCTGTCAGTTGGCGCAGCCACTCCCGGACCAGACCGGCACGGCCTTTTGGAGAATGCCGTCTATCGGCCGTCACTTTCATGGATGGACACATTGGTGAGCTGGTATCGTAATTAAAACACAGGCCGTTACCATTACATTCCATCGCTTGTCTAAAACTATCCCGGACCTGAACATCGATTTGACGGTCAAACTCACCACGTTTTTTATCCGAAACTTTCACCAGTTCAAAATCCGTATTTAACGGTGTACAGATTTTCCCGGGGTTCATCTTATTATCGGGATCAAACGCGGCTTTCACTCTTCTCAGCTCAGTAAAGAGTTCTTCTCCGAAGAATTCCGGTCCATACTCGGAACGATAGCCTTTACCATGTTCTCCCCACATCAGGCCACCATATTTAGCGACAAGCTTTACGACTTCATCCGAAATCTTAAGCATCATCAGTTCTTGCTCGGGATCACACATATCGAGAGCCGGCCGGACATGGAGAACCCCCGCATCGACGTGTCCGAACATACCATAAGCAAGATTATGGCTGTCGAGCAATTGTCTGAACTCGGAGATATAATCGGCCAGATGTTCAGGAGGAACACAGGTATCTTCCGTAAATGCGACCGGCTTGGCACTGCCCTTCGCAGCACCAAGCAAACCAACCGCTTTTTTGCGCATGGCATAAATGCGGTTAATGCTGGCTAAATCATGGCATACCTGAAAACCAATAATTCCGGCTTCACCGTTTGCCATCATCTGTTCAATTTTTCCAGCGAGAGCATCCACCTGACGGCGGTTTTCTTCCGGATCCTGACTGGCATACTCAACAATGTTAATCCCTAACATTTCCTTACCCGGAACATCAGTAATGAGATCTTTCACACTGTGCCAGATAATGTCTTCTTTCGCTAAATTCAGTACTTTAGAGTCTACCGTTTCAACCGAAAGTGCATTGGCTTTCACCATTAAGGGAGCATTTCGCAATGCAGAGTCAAAACTATCATACTTAATATTTACCAATGCCCTTGCCGTCGGGATTTTTGTCAGGTTCAGTTTTGCTTCAGTAATAAAAGCCAATGACCCCTCAGCCCCACATAAAACACGGGTAATATCAAATTTTTCCGAATCTTCATGAATAGCATTCTTTAAGTCGTATCCGGTCAAAAAACGGTTCAGATTTGGAAATTTTGCCAGGATTTTATCTCTGTTTTCACGACATACCTGCTCTGTCACAGCATACGCTTGCGCTGCATATGTGCCTTCTTCCGGCATGCCCTGAGACAGATCCGATTCTAAAACAGAACCATCAGAAAAAACGGCCTGCAAAGACAAGACATGATTAGAGGTTTTCCCATACTTAAGGGAGCCCTGACCAGAAGCATCTGTGTTAATCATTCCACCTAAAGTTGCGCGGTTACTGGTCGATAATTCCGGAGAAAAGAACAATCCGTATGGACGAACAACATCATTAAGTTGATCTTTAACAACTCCGGCCTGAACACGTACCCATCCTTCTTCCTCGTTAATTTCCAGAACCTGATTCATATAACGGGAAAGATCGACGACGATCCCTTTGGTTAAAGATTGTCCATTTGTACCGGTACCGCCACCACGAGGAGAAAACGTCACCGCTTTGTATTGGGATTTACTGCTAAGCTTACCTATTAAGGAGACATCTTCCGTCGATTTAGGTAATACTAAAGCCTGGGGGAGTTGTTGATAAACACTGTTGTCCGTTGATACCGCTAAACGACTGGAAAATTGAGTTTCTATATCGCCGGTAAAACCAGAATTTTCAAGTTCTTGTAAAAAACTAATGATGATAGGATCAACGTCAGTTTGATGATGAAGTCTCGGTAACATATGCTTCCTGCCCCTGTGTTGCTGATTCCAATCAGCGCCGGGTTATGAATTTATTATTGATATTTGAGTTGCGTCACTTTACAACATTTACTGACGTGTTCAAAACAGAATATCAATGCCACAATAATAAATGATGTTTTCTTGCGGCATAACACCGTTGAGCAATACGTCAAATGTATAGATATAAATGGATGAAAATATGAAAAAAAATAAAGTTGTTACAACAGAAGACATTTTGCTCAAGCTATGCCAATCGGTTTCCGGGGTACTGACTGCGGCATCCGCATCTGATGTAACCTACTCAGCCATGGTACAAAAAATCAACAAAACTGCACTCAAACCAGACTTTGGCTGTTTTGTCCTTTTTGATGGTGGCTTTACGGGGCTGGTTGTCATTAATTTCACGGCCAAATCCGCTCTGGAAATATACACTAATTACATGCGCAATATGGGAATGCCAGAAGATGAAATCGCAGTCCTGCATACCTCTGATGATGTTGGCGATGTTCTTGGCGAACTAATGAACCAGATTGTCGGCAACTTTACCAACCGGATTCGAAAAGAGCTCCAGACAAACATCACACAGAACCAGCCGAAAATGCTCACCATTAACAAGCAGGTTCTAATCTCCGTTGATACCAATCTGGATCGTCCACAAGCCAGAAGAGTCACGTTCTCTACTAAAGAAAATAATATTTTTTATCTGGAACTGGCTATGGATAAAACCGAGTTTATCCAGTTGGAAGAATTTGAAATTCAGGAAGATGAAAGTCCGGATTCAATATTAGAAGCCACTCAAAAAAATAATGAAGCTCAATCCTCTCAGGAAAACGAAAATGATGCCGACGGGGCATCCGATCTACTCGACGAACTCGGTATTTAAGAGCTAAAGGTCGTTATCTATCATTTAACAAAGGGAACATCTGTCGATGTTCCCTTTTACTATTGAAATAAAAACGTTAAAATACCGGACTTTTGTTCGCATTCATAAATTCGAGATACTTACTGTTCGATGGATAAACAAAAAGCCCTGAAAAAAATTGCAAAGTGTTTAGAGCTTGGTAATTCTAATAATGTAAATGAAGCTGCATCCGCCATAAAAATGGCTCACCGTTTAATGACAAAGTATGGTCTGGATAAAGACGATATCGCGTTCATTAAAATGGGGAAAACTCAATCTACCCACCTACTCCCGGCAAATATCGGTCCATACATTCTTCGCATAATACGTGGTATCAATACCAAGTTTGGTGTTGAGGCGGTATTGCTGAATCACAAAGGCTTAAAAAGAGTTGAATTTATTGGTGAAGCTGATCGTGCCATCTTTGCTGCTTTTGCCTTTGATATCATCTATCGTGAGATGAACGAGCAAACAGGCCAGTTCAGAAATAGTTTTGCCGGAACCGGAACGTCAAATACCGAGGTGTCCCGCAGAGTGAACTCTTTTATCTCAGGCTGGATTGAAGGGGCATTAGAAAAACTCCCGGAAATTATTCCGGACGACGAGTCAAGAGACACAATTAACGACTATATTGATAAAGAGTTTGAAAATCTCGACAGAGAAACCTTCAAAAAACAACTGAAAGAAGCAATGAAAAATCTGACTGAAGATTATGAGGTTGGATTAAAAAAAGGACGTAAAGTTTCTGTAAACAGACCCGTAAACGGTGCACAAGCCCCCAAAATGTTGAAATAATGCATTCAGAAAAATTATATTTCTAGCGCAGGAGATAAACATGTTTAAAAATCTGGCTACGTCACTTGTCATAGTGACATTACTTTCTGGTTGTGAATATACTCAACGCCAGAATGCCACAACCGGTGAATACGAGACCAATTCCACTACTAAAGGAGCGGTGATTGGTGCCATTTCGGGAATTGCTCTCGGCCTTGCATCAGGAGATGATGCTAAAGAAAGAAGACAACGGGCTTTAATTGGTGCCGCTGGGGGCGCAGCTGTCGGTGGTGGTATCGGATATTATTTTGACCGACAGGAAGCCGCGTTACGTAAAGAGCTGTTAAATTCGGGTGTACAGGTTCAGCGGGTATCGGATAATGAATTACTTCTGCGCCTGAAAAATGGCATCGGATTTGACACAAACTCCTATCAACTGTCACCGGTTATTCACAACACACTAAATGGCATTGCAAAAATTTTAGTTGAATATCCGAACACCAGTTTGGTTATTGAAGGCCACACAGACAGTACCGGCAGTGATTTAACTAACCAGATACTGTCAGAAAAAAGAGCGGAATCCGTGCGTTCCTACCTGATTAATAAGGGTGTTGCTCCCGGCAGAGCGATCGCAAGGGGCATGGGAGAGAGGATGCCTCTATGCTCAAACATGAACGCAGCTGGCAGAACCTGCAATCGCAGGGTCGAAATTCAAATATTACCGCTCAGGTAATTTGCGCTACGATAAACAAATAAGAGGCAGTATGTGAAATACATAACGGTCGTTTTACTGTTGCTGATATCAACCGGAGCTTTTGGTAATAATTTTAATGAGCAGCTAGAAAAAGCTCGGCAAAATGACCCACAGGCACAATACGATGTTGCCTCTTATTACCTGTTTAAAAAAGACAATGATGCCCAAAACAGTAAACTGGCCCTCTACTGGTTTGAAACTGCCGCAGAAAATGGTAACCAGAAAGCCCAGGCTTTCCTTGCTCAGGAATACCAACAAGGATTACTGGCCAAAAAAAACAATCAGCTCGCTGTTTACTGGTTGACTGTTCTGGCATTTGAAGGTCAGGATTCAGCAAAATTAGAACTCGCGCATTTTTTTAAGACTCATCCAAATCCCAAACTGGATTTTACTGAATTATGGTTACGCATTGCGGCAAAGCATTCTGCTGAAGGTGAAAAAGAATATTCCAAATACCTGGAAACAAAATTTAATGAAAGAAGAGAAGAACAGCTCTCTGACTCCCAACAAATAGAATCGGCCTTTGAACAAACAGACAATACCGGAATGTCCGGAAACAAAAACATCAAAGCCGCATCTGGTGATAAAATAACCAGTGACTGGTTATTCTGGCTATTGATGCTGGTTCCTATTGGTGTTTTTTTTGCCGCAATACATTTATTCAAAACGACGACCCACTTAAAACAACAAATCAGTCAGCACCATTCTTCTGTCGATCAACACCGTAGTTCTCTGGAAAACAAAATTCAAAAACAAAAGCAGCAGATTAACCTTCTCTTTAAAGAACTAAAGCGCTCAAAAAGCAGTGCCGAAAAGCAAAAACTGTCTCAGGCATGCGCCACATTTGGTTACACAACAACATCCATACCGGATAAACATAAAATTAAAATCCGTTATAAACAACTCAGCAAAATTTACCATCCTGATATGAAAGGCTCAGATGAAGAAATGCAGCGTCTGAATCAGGCTCTGAAAATAATATTAAGCCAGATCCGTTAATAGTTTGCACTTTTGTAAGTTTTGTTCATCAGCAAATGCTTAACAAAAGTTGCATATCAGTGTAACATTCTCTCGCCACAATGGTGGCAAATTATCCCTAACTAGGAGGAAAAATGTTCACAAAAGACGGTGTCTGTGATTGGTGTAAAAAACACGCTCAAGTAAAAAAATTAAGTTATATCGACGGGAAAGCGAACTTCGCATGCAAAGAATGCTATGACACAGCAAAAATGGATGTTCGACTCTATAACTTAGAGCAGGCAAGCTTTGTCGCTCAAATGCAATCACAAAACACGCATCAGCAAAGTGCATAATCTGCACTGGTGAGCTCGGGTTGGATGTTACAGGAAGTGTCATCCGGCCTATAGAATCCCCTCTTTATTCTTTTCTTTCAATTTTCAACTTATTTTCTTTTCTGAACTCTGGAACCGACTCATCGAGCCTGAGAACAAAGTTTGTTCAACTCAAAAGATAACAACTTCATATTTCCCAACTATAGTTATAGGTATATTCATCCACTGGCCTATTGCTCATGAACAGACTTTTAGAAAGCCTTAAAGCCTTCTGTAAAGATGAAGATGGTTTGACCACTGTAGAGTATGTTATTGCCGCCAGTCTTCTCGTCGGAGTTGTCACTTTGGTGTTTGCAACGATGGATGATCAACTTATTACTAAATTTGACAACATAATGGGAAACACACCACCACCATAAAATTTCCTTCTTAAAGAAATCCTTCCCTGTTAACAACTTACTACGGCAGACCGATTTTCCTTGTCCGGTTTCTTGAATACCCAAACATTAGGGACTAAACAAAATTTGTCGATCTGGATCACTAAAAATCAACCTTGCGTATATTTTAAACAAAAAAACGCTTGAAATATGATCGCACAACCAGTACTGTTTACATATACAGTATGTATAAGGAAACAGTATTATGCTTAGTCCTCAAGTCTCATTTAATCATTCAGGTCCGGCTAACACATCATTATTAAACACCGGCATGATTCCATCCGACAAATTGTTTGCTCAGCTATCTGAATCTATTCGGAACAATCAGTGGATCTGGTTTACCTCTCAAAGCGTGCGCCCGTCAGTCACTCAACTTGCTTCATTCAGAATACCGGCGAATCAGGTCATACAACTGAAAGCATCGGCTCACCTCTCCGAATTCGAAGTTGCCACAAAGGCCATAAAAAGTGGCAATGCAAGTGCACTGGTTGTCTCCAATACGATGACACAAACACAGCAACAATATCTGGAAGATCTAAGCAATACTTATCAGTGTAAAATCTTTTTTGTTAAACCCAACAAACGTTGCTACCACTAATCCGTTTTTTTATACATACTATCCACTGCTTCCTGTTTGCCAGTTACTGAAAGATAACTGGCTTTTTTATGTCCAATACTCTGGATAAATCATCATTACCCGATACTTTCTTTAGACTACAGCTCCGGTGACGCTCAAAATTCCAACATTCTGAAGACATTTGAGTACATTAAAAAGAATCGTTAAAAACAATAAAAAGCAAACGTTTGCTTTTTATCTGGCAGTTGTTCCTATTTCTGGTATGATGCGCTTCAACAGAGGCATATCTCCATGAGATAGCGTTCAAAATTGACTTTGAAATAGACAGGATTTCCCTCATGAACCTTGCAGATCAAGTTCTCGCCGTCAACGACGACCTACCTATACGCACTAACCAACCCGTGCACAGCGGTAAAGTACGCTCGGTATATTGGTTAACAGAAGAAGACAGCAAACGTCTGATTAAGGAAAAAGGTTATGACGTTGCTCCGGATGCCCCACTCGCCATTATGGTTATCAGTGACCGTATTTCAGCGTTTGACTGTATCTGGCATGCCGAAGGCAATATAAAGGGAGTTCCGGGGAAAGGAGCCGCATTGAATGCAATCTCAAATCACTGGTTCAGGCTCTTTCAGGAAAATGGATTAGCTGACAGCCATATTCTTGATATTCCACATCCTTTTGTCTGGATTGTCCAAAAAGCCAAACCAATAAAAATCGAAGCCATTTGCCGTAAATACATTACCGGTTCAATGTGGCGTGCCTACGAAAAAGGCGAACGCGAATTTTGTGGAAACATCCTTCCAGAAGGTCTGGAAAAAGATAAAGTTCTCAATGACTATCTGATTACACCATCGACGAAAGGAATTCTGAAAGGCATTCCTGGCGTTCCTGAAGCCGATGATGTCAACATTTCCCGCAAAAATATAGAAGATAACTTTGACGCTTTTAATTTTTCTAAAGCGGAAGATATTGCTCTGTATGAAAAGCTGTTGAAAGATGGTTTTAACGTTATCAGTCAGGCCCTGAGAAAAATCGACCAGATTTTCGTCGACACAAAATTCGAGTTTGGCTATGTGACTGACGCAGCCGGAAATGAAAAGCTCATTTATATGGATGAAGTGGGAACACCTGACTCATCCCGAATCTGGGATGCACAAAGTTACAAAGAAGGTAAAATTGTAGAAAACTCAAAAGAAGGTTTCAGACAGTTCCTGCTTTCTTATTTCCCTGATCCGGATATTTTACTAAATAAAAACAGAATGCCTGAACGAGCAGCACTTGCACGAGACAATGCACTGCCACTGGAATCCCTGATGGACATATCCCGTACTTATATTGGCATTGCTGAAAAAATTACAGGTAGGAAAATTGAGCTAAGTGATAATCCTAAACAAGAGATTATCGATATTCTGGACAAAGAATACGGTTTAATCAGCCAATAATACGACTGGCAAATACATACCGTATCACATAACAAAATGCCCACTTTAAACGTGGGCATTTCATACAAGATAACAACTATAAAACAAGAATACGAAAGGCTGCGATACTACAGAGTAATCAACAATTCGTCATGCTCCCTATCATTAATAATATCCCGGGAATGTTCACGGATAGACGACAACTGATCCGGTTCTAAATCGTAAGGCATCAACAGTTTTAATTCTTCTACACCTTCGGCACGGGCTATCGCCATCAAAGCCAGCAAATTACACTCATCGCTTTTACGGGACGACAATACGTTCTGAGCTTTTCTCCATAATCGGCTTTCTAATTCATATTGATCCGCCTGCTGTTCATCCTCATCACCGGGTGATGATAAATGATGAAAGGCATCAACAAACGTCCACTTTTGCTGACTGGATACACCTAAAAACGAGGTATAATCAAACACAACACTCGAACTAGGCTTTTTCATATGTAAGCCTCTGGTTACTCAAAGAATAGTTATTTCACTATTAATCAAGAATTTTTATATAGCAATACGTTATACATAAATATTCTTTTAAACACTATTAAGCGATTAATACGGCATATTCAACACATTTTCTTAACATGTAGATAAAATTCTTGAAAAGATGTAGCATTCTCATCATTAATTCTTTTATTTCATATTCCTTTTTAAACGATGTTTTCGTTTTATAAAGTTACATATCTACATGGTCGGTTTACATCAAATAAACTGAGGCATAGAATTTTTCTCTGTTCGCTCCATAAACAAAAACTGACAACAGACAGATAGAAAAACACAATGAAAAACGACAAAAGACCTTTATACATACCCTACGCTGGAACCATCCTGTTGAGCACTCCGTTACTCAATAAAGGTGCTGCATTCACAGCGGAAGAGAGACGATCTTTTAACCTGGAAGGTTTACTACCTGAAGTAACCGAAACAATCCAGGAGCAGGTTGTCCGTGCATATCAGCAATATTGTAATTTTGACAATGCCATGGATAAACACATTTACCTGCGTAACATTCAGGATACAAACGAAACGCTTTTCTATCGTTTGATTCAAAATCACATCAGCGAAATGATGCCGATCATTTACACACCAACTGTTGGTGCAGCATGTGAAGATTTTTCAAATATTTACCGCCGTGGCCGGGGATTGTTTATCTCATATCCAAACCGTGACAGAATTGACGATCTTTTGAATAATGCGTCAACTCACAATGTAAAAGTCATTGTGGTCACAGATGGCGAACGTATTCTTGGTCTGGGCGATCAGGGGATCGGCGGTATGGGAATCCCAATCGGTAAACTGGCCCTTTATACAGCTTGTGGAGGAATCAGTCCGGCTTACACTTTGCCTATCGTTCTTGATGTCGGTACTAATAACCCTCAACGCCTTGCTGATCCAATGTACATGGGCTGGCGCCACCCTCGAATTACCGGTGCTGAATACGACGCTTTTGTTGAAGAATTCATTCAGGCCGTACAACGTCGCTGGCCGGATGCGTTAGTGCAGTTTGAAGACTTCGCACAAAAGAATGCCATGCCTTTATTAGAACGATACAAAGATCGTATTTGTTGCTTTAACGACGATATTCAGGGTACAGCTGCCGTTACAGTCGGTTCACTCATCGCAGCTTGTAAAGCCGCCGGAAGTAAACTTTCTCAACAACGCATAGCATTCTTAGGTGCCGGTTCAGCAGGATGCGGAATTGCAGAAGCGATTATTGCTCAAATGGTATCCGAAGGGATCAGTGACTCTAAGGCCCGTTCTCAAGTCTTCATGATCGACCGTTGGGGACTTTTAGAAGAAGGCATGCAGAACCTTCTTGATTTCCAGCAGCGTCTTGTTCAGAAAAAAACGAACACGGCCAAATGGAAGTCCGAAGGCAACGGTTTCTCATTGTTTGATGTTGTTCGCGAAGGCAAACCAACCGTTCTTATTGGTGTTTCCGGTGCTCCTGGTTTATTCAGCGAAGAAATCGTTAAAGAAATGCATAAAAACTGTGAACGTCCAATTATTTTCCCACTATCGAATCCTACCAGCCGGGTAGAAGCACTACCGGCCGACCTGATAAAATGGACCGATGGAAAAGTACTGGTCGCAACAGGAAGCCCGTTCGAACCTGTAATTCATAATGATAAAACATATCCGATTGTTCAGTGCAATAACAGCTACATTTTCCCGGGCATTGGGTTAGGTGTACTGGCCTGCAACGCGACGCGGGTAACCGATGAAATGTTAATGGAATCCAGCCGGGCCCTGGCAAAATGTTCTCCTCTTGCTCTTCATGGAAAAGGCCCCCTTCTTCCACCACTGGAAGAAATTCATTCCGTATCGAAAAAAATTGCCATTGCTGTCGGTAAAAAAGCAATTGAACAGGGTGTCGCGAAAGCCATAACGGAAAAAGCGCTGGAAGGAGCAATCGACGAACACTTCTGGCAACCAAACTACAGACGTTATAAACGGACTGCTTTCTAATTTACAACATAGTCAATTCAGTGTTTTAATAGGGCCTTCTCTTCAGATGAAGGCCTTATTTTATATATAATATGGAAGTACTCAATTCTATCGGTCAATATATCTCACCATACCTTCGTGAAATATCGACAGCTTTGGTGGCATGCATACTGGTTATGGCAGGTAATGAGGTGAATGCCTTTCTGCGCAAAGTCATGCGTAACCAGCATTTTATTGTTAAAACCGTTGTATTTATTATTTTAAATGCATTTGGTTACGGGTTCATCATTGTAAAATTAAGCCCTTACCTTGCTCGGACACTCAGAGAGTTGGAAAAAGGCATGATGGTCGCTATTCTGCTAACAAGTTTTATATTAATAGGTTTATGGGCTCAGAAAAACCGGCACATATAATTCGTTCTATGGTTAACACTGTAAAACGAATGGGTAACTTATCAGATTTGCTGGTCACATCTGTCAGGTTATTTTTACTTGTGATTATCGGGCTTATCTTAATTGACCGGTGGGTATCATGGTCAACTCAAAAACAGATTATTGACGACATTGATAATGTTCCGCACGTTAAAGTTGCCGTGGTTCTGGGAACCAGTAAATATTTAGGAAAAACGCTGAATGACTACTATATGAACCGGATTAATGCAGCCATTTACCTTTTCCATAAAAATACCGCCGACAATTTCCTGTTAAGTGGCGACAACGCGCACCGTTCCTACAATGAACCCTGGACAATGAAAAGGGATTTACTCAGAGCCGGTGTCCCGGAAAAACAAATCACGCTCGATTACGCCGGATTTAGTACTCTTGACTCAATTCTGCGGGCTAAAAATATCTTTGTTTCCGATCATTTTCTGATCATTACCCAGCGTTTTCATTGTGAACGGGCCCTATTTATTGCTAATGCCCACCATATCGACGCCCGCTGTCTGGCCGTTTCCGGCCCCAAAAACCACATTGGGCTGGCGCTGCGTATCCGGGAGATTTTTGCCCGGGTGAAAGCCGTGCTCGATTTATACGTTTTCAATTCAGAGCCCAAATTTTTAGGCCCGGTTGAACCCATTGAACCTGCCCAGCCTGTTATACCGAAAGACTCAATTGCTCCTACGAAACCTGAAGAATCTGTTATCATTCAGACAAACAAATAAAACGATAAGAGCAAAGTCATGAGTTCAACTATAAAAGGCACTCTGAGTAAGATGCTGGCCAGCCATCACGAGGTGATTGATTATCATCTTCCTGTCGGCGAACACCGTATTCATCTAAATCCCCTGATTGGCAAACCCATTTCGATGTTACATACCGGTAATATCTTCTGCTGCCACTGCGGTAAAAAGACCAAAAAGAGCTATTCGCAGGGACATTGTTTTGTCTGTATGAAAAAGCTCGCCAGCTGCGATATGTGCATAATGAAACCGGAAACCTGCCATTATGCCGAAGGCACATGCAGAGAACCTGAATGGGCTGAATCAAACTGCATGGTCGACCACTACGTTTATCTGTCAAATACTTCCAGCCTGAAAGTGGGTATTACGCGCCATACGCAGATACCAACCAGGTGGATTGATCAGGGAGCAACGCAAGGTCTGCCGGTAATCAAAGTCAAAACACGCCAGTTATCCGGCCTGATAGAAGTCGAACTAGCCAGACATATTGCTGATAAAACAAACTGGCGAACCCTGCTGAAAGGCGACGGTAAAGATATGAACCTTCAACAAAAATGGCATGAATTAGAACCATTTCTGGATGAAAAAATAGCAGAACTCAAAGCCAAGTATGGCGATGATTCCATTGCCAAACTTAATGATGCAGATTCTTACCAGTTACATTACCCTGTTGAGAAACATCCGGAGAAAATTATTTCCCATAATTTTGACAAAAATCAACTTGTTAACGGGGTTCTTCAGGGTATAAAAGGTCAATACCTACTGCTGGATACCGGCGTCATAAACATCAGAAAATTCACCTCTTACGAAATCGAATTTGATGCCTGAAAAATCCGATAATCCCTTCAAATAACCTCTTAAAACAAGAGGTTATTTTTTATACATTCTAAAGTCACCAAAAACAGTAAAAGTTACAAAAGTACAACATAGTTACATAAATATATACTTCAACGATATCCCAAATAATCACTGTTACACTTTCCGCAAGTCGACCCTACTACGTCTTTACAATTTTAATTAAGGTAAAAAAACATGCTTAGTAATGTGATGTCACCTCAGGAAAATGAGGCTGGTCAGAATCAAAGAGCAATTAACATTACTCTCTTTTGTTCTGCCCTTATCATCCTGTTCGCTTCAATTGAGAACCTTCTACCATCTGGTTTAATCGGTGCATTGGGAATTATGGTCGTTGTTGGCTATATCCTGAACGTCGTTGGTGATAAAACGCCAATCATCAACCAATTCTTTGGCGGTGGTGCCATTGCCGTTATTTTTGGTTCCTCTTATCTGTTTCATAGTAACTGGATGCCAGCTGAAACAACTCAGACAATTACTACCTTTGTTAAAGGCGGTGGCTTCCTTTCCTTCTTTATCGCCAGTTTGGTCACCGGCTCTGTCTTGGGTATGGATCGTGATGTACTGAAAAAAGCCGCATTGAAATACATTCCTGTCATTCTTGCCGGTGTCGCCTGTGCATTTTTATTCGCAGGTTTAGTCGGAGCCGCACTAGGTCATGGTTTCTTTGATTCTATTATGTTGCTTGCACTGCCAATCATGGGTGGTGGTATGGGCGCCGGAGCCGTACCCCTTGTTGAAATCATGTCAGGACGTACCGGTATGGATCCGGAATTTCTGATGTCTAAAATGGTACCGGCACTGGCAATCGGTAATGCCGTTTCCATCGTTTGTGCCGGTCTTTTAGATAAAGTGGGCAAAGTATTCCCATCGCTAACAGGTAACGGTCAATTGATCCGTGGCGAAAAAGAAGAAGTGAAACAGGAAGAAGAAGCTGCGCCGATGACCATCGACATGCTTGGCATCGGTGCTCTGATTGCCATCACGATGTTCTTTATTGGTACCGTACTTAGCTCTGTAATTGCAATGCACTCTTACGCATTGATGATCCTGTTTGTTGCCTTTGTTAAAATCACAGGTGTCATGCCCCGTCAGCTGGAACAAGCAGCTCATGCCTGGTATAAGTTTGTTGTTGATAATCTGACTCCTGCCCTGTTGGTTGGTATCGGTGTTGCTTATACGGATTTAAACCAAATCATTGATTCACTGACTTTAGTTTATTTCTTAATCGTCGCATCCACCGTTCTCGGAGCAATTGTCGGCACAGGTATTCTTGGTCGTCTCATGGGCTTCAACCCAATTGAAGCAGCGATTACTGCCGGTTTATGTATGGCTAATATGGGTGGTACTGGTGACGTTGCTGTACTGGCAGCAAGTAAAAGAATGGAACTGATGCCATTTGCACAAATATCGTCCCGTATTGGTGGCGCGTTTATGCTAATTCTTGCAACGTTTATCATACAAATGCTGTAACTACTATTCATATAAAAACGGTGTGAACATCAGAGATTGGATGTTCACACTGTCGTTCCTGTCACTTCCTGCCACATTTTCATCGGTTTCACCTATCCTACTAATAGGAAAGAATTTTCCACATGGTTTAATTCATCATGTATTGTTCTAACCTATAACTTTTTATTTATTAATTAATGATTCCGGGTGCTTTCACTCATGAGCGGAATCTCTTAAAATCCGATCACGAATCATTTCATGCATAATTTAAGTGGGGCTATGATGAGCAACGCAAAACACAGTAAGCTTTTGATTCTGGGGTCCGGACCAGCAGGCTATACCGCAGCGGTATATGCAGCCCGTGCGAACCTGAATCCTGTGTTAATAACAGGAATGCAGCAGGGCGGCCAGCTGACCACAACCACAGAAGTTGAAAACTGGCCCGGTGATGCTGAAGGTCTGACCGGACCAGATTTAATGGAGCGAATGAAAGCGCATGCAGAGCGTTTTCATACCGAGATCATCTTTGACTACATTCAGGACGTGGATCTGACAAAACGGCCGTTTACTCTGAAAGGCGACAGTGAAACCTATACTTGTGATGCTCTGATTATCTCTACCGGAGCGTCAGCCAAATACATTGGCCTCGAGTCAGAAGAAGCGTTTAAAGGCAAAGGCGTATCAGCCTGTGCTACCTGTGACGGTTTTTTCTACCGCAATCAGAAAGTCGCCGTCGTCGGTGGCGGTAATACTGCGGTTGAAGAAGCGTTATATCTCTCTAACATCGCCTCCGAAGTTCATCTTATTCACCGCAGAGACAGTTTCCGGTCAGAAAAAATTCTCATCGACCGACTGATGGAAAAAGTTCAAAACGGGAATATCATTCTTCATACTGATCGTACATTAGAAGAAATTACCGGTGATGAAATGGGCGTAACCGGAGTCCGGGTAAAAGACACAAAATCTAGTGCAACAGAAGAATTTGATGTGATGGGTGTCTTTATTGCAATTGGTCACCAGCCTAATACCGCCATGTTTGAAAATCAGCTTGAACTGAAGAACGGTTATATTCAGGTTCAGTCAGGCCTTGACGGTAATGCAACGCAAACCAGTGTAAAAGGTGTTTTCGCCGCCGGAGATGTCATGGACAACAATTACCGCCAGGCAATTACGTCGGCAGGAACAGGATGCATGGCTGCACTCGATGCAGAACGTTATCTTGATAACTTAGCCAAATAGTTAACCAACTTTTTTGTTGAATCCGCTATCCAATAGCCCGGTGATTGTTTTCACCGGGCTTTATTTTGGATACTATATTGCCTCCTCATCATTATTATAACTCTTACAAAAAGCCTTCATAATCATGGATAAAAAAAAGCAAAAACGGTTAAATTCCTGGCTGAGACAACAGAGTAAGCTGGCAAAACGCTGGCTGCTGATCGCTGTCAGCCTTGGAGTTTTATCCAGTTTTTTCCTGATCGGACAAGCTGCTCTCATCGCTTCCATGCTGTATAAGCTTGTTATCGAATCAGCGGACAAACATACTCTTATTCCGCAGTTTGCCGGGCTCATTGCCCTGATTGTCGGCAGAGCGGCCTGTTCCTGGGCACGGGAATTAGCCGGTTTCCGCTGTGGTGAACAAATCCGTGTCTACATCCGGCAACTGATTCTCAACAAGTTGCGCGATTTGGGACCAGCATACATCAAGGGAAAACCCGCCGGAGCATGGGCAACACTGACTCTGGAGCAAGTTGAAAACATGCAGGACTTTTTTGCGCGCTATCTGCCACAAATGTCTCTGTCTGTGTTTATCCCTTTCATTATTCTGGTCGTTGTGTTCCCGACAAACTGGGCTGCCGGTCTGATCTTTCTGATCACCGCACCGCTGGTGCCTTTCTTCATGGCGTTGGTTGGCATAAAAGCGGCCGATGCCAGCCGGAAGAATTTCAAAGCGCTGCAACGGTTATCCGGTCACTTTTATGATCGTTTGCAGTCAATGACCACCATCCGGATGTTTGATAAAACAAAAACAGAGTCGGACAACCTGCGGGCCGCTTCCGACGTGTTCCGGGAAAGAACCATGGATGTACTGAGAATCGCTTTTCTGTCTTCCGCGGTTCTCGAATTCTTCACTTCTATTTCCATTGCCATCACGGCGGTTTACTTTGGTTTTAGCTATATCGGTGAACTGAATTTTGGCTACTATGGCGCAGGTGTCACCCTCTTCTCCGGCCTGTTCATCCTGATTCTGGCTCCCGAGTTTTATCAGCCACTACGGGACTTAGGCACGTTTTATCATGCCAAACAAGAGGCCATTGGTGCCGCGGAAAGTATTGTGGATTTCTTAAGCCTTAATGTTGAAGAAATCCGTTCAGGCCGGCAAACCCTGCCCTACTCGCATTCTGTCTCTATTGAAGCTAAAAATCTGGAAGTTCTGAATCCGGAGAATGGACGCACACTGGTTGGTCCGGTCTCCTTTAAGATTTCACCGGAACAGCATACCGCATTGGTTGGCCCCAGCGGCGCGGGTAAAACCTCACTCATTAACGCGATTCTTGGATTCATGCCATACAAAGGTGAATTGTTAATAAATGGTGTTCCGCTCAATCAGCTGGATATCTCTGACTGGCGACGTCATGTCAGTTGGGTGGGACAGAATCCGGTATTACTGCATGGCACCATCAGAGAAAATATCACCCTCGGTAAAACCAACGTCTCCGAAGAAACCATTCATTCTGCGCTGGAACAATCTTTCGCCAGTGAATTCATACAGACTCATGGTATGGATTATATGATTTCTGACCGGGCGGGAGGACTGTCTGTCGGACAGGCGCAAAGGCTGGCAGTTGCAAGAGCGGCCGTTCAGAATGGCGCATTCTGGCTGCTGGATGAGCCAACCGCCAGCTTAGATGCCAACAGTGAGCAACTGGTTATGAAAGGACTGGATAATCAGACTCAGAAAAAAACCACCTTGCTGGTGACTCATCAACTGGTTCCATTGCAAGCCATGGATCAAATCCTGGTACTGGCCGACGGACAGCTAGTTCAGTCCGGGCAATACACCAGTCTGAGCAAAACAGACGGAATATTTAAAGATATGCTGGAAGCAAATCTGGCATTAAAATCTCACGATAAGGGGAATTTAGATGCGTGATTTAATCCCTTTCCTCAAATTATACAGAAAACACTGGTTCGGCCTGACTCTGGGTATGATTTTAGCGTTACTGACGCTGTGTGCTTCCATCGGGCTCCTTACTCTGTCCGGCTGGTTTCTGACCGCATCCGCGATTGCCGGACTGACCATTGCAAGAGAAACGTTCAATTACATGCTGCCGGGGGCGATTGTCCGGGGGCTGGCAATCGGACGCACAGCAGGCCGGTGGGGTGAACGCGTTACCAGCCACAATGCTACGTTCAAAGTTCTGGCCGATCTGCGAATCTTTTTCTTTGATAAGCTCTCGCCGTTAATTCCCGGCCGCATTGCCGGGCTGCGTGATGCCGATCTGTTAAACCGTCTGGTGGCTGATGTAAATGCCATGGACCACGTCTACCTTCGTCTGTTCAGCCCGGTACTGGTCGGAACGTTTGGGATACTTTTCCTGACGGCTTTTCTGTGCTGGTTTGATCTCACCATGGGACTGGCTCTTGGCGGAATATTGCTGTTTCTTTTGATCACCTGGCCGGTCATTTTCTATAAATTAGGCAAGAAAAACGGTTTTGAATTAACCAACAGCAAAGCTCAGTTCCGCATTGCTCTGATGGACTGGGTTCAGGGATTTGGTGAATTAAGCATCTTCGGAGCGGAAGCCGATTACCGTAACCGAATTCATGCTTTCGAATCCGATTTAATAGAAAAGCAACGATACAATGCACACATCACCGGACTTGCTCAGGCACTGCTCATGCTTTCAAACGGCCTGACTCTGGTTTTGATGCTATGGGTGGTGGGTGATGGCGTCAGTAACGGCGTCGTACAGGATCCTATGATTGCAATGGCCGTATTTGCGACGATGGCAAGCTTTGAATTGCTGATGCCGATTGCCGGTGCCTTTCAGTATCTGGGACAGACGATTACCTCGGCCAGACGCCTCAATGAAGTCCTGGCTGCCAAACCGGAAGTCACTTTCAATCCGGATAAAAACGAAATCGACAACCATGACATCGTCTTTTCCGGTATTCACTTCCGTTATGCCGATAATGAATCCGATGTACTGAAAGACATTAACCTCAGTGTCGAGAGCGGGCAAAAAATCGCCATTGTCGGCCAAACCGGGTCAGGGAAATCCACTCTGATACAGCTTCTGTCACGTTATTGGGATCCGAATAACGGCCACATTAGTGTGGGAGGTATCAACTTAACCCAGTGGAACGAAAGTCAGTTACGTGCAGCTATCAGTATTGTCAGCCAGCGTGTTGATATCCTCAACGGTACCCTGCGTGAAAATTTACAAATTGCCGACAGCCACGCCACTGACCAAGCGCTGTCTGAATTACTCAACAACGTAGGACTTGCAAAACTTCTCGATGACCATGGCTTAGATACCTGGCTTGGTGATGGTGGACGCCAGTTATCCGGAGGCGAAAAACGTCGGATTGGCATTGCACGGGCACTGCTGCACAACGGCGACATTATTTTGCTTGATGAGCCGACAGAAGGTCTGGATAAAACGACAGAGAAAAACATCATGGCCCTGTTACTGGAACAGTTCAGAAACAAGACCGTTTTGTTTGTGACTCACCGGCTGGTCAATCTGGATCAGATGGATTCCATCTGTTTAATTGAACAGGGTGAAATCGTAGAGCAAGGCAGCCATGAACAGCTCATTGCTCAACAAGGCCGTTATTTCCAGCTAAACCAGACAATTTAGCCCGAAAACGCCCTTTTTTACCACAAAAAAACCTGAGCATTTAGCTCAGGTTTTTTATTAAAAAGACAAATCGTCAGTGATTTTTCAGGAATGGCGGGTATTTCTTGAACCGGCCCGTTTGTTCCCGGAACGGCCTCTCGGACTATTGACTCGTTCTTCATGACGTTTCACTGCCCGGCGGATTTTCTGACTGCGGGCCCGCTCACGTTTTCTGGACGTGTTGTCTTTAGACAGATCCAGTACGGTTCTTTGCTCCGGTCTCAGTTCAACCAACTCTCTGAGATAATTCACCTGAGCCAGCGGCAGTTCTGTCCAGCCCCCCCGGGGTAACGTTTTATCTAAAAAGATATCACCGTAACGAACACGTTTCAGGCGGCTGACGGTTGTCTCCTGTGATTCCCATAAACGCCTTACCTCCCGGTTACGGCCTTCATTAATCACAACATAAAAGGTATGGTTCATACCTTCACCACCAGCATAAACGACGTCCTCAAAGCGGGCTAAACCATCTTCCAGCTCCACGCCGCTCACTAAGTTACGAACTTTTTGTTCATCAACGTCGCCAAAGACCCGCACCAGATATTCCCGTTCTACTTTACGGCTTGGGTGCATCAGCCGGTTAGCCAGCTCCCCGTCCGTTGTAAACAGTAATAAACCGGAGGTGTTCGCATCCAGACGTCCAACAGAAATCCAGCGTGACCCCTTAATTTTCGGAAGACGATCAAACACGGTCCGGCGTCCCTCCGGATCATGACGGGTACAGAGTTCACCTTCCGGCTTATAGTAAGCCAGAACCCGGCATATGATTTCTTCCTGTGCTTTAACCGACACATTATGCCCGTCAATACGCACAACAGCGTTTTCATCCTCTAAGCGTTCACCCAGAGTAGCTACCTTGCCATTAACACTTACGCGACCGGCCCGGATCAATGTCTCCAGTTCCCGACGGGAACCATGTCCGGCGCGTGCTAAAACCTTTTGTAACTTTTCGCTCATTTATTTACCTTGTGTGTCGTCTTCTCAGACGTCAAAATGAAAAATTCAGCCGCTCAATGCGGCCGGATAGTATCTCAAAGTTTAATCAAAAAAGCATCAATTTTCAGTCCGGTTTCCCACCCGGTTTCCAAATAACATCGCCTCAAAAATAATCAGAATCAGGTTGAATCCGCTCCCGGCCTCATCTCGGTCAGAGGAAATACAATGGCGAATAACGCATTTAGGCACCGGATGAGAAAGGTGAATAAAAAATGTTCTGTTAACCGCTTGTCTTTATGTGCTCATTAATGTCATTATTCAATTCTTGCCTTATGATACTTTCCACCTATTGGATTGTCTGAAAAAACAGCGAATGAATGGTTTCAGGAATCAAAGTATCAGAAAGAAAAACAACAAGAAATCGTTTAAAAACAGACAAATAAGGATAGTTATGTCTATTGAATTATGGCTTACCTTTGTATTGACAGCGACTACTATTCTGGTCATACCCGGCCCAACCATTATTTATGTAGTAGGACAGTCTCTGAATCACGGGAAAAAAGCCAGTCTTCCACTATCGATGGGAGTCATATCCGGAGATGCAATATGTATCACATTATCTCTGCTTGGGCTCAGTACCGTTTTATCCATTTTTTCAGCCGCTTTCATTGTTGTTAAATATCTGGGAGCCGCTTATCTGATTTATCTTGGCCTCAAAATGGTGATGACCGGCAGTCATTCTGCTTTTAAACATACGAAAGGATCAGATTTCAGGCCGAGAGTGTTATTTAAGGACGTGTTTATTGTGAATGCCCTGAACCCCAAAGGCATCATTTTCTACTCAGCCTTTATGCCTCAGTTCATTACCAGTGGACAGGATGTGTTGTGGCAACTGGTCATTCTGGCAACCACATTTCTGATACTGGCACTGATAAATGTGCTCTTTTATTCCCTGTTAGCGTCCAAAATGAGCCACACGTTTCACTCGGCAACGTTCTCAAAAGCCTTCAACTTAACTGGTGGTATCAGCTTAATTTTTGCCGGAGTTTACTCTGCAACGTTACATAGAAAATAAAAGAAGAACCCTTAAGAGAAGATGGGAAAATGATAAAATCAACCAGTAAACCAACCCCATACAAAACAGAATTCACAAACGGAAAGGTAAGTTCATTCAGTGATAATACCCCGGATAAAGGCGGAAACGCGGATGGCTTTCGTCCTCATGAACTACTTGAAGCCGCTTTTGCTAACTGCATGAACATGTCAGTAAGAATGTTTGCTGATAGCCATTCAATACCACTGGACGCCGTTTCTACCGTCGTTAACCTTGACAGAAACCATCCCGACAACGTCTGCTTTGAATACCGTGTTGAACTCAGTGGAAATCTGACAGAAGCACAGAACGGACAAATCATGGAAATGTTAGAAACCTGCCCGGTTCGTCAGACATTGTCAAAAAGCATCACCTTCAGACAAGGCTGATTATTTAACTTAAAGGAATATACAATGAGTTTTGAAATATGGATCATGTTTGCCACAGCGTATCTGATTGTCACCTTATCCCCCGGGCCTAATGTCATACTGGTCATCAAAAACAGCATTCAACAGGGTTGGAAGTCCGCCTTAATCACCATATTGGGTAACCTGCTCTGTCAGCTCATCATTGTTTGTCTGGTCGCGGTGGGGATTGGCCATTTACTGGCACAACTTCCCGAATGGTTTTTCGCCATGAAATGCATTGGCGGTCTGTATTTAATTTATCTGGGTTTTAAAAATCTGCATTCCGTCCGAAGCGCCAATATTGACTTACCGGAAGCCGGAAACAAACACACACACACACAACAACCACCGACGTCCCTTTTTACTCAGGCGTTTTTCGTCTCAGCGAGTAACCCTAAGACCCTGATTTTTCTTTCGGCTTTTCTACCGCAGTTCTTAGATATCACTCATTCTCATCTTGAACAGTTTTCCGTGATGTATCTGACCATATGTCTTATCGTCACCTCCGTTCATCTCAGTTATGCATTTTTGAGCCATCGCATAGGGAAAACACTGAAAACCCAAAGCATAGAGCGTAAACTGACGAAAATCACCGGCGGACTGTTTATCACCATGGGCGGTGGTATCCTGTTAAGTTCACGAACATAACGTTGGGAGAATAGGAATATGCCAATGATTACTTTTGAGTCAGGAACACTGACTGAACAACAGAAACGGGATCTTACAGAAAAGTTAACAAGTATTTCTTCTGAAATAACCGGTATTCCAAAGGCATCGTTCTTTATCACATTAAGAGAACAACCCGATGAGAATATCGCTATTGGTGGCAAGTCCGTAAAAGCCATCAAGAAAGAACTGGGCTTGCTATAAGCACAAAAATACAACACCACTCCCCTTCACCAGCAACGCGGGAAATGAGCGATGGAACCAAAACAAATTATTGAACAATGGGTTGATGCATTTAACCAAAACGATGCAGAAAAAATCGCAACATTCTATCATCATGATGCGATTAATCATCAGGTAGCGAATGAGCCTGTGGTAGGCAAAGACGCCATTAAAGCCATGTTTATCGATGAATTTTCTGCCGCAAAAATGGTTTGCATTGTGGAAAACATTTTTCAGGATGGGGAATGGGCCATTCTCGAATGGAAAGATCCTCTTGGCTTAAGAGGTTGCGGCTTTTTTAAAATACAGTCTGGCCTGATTACCTTTCAACGAGGTTATTGGGACAAATTAAGTTTCCTAAAGGCGCATAATCTGCCAATATCAGGCTAAGCGCATTGAACCATGAAATGAATGACTCCTGTCATGATAACGTCGTGGGAATACCATTACATTATGTGGTACGTATCAGTACCTTTTCTATCGAAAAAGCAGGAAGAATTCAGTGATAATAAAAGAACTAAGATTGCAGCATGGGTGGTCTCAGGAGCAGTTAGCTCAAATGAGCGGACTGAGCATCCGTACGATCCAACGAATTGAGAGAGGAACCTCACCGAGTCTAGAATCCCTAAAATCGTTGGCTGCCGTCTTTGAAATGACCGTCACGGAGCTTCAGCAGACCCCGGACAAGAAAGAGAGTAATATCAAGGTTACCGATGAAGAGCAGACGGTGATAGATCAGGTTCGTGCAATCAAAAGCTTTTACTCTCATCTGACGACCTATTTAGTGGTTATGGCTTTTTTGTTTGCGATTAATCTGTTAACGAATTCCAACCATATCTGGGCCTGGTGGCCAGCCTTGGGTTGGGGTATCGGCGTGGTGAAGCACGGGTTGAATGCCTTTGAAGTGTTCCATTTTTTAGGTCCCAAATGGGAAAAAAAACAAATCGAAAAACGTTTAGGACGCAAGCTATAAACGGCGGTTACCGACACAAAAGTGATTTGACCAAATATACATCCGAAATCCTGATTGAGGATGTCCTAGATCCGGTTTCAGGACTCACAACAAGCTGATATTCATTACTCTGGCAGCTGTTTCTGTCAATCAACAACAATATGGAGAGTGTGATGAACATAATATGGTCATTTTTGCTTGTATGCCTGCTTAGTATTAATGTCGCTCTGGCGCAAAATATCGGTTTTAAAGAGGTGCAAATTAATGCCGGTTCGAACCGCCCGTTAACAGTGACAATCTGGTATCCGACAGCTCAAACCGGTCCGGTTTCCGCTATCGGGGAAAATGCCGCTTTTTATGGTGTTGAAGCTGTTCGCAACGCAACCATTGATATCCAGTCCGCTCCGGTGGTTTTACTTTCCCATGGCTATCGGGGAAACTGGACAAATCTAAGCTGGCTTGCAGCTGCCCTTGCGCACAAAGGGTATGTAGTTGCGGCACCGAATCATCCCGGCACCACCTCACGAAACCACCCACCGGAGTTGGCCGCCAAGTGGTGGTTACGGGTAAAGGATATTTCGCGAGTACTGGATTATTTACTTACTGACAAACAGTGGAAAAATAACATTAATCACGATGATGTCTCCGCTATCGGCCATTCACTAGGAGGATGGACGGTGATGCAGCTTACCGGCGCAGTATTTGATCGGCCGACCTTTAAGCACCAGTGTGCGTTATTGCCCAACCCTCGCATTTGTGGGTTGGCGGGCGAACTTGGCCTCAAAACAGCGCAGGATAATGAGCCCGTAGCTGGCACGTTATATGATTCACGTATAAAACGGGTGGTAAGTCTTGATCTGGGTCTGGCGAGAAGCTTTTTACCCGCCAGCCTGAAAACCATTCATATTCCTGTTTTAATCCTTGCAGCAGGAATAGATATAGGCGATCTGCCGCAGGCTAAAGAATCCGGTTATCTGGCCGAGTTTATTCCTCTGACACTGCGGCGTTATAAAGTCTATGAACAAGCAATACACTTTAGCTTTATGCAGCTCTGTAAACCGGGAGCCAAGGCACTTCTTGAAAAGGCCGAACCCGGTGATGGCATAATCTGCCATGACGGTAGTACCAGCCGTAAGGCATTACATCAGCAAATGTTGCAAGATATTCTGACATTTTTGCATTAATCAGCGCTCGTTAATTGTGTTGCCTTACTTTCACAATGAATCTGACGATATTCACTGGGCGTCTGCTCAGTTATTCTAGAAAATTCGCGGTGAAAATCCGACTTAGTCGGAAAGCCTGAATGAAGGAAATATGTATCGCCGTATCTTATGGGGAGCAGTCATTGTCTCAGGGATCAGTATATTATCTTTAGGGTAATACGCTGGGGGCATTGGCTCTAAGTAGTTAATGCCCCCTTCCTTCTTAGAGCTAGTTTTAGCATCGCTCCTTATGATCTTTGTTTGACCTAACTTATCTAATACTACATTATGTGTTTGATTGAGTAATAATCTTCTTAGTAGCAAAGAGCAGAATGATACTTTCAAAGGCCACACGTAGCATCACATTAATTTTGTTCGGACACTGTAGTGGCTGAGTAAATTTGGCCACTTGATTCGAAGTGTGCAATACCTGAAGTTATCCGTGAGTTGCTAATTTAGAAAGCCCACTGACACGTTTATGTCCAATTATGAGTTTCACAGTTAGCAATTTACCTGTACACCTAGTTGTGACTTACCCGTTAATATGTAAGATCAAGTATGAGTCAAAACAGATTAACAGAGCACAACGTTCTGTTAATCTGTTTATTTTCATCCCGTCACCACTCCCGGTGAATAAAAAACACACTTAAAGGAAAATTCATGGAAAAAGACACAATAGAGCAAATTCAGGAATCTGAAGCCCTGTTATGCAAAGCCATGCTTGCATCTGATATCGATGTATTGGATCAACTATTATCCCCTGAACTGATTTTTACGAATCATTTGGGAATGGTCCTTGGAAAAAATGATGATTTAGGCGCTCATCAATCCGGACTACTACACATTTTAAATATTTCGGTAGATGAGCAGCAAATCAAGTTGCAAAAAGACACTGCCGTTGTCTTCGTTAAAATGAATATCCTCGGAACCTATGACGGAAATCCGGCCAATGGTTCGTTCCGTTTTACCCGGGTATGGCAAAAAACAACCGGGAATCATTGGCAGGTTATTGCGGCTCATTCTAGTCTTATGGAGGACTAACAAGCACGTTATCCTACCCAATAGAATAAAAAGTCAGAGGTGGTAAACATGAACCAGCATGAAAAGCTCAATTATGTCGAATTTGCTGCAAAAGACCTTGTTGCAACAAAACGGTTCTTTACTTCTGTCTTCGGGTGGGAATTTGTCGATTATGGCCCGGAATACACAGCATTTTCCAATCAAGGGCTGGATGGTGGTTTTTTCAATGCAGATACCTGCAGCCAGACAGCAAATGGTGGTGCTCTTCTGGTTTTTTACAGTTCCGATATTGAAGATACTCTTAATAAAATCCTGAGAAACGGCGGGAAAGTTATCCGCAATATCTATGATTTCCCCGGGGGTTGTCGTTTCCACTTTACCGAACCGAGCGGTAACGAATTTGCCGTGTGGTCTGAACAGCGTTCCTAAAATTTCAAAGGCAAAAGAATGGTTAGAAAGTGGGTAATTATTCTGGCAATGACGAGTCTGAGTCTGATTATCAGCGTCTTCTGGCTGAATGAACCACTCTCTTTAGCCGGCTTTACAGAAAAATTGATCGGGTCTTCGCTGGTCGTTCTGAGTTTATCAAAACGATGTACACGTAAACCTCTGCCACACAGGCATAAAAAAACGACATAACAAAATCGTGCTGACCACAGAAATAACGTTCTATCTGACCAACACGATTTGCTTAGGGTTTACGCTTTATTCGAAAGGAGCGGGATCGCCAGCTCCCAGACGTATAATGTCCGTTGAGCCGTCGCTGAAATCAATCACAGTGGTTGGCTGTTCACCTAAAAATCCACCATCAAGAATAACATCAACGGCATGCTCAAGATGATCACGAATGTTTTCCGGATCAGCCTCCGTTGTCTCGTTGCCGGGAAGGATCAAAGAAGTCGACATTAACGGCTCACCTAATGCTTCCAATAAATCCAGTGCTATACGGTTATTTGGCACCCGGATACCAATGGTTTTACGCTTTGAATTCATTAAGCGTCTTGGAACTTCCTTCGTACCTTTAAATATAAAAGTATACGGACCGGGGGTATTGTTTTTTAACAACCGGAACGCCACATTATCTACTCTGGCATACAACGACAGCTCAGACAAATCACGACACAACAATGTAAAATTATGCTTATCGTTTAATTTTCTGATCTGACAAATTCTTTCTAAGGCACTTTTATTCTCAAGCTGACACCCCAGTGCATATCCTGAATCAGTAGGATAAACAACTACACCGCCATTTCGAATAATAGCAACAGCCTGATTAATTAATCTGGCTTGCGGATTTTCCGGATGTACATAAAAATACTGGCTCATAACTACTCCTCGCCAACAGGCCCGTCGGCCATTTTATCCGGGTCCAAACCCCAGTCTTTCCAGACTGGTTCAACACCCGATGGTAGCCATAAATTTCTGCCAAGCTCTAGCCAGGCGGATGGATAATGGAAATCGCTACCTTGTGAAGCTAATAATTTGTATTGTATAGCATAATCAGATAAATTTCTTCTTTCTTGCATTCCCTGTTGTGGCTGAGCCACTTCCATGGCGTCCCCTCCGGCTTCAACAAACGCGGCCAGAAGACGTTTAACCCATTTCGCCGTCAGATCATAACGTCCCGGATGAGCCAAAACGGCCACACCACCGGCTGCATGAATAATGTTGATCGCTTCTTCCATGCTTCCCCAGTTTGGTGGTACATAACCCGGCTTCCCTCTCTTCAGATATTTTTTAAACACCTGCTGAAGATTTTTAGCGTACTCATTATCAGCCAGCCACTTAGCAAAGTGCGCCCGGGTAATCGAGGCTTCCCCGGCGATGGTCTGAACTTCCTCTAATACGCCTTCTCTGGTCACTTTTTCCAGACGTTCGGCAATCAATTCAGCCCGCACCTGACGCCTCTGCTTCTGGGTATGAATAAAGGCGGTCAGTTCCGGATGCTGCGGTTCAATGTTCAGTCCGACGATATGAATGTCTTTATTCTGCCAGACCGTTGATATTTCTATCCCCGGAATCAGTTTAATAGGTCGATCCTGCAAAGAATCAATATAAGTCTGAGCTTCTGCTAATCCATCAGTTGTATCGTGATCAGTAATAGCAAGCACCCTGACATCAAATTCAATGGCTCTGGCAACCAGATCAGCAGGTGATAAATGGCCATCCGATGCTGTGGTATGACTATGTAAATCTATTTTCATAATATTTTTAGGTAATTAACCAATAAAGGCTTGACTTTTAATTGCCGAACTAGTTTACTAGTACGCAAATACACAAAAGGTATGTCGTTATGCTACATAAGTTTGAGACACAGTTAAATGCCCTTAGTAATCCATCGCTTAAAACCTGGCGTTGGTGGCGTTGTAATTTCTTGAACTATCAAGCGGATGCCTAGTGCACGATTTCTGAAAAAAGTCCGCTGATGCGGACTTTTTTATTATGGGAAGTAGCCAAAGAAAACCAGAAATATCCTCTACACTTCTCGTAAACATAAAATACACTTTAGGGAACTTGGGATGAAAATTTCAGATAATGCAA
The DNA here is from genome assembly GCF_021272385.1 of Vibrio salinus. Classification (GTDB taxonomy): domain Bacteria; phylum Pseudomonadota; class Gammaproteobacteria; order Enterobacterales; family Vibrionaceae; genus Vibrio; species Vibrio salinus. Next base: position 346,522 of record NZ_JAJSDZ010000005.1, read on the forward strand.
AAAATAAAGGGAAGCTAAATGTTATAAGCAGATCAATCCCTTACTACTCAGACCCAACCAGTCTGTTCCATACTTTATGTGAAAATAAAACCGATTGTCTGTTGCTGGAATCAGCAGAAATTGACTCTAAAGAGAACACCAAAAGTTTCTTCCTTATTGATGCAGCTGTAAGAATTGTCTGTTTCGGACAAGAAGTCACGTTTGAAGCTCTGACCGAAAATGGCCAGAACCTGATTCGTTTTCTGGAAACTCAGTTGGACGACTCAGTCCGGTATTCCCTGAGCAAAGAAAAGCTCACCCTTAATTTTGAAAAAGCCAATGATTTACTGGACGAAGACAGTCGACTGAAAGAAGCCTCCCCCTTTGACGGCATCAGGATGGTTCAACAATGTTTTGATTCAGAAGCTCATGGCCAGTTTGCGATCTTCATTGGCGGCGTTTTCGCCTACGATCTGGTGGCAAATTTCGAACCACTCGGAGACGCTGTTGCCACAAACAAATGTCCGGATTATGTGTTTTATGTTGCCGAAAACCTGCTGATTATTGATCATCAGGCGGAAAAATGTCAGTTGCAGGGAACCATTTTTGACAGCAATAATGCTTCACCAACATTGCTGGATGCGCGTCTGGCAGAAATCAGCCAACAGTGCCGCACCCCAATTACACTACCGGCAGCTGAGCAGATCGCCGACATGAGTGTTTCAACCAACGTCAGCGATGAAGAATACTGCCAGACCGTCTCCGAACTGAAAGAATATATTGTCAATGGCGATATCTTTCAGGTCGTCCCGTCAAGACGCTTCACCTTACCCTGTCCTTCTCCGTTAGCCGCGTACAAAACGCTCAAAGAAAGTAACCCAAGCCCTTATATGTTCTATATACAGGACGAGGCTTTTACTCTGTTTGGTGCATCTCCGGAAAGTGCCCTTAAATACGAAAAAGAAACCAATCAGATAGAAATTTATCCGATTGCCGGCACCCGTGGCCGCGGAAAAAATTCAGACGGTTCAATAAACTTAGATTTGGATGGAAGAATCGAACTGGAACTGCGGACGGATAAAAAAGAAAATGCCGAACATATGATGCTGGTTGATCTGGCCAGAAATGATGTTGCCAGAATCTCTGAAGCAGGCAGCCGTCATGTTGCCGATCTTTTGAAAGTTGACCGGTACAGCCACGTGATGCATCTGGTCTCCCGGGTTGTCGGACAGCTCCGTTCTGATTTGGATGCTCTTCACGCCTATCAGGCCTGCATGAATATGGGAACATTAACCGGAGCACCAAAAATCCGGGCAATGCAGCTGGTCAGAAAATATGAAAAAGAACGTCGCGGCAGCTATGGTGGTGCTGTTGGATACCTGACGGGACATGGTGATCTGGACACCTGTATTGTTATCCGCTCGGCTTATGTCGAAAATGGCATTGCGAACGTTCAGGCCGGGGCCGGTGTTGTCTATGATTCGATTCCTCAATTTGAAGCGGACGAAACCCGGGGCAAAGCACAGGCCGTCATTTCAGCCATTCAGTCAGCGCATCAGATGAAGTAAGGAGATTCTCATGGCTAACATTATATTTATCGACAACTTCGACTCCTTTACTTATAACCTGGTCGATCAGTTTCGTTCTCTGGGGCACTCAGTGACGGTTTACCGAAACAGCATTGCAGCCACACAAATTGAGCAGGCAGCACTAACAGCAAAAGATCCAATTGTGGTACTTTCTCCCGGTCCGGGCACGCCGTCAAATGCCGGCTCTATGCCTGAACTCATTGAACTGTTAAAAGGCAAAGCACCAATCATCGGTATCTGTCTGGGACATCAGGCGATAGTAGAAGCATACGGTGGCACTGTTGGTGGAGCAGGACAAATTATCCACGGCAAAGTATCCATGATGAAACATAACAATCATCCGACGTATGAAAACCTGCCATCTCCGTTTGCCATTGCCAGATACCATTCATTAGTGGCTCATGATATTCCTGAAGCATTAACGGTGACGGCAGAAGTGGACGGGCTGGTCATGTCGGTCGTTCATGAAGAGGACAAAGTCTGCGGTTTTCAGTTCCATCCGGAATCCATTATGACAACCTATGGTGCACAACTTCTTTCTAATGCCATTAACTGGGCAACGGGTACTAAGTAACGAATGGAATAAAGGTTTAACAAAGGAATTATCTTATGTCGGCAGAACAAGCCATTATCAATAAATTATATGAACAACAAAATCTGACGAAAGACGAAAGCCAGGTTCTGTTCGATAGCATCATCAAAGGCCAGCTCGACCCCATTTTGATGGGCGCCGCTCTGACAGCATTAAAAATAAAGCACGAAACGCCTGACGAAATCTCGGGAGCTGTCGAGGCTTTACTGGACAATGCAAAACCCTTCCCACGCCCTGACTACGATTTTGCAGACATCGTCGGAACCGGTGGTGACGGCGCAAATACCATCAATATATCAACCACCTCAGCTTTTGTTGCAGCTGCCGCAGGATTTAAAGTAGCAAAGCATGGTAACCGTGGCGTTTCCAGTAAATCCGGCTCCTCCGATTTACTGGATGCCTTCGGTATTAATCTGGCGATGAGTGTCGAAAACACCCGCAAAGCACTGGATGAGCTGGGCGTCGCCTTTATGTTCGCACCTCAATATCACGGAGGGGTAAAACATGCTATGCCTGTGCGTCAGGCAATGAAAACCCGGACCATATTTAATATTCTTGGCCCACTCATTAACCCTGCCCGGCCCGGAATTGAGCTAATGGGCGTTTACAGTGCAGAGTTAATATTGCCCATTGCCAAAACAATGCTGAAAATGGGAATGAAACGAGCTGCCGTTGTCAATGGCTCCGGATTGGATGAAGTGGCTATCCATGGCCCAACTCAGGTTGCCGAAATTAAAGATGGAAAAATCATTGAGTACACCCTGACACCGGAAGACTTTGGTTTATCCACCTACCCGCTGTCTGCGATTGAAGGCGGTGTCCCAGAGGAAAATAAACGTCTGGTTGCAGACATCCTAACCGGAAAAGGACAACCCGCCCATATTGCAGCTGTTGCAGCAAACGTCGCCATGCTGATGCGGTTATTTGGTGAAGAGGACCTGAAGGCAAATGCGGCAAAAGCCATCGAGGTCATGAACTCGGGTAAAGCATACGAGCTTGTTGAAGAATTAGCGAAACGAGGATAAAAGAATGACCGGAAAGTTGTCTGAACATATCACAACAAAAGACACTGAAATGGCGGAAGTTCTCGCTAAAATCGTGGCAGATAAACGAGTCTGGGTTGAAGAAAGAATGAAAGTTCAGCCTCTTGACAGTTTTCAGTCTCAGGTGACCACATCAGACAGAAGTTTTTACGATGCCCTGAAATCGGATAGCACCGCATTCATTCTTGAATGTAAAAAAGCGTCTCCGTCAAAAGGGCTGATTCGGGAGCACTTTGATCTTGATGGCATTGCCTCCGTTTACAGACATTACGCCAATGCCATTTCAGTACTGACTGATGAAAAATATTTTCAGGGTAATCTGGATTTTGTCAATCAGGTCAGAAGTCAGGTCACTCAGCCGGTTCTGTGCAAAGACTTCATGATTTCTACATATCAGGTATATTTAGCCCGTTACTATCAGGCTGATGCTATCCTGCTTATGCTGTCTGTACTTGATGACCGATCCTATCAGGAACTGGCCGGACTGGCGCACTCGCTTGGCATGGGAATTCTGACTGAAGCAAGTAATGAAGAAGAAGCCGAAAGGGCAATAAAACTCGGGGCGAAGGTCATCGGAATCAACAACCGGAACCTTAGAGATCTGACCACAGATTTGGAACGGACGAAACATCTGGCACCAATGCTACCAAAAGACGTTACGATTATTTCTGAGTCCGGAATTTACACCAACAATCAGGTCAGAGAGCTTAGCCGCTATGCGAACGGATTTTTAATTGGCAGTTCTTTAATGGCAGAAGACGACTTAGAAAAAGCGGTTCGCAAAGTGATCTATGGGGAAGTCAAAGTTTGCGGACTGACATCACCGGAGGATGCCGCCAAAGCTCACCATGCAGGTGCCATTTACGGTGGTCTTATCCTTGTCGGGAAATCCCCCCGTTATGTCACCGATGAAGAGGCAAAACACATCATTGCTGGTGCATCCTTACGGTATGTCGGTGTATTCCAGAACCATGCCATTGATGAAGTCAGCCATCTGGCCAAAATGTTGAAATTACACGCCGTTCAGTTACACGGTAACGAAGATCAAAAATACGTTGATAAATTACGAGCCACGCTTCCCGATAGCATACAGATTTGGAAAGCCTACGGTGTAACTGACCGAATTCCACAACTTATTGCAAATAATGTCGACCGCCATTTATGTGACAGTAAGGTAGGTCACTGTTCCGGTGGAACCGGACAGGCTTTCAACTGGCAATTACTTTCAGGAAACAACCAGGTCATGCTCGCCGGTGGTTTAACCCCTGACAATATTCAACAGGCAGCCAACCTTGGCTGTATCGGACTGGATCTGAACTCCGGTGTCGAAAGTGAACCCGGTAAAAAAGACAGTCAAAAATTAAAACTGGCGTTTGATAAGCTTCGTCAATACTAAACGCCTAACCGTATCAGTTTAAGGAAACATTATGTCTATACTCAACGCCTATTTTGGTGAATATGGTGGTCAGTATGTACCACAAATTTTGGTCCCAGCACTGGAACAATTAGAAAAAGCCTTCGTCGACGCTCAGAAAGATCCTGAGTTCCAATCTGAGTTTATGGGCCTTTTGCAGGAATACGCCGGGCGGCCTACCGCTCTGACTCTGACCCGGAACATTACCAAAGGTACAAAAACAAAACTGTATCTGAAACGGGAAGATCTGCTGCACGGCGGCGCCCACAAAACCAACCAGGTTCTGGGTCAGGCACTGCTTGCCAAACGAATGGGAAAAACGGAAATCATCGCAGAAACCGGTGCCGGACAACACGGTGTCGCTACCGCTCTGGCCTGTGCACTACTGGATCTGAAATGCCGGATTTACATGGGAGCAAAAGATGTTGAAAGACAAAGCCCGAACGTATTTCGTATGAAACTGATGGGCGCCGAAGTTATCCCGGTACATGCAGGCTCAGCAACCCTGAAAGACGCCTGTAACGAAGCACTACGAGACTGGTCCGCCACTTATGAAACCACTCACTATCTTCTGGGGACAGCGGCGGGTCCGCACCCATTCCCGACAATTGTACGTGAATTTCAGAAAATGATTGGTGAAGAAGCTAAAAACCAGATTCTGGCCCGGGAAGGCCGTCTGCCTGACGCCGTTATTGCCTGTGTTGGTGGTGGCTCAAATGCGATTGGTCTGTTCGCCGATTTCATCGACGAAACCGATGTAAAACTGATCGGCGTCGAACCTGGTGGTAAAGGTGTAGATACTCATATGCACGGAGCGCCTCTTCGCCATGGAAAAACCGGCATTTACCTCGGAATGAAAGCGCCATTGATGCAGACAGATGACGGACAGATAGAAGAATCCTATTCAGTCTCTGCTGGTCTCGACTTCCCATCCGTAGGGCCACAACACGCGTATCTCCACTCAATTGGTCGTGCTCAGTATGAGAATGCAACAGACGATGAAGCACTGGAAGCATTTCAGAATCTAGCAAAACACGAAGGTATCATTCCGGCCCTGGAAAGCTCGCACGCACTGGCTTATGCACTGAAACTGGCTTTCTCCGAACCGGATAAAGAGCAGATTTTCATTGTAAATCTGTCCGGACGTGGAGACAAAGACATCTTTACCGTCAATAAAATCTTAGAAGAAAAAGGAGCTCTATAATGGATCGTTATTCTGCGCTGTTTAATCGCTTGACAGAAAAAAATCAGGGCGCTTTTGTTCCGTTTGTTACTATTGGCGATCCTAACCCTGAACTTTCTAAGGATGTCATCTTTGCACTGATAGAAGGTGGTGCCGACGCTCTTGAACTGGGCATGCCTTTCTCCGATCCTCTTGCTGACGGACCAACCATTCAGGGAGCAAATTTGCGGGCACTGAACGCCAATACCACTGTACAGAAATGCTTTGATATTATTGCTTCTGTCCGGGCTGCATACCCTGAACTTCCCATAGGGCTTCTGATGTACGCTAACCTTGTTTTTTCTAATGGCATAGAATCCTTTTATCAACGCTGTCAGCAAGCAGGTATCGACTCGGTATTAGTTGCAGACGTTCCAACAACTGAAAGCAAAGATTTCCTTGCCGCGGCTGAAAAATTCGGAATTAAACCCATCTTTATTGCCCCGCCTTCCGCTTCGGATGAAGTACTAAAACAGGTTGCGGAATTGGGCTCCGGTTATACTTACCTGCTATCTCGTTCCGGGGTCACCGGGGCTGAAACCAAAGCCAATATGCCGGTTCATGAAATTCTCGACAAGCTGGCGGACTTCAATGCTCCACCAGCGTTACTTGGATTTGGAATCTCTGAGCCAGCTCAGGTTAAAGCAGCGCTTAACGCAGGTGCGGCTGGGGCAATCAGTGGTTCTGCGGTAGTTAAAATCATTGAGAACTATCACCAGAATCCGGAAGCTATGCTGAGTGAGCTAAAATCATTTACAGAAAAAATGAAAGCCGCAACTCAGAAATAAGCTCTATCCTTCCTCATTAATAGCTAGGATCTGATGATCTTTGGTAATTATTTTTGCAGCGGGTTGATGGTGATTTAGGCAAAGCGGGGCATGTGAAGTGTAGTCATCTACATCAATCATGGCCCAACGCTGAATCAATCACCATCAAGCGCTGCCCGAAGAGTTAATCTGAACAGGCTTTCTTAGAATGAGTAAGCTACATGCCCTGCCTCTCAATCAAACCCCGTTCATAGAGAACAAAAATTAACAGAAAAAAGATCAACAGACTCGCTATTTTATTGGTAAATATCAGTCATTTTCAGCATATTCTTCGAAAGAATTTATTCACAATTTTTACAAATCACCCCGAAAGAAAACGTTTGCGCAATAGTTTTGCAAAATAATTATCCACATTTATTCAATTTATAATTAATTTCTATAATAAATTCGATCTTTACGACAATTTCTCTTGATCTAAGCGTCATAGATCTGTAAAACGCATAGTCGAATCATTATCCAGAAATTGACATTTAATCAGTGGGTAATTCCAGGAAGTTGTTAATTACGTAGCACAGAGGTTATGGAAGTGTTAAAAGAAAAGAATTTGCTAACCAACATCGGCTTTCAGGTCGTTTTGGCAATGATCCTCGGTACTGTTGTCGGTGCCACAATGGGGCATAATGCTTCAATGTTTGCCCCTTTAGGCGCAATCTTTATCAATTTAATTAAAATGCTTGTTATCCCCTTGGTTGCAGTCGCTCTTATTTCCGGTGCAGCTGGATTGGGAAACAGCCAGTCAGCAGGAAAAGTTGGTGTTACAACACTGGCTTACTTCGCGTTAACGTCTGCTCTGGCAGTAACGCTTGCTCTTGTGATGGGAGAAATGTTTAAACCCGGAATCGGAATTGATGTTTCCGGCGTACAAAGTATGTTCTCATCAGAATACGCATCAAAAGGTGACCTGCCTACTTTCTGGGAAACGGTCATTGGCATGATTCCAACCAATATTTTCCAGTCACTTAATAATGCAAATATTCTTCAGATTCTTGTATTCTGTCTGTTCTTTGGTATTGCACTTACCAAACAAAGCAAAGAAAAAAGAGAGCCCATCATTCAGGGCGTAAACACTATTGTTGATGCCATGGTATGGATGATTAACAAAGTGATGGTTATCGCCCCAATTGGTGTTTTCGGTCTGATGTCAGAAGCGGTTGGCACATTTGGCTTCGGCGCATTGACTGTTGTATTAAAACTGTTTGTCGTCTATATGGCCGCCATTCTGATCTTCGGTTTTATCGTTTACCCACTGATGATTCAGATTTTCACAAAAACCTCTGCCCGCAAGTTTATCTCTGCAATGAAAAAACCACAGGCGGTTGCGCTTTCAACTGCATCCTCAATGGCAACATTACCGGTCACTATGGATACCTGTGAAAATGAACTCGCAGTCAGTAACCCGACAGCCTCATTTGTACTGCCTTTAGGTGCAACCATCAACATGTCGGGTAATGCTATCTACTACGGATTAGTCGCTGTATTTTTCGCTCAGTTATTCCATATCGATTTAAGCATGGGCGCTTATATCACAATCATTATTACATCAACACTTGGCGCTGTAGGTCAGGCAGGCGTACCCGGACCAACCTTCCTTGTTGTGGCTGTATTGCTTGCTGCCGGTATTCCAATCGAAGGTCTGCCGCTATTGTTTGCGCTTGACCGTATTTTTGATATGACCCGTACTGCTCTAAATATAACCGGTGATGCAGCTTGTGCACTTATCGTGGATGCACTGGTTCAGGAACAGACAGAAGAAGAATCTGTCAACGAAGTTGCTACTCAGGAATAATACGCTTTTTATTCTATTTCACTAAAGGTGACTTTCAGACCTGTTTCTCATACATAAATCCTCGGGTAACCCCCGGGGATTTTTTGAACACATTCCTGATCTAATAATAAGATCAATTACCACCCTTTCACAGAGCAAGAAAATGATAGCATTTGCTCAATAACCCCAAACGTCCAGGCAGGATATTCCCTGCAATATTCAGATAGTCGTTACTCTATCCTGTTCTTCTTAATCTAGAAAAATACCATCTAAATTTCTAACTAAAACATATAATCGATGCCAGTCTTTTATTTTTGGAATTGCATACTTGAGTAGGAAAAGTAATTATGGAAAAAACTGAGGTAAATTAACTTCCACACGTTTCCGGATTTAAAATTACCATATACAGACCCTAACAATATAATGGAGAACTAAATAAAGAATGAAGTTGCAAGCAATCACCTATTTTAATGAACTTGTTCGCTCTCGTTCAATTCGTCAGGCGGCAGAAACATTAGGAGTATCACCAACAGCAATCAGCCGTCAACTCGAAAACCTGGAACACTATTTTGGCGCGCCCCTGATAATAAGGAATGCCAGAGGAATTACTTTAACGGCAGCCGGAGAAACTCTTGCTAAACGTTCCAAAGAAATGATGAGAGATATCAGTAAAACCCGACAAGCAATTGATGATCTACGTGGACTAAAACAGGGGAACGTGTCTATTTATGTTAATGGCGCCGCCATCCATACCATGTTGGCTCCTGCTCTGGCTCAGTTTTACGCCCTTTATCCGGCAATAACTATTACAGTAACCGTTTCCTCAGCACATGATGCTGTCAGTGCTGTATTGAACGGCAACACAGATATGGCTGTAACGATGTTCTCCGAAGCCGATCCCCAACTAGACATACGCTTTAAATTACCAGTTCGTCATGAGTTAATTATGGCTCGCAACCATCCACTGGCAACATTATCAGAGGTTCCACTGAAAAAAATGAAAGACTACCCTATCGCAATGCCAGATAGATCATTTGGTATCAGGCGGAATTTTGACCACCTACAAAGGGTTGCAGGTCTTCAGCCACTGGACTCAACCTTTACAACCTCATCTTTGGAGCTACAAAAAGAGGTTGCATTAAGAACATCTGCCTTGTTAATTCTTCCTGCAATGTCAGTCATTCGTGAAATACGTGCAAATGAACTCGTAGCCCGCCCCTTTGAAAAACCTTACATCATTGAAACCGACCTTCAGTTAAGCCGGGCCCAAAAAGTTCCTCCAAGTTTTGCGGCTGCAAAATTTGCAGAGTTTCTGGAAACTTTTCTTCCTGCTGAAGCTAAAATACTGCAAGAAGAAATGGAAAAATCACACGAAAATACGAATATTCAGCCAAACCAACATTAAGTTACTCAAGTCGAATATTATATCCTTACATAAAAAATCAGAATTTAATGCCGCACTATATAATAAGATTTAAGCTAAATTATTTATTCCTATAACAATAAAAGCTCAATCATTCATTAAATATAATTAATTGAATAAGATACAAAAAACTCCATTTAATTTTTCTATTTAACAACGTTTAATTGCATTTAATTTATAAATAATCTTTATCTCTGACTAACGTTAGTAATAATATAAAAAACCTTAAATTTTATTTGATACAGTTTTTTTCATTAATACTATATTTTAGTGCAACGGTTTTGATTGCACTATGCACTAAAAATTAACATTGCAATTTCACTGAAAATTCAGGCAAGGTATAAATATCAAATCAATGAACGAGTACACAGAACACGGACAGTTTTGCACACTAAAAAAGGGGTCACTGGTTTATGACAAGTCATTTTCGTTCTCTTTTAGCTTCAACAGCCATCGTTGGGCTATTCCTATCGATAGGTGCATCCGCAGCATCTAGAACCGACCTGATTTTGGGGATGGGGGTTGAACCCTCAGGTCTGGATCCCACAGTCGCGGCACCCGTCGCTATTGGTCAGGTCGTTTGGCAAAACATTTTTGAAGGATTGGTCACGATCGACAAAGATGGGAAAGTACAACCAGAACTGGCCAAAAGTTGGAACATATCAGATAACGGGTTAACCTACACCTTTCACTTGCGTGATGACGTAAATTTCCAAAATGGCAAACCGTTTAATTCCGCTAGTGCCAAATTTAGCATTGAAAAAATACTCGGAAATGATTCCGTCAATCCTCAGAAAAACCTGTATAAAGTCATCGATAAAGTGTCAGCACCAGATGCGACGACTCTCGTTCTCTCTCTCAAAGAACCGTTATCTGACCTGTTGTACTATTTAGGTTATCCCGCAGCAATTATGGTAGAACCAAGCAGCGAACCAACAAACGCAACTCATCCTGTCGGCACAGGCCCATTTGAAATAAAACAATGGAAGAAAGGTAACCAGGTAACCCTGGTAAAAAATCCTCAATATTGGGGGGCTCCCGCTAAGTTAACGAAAGTCACTTTCCGGTTTATCGGTAACGCACAGGCTCAGGCCGCGGCGTTAAATTCTGGCGGTGTAGATGCGATGGCTGAGTTTGATGCGCCTGAGCTGGTAAAACAATTTCAGAATAATCCTGCATTTAACACTGTTATCGGTACTACCAGCATGGAAATTGTCGCTGGTATGAATAATTCGAGAAAACCGTTTAACAATATAAAAGTTCGACAAGCTCTGATGATGGCCATTGATCGTAAGACGCTGGTTGATGCAGCCAATGAAGGACTGGGAACACCAATAGGAAGCCACTTTTCTCCTTCAGATGCAGGTTATGAAGATCTAACCGGAGTATTACCCTATTCACCCGAAAAGGCGAAGAAACTGCTTGCTGAAGCCGGCTATCCAAATGGGTTTACTTTTACGATGAAAGTCCCTACACGTACTTACGCTCAGCGTGCAGCTGAAATTATGCAGGCATACTTTGCGATGATTGGTGTCACCATGAAGATTGAATCTTCTGAGTTTCCCGCCAAATGGGTTTCAGATGTTTTTAAAGACAAAAACTACGATATGACCATTATCGGTCATGCTGAACCATTAGATATTAGTATCTATAACCGATCTCATTATTATTTCAATTATCACAGTCCGAAGTTTGATAAAGCAATGACGGTGATTGCTAATGCGACTGACGAAAATTCACGGCTGAAGGGCTATCGCCACGCTGAGGAAATTCTGGCCCACGACGTCCCTGCATTATTTTTATATGCTTACCCTAAAATAGGAGTTTGGAAAAAAGGACTACATGGTCTGTGGACAAATGAACCAATACCGTCAAATGATCTCACAGATGTTTATTGGCAATAAGCAAACTTACTTTTAAGCACAACAAAATAAAAAATCTGTTCTATTTTTCCACAAGGACAAATAAGCAATGAATCCTATAATCAAATCACTGGCAGGGCTGTTAGTTACCCTGCTTGTGGTTTCCTTCGTGATTTTTTTGGTGATGGAAGCGGTTCCTGGCGATCCTGCAGAAATTATCCTCGGTACATCCGCATCCCCGGACACGCTGGAAGCCCTAAGAAATCAGCTTGGACTTAATCAGCCACTGATCACACGCTACATTTGCTGGCTAACCGGTGTTTTGCACGGCGATCTTGGTAATTCCTATACCTACTCGACCCCCGTTGCACAGCTCATTGGAGAACGTCTTAAAGTAACGTTACCTCTCACTGCGATGGCTATTGTAATTTCAGTTGCTATTTCTTTACCTCTTGGTGTTATCGCAGCATCACGTCCTAACGGGTTAATCGATAATTTTGCCTCATTGTTCGCTCAAATCGGTATCGCTGTGCCCAACTTCTGGATTGGCCTCTTGCTTATACTCGGCGTTGCACTCTATTTCGGAGCATTGCCTGCAGGCGGTTTCCCCGGCTGGAATTCAGGCCTATGGCCGGGAATCAAAGCACTTATATTACCATCCATTGCCCTGGCTATTCCTCAGGCAGCAGTATTAACCAGAGTAACACGCTCTGCTGTTATTGAAGTTACTAACGAGGATTTTGTCCGAACAGCGAGAGCAAAAGGAGCAACGCCCAGCATTGCCCTATGGCGTCATGTAATGCCTAACGCTCTGATTCCTGTGGTTACTATGCTGGGTATGCAAATATCAGTGCTTATCGCAGGTGCAGTATTAGTTGAAAACGTCTTCAATTTACCGGGATTAGGCTCACTAGCCTATCAGGCACTCGCGCAAAGAGATCTCATCGTTATTCAAAATGTCGTGCTCTTTTTTGCCACTATCGTAATGGGAGTTAATGTACTGGTCGATGCCGTCTACACCATATTGGATCCAAGACTGAGGGTAAGAAAATGAAACGACTGCCCTGGTCTCTGATTATCGGAGTCATTATTACCAGTATATTTATCATTGCAGCGATCACCAGTCGTTTCTGGACGCCGGCAGATCCGACCACAATCAATATCCTTCATCGGTTAAAAGGTCCGGGAGTCGCCGGGCTACTGGGTGCAGACCATTTTGGCCGCGATGAATTATCAATGATCATGAGTGGAGCCTGGATTTCACTTGGAATATCCTTTTCCTCCATTGCTTTAGGTGGTATCACAGGAACATTTCTGGGTGTAACATCAGCAGCGAAACGTGGTCATTTTGAAGCATTGGTTATGAGGATCAGTGATGTGCTGTTTTCATTTCCTCCAGTGCTATCTGCCATTCTCCTTGCGGCCATATTAGGTGGCGGTCCTATTACTACCATTGTTGCTATTGCTTTGTTTATGATCCCCGTTTTTGCGCGTATAACACGCAGTGCGGCTTTACAAATCTGGGCCAGAGATTACATTCTTGCTGCGAAAATGGCCGGGAAAAGTGACATCCACATTACGATAGAACATGTCATTCCAAATATCGGAGCACAAATCATTGTTCAGATAGCAATACAAACCGGACTTGGAATATTAACTGAAGCAGGCCTTTCTTTTCTTGGACTCGGTGTGTCACCGCCGACACCGAGCTGGGGACGAATGCTTGCAGATTCACAAACCTACCTTTCCATTGCTCCTCATATGGTTCTGGTCCCCGGACTCACAATTTGTATTGCCGTATTAGGACTTAATCTCTTAGGTGATGGTCTGCGTGACCTGACTGACCCCCGAAGGAGGCAATCCACATGATACTGGATATTCAAGATCTTAGAGTCAGCTTTCAAAATGAAAATGGGGCATGTACTGAAGTTGTTCACGGTATGAGCTTACAACTCGGTAAGGGTGAAACCCTAGGAATTGTCGGAGAGAGCGGTTCAGGGAAATCGGTTCTATCACTTGCAACTATGGGGTTATTACCAAAAACAGCACATGCCAGCGGCAAGATTTTGTTTAATGGAAATAACCTGCTCGATATGTCAGAGCGCCAACTGTGCCGTATTCGTGGCTCTAAAATAGGAATGATATTTCAAGAGCCAATGACAGCTCTCAATCCGGCAATGAAAGTTGGAGCCCAAATTGCTGAAGGACTTCATCTTCATCGCTCTATCAGCCGTAGTGAAGCAAACAAGGAAGTTTTACGACTGCTCGATATGGTACAGATTCCTAACGCAGCTCAAAAGATGTTCTCCTATCCCCATGAGATGTCAGGAGGACAAAGACAGCGGGTAGGAATTGCAATTGCTCTTGCTTTAAAACCTGACCTGCTGATCGCAGACGAACCAACCACTGCTCTGGACGTCACGGTTCAGGCCGAAATACTGGATATACTCGATGATCTGGTGAGTGAACTCGATATTTCTCTTATTTTGATCTCTCACGACTTAGGTGTTATCGGCCGTATTGCGGATCGAACTTTAGTGATGTACCGGGGCAACGAAATGGAGCAAGGTGATACGGAACGCGTTTTACGCCAACCGGCACATGACTACACCCGAAAACTTCTCTCTGCTATGCCCAGACGTGCACGAGCCAGTTTATCAGTGTAAGGAGACACTCTGTGAAAAAGAAAATATTAGAAATTATCGGTCTTTTCCGGGAATTTGGTGAAGGAGAATCAAAAGTATATGCTGTGGATAATGTCTCTCTATCTATGGAGCCCGGTCAAATACTTGGCATCGTAGGTGAAAGTGGTTCAGGAAAATCGACGCTTGCACGTATTGTCATGGGGTTAGATAAACCCACAAAGGGTAATATTTTATTTGAAAATAAGGATATCTTTGCCCTTACAGCGTTCAATTTACGCCGTCTACGGGCAAATTTTCAGATGATATTCCAAGATCCCTATGGTTCATTGGATCCACGTCATAAAGTATGGCGAATCATAGCAGAGCCTTTACATCTTGAAGAGAATCCCCCTAAAGGAAAGGCACTTCGTAATCGCATCGGTACGTTACTTGAACAAGTCGGATTACAGCCAGATGACATGGATAAATATCCACACGAATTTTCTGGTGGTCAAAGACAGCGCATTGCCATCGCCAGAGCATTAATCACAAAACCAAAGCTACTTGTGGCAGATGAAGCAACATCCGCACTGGATCTTACAGTGCAAGCTCAGATTCTTAAGCTGATATTAAAGATGCGCGACACCTACGGAATATCAGTGCTTTTCATTACTCATAACATCGGTGTCGTAGACGAAATTTGCGACCAGGTAGCCGTCATGCAGTCCGGTAAGTTAATTGAGACAGGTCCTGTCAGAGAGGTGTTAGATAATCCCCGGGAACCCTATACCCAACGATTACTAGCTGCAGAACCGACTCTGGAAAAAATAGGACGTAAGTCCCGGGGACTGAAAAAAGCAGTTTCCTGACTGTACACCATTGAAACCTCTTCCCCAAAATCGACCAACGGTGAGTTACTCACCCGTTTTAATCATCAAACAAGATGGAATTTGTGCTATGAGTGATTTTTCTCAAATGAATACCCGTGCCTTGTTGAAGGCATACGCTAGTGGTGAAACCAGCCCGACAGAATACATGCATTGGCTAATTGAACGCATTGAACGAGTTGAACCAAAGATATGTGCACTGTATGCCTACAAACCCGAGCTGGCTTTACAGTTAGCAGAACACGCCACAAATCGCTGGCTTAAAGGCCAACCGCAGGGACGTTTAGACGGAATTCCCGTCACGGTTAAGGAATTGATAGCAACGGAAGGCGACCCGATTCCGATGGGAACAGCAGCAACAGAGAAAATACCGGCCCAAGAAGATGCTCCGACATCGGCCCGCCTCAAAGAAGATGGAGCAATTATCTTCGCTAAGACCACCTGCCCTGATTACGGAATGCTTTCTTCCGGTTTATCCACGTTTCATCATTTAAGCCGAAATCCCTGGGACTTAACGCAAAACCCGGGAGGTTCTTCAGCAGGAGCAGCCGCAGCCGGTTCAGCCGGACTTGGTACGCTCCATATTGGTACCGATATCGGTGGTTCAGTACGCCTGCCCGCTGGCTGGACAGGTCTGTTTGGTTTCAAACCTACTTTAGGACGCATTCCGATCTACCCATATTACACAGGAAGATGCGCCGGGCCGATGACCCGGACTGTCGATGACGCAGTCATGATTATGCCTACTATTACAAAGCCGGACTGGCGCGATACGACATCCGTTAACTATCAGGATCTTGAGTGGGATGTTGCACCGGCAGAGGTTAACGGAATGAAAATCGGACTCATGCTGGACGCCGGATGTGGTATTGAAGCTGAGCCAGAAGTAAAAGCTGCAGTGATTGCAGCCGCCAAACGATTTGAGCAGGAAGGGGCAGAAATTATTCCAATTGGTCCCGTAATGAAACGTGAATGGCTTGATGGGCTGGATGTGTTTTGGCGTGCCCGGTTTTGGGATACGATGCTAAAACTAACCGAAGAAAAACGTCAGTCAATTCTGCCCTATATTTATGAATGGGCAAAAACTGGTGGTGATGCCAGTCCACTAGCAGTAGTCAATGGCTTTGATGCAACAATGGCAATGCGTGACGCATGCGCCCAAATTTTTACTAAAGTGGATGCCGTATTATCTCCTGTTAATCCAAATGTATCTTATCCTGCTGACTGGGCCTCTCCAACAAACGATCCAAAACTCCCATTTGAACATATCGCTTTTACTGTGCCATGGAATATGGGAGAACAGCCGGCGGCGTCTATTAACTGCGGCTTTTCGAAAAGTGGCATGCCGATTGGCCTGCAAATCATTGCTCCTAAATTTGCTGATTTAAAAGTTATCTCGATGGCGAAAGCCTATGAAATATGGCGAGGGCCCATCACTAACTGGCCTGAACTTTGATAATATTTAAAATACCCAAAAACATTAAAGATATTTCCACGTTGATGACACTGTCATCAACGATAGCTTATCTATTGCCATCAACTATCCGGAAGCCGCCGATCCTAACCTCAATGAAGAATCGGCAAAGAGTACGCCTGAATTAACGAATGTGGCGTTATGATTAAGCACGATGTTCTCGGCCTACTACAATAAAGCAGTAAACGCTCTTCAAAAGGCACATTTCCGGGCAGCCTTTTTGTTTCTATCTGTTACCCACGGTTTTTCTCAACTGAGAAATCCGTTAGACTAGCGAAAGTTATACGAGTAGGAATAACAAAACATATGAAACAACTCATCGACTTTATCCCGCTAATTATCTTTTTCGGCCTGTACAAACTTTATGATATCTACGTTGCGACCGGTGCCCTTATCGTTGCAACCGCTCTTCAAATCATCATTACCTATTTCCTTTACCGCAAAGTAGAAAAAATTCAGTTAATCACTTTCGTACTGGTGGCGGTTTTCGGGGGAATGACCATATTCCTTCACGACGATAACTTCATTAAATGGAAAGTCACTATTGTGTACCTTGTTTTTGCCGGGGGACTAACGATCAGTCATTTAATGGGTAAATCAGCAATCAAAGGCATGCTTGGTAAAGAAATTCATCTTCCAGAAGCGGTCTGGGCAAAAGTAAACTGGGCATGGGTCGGCTATTTTCTTCTATGCGCCATCGTTAATGTATATATCGCTTTCCGTCTTCCTCTGGATGTCTGGGTCAACTTTAAAGTATTCGGTCTGTTAATCTCCACACTGATTTTCACTGTATTGACCGGTGCCTATATTTATAAACACCTCCCCAAAGAAACAAAAGATACTGAGCAATAAGTTACTTACAATATTCACAATTAATCAGTAACCGTTATAATAATGGCTGATTTTAGGCCAAGAGATGGGTTCTCTTGGCTTTTTCGCTCATAGAGCCAATGTGATTGTTTACGGAATAACAAAATGACGACAAATGTTGATGCTCCAAAGGGGCAACTTTTGCTCAGAACTTTAGCCATGCCAGCCGATACCAATGCAAATGGTGATATCTTTGGTGGCTGGATTATGTCTCAAATTGACTTAGCGGGCGGAATTCTTGCCAAAGAAATTTCCAGCGGCCGGACAGTAACGGTTTCAGTGTCGGGAATTACCTTTAAAAAGCCGGTCAAGGTTGGCGATGTAGTCTGTATTTATGGCGACTGTATTAACATCGGCCGCTCCTCCATGTCCATAGAGCTGGAAGTCTGGGTTAAACCCGTCAAAAAAGACGGTGTGGGTGATCGTTTTATGGTTTGTGATGCAACCTTTAACTATGTTGCCATCGATGGTGAAGGCAGACCCCGCACTATTGAAAAATAAATTATGCTTTAACATAAATGAAAAGCTGAGATAATGCTTGTATATTATATGCATATGTCATTGTTAACGTCTGAACTCTCCGGTTCACCCGTAGAATATGAATTGAATTTTTACGTCAAATAAGGATTTTGTTTATGTGGTATGTTATTTTTTCTGAGGATATCGAACACTCATTAGAAAAACGGATGAGTGTTCGTCCAAAACATCTGGAACGCCTGGAAAAACTAAAAAATGAAGGACGTCTTCTCACTGCCGGCCCTATGCCTGCAATTGATTCAGAAAATCCGGGTGAAGCAGGTTTTACAGGGTCTACTGTAATTGCAGATTTTGACTCGTTAGAATCCGCGAAAACCTGGGCTGATGCGGATCCTTACGTTGATGCAGGAGTATATGCTTCTGTCATTGTAAAACCATACAAACAAGTATTTTAATTATGCTATTAAAACGTTTTATCGTTATTTTCCTTTCTCTCTTTATTTTTGCATGTAGTTCCTCAAGCAATGAAGAAAAACAACTGGAGTTACTGGCAATGAACCGGGCCAGTTTAATTGAAGCGGAATTACCTATCGAAGTGGGACCACTTCATATCATGAGAGCCAGCGCAAATAAAAACATTGTCGAAATCATGATGATTTATAACTCTGACAGTAAAGGGGCAAAACCGATAAAACAAGTATTAGCGCAAAGCATTCACTATTACTGTTCAGACAAAACAACACTTACCAATCTCGATATTGGTCTCACATACCGCATAAAAATGCGCAATCCGCGGGGCCAGTTAATGATTGATAAAATCATTAACAAACAAACCTGTGAACCTTTCAATCGTAAGTGATCAAGTAATGGCCTCTTTTGAGGCCATTATACTTATACTACTCAGTCATCACAGACTAATTCCTCTGTGCTTATTGCATAGTTTTCAAATTCACAGACCGGAACAGGCTTGCTATAAAAATAGCCCTGATACAGAAAACATCCGTTTTCTTCCAGATAATGCTTCTGCTCAGCGGTTTCGACGCCCTCAGCAATCACATTTAACCCTAAAGAACGGGCCATGAGAATAATAGTTTTCACTATCGACTGATCATTTAAATCGTCTTCCAGATCATCAATAAACGACCGATCAATTTTTAACTGACTCAATGGTAAACGTTTAAGGTACTGAAGCGAAGAATAGCCGGTTCCAAAGTCATCAAGTGAGAGTAGTACACCGAGTCTTTTCAGCGCTTCAACCTGAGAAACTGTCTTCTCCATGTTGTCAACGAACAACGTCTCTGTAAGCTCAATTTTCAATTTCCCGGGATCGATATGATAACGTTTAATCAACAGGCTGACTTCAGCGACGAACCCCGGCTGACAAAACTGTTTGTAACTGACATTGACAGCCAACGTTAGATTCTTTGTTCTGTCGTCTTTCATCCAGTGGCTAAGCTGTTCACACGATTTTTCCAGTACCCACTCACCAATAGGAATAATTAACCCCGTATCCTCAGCAATTGGGATAAACCGCTCCGGATTAATTAAACCTTTTTTCGGATGTTTCCAGCGAATCAGCACTTCCCCCCCAATAACATGATTAAGATGGTCAACCTGAGGCTGATAAAATAATTCGAATTGCTGTTCCTGCAATGCGGTACGCAGTTCTTTCTCGAGCCGAATCCGGGTCGTCATGTCTTTATGCATCTGGGGGTTATAAAAACAGACTGAATTTTTCCCGGATTGTTTCGCCTGATACATTGAGATATCGGCTTGCTTCATTAATTCAGATGCTGATACATTGCTATCATTAAATAAAATAATTCCGATACTGGCACTGCTATTAAACTGATGCTTATTAATACTGTAAGGGGATGCCAGAGCCTTCAGTATTTTATTACTTACTGTTTTTGATTTTATGGAGGCTTCGACTTCCGTCACCCCCATTCCTGACAAAATAATAATAAATTCATCGCCACCGATACGAGCCAGCGTATCTCCCATCCGGATACAGCCCCGGATACGGGAAGCGGCCTGTTGAAGTAAAAAATCGCCATATTCGTGACCATGGGTATCATTAACGGTTTTAAAGTTATCGATATCAATGAACAACAAAGCATTATAAAACGAATTACGGTCACACATAGCAATCGACTGATTTAACCGATCCACTAACAACCGCCGGTTTGGCAATAACGTCAACGAATCGTAATAAGCAAGCTGAGTAATTTTATCTTCGTGTTCTTTCCTGTCAGTAATATCCTGAACAAAACCTGAAATTTTACAGGGCTCTCCATCATCGCCATAAATCACTTTTCCACGGCATTCAATCCAACGAATTTTATCATCCGCCTGACGAAGAATCTGACATTCAATATGATGTTCCAGACCAGTATCAAAGCTTCGTTTCATTGAACTTAAAAAAGGTTGCCGAAATTCGTCATTCATAATGCTGCAAAGGGTCTTTGTCCCAGCAACCTGACTATCGGGAATTCCCAGCAGACTGTATACCTGAGGCGACCAGTTTGCTACGTTCCCTTTGTATGGAAATGACCAGTGCGCAATCTTTGCATAATCCATCGCCTGCTGTAAGCGTTGCTCACTCTCAGATAACTTACTGAATGTAATGGCTCCGGCTTTAATTTCCCTCATCAGACGTATTGTATTGGCAGCCAAGCTTTTGTAGGCAGTTAATATGACATTAATGGTCGCTTTCGCATCATCGTGCATCTGCAAATCCACCCATCTGGCTGCGACTTCTGGCGACATCCCCTCACGCACGGCTTCAACCAATAATGCCATTCGTTTATCACTTTCCAGAATGTGTGAAGCCAGCCAGCTAGCCAGAAATGACAACAATTCTTCAATCCAGACCTCTTCCGGATAGTGATTCACATTGGCTTTTAAACGGTTAATGGTCTGTATGAAATGGTGGTGACTTTCCTGATGTTCGCTCGTATGCGATGTATCCGGTAATTTTTCGAGCCAGAAATGATCCTCTGTTTCAAAGTGGTAAATTGCATAATCGATAAGCTCATCAATTAACACATCGAAGTCAACGTGAGAACTTTCCAGCGCCATGTATCCGGCCACTTTATTTAATATCTGAACCAGCTTCTTATGTTGCTGATCGATCTCATAAACTCCGGTATTAAAACTGTTATTCCAGGGAAAGATATCTACACGATGCGCTATTTCCATACTGCGGCAACCTTTTATCTATTCTTAATTGATTCAACCATCTGACAAATTTATTAAAGCTCATAGAACACGCCAAGTCGAGTATTCCCAGATGACAGATTGGAATATGTGATATATGACACCAGAAGAATAAGGCTGACACAGGTTACATTTTCCCTCTTCAGATGCTCGACAGACTTTTATAACCTTTATTACCAATAAAAAATAGCCCGCATATGCAGGCTATATCATATAATAAAAAAAGTTAAGCTAATTCTTTACGTAATACTCTGGCCGCAGCCACCATATTTTTTAATGCGGCTCTCGTTTCAGTCCAGCCCCGGGTTTTCAGTCCGCAGTCCGGGTTAACCCAAAGACGCTGATGTGGAATCAACTTTGCGGCTTTTCTCAGTAAAGATGTCATCCACTCAACATCCGGAACATTCGGAGAGTGAATGTCATACACTCCAGGACCAATCTCATTCGGATAGCGGAATTCTCTGAACGCGTCCAGCAGTGCCATATTAGAACGAGACGTTTCAATGGTAATAACATCTGCATCCAAAGCAGATACTGACTCAATGATTTCATTAAACTCACTGTAACACATATGAGTATGAATTTGAGTCTCCGGCCAGGCAGACGCAGCAGACAACCGAAATGCTCTCACCGCCCAGTCCAGATAAGCCTGATGTTCCGTCTGTTTAATTGGTAATCCTTCGCGTAATGCCGGTTCATCAATCTGAATAATACCGATTCCGGCTTTCTGCAAATCATCAACCTCATCTTTAAGTGCCAGAGCAATCTGGAGTGCAACCGTTTCCCGGGAAACATCTTCACGGGGGAAAGTCCAGCCAAGAATGGTCACCGGACCGGTAAGCATCCCTTTCACCGGTCTTTTCGTTAATGACTGAGCGTACTGGCTCCACTCGACCGTCATCGGTGCCGGACGAGTAACATCTTCAACCACTATCGCCGGTTTAACACAACGGGAACCATAACTTTGAACCCATCCGAATTTTGTCGTCTGAAATCCGGAAAGGTTTTCAGCGAAATACTCCACCATATCATTTCGCTCTGCTTCACCATGTACCAGAACGTCTAAATCCAATGCTTCCTGCTCACGGATTGTTCTGGCAATTTCCTGCTGAATAGCCGTTTTATACTCATTTTCAGCCAGCCTGCCCTGTCTGAATGCACTGCGCGTTTTCCGGATATCATCCGTCTGAGGAAACGATCCGATAGTTGTTGTCGGTAGCAGTGGCAATTTCAGCTCTTCCTGCTGATAAGAAACCCGATCACTGTAATCCAGTTTGCGTACACTGTTAGCAGCCGTAAGTCCAGCAATCCTTTCTGCCACTTCTTTTTTGTTAACACGTACATTTTTTTGCCGCTGACGGACAGGGATGCTGTACTCCTCGCAAGCCTTTTGGGCTTTTTCATTCCCATCAAGCGCTTCGCTCAGTAACCGGACTTCTTCAAGCTTCTGATAGGCGAATGCAAACCAGGATCCGGTTTCTACGGATAACGTTTTTTCCAGGGTTAAATCTACCGGACTATGAAGTAATGAGCATGAAGAACCTATCCAGAACTCACGCTCACTAAAATCATTCAGAACAGGAGTAAGCACTGAAAGCCATTTATCCAAATCTGCTTTCCAGACATTACGCCCATTGATGACACCAAGTGAAATAATCCAGGATGCCGGTAATGTTGCAAGCGCATCAGATAACTGCTGCGGAGCGGTAACCAGATCCAGATGGAGGCCATCCACTTTCAGTTCTCCGATGGTTTCCAGAACATGACCGACACCACTAAAATATGTTGCCAATAGCAGTTTTACTGATCCCGACAGTGATTCGTATGTTGGTTTAAACAGATCGAGCCAACTCTCATCCAGTTCCAGAGCCAGAATTGGCTCATCAATCTGAACCCAGTCAACACCAAGTTGCTTTATTCGTTCTAAAATAACCCGGTAAGCGTCAACCAGTGCAGGTAACAAAGCTTTTTTATCAAACGATTTATCCGTTTCATTACCCAGATAAAGATACGTTAAAGGACCAATCAGTACAGGCTTTACTTGATGCCCTAAAGATTGTGCTTCCTGAATTTCATCAAATAGCTGCGTCCACGAGACTTCAAACTTATCATCTTGTGAAAATTCCGGAACAATATAATGATAATTGGTGTTAAACCACTTTGTCATATCAGAGGCGGCCCGGTTCGAACAACCACAACCTGATCCTTCCTTACCCCGGGCAATCGAAAACAGTGTGTCTAACGAAAGTGTCTGGCTGCGGTGACGAGCCGGGATATGACCTAGTAGCAAAGAGGTATTCAGCACGTGATCATACCAGGCAAAATCCCCGACAGTAACGTAACCTAATCCACTTTCTTTTTGTTTGGTCCAGTTATGACGACGTATCGTCTGCCCGGCACTTTCAAGTTCTTGCTGGGAAATTTCACCACGCCAGTAACGTTCAAGAGCAAATTTTAATTCTCTGTGCTCACCAATACGAGGGAAACCTAAAATATGTGTTGTAACCATTGTCCAATCTCCATGAAATAGATGTCTAGATGGCTTTATCTTGGCTAAGTTACCCAAATTCGACAACATCTAAATATTCAACGGGACATTGAATAAAATTCATGTTGATATTTTAAAAATGAAAAACAATACACTTTATCCGACAAAATAGTTTACATTCTCACCATAACTTCGTAAGTTATTCTCATCATGTCAGCCATAATCATAAAAATAAATCATGTTAGAAATAAAACATCTTAAAACACTCATGTCTCTCAGAGATACCGGTTCTCTGACTGCTACCGCCACTGCTTTACATCTGACTCAGTCGGCGTTGTCTCATCAGATTAAAGATCTGGAATCGAGACTTGGCAGTCAGTTGTTCTTAAGAAAAACCAGACCGGTAAAATTTACGTCTGAAGGTGAAATATTGCTCAATCTCGCCGATGACGTGTTACCGAAACTAGCCCGGGCAGAAAACGAACTTGCCAGCCTGAAAGAAGATGTCAACGGACGGTTGCATATGGCAATCGAATGTCATTCCTGCTTTCAGTGGCTTATGCCGGCATTACGTGAGTATCAGATCACCTGGCCCAGTGTCACTCTGGACTTTTCTTCCGGCTTTGGGTTCGAACCCCTGCCAGCGCTTCTTGCCGGAGAATTGGATCTGGTCATCACATCCGATATTCTCCCACGCTCTGAAGTCCACTATGAGCCCTTGTTTGATTTTGAAATGCGGCTTATAACCTCATCGAATCACCCACTTGCAGAAAAAGAATCGATCATACCCGGCGATCTGGCGGAAGAGACGATGCTCTCCTACCCTGTACAAAAACAACGTCTGGATGTGGTCAAGCATTTCCTGCAACCAGCAGGAATAGAACCCCATAAATGGAAGCAGGCAGATAATACTTTAATGCTGGTACAGATGGTGTCTGCCGGCCTTGGCGTTGCAGCGCTGCCAAACTGGGCAATCAGTGAATTTTCCCGTCAGGGACTCATTGTCAGTAAACCGCTGGGTAAAGGCTTATGGCGTCGTCTCTTTGCTGCGGTCAGACACAGTGATAAAGACAAACGATACCTTCAGGCATTCTTTGCTACGGCCCGTCAGCAAAGTAAAACACACCTGGATGGCATAAAAATGGCGTAAAAATAAAAAACCGGCATGACCATCACCTGTCAGCCGGTTTTTAATATGGTTTTGTAGCAAAAGAAATCAGAGCACTTTTGCTAAAAACTGTTTCAAACGAGGATGAGCCGGATTATCAAATACTTTATCCGGAGAGTCATCAACCAGCAATGCACCGTCTTCCATAAATAACACCCGATCAGCCACTTCTTTTGCAAAGCCCATTTCGTGTGTCACTATGGCCATGGTCATGCCTTCTTTAGCAAGCCCTTTAATCACATCCAGAACTTCTCCGACCATCTCAGGGTCAAGTGCAGATGTCGGTTCATCAAACAACATAAGATCTGGTTGCATCGCAAGAGAACGGGCAATGGCCACACGCTGCTGCTGACCACCAGATAAATGAGAAGGATAGTTATTCATGCGATCAGCAAGACCAACCCGCTTCATTAGAGATTTAGCTTCTTCCTCTACCTGCTTAAGCGGTCTTTTCGCCACTTTCAACGGTGCGAGCATGACATTCTCTAATGCCGTTTTATGTGGAAACAGATTGAAACTCTGAAATACCATACCAACATTCTGACGCAACTGGTTAATGTTTGTTGATTTATCGTACATATCAACACCATCAACAAAAATCGAACCGCTGCTAATCTCTTCCAACTGATTCAGTGTTCTCAAAAATGTCGATTTACCGGAACCTGAAGGCCCGATAATAGCCACAACTTCACCGCGTTTTATCGATGCTGTGACCGATTTCAGTGCATGGCAACCGTTTGAATAGAACTTATCTACCTCGGTCGCGACTACCATATCCGTTCCGTCATATTCTCTAGTCACTGGCTGATAACCTCTTTTCTAAACGTTGTATTGCCCAGGATAAACTACCTGTTACCACTAAATACAAAGCAGCAACAGTAAACCATACTTCAAACGGCGCAAAACTACCACTTACCACTTCCCGTCCGGCTTTTGTCAGATCGGTAATGGAAATAACAGAAACCAGCGAAGAATCTTTAATCAGGTTAATAAATTGTCCGGCTAGTGGCGGCAGCGTTCTTTTAAAAGCCTGAGGAAGCACAACGTACGTCATCGCCTGAGAGTATGTCATCCCGAGTGAACGAGCGGCTTCCATCTGACCAACAGCGACCGATTGTATCCCGGCACGAATGATTTCAACAACATAGGCACCGGTAAAGATTGACAGGGCAACGACACCCGCAGTAAAACGATCAAGGTTTAACACCGTTCCAATAAAGAAATAGACAATAAAAATCTGAACCAGTAACGGCGTTCCACGAATAATTTCAACATAGGTCAGGGATAAATTCCGGGCCGTAATGTTTTTCGATACCCTCATTAATCCAAAAATCAGCCCCAGAATAATGGCGAAAAACAGAGAAATAAACGATATTTTTACTGTTACCCATAATCCATTTGCGATAGGCCCGAATTTCCATTCTTTCAGATAAGCGACCGTATCCCCTTCAAAGATCAAATCACCATCACCAACCGCTAACTTGTCATATTTTTTTATAACCTGTGGTGTATCCTGATTATCGAACTGGATTGTCAACGTCCCGTTATTCAGCGAGGCAACCCCATCCGACTCAGCCCGAATGCTTTGCATCTCGGTATTAATGACGTATGGCCACAACCTTTCCCAGTGCCAGTTATAATTAATGGTCTTACCTGAGAAGTAGATACCGCCAACCAATATCAACATGATAAGAACATACAGGCCATGTCCTATCAGGCGACCGGATTTAGAATTCATTACAAAATTACTCTTACTTTATAGATAAAGTCGAGCAGACTTTCGTCTGCTCAACACTTTAGGAATTGTCTCTGATTTACTGAACCTGTTTCAGCCAGCTATCTGATTCAAACCACTTGTTATAGATACGCTGATATGTACCATCACCTTTGATTTGACGCAAATAGTTATTCAGGAAATTCAGGAAGTTTGGATCGTCCTGCTTGATTGCAAACGCAAGCGGTTCGTAAGTAAACGGTTTATCCAAATGTTTCAGTTGGTCTTTATGCTGTGAGTTATAGATAGCGTTATACGGGAAATCATACACAAACGCATCCGCTTTACCATTGGTGACCTGAAGTACAGCATCAACTTCTGTATCAAAAAGGCTTAATTTCGCTCTTGGAATATAGTTTTTAGCCGCTTCTGCACCTGTTGTTCCCAATTTAGTGGCAATAGTATATTTAGAGTTGTTCAAATCTTTATACGTTTTTACTTTGCCTTCCAGTTTAGGAGATAAAAGGATGGACTGACCAATAACAATGTACGGGTCAGCAAAGTTAACTTTCAGGTTACGTTCCGGTGTCACGGTCATACCCGCAATAATAATATCGCACTTGTCTGTCTGAAGCGCAGGAATGATGCCATCCCACGCCGTATTAACAGGCACGTATTTAACACCGATAGAACGCGCCATATGCTTGCTCAAATCGATATCAAAACCAACAAAACGACCATCTTTGGTTTTCATTTCAAAAGGCATATAACCCGCATCAAAACACACTTTCATTTCACCCGATGAAATGATGTGTTCCAGTGTTGATTCCGCAGCAAAACTTTGAGCGCTTAACAGAGTTGAACCAGCTAAAACAACGCCGGCAACAGCAGTCTTAATGAACTTTTTCATAACATTCCTTAGTTATATTAAATATGTTGAGTTTCAACAATTCTCATTCCGTAATTGCAATGTTGTGCTATTTTTATTATTTCAAACCAATTTATATAGTGATATTACCTCAAAATCTACAGAAAACTGGTGTTTTAGTGACTAAGTATCGCATACTCGTCTAATTTTTATTCATCCGGACCAAAATCAGGCCAGAACCGTGTCTAATTCAGCCAGCAAATCATCGGTTCGTTCCAAACCGATAGATAACCTGAATACTCCCTCTCCGGCCATTTCCCGGTAATCTTTTTCCTGCTGGTCAGTAAAAGAATACGATGTCTTAATTAATTCATCACTATCCAGATATACAACCAGACTTCTCTGATGACCAATTGAAAACGCATGCAAAAACAGTTTAGCTTCGTTTAAAAACCGGTGAAGTATCTGCGAAGGTTCAGTAACCTGAAAACTAATAATACCGCCAAACAAATCCATCTGCTGGCGTGCAAGCTCATATTGAGGATGTGATGGTAAGCCGGGATAATTCACTCTTTTTACTTTTGGATGTTTTTCCAGCCACCGGGCGATTTCCAATGCAGAATCAGACAATGTTTTCATTCTGGGATAAAACGTATCAGCACCACGCATAATCAACCAGGCACTGTGAGCCGGTAAGCTGGCGCCCAGGTAAACACCGGCATGCGCCCGGATCTTAGCAATAAGAAGATGGCTACCACTGACACTTCCTCCCATAGCATCACCATGTCCATTGATAAACTTAGTCAGAGAATGAATCACCAAATCCGCACCCAGTTGTGAAGGGCAAGTGGCGGCTGGAGTTGCAAATGTTGAATCAACACAAAACAGAAGACCGCGCTTTTTCGTCACCAACGAAACGGCATGGATATCCGTTAAACGCAATAAGGGATTACATGGCGTCTCGGCATAAACAATTTTTGTATTGGGTTTGATGGCCTGCTCCAGTTCATCTGGCCGGGTCAGATTAACAACGCTGACGTCAATGCCGTAACCTGGCAGAGCATCTCTGACAAATTCACTGACAGCGGCATAAATGACATCACTCAGGATTATGTGATCACCCGCTTTCAGAAGTGACAACAGCGTTCCGGAGATAGCAGCCATACCGCTTGCGGTAACCAGTGTATCTTCGGTTTTTTCCAGAACACTTAATTTGTTCTCCAGTTGCCTGACCGTCGGATTACTCCAACCGGCATACACAAACGGAGCCGTTGTTAAGTCATCCATCCCTTTTGCAGAAAAATCGCCAAAGTTGGGATCATAAATATTGTTAACCGACATACTGATATCAGGGGCAATGGCACCATGTTGCGTATTTAACGGTAAACCGCCGTTCACAGCATAAGTTTCAGGCCCGTAATCCATCTCTTTCATAAAAACACAATACTCAGTTTCACTACATTTTGGTTATGTATTAGTATCTGAAATCTGATTGCTGATGAACGGTATTATTGATATAAAAAATGAAGAAATTCATCATGGAATCGATGATAATGATGAAAAGCAGGCACGCAGGACCCGGTGAGACGATTACATGGCAATAATTGACGATTTCGACAAAGAAATATTGAAAGTAGTACAGAGAAACTGTCGGGTACCAAGCGAATTAATAGCGGAACAAGTGGGTTTGTCCGCATCAGCCGTGCAGCGGCGTCTGAAAAAACTCCGTCAGGAAGGAGTAATTCGCCGGGAAACGGCCATTGTTGAACCGGACACGTTTCCGGAAACCATCACCTTTGTTACTTCGGTCGAAATAGACAGAGATAACTATACTGCTTTAAAACAGTTCAATCAGTGGGCACAGAGTGAAGAACGTATTCAGCAAAGCTTTTACGTCACCGGAGATTTTGATCTGGTACTGATTATTAAAGCCAATAGCACAAAACTGTACGATCAGCTCATCCAATCGATGATGGACAAGCATCCAAATATAAAACGGGTAAACACACAGGTTGTTCTGGACGTCCCTAAACAATCTCTTGAGCTGCCATTATAAAAAGGCCATGACGATGGTTCATCATCATGGCCTGCAGAAAACTACTGAGATTTAAATTGATTGGTTAATGGGTCGTATTTGAACCCCACCACAGAAAGTTTATCTCTCACATTCTTAATATCAAGTTCATAAGTCGATGCTAAATCTTCCAGATTAGAACATTCCAATCTTAATTTCTCATTGACAATTCCAAGTAAAATATGACCATCGAGCTGACTGGCATTACTTAAATCCATAGCGGCACTCCTGCATGATAACCACGTATTTAAGCTTAGTCGTTCATCATCAGAATTCACCACCAGACAACAGAATTGTTAAGTGTGACTAAAAATACATCTGATGAAATCCAATCACCGAAATTAACATCAGCACACTGGCAACTGAGATCTGAACTTTGTGGATTTTACGGGTTGTAATAAGATGCCAGCACCAGACAACCGTCGCAATCATCAGCACAGCAAAATTAAAGAAAATCGTCCCCATATACTGTTGCAGGGTTTCCTCATTAATTGAAAAAGCAAAAGGAACCAAAATCATGGCAACTGCCATTGCCAGAAAAATACCGCTGACAGGAAGCAGCTTATGAAATGCCTGAAGACGACTGTTAGCAAAAGCCAGCATCCAATGTGCCCCTATTAGCCCCAACATCAGGGTTTCTAACAGTACGAACCCGCTCGCAACCCATCCTTGCGCCAGAACCATCTGATAAATGATGATGCAAACCGAAATAACATTCGCAAGATACAAAGCCATTAATGGCCCAGACTTACGGCTCTTACCCATCTTGACCTTCCAGATAAAGAAACCTATCAACAGTACATTGACCAGAACAAAAGGCAGTTTTATTGCTGCGAGCAGCCAGATAATTGCAGGTACTGGCAATACTTTATGAATACGGCCACGCTGACCGGGACAGATTTGCCCCTTTTTCAACACAGTCGTAATGATCAACAGCATACCGGTTGCCAAAGGAGGTAAAACAGAAAGAATAGAATCAAGCATAACCAGAGTATCACGTAAAAAATTTACCAAATACTATCAAAAACAACAGCCATCTCCTACTCATTCACAACGGGTAATAAGAACTTTAACTAATTGTTATTATATGCCATAAAAAGGCCAGATTGATGTTTATAACAAACCCTTTTGATATCCTCTGACAGAAATATCTCCTCTCATTCACTACCTGGCCGTCCTACACCCTCTTTCCATCTCATAAATGAGACAAAAATCCAAAGTGTCCATTGAAATGGCTAAATGAGATACAGAACACACTACGATGAAAATTTACTGACTAGACTAAAAATTAGCCAACAAAGCTGAACACCAAATCAGATGCTAACTCTGGCTAAAAATATCAGACTAGCTTCTGTTCTCTCAACCAGGACTATTTCAGCCGTAAAGGATGACAAGATGAAACGATTGATAACAACGTTAAGCCTTGCCGTTGCAAGCTACTTTTTCTTTTTCCAGACAGCATTTGCTACAACCGTTGAATACTGGACAACACAAACCCAATCTGACCGCCTGCAAACCATTCAGGTAATGGCAGATGTTTTTACTGCTCTTCACCCGGATATTCATGTCAAAGTCGTTGCCATTGATGAAAATGATGTCCCAAAACAAATGGCGGCTGCTGCTGCATCGAACACCCTGCCTAACGTGATTGAGGTGGGATCAAACCTCTCTCTGGCATTTGCAGAACAAGGGATCATCGATCTGGCAGCAACAACCGATGTAGTGAATGCAATTGGAAAAAATCGCTTCTATCAAGGCGCACTAAAGTTGGTAGAAGATCCCGTTAAACAAGAATATGTTGCCGTTCCTTATCGTGGTTGGGTTCAGGGAATATGGTACCGTGCAGACTGGTTTAAAAAAGCGGGTCTGGCACCACCAACGACCTGGGAAGCTATAGAAAAAGCCGCTAAGTATTTCTACAAACCGGGAAAAAACCAGTACGGCATATTAATCGGCACCAAAGCGGATAGCTATGCTGAACAGGTATATACCCAGTTTGCTTTATCGGACAATGCTCCGTTATTTAATGAAGAGGGGCAACTGGTCTTTGACTCAAAAGCACAAAAAGAGGTGCTGGATTTCTACAAACAACTCGCCAGATATAACCCTCCCGGCCCTCAAACATGGCGGGCCCGCGACTACTATCTGCAGGGAAAGCTGGCGATGTTTTTCTATTCAACCTACATCATGGATGACCTTGCTCTGGCAGAAGCCGCCGCCAGTTCTCTTGGCAGCGATAACTTTGCTGACCTCAAAGGGGCGGCATTTGACCCTGAATTGGTAAAAAATACCCGGCTCGCACCAACCATCACTCATAAATCCCCGTCCACATTCGGGACACTAAATGGCTTTTCTGTGATGGCAAAGCAAAGCAAAGAAGATCTCGAAGCCAGTAAAGCATTCATAGAATACATGAACGAAAAAGATCAAGTGGTGGCCTATTCTCATATGGCCGTTGGAGGTCATCTGCCTATGCTGAAAGACATCGCTCAGTCCAATGAGTTTATGAACGACCCCAAAGGCATTTTTAATCGTTATGGCAAAAAGCAGGTACAAGCGATCATCGCCGGATTCGAAAACATCAAAAATTTTGCCATTGTCGATGGTAAAGCTTTCCCGAAAGCCGGGGAGATTTTCTCAAAGCAGATCATTCCACGTATGATCTACAAAGCTGTAATAGAAAACGAGGATACCCAAAAATCTCTTGACTGGGCAGAACAACAGATGAAACAGATCGTCGATAAAAAATAGGAATATAGAGACGCACAAGAAATTTCCAAACTCTTTAAAACCGACGAAATCGACAAGGAAGAAACGATGACGCCATTGGAAAAGTCCGAAGCAAGATTGGGGTGGCAGTTAGTATCTCCGACACTGGGAATCATCGGGCTACTGATTTTCTACCCAATTGCTTTTAATATTTACCTGAGTTTTTTTGACGTCCGGTTAGATGGGAACAAAAGTTTTGTCGGTCTGGATAATTACCTCAGGTTACTATCGAACCCGGATTACTACTCTTCTATCGGTACGACAGCAATCTACCTTGTCGGTACCGTATCCGGTACAACTCTGCTTGGATTAGCAGTAGCACTTCTGATGCGCCAACCTTTCCGGGGACGTGGGTTAGTCAGTGCGGCCATATTAATGCCCTACTTTGCACCGGTTATCTCCGTTGTGTTTGGCTGGCAATTCTTATTCGATCCGGTCAATGGGGTATTCAACTGGATCATGGTTGATGTACTTCACCTTTGGCAATCAAGGGAAAATCTCATCGGAAACCCTGATTCTGCTGTTTGGATCGTAGTGATTTTCGACATCTGGAAACATTTTCCGATCGCTTACCTGCTGATTTTATCCAAGCTAACTTCTATCCCGAACGATCAATACGAAGCTGCTGCGATTGATGGCTACGGCCCGTTCGGACGCTTTATTCACGTCACCTTACCAGAGATTTATTTTGTCCTCGCGACCGTCGTGATTCTGCGCTTGATCTGGAACCTGAACCGTTTTGAAGACGTTTTCCTACTTGCTCCCAACGTACAGACACTGCCGGTATTCACTTATTATCAGGCCTTTACCGGAGTAATCGATCAGGGACTTGCAGCAGCAACATCTGTCATCCAGTTTGTGGTGCTCTGCGTTTTAATTTGGTTCTACGTTAAAAAAGTGTTGCGGTGGTAAAAGTATGCAAAGAAAAAAAACGCTGATATCGAGAATAACATTCCTGATGGCTATTTTATTGCTGGTCTGTTTCTGCCTGCTGCCATTTGCACAAATTTTATCGACCTCCCTCAAGCATCAGTTTGACTGGGGAAACCCGTCTCTGATTCCTGAAAAAATCAACTTAGGCGCTTATCAGGAATTACTGGGATTAAGCGAACCTAAACAGGCTGACATTCCACCGGCTATTCAAAGAATCCTCAGTAACCCTAAACTACCCAAACAGGCAAAGAAAAAGATTCTGGCTAAATATCAGGACAACAGAGATGTCTTCCCTTTTGGGCGTTTTATGCTTAACAGCTTTCTGCTCTCTGCCGGAGCCGCTCTGTTTTCGCTAATCATGGCCGTCTTAGGTGCCTACTCAATCAGCCGTCTTCGGTTTGGCGGACAAATCGTAGTACAGCGTTCAGTCTTATTTGTCTATATGGTAGGGGGCGTTCTGTTGATGGTGCCACTGTATCAGATGGCTGTAAATGTCGGTCTGGCTTCAAGCGTATGGGGCAGCCTTTTCTGTCTCTTCATTATTTACATAGTTCAGACTCTGCCGGTTGCGCTCTATATGTTAGGTAATTATTTCCGAACCATTCCTTTTGCTCTGGAGGAAGCGGCCATGATGGATGGATATTCTCGCAAAGAAGCAATTTGGAAAATTATGCTACCACTTTCGATCCCGATGTTAGCCACTGTCTTTATGTACTGCTTTATTATTGGCTGGAACGAATATTTGTTTGCCTCGGTATTTCTCAAACAGTTCCAGAATTTTTACACCCTCCCGCTGGCCCTGCAGGAACTGTTTTTTTCTAAAAATGCCATCTGGGATCGCATTATGGCGGCATCCATGCTGACCCTGCTCCCGGTGGTGGTCTGCTTCTTATTTGCAATGCGTCATATGGATGGCGGAAGAACCGAAGGCGGAGTAAAAGGATAAACTTATGGCCGGAATTGTATTAAAAAATATTACCAAAAACTATGGTAAAACAAAGGTGGTCAAGTCCATCGACCTGGACATTAACGATGGTGAATTCGTTGTGCTGGTTGGGCCATCCGGATGTGGGAAATCCACCACATTACGCATGATTGCCGGACTGGAGTCCCCCACATCCGGAGAAATCACCATTGGTAACCGAATCGTTAACGATATTGAGCCTCAGCACCGTAATATCGCGATGGTATTTCAAAACTATGCTCTCTATCCGCATAAAACGGTGGAAGAAAACATCGTTTTTGCTCTGCGCCGACTCAAAATGGCTGAATCCGAAATACAGGGCCGATTACAAAAAGTGGTCAAAATTCTCAAACTTGAAGACTATCTCAACCGTAAACCGGCGGATCTGTCCGGAGGACAACGGCAACGAGTCGCAATGGGGCGTGCCATTATCCGCGATGCCGACTGTTTCCTTTTTGATGAGCCTCTGTCGAATCTCGATGCAAAACTGCGTAGTCATATGAGAACTGAAATTGCTCAGATTCACCATGAATACGGGCTGACCAGCGTCTATGTTACCCACGATCAAATCGAAGCCATGACACTGGCAGATAGAGTGGTGGTGTTACGCGACGGAATGATCGAGCAAGTCGGAAGCCCTATGGATGTTTATCTCAATCCAAGCAATATTTTTGTCGCCACATTTATTGGTTCGCCTTCGATGAATATCCTCAATGGCACCTTAATGACAGACTATTTACATATTGGTTCCTACCAATTACCCAGAGAACACTTAGCCATAATTACTCCTAATCTTAAAATTCCCGATAAAGGTATGCCGGTCAAAGTGGGAATCCGGCCGGATTTTTTTAACGACAAAACTTTTTTTTCCAACAGCAGCAACAGTTATGACTTTGACAACATTGAAGTTCGCCTGGTGGAACCAATGGGTTTTGACAAGGAAATTCTCTTTACTTTTGGAGAAATGAATATCAAGGCTCGTCTGGATTTACGTTCAGTCATCGAACGGGGGGATAAAATTAATTTAACCGTCGATCTCTCGCGAATCCTGCTATTCGATACAATAACCGAAAAACGGCTTTAACCATAATTCGCCATAGACCCGAACCGGTTCTGTTATCTGTCTGGTAACTCCGAATCAATAAGAACCGGTAAATATATTTACTCTCTTTACTCGAATTTATATATGAAATCCATTACATTTACATCTCGTATTGGAAATGTTCACTCCGGTGTCCCCGAAGTAAACTCTCTCAGTAAAGGAATAAAATGAATTCTCTACTTTTCCGCCTGTCGGTATTAGCGATGGGCCTTTCTCTTGGAACCGCTCATGCAGAAGCTCTGCCAGCTAAACCCATTACCCCAAAAGTACTGGTCGTAACCATGTTTGGTGGCGAAGCCAAGCCATGGCAAAGCCACCTGAATTTTTCTCATTCTTATGCACTCCCCGGATTAAATGCAGATTATCCCGATTTACAGTGCGATGATCAGGGCGTTTGCCTTATCACAACCGCAATGGGCTATGCCAATGCGGCAAGTACGATGAGTATCTTATCCTTCAGCCCTGATGTTGATTTACGTAAGACCTACATCATTATCTCAGGAATTGGTGGTGTCGCCCCCGACAGAGCAACATTAGGCTCTGCAAACTGGGCACGGTATGTCATCGATGGCGGACTAATCCACCAGATTGACCCACGCCAGATGCCATCAACATGGAAAAGCGGTATTTTAGCCTTAGGCGCATCCGCCCCCGGCCAAAAAGGCCGCTGGAGCGCAGGCACAGAAGTTTACCACCTCAATGATAAACTGGTGGACAAGGCCTATAATTTGACAAAAACAGAACCCCTTCTCGACAGTGATGAAGCCCGCCAATACAGAAAACAGTATCAGGCCGGTACCCCCGGAGCAGACAAACCTCAGGTATCTGTCTGCGATACGCTATCAAGCGACACATACTGGCATGGCTCGCTGATAGCGCAAGAAATGCAGGATTACGCTTCTTTGATCACCGACGGCAAAGCCCGGTACTGCACAACCCAAATGGAAGACAATGCTAGCCTGACTGCACTAAAACGTGCGGCAGATGCAGACAGACTCGACTTTGGCCGTATTTTAGTGATGCGTACCGGCTCTAACTTTGATCGTGAAGCCCCGGATCAAACCCCGGCAGAATCGCTGGCAGCTCAGTCCGGCGGCTTTGTTCCCGCAGTGACTAATGCCTACCGGGTTTCTTACCGGGTAACACAAAATATCGTCGATAACTGGCCT
Organism: Vibrio salinus; assembly: GCF_021272385.1. Classification (GTDB taxonomy): domain Bacteria; phylum Pseudomonadota; class Gammaproteobacteria; order Enterobacterales; family Vibrionaceae; genus Vibrio; species Vibrio salinus. The sequence goes on from NZ_JAJSDZ010000005.1 coordinate 383,038, forward strand.
CAGTGGAAAAACGGTATACCGGAATAATATTCCGGTCCGGAGAACCGGCGCCGTGAACAAATTCTGAAGCCGGTCTAAAAAGACAAAATGCAACTGCATTTATATACAGTTGTCGGTTATGCTTTATCTCAAACAAGAGAGGAGCAAATGAAAGTCGACTATCAGTTGCGTTTACGCCCGGTAATCCGGTATCTGGAAAAACACTTTAATGAACCACTGAATCTTAATGAAGTGGCAAGACTGGCTAACCTGTCACCCTACCACTTTCACCGTACCTTCAAAGCGGTACAGGGAGAAACTCTGGCCGAGTTTCTCAGAAGACTGCGGTTACAGGCCGCGGCCAGCGAGTTATTTTATAAAAAAGTGAGTGTCACCAATGCCGCGTTAAATTATGGTTTTTCCAGCTCACAAAGTCTGGCTAAAGCATTCCGGTGTCACTTTGGCGTCGCCCCCAGCGCTTTTCGCGAATGTATCACGGTTGGGGCATTTTCACATCTGGCAAAAAACAGCAAGATCGGACACGCAAACAGCAAGAAAGGAAACGCGCTTAATTCATCGTCTTCCTATACTGACACTCAGTATCTAACAGGGAGAATAAACATGAAAACAGAACATTTTGATCCTTCAGCACTGGCTTATGTCCGGGTAACCGGCCCCTACGGTGAAGGCTATGAAGAAGCTTGCGATAAACTCTGGGCCTGGGCATCACCAAACGGTTTTGCAAAGAACACCTGCATTTTCATCTATCATGACAATCCGGAAATTACACCAGCAGAAAAATGCCGTACTGATATCTGCCTGATGGTACCGGACAACACCCAGCCCACTGCAGGTATTGAAAAAAAACCTTTTAGTGGCGGCCGTTATGGCACACTTCGCCAGACCGTTACCGACAAAAGTCAATATGGTCCTTTATGGGAAGATCTGATGAAGCAAATCACAGAATCTGGAATGGAATGTGATGATCGCCCCTGTTTTGAGCTTTACCACAGTTATGATCCTCAAACTCAAGTGGCCGATGTCAGCTTTTGTATGCCCTTAAAAGCATAAAAAGCCCTTTTTATCTTGATGATTATGTTATAAAGCGTCTTGCTCCTTCCGGGTCAAGACGCCTGGCGTAAACTGACTATCCGTACCCAGTCTTTAATTTTCAGTTAATCTAGTCTGGTCACACTTTTCTAAAGAATTTAGTTGCATATTAAAAATTGATTTGGTGAATGAGTCTAAGAGGAAAGTGCCATGGATATCGAGTTTCATTATTGGATAACCGGCTACATAGCATTGAAAGCGGGGTTCTCGTCAGAAGAGGCAAAAACCATTGCTTATGCCTCTGAATTAGTTGATGACAACGATACCGGCGTTAAAGTTAAAGATCGGCATTCTGAAGAGGTGTATATTAATTTCATCAGTCAGACCATGAACATTCTAAAACCCAAAAAGAAATTGATGCGAATTTATCCCATTTTTCATTTTGTGCCAGGAGACCCTGCTGCAATCACCGCAAGGCGAAAAGATGGAAAAATGCACATTCTCAATACCACCCCAAACAGTCCGAATGCAAATACTTTACTGGAAGCTGCTTTCAGTTCTGATGAAGAAATGCGGCTCTACCGAATTGGAATTGCCTCTCATACCTACGTTGATACCTGGGCCCATCAGAATTTTGTCGGTTGGTACGACTACGTCAACAATATCGGTTTGGATCCGAAACCAGACATCGGTCATGCCGATGCAGAGCACCATCCTGATTGGGTATGTCATAAATGGGAAGATAACCGGCTGGTAAAATCCGTTGTTGATAATCGTGAACGGTTTACTGAAGCCGCCAAATGTTTATACCTCCAATACTGTTCATACCTTGCTCAGCAGGGAAGAGAAGATAAATCTGGAGAATGGCGGAACATCGAGTCCAGTCTCATTACGATTCAGGGACGCCCTTACAGCGGTGATTTTATCCGCTATAAAGATGAGCGTATTCAGGAATACAAAAACCGTCTGGATAACTGGCCGGATTTTGATGAAAACATCTGGTTTGATGAAGCCATAGACACAGAAGTACATGGATTAAAAGATTCCCATGAAGGCTTAACCTCTGTGCTCACTATATTTAAAGATGAATATTTCTGGAAAGAAGGAATACAAAAAGAAAACACCAACTGGTATAAATTTCAGGAATCGGTGAAAGCACAGGAAGCATTGGGGATTGAACTGTTATCCCCGTTATTCCGGCAAATGGGCTATGACCTCGTCGATGAAAAATATTCATAGCTAAAAAATAACACGCCGCCAGAAGCACTCTCTGACGGCGCGTTACGTTAAGCAAATGCTCCCCCGCCGGTGTAACTGAAAAACCGTGCCAGGTTCGGTTCCCTACTGTATGTTTACAATACTTGCACTAGCTTTATAAATTTTGACGATAAATCGGATAAACCGGTTTCTGTTATCACTTCTACGTTATCTTTATCAGCAATAACGCCCTCTTTGATCAATACGGTTCTCGGATAACCATGACCACCAAACCGGTTCGTCAATGTTTCATGCGCTTCACTGATAAACACACCTTTGGTCATCTGAACATTCACCTGAAATACGTCAATATGTTGCTCATTCAAGTGCTGGACAAAAGCGTCAATATGCTGGCTTTGTCTTTCAGTACAGTCCGGACACCAGGCCGTCACAACATTGACCACAAAGGTCTCTTTCCTCTCAATACGATCATTCACATCTGTTGGTTCTACGATTTGCAACCCCATCGTTTTTTATTCTCCTGTTAACATCGCGAAGACGGTTTCCCAAAAATCAGGAAACCTTCGGTATGTGAAAAGATCACCGCTCTTAAGCATCCCGTCATTCATTGGTTTTACGCATGAGGTGAATACCACCAACCTCTGTACTAAACCCAAATTGTTCATAATAGGCTTCCATTTCAGGAAGACAGTACAACTCAACGTGTTTTATATTCTTCAGATCGTCGTGATTTTGGATTGCGCTCATTAGCTTTCCCCCTAAACCACAACGTCTCTGGGATGAGCATACAATAACATCGAAGATGATCGCTTTGAAAGTAAAGTCACTTAACACGCGGCCAAAACCAACAAGGTTATTGTCGTCATCTACAGCACCTACACACAACTGAGATCCTTTCACACAATTGATGGTTTGATCTAGCGTTCGTTCCTTAGCCCACCATGCCTGGCTATACAACTCATGGACCTGAGCAATTCGTTCATCTGTAAATGTGTCAATGATTTCCATATCTTCCCGGGTTCCTGATTTTAACGCTGTCTGCTATAGGGTTGGACTTAATCGATCCCTGAAAAGCAACACAGTGACAACGGTTGGTGAGAATGTCATTTATTAAATGCATGATTACCGTTGGAATGCCTGCTGGATTCTTACCACCATCTCTTACGTCAACGAACCCAGTATTTAAGTAGAGTGTTCGGGCTGCTAATCCTGCCTGAACTGTTTTATCAAAGGTTTGCACAACAATTTCTTTTTCGGAATCTAATCTGGAAATTGCGGCTCTTAACAGATGACTGCCAATGCCTTGCCCCCGGTATAACTCAGCAACAACAAACCATAGAATGGCATTCGCCTCTTTTGAAATGGCAATACCACCTTTCAGCGTATTAAGTGTATCTCTGACACAAAAAACCATTTTATTTGCAATGGCTTCTTTCAGTGCCGTATGAAATGAAGCTTCATTTACCATTGGTCCAAAGAGATTTTCAACTTCTGCGGAAAGCCCAACAAGACTTTCAAAGTCAGACATGACGGCCGTCTCTACTCTCATTTTTATTCACTCTTTGTCATTCGTTTACTCTGCATAATAAACCGTTATCCAGCCCCCGGCATACATCTTATGGTTTTATTCCCGGAATAACAGTCAGTATGTCCAGTAAAGACCCGCTATCCACGGAAACAGAAGCAGCCAGTTGAGTTGTGGTATCGGCATTGAATGCAACCGAAAATCCTACCTGTTTAAATAATGGCAAGTCGGAACGGGAATCACCGACATGAAAGGCTTCAGATAAATTTGCATGAATCTTCTGGCAATAGTCGTTCACATAGACCGGTTTGTCAGTTTCATGGAAATCGGTAAGAACCCGCCCGGTGAAGATACCACTCGAATCCAGTTCAAGGTCTGGACCACTCCAGCCAGAAAATCCGTATTTGTTAGCAAAATACTCAGCGACAAACTTCCACGCCAGAATACAAACAATAGAAGGAATCCCTCTGGATGCAAAATAAGACACCGTTTCGCTAATATGATCGACCGTGGGAATATCGTCTAAGAAGCCGTGAATATCAGAAACCGAATAGCCACGGTAGTATTTCCCATCGAGGGCAGCAACATCAGCATTGGAGACTTTGCCTTCTTTATACCATCGCTCAATTTTCGCCATCTCATCAGCATGGCCCATTTTGCCGGCTAAATGCTGGCCTGTACTGGTGTTTTTCACCAGCGTTCCGTCCAGATCGAAACAGGCGACTTTCCATTGAGGCATGTTTCAGGTGCTCCATTTAGAGTTGAATTGAATTATTACATTGAATTAAAACAACTTAGATCTATTTTATAACTTCCATCTCAAATTGTTCGAAATGAGTGATGACATCATGCCCATAACGGGAATAATCTTCATCTATCGAGTTAACAATCACAATCTTTCCGGCTTTTGCCGCTTCTGCCGCCATAATTCCAGACTGAGAATCTTCAAAGATAATTGCCTGTTGCGGGGAACACTCCAGCTTTTCCATGGCAACTTCAAAAATATCCGGGCTTGGCTTGCTCTTAATTTTACCGTTATTGTAAACAATGTCATCAATTGAAAACCAACGGTCCAGATTGTAATTTTCAAAATAAAAGCTGACATTCTCTATTCCTGAAGAAGTGGCAATAGTGAAAGGAATCTTTGCTTCTTTTAAATTATCCAGAAAACTGAAGGCGCCGGGACCTAACCCAAGTTTTTCTTCCAGACACAGGTTTTGATATATTTTTTCTTTCTCTAACGTGTATTTTCCGATTTCCTCTGGAGAAATATTGTTACTGAAAAGATCTTTGAAAATCAGTTGGTTTTGTTTACCGTGAATCGTTTCGTTTTTTTCTTCATCTGTAAGATCGAAACCATGCTGCTCTAGAAAAATATCCCAAGCCTCATTATGAAGGTGTGTATCCCATAATAACGTCCCGTTAAAATCGAAAATAATCGCTTTATATTCCATATAAAATACCTTAATTTCATTACGTTAGTTCTGAATTAACTTTTATGCCTTTCTTCCGTGCCAGTCTGAGTAATATGGCAGATCTCCCGGAGGGAGTACTGTATTATTCTTTGATTAACAGGTAATTAACTGACATTCAGTATGTGAAAAGTAGTTTTTCAGCGATGAATCATTTTCCTTACAAATCAGATAATCAATTTCCTGAGATGCCAAGAAAGGATATGAGGCCAACGCTTCGATTTTATCGTCAGTACATAGTACGGCTATTGAACCGGAACGGGTCACCACTAAATGCTTAAATTCCCTGTCTCTGTAATGAACCGCACTAAATCCTGTTTCTGATGACCAGGCACATGCTCCGAGAAAACTCAAATCAAACCGAAATTTATTAATGGCTTCAGCGGCCGTAATATCAATCGCACCACCTACTGCGTAATCTAATTCACCACCGATGAGAATGGTTCTAATCGTTTTTCTTTCCAGTAATCGGGTCGCAATCGCCGGGCTGTTGGTAACGACGGTCAATTCCATATTATCAGGTAAGATACTTGCCAGAAGCATATGTGTACTACTGGCATCAAGGAAAATAAGTTGTTTTTCCTTGATAATTTTGACTGCTCCCAGAACAAGCACCTGTTTCTCAGCATTACGGTTTTCAAGACGTTCTTCCTGAGTACCGCTTGGTGGAGCAAAAGATAAGGCACCACCGTGAATTCGCTTACAAAGCCCTTCTCCGGAAAGAAATCGTAGATCTCTACGAATTGTTGCTTCGGTTGTTCCAAGCTGTACCGCCAGATCAGCAGCGATAACCTTGTTGTGTGATTTCAGCAATTGAAGAATAAGCTGTTGCCTTTCTTCCGGTGAATATTTGTCCATTATTGATGAATCTCCAGAATGACGCTGTAAACGAACCAAGGTTAACTTCAATATGGTTATATTTAACACTGACCAAAAATAAACACAATCGAAAAGAAATAAATATTAATTTGTTCATTTTTGTTCATTTGGTTTAATACCAGCCAGCTACCGGAGTGAGAAGAATCAGCAATCATACATAACGATTAAAGTGTCAGAGGAACATTCGCTAACAATTTGGTGTGTTCTTTCTTGACATACCAGTCGATAGAAACCAGCTTCACGCAATCCACAGTATGAACCCCAAAATCAAATTCACGATAATCCTTGAGAAATTCAAACAAACGATTGGGATTTTGTAATGATTCTTTAAATCGAACCATTGTCGAGTGAGCGGTGGCGATTTGGTATCTCGAATCACGGCTCATATACAGATGTGATTGATTAAATGCAGCTCTTAATTTTTCTCTTAAGTAAGATAACGATTCATCAGGCATAAACCCTTGTAAAAGAATGCAACTGGGAGAAGCCGTGATACCTTTAAATTGAATATCAAACGACCCGATATCTCTGACGGCGTTCTTAAACACTTCAGCGTAATCCTGCCCTTCAGTCTCCGACAAATGAAAGTTTTCACAACAGGTGATGATAGTGAGAACCGTTAAATGCCAGTCGGAGAGAGGTGGATAATATTGTCCGGGTTCTAAGATTTGAAGTTTTTGCAAAAAGTCAGAAACTTCATGAATCAATGCCTTGCTATTTTGTAGGTAGGACAATGCAGTAATGCCCCTTCGGCTGTCCCTCGGGTCCTCAATCAGAGGATCTGTCTGATAATGTTCGTTTTTGATCACCTGCCCGAAATCGTGCCACATAGCATCATAAATTCGCTTTTCTTCTCTCATTCAATATTGCCTTAACCAACCATGGAGACATATTCATATAATCACATAATAAAGTGCCCGATGGATTTGATCTACCTGTTAAATAAACGGCGGATTTAAAGATACGTTCTGAATGCGTCTAATAATAATTCTTTCAACATTTTTTGCGGGGCACTTTTGGTCGCTCTCGATTCTAATAGCGTCAGGCCGATTTTAGGTAATTCCGGCAATGTCTGATCTTCAATAATGGACAGCGATTCAGGCATGCCAATATCGACTCTGACGGTAATACCGACACCGGCTTTCACTGCCGCCCAGATGGCGGCGAGGCTACCGCTGGTCAAGGCTATTTTCCAGGGAATATTGGCCCGGTCTAGCGCCGAAATCGTTGCATCCCGGATGATACAGGGGGCATCCAGCATCACCAAAGGAACAGGCGCATTCTGTTTCAGTAGCTCAGAAAGAGGAAAAGTGTCATTCATTATCCAGTAAAGCGGCGATGCTTTAATAAAATTCGCTTCATTTTCGCAATACAACGCCTGCCAGCACACGGCGTAATCCAGCAGATTCTCAGACACCCCATTACTTAATACATTATTTCGTCCGGACTGGGCATAGATCTCCAGATTCGGAAAAGAACGGTAAAACCGCCCTAACAAATCCGGAAGCAAATACTCCCCGAAATCTTCCTGAAGACCAAGACATACCTTCCCTTCAATGTTTCTTTTCTGAACCGCTAACAAGGTTTCATCGTTCAGAGATAACAGCCTTCGGCCATAGCTCAGCAACAGTTCTCCACTCTCCGTCAGACATAAATTTCGGCCACTTTTATGCAAAAGCTGAACACCACACTGAAGCTCCAGCTTTTTCAGTTGTGCACTGACTGCCGATGTAGAACGGCAAAGCTGTTTCGCTGCAAGGGAAAAACTGCCCATTTCAATTCCGGTGACAAACGTTCTTATGGCTTCAATATCGAGGGACTCGGGACGATTCATAATATTCCTGTTTTTATGGACTATTAGTACTAAATGTTTTGATTTTTTAACCAATTGTAATGGCTCACAATAGATATTCAACCAGTAGCAAAATAAAAATAAGTGAGGATTTATGAACCGGGAAACCATTTTGTTTGATATTAATGAAACGGTACTCAGTCTGGACAGCTTAAAGCCCGATATTAGTGGCGACACCATGGCTGACATTGTCAGTCAGATAATCAATCAACCGGCAACAAGGAGCTGAACATGAACACGGATGACCATTCAGCAGCCAGAGGCAAACCGTTCTCTCAATGGAAAGTGTTCTCTGCAGCATGGGGAGTTGTGCTTGCTTTTATCTTGTCGAATTCCGCGGCCCCACTCTATGTCCGATGGCAAAATGCCCTGCACTTCTCTTCAGGCACCTTAACCGACGTCTTTGCCGCATATATCGTGGGATTACTGTTATCTCTGCTATTTGTCGGACAACTCTCAGATTTCTACGGCAGAAAATCGGTTTTAATTCCCGGTACCGTTTCGGCCTTAATCGCCTGCCTGCTGTTTATGTTTTCTCACCATATTCCGGAATTACTCATTGCGCGTTTTCTTACCGGCGTTTACGTCGGTGTGATTTCTTCCGCCGGGATGGCTGCTGTCGTCGATCTGGGAGGAGCGATACACAGGAAACAGGCTTCTCTTATCGCATCCATTGCGATGGTATTGGGCGCGGCAATCGGTCCTGTGTTAGCAGGAAGCCTTTCATCCGGCCTGAATCATCCGATTTTCTGGGTATATCTGATTCAGTTTGTTCTGTTTCTTTCATTCTTGATCATTATTTTCATGCTACCGTTGCCTGTGTACACACACGCACCGAAAGAAACTCAGACCTTTCGCTTCCGGTTACCGACAATTTCACCGGAGTACAAACGTTTTGTTGGAGTAGGACTGGCGGTTTTTGGTCCGGGATTAACATCCACCTGTTTTATTCTCTCTCTGGGACCCTCATTACTTTCATCGTTACTTGGTGTAAAAAGCCCGGTGATTTTCGGCGGGGTGGCCGGCATGATGTTTATTTCCGCCATTGTGATCCAGTTCGTCTTTAAACATTTTTCTCTCAAAAGCATTTTACTGGCGGGTACATTCTGCACGAGTCTGTCAATGATTTGCATGAATCTTGCCGTCCATGAATTGTCACTTGCTCCACTGATCATTGCCGCCTTATTTGCCGGCCCGGGTCAGGGATTAGGCCAGTTAGGAGGACTGACTATCATTGCTTTTAATGTTCCGGAAAGACACCGGGCAGAGTCCAATGCGTTGATGAATATGGGGAGTTATATCCCGGCAGGTGTATTACCGGTCACCGCCGGATACCTGACCGATGCAACAAATCTGACAACGGGGGCATCCGTGTTCACCATTGCATTACTGATTATGGCTCTGGCCGGTGGCTATTATGTTATTAAAGCTCTGCAGAAACCCTTTCTGGAAGCGTCAATAGTGGTATAGGGGAAAAACAATCAGGCAAGATGGGATCTCATCACCGCAGCAATAGGGCGATTCAAATGGTTCTCAAAAATGCCAGTTTTGTTCCAAACCCGATAAAAACGGTTCCGGTAATCACCTTTAACCATTTTCTAAACCCGATGTGATAGACCATTGTGTTTACACGTGATATCAGCAGAACCATAGCGGAGAACCAGATAAAATTAATCAGCGCATGTACACTAACCAATGCGTATGCGCTGAACAAACCGCCGTTCACGGTTAAAAACTGAGGGAAAGCCGCAAGATAAAACAGAGAGACTTTTGGATTAAGCACATTGGTTAAAAGACCCTCAATGAAAGCGCCACGAACGGATTCCGGTTCCCTCTGAGAGCAGTGGGTGGGGTTCATTTCTTTGATCCCAGACACACTCAAAAGTGCTTTTGTACCTAACCAAATCAGATACGCGGCCCCCAGCAGTTTCAGGATAAAGAACGCTTCAACACAATGCACCAGAAAAACGGAAATCCCGAATATGGACAATGTTCCGTGCACATAAAACGCGGCAACGAATCCCCAGACGTTGGCAAACCCGGACTGACGGCCGGAGGAAGAAACGGTCTTTGCAATAAGAAAGCCATTGGGTCCCGGCGACATGACCAACAACGCAGCAATAACACTAAACGCTATCGTACTGTGTAATTCCATTTTCTCTTTTCTCCATCATGAATCATTATTACTCAAAGAATCCGGCTAAAGCGATTATTCGCTCGTAGCCAGGTGTGTCGTTCTTTGTAAGCTTAAAGACCCGGTAAAGTGAAGACCAACGGATAATTTTAATAGCACTCATTAATAAAAATGATGGATAAAAGCCTTTCCACCAACACAGCCCAACCACTTCACTGAAACCATACCACCGTAAACACAAAACCCAACGATGAAATGAAAAACTCCAAACGTTGGGAATCACTCCTGAATTGTTGTTAGCGTACTTTTAGAGCGCTGAGCGAACCAGTGACACCATTTCGCTTGCCATTGGGTTTGTAGAGGCTTGCAAACCGTCAATAACACCCTGCTTATTCTCGGCAGGCTGATTCTGGCTTACTTTCCACTTACCCTCGATAGATTCAACTTTGATTTCAATGCCCACAACAGCTGTCTGTAACTTTTCGATAAAGTCACCCGGCGCATCAGAAATAGACCAAGGTAACTCAAATTGAGCTTCTTGTTCATTGGTTAACGTTTCAAGAATTTGATAAACAGCCTGAGGCTCATGAACATAATGAATGTTCCCTTTTGCATGAACAACAACGTAATTCCATGTAGGAACGGCACGACCGTGTTGGGCTTTTGTCGGGTAGTAACTTGGGGAAATATAGCTATGTGCCCCATTAAAGATAACAAGCACTTTCGACTGCTCTTCTATCACTTTCCAGAACGGATTAGCTTTAGCGATATGGCTTTTAAGTACGATACTATTTTCTGTGCTTTCAACTGATACAGGCAAGTGAACAACCTCGATATCAGTGCCGGTATGAGCGACTAAAGTGGCAAACGGATAGTCACGCATAACTGAAATCATTTCATCAATATTATCTTGTTTAAACGTTGCAGGGATATACATCGAACCTCCTTGTATGATAATGCCCCAATCAACGGCGAAACGTCAGCGACGTCCGGCGTCCAAATTTCATCTGAACGAAATGCAAAACGGAATGGGGGTATTAACAGTAAAAAGGTAAAAACTGAAACAGCCACCGCCCCAAGTAAATGCACAACCAGATGAATAATAAATAACATATATAATCTCTTAAATTTTTACCATCAGAAAAAACCGAATTTTCACATTTGTAAAAAATTCAGAAGAAAGAAGCGAGAACATGGTAAACTGCTCCGTTCTTTTATAAGACCTGTTTTTCGCCTAGTATTACCACTAAACAAAATACTAAGAATCGGTATTATCACCACATTAGTATTTGGGAAAAATCGGCTAGACATGCTAAATAAAAAATACGGTCAACGTGTCCCCAATATGCCCCCAAGTAAAGTGAGCAAGATCTAAGTTTATGACTATTAAGAAAATTAACGAATACAAAAAATACTGGGCGGAATGCTTTGGTCCTGCTCCTTTTCTGCCCACCAGCAGAAAAGAAATGGACAAACTGGGCTGGGACAGTTGCGATGTTATTATCGTTACCGGCGATGCTTATGTGGATCACCCCAGTTTTGGTATGGCCATCATCGGTCGTCTTCTTGAAGCGCAGGGATTTCGGGTCGGTATCCTTTCTCAGCCCCGCTGGGACAATAAAAATGATTTCATGTCTCTTGGTAAACCCAATCTGTTTTTTGGTATTACCGCCGGAAACATGGACTCCATGATCAACCGCTATACCTCTGACCGGAAATTACGTCATGACGATGCCTACACGCCGGGCAATGAAGGCGGGAAAAGACCTGACCGGGCCACTCTGGTTTATTCTCAGCGCTGTAAAGAAGCATTCAAAGACGTTCCTATAGTTCTGGGGGGAATTGAAGCCAGTTTACGTCGGGTCGCCCATTATGATTACTGGTCAGATAAAATCCGCCGTTCTATCCTTTTTGATGCTAAAGCGGATATTTTGCTTTTTGGCAACGCCGAACGAGCGCTGGTAGACGTCGCGCACCAGTTAGCAAACGGAACACCGGTCTCTGATTTACGCTATATCCGGGGAACGGCCGTCAATTTACCGACGGTTCCGGAGGAGTATCGGATTATTGACTCTTCCCGGATAGAAAAACCCGGTAAACCATTTGTTCCTCTTAACCCTTATGATGTCGATACTCAGTGCGAAACGTCAAAAAAAGAAAATAGTGTACAGCCAATCACGGTTCGTCCGTCAAAGCACGATGCAGAAACCACCGCGGTTCGCCTGCCTTCTTTTGAGAAACTGCGTAATGACCGGGTTTTGTACGCTCATGCCAGCCGGGTTTTGCATCTGGAAACCAATCCGTATTCCGGACGGGCACTGATTCAGGCTCATGGAAACCGCGAATTGTGGGTTAACCGTGCCCCGATACCACTGACCACCGAAGAGATGGATTATGTCTTTGACCTGCCATATGCAAGAGTGCCACATCCCAAATATGGCAAGGCAAAAATTCCCGCTTACGATATGATCAAAACGTCCGTCAATATTATGAGGGGCTGTTTCGGTGGATGCTCGTTCTGTTCCATTACCGAGCACGAAGGGCGTATTATCCAAAACCGCTCCAAAGAATCCATTCTCGGAGAGATAAAACAAATTCGTGACACCGTACCCGGCTTTACCGGAACCATTTCCGATCTTGGCGGGCCGACCGCAAATATGTACCGGTTGGGTTGTTCCGATCCAAAAGCAGAGGCTAACTGCCGCAGACCATCATGCGTCTTTCCGGGTATCTGTCATAAACTGAATACCAATCATAAACATCTGATTGATCTTTACCGGGATGCAAGAAAAATCAATGGGGTAAAGAAAATTCTGATTGCGTCCGGTGTCCGTTATGATCTGGCCATCGAATCGCCTGAATATGTTAAAGAACTGGTCACCCACCACGTTGGCGGATATTTAAAAATCGCACCGGAACACACAGAGAAAGGCCCTCTGGATCTCATGATGAAACCCGGGATGGGAACGTATGATCGCTTTAAATCCATGTTTGAAAAATACAGTGCTGAAGCCGGTAAAAAACAGTATCTGATTCCTTACTTCATTTCTGCGCATCCGGGAACCGAAGATGAAGACATGCTGAATCTTGCATTGTGGCTCAAACGGAACAATTTTGAATGCGATCAGGTTCAGAATTTCTATCCGTCACCGATGTGCAATGCCACGGCAATGTACCATTCTGAAACCAACCCGTTAAAGCGGGTGAAATATAAAAAGCGTGAAGCCGTTCCGGTCGCAAAAGGAGACCGGCAACGCCGCCTTCATAAAGCGTTGCTCAGATATCATGATCCGGCAAACTGGCCGTTGCTGAGAAGTGCGCTGAAGGAAATGGGTAAAGCTTACCTCATCGGCGATAAACCGGGGTGCTTAATTCCGGAAGAAAATCACGACAAACAAACGCCATCCCAGCGCAGAAAGTCCGGACGTCATGGCTCAAACCGTTTTGCGACCAAACACACCAAATCTCAACCGGGTTTTAAACCGTTAAACCATAACGCCAAGGGGAAAACCAACGAAAGTCGCCATAAAAGAAAATCCGGGAAACCCCGTCAACCGGCCAGACAAAGGTAACCGGCGAAAAAATGCAGGACATGACCGACACAAAAACAGCGCCAGTGGCGCTGTTTTTCAATCTGATTCAAGAAGATTAGCAGCAAAGCCAATCAGGCATACTGCGCTTCAAACTCTTTCATAAATGAGACCAGAGCTTCAACCCCTTCGATGGTTGTCGCATTATAAATCGATGCTCTCATTCCACCGACAGCCCGGTGCCCTTTCAGCCCCATCAGACCTTTTCCTGTTGCCAGTTCAAGGAATTTGGCATCCAGTTCCGGTTTGGCAAGCTGGAATGGCACATTCATGCGAGAGCGGTTTTGTGGATGAATGGTATTACGGTAAAAATCAGAACTATCAATACAGCTGTATAGCAACTCTGCTTTTTTCGCATTAATCTCTTCCATGGCTTTCACACCACCGATTTCTTTCAGCCATTTAAAGACCAGTCCGGAAAGATACCAGGCAAAGGTTGGAGGTGTATTGAACATCGAATCTTTTTCGGCCAGCACTTTGTAATTAAGGACAGTTGGCAATTCGTTTTTCGCAAAATCCAAAAGATCATCACGGACAATCGCGATGCAAATACCGGCAGGTCCAACATTTTTCTGTGCTCCGGCATAAATAATACCGAATTTACTGACGTCAATTTGACGAGAAAGAATATTGGATGACATATCTGCGACTATCGGCTTATCAGTCACAGGGAGATCAAAGATCTCAACACCATCAATCGTTTCGTTCGGACAAAAGTGAACATAAGCCGAGTCCGGACTCACCTTCCATTGCGGTGCTGGTAGAATCGCTGTTTTGCCATCAACTTCAGTTTTGACATCACAGATATCTATTTCACAATATTTTTGCGCTTCATTGATGGCACTTTCTGCCCAATAACCACCATCAATATACGTCGCTTTTGTCGAGTCACCAAGTAAGTTAAGCGGCACGGCAGCAAACTGAGCACGTGCGCCACCCTGACAGAATAACACTTTATAATTGTCCGGAATCGATAACAGTTCTCTCAGATCTTGCTCTGCGTTTTCAGCCACTGCCATAAATTCTTTACTGCGGTGACTGATTTCCATTACCGACGTGCCCAGACCATTCCAGTTAACAAACTCAGCCTGTGCCTTTTCCATAACGGCTTTAGGTAATGCTGCGGGACCAGCACTGAAATTAAATACGGTGTCAGTTTTTGACTCCATGGGTAACTCGCTCCTGCTTAGAAATGATTAGTGATTAATATCACTAATTCTTCAATAAAAAAAGTGAACGGTGAAAATATATTATCCTTTGGTTCACAACGCCTTATTTACCGAACAAATAAGGGGAAAAGTACATTGATTATAGGGATCTTCTTACCATTAGGAAATAGCACTACACCATCTTTTATGGTCGCTTTTAATTCATAGCCTTTTCCCTGATCCGTTGCCATCTCCATAACCACTAATTCATCTAAAGATTCCTGCAAATTCGGGAACTCCGATGCCAGCTTTTTATCCACTGCGGAAGTCACTTCACCCTGTAGTGATTGCGCAATCGTGGCGATATCGGCCTTTATCTTTTCATCTCTGGGAGACAACGACAATTTAAGCTGGTTATTCATACTCCCCTGCTTGTAGCTAAATCCCAGCTTGTCTATATTGACATATAATCCTTTTGCAATAAGCCGGTTTATCAGATCTATCATCTGAGCCCTGACATTTTCTGCCTCTGACACATTCTTAGAAGACGATAAAGAATCCGATAAAACCGCCAGTTTCTGAAGCAGTCCGGCATTCAGATCGCCAATAGTGACATCAAGTTCCCCGTTATCAATTTGCCCGGCACCATTAGACACACTATCGACTGTAAAGTGATGACTGCTGGAAAAATTCGTTTTACCGGCATCCATTTCAGATAATAATTTATAAGAAATATCGCGTATCTGGATATCAAAATTCTGACCGGAAACACCCGGGCGGGACTCCGATAAAGAAACGCTTCCGATTTTAACGGTATTATCCCCTATCCAGATACGGTTCTGATTCACACCATTACCAGAAATGGATACGTTACCGACATCAAATTCCGTGCCATCAGAAGAAACATTTCTAAAATCAGGAATATGGATCTGATAAGACACCTGACCATTTGCTGTTATATCAGCTTCAACTGTCGACTGAGGTAAATGATATCCCCAGGATGAATGGCTATCCTGATAGTCAATGCCCCCGACTTTAGCAAACAACTCTGTGCTACCGTTCAGGTGAGTTTCACTTACAACAGAAATAGGTAACGTCTGGTCAACGGAAGAAGTCACACCATTAATTGAAAAAAAACCATGAGTAAAATGCGAATTGAAAAGGTAATCCGTCGGAATATGCCCTTCTTTTAATACCGCTTTTAACTGAGGATTTGTGATCGATACCTTTACCTGCGCATCGGAGGATAAATATCCTCTGTCATATTTTACAAGCTTAATCTCATAGGAACGATTATGGACTTCAGACAAAGCATTTTCAGCCACCCGCTGGCCAATTTGCCCAACAACTAACGGCCAACAGGCGATCAAACACAGAGCACCACCCACTGCAAAAAATTTTTTTAATTTGTCCATATTACCTACTGTTTTTTTGTTCATTTTTAACGATAAGCCCTGAATTTTTATTAACTTGGTGCTTATTATAAAACCCAGCTCGCATCCAAATTTGTTAAAGAATAGTAAACTACATAATTAACAATCATAACAAGCGTAGACTGGTAATGAATAAATTTGCGATCGTCTGTTTGGATAATAACCCAATCTGTATAGAGCAATTTCAGGAAGAGCTTGTCCATTTTTCAGATTGTTTTGATCTTTACTGCATCGAATCTCTGGATGACGCGACTCAAACCATTGATTTTATCACGGGCCAAAAGCAGACCGTTGCACTGTTTGTCGCAAGTCATCATTCCGCTCTCCATGGTGCGGACTACCTGATTGAGCTGGAAAAATCACCAAATACAAAAAAAAGTCACAAGATACTTGTTCTTAGTGACGAAAAAGACCTTCCTGCCATGCTAAACACCGTTAACGAAGGTCGTTTAGACCACTGTCTGACAAAACCACTGGCCAGTAACGTACTCTATTCTATCGCAAAAAAAGAACTGACTAAATTCGTTATCGAGCAGGATAAGAAAAACCTGCTTTTCTACAGTCAGACCCTCGACAGCAAAACCTTACTGGATACACATATCAGCCAGTCAATGAAAAATTACCGTCAGGGCTTTCTTACCAATTACCATGACCTGTCAGACGAACAGTTAGCGGAAGATGTCATCATCGCGTTATACCATTTTTTTGAAAAAGAAGATGAAACCAAAGCCTGCCGGACCTATTCCAAAAATCATGTCCTGACCCGCGAAGGAACTGAAAATCGTTTTTTGTGGTTTATCAGCAATGGCGAAGTAGCTCTGTATAAAAAAGATGAACACGGCACAGAACGTGAAGTTGTACGACACAGCAAAGGGAATCTGGTCGGCGGCATGTCATTTGTTACCGGAGAACCATCTTTTTCAACCGCTGTTACATTGACAAAAACACATGTCATTAAACTTGACCGGGAAGTCTTTGCCAAAGTAATGCATTCTAACAGCGAACTGCTTCCTCTGTTCACTAACCTGCTGCTCAGGCATTTTAACCGCCGTTTACAAAGAAGCATTAATACAAAACTGCAGTTAGAAGAAACATTAGAGTCATTAGAAAGTGCCCAGAACGAACTCATAGAAAAAGAAAAAATGGCGGTGTTGGGGCAACTGGTTGCCGGTGTTGCTCATGAACTAAACAATCCGATTGCAGCCATTGCCCATCAGGCATCCAAGATTACATCGGCTCTGCAAAGTATTCTGAATACTCAGCAATCCGGCGTAGAAAATGAGATGTACCCGTCATTCGCAGAACTGTTTCAAAAAGGGAGCTCGAGTACCCCAATATCAACCGTGGAACAAAGAACCAAAGTGAATGAGCTGAATAATGAGCTGAATAATCGCACATTAAGTAAAAAAATAGTCCGACTCCAGCTTGAACAGAATAAGCAAGTCACAACAAAAGCTAAAACGTATCCAAAACAGTCACTGGCTGAGCTATCAGAGCTTGAGCATTATACTCAGTTGGGCGAATCCCTTCGATCCATTAAAGTCTGCTCTGGACGTATTGCTCAAATGGTTAAAAGCCTGAAGACGTATGCCAGAAAAGACACGGAAAAGAGACAACTCTCGAACATCCAGGAGGGAATTGACGATACATTAGTGATTTTCGAAAGCAAACTTCAACGCCATGATATTGTTAAGAAGTATCACAAAATACCTGAAATTTACGAATGGGGTAACAGTCTTCAGCAGGTTTGGACTAATCTTATATCAAATGCCATTGATGCATTGGAAGACAATAAAGGACTCATCGAAATTTCTACGCATCTGACAGAAATAGATAATTCGGATTACATTAAAGTGAGTGTCGCCGACAGCGGCGTTGGTATTGCACCGGAAAAACTTGATCATGTATTTGAACTAAACTTCACAACGAAAAAAGAAGGCAATTTCGGATTGGGCATTGGCCTGTCTATTTGCCAGCAAATTGTTCACCGGCACGATGGCTGGATGGATATCAAATCTACATTAGGTAAAGGAACAACAGTATCTGCTTATCTGCCAGTTAAGCAATCATAGTTAGCCTGACTTTAGGAGAATACGAATGACTCAACAATTTCTTATACTATGTGTCGATGATGAAAGAGATGTTCTGGATAGTGTCGTTCAGGATCTGGAAGAATTTGAGGAACACTTTATTGTTGAAGCGGCAGAATCCGTAAGCGAAGCCAAAGATGTGATTGCAGATTATGCATCACAGGACATTCCCTTAGCACTTGTTTTGTGTGATCACATCATGCCGGAACAAACCGGAATAAGCTTTCTGATTGAACTGAACGACGAAGAGCCCACATTTCATACCCGAAAACTGTTATTAACAGGACAAGCCGGACTGGACGATACAGTTGAAGCCATTAACCATGCCTGCCTTGATTTCTACATTGGCAAACCATGGGACCAGTATGAGTTGAGAAAAACCATTAAACACCAGCTTACTCTGTTTGTGATTAACTACTCTTCTGACCTGACCCCCTGGCTGAATATACTTGAAGCGGATCTTTTACTGAAAAAAATGGCCGAAAAACGAAATCAATTCGGAGAATAAGTCAAACTGGCATTAATATTGCTAAATCTCTGTTAGAAAGTCAGAAGTATGACGCTATTGAGTAGTTTTTTTCCACATTAAGTGTTTAATATGCAGATAGATAATACATCGCCACTTAAAGTGTCATTAACAGGGATTCATTAACAACAGGTTTTAGCTATGCGTAAAGTCATTAGTGCAACAGTATTATTATTAGTCTCAGGTTATTCACAAGCGGCTGTTGATCCAAGCAGTTCGTCTGTGATGAGTAATTTTAGTTATGACTATGTGGAAGCTCGTATTGGCGCCAGCCCTAATACCTATGGTGCTGGAATGAGCATGTCCATTCATCCGAATGCTCATGTCATTGCTCGTGTTGACTCTGAGCTTGATGGCGATATGGATTTAGCCGCTGGTTTAGGGTTTCATGCTCCAATCAACAATTGGGCTGACTTTACCGGTGAGGCATTAGCAAGATATACTGATCCTGAGCATTCAGACAGTGATACCGGTATGGAGTTAAATCTTGGTGTTCGTCAATGGCTTGGGCCTCAGTTAGAAGTCGGTGGCAAAATTGGCTATATAACCATTGATAATGATGATGACTGGCTGGGTGCAGCATACGCACGATTCCATTCTACAGAACTGTTTTCAGTAGGCCTTGAAGCCAGATTCAATGAAGTTCTCTATGATGATCAGCTTCTGTTTAGCGCAAGATTTAAATTCTAATCTGGCTACGAGCACTGCTGTTTATTTAAAACTAGCAGTGCTCCGCAATGCATATGTAGTCAGAACTCTGATTCAGCTATCTTAAGCATGAGCCGATCAACCGTTGGCTGCTGTATTAGCTGCCATTGGAGCCGGTTGATTGCGCCATACAATTTTAGCAATACCCGTTTATCGGTTTCTCTCCCATTCAGCGCCCTGACCTTTGCTACTTTAATAAATGCTTTTTCTGCTCCCAGTTCTAATAATTCGGGAACCGAGCATATGCTTGCTTTTTTTAGCATTCTCTCAAGAGAGACATTCATATTCGGTAAATTACGAAGTCTTGCATTTTCACAATGGTTTTTGAAAACAGATTGCCGAATGGCTAAATTTTTTGAAGAATGGATAAGCGGTTGCATATAGGAATGATTGTGAACAGCCAAATCGGTAACATCATAATAATTAACAGTTGTTGTTGAATGTTTCTTTTCCAGACAATATCGCCCGCATTCAAATTCCTGAAACCAGGAATCCAACCAACTTCCTCCCTTCAGATACAACTTATCGTCTCCGACAAGTGCAAACATTACCCCCTGGCAAAACACACCAAGATCACCAAAAATGGGCTTTGTTTTCATGTTATTTTCAATCATGACCAAGTGACAAAAATGATTTTTAATCATTAGATATCCTTTCAAATTCTTACAAAGAAAACTTTTAACTTATTGTGTATAAAGGGATTAACCTCTCACATATAACCGATGTAAATGGTAATTTAAAATAAAATTTGTGATATGTATTCCATGTGAGAATGAATGATTTTCAGCCAGAAAAAGTCGTAATTTTTAGTGTTTATGTGTAAAAACTCTCACTTCATCCGATTTGAATCAAAAAGCACTGACTTTATTAGCTCAAAAGATTGCAGTACCCACTAAAGCAATCGATAATGTAAATAACTGCCAGTAAATAAGATTTATCATGGATCACGTATCATTTTTTTGGACCCCGAATCAACAGAACGACATGCTTAGTGCCGTTGAACGAGATTTCTGTCAGATGGTTGATGAATCAATCGCTAACGGAAAAATTGTCTTGCCGCCAATTCCGGCAGTCGTCTTAGAGATTCAAAAACTTTGTACTAACGAAGAAACAACTCTGGCGGATGTATCAGAGTGCTTACTGAATGATCCAAGTCTGACGGCTGTGGTTCTCAGAATCGCGAATTCCATCATATTCAACCGACGAAACATCCTTTTTTCTGACGTTCATACTGCGGTATCACGTTTAGGTATTTCCCGTGTACGTGACATTGTCACTGCTCAATCTATTGAACAATTGAAATATTCCATTACATTAGGAAACGAATGCAAAAGCATTCTTCGCCAAAGTGCGACGACGTCCCGGGAACTGGGCGCAACAATGGTCCTCATAACCAAACAGTTCAAAGAAATCAACTCTGGTAAATATGATTATCTTGAACCAGATAAAGCATTATTAGTCGGACTGCTGGCTGATATTGGTCTGTTTTGTCTGTTAAGTGAATATCAGATGTTTCTTGACCGCGGTAACTATATTGATAAAGAAATAATTCTCAAATTATTTGAATCCCGATGTGCTCAAACCAGTCATCATGTTCTGAAATGTTGGGGGTTTGATGAAGACTTTCAGGAAGTGGCCAGTAACAACCCACTAACACCAAAATACAAACCGGTATCTTATCTGGACATTGCTCAAATGGCCTATTATCTGCTTAAATCCAGAAAACAGGATTTAACCGAAGAAGAACAGGACATCGAATTAACAACGGACAGTGTTCAGGTTCTGTATGATCTAAGCAGCAAAAAACACCATGAATTCGATTCTATGGTTTCTGAGGTTGTCAACATGGCCGGATTTTAAAAACACGATTTTATGTTTCTCTCAGCATTTTTAATATTCCTGCCATTATTGGCAGGTTTTTGTATTAAATTCAAAAATACTCACTACCTTTCTTATAGCCGGAAAACGTCTGAATATCTCATCGCAGGAATTTTATTTCTTTTAGGACTTAATCTGGCCTCATTGGAAAATATTACTCAGAATCTGGGGAAAATAGGAACAACCGTTCTGTGTTTCTTCTTTGTGATCTCTTTGCTTAATTTTTTAACTTTATCTTTTTTAGATAAAAAAATATCTATCGAAACCACAGCTCAGCGTCATGTATTACCTCTCTCTCGACTGGTTCTGAATACATTCAAACCCATTTTCTATGTCATTCTGGGCCTGTGTACCGGTTTTCTGCTTATCGTAAAAACAGCTTATATCAACGAAGGGATGGAAATTGCTTTATACGTTCTGCTTTTTACCATCGGAATAGACCTGAGAGCCAATAATATTCGTTTCAGAGACATCCTCTTTAATACCACAGGAATAAAAATTGCTGTCTATGTCATCATTTCCTCCTGGCTTGCCGGAGGCCTGATTTCCGTTGTAACCGATATCCCTGTAAAACTGGCTCTTTCCATGTCTTCCGGCTTTGGCTGGTATTCTCTGACCGGCATTTTAATTGGTGAACATTATGGTCCGGTATACGGAACGGCTTCCTTTCTGGTCGAGCTGTTTCGGGAATTACTTGCACTAACCATGATTCCTTTATTAATCAAAAGCCGCCCCTGTACTTCCATCGGTATCGCCGGCGCCACAGCCATGGACTTCACGTTACCGCTGATTCAGACCAACGGCGGATTCCGGTGTGTTCCGGTTGCATTAATCAGCGGTTTTCTCCTCAGCGCTCTTGTGCCTGTCCTTATCCTGTCAATTACCGCTTAGATATAACCCAGACCAACATAAAGGTACCAGACAATAAAACGATAAGATAAAGGGCAACCTAATTTCTACAAGACAACGTCTTTCTTTTCGTATAGATTGTCCGCCCAAAAGAAATAAGATAAAGACACCAGAGACAAATGGTTTCAGATAAAAACACAGCAAAAGCAAATTCAGAAAATCTTCTTAAGATTTTTACCGTTCCGGAAGGTCCGGATTCTGCTTTAACAAGAATCGAAGAACAAATTTCAAAAAACCTGAACCAATTTCTAAAAGAGCATATTGTGGCAGACGCAAAATCTCTTTTAGAAATTGAAGATGATTTCCGAGACTACCAAATACCGGAACAGCCTCAGTTTGTCTCCGAACATACACAGCAGCTAATGGATAAAGTCATATCTCATTCGGTACATACTTCATCCCCCTGGTTTATCGGTCATATGACCTCTGCACTGCCCTATTTCCTGATGCCATTGGCCAAACTCATGACCGCACTGAATCAAAATACCGTGAAGGTCGAAACGTCTAAGGCATTTACACCGATGGAAAGACAGGTCATTGGTATGCTGCATGAATTAATTTTCCATCGTTCGTCCGACTTTTATCACTGCCATATGCACAGTGCAAATCATTCTCTGGGGGCGATTTGCTCCGGAGGAACTGTTGCGAACATCACTGCACTGTGGGTAGCCAGAAATCAGGCTTTATGTGCAGATGGAATATTTCCCGGAGTAGAAAAAGCCGGATTAGTTGCCGCCATTCAACATTACGGCTACCGGGATATTGCAGTGTTAGTCTCAGAACGAGGTCATTATTCACTGAAGAAAGCAACGGATTTACTCGGAATCGGTCAACACAATTTGCTAACGATTCCAACGGATGAACATAATCATCTGGATCTGAAAGCGTTACACAACACCATTACAGAATTAAAAAACCAACATATTTTACCCATCGCCGTGATTGCCGTTGCCGGGACAACAGAGACAGGTAGCGTTGATCCCATTAATGATATTGCCGAGATCTGTGAAAAAGAAAAAATCTATTTTCATGTCGATGCGGCCTGGGGAGGGGCAACACTCCTGTCAAATCGATACCGGCATTTGCTATCCGGAATTGAACGGGCCGACAGTGTAACTATTGACGCTCATAAACAACTTTATCTTCCAATGGGTGCCGGAATGGTTATTTTCAAAGAAGCTTCCTCCAGCAATACCATAGAGCATCACGCACAATACATTCTCAGAGAAGGATCTAAAGATCTTGGCTCCAGAACGCTGGAAGGTTCCAGACCCGGAATGGCAATGCTTATCTATTCAGCAATGCATATTATCAGCCGCCAGGGTTACGAATTACTTATTAATCAAAGCATAGAAAAAACGAAAGCCTTTGCGGATATGATCCGGGAACAACATGATTTTGAATTAATATCAGACCCGGAATTATGCATACTGACTTATCGTTATGTTCCTGAATTTGTAAATCTTTCACTTTTAACTAATTCCGGCATCAGAAAAACTGTAAACAATTTACTAAACGAACTAACGATATTCATCCAGAAAAAACAACGTGAAGCAGGTAAATCTTTTGTATCCAGAACCTTGTTAAATCCGGGGAAATGGGATAAACAGAAAGTCATCGTCTTTCGTGTTGTTCTTGCTAATCCACTAACAACCAATGCAATTTTACATTCAGTTCTCGAAGAACAACGGTGTATTGCACAAGAAGCAACCGATATTCTCGAACAGCTGACTTCTTTAATTAATCACTAATTTATAAGCCAAACAAATATTTATACTTTCATTTATTTATGTAAGATTATTTCTCTGATATGTAATCTAATATCCAATTTCTGCATAAACGAGCAATTTCCGAGTACAAGTTTGAAAGTATTCCTTCATTTTTGAAATTTTGTTTGAGGCTTGTCATATTCTTATCATTTGATAATTTTAAGTACTACAGAATTTTCATTAATTGGGTTTATACTGCTCTCAGGCACAAATTCAGATAATTTTTAGCTTTTACTTTTGATTTAAATATTTCAAGAGACCATTTCTCAATTCCGTGTGAACACTATGAATACATTAGAAAAGATTCAAAATAATTTAGAAAATTTTAGCAAGTCTGAACGAAAAGTCGCAGAAGTTATAATGGCATCACCACAGACTGCGATTCACTCAAGCATTGCAACACTTGCCAAAATGGCTGATGTCAGTGAACCCACGGTAAACCGCTTTTGTCGCCGTCTGGATACGAAAGGATTTCCTGACTTTAAACTGCATTTAGCTCAAAGTCTGGCAAATGGTACGCCTTATGTGAACCGTAATGTCGAAGAAGACGACGGACCTGATGCATACACACACAAAATTTTCGAATCTACAATGGCCTGTCTGGACGTAGCGAAAAACAGCATCGATCCTGTTCAGGTAAACCGGGCTGTGGATCTGTTAACTCAGGCTAAACGTATCTCTTTTTTCGGACTGGGTGCTTCATCGTCTGTCGCCCGGGATGCACAGAATAAATTTATTCGTTTTAACATCCCGATTGCCTGCTTTGAAGATATTGTAATGCAACGAATGAGCTGCATTAATTCAACCGATAATGATGTGGTCGTTCTTATCTCCCACACTGGCAGAACCAAAAGTCAGGTGGAAATTGCGAATCTGGCAAGACAAAATGGATCAACCGTTATTGCTATTACAGCAAAAGACTCACCCCTTGATCACGCCAGCTCTTTGTCTATCTGCCTCGATGTGCCGGAAGATACGGATGTGTATATGCCGATGGCAAGTCGCGTAGTTCAGATGACCGTTATAGATGTTCTGGCAACGGGTTTCACCTTACGCCGTGGTAGCGGTTTCCGTGAAAACCTTAAACGGGTCAAAGATGCACTCAAAGACTCTCGCTACGATAAATTACCACAACTATAAGTAATTCATAACCCGATAAAAATAAAAGCCTGCACATACAGGCTTTTATCATTTCAGTCACACTGTATATGTCTACCGGGTACTTTCACTTTGTCTCTCAGTTGGATCATGCAAAAACTCAACCTTATTGCTGACCATTTCGGCAGTACCTTCATCACAACATTCACCATTATCATCACACTGGCAAACCTGCTCCAGAATTGACATGAGTCTTTCCTTCGTTAAGGGAAATGGATTTCCCTTTATCGATGACGAAACAAGAGCATCATCGGCTACTTTATCAAACGACGTTCTGCATACACCGTAATCAGATAAGCTGGGAATCGGTAGCTTATCCAACATCATATTTACCCACAATACTGCATCTTTAACATGCGTATGCCGCCGTCGGGTAAGTATTTGCGCCAGTTTATAGTACCGTTTCAGTACGTCCTTGCGATTTTCGCGCATTGCGGCATTGATATTTTCCTGCATAACAAAAGGAGCCAGATGAGACGAAATAACAGCGTGAGGCGCATCCAGTTTTCCGCCCAATGCCGAAGCCAGCCCATGAGCAGCGCCTAATTTTGCGTTACTTAATGCCATCCCTCCCAGCATGGCCGCAAAAGAAATGTCACTACGAGCCTGATGATCATCATCCAGACAGGCAGGAATAATTGAATCCCGGATACGTTTGAATCCTTCTTCGCAAATCATATCAGTAATAGGGTTAGGCTCACCGCACACATACGCTTCCATTAAATGGACAAACGCATCCATCGCTCCCCGGGCCGATTTCTTTGGTTCCATCCCATACGTCAATGAAGGGTCAATCAACGCGACATCAGGCAACATTTCCGGGCTTTTCAGGCTGACCTTAAGTTTATCCTGACCCGATTTTAGTACTGCATTCTGCGTTACTTCTGAACCGGTACTGGCTGAAGTCGGAATAGCAATAAATGGCAATGGTTTGGTTTTAATCGGAACCCGGCGCCCAAGTGCTTCCACATAATCATACAAATTTCCTTTATTAGGAATCAAAGCAGCCAGCGCTTTTCCCGTATCAATCACACTTCCCCCACCTATAGAAACAACAACATCAGGCTGAAATTCCCTTGCCTTCTGAGCAATCTCTTCAACGGCACGGATATAGGGTTCTCCAGAAATCGCAACATGCTGATAATGCATCTTTTGAGATTTCAAATACTCAACAATATGATTAAACCGGGAAGCATCTTGACCGGAAACAAGAAGAACACTGTAACCATACTGATTAATGATCGATAGTGACTCCCTAAGGGTGCCTTCCCCAAAACATATTTTAGTTGAGGTCATAAACTGGAACATTAGCTTCCTCCTACCTCAGACTTCTCTGAGAAAAGCTTGGACTCAATTCTGAAAAATTTATTTGATACACTACAACTTGCCTAAATTTTTATATGTACTTATTGTCAATATCATGCGAATGCTCACACAGATAGGTAATAAAAAATACTTTTTTACATCTTATCTGCTGTAATAAACAAATTGCTTATGATAGGTTTTATCTATTAAATCAAAAGCTAAATGTCACTTTATTATCCAAACTATTTGGGGCATAGTGTGGCAAGAATAATTAAGGAGAAAGTTATGTTTGCAGTTATATTTGGTCGCCCTGGATGTCCTTTTTGTGTACGTGCAAAAGAACACGCAGAAACATTAAAAGAAAAACGCGATGATTTTAATTTCCGTTATGTCGATATTCAGGCAGAAGGAATTAGCAAAGCGGATTTAGAAAAAACCGTTGGCAAACCGGTAGAAACCGTTCCTCAGATTTTCATTGATCAGGAACATATCGGTGGATGTACCGAATTTGAAGCTTACGCAAAAGAAAATCTGGGCTTGTTTGATTAATAATCAACCTACTCCATATTATTTAAACCCGCTTCTGCGGGTTTTTTTATTCTGTTTTAAATATTTAATAAATTTTAAAATTTCAAGTTATCTTTTAATCAATTTGCTATACAATCGTCCGGCAATTACTTTCTTTTTTGGCATAGATAATTTGAGTTTGCCGTGAATATAGATATCGTTACTTTGCTAGACCAAAATCCGATTTTATTAATTTTTGTTGTTCTGGGTATCGGCTTAGCCATTGCAAAAATTCGTATCGGTAGTTTCCAGTTTGGGAATTCTATAGGTGTCCTGATTACCTCGCTCGCCATGGGGCACTTAGGATTTTCTTTTAATTCAGAAGCTCTTACCATTGGTTTTATGCTGTTTATCTATTCCGTAGGTATTGAGGCAGGCCCCAACTTCTTTAGCATCTTTTTCCGTGATGGGAAACACTATCTCATTCTAAGTCTCGTTGTTTTAGGCTTTGCAAATCTCATTGCCTATTTTGGCAGCCAGTTCCTTCATCTCGATTTTGGTTTATCTGCAGGCATGATGGCCGGAGCACTGACATCAACTCCGGTTCTGGTTGGCGCGCAGGATGCTCTGAACTCCGGACTGGCAAATATTCCTCATAATATGACGCTGGACACCGTACTGGAAAATGTCTCCGTCGGTTATGCCATGGCCTATCTGGTTGGTCTGATTAGTATGATCATCTTTGCAAAACTGCTTCCTAAATTACAAAAACAGAATCTGTCTGATTCAGCGCAACAAATTGCTCAGGAACGTGGATTAGGACACAACGGTCAAAGGAAAGTATATCTGCCTATTATACGGGCTTACCGGGTTGGTAAAGAACTTATTGACTGGATAGATGGCCGTAACCTCAGAGAACTGGGTATTTACCGGCAAACCGGCTGCTACATTGAAAGAATTCGCAGGAATAATATTATTGCTCACCCGGATGGCGATGCCATTCTGCAGGAAGGAGATGAAATCGCGTTAATGGGTTTCCCGGACAGCCATGCAAGGCTCGATCCCAGTTTCCGGAATGGTAAAGAAGTCTTTGATCGTAACCTGCTGGATTTGCGGATTTCAGAAGAAGAGATCGTCGTTAAAAGCGACGGCATCGCAGGGAAAAGACTGTCAGATCTGAATCTTTCAGAATATGGCTGTTTTCTGAACCGGGTCACCCGGGCACAAATCGAAATGCCGATGGATCTGGACATAGTCTTAGCGAAAGGCGACGTACTTCAGGTTAGTGGTGAAAGAACCCGGATAAAAGGACTGGCAGAAAAAATCGGTTTCATCTCTATTCACAGTCAAGTTGCTGATTTACTGGCATTTTGTAGCTTCTTCATATTAGGTATCATCCTGGGACTGGTTACCATGACATTTGGTCAGGTTTCCTTTGGCCTGGGGAATGCTGTTGGTCTGCTACTTTCAGGAATTATGCTAGGGTTTCTGAGAGCCAATCACCCTACCTTTGGTTATGTTCCTCAGGGAGCGTTAAACATGGTCAAAGATCTGGGTCTGATGTTCTTTATGGCCGGTATTGGTTTAAGCGCCGGTGGAAAAATGTTCGATCACTTGTCATCTATCGGTGGTCAGGTCTTTGGTCTGGCATTACTGGTTAGTGTGGTTCCGGTCTTTTTCGCCTATTTAATCGGTGCTTATATTCTCAAAATGAACCGAGCATTGCTATTTGGAGCCATCATTGGGGCAAGAACCTGCGCACCGGCAATGGATATCGTAAATGACTATGCAAAATCCACCATTCCCGCACTTGGCTATGCAGGTACTTATACTATTGCTAATATTTTGATGACTCTGGCGGGAACCCTGATGATTCTGCTTACCTGATGAAATGTTGTACGGACAAAAAAGGCGCTTTACGCGCCTTTTTTCTAACCGGAAACAGCCGATTACAGATTAATAACATCAAATCCGACAACAGGATTTACATCTGCTTCGTAGTCGATACCATCAATACCGAAACCGAACAATTTCAGAAATTCTTCTTTGTACTCATCATAATCAGTCAGATCGCGCAAATTTTCTGAAGTAATCTGAGGCCAAAGTTTCTGGCAATGAGCCTGAATATCCTCACGCAATTCCCAGTCATCAAGACGTAAACGATTTTTATCGTCAACATCAGGTGCGTTTTTATCAGCACGATACAAACGTTCACTGAACAGTCGGTAAATCTGTTCCATGCAACCTTCATGAAGACCTTCTTCACGCATTTTTTTGAACACCATCGCAATGTACAAAGGCATGACCGGAATGGCAGAGCTGGCTTGTGTAACCACAGATTTCAGTACAGACACATTTGCTGCGCCGCCTTTTGCTGCAAGTTTTGTATTCAGTTCGAGTGCCGCACGGTCTAAGTCCATTTTGGCCCGACCCAATGCACCTTCCCAGTAGATAGGCCAGGTTAATTCTGTACCAATGTAGCTGTAAGCAACGGTACGGCACCCTTCGGCAATAACACCGGCTTCATCCAGTGCATTAATCCAAAGTTCCCAGTCCTGACCACCCATAACAGTAACCGTATCTTCGATTTCCTGTTCAGTCGCAGGCTCAACACTGGCTTCAATGATAACATCACGGTTCGTGTCAACAGCCGTTGAGGTATATGTATCACCAATTGGTTTCAGTGAAGAACGGATTAATTCGCCGGTATCCGGTAATTTACGAACCGGAGAAGCAAGAGAGTAAACAACCAAGTCAATCTGACCAAGGTCTTCTTTAATAAGTTCAATTGCTTTTTGTTTTGCTTCATGAGAAAAAGCATCACCATTGATGCTCTTCGCATAAAGGCCTTCTTCATGCGCAAATTTTTCAAAGGCAGCGGCGTTATAATAACCAGCAGTTCCCGGTTTTTTCTCAGTTCCCGGTTTTTCGAAAAATACACCTATTGTTGATGCACCGCCACCGAATGCAGCAGCAATACGGGAAGACATACCATAGCCACTGGAAGCCCCGACGACTAAAACGCGTTTAGGCGCATTTTCAATCTTACCTTTAGCTTTAGTATATTCAATTTGTTCTTTAATATTCGCTTCACAACCCGATGGGTGTGTCGTTGTACAAATAAATCCACGAATTCTAGGTTTGATGATCATATTCAACTTCCTTTAAAAATCTTCGCTAGGATAAAAGTTTCAGAAAAAAATCTCATCCTCTTTGTGATAATTTATGACAAAAAGCATAGAAGTCTGCGTTCTAACCAACGTTTGTGCCGCAAAATTGTTCATTTTTTGTTCTTTCTGAAATTTTTTCATTTTTATTTGAACTATTTTTTAAATCACGCGTCTCAATAAGTACACGTTAACGGTAAACCTAATGTTTAAGTTTATTTGTCGACATTTAGTTTCTCTGTTTACGCTGCTTTTTCTTGTTAACTCCTATTATATAGCCCAGCTCAACACATTAGAGCTGGGTTTTCTTTATCTGTCTCCTAAAAAGCAATGTGATATATTACACCTCAAATCCATAAGAGAATGACCTGATGATAACCTTATCTCACAGTCCTGTGACAAAACATACATACCAGGATTATGAGTTTTATCTGAAAAGGGATGACCAGCTGCATCCTCAGTTTTCAGGTAACAAAGCCAGAAAACTCAAATCACTGGTCAGTTCGCCTCCTGCCGGTATCAGAACATTAATCAGTTATGGTTCGCCTCAGGCAAACTCATTATATTCATTTTCGGCACTGGCTCACCTGCATAACTGGGAGTTCGAATTTTATGTAGACCACATTCCGGATACCTTAGTTCACTCTCCGATAGGTAACTACAAAGGCGCTCTGGGGCTTGGGGCCAATATTATTCCGGTTTCAGAAACAGCAAAGTTTCCTATTCACCCGAGAGATTATATTCATCAGGTGCGTCAACCAGATGAACGATGTCTGGTGGTTCCAGAAGGCGGACGATGCCACCTTGCTAAAGAGGGAGTGTATTCTCTGGCAGACGAATTACTGACTTACATTGAATTAAATCAGCTTCATAATGTTGTTGTCGCCCTTCCCTCCGGTACCGGAACAACTGCCGTATATTTAAATCATGCTTTATCAAAGAAAAATATTAAGGTTATTACCTGTGCCTGTGTCGGTGGTAATGACTACCTGACAAAACAATTTTCTGAACTTCTGCCTGATTCGCATCACCCTGAAATTCTGTCTCTGTGCAGAAAAATGCATTTCGGGAAGCTGTACGATGAGTATTTTCAGATTTGGAACGAGTTATTTAACCAGACCGGAGTGGAATTTGATCTGCTGTACGATCCTCTGATGTGGCGGTGCCTGCAACAATGGTTGCCAAAAAACAAAGATAAAACTCTGATATACATTCATCAGGGGGGGATTCTGGGTAACGAAAGTATGAAAGCACGCTATCGGTATTTTTATCGAAATAAATAGTATCTAAAGATAAAAGGCATTTAAATTTCTCAAAGGTAAGATAGAGTAATTCCAACTTCTTCTACTACATCATTCAACATTTTTCTAACAAATCACTTGTCAAACTGGCCGGTTTGGTTTATTTGTATATACATATAGAGTATACAAATGGATTTTTTGCATGCACTGGATACTGGCTAACGTACACATTGTTTCAATGAAACCCGGAGCTGAAGGCTACCAGGTTTCAGATTGTGCCCATATTGAAATCAGTAATAACAAAATAACCGCGATTCATCCCGGAGCCTTCCCGGAAGATCTTTCTGTGGAAGTGATTAACGGTCATCAATGTCTTGTCACGCCGGGGCTCATCGATTGCCATACGCATCTGGTCTATGGGGGCAATCGCTCCAATGAGTTTGAAATGCGATTAAATGGTGTTCCCTATACCGAAATTGCTAAGAAAGGCGGTGGTATTCTGGCAACTGTCAATGCCACCAGAAGCGCATCTGTTGAAGAGCTGATTGAATCGGCATTACCCCGTCTTGACGGACTCATAAAGAGTGGTGTGACAACTGTAGAAATAAAATCCGGATATGGTCTTAACTTAAACGACGAAATAAAAATGCTCAGGGCGGCAAAAGCGCTCAGTCTTCACCGCCCCGTTAAAATAGAAACCACGTTACTTGCCGCTCATGCTGTACCACCAGAATATCAACAAGCTCCGGATGATTATGTTTCTTTGATTTGTGACACCATCATACCACGGGCGCGAGAAGAACATTTAGCGTCTGCCGTCGATGTTTTTTGTGAATCCATCGCTTTTTCGCTTGAGCAGACTGAAAAAATATTTCAGGCCGCCATTAAATATGGATTAAAAATCAAAGGACATATGGAACAACTGACTCATTCAGGCGGCAGTGAGCTCACAGCCAGATATCAGGGACTGTCCGTTGATCATATTGAGTATCTCGATGAAAAAGGCGTTCTGGCACTGTCACAGTCAGGGACTGTCGCTACTCTGCTTCCTGGAGCCTTTTATTTCTTAAGAGAAACGCAGCAACCACCGGTAAAACAGCTACGTGAACATAATGTTCCTATCGCACTGTCAACCGATGCCAATCCCGGCACTTCCCCATTTTACGATCTCACTCTTATGATGAACATGGGATGCACTCTGTTTGGTCTTACACCCGAAGAATCGTTGCGTGGTGTTACCTGCAATGCGGCAAAAGCACTCGGTATTCATCATCACACAGGTGCGATTGATATAGGGATGACCGCTGATTTAACCCTATGGGACACCAGTGACCCGGCAGATCTGAGTTATCAGTTCGGCAATCAAAAAGCGTTAGCCCGTGTGGTTGACGGACATTATCACCAGATTTAACGACAACGACTAATTGACCGGCCTACATGAAATGGCTGGTTGCAACAGAACATTCACAAGGAAATGAACCATGTCTGCACAAGATAACACCGGAACCCGTCTCGACGACACCCGGACCATACATGCTCCCAGAGGAACTGAACTAAATGCAAAATCCTGGCTGACGGAAGCACCTCTTCGTATGCTGATGAATAACCTTGACCCGGATGTCGCAGAACATCCTCATTCACTGGTCGTCTATGGTGGGATCGGTCGTGCTGCCCGCAACTGGGAATGCTATGACAAAATCATTGAAACCCTGAAACGACTTGAAGAAGATCAGACTCTGCTGATTCAGTCAGGCAAACCGGTTGGCGTGTTTCCAACACACAAAAATGCACCCCGGGTTTTGATTGCCAATTCAAATATTGTTCCCCACTGGGCGAACTGGGAACATTTTAACGAGCTCGATAAAAAAGGGCTGATGATGTATGGTCAAATGACCGCAGGTTCATGGATTTACATTGGCGCTCAGGGGATTGTACAAGGTACGTATGAAACCTTTGTGGCTGTCGCCAAAAAACATTATGACGGTGACGTCAAAAACCGTTGGATACTGACCGGTGGTCTTGGCGGAATGGGTGGAGCGCAGCCACTGGCTGCAACCATGGCGGGCTTTTCCATGATAGCCGTCGAGTGCGATGAATCACGAATTGATTACCGTCTTCGTACCGGTTATGTCGATAAAAAAGTCACCTCTCTGGACGAAGCACTTGCCGTCATCAAAGAATCAACCACTCCGGTCTCCGTTGCGCTACTGGCCAATGCCGCTGATATTTTTAAAGAATTGGTTGACCGAAATATTACGCCGGACGTGGTCACTGACCAAACCTCAGCTCACGACCCACTAAACGGTTATTTGCCTCAGGGGTGGACACTGGAGAAAGCCAGAGACATGAGGAAAACAGACGAAGCAGCTGTTGTTAAAGCGGCCAAAGCGTCAATGGCCGTTCATGTTCAGGCTATGCTAGATCTACAAACCCGTGGAGCCGCGACTCTGGACTACGGTAATAATATCCGTCAGATGGCCTTTGAAGAAGGGGTAAAAAATGCGTTTGATTTCCCCGGGTTTGTTCCGGCTTATATTCGTCCCCTGTTTTGCGAAGGCATTGGCCCCTTCCGCTGGGCGGCACTTTCCGGCGACCCGGAAGATATCTATAAAACCGACCAAAAAGTCAAAGAACTGATTCCTGACGATCCTCATCTTCATAACTGGCTTGACATGGCTAAAGAAAGAATTCACTTTCAGGGCCTGCCATCACGAATTTGTTGGGTCGGCCTGAAAGACCGCGAAAGATTAGGTCAGGCTTTTAACCAAATGGTAAAAGACGGGGAATTAAAAGCGCCGATTGTCATCGGGCGTGATCACTTAGATTCCGGCTCGGTCGCAAGTCCTAACCGGGAAACGGAAAGCATGAAAGATGGTTCTGATGCCGTTTCAGACTGGCCACTGCTTAATGCCTTGCTAAACACCGCAGGAGGCGCAACCTGGGTATCACTTCATCACGGTGGTGGTGTCGGAATGGGATTCTCTCAGCACGCTGGTATGGTTATCTGTTGTGATGGAACCGATGAAGCAGCAGAACGTATAGGACGGGTACTGCATAATGATCCGGCAACCGGAGTCATGCGTCATGCGGATGCCGGCTATGATATTGCCAAACAATGTGCTGCCGAACAAAAACTGGATTTACCTATGCTCAATGACGAGCTGGCAACACATAAGTAAGGATAGAACAATGTTTGATTTATCGATTAAACCAGGGAAGTTAACGCTTGCTCAGCTTCGTCGTGTCAGCCGGGAACCGGTACGGTTATCTCTCGTACCTGAAGCCTTTGCAGACATTGATAAGAGCACAAAAATGGTTGAAAAGGTCATTGCAGAAGGCCGGACCGTTTACGGTATTAATACCGGATTTGGCTTACTGGCGAATACAAAGATTGCCCCGGAAGATCTGGAAACACTGCAAAAAAGTATCGTTCTTTCCCACGCGGCCGGAATCGGGGAATTCATGCACGATGAAACCGTCCGTCTGATGATGGTATTAAAAATTAACAGTCTGGCTCGCGGCTATTCCGGCATTCGTTTATGCGTTCTGGAAGCATTAATGACACTGGTCAATCACGAGGTTTACCCTTGTATTCCGCAAAAAGGCTCAGTAGGCGCATCCGGGGATCTGGCACCTCTTGCCCATATGTGTACCGTTCTGCTTGGTGAAGGACAGGCACGTCATAATGGTGAAATCATTTCAGGAAAAGCCGCTCTGGCTATGGCAGGTTTAGAACCTGTAACACTGGCACCGAAAGAAGGGCTTGCCCTTCTTAACGGGACTCAGGCCTCAACTGCGCTTGCACTGGAAGGACTCTTTATCGCCGAAGATCTCTACGCCTCCGCGACTGTCTGTGGGTCCATGTCGGTTGAAGCAGCATTAGGAAGCCGTCGGCCGTTTGATCCCAAAATTCATTTAGTTCGAGGCCATCAGACACAGATTGATGCCGCTGCCGCATATCGTTACCTGCTGGAGGAAACGAGCGAAATCGGAGAATCTCACGCTGATTGCGAAAAAGTACAGGACCCCTATTCGCTACGCTGTCAACCTCAGGTAATGGGAGCCTGTCTGCAACAGATTCGCAATTCGGCCGATACGCTTCTGACAGAGTCAAATTCCGTCTCTGATAATCCTCTTGTCTTCCCTGACGAAGACGACATCATCTCCGGGGGTAACTTCCACGCCGAGCCGGTAGCAATGGCGGCCGATAATCTGGCATTGGCTATCGCTGAAATCGGAAGCCTTTCTGAACGGAGAATGGCTCTGCTTATAGACAGCGGTTTAAGTAATCTTCCTCCGTTTCTGGTTGATAATGGTGGTGTGAATTCCGGCTTTATGATTGCTCAGGTCACATCGGCTGCCCTGGCCAGTGAGAACAAAACCCTCGCCCATCCGGCTTCGGTAGACAGCCTGCCAACGTCAGCGAACCAGGAAGACCATGTTTCCATGGCCACTTTTGCGGCCCGCCGTCTGAGAGATATGGGAGAAAACACCCGTGGCATCCTTGCTGTCGAATATCTGGCATCCGCTCAGGGTATTGATTTCAGGGCACCGAAACTCTCAACATCAAAAATTGAACAGGCTAAGGCCATGCTAAGAGCACATGTTCCTTTTTACGATAAAGATCGCTACTTCGCTCCGGATATCGCCAAAGCTAATGGCGTACTGCTATCGGCACAGCACAATGCGCTAATGCCTGCAGACCTTCTTCCAAGCCTGTAACCAAAGTGGAAAAAGAAGCATAACGCGATAATAAAAAAACCACCTGATGCGAATATCCAGGTGGTTTTTACTTTTCTGACAAAATGACTAAACGTTAAATCTTAAAGCGGTTCAGATCATTCTTTTGTGTTTCAGCCAACTGCGACAACTCCGAAGAAGCCTGTAATGTCTGATTTATTGCTGAGACATTACGCCGGACCAAATCAAATACCTGAGTAGTGTTCTGAGAAATCTCCTCTGTCACACTGTACTGCTGCTGGGACGCCGTCGCCACCAGAGTATTAATCTCAGATATCGATCCAATAGCCGCTGAAATATCCGTAAAAGACGTTTTGATGTTCTCAGCAAGCGTGACCGAGTTTCCAATCAATTCCAGATTCTGATTCATATTATTGTTGGCCGTTTCCGATTGCGTCTGAAGTTTCTCTATCACTTCCTGAATCGTTACAGTCGATTGCTGAGTCTTTGATGCCAGATTACGGACTTCATCCGCAACCACCGCAAACCCCCGGCCATATTCTCCAGCCCTGGCAGCCTCAATGGCAGCATTCAGTGCAAGCAGGTTCGTCTGCTCTGAAATTTGGTTAATCACTTCCGTCACAGAACCAATCTCAATGGCAAACTCTCTCAATTCTCCAATAATTACAGCGGTATCCGTTACTGATGAACTAATTTTATTCGTCAGCGTGATATTCTTTTCCAGCGTATCCTGTCCGTCCGAAACATTGGACAACGTTTTATTGGTTTCCTCTTCTGCCAATGCCGCCTTATTACACACTTCCAGAGAGGTGGAGGATAGTTCACTGATGGCAGTGGATATTTGTTCAATCTGATTTTGTTCATCCTGAGCATTCTTCAATGTGTCTTCCATAACCGTATTCAGTTCATGAGAAGCAGAAGAAACACTTTCAGAAATACCATGAGACCCTTTAATCAAAGAACGTAGCTGATGGGAAAAATGATTCAAAGACAGGTTGATCCCCGATGGTATGCCATCGGATTCTTTATTTTCCCTCAAATCACCTTCAGCCATTTTCTCCATCAATGACGCAATATGATCCGGTGCACCACCAACAGGTTTCAATATCAGCTTTTTAATAATAAAAAGCATAATAGTAATCGCAAACACCAGACAGACTACTGCAACAATTAACGAAAATAATAAATTATCATTCGCGCTTTGAGCTATTTCACGACTTTTCTTAAATGTCACGAATTCCCACCCATTGATGTCTAATCTTCCCCAAAAAGAGGTAAACTGGATATCCTGATTATCAATATTTGCTTTATATGTAAGTTCCGGATTATCACGATTAAAATGTTTAAAGTCAGGCCGTGCATCATAGACGTTTTTATTGATGAGATCCGGGTAAGGGCTTAACATTAACTTACCATCAGATGCATACATATAAATATTTTTCTTTTTCAGCAAGTCACCTAAAATAATTTCCGCATCGGTACTGGACAATATTCCAATATCACCTGATGCTTTGTATGCAATACCTAATGCCTGTTTACCCGTGGTCGCAGAAGTATAAGGTGCAGAAACATAAAAATTCCGGTCCTTATTAAAGATTTCATCATAATAAGCCCGGTGTAAATCCCGCACGTTGAAATCAAGCTTTTTCCCTGTCTGATCAAAAATGACACCGTGCCGGTTAAAAACAAAAACACCCAGATTGGCATCTTTTTGAATCTGAGCAAACAGCTTTAATTGCTGAATCAGATGAGCAGACAAGTGATCATCACTCACATCAGAGGCCGATAATTTAATCGACGAAAGCATCCGGTAATAGCTATTGAACTTTTCAGTTAACTCCGTTTGTATATTCTTATTTTTTTCTTTTAGAATGGACTTTGTCAGCGTGATGCTTTCAGATTTAAATGACGTATAGCTAATCACCATTAATGTAATAACAATTAATGTAATTATTAGACTTAACGCTCCAATAATTTGCATTTTAAATTTATTCATATAATTACACCCGACCTACTACATAGTACTTCAATTAATTCACAGACTGAGTAACACAGTAATAACACAAAATTTCTACCAAAAATAACAGAAATCAGATTAGGTATCTCAGTAATATTTTTATTTATATATTCTTACAATTATTTGTATAGCCGGATTATCATAAACAATTTATAAGTCAGCTTAAAGAAAATTTCTTTCTGAAAAGAATAATATTCTTTAAAACTTCATTAAGAAACTAATTGCAAAATAGTTATTTTTTATTTAACTTGCTGCATATTATTTTTGACTTACATCATATACTTATTATTTATTCACTAATATGTAATAAAAGATGAAAATAAATTTTACTTAAATATACATTTCTAATAACTGAATCTGTTTCATTTTTAATTCAATACAAATTACTAAATTTTTAAAACTGCTCTTTTCTTTTTTTAATTATTATGATCAAATATGCATATAGACAAGTAACTTAAAAATGTTTGAGAACATATGATTCTCGGCCCGGAATGACTTATTTATGCATAAACGTACTGCACCTCATTGTGAAAGAAATAAACAACCTATCTTAGAAAAACTGGCGGTTTATTTTAAATATTCCAGCCAAGTACTGGAAATCGGTTCCGGAACCGGACAACACGCTGTCTATTTTGCTAATCACTTACCTCACCTTCACTGGCATACCAGTGATATGCCGGAAAATCACAGCAGTATTCATGCCTGGATTAACGAATCACAACTTAATAATATCTCTCCACCAGTTGAATTTACTATTGGCTGCGACCCCTGGCCGAATATCAAAGTCAATGCGGTTTTTACGGCCAATACGACCCACATAATGCAGCCGGAAGATGCCAGAACAATGATGGAACTGGTTGCCGAAAATTTACCGGAAGACGGTATTTTCTGCCAATACGGTCCTATGAAAATTGGAGGGGAATACACCAGCGAAAGCAACCGGAAATTTGATCAAACACTAAAAGCATCCGGTTTTGGAGGCATCCGGTCTTTAGACGAACTGAAAAAATGGGGAAATAAAATGCAGCTGGCAGAGAAAATACCGATGCCGGCGAATAATTTTTTACTTGTATGGAAAATGAAAAAATAATCACCGTAGCAGCCCGGTGTTAAATCGTATCAAGACCCGGTAAACATCGGTGTTTCCGGGTCTTTGAGGTCATAGAGCCGACATCATATTTAATCGTTAAACGAGCTTAAGAATTGCTGAACACGTTCTGATTTCGGGTTATTAAAAAACGCTTCCGGCGGCGCTTTTTCGATTAATTTGCCTTTTTCAAGAAAGACAACCTGATCCGACACCGCCCGGGCAAATTCCATCTCATGGGTCACCACGACCATGGTATACCCTTCCAGAGATAATTTTTTCATGACGTTTAACACCTCCCCAACCCTTTCAGGATCAAGAGCCGATGTCGGTTCATCAAACAAAAGTACATCCGGACTCATTGCCAGAGAACGGGCTATGGCCACCCGTTGTTTCTGACCACCGGAAAGCGTAATAGGATAAACATCCCGCTTTTCCAGCATTCCGACTTTATCGAGCTGCTCAACCGCAATTTGCTCTGCACTGATTTTATCCATATGTTTCACTTTCAGAAGCGGCATCATAACGTTCTCGATAACCGTTACATGCGGCCACAAATTAAAGCTCTGAAATACCATACCGACACGTTCACGAATCTTAGCCAGTTGCTTATTCGTCATTGGCTTCTTATCTTCATCACGGACACCTATCCGTTCATCGCCAATGTATATTTTCCCTTTATCCGGCTGCTCCAGCCAGTTCATACAACGTAATAATGTCGACTTCCCTGAACCGGAAGATCCCAGAATACTGACGACTTCACCTTTATTCACGGTTAAGTTAATATCTCTCAGCACTTCGATTCCATCAAACTGCTTCGACAATTTTCTTACTTCAATTGCAGAATCATTAAGCATGATAAAGTCCTTTTTTACTACCCCATTGACCTAACAGGCGAATTGAGTTCTCAATAATAAGTCCGATAATCCAGTAAAGAACAATCGCAACTAAGAATGCTTTAAACGGAATAAAATACGTAGCCTGAATACTGTTTGCCGATGCCGTTACTTCCTGAACGGTAATAATGCATAAAAAGGCGGTGTCTTTCAGACAAATAATCAATTGGTTGCCCAATAACGGCAGGGAACTCATAATGATATTTGGCAACACAACATCTTTGTATACCTGATGTTGTCTGAAGCCTAATGCTTCTGCTGCTTCCGTTAATCCTTTTGACATGACCAACCGCTGTCCACGAAGAATTTCACAAAAGTAAGCGCCGTGATAAAGAATAAGAGAAATAAACCCTGCCGTTTCTGCCTCCATGCGAATTCCCATCTGAGGTAATCCATAATAGAGCAGATAAGCCAAAATCAGAAAAGGGATTGTTCTCATTACCGTCATAAACGCCCTGATCGCATAACGTATAAAACGATGAGCGGTTTCCAGCTGATACAGCAAAACAATACCCAGTATCAATGCGGCTATAGCCGAAACAACAAACAGGTAAATTGTCATTTCAAATCCGTCAATAAAGAGGTCCCGGGCTTCCCAAATCGTCATCCATTCATTCATTGTGACCTCCTGTTACAACGCCAGTCGTCGTGCTTTTACTTCAGCAACGGATTGCGCTTTTACCAAAATACTGATAATCACGATATAAATCAGTCCGGCACCAAGAATTGGATACACGGGTTCATAAGTGACTGAGGAAATGCGGTTGGTAACTCGAGTCAAATCAACCAAACCGATAATCGCCACCGCCGGACTTCCTTTTATCAGAAATGACATTTCGTTGACTAACGCAGGCAAACTGACAGAAATGACCTGAGGCAACATAATTGAACGGAAAAAGGTCCATTCAGTCATACCGCATGCATAGGCTGCTTCTCTCTGATCTTTTGAAAAATTACGAATCGCTGAGCGCCATATTTCGGCGTTAAACGCCGCAGTATTCAGTGACAGCGATAAAATAGCAGCGATATTTTTGTCAAGATGCACACCTAAAGCCGGTAATGCTAAAAAGATAAATAAAACTAAGGTAACCAGAGGAGTAGAACGGGCAACACTGATATACAGTCCCAGAAATTGATCGACGAACGGAATAGAGCGTTGCCGGATAATGGCGATTAGTAACCCAAGCGTCACTCCGATTGCAATCGATGTCCCGGAAATCCAGATTGTCGTCCATGCCCCTTTAAATAATAAAATCCATGCAGCTAAATCCATGAAATTACACCTCTACAACACAGGAAAACACATACCGGCTGAAAATCAGCCGGTACATTCTGAGGGTTAATCTAAATTCGCTAGCTTGTGGAACTGCTTAACCGTTGTAATAGGCTCATCTGGCAGACCATTAAATTCCTGACCAAACCATTTTTTCTGTAATTCGGTTAATTTGCCGGTTTCTTTCAGGTGCAGAACAAAACCATCCAGGAATTTAAGTAATTCCGGACTGCTCTTCGGTACAGGCCATGAAACGAACCCTTTACCGGATACCGGCTGGCCTTTTGCAAACACATTAGGACGTGCTTTCACCAAATCGTTAATGGAAATAACCGCATTAACGACATAATCCAGACGGCCATTCGCCAAATCAGCATACGCTTCCGGATAAGACTGATACTGAACCACTTTTCCCAGTTTGCCGCCTTTCTCTTTCAGCATGGCTTTCAATTCAGGCAAACGGGCAAGCAGTGCACTACCAGCCTGAACACCCAGTGTTTTTCCACTAAGATCCGCAATACTGTTAATACTGTCATCGCCTTTACGTTTAACATAATAATGCTGAGCTGACGCTAATGGCACAACGAAGTTGAAGACTTTAAGGCGGTCATCGGTAATCAATGCACCGGTAATTGCAGCGTCATACTGGCCGGAAGAAACCGCCGCTAACAAACCTGTCCAAGGAAGGATGCTCTGCTTGATTTCAAACTTGCTGCTGTACTTTTTCAATTCATCCAGAATGTCTTTATTGAAACCGGCCGGTTCTCCATTTTTCATAAAGTTAAACGGTGCATAGTCATCTTCCGTTGCAACTTTAAAAACGCCTGTTTTTTCAATTTCCGGCAAATCAGCTGCAGTTGCTAAACTGGTACCAAGTAAAACGGATAATGTGGCTGCCGCAGTAAAACCGGCAAATTTACGCTTCCATCGCATCATAAAATATCTCTCCCTGATAATGTTAGCATTGTTAACTTTGTGTTAATTTTTATATTCCACAATATTTTTTGCCGGGTATAGAGCCAAAAAAAAATAAAATATAGGTCCAAGGGGCCAATTATTCAATTTTCTTCCGGGCAGCACCAAATTGGCACAGAGCAATACAAAAAAGGACGCTTTAAAAGCGCCCTTTTCAATTATGAAATTTATAATTTAACTAATGATTAACAATTCTAACCTTTACAGACTTGCCAGTGCAGCATCAATTGCATCGACAATAGTATCGGCCTGTTCCTGCGTTAACGTCAGAATCGGACTCAGAC
This sequence comes from Vibrio salinus, assembly GCF_021272385.1. GTDB lineage: Bacteria > Pseudomonadota > Gammaproteobacteria > Enterobacterales > Vibrionaceae > Vibrio > Vibrio salinus. Next base: position 425,809 of record NZ_JAJSDZ010000005.1, read on the forward strand.
ACAATGTATTGTTGTATTTTTTAAACGAACGGTTAGTACGCCCAATCAGCACTCCATTCTGACTGCAGTGAGCCACAATCTTCATCAATACGCTCTCATCAACCGGTTCTTTTGTCCCACGGTCCTGAACCAGTTCCATTCCAAGAAATAAGCCTTTACCACGAACATCACCTATGATGTCATATTTCTGTTTCAGCAGAGACAGACGGGTCAGCAGGTAATCACCCATTTTTGAAGAATTTTCCAATAGGCCTTCCCGTTCAATAATCGCCAGGTTCTCCAGCGCAGCAGCCGGGCCGGAAGTACATCCACCAAATGTACTGATATCCCGGAAATAGCTCTCACGATCTTCAGGCTGATTATTTAATTTCTGGAAAATCTCTTCCGTTACGACCGTACATGAAATCGGTGCATAGGCAGAAGCCAGACCTTTTGCCATCGTAACGATATCGGGCTTCACATCAAAATGCTGATAACCAAACCATTTCCCTGTTCTGCCCAATCCACAGACGACTTCATCAATATGAAGTAACATGTCGTATTTCTGGCAAAGCGCCTGAACACCTTTCAGATACCCTTCCGGCGGTACAATAACCCCACCTCCGGCAGTAATCGGTTCTACGACAATCGCACCAACAGTATCGGCCCCTTCAGCCAGAATAACCTCTTCAAGCGCTTTCAGAGATAACTCAGAATAATTATCGACGTCACCATACTGACTGCGGTATTCACAACAGTGCGGGAATTCAACGAATCCCGGAGTAAACGGACCATATTGATTACGACGCTCTTCCTGACCGGATGAACTCAGGCAGGTAATGGTTGTCCCGTGATAGTCACGCTCACGATATAAGACTTTCGACTTATTGCCGCCATAATATTTTTCAGAAATCTGGCGAACCATCTTGTATGCTTTTTCATTCGCTTCGGAACCTGAGTTCGAAAAATACACACGGCTCATTCCCGGCATCAGACTCACCAGTTTTGCAGCAAACTGACTTCCGATAGGCGTCGCTCCCGATCCGGCAAAGTAGTTTAACTGAACCAGCTGTTCTTTTACCGCTTCCGCAATGGATTCACGTCCGTAGCCGACATTCACACACCAAACGCCGCCGGCCGTGGCATCCAGATATTGTTTACCGTTCGAATCCCAGACATAACTCCCCTCACCTTTAACGAACATCGGTGCTTTAGCGGTAGCATGTTGTGTCATATGATGCCAGACGTGTGCTGAATCTAATTCAATCACATCTTCAAGAATATCCATTTCCATTTTGTTACTCCTTTCATTTCTGTTAAAACCAACATTAGGACGACATCGTAATAAGTATTAGCGCCAGAATTAGCTTTTTTTGGGAACAATTGGCCCCAGATAACCGATCTGCAACCATCTACGCCTGATGGTTCAACACCATGATTGGCATATATCGTGCATTTTCTGATCTATAGCAGATCACAAAAACGAGAAGAACTTATGAAAAATGATCACCTCATTCATATCAACTTTTCTCCCGAAAGAAGTTTGCAGGAACAGATAAGAGAACACCTGCTGGAAAAAATCCATCAGGGAGTATTTGGCAACAAAGCACTGCCTTCGTGCCGCAAGCTGGCACAAATGCTAAACGTATCCAGAAACACCATTGTATTAGTTTATGAAAAACTGGTTGATGAAGGTTTTTTGATTTCTCAGCAAAGAAGTGGTTTTTTTACCAACCCTGACGCTTATATCAGTCCTTTGGATGTCATGGTCGATTCTACCCAAACTTGTGATCAGTCTGCACAAAAATGGACCGACAAATTCAAAGTCGACTTTTCAGAACAAAGAAACATTCAGAAAACACCGGACTGGCAAAGTTACCCTTACCCGTTTCTGTTCGGTCAGCCGGAGGATACCCTTTTCCCATCGAACCACTGGCGGGAATGTGTTCGTCTGGCACAACGGAAGACCATTATTAAAGACTGGATTTCAGACCACATCGATTGCGATGACAAACTGCTCATAAAACAGCTTCAGACCAGTGTGCTCAGTAAAAGGGGAATCAGCGCCAGTCAGGATGAAATTTTAGTCACCATCGGCACACAGAACTCTCTTTTCCTGCTGGCGCAGCTCCTTACCGATTCCGGCACTGTTGTGGGTGTTGAAGATCCCGGTTATCCGGATGCCCGGAATATTTTCTCAACGTTCGGGGCCAAAGTAGTACCTCTCAGTCTGGATAATCAGGGAATAGAATTAAATCATAATCTGGCTCTGTGCGATTACATCTACACCACACCAAGTCATCAGGTTCCGACAAACGTCACAATGAGCATGGAACGGCGGACAGCGCTATTAGATTACGCGCGCAAAAACAACACCATCGTCATTGAAGATGACTATGACAGTGAAATTAACCTCAATACCAAACCCTCTCCTGCATTAAAAAGTATGGATAAAGACGGCAGCGTCATCTACGTAGGAAGTTTATCCAAATCGTTATCCCCGGGATTAAGAATTGGTTTTATGGTGGCAGACCGCACTTTGATTAACCAGGCACGAAAATTACGCCGGCTCATGTACCGTCACCCGCCGGCAAACAACCAGAGAACCAGTGCGCTGTTCATTTCTCTGGGCTACTATGATAGTTATCTGGCTAAAATCCGTCGCTCTTATACCGACAAATGGACCATTCTCCGCCAGTCTCTGGAACGCCATCTGCCTGACTGCATTACAAACCAGACACTTGGTGGCAGTGCTTTCTGGCTGAAACTCCCCGCAGGAGTGTCAGGACCTGATGTCGTACGGGATGCGATGAAACTCGGAGTGCTGGTCGAAGATGGTGACCTTCACTTCCACAGCCCGGAACAACACGAGCACCATTATCTGCGCCTTGGTTTCTCCGGTATCTGTGCCGACAATATTGAACCGGGGATAATGATACTGGCAAAAGTGATCAAAAAAGCCTCTGCCCCAACAACCACAAAAATCTGGTACTAAACGAAGGAAAAAAGTTACTCCAGTATAAAAGTAAAGGGACAGATAAAAATACTAAGTTGGAGAATAGTATGTCAAAAATTGTCTTCATTACCGGAGCAACGTCCGGATTCGGACGGGCGGCTGCCAGAAAATTTGCCGAAGCCGGATGGAAAACCATTATTACGGGACGAAGAGAAAACCGGCTGAAAGAATTAGCCGGTGAGCTTGAAAAACTGGCACCGGTTTATTATCAGAGACTCGATGTTCAGGATAAAGAGCAGGTAGATAAGCTCGTTAACCAGCTACCGGAAGAATTCAAAAATGTGAACTGCCTTATTAACAATGCGGGGCTGGCTTTAGCCCCAGAACTGGCTCAGGATGTCAATATCGAAGACTGGCATACCATGATAGATACGAACGTGAAAGGTCTGGTTAATGTTACTCACGCTTTGCTGCCGGTGCTGATCAAAACCGGTCGCGGGGCTTCCATCATCAACGTTGGCTCCATTGCCGGACAATGGCCGTATCCCGGAAGCCATGTTTATGGCGCCACCAAAGCATTTGTTCAACAGTTTACCTATAACCTGCGCTGCGATCTTCTGGGCACCGGCGTCCGGGTAACCGACCTTGCCCCGGGGCTGGCAGAAACGGAGTTTACTCTGGTCAGAACAAAAGGCAATCAGGCAGCATCGGATGCGTTATACAGCGGAACCGACTCTCTTTCTGCAGAAGATATCGCTGACTCAATGTTTTATATCGCCACTCTCCCGCCTCATATTTGTATTAACCGGCTGGAAGTAATGCCAACCACACAAGCCTGGTCTCCCTTTGCCATCCACAGAGAAGGTTAACCGATACCAAAAGCAGAGCCGGTTCTTCACGGGCTCTGCGGTATTCGCCTTATGGAAGGTAATAAAATCTCATACTAAATGACAGCGATCTGAACGGTTCGCTGCCATTTATAAATCGAAAATGCCCCTTTTCGTGTTTTCCTTCTCAGGTAACTCACATAACGGACAGGAAATTGACTTAATTTTACTAATCCATGTAATGTGCTTGGTATAATTTTTTCTTTCCTAACCTTACTTGAGAGTGTTTGTATGAGAACTCAAATCCCCAACAAGATTTACAGTTTGTTCGATGACTTAATCAAAGAGTACTCACAAGAAAGTTCGAAATTCCTGAGTAATCCTACTGAATACATCAAAAACTCAGATTTTATGATTGGAGGCACGATCGATCCGTCATCTCGAGTGTAGTGGATGAGGTAAATTGGCCACTATATTGAAAGTTTTACAATATCTCAGGTAATCCGTTAAATACTAATTTGGCAAAGCATATTTTCCATCTCGTTGGTCACGATCATCTTGGTAGGGAAACGTTTCGGAGGAAGTTAAGCAGGCAGAAAATTCCCTGGACTTCTCTCATTAAATTAGATCCAGTGGTTTTGTGGGGTGCTTACGACTCACTTGTTTTCATAAAGACTCCTATCAGTCAGGGAAAATGGTCGCTCAAGTTAACAGGGCTCACTAAATTGCTGTCAATAGCCTCTGGCTAAATAGTTACACTTCGCTTTCTATTCTTAATTTCGATACTTGACTTAATGTATATTTTAAGAGCAACATAAAACCATAACACTTTGATTAATAATGAATTTATTATTAACCTCTGTTCCCGCTCAAATTTCATGTTTACCAAGGAACATTTATGTCCAAGTATTCTATTTTATCTTTACTGGCCAGTCTGCTATTTCTAACCGCATGTAATGGGACTTCAAACGATAAAATCGCTAGTGATAACAATTGGAAACATCATTCATTGCCTAATGGTATGAAATACCATTTTTTCTACAAGAAAAATGAACCTGTAGAATTACGCCTTTTAGTCCATACGGGAAGTGTTCAGGAAACAGAAAAACAATCAGGTTATGCTCACTTTCTGGAACATATGGCCTTTAACGGAAGTAAGCATTACAAAGGAAATGCTATTGTTTCTGAGCTTGAAAAAACGGGCTTAGAATTTGGTCCAGACATGAATGCATTTACAACTTATGATCTCACAAGCTATAAACTTTCTCTACCTGATGATGCACACATGGACAAAGCCCTAACTTGGTTCAGGGATATTGGTGACGGCTTAAATTTAGATAAAACTCAAATTGAGGCAGAAAAAGGCGTTGTACTTGGTGAAATGAGAATTTCCAGGCCAAAAGAAGAGCCATTTAGTGAACAGATGTACCATTTTGTCATCAAAAATACCATTTTGGATAAACATGATGTCCTTGGTTCGGAAAAAAGTATCAAACAGCTCGATCCTGAACAGCTGACCAAGTTTTATCGTAAATGGTATATACCCAATAATTCTGAACTGTTAATAACCGGAGATTTTGATCTATCTCGAGCAGATAAACTTGTAACCACTACATTTTCAAGCTGGAAATCAAGACCTATAGATCATAGAAATCTGTCTGAAATTTCTCATCTTCAGCATTTTCCAGCCAAAATGTTTGTACTTCCACAAGGCAGTCCTTCTCTACTTGACCTGACTTTCCCTGCAGGCATGTCGTATTACAAAACACTAACAGATCAACGACAAGAAATGCTGAATACTCTGATAAATAACCTGATAACCCGCCGTTTAAAGAATCGAGCTATTGAGAAAAAAATTGAGTACTCACGCATCGAAGCGGATGCCGCTAATATCGAAAATATTCAGTACAACTTTATTGATATCGATTTTTCTGAAGAAAAACGTACTGAAATACAACACTTTTTAGCTACAGAATTAGCAAACCTTAGAGACTATGGTATTTCACAAGCTGAACTTGATACCGCCCTTGCACCTTACCGCACCAGACTGGAAAATATTGATGCTCTATGGAAGAAAAAAACATCACAGGAAATAATAGAAGACCAAGAATATGCTCTGGCAACCAATGAAACTTATCAGTCGAAGAACAGTTACAGGGAAAATCTTCATCTATTCCTTAAAAAGGTAGATATTAAACACCTAAACCAGAAGCTAAAACAGCAGTTAAGCAGTCAGCAGCATTTAAATGTCTTTGCTCTCCCTACCGAAAAAGCAAAAAAAATCGACCGTGATACATGGCTTGAAAATAACAACAAAGAATTCGTATTTACGATGTCTCAGTCAGGTCACCAACTTGAGGATAAGAAAATTGTTGATAGATTGATTTTACCGAAAGCTCCCGGGAAAATAGTAACCGCCAACGATGATAAAAAGAATAACTTATATCGATGGAAACTGGGAAATGGTATTGAGGTGTGGCTCAAAAGAGAGCCTAAGGCAGCAAATAATATTTACCTTTCATATTTTGCTCAAGGAAGTGAATTGCTATTGCCGAAAAATTTGATACCCGCAATGGAAATGAGTTACGCCTCATATATGCGCAGCGGACTTTGTGGTTTGAATGCGGTTCAACTCAATGACTTTTTAACAAGAAATGACACCTCTTTATACCCACAGGTTGGTTTCGAGCAACGAGGCCTTTATCTCACAACTAACCAAAAACATTTAGAAACCGCCTTTTCACTTTTGCATCAGGCTGCAACAAATGCAAAATTGGATAGAACTCAATTTGATGCCGTAAAAAATAATCTAATACAAAAAAGGGAAGCTTATCTTCATAGCCCAGCAGGTCAATTCAGAGTTAAAATAAATACGGCTGTCTACGGCAAAAATACGTTTTATCAGCTATCTACACCCAAAGCATTACAGAATGTTACAGCAGACCAAGTTGAAAAGGTATATCGACTATTATTTAGGCATGAAGACGATTTCAAACTGGTTATTGTGGCTGATATTGCTCCCAAAATTATCACATCTTATTTGAAACGCTATGTGGCCAATATCAACTATATTTCAGGAAAATTATCAACCCGAGCAATTTCCCTTAGACAGATTAATGAAAACCTGATCGTCCCGGCATCCAATGAAGATTCAACTGTCTACGTTACTAGTTTCGCATCAAAACTTCCCCAACAGACCGATAAAGAGTTATTTTCTATAAAGCTGCTGAAAAAAATTATTGATACAAGAATGACGACAGAACTACGAGAAAAAGAAGGATTAGACTACTCTCCATATCTTGGATTCGGAAGTTCAAAGACATCAGGTATTACAACGTTGTTCTTTACCTTGACAATAAATCCAGCAGATAAAAGTAAAGCTGAAAAAGCTGTAAATACTCTAATTTCTGATTTGACCAATGGCATAACTTCAGAGGAACTTGCAACAGCTAAAACTCAATTGCTGACAGAAATTAAACGCGATCAACATGATGTCTCAAAGCAGTTATCGCAACTTACATCATATCTTTCGGAAGACTACGATATAAACGCTTATACTCAACCACAAAACATTATTGCTCAGTTAACAACCAAAGACATAAATCAGACATGGGAAGCTCTTACCGGCAGAAATGCTCAACGACTAAATGCATTTCTTGTACATAAAAATTCGGATAAGCAAATCTACTAAACAGTGATATAACCATTGCGAAAAATTTTAAGTGATAACCTTTGCTAAAAGTACGCTCACTGAAAGCTTGTTAATACTCATTTTGTTATAACGATGACAATGCCCAGATAGAAGCTTTTAAAATCACGCAGTTGAGACAAATGAAATGCGATAATGATAGTCATGATTTCGCTTTCAGACATCTGACCCTTGCGGTGACGTTTACGTTCACCGCTTTCAACCAGATTCCGGAACAGCACTACACATGAAACAAATAATTTTGATAATATTACTTACTATTAGCAGTAATATTGCAGCAGCTTCGTTTGATTGTTCTAAGGTTACTACATATGTTGAGAAGACAGTTTGTTCAGAGGAGCAACTGTCGGATATCGATTCCTCATTAAGTAATTACTACAACTCTTTATTATCTGATTTGAAAAAATATCCTAATGATAAAGGTAATAGTGAAATCGTTTCCTTTCAAAAATCTTGGTTGTCATATAGAAATCAATGTAAAACACCTAGCTGTATTTTTGATCTATACGCTCTTCAACTCTCTGATTTGTACAATAATCATGTGAGCATTGATGGAAAGTATACATATTTTACTCAGTTTAATACTGGTAAGTGGTTTCAATATGTTTTGAAATCATATGGAATCAAACGCGGTATTATATTTGGTCAAGCCGTTCAACTTCTCCAAAGAACAGGGTGGCACTTACAAAAAACAGAAGATGGTCAAGTAGCAAAGGACGGAGTGTTCTGTGGAAGCGGGTGGCAAGCAGTTTGCCATGTAACGTTCAAAAAAGCTCATAAACATTTCGAACTCATCGTATTTAAACCGGGTAATACATGGTTAGTCGATACCAATAATGGTGGTGTATATGCACAATAAAACCACATTAATTTATTATTTAGTCAACAACAAAAGCTACGGTGCACTTGGTGTTGAACTAACAAGACGAACCAATTGACAAAATACATGTTACGAATTTTGGTTGCCAAAATGTCGCGCCATATATTTTGCAAATGTTCTATGCGTTAGCCTCAGGAGGGGAAATGAAAATATCCTTAATGGCAGCAGTGTCAGAAAATGGAGTGATCGGATCAGGTTTGGATATCCCCTGGCATGTCAAAGGAGGGCAACTCCTGTTCAAAGAGATGACTTATAATCAGTGGCTGTTGGTAGGCCGTAAAACTTTTGATTCAATGGGCAGGCTACCCAATCGAAAATACGCTGTTGTTACTCGTTCAGAAATTACTTCAGATGACACTGACGTTCTCTACTTCACTAGCATTGAATCAGCGCTTGAGTACTTAGATCAAAGCACGGAGCACATTTTTGTTTCTGGTGGTGGTGAAATTTACAAGGCGTTAATAGAACAGGCGGATACAGTCCATCTCTCGGTAATTCACAAGAAAATTTCTGGCGATGTGTTTTTTCCAGAGCTACCAAACAGCATGCAGCCAGTATTTGAGCAACACTTCAGTTCAAATGTTGATTACACATACCAAATTTGGCAAAAGGGCTAACACATATAGAGGCTCTCTTACTGCAAACTCTCCACTTCCCATTGAATTTTTCCTTTAAATTTAAATAGTTAATAGGAATTTATCGGTTAACCCTGGGATGGAACTATTAAAGCCGAAGTGCTTATTGCATTGGAACAGTAACAATAAGCTCTTAACGTGATATTTCGTTACGGACTATTATCGTCACTGTCGTGCTCGCTGTTATCTAGTAACGCGAAAATGTTCAAATTCGAGTTAATGAGGTTTTATTGTTCTCCTGCCAAGACCGGAAAAAACCTCACCCCTGCTATTCTGTTGTCTCTTCCTGAGTCCAGAACGCATTTCTATCCAGATAATTTTGCAAAAACTGCTTTAATCTCGGAGGCTGTGCTCCCTGAAACAACTGCTTCGGCGATCCTTTTGCTAATATTTCACCTTTATCTAAAAAGACAACCGTATCCGCAACCTGAGCTGCAAAGCCCATTTCATGCGTCACAACGATCATGGTCATACCATCATTCGCCAGATCTTTCATGACCTGTAACACTTCCCCGACCAGTTCCGGATCCAGTGCCGAGGTCGGTTCATCAAACAACATAACCTGAGGCTCCATTGCCAATGCCCGGGCGATGGCGACCCTTTGCTGCTGCCCACCGGAAAGCTGAGCCGGATAGTGATCCGCCCTTTCCGATAACCCCACTTTTTTCAGTAATTCCCGGCCCTTTTGCCCGGCTTCCGCTCTCGGGATTTTTTTGACCCGAACTAACGCTTCTGAAACATTACCTAACGCTGTCATATGAGGCCATAAATTGAATTGCTGAAAGACCATTCCCATATTGCGCCGCACCCGGTTCAACTCTTTAGCCGGGGCTAATTTACGGTAATCCGTATCATCGTTATACCCCAGCAATTCTCCGTCGATCAGCACGGTTCCACTTGAATACTGCTCTAAAAAGGCAATGCAGCGTAACAGTGTGCTTTTCCCCGACCCAGAAGGCCCGATAAGACAGACTACTTCAGACTGAGATACATTTAAATTAATGCCTTTTAAAACTTCATTATCACCAAAAGATTTCCCCATCGACTGAACTTGCACAATCGGATGTGGATGATTATCAGACTTCACTTCCATGTTATCTTTCCATATATTTTCTCAGACGTTTCTCAGCTAACATGCCAAGACGCGATGTAACCTCAGCAAAAACCAGATAGGCAACCGAAAGTACAAATAATGTTTCTGCGTACGCATAGGTCTCCGAACCAATACCGGTTAACACAAACGTTAACTCCGGAACGGTTACGATAGACAGTACCGCCGTTTCTTTACTTAAAATGATGGAGGTATTGACTAAGGCAGGAATAATAAGCACCATCATTTGTGGGATCTGGATACGCCAGATTATCTGAGGGACAGAGAATCCCATAATCTGAGCCGCTTCCACATGACCTTTAGGAACAGACTGGAACCCCGCCCGGAATATTTCCGCGTAGTAGACGCTTCCATATATTGCCAGCCCAATAATTCCGGCCTCCAACGGTTCCAGATAGATACCAACAGAAGGTCCGCCATAATAAAGAAGAAATAGCTGAATCAGAAAAGGCGTTGTCCGGATTATTTCGACAAAGAGACGAACAGGATAACGGAATATGGCTGATTTAGCCGTCAGACCCAAAGCAAGAATGAGCCCTATTCCCATACCAATAAAGCAGGAAACCACCGTCGTGAAGATTGTTGTTCCGAATCCGCTGAGAATTTCCGGCATGTGACTGGTAATAACAGAAGGATCAAAGGTCATCATAGTACCACCTCATGCCGTGCCTTGCGTTCCAGCCACAACCCCAGAATAGCGACCAAACTATTAATGATAAAATACAGGGCGCCTGCCGCCAGATAAAACTCAAATGGCTGAAAATTACTGGCAGCCAGATTTTGTGCCGTTCGGGTCAGTTCTGCGATCCCAATCACCGAGATCAGAGAGGACGCTTTGACAAGAAGAATAGTTTCATTAATAAGTCCCGGAATCGTCAGCCGGAAAACCTGAGGTAACTGCACATGTAACAGAATTTGCAACTGGCTCATTCCAAGCATCTGCGCCGATTCCTGTTGACCGTCGGGTAAAGACTGGAACCCTCCACGGAGTATCTCCGTCATATAAGCGCCTGAACACAATCCGATGCATCCTATTGCGGCGACTAAGGCCGGTACTTTGATACCAATAAGAGGCAAACAATAGTAAGCCACCATCAGCTGCACCAGCAAAGGAATGCCCCGGAAAACCGAAACATAAATCTTAACCATCCGCTGTAAATAAAGGTTTGAAGACAGGCGCAATGCGCACATCACCATACCGACGATAAGTCCCAAAAACACTGCCATAAAAGAGAGAAACAGGGTCATTTTGACCCCATCCCATAAGAGCGGGAGTGTTGAGGGAAGAATCGAAAAGTCGAGCATTTCCGGATCCTCCCTGACAAATTAGATGACTGGAACCACAGTTTCCTCTGGCAGGCTCATTTCCACACCAAACCATTTTTTCTGAATCGATTTCATCCGGCCATCTTTTTCCATTTTCACCATAATGTCGTCGATTTTTTTCAGTAATGATGCCGAATCTTCATCTTTACGGACAACATAGCCAAAATAGGTCTTTTTACCAAACGGAGGCATCACCACTTCAAAGTTCTTATGCTGACTCGCCATGTATCCGATATTGGGTAATGCATTTGCAACCGCGGCAACGCGTCCCGTCATGATTTCAGAATACGCCTGGTTAAAATCAACATAGCTTTTCACTTCAACCGGTTTTGATAATGTTGCAGAAAAATCGTTTAACTGCTGTTCCTGAGCCGAAGACTTTTGTACACCAATGGTCATTCCGGCGATGTCCGATGGTTTACTGATCCGGCTATCACCACGTTTTTTTAGCAGCGCTACAGAGGCATCCGCAATCGGATAGGTAAAGCTATATCTTTTAACCCGTTCCTTAGTAATGGTCACCGGACCGGCAACCATGTCGAACTTATCCGCTTCCAGCCCGGGTAAAACACTCGGCCACGGTAAATCAACATAACTGACTTTTACACCCAGCTCTTTGCCCACCTCATCAAAGAAATCTTTGTTAAGCCCGACATGTTTATTCCCTTTCAGAAAATCAAAAGGGGCAAATTGCATCTCCGTACCGATGACCAGCTCACCTTTTGCTTTGATATCCGATAAAACGTCCGCGTTTGCTGTAAAAGCAAGCAGTCCCGAAAGCAATAAAATTGCTTTTCCTAATCCACAAGCCACTTTTTGTTTTCGCATTTTCATTCTCCATTCAGCAGAATTCGGTTCAACCGACATAAAATCCATTTTTTCGCTAGTGAGACAAAATCTACGCGACACTGCCTTTCATTCGACAAGCTCGCAAGAAATTGTATATACATATATATCACAGCTTTTTTTCATCAAACAGAGCTAATAACAAATTTATTTGTAAAAATTGTGAAATAGTTATTTCTGATTACCACACAAATAAGATGATGAAATAATGCACCAACAACATCTACACACCACCATTATAGCTGCTTTATTATCTCAATCATGTGCTGACCATGTAATCCACTCTCTTGAAATCTCCTTAAATTAACAATTACCCCAACAAATTAACATTTGGGTAATTTGATTTATTTCTGGACTAATGCGCTTAAAAACTATACATGTATATACTAATTTTATTCGTAAACATCGGGACAGATGAATCTGGTATAAGGAAAGAATAAGATGCAAACCATGGATGAAATCGTCGATAAACTGGTCAGTCACTATGTTGCCCCACTACATGACTACAATGCGGGTCTTTCCGTTGAGGCTTTAAAGAAAAAGTACAACGTTTCAAAAATTGCCAAGCTCGGCAGCAATGAAAACCCTTTCGGAACACCGGAATCGGTCAGAAAAGTTCTTAATGAAATGCACAATCTGGCGCATTATCCGGATCCCGGATGCCATGAATTAAAAGTGACACTTGGTCAACGCTACGATACCCCCCCTTCTCATATTGTTACTGGTAATGGTTCTGAAGATATCATCAACATGCTCTGCCATGCTTTTCTGGAAGACGGTGATTCCGTTCTTACTGTCACACCTTCATTCGGATTGCACATTCTCTACCCTGAGTCCCATGGTGCCAATGTCATTATTTCCCAAATGACAGACGCACTGACATTCGATATTGATGACTTAACACAAAAACTGGAGCACATACGACCCAAACTTTTTTTCATTGCCAGTCCCAGTAATCCTGTTGGGTGTACACTTTCCTCCGTAGAAATCGATCAGCTACTCTCTCACCAGTCATCTGACACACTCTTTGTTTTTGATGAAGCCTACTTTGAATTTGCGGCCTGCGAAGATGGCTATTGTGACGTACTCGAAAAACTGAAATCATCCGGTAAGCCTTTCATCTTACTCAGAACACTGTCGAAAGCGTATTCACTGGCAGGTTTGCGGATTGGTTATGCTCTGTGTGCAACTGAAAACATGGCAACATACCTGAATAAAGTGCGTCTGCCTTTCAATGTTAACCGGTTAGCCCAAAAAGCAGCCATTGCCGCTTTAGCCGATGCAAAACATCTGGAAAAAACGCTCATCTGGAACAAACAAGCCCGGGCGATGCTTTTTAATGAACTGACAAAATTAGACTTAAATCCCATCCCCTCTCAGGGTAATTTTCTTTTTTTCTCAACCTCCATGCCTTCGGTCAATATAGCAGAAAGACTTCTTACAAAAGGGGTTATTGTCAAACCCTGGGCTGAGAAAAACTACACAAACTATCTGCGGGTTTCAATCGGAACTGATGAAGAAAATCAGCACTTTATAACCAGCCTGAAGGCAATTCTTAACGAAACAGGCTGATTTTATTGAAACGGGCAAGCGTCGGAATCCATACTGACCGTTTATCGCACACATTCAGGTCAAAAAAACAAAATTGAACAAATTTGGTGCTGTACATAATTAAGTAATTAATCAATAATTCAATCAATACAAGGAACGGTATAAGAATCCGGATATGGCACGGCAGGTGCATGTTAACTTGTATATACATATATAACCAATACGACAATAACAGACAATTATCACAGGGAGAGTACGATAATGATGGTTAATTGCGCGAAAAAATTATCTAAAGCCATTACCCTATCTTTGGCAGTTTTGTGTTCATCAAATGCGCTGGCAGAAAATCTGGGTAAAATGAAAATGGGTATTGAACCCTGGTTAGGTTATGGCTTGTGGCACATCGCAGCACAGGACAAATTGTTCAAAAAAGAAGGCTTTGAAAACGTTGATATTGTCAACTTTGCCGAAGATAAAGACATCAATGCCGCATTAGCCAGCGGTCAGATTGATGTAGCGAACATTGCCACTCACACGGCAATGGGCATGATCTCAGCCGGTCTGCCAATTAAAGTCATTATGTTGCTTGATCAGAGTGAAACCGCCGATGCTCTAATCACTTCTGATAAAATCAAATCACTTAAAGACCTGAAAGGAAAACGGGTTGCCTACGAAGAAGGAACAACCAGTGATATTCTGCTTCACAGTGCATTAAGCTCAATCGGTTTAACCATAAAAGACATCATACCGGTCCCAATGCCGGCATCAAATGCAGGCAGTGCACTTATCGCCGGTCAGGTCCCTGTTGCCGTAACCTATGAGCCATACCTAACAGCGGCTAAAAACAATGATGCATCCATTAAAATGCTTTACAGCGGTGCATCGGACCCAGGTTTAATCAGTGACGTATTAGTCGTTCGCCAGTCAGTGATCGATAAACATCCGGAACAGATCACCGCGTTAATCGATGTATGGGCTAAATCACTGAAGGAATATAATAACAATACGAAACGTGGCAGAGAGATTATATCTAAAGCGGTCGGCGCCAGCCCGGAAGAACTGTCAACGGCTTTTGATGGCGTAGAATACCTTGATATTCCAACGAACAAATCCATGTTAGACGGTGAATTCAAAAACAAAACTTTCCCGCATATTTTGAAAGCCGCAAATGAAGCCAATATTATTTCAGCTGATTTAACCTTCAAGCAGGTTGTTGATCCTTCATTCATTGAAACTAAAGAATAAAATGTCTGTGACAGATCTGGAGAGCTCCGGCTCTCCAATTAAAAACAAGACAAAACAGGGAAAGACATTGAAACGAACATTATTCACCATAGGGCAAACACCGACCAAAACGCAGGCAATCTGCATTGGTATAGCAACGTTTATCATCCTTTTCGTTATATGGTGGCTGGCAACCTCAACAGGAAAAGTAAAACCGATATTTTTACCCGGTTTAGAACAGGTCTGGAACCGGCTGATAAAATTAGCCAGTCAGGGAATCTTATGGGAAGACCTTCAAAGCAGTCTCTACCGGATTATGATCGCCTTTTTAATTTCATCAGTCATGTCGATCATTATCGGAATTCTGGCCGGATGCTACGGTTTTGTAAAAGCAATGGTAGAACCTCTTGTTGACTTCATTCGTTACATGCCTGTGGTTGCCTTTGTACCCCTGACGATTCTGTGGACGGGAACGGACGATTTTCAAAAATTCCTTGTCATCTGGATCGGTACCTTTTTCCAACAGGTTTTAATGATGATCGATGCCGTAAAACGGGTACCGAAAGATTTCATCGGATTAGGCCGGACTCTGGGAATGAATGATGGAAAAATCCTGTTCAAAATTGTTCTTCCATCCGCTTTGCCTGACATCTGGGATGCATTAAGAATCAGTCTCGGCTGGGCCTGGACATGGCTTGTATTAGCAGAACTTGTTGCTTCTACCTCCGGACTGGGTTACCGCATCGTCGTTTCTCAGCGTTATTTTCAAACTGATACCATTATTGGATATATCCTTCTGCTGGGCGTTCTCGGACTCATTACGGATCAAATTATGCGCGCAGCCGAACGTTTCTTATTCCGGTATAACAAGCGAGGTTAAGCATGGCGACTCTGACAATCAATCATTTAATCAAGAGTTATCCTGCTAAAAAAAGAGAGCGGAACGTTGTTCTTGATAATATAAATCTGACACTCGCAAACAATGAATTTGTATCCATAGTCGGAGCATCTGGCTGTGGAAAAAGTACTTTACTCTCAATCGCGGCAGGCCTTGAAGATTTTGACTCCGGAGATGTTCTGGTCGATGGCAGCTCAATCAAAGGTCCGGGAATTGATCGTGGCGTTGTGTTTCAGTCGTACACGCTCCTTCCCTGGCTGACTGCCAGACAAAATATTGAGTTTGCTCTCAAGGCGGCCGGTTATAACCATTCCGAAAGCATTGAACTGGCCCAGCAACATCTGGAACTGGTCAAACTTGGAAATGCAGCAGACAAATGGCCGGCAGAGCTTTCCGGTGGGATGAAACAGCGCGTTGCTATCGCCCGGGCACTTTCTTACCGGCCCAAAATTTTACTGATGGATGAGCCATTTGGTGCACTCGATGCCATGACACGCCAGCAAATGCAACAGTTGCTTTTGGAAATATGGGAGAAACACCGTCTGACCGTCATGTTCGTTACTCACGATATTGAGGAAGCGGTCTATCTTTCAGACAGAATCGTCATCATGAAACCAGGCGCAATCGATGAAACCCTCGATGTTGATCTTGAAAGGCCAAGGCCTCTTTCTATTACCCGCACCAATGAATTTGCGGAATTGCAACAACATGTCTACGACAGGATCAGTCAACCATTAGAAATGGCATAGAGACAGGGATATAAAGAAAAGGATTTAAATAATGACTATTTCATTTTTTGATTTAACCCATTCCACAGAAATTCCGGCAAATTTGCTGGCAAGAACCGAATCGGATCTATCCTTCTTTACGGAAAAAGTCACACCGATTATTCATGAAGTAAAAGAAAAAGGCGATGACGCTTTAATTCAGTTTGCCAGGGATTTTGATGGCGTTATTCCACAAACCTTTTCAATCAAAGCGGAAGAAAGCGAATTTGATGCCGCCTTTAACAACCTCGCTCCGGAATTAATCGAAACCATAAAATATTCCGTTGAAAATGTCCGGGCATTTCATCAGGCACAAAAACCGGAAGAAATGTGGATGAAAGAGATGAAGCCCGGTGCGTTTGCCGGTGACAGGCATGTCCCGATTGATGCGGTGGCCTGCTATGTACCCAGAGGAAAAGGTTCTTTTCCAAGTGTGCTGATCATGACCGCGGTTCCTGCTGTCGTTGCCGGTGTCCCCCGACCGGTTATCATTACCCCTCCGGGTCCGGATGGCAAAGTTGATGATGCAACATTAGTGGCAGCTCGGCTGGTTGGTATTAAAGAAGTCTATAAATGTGGTGGCGCACAAGGTGTTGCTGCCGTCGCGTTTGGCACTGAGTCGGTACCGAAATGTCTGAAAATCGTGGGGCCGGGCAGCCCCTGGGTCGTTGCAGCCAAAAAGCAACTGGCTCACCTTTTGGATCCGGGAGTACCGGCAGGTCCGAGTGAAAGCATCATTCTGACCGATGATTCTGCAAATGGAAAACTTGCCGCACTGGACTTGCTGATAGAGTCAGAACACGGCCCGGATTCATCCGCATTTCTTGTTACATCCTCCGAACGGGTAGCAAATGAAGCGTTGACAGCCATACCCGAATACTGGCAGAAAATGCCGGAACAACGTGCAAGCTTTTCCCAGACAGTATTGTGTGGTGAACATGGCGGCATCATTCTGACAAAAGACTTCGAACACGCGATTGAGTTTGTCAATCAATACGCTCCGGAGCATTTAGAAATCCACTCGACAGAGCCGATGGCAACCATGACCAGAATCCGGAATGCCGGAGAGATCTTACTGGGTGAACATACTCCGATCTCTTTAGGTAATTTTGTTCTGGGTCCCAACGCGGTTTTGCCAACGAATGGCGCAGCAAAAACTGCCGGACCGCTATCCGTGTTTGACTATATGAAACGCATATCCATCGGTTATGTCACCAAAGAAGGTTATCCTGAACTGGCAGAAAATGCGAAACGTCTTGCTGAATACGAAGGTTTTTCCAGCCATGCTCTTGCCGTGTCAGAAGTACGCCAACGCATTCAGGGAGAATAAAAATGACATCCTCCATTCTGAGCGCCCCCCTCGCCGCTCAGGCACATGCCCTGAGTAAAAAAGGAGACTGGAATGGTGCAGCGGAAAAGCTGAAAACACTAATATCTGAACTCACAGAATCAGACGTCATCCAATTGTCAATCAACCGCGATCAATACAGCCTGAATTCACTGAATGGCTTCGTCTCTCTCAGCAATGGTCGTGAGTACTTTTTCAAGTATCATCATGAAGAAGGCGAAGAACACTCCATTGAGGAATATTACCGGGCAGAATTACTCAAAGAACATGGCTTTCCGGTTGATGTTCCGGTTTTCGCCTGTAAAGAACCGGGAAGACAAATCCTGCTGTACAACAAAAGAAATGATAGTAGATTGGCGGATGTCTGCCGGGAAATCGAATCCGGTCACAATCCGGATCTTCTTTTTTCAGTTGTTGATGCCCAGATTGAATTCGATAAATTAACACTGTCGAAAACGTTGCAATCCTATAAAACGGCCACGGCAGAACAGGTCGGTGCTGAAGCCATACACCAACTATTTTACCGAAGATTAACCGATGGTAAAAATCCGGATGGATTCGGCGGTCGGGTAAACACATTTTATGTAAATAAACGTTTTCAGCTGGGAAATGTCATTTTGGACTGGGAGACCTTCTCTCATGCAAAATGGCAAATAAACGGAGACCTTTTCCCTTTATCCATTCATGAACTATTCACCCTGTCTGCAAAAAAATTACAACCTGAGCATTTAGCCCGTCACGGAGTGGTCACGGCTCATGGTGATGCTCATAATGCGAATGTGTGGTATGAAGACGGAGAAAAAGCCATCCTATCCTTATTCGACCCAGCTTTTGCCGGGGAATACATTCCCGCGTTACTGGCTGAGATAAAAGCCACATTTCACAATATATACGCCCATCCATACTGGTTATACGAACCGTCACTGGCTGAACAACAGTATGAGGTTACCGCCCAATACGATCCTGAATCGAACCGGATTATCGTCACGCACAACTGGCAGCTCTCCCGTCTCAGAGGCTTATTTTTAGAATCAAAAGTCACTCACTACTGGAAACCTCTTATTACCTTCTTACAGAGAAAGAATGTACTACCTTCTGACTGGAAAGAAATCATCCGGATGGGGCTATTCTGTTGCCCGACACTCGTCATGGACCTCCGGGCTAACGGCCTTAGTTCTCATACCACTCATAGCTCACCTCTGGGATTTGCCATTGCGGTAAGTCTGGCGAATTCATCAGAAAGCAGTTTAAGTAACTGGCTTGATAAGATATCGATATCTCAGGATGAAAAAAATGAATGATTCACGATTTTCGGTTATTGGAAAAAATGTATTAGTCACCGGAGCAAGCCGGGGAATAGGGTTAGCGCTTGCTGATGGATTTGCGAAAGCCGGTGCTAATGTGATGCTTACCGCCCGCTCTCAGACGGATCTTGAGAAAGCCATTGAAAGTATTGGTGACGTATCCGGAACCCTACAAGCGTTCGAACTCGACGTAACCAATCTATCCAATATCAAACAGGTATTCAGCCAAATTGACAATATTGACATTCTGATCAATAACGCAGGAACCGAACGGGTTTGCCCGTCTTTGGATCTGACGGAAGATATCTGGAACAAAATCATTGATACCAATCTGAAAGGTTCACTTTTCTGCGCCCAGGCCGCCGCAAAAAAAATGATAAAAAATGGCCATGGTTCCATTATTAATCTGTGTTCATTAACCAGTGAAGTTGGAGTTCCCGGTGCCGTTCCGTACGGGGCATCGAAATCCGGAGTCTTAGGCATAACCAGAGCATTAAGTACAGAATGGGCTTCGCAGGGAATCCGGATCAATGGTATCGGTCCGGGCTATTTTCAGACTGAAATGACCGAAGTGTTTTACGAGGACAAAAACTGGTGTGAACAAATGCTGAGTAAAATACCTCAGCAACGTTTTGGAGAACTGGATGATCTGATCGGCACCGCTATCTTTCTGGCTTCAGATGCCTCAAAATATATTACCGGACAGGTCATTTATGTGGATGGAGGCTATCTGGCTGCCATTTGATTCGTTCAGCAGGAAAGCATAAAGCCTCTCCTGCTTTTCCCACGACTTCACAGCGATTTCAGCAATGAAGCATCAATATCACCGAGGGTTTTACAGCCAAGCTGAGCCATGGTAAGACCAACTTCCTGCTTAAGAATGTCCATTACTTTCATTACACCTTTCTGACCTTCCACTGCCAGCGCATATAAAAAAGGCCGCCCGATTAACACACCATTCGCGCCCAGAGCAATGGCTTTTACAATATCGGTACCACGACGGAATCCACTATCAACCAGTAATAGCGGGGTCTGACCTATCGCTTCTCTCACATCCTGAAGCATATCCAGTGGACTGATGGTTCCGTCTAACTGACGCCCTCCATGATTAGACAATACAATGCCGTCACAACCTCTTGCAATCGCCTGTCTGGCATCATTTACACTCATCACTCCTTTAATCACCAGTTTTCCATCCCACAGACTGCGTATCCAGCTTAATGTTTCCCAGTCTAATGTCGGATCCATCTGCTCAGCAAAGTATGCGGCGGCACTGACGCCTTTCCGGTATTTTTCAGGAAGATAAGGAATCAGGTTACCAAAGCCGGGAACGCCCTGAGGCAGGATCACTTTCCCGACCCAATATGGGTGCATGGCAATATTCAACTTACTTTTCCACGATAAATGAAACGCTTTCGAATAATTTCGTTTATCCCGCTCACGATTACCAAAATACACCGCATCAACAGAGACAACTAATGTTTCACACCCTTGATGTTTTGCCCGTGATAGCAGATCTTCCGTCACTGAACGGTCCCGCAAAACGTACAGCTGGAACCAGTGATTCTTCAGATTGTGTTTTCCGATTTCTTCAATGGAACTGGTCGAGACCGTACTCTGAATATAAGGAATACCACTCTGACCGGCAGCCAGAGCCAGGTGTTCGTCCGCATAATGACAAAGCATGCCATTATATCCCGTAGGAGCCACCGCAAACGGGGCTGAAAACGTATTTCCAAACCAGTTGGCAGAAGTATCCCGTTCATCGCAGTCAACAAGTACGGATGGGATAAATCCCCATTTAGAAAAAGCATGACGGTTTAGCTGCATCGTGGATTCTGATTCTGCTCCTCCGTCAACATAATCGAATGCAAACTTTGGCAGAATGTGTCTGGCTTTATTTCTGTAATCCTCTGAATTTAAAATCATGTATCGTCCTTTTACATGTACAATCGACTGAATATTATTTCATTTCACTTATTTATCCGATGTTACACCTAACTTGTATATACATCTAAAACTATTTCACGCTAAGATAGCTTTATCCCCCTAATAAACTGGTAAGCATGTAGATGGCAGATAAACCTCTCGCAAAACATCTGATAAGCAAAATGGAAGACAACCCGGCACCAATTTACAAACGCGTCAAAGATGCCATTGTTCACCATATCGCAAACGGTAAGTGGAAGTGCAACCAGAAAATCCCGTCTGAAAGTGATTTCGTTTCTGAACTGGGTGTAAGCCGGATGACAATTAACCGGGCCCTGCGCGAACTAACAGCGGAAGGCTATCTGTTCAGAATGCAGGGAGTTGGTACTTTCGTCGCTGAAATGAAAGGCTACACCGCTATGTTAGAAGTTCATAATATTGCAGAAGAAATCACCCAAAGAGGACATACCCATACCAGTAAACTGCTTTCTCTGACAGAGATACGCGCCGATCCGGAACAGGCAGCCGTGCTGGGGCTCAGTACCGGCGATAAAATATTTTATTCTCATATCATCCACTACGAAAACCAGGTTCCGGTTCAACTCGAAGAACGACTGGTTAATCCGCAGATGGCTCCGGACTATCTTCATCAGGATTATCAAAATCAGACACCCTATACCTATCTGATGAAAATCGCCCCGCTTACCGCCGGAGAACACATTGTTGAAGCGGTTATGCCAACAAACCGTCAAAGGGCTTATCTGAATATTGATGAATTTGAACCATGTCTTCTTATTCGCCGGCAAACCTGGAGTGAAAATAAAATCGTCACCTATTCAAAACTCCTGTATCCGGGTTCCCGCTACAAACTGCTCGGTCATTTTAAAGGGCACCACAGATAGAAACAGTTATCGGATCAGGTTTTTCATGACAACTCGAAAATCTGATGATAATTTTTCTTCCAAAGGATGATGTCCGTTGCTGATAACTTTACACCCGGCAACATAAACATTGTCTATCTGAGATTTTTCTCCTGCAAACAGCCAACGGTTCAACCATTGTTCCCGGGGCAGACAGGACATCCATTCATCAGGCTTCAGTTCCAGCCAGTCAGCGCGATAGCCGGTATCCAGTACACCCAGTCTCAAACCACAGGCCTGAGCTCCGCCTTTCGCAGCCTGAGTCCATAAAACCTCTCCCACGGATTTATTCTCAGAGGTCACAAGACAATTCCGTTTATGATGTATTAAGCGTTGTCCATATTCCAGCCATCTTAGCTCTTCAATAGCACTCAGAGACACATGACTATCGGAACCGACTCCCCAACGTCCATTCTGCTGCAAAAAATCAACCATAGGGAAAATACCATCCCCCAGATTGCCTTCAGTCGTGGTGCAAATACCAGCAACGGCACCACGTTGTGTAATAGCCGTCACTTCATCCGGACAAAGATGAGTTGCATGAATTAAATTCCACCGTTCATTCACATTCATATTATGACAAAGATACTCAACCGGCCTCTGACCACACCATTCGAGGCAGTCGTTCACCTCTTTTAGCTGCTCTGAAATATGAATATGTACCGGCAATCCGTCAGGTAAAGCATCAAGGATTTCTTGTATCTGTTGCACATTGACCGCACGAAGTGAGTGAAAACAAATACCCGAATTTTGCAGGCTTTCCTGATTGCCGGATAACGTTTCAAACTGACTTAAATATTGCTCCGTCGTCTGAATAAAGCGCTTCTGCGAAGAATGGGCAGGTTGATCACCAAACCCACTGAAGGAATACAACACCGGTAATAATGTCTGACCAATACCGGTATATTTCGCGGCCGCTTTCAATTGTTCCGACATATCGTCGTCTTTATAAGGGCGTCCCTGCACATCATGATGAAGATAATTAAATTCTGCGACCTGCGTGTACCCTCCTTTCAACATATCAACATACAGGTAGGCTGCAATCGCATGAACCTGTTCCGGCGTCAAGCGTTCAACCAGATGATACATCTGCTCACGCCAGGTCCAGAAACTGTCATTAGGGTTTCCGGCGACCTCAGATAATCCCGCCATTGCCCGCTGAAAAGCATGTGAATGGAGATTGGGCATGGAGGGAATAACGATCCCTTTAATATGTAACGCTTCACTGTCTTTCCGGGCATCCGGAGTAATTTGATCAATCAATCCGTTATCATCAACGGAGATAAACACATTTTTTTCCCACTGACCCCGGACATAAGCATCATCAATAAAAAACTGCTTCATCTTTCTGGCTTTCCCTGCTAATTTGTATATACATATTTATACTACACATATACAAATATGCAATACTCTGTCAGGAGGAGAATTGTTATGACCCCATTTCATTATATTCCGGGAAGCATTCCACTATTGATCAGCATTCCTCATGCAGGAACATCCCTGACAAAAGAAGTGGAAACAGGACTCACGAATGAGGCGAAAAGCCTGCCGGATACCGACTGGCACGTAAAAAGACTGTATCAGTTTGCACTTGATATGGGAGCTCATATGATCGTCGCCAATTATTCCCGTTTTGTGATCGATCTGAACCGTCCGGCGGATGATCAGCCTCTTTATAACACAGCAACTACCGGACTTTTCCCCACCACCTTATTTAATGGTTCTCCGGTTTATAAAGATGGACAGGCCCCCTCCGCTGAAACCAGAAAGGAATATCTGAAACAGATCTGGATACCGTATCACCAACAGATCCAGTCCGTGTTAACGCAATTCAAAGATGAATTCGGATACGCGGTATTATTTGATGCCCACTCCATAGCTTCCTGCATACCCAGATTATTTGATGGCCCTCTGCCTGATTTAAATATCGGCACAAACACAGATAAAAGCTGTAAAAGCCAAACCGTAACCGAGCTGAAAAATTACTGTCTCAGCCAGAACTACTCCTGGATTATTAACGGACGTTTTAAAGGTGGGCATATTACCCGGGCATACGGTTTACCGGAACAACATCAGCATGCGATGCAACTTGAGCTGGCACAAACCAATTATATGACTGAAAAACCACCTTTTTCCTGGGATCAGAAAAAAGCCAGCCAGCTTATGCCCGTTCTTAAAAACATCGTTACTCTTTTTTATCAATCGGTTGCCGAACAATACTCTCAAGTTTCAGAGTAATAACTCACACGGGCGGCATTAAGGGGCAAATGCAGACATTCTTAACTATTCCCAAGGCCCCTTTTGATCAACCCAAATGATATTTTTTGTATTAAAGCCCAGTTTTGCAGACAGTGTTTTAAACGCTTTGGAGACCGACGGTTCTACCTTCGGTTTTCTGGAGAGCAACCACAAATAAGAATGATCCGGGCCAGAGACAAACGCATATTGATAGTTCTCTTTGTCTAAATAAAAAATGACATAAGAACCATAGAAAGGACCAAAAAAAGACACTTTAAGATAGCCATCATCCGGATTATTGACAAAATAAGCTTTCCCTTTCGCTTCCTGCCACTCCCCTTTTTTCTCAGAGAACCCCCGGTTTAAAACAGATATGCCACCATCACTACGCAAACGATACTCAGCCGTAACATTGGTGAGGCCACGTTCAAAAGAATGATCGAGCCGGGCTATTTCATACCATTTACCTAAATACCGGTCTACTTCAAACTGTTTTACCGGAACAACGGAATCGGGCATCCCTAAACAGCCACAAATGAGAGAAGAGATAATTATGACGAAGAATTTTTTCACTTGTTAACTCATCCCTCTTAAGATCTATTGATCATCTAAGTAAAAACTTTTCTAACCTAACAGTCTTTCAGGAAAATATATTCCTGATAGAATAACATACGCTAACATGTATCATATTCTTTCATTACAAATATTTAACTGAGCTAAAAGCCAGGTAGCCGCCAGTAACACAGCACTTCCTTCCGGGCACAGTTTTTTTTGCTTCAATTCTCGGTCAAAGGCTAAGATTTTCTTTTCAAATTCCACGTCAGTTGTCGAGGGGTGAAGTAACATATCAAAAGCATAATCCTGAACGTAAGCTAATCCTTCAAGACCACCCTGTTTAATGATACTGGTGTCATGACTATTTGCCATAAGCACCAAAAGTGTTTTTGATAAAGCCTGTTCTTCTGATTGTCCTGCTTCGATAGATTTTTCATAAGCAGGTAACGCATGATGAAAAATAGTCGGATAACCTTGTGCCGCTTCTGTTTGTACTCCGGATACTTTCTTGTAACAGGAGTTACCTGTTACAGAAGAACCTTGCTGTCCCGCCGTAAGGGGAGCACAACAAAAAGTAATAACTCTCCGAATCTGCACCGCATCGAATGACCGCTTTCGGCCAAATAACCAACCAACAGCCCCACAGATTAGGCCAAGTGTGAAAATCATACCTCGTTGCGATATTTTCCCACTTGCCGCTTTTAAGACATCCTTTTCAGCCTTTAATCCCACTTCCTGCAACGCCGGAAATAAATGCCAGGCTTCTTTATGCTTCATTTCCATGCCTGTTTGAACAAATTCCTTCATGTACGTTCTGAGCACATTTGCACTGGCAATAGACGTATCAATATCAATCTTCTCCTGAATGCTTTCGGATGAGCAATCAATAAGACCGGCTTTAGGTGTGAGGTGTATTTCCAGCATTATTGCATGATAAGCCATATTCCCCGCAAGCTCACAGATATTAAGCTGTAGTTTACCACTGGCGGATTTCTGACAGATCTCACAATCGTCCATTAACAGCTTAAAAAAATTATTTGAAATCATGACTTATCATACTCGTATTAAAGTGCTCCATTTCTATCAATCATATTACGTTACGAAAACCACTTTTCTTGCTATTTTGATTGAACCATTTGGAACCTGACAAACTTTGTAAAATCCTATTTTGCTATGAGATAAGCATACTAAAAATGATATTCTTCATGCTTCGCTTTGGCATTAACAACATCAATGCATTTTATGGTTTTAATTTTCGTCATTCAGAGGCAAAAATATTAAAAGGCACTATGAATCATTACACCTCTGATTCTGTTTCCACCACTTCATTCTCAATGATTTCAGTTTTAGGAATAAAAATAGAGAAAATAGTTCCTTTCGGTTTCGCATCGTCTACCAAAATCACGCCTCCTGCATGGTTAACATAACGATTGATAAGATAGAGTCCGACACCACTGGCATCTTTCTCTGGGGCATTTTTACTTGATACTCCCTTAGAAAACATTGTCATAGCAAATTCAGGATCAATACCACAACCATTATCTTTCACCTCAATAACTAATTCCTTTCCGGCATCAGAAATAA
This sequence comes from Vibrio salinus, assembly GCF_021272385.1. Lineage (GTDB taxonomy): Bacteria > Pseudomonadota > Gammaproteobacteria > Enterobacterales > Vibrionaceae > Vibrio > Vibrio salinus. Next base: position 452,396 of record NZ_JAJSDZ010000005.1, read on the forward strand.
GAAAAGAAACTACATTATTACTTTCTGGGTTTTTCTGTGATGCTTCAAAAGCATTATCAAGCAAATTACCGATAACTGCTGAAAGCTCACTGATCGTGATAGCTCTCTTTTCATCCATCAACTGGCACAGAGGATCAAACTGTAGTTCAAGCCCCAACTCTCTCGCACGGGCAGCTTTACCAATTAAAATACCGGCAACCTGCTTACAATGTATACGTTCAACAATGAAATCTATAATTTCTTGCTTACGATGTTTATCACTGTAGATAAATTCAAGAGCCGTATTTATATCACCCATCTCAAGTAATCCTGCGACAGTGGACATCCTGTTTTCATAATTATCTCTGAGTGCACGAAGACTATCGGTATACTGCTTAACCTGCGCTAATTCTTTGGTCAGTGAACTAATTTCCTCTTTTTTCCGGAAGCTTATCACCCAGCCGATAAATTTATCCTGATCAAAAATAGCCACTCGATTTGCAATAAGAACATTGTTATTAATTTTAATAAGTTCGTCGTTTAAGTTTTCTTCGAATGGTGTATGGAAAAAAAACTGCCCCTGATTTATAAAATCAGTAATATTATGTTGTTGTAACTCTTTGGGGCTCTTTTCGGTGCCAATCAGCGCACGAGCCGTATTATTCACCGTCAGGATTTTTCCTTTTTTATCAATAGCAATAATACCTTCGTATACCGATTGCATTATGGATTTACGCATATTATAGGCAAAAGCAATTTCTGCGGGCTCTTTACCATTCATATTCTTTTTAACGTGGTTTGAGAATAACCACCCCACAACTAAAGTAATAAATAGTATAATAAAAAAGTCCTGATATAACGGCTTCGCGTATTCTATCAGCCAACCGTCAATTCTATCGATTAGATATCCGACTGAAACAACACCAATAATCTTACCCTGACTATTTTTTACCGGTGTTTTTCCACGGACTGAATACCCTAAACTCCCTGAATTAAATGAGATATAAGACTTGCCTTTTTGTAATACTCCCTCGTTATCAGTACTTTGCATTGGCGTCCCGATTAAATCGGTTACGGGATGAGACAAACGAATCTTTTTGTCATCACCAACAACAATAAAATTCGCATCTGATATTTTCCGAAGACGTCCGACAATAGATTCTAATTCAGGGATATTCCTTTGGCTGACAGCCTTAATAATAGAAGGATCACTGGCGATTTCTTCCGCCTGCACCAATGCCCGGGTTCCAACCTGATGCTCAAGTGTATTCAAAAGAGCACTGCGGAAATTATCGGCGATAAATGCTAACTGAAATCCCATGGAGACTAAGATAAATATAAATATTTTATTTCGGAAAGAAACGCTATTCTGAATTTTCTCTAACAATTTAATTGGTGTATTTAACATGAAGTTCCCATCCTGATACCATCTCATTACTGGCTCAATATCCGTTGAACCTGATGAGGTCACGTTGCGACAAAAACAACGCCCTCATAACTGAATTCAAAAACGACAACAGGGAGAAATTACTTTCTCCCATTTAATCAATCAGTTAACACCAGCAAGAGTCTTGCTCTGATAACCTATTATACACATATTGTTTTTATTGTTATTTAAATCTTTTATCCACCGCTTACGTCAGCCTCCCAGAACATACTTGATCATCACGCCGGCAGCGACTGCCGATCCGATAACACCAGCCACATTGGGTCCCATCGCATGCATCAAAAGAAAGTTTTGGGCATTGGCTTCAAGGCCTATTTTATTACTGACCCTGGCCGCCATTGGTACAGCTGATACCCCGGCAGAGCCTATAAGTGGGTTCATTTTTTCTTTAGACAACATATTAATCGCTTTAGCCATCAATAATCCCGCCGCAGTTCCGACACAGAATGCCGCAATACCCAAAGCCAGAATTCCCAGAGTTTGAGGCTGAAGAAACTTCTCGGCCATCAGTTTAGAACCTACCGACAACCCGAGGAAAATGGTGACGATATTAATAAGAGCATTCTGAGCAGTGTCGTTCAATCGTTCCACAACACCACATTCACGCATCAGATTACCGAAGCAAAACATACCCAACAGCGGAGTAGCGGAAGGCAACAGCATTGCAATTAAAATAAGCAGCATCAGAGGAAAACAAATTTTTTCCAGTTTACCCACTGGGCGCAACTGATTCATCACAATATTTCGTTCACTTTCCGTTGTCAGGGCTCTCATAATCGGTGGCTGAATCATAGGCACCAACGCCATATATGAGTATGCTGCCACAGCAATTGCTCCCAACAGTTCCGGAGCCAGCTTGCTTGACACATAAATGGCTGTTGGACCATCTGCGCCACCGATAATTCCAATCGCAGCAGCCTGTGCAACACTGAAGTCCATAATACCTAGCTGACTTAATCCCAGAGCACCAAGCACCGTTGCAAAAATACCGAATTGCGCTGCGGCACCAAGTAACAATGTCTTAGGGTTTGCCAAAAGCGGACCAAAATCCGTCATGGCTCCAACACCCATAAAAATCACCAGAGGTCCGATACCGGAAGCAATTGCAACACTATAAAAGCTGTATAGCATACCATCGGTATAACTGAATTGTTCCGCCATCAGTTTCAGTTCTGCGTACTGTTTTGGTGTTGCCGAAGAAATCAAATGCTTAATACCCTCGGAAGACACATCCGTTGTTCCCAGAATTGAAGCGAAAGCCTGCATGACATCCAGTTTCCCTGCATGGAGAGCGGCATCCACCGCACTCGCCGCCAGGTTGGCATCCGGCAGATTAGCCAGAATGCCACCAACACCAATAGGAACAAGAAGTAGTGGCTCAAACTGCTTCACAATAGCCAAATAAAGAAGCAGTAGACCAACGCCAATCATGATGGCCTGACCCAATTGCAGATGAAGAAAACCGAAGTCTCTTATCAGTCCTAGAATACTATCCATTTCTTTCCCTTATGCTATTGCCAGTAAAGCATCACCAACCTGAACCGAATCACCTTCGGATACCTGGAGTTCATTGACAACACCATCGCGGGCAGCCCGGATTTCGGTTTCCATTTTCATGGCTTCCAGAATAAGCAAAACTTCGCCTTCTTTTACAGGTTGTCCGGCTTTAGCATGAATTTTCCAGATATTACCAGCCAGTGGTGCAGTGACAGTTTCAGCATCTGCTGCAACGGATGGAGCCGGCGCTGCTGCCACCGGAGCTTCAGTCTGAGTTTGAGAAAGAACAACCGGATCGCAACCTTCATTAATCTGAACTACATAAGACTGATTATTTACATTAACGGTATAAACCGCCGGTTCATCTTTACCCGATTTCGCAGCAGAAACAGCCGGAGCTGGCTCAGCTTCTGTCGGAACCGGTTCAAATGCGTCAGGATTTCCGCGGTTTTCCAGGAATTTCCATGCCACCTGATCAAACAGAGCAACGGTCAGAATATCATCAATCCTATTTTCAGCCAGAGTGATGCCTTTTTCTCTTGCTATCGCTTCAACCTGCCCGGTCAGAGCACTGACCTCCGGTTCAATCAAATCGGCAGGACGACAGGTAATCGGATCCAGACCTTCCAGTACTCTTTCTTGTAACGCCTGATCAACCGGGGCTGGTGTTTTACCATACTCGCCACGAAGAATACCCGCCGTTTCTTTTGAAATTGTTTTATAACGTTCACCCATCATCACATTAATCACTGCCTGGGTTCCGACAATCTGGGATGTTGGTGTAACTAAAGGAATGTATCCTAAATCCTGACGGACACGTGGGATTTCTTCCAATACTTCATCGATACGGTCCAGTGCATTCTGCTGTTTAAGCTGACTTTCCATGTTGGTCAGCATTCCTCCCGGAACCTGAGCGACCAGAATGCGGGAATCCGTACCCTTCATTTGACCTTCAAAAGAATGGTACTTCTTACGGACTTCGCGGAAATAGGCCGCCACACTCTCGACTTTCTCAATATCCAGACCAGTATCTCTTTCGGTCCCTTTCATAGCAGCAATAATAGACTCAGTTGCCGGATGACCATAAGTTCCACTCATTGAAGAAATAGCGGTATCAACCCTATCAGCACCGGCTTCAATGGCTTTCAGCAACGTCATATCGGCAAGGCCGGCTGTAGAATGGCAGTGAATATGAAGCTCAATATCCAGCTGTTTTTTCAGGGTAGAAACCAGTTCATAAGCTTCATATGGTGACATCACGCCAGACATGTCTTTGATGGCAATAGAATTAACGCCACATTCAACCAGCTGTTCTGCAACATCCACCCATGACTGCATAGTATGTACCGGACTGGTCGTATAACAAATCGTTCCCTGAGCATGCGCCCCCTGACGATTTACTGCCTGAATTGCCTGTTTTAAATTCCGGACATCGTTTAAGGCATCAAAAACCCGAAAGACATCCATACCATTTGCAACGGCACGTTCAACAAATTTATCAACAACATCATCAGCATAGTGCCGGTAACCCAGAATATTCTGCCCCCTGAATAACATCTGTTGTTTTGTGTTTGGCATTGCCTTTTTCAGTTCACGTAAACGAACCCATGGATCTTCGCCAAGGAAGCGAATACAAGAATCGAATGTTGCACCACCCCATGATTCAAGAGACCAGTAACCAATCTCATCCAGTTTAGAGGCAATAGGTAACATATCATCAAGGCGTAGTCGGGTAGCAAAGAGAGACTGATGAGCATCTCGAAGAACAACGTCAGTAATACCTAACGGTTTCGTTATTTTAGACATGGATAATCCCTTTAAATTCTTACTTACAGTGTCAACTGAAGTTTTTCTTGTGGTGATGAAGCGCTACGGAAATAGCCGCAATAAGGCTGTCATCCGAAGTCGGGTTGGACGACACTGATGCGCCTGCAGGAGAAGGTTTCTGTACGGGGTCAAATCGCATTGCTACGACAGCCAAAAGCTTAATCGCCCCAACCAGAATCAGTAGAAATATGAAAACGAACCCCATGCCAAGAGTCATGAGGGTTACACCTTCTAAGATAATCGGACCTTCATTCATTGTTAACTTAGACCTTCTTTTATTAGGTCATGCCAGTTTACTGACGAGATATGGATAACTACGTGAAGAGGGTCATTCAATTGTAACCACTAAACAACTTATATGATTTTTATGAAGAAAACCCATGATGGACAAAAGGACATGTTAAATCAGCTATTCATTAGCAAATCGCTGAATTACGTTCATAAACACCATTTAAATCTCTTTAAACATAGCTGAGTGCCCTGCATACCTCATTAATGAAAGAATTTCTTACATTATTCTGATAGGACATTGAGGCTACAACAGAAGGACTAAGCAATGCTCACCAGCCCCACTTTGATAAACAGTTATGAATACAAACAGGACCGGATACACAGACAAAAGAGATTGTCTGCTAAGTATCAGAAACCTGTCATCCTGGTTTCTGCTTACCTGCCAAACGAACTGGCAGAAAAAGATTATGCGAATCAAATCTTCACCGATGCGTTAGGGCACGTGGAAACAGAACTGAAAAAAGTTCAATGGAAATGCATTGCCCGTCATCGCACACATCATAAGCTGGGCAGTGACGCTATGTTAGTAATCGATACGCATGACGCTAAACTTATAAAAAAAATAATGATGAAGATTGAGCACGAGCACCCGTTGGGGAAATTAATGAATATTGATGTGTACAATTCTTTCGGTCAGGCACTTTCCCGAGCTTCCTGTAATATGCCACCAAGAAAACACATGTTCCGCAAATCTACAGCGCTGTTCCATTCTAATGAAAACTATTTTGAATGTGACGAAATAGAAAAACAAATAACCGTCATGATGGACAGAGCAACAACATCTGCCTGAATGAGAATATACTCTTTCCTTAGTTCCAACAGATAAAAGCCAGACCGTCTATTTTATACGGTCTGGCTTTTTATATCAGTTGTATCAGTTCCTCAGAAAACATCGAAATTTACAATGCAACAGGAGCAACAGATGAAGACGTAGTTATTGCTGTTTTTCTCTTATGTTGATACTCACTGTCTTCATTGCTGAACAACTCTCTCAGGTAGTTATATGTTGTTTCCGGAACCAGTTTATGTAACTCATCCCACTCGTTATTAAACAACAGATGCCTCACCAACGATGCTGAAATTGGTCTCTGTTCCTGTTCTTTTCTTGGAATTTCCACCAAGGTTACAGGCTTGCTGTCGATTGACGGTGTTGTCAGCCAATTATGCATCTGCTGATTATAAAAACGGGTCACTTTGCATATGGGCTCCGTACCGACAAACCTGTGGGTAATACCCAAAGCGGTCGCAATATGGTTACGGAAAAGCTGCAAATCCACAGCAGTATGAGAGTAGTTAACTACTCCTTCATCTTTAAGAAAATAGCTTGGAAAAGTTGCGCGAGAAATAATGTAGTCGGAACCAGGATGAATAGTGACATTTTTAATATCGCTTAATCCGGCTTTAATCATATTAAAACGGTCTTCATAGCCAAAGAAAGAGCTGTCTTCTTTTACTACAAACAAATGAACCCAATCACACTGGCTGGCAGCATATTCCACCAGATAACGATGACCAAACGTAAACGGATTTGCATTCATGACAATACTGCCGATCTTATCGCCTTCATGCTTTAATTTTGAGAGCTGTTGGCAATAATTATCCAAGCGGACTTTGCTGTTTTCTAAAAGAATAACTCGATCTTTTACCGAAGTAAGCTGGTAGAAACCCGCATTATGAAACATCTGGTAATTTTCCGGCTTGGTAAAAATAAAGAGATGAAACCGACCTTGTTCATAAGCCAATGACACCAGTTCCGATAAAAGTGTTGTCGACACTCCCTGCCCCTGATGCTCCTGACTTACCGCTATCGACTTTAAAATATTTCCTGCCAGTCCACCGCAAGCAACTATTTTATCGCCATCCAAAGCGACAAGAAAAAATTCAACGTCATCATCGATACCTAACCCCATATCAGAAAGAAAAGACGCGACTTTCGTCATTTTTTCTGTCTTGCTGCTGGTTACTACTTTTTCAAAGGAATACGATGTGATCACGGACATTTCTCAATTTTAGTCGGTCTGTTAATCAGGTTTCTGACTGTCACCATTAAAGCCAGAATTCAGTAAACCCGGACATCCAAATTGTCGCTTTTAAATGAGTTAAGAATAATGACCTGAATCATATCCTCAAACGGAAAAAAATACTTTAAATAGCGTTAATGGTTTTAATTGATGTCACTACTATTTTATCTTGGCTTCTTTATAAGCGGATAAGATAACCGGAGAAAAATAATGCACATCGCCATATAATCGCATACTAAATCGAGTCAAAGCTCAAGATGATAATTCTTGATGATAAATGCTCTGATTTGAACAAACACAAGAACCAAGTGAAAGTTCTGAGCATTTACAATCACACTGATTAGCGGTATTTAATGTTTTAGCCACCCATAGTGCATCCTTGTGGTTGGGAAGCAAATCAAGCTGCTCGATCTGTGCAAGCAACCAAGTCATCGCTAACAGATCAGCACTACCACCCGGGCTAATATTTTTCTGAATAAAACTATGATCTAAAGTTCTTAGCACTTCTTTTAGCTTCGGATTTTCAACCCCACCCTGATTTAACAAGTTTCTTGCACAGCTTTGAACATAACTCAAACCAGATACGCCAGAACGGTTAACAACATTGGAATCCTGATTCTTCGCCATGATCACCAACAATGTTTGTCTCAGAGCATCTTCGGAAGAAGCACCGTCTAAAATCAAAGACTCAAACTCGGGTAACGCATAATCCAGAATCGTACTGTAACCAGAAGCCGCTTCACCTCTGGCACCAGTCAACCCATATTCTCGGAACAGACGCTGTCCATTCGATTCACAATCAGCCTGTGAACGATTTTTTTTAAGCTCATCCAGAACCAATAGCTGGCATGTCGCTTTAATTACTTTGCTTATATGAAGCGCATCGACCGGTAATGATTTTCCGAGCAACCAACCGGCAGCACCGGTAATTAAACCAAGCCCAAAGATCATCCCTTTGTGAGTATTTACACCAGATGTCGCTTTGAGCATTGCCTTTTCCGCTTCAATACCTACCGGTCTCAGCTTAGACAACAGTGCATGAGCAGGCAGATCCCGGTAAAAGAATCCGGTCGCTGCAAAATGTTCAATATAGGGTCGGATGGCCTGCGCACTTAACTCAAACAGAGGCACATCCATATCGGTATGAGCACCATTACTTTCTACGTCCACCAAACCGGGCTTCGGCGTATGGTGAACCTCAACCAGCATAGAATGATAAGCAAAATCGGAAATCACTTTTAACCCATTTGGTTCCTCTATTAAAGAAACCGGACTATCCGATTCGACAACGGAGAGCGTCGGATCTATCAGAAGATCAAGATTAGGCGCAACGTTTGTCATCAAATACCATCCTTTCGATACATTCAGTCAATTCAGAAAGTGAATGAGCAGCCGAACGCGCACAGATAACGGCAGGTTTATCACAGATAAGACACTTTCTCAGTGCCATTTCCTGACTACGCCTGGATACCATTTTACCGTTTTCCCCGCAAACATCTAAATCCATCAGACGGCCTAACCGGTGCGATGACTCGATTTCAATCATCGCACGCTTTAGTTCAAGAACATCAGGAACATCAATGGCAAAAATTGCCTCCGGACCTGTGTTTTTCTCCGTTATCTGACGTCCGACAATATTCCAACCCTTGTCTTTACAAACCGCTTTTACAGCTTCTGTCGCCTCAGAAAAAACTTTCTTCGACGCAGGGGTCATTTTACATGGGCCGGGAATGTTAATCGTCAGAGACACCAGTGGCCGGGAAAACCTTGCAAGCATGCTATTCTGCCGGACTACCCGAGCTTCTTTATTTGCTAAATGTTCAGCTAGTCCAACTTCTGTGGCACGTTCGGCATTCATTTATTTCACCTGTTTAATTACATCAATCACGGAACCATCGCGATAGCGAACATAACCAACAATCCGATCGGTAAATTCGATTGGTTTAGGTGTTCCTGTCAGCATTCTGGCACGTTCTACCAGTTCTTCTATTGCAAATGTTTTCACACCTGCATAATCCAGCGCTTTTTTAACATCAGGACGATTCGGGTTAACCGCAATACCATGGTCGGTTACCAAAACGTCAACTGACTCACCCGGAGTTACAATGTTAAGCACCTGATCAACAACAGTCGGGATTCTTCCCCTAACCAGCGGCGCAACAACAATAGCTAATTTAGCGCCGGCTGCTGCATCACAGTGACCGCCTGATGCACCACGGATGACACCGTCAGAACCGGTGATCACGTTAACATTAAAAGACTTATCAATCTCAAGAGCACTCAGAATGACAACATCCAGACGATCAACAACCGCACCTTTAGACGATGGGTTAGCGTATTCATTTGCTGAAATTTCAACATGCTGTTTATTTCTGGCCAAAGAATCGACTGCTCCGCCGTCAAAGCACTGAACATCCAGAAGGTTCTTAATGAGACCTTTTTCATGCAATTCAACCATAGTAGCAGTGATACCACCCAAGCCGAATTCAGCAGAAACATTCTGTTTACGCATTTCGCTTTCAAGGAAACGGGTTACTGCCAGTGATGCGCCACCTGAACCAGTCTGAAGAGAGAAACCATCTTTGAAGTATCCGGAATTAACGATCACATCAACGGTTTTCTTGGCAATAAGAAGTTCACGTGGGTTTTTCGTTAACCGGGTTTCTCCGCCGCCAATCTTAGCCGGGTCACCGACATTCTCAACCTGAACAATGGCATCCACCTGATCCTGAGAAATAGAAGCCGGTGTATTTGGATAGTTCACCAACGCTTCTGTCAGAAGAACAACCTTATCTGCATACTGAGCATCAACCTGAGCATAACCCAGAGAACCGCAACGTGACTTGCCATTCACACCATTTGCATTGCCGAATTCATCCGTGCATGGAACACCAATAAAGGCAACATCGATATTGATCTCACCACTTTGGATCAAATGTACACGTCCACCATGAGAGTGAATATGAATAGGCTCTTCCATAAAACCATTGGAAATGGCATCACCTAATTCGCCACGCAGACCGGAAGTATAAATTTTACTTACAACGCCATTTTTAATGTGTGTCAAAAGTGGCGAGTGCTCTGTAGTCAATGAGCTTGATGCAATAGTAAGATTTTTAATTCCCAGTGATGCAATAATATCCATTACGTAGTTAATGACTTTATCACCCGCACGGAATGCGTGGTGGAAAGATATGGTCATTCCATCTTTCAGGCCAACATCTTCAATAGCCTGCTGTAAGGAGTCTTTTAATTTTCCGTCTTCTTTACTGCTGTCAGCAGCTTGAGCTGTCGATTCGTTTTGTCCGGAAAACAGAGTCAATCCAGATTGCTGGATACCGAGAATCTCATTAGAGGTTAAGTTATTCATGGTTACTGCCTATTCCTTAATACCTGATTTTGCTTTATCCAGAGTCCACCGGGCACGCTCAATGACCGGTGCATCGACCATTTTACCGTTGAGAGAAGCGACACCCGAACCTTGTTCTTCCGCTTCCTTCGCCGCAGCAATAACACGGTTAGCAAAATCAACTTCTTTCTGAGTCGGTGCAAATACGTTGTGAACTAATTCAATCTGGCGGGGGTTAATCAAAGACTTACCATCAAAGCCAAGCGTTTTGATATGTTCCGCTTCCTGAACAAAGCCTTCTTCGTTGTTGGCATCAGAGTAAACCGTATCAAATGCCTGAAGGCCGGCAGCTCTTGCAGCCTGAAGAATAGAACAACGGGCAAACATCAGTTCGGTGCCTTCCGGTGTTCTTTGTGTACGGAGATCTCTCACATAATCTTCCGCACCAAGAGCAATACCAATCAAACGAGGGCAGCAGGATGCAATTGCCACTGCATTGTTGACACCCTGAGCACTTTCAATTGCAGCCATCATTCTTGTACTGCCAACTTCACGACCACAAGCTTTTTCAACTTCTGTGATTACCCGTTCCATTTCCAGAACATCTTCGACTGTATCGGTTTTAGGAAGACGAACAACATCTGCGCCGGCACGAACAACCGCATTGACATCATTAATACCATGCTCTGAATCAATAGGGTTGACTCGTACAACCGTCTCAATATCCTGATAGAAGGGATGTTGAAGGGCCTGAAATACTAACATTCTTGCGGTATCTTTTTCCCGGATAGAAACAGAATCTTCCAGGTCAAACATGATGGCATCAGGGCGATAGATAAAAGTATTACTAATCATGGCAGCATTAGCGCCCGGTACAAACAACATACTTCTGCGCAATTTACTCATTTGACTGACTCCCAGTTTATATCGGCTTGATTAGAAGCTCTCATTAACGCTGCCTGTACGCGCGCTCTGATCACACAATCCAGTGCTCCACGATCCTCCGCCTCAATACGGACTGAAAGTACATTCATTTCTTCACATACTTTCCGGATTAAGCTTTCTATCGCCTCGCCAAATTGTTTCTGTACGCTGCTGTTTAGTACTATCTCAACGGTATCTTCCGGAATGGGAGAGATACGAACCTGTATATCGCTCGACTCTAATGTTCCTGCAAAAGCAGGATTGGTAATATTCATCTACGAACCTTTAAATTTTGTCTAATCTACGTCCAGAACGAAATAAAGACCGTCTGACTCAATGGTTCCGAAACATAAAACGCTCAGGTAAGATCTAAAAAGAGTCATCCTTGTTCTCACTATCAGTGATTGGTCCCCAAGAGCTCTACCTCAGGCTCTACGAACGGTAAAATCGCTCGTGTTCTTTATTCCGAGTTCAGACAGACTGTACCTACTTTTCATATGAAGCATCTAAAACATAGATACCAATCCACCTGAATATAGTCATTTGTTGCAACCCGAAGATCCCTTTTGTGTTACCACACTATGATCTTTGCACAGCTAACAAGCTTGTTACCCGTCACAAAAATTTTTCTAAGCCCATTTTGCCCCTACTAGGGTCTGTTGATCTTTGGCGATTAACGTTGTTTATTCGAACGAATTTTAATCGCGATGCAAGGCATGTAGCTTAGTTATCCTAAGCATATGACCGACAACAAAGATCAACAGACCCTAACAAAACATGCATTCAAAAGATGAGATACATCAGATCCGTAGTGTACTAACACTCAAATCTTCTATTACAACGCTGGTATGATGAGGCAGATAATCAGGTAAAAGGATGAGCTAAATCTATTTCATATCGAGATTAAAAGATATTAATAAATTTAATAGTTTTAATTATTTCGGCTCACTGTTCAAAATGGTATATAACTGATATAACAACAAACCTAAAATTCATTATAATCTATTGATAAATAACAAAAATACAATTATAGAGCACAAAGGAGTATTATCACACTTCACTGAAACAAGGATATGCGAAAGATAAGAGACAAAGAAGAACAAAGCCCATTAACAAAAAAGCAGAAATCTACCTGTTCTCAGTCATCAGGTAACGCTGCATTGCTTCCACTGTATCTTCGCTGCAATGATGCTCAATGCCTTCCGCATCCGCTTTGGCACTGGCTTCCGGCACACCCATTTTTATCAGGGTTTGGTAAACAATATGATGTCTTCTGGCTACTTTTTCCGCTAACTGCTTACCTTCCTGTGTTAAAAATACGCCACGGTAGGGTTCGGATTCCACCAGTCCGGCTTGACGCAAACGGGAAATAAACTTAGACACCGCTGCCGGGCTGACGCCAAACCGTTTCGCCAAATCGGCGCTGCGGACTTCTCCCCGGGAGGCAAACAAGTCGGCTATTTCTTCTACATAATCTTCAACCAATTCAGTCTGATGGTCTTCTTTCACTTTACTAAAATTACTGCTCTGTTTAAATTTTGGCATAACGTTATGATACGATAGTGTAATAAATGACATAGATATTTAACCCTATGATTAAACTACAAATCAAGCTTCCAATCCAGGTTACTGATTTACTGTTTGCCATATCCCCCATGATGGAACGGCGTGCAGTAAACACAAGTAACGGAACAAGCGCAAACGGAATACCAAAACTCAGAACGACCTGACTCGCCACCAACGCTTTTTGCTCATCAACGCCCAGCATAATGACAGCCAGAGCCGGAATCATCGTTACCAGACGACGGACACCAATCGGAATCGTAAAGCGGACAAAACCCTGCATTAATACCTGTCCGGACATCGTACCGACAATCGAAGAAGATAACCCGGCCAGCAACAAACCGACACCAAAAACAATACTGGCCATTTTGCTGCCCATTAGTGGCGCAAGCAGTTGATAACTTTCGGATATGGTTGCCACATCGTGATAACCGTTGGAGTAGAAAGCCGATGCGGCTAATGCTAACAACGCCATGTTGACGATACCTGCCAGTGCCATGCCCACAATCACATCCATACGATAAAATCTGGCAATAGTTTTCTTCTCCTGATTATTGGACGCTTTGATCCGGTCTTTTGCTAACGCAGAGTGCAGATAAATCACGTGAGGCATGATGGTCGCACCCAGAATACCCGATGCCAGATAAACCGCATAGCTATCCGGAAAATCCGGGATAAACATTCCTTTTGTTAAACTGACCATATCAGGACGGCTTAACAGAAGTTCCATTGCAAACCCACTTGCAATAGCCAGAATCATTGCTCCGATGACAATTTCCATCAGACGGAAACCAAGCCGCTGAGTCAGCAGTGCCAAATACGTGATAACACCGGTCAAAAGAGCGCCATAGATCATCGGAATGTCAAACAGCAGTTTAAACGCCAGTGCCGCGCCCAGAAACTCGGCCAGATCGGTTGCAATCGCAACCACTTCTGCTTGTATCCAGTAAAACCAGACCACAGGTTTTGGATAACGATCCCGAATGACTTCAGCTAAATTTTTTCCGGTTGCCACCCCTAACCGGGCTGACATGCCCTGAATCAACATCGCCATTAGATTCGCGGCCAGCACAACCCACAACAGCGCATAGCCGTACCGAGCTCCCGCTTCAATATTTGTCGCAAAATTGCCGGGATCGACATACGCAACGGCCGCAATCAACGCCGGGCCGAACATCACCATCCAGCTAAACCGTTTTGCCTTGCCTCGCAGTATATTGGATGCCTGATACTGGATGGCATTATTCGAAATTGCCTGCAACATTTAACTCACCTCATATAAGTTAACCTTGGTTAATAATCTTATATTCGGTTAAATTGCTGATTAAAATCTAATCGTTTAAACCTATTGAAATGATAAGTGTTACCAATTAAGTGCTAATACATCACTGATATAATTATAAAAAAACAGAAAAAATAAGAGATAAATATAACGGATTGATTGCGTCTGAAATCAAAAAAATAATTACGTTAGTAACAAAAACGGGCTCAAATCTAAGTAAGCCCGCTTCATGATCCAATTAAATGAAAGTGACTGATAAGCCCTTTTCGTGCAATGGGATCAAGATAAGAGAGGTGGTTAATCAACGACACCTCTTATCCGGCCACTAAGGAACGGCATGACCCTTTGATGCCGTCCATACCCGAAACCATTGCTCCCGGCTTAATTCAATATTCAGTGCGGCAGCCGCTGCTTTTACTCTCTCAATGTTACCTGAGCCGATAATGGGGAAAGGTTTCGATGGTAAACGTCTGACCCAGGCATAAATCACCTGATCCAGCGATGCAGCCCCCACCTCCTGTCTGATGGCGTCAAGCTCATCGCGCACACGCAGGCACTGCTCACTCTTATCAGAAAACACACGGCCTCCGGCCAGACATGACCACGCCATGGGCCGAACCGAATGCATTTGTAGCAAGTCCAGCGTGCCATCGTGCACAACATCAAAATTCAACGGGTTAATTTCCACCTGATTCGTGACCAGTGGAAACGCTAACCGGGACTGTAACAATTCAAACTGACGAGGCGAAAAGTTGGAGACACCAAAATGATTGACTTTTCCTGCCTGTTTTAATTGAGTAAATGCTTCTGCAACCTCTGCCGCATCCATCAGGGCATCCGGACGGTGAATCAGCAGCACATCGATATGTTCCACCTGTAAACGGCGCAGCGAATTATTTACCGATGCCATAATATGATGCCCGCTGGTGTCGTAGAAATTCACCTTTCGGTGAGGAAACTTATCCGAACACAACTGAATATCGCACTTAGTGACAATCTGTATTTGCTCGCGAACCGACTTATCCAAAGACAATGCTTCACCAAATAAACGCTCGCACTCGTAGTTGCCATAAATATCGGCATGATCTACCGTGGAAATACCCAATTCGATATGCTGTTTCAGGAAAGACAATCGTTCCTGCGGCGTCATTTTCCATTCACCCAGACGCCAGTACCCCTGAATCAGTTCAGAAAATTCCGGCCCCTCCGGAGCAACGGGCGCAGCACCGACCAGAGGCGCTTCTTTCATCTCTGCCATTTTTATTTTTCTCTTTATTTTGTTGTTAATGGAAATTATGCATGATGCTCTACTGTACCAGTACAACGCTCCCGATGTCAGGATAGTTATCACTATTACCCGAGTTTAACTGGTGTCATTTCCAAGGAAAACTGACGAGCTAAGTAGTGAGCCATCTTAATTACCTTTCAAATGGCTGGATTTCTCTTGCCGTAATAGAGCCTTAATTTCGGTAAGCTCTTTTTGTAACGATTCGACCTGTTTATAAGTTGCAAATATCTGTCGTGGTTCATGTTCCGGGGTGATTAATGGAACATCAGCGTTTTTGTCCTGTTCGGCTAATGCATGTTCTGTTGTCATGGTTTCGATCACCACACCGATCATCATGTTCAGAAAAACAAATGCCGTCAGGAAGATAAAAGTAAGGTAGTACAGCCAGCTCATAGGGTAGACTTTCATGGTCTCATACATGACATCAGTCCAGTCTTCGAACGTGGCAACACGGAATAACGTCAACATCGAGATCGAGACATCTCCCCATAACACCTCGTTGATTTGTGAAAAAATCAAGCTGCCGACAACGGCGTAGATATAAAAAATAATGAACATCAACACGGCGATGTAGCCCATCTTCGGAATCGCTTTAAACAACGCGTTGATCAGCAGTTTCAGTTGAGGTACCGCAGACACCAACCGTAGCACGCGGAATACTCGAAGCAGCCTAGCAATAAGGATGCCCTGCCCTGCAGCCGGTACCAGACTGCCAATGACGATGATCGCATCAAACCAGTTCCATCCGCTTTTAAAAAAATCCAGCTTATGGCTGTAAGAGAAAAACTTAATGATAATTTCAGCCAGGAAAAACAACAAAATAAACTGATCCAGCCAATGAATAGCCGTGCTCACACTGCCAGGAAGTTCAAACGTATTGGCACCAATGGATAGCGCAGCAAGGACAATAACTAAAACGGTAAAGCCCTGAAAATAGTTGTTGTTATTAATGGCATTAAAGCGAATGTGCAATGAAGAAATCATGAAAACAAATCCTTTATGAAGACAAAATTTCGAGTCATGAATCCGTTCGGGCAAAAGATGATAACGAGCGAATACCGACCCTTGTCATTATTTTAGCCACTTTCAGGATATCCTGTACCAGAAACAGAGGCTGAAGCGTTCAGAAAAATTTAATCGGCAAATTCCCACATAAACACCTCAACTCGAAGACGGATTAAATAGTAAAACGGATTAAATAGTAAAAATGACGACAGTCCTGAGCACTGTTATTTGCAAGCTCAACTTATTTGACCTAAAACGAGAAAACCCTAGCATTTCTGCTAGGGTTTCGAATGTGGCGGTGAGTGAGAGATTCGAACTCTCGATACGTTGCCGTATACACACTTTCCAGGCGTGCTCCTTCAGCCACTCGGACAACTCACCGAAACTGAACGCGTTGTTCAGCGTGTCGCTAATTTAATGATTCTCTTCACTTTGGTCAAGCTTAAATATGAAAAAAATACTCAGTTGGCATCTAACTGCCGATATATTAGCAATATTGATTAAAAATAACTCAAATCACATGCACATACCCGGGGACACGAAACAAACGTCGACAACTATCAAGAAAATAACCGTATACCACCCCCATTGCACACGATATAGCCGCATTACTTGAAACTGCGGTTATTATCTGATCTGAAGAAGCACCAACTGTAAATAAAATAGCCGCATACACAGGAGATTGAAACAATACATAAGCTAGTAAGTCACTGATATTTTTCATCATCTTACCAGATGAAAACTTTGAACCCAGTTTCAACACCGTATCCCTGAACATACCATAAGGCCATGCGATCACAATATTCACAGGGATCGACAGCATTCTTGATGCCAACGACTGCTCAAGGGTCATATCCGAAATGAATATCTCAATCAACATTCCGGATGCAAAACAGAAAACCACCATTGCAAATGTGTCTGCAACAGCATTTCTAAGGCAGAAAGAACCTTTGTTTTTCATACATTCCAATTCCTCAACATAAAAAACTATATATTTTTATCATTTCCAGTTTATATGTCTGCAAAAACAACGTGCAACTGGAATTTATGGGAATTAAAACATATAAAATGTAGTTTTAATAACCAAATTTAAATATATTTACTGAATAAACAGCTACAAAAAGAAACTCAACCAGCACAGCCAACTGGCTCGTTAACAGTAAATTTCTTATGATCGAAAAAGGTTTATAATTGGTTAAATAAATGCGATTAAAATACCTGAGGTAGCCCTTAGTATTTCGGCTATTACTGGGTGCAAGAACAAAATAATTCTTGCTAAAATGACTGGTTTGTATTTCTCAGTCACATGAAACCAACGGATTACAGGTGAACATTTGAAACTTAATGGCTTTCTTTCATCTTTAGATAATGATGACACTCTATTAAACGAGGCGAAAACACTCGGTTTTGTCACTGCGCTGGCAGCAGCGCCCAATATTATTTCTCCCAATGAATGGCTGGCCTGCTTATGGGGCAATACGGAGCAGCCTCCATTTACAAGTACACGGCAGCTAGAAGAATACATCGGAATCATTATCGAAATCTGGAATGAGGCAAGACAGTCCATTCTGGAAGGGGCGTGGATCTGGCCGGATGGTTATACTCTGGATGATGATGAAATCGTTTCAGAGAGCACCAGAGACTTCTGTGAGGGATTGTTACAAGGATGGCAACTCACTCACGATGACTGGAATGAATTAATGCCAGAAGGCAGTGAGAATGGCGCTTTACTGGGCGGTTTTCTGCTTTCCATCTCCATGCTGTTCGATCCTGAAACAGCGCTTGCTGCATTAGCAGAGCATGGTGCAGAAGGATTAGAGCAATTTAAAGAGATTTACGATGCCGTGCCAGATATGCTAACTGGTCTTGTCTTACGGGCTTCAGAGCAGAATTAATGGTGATAAAATTGAACCCCGTTTGTAAGGGGTTCATTAATAAGGCAGGTCAGGAGGAATAAATACCGGTAGAAATTAAGCGTTTCCTTTTACTGTGGTATTTAACTCTTCCGCAAACTTCAGCATTCGATTCAGAGGAACCAGAGATTTAACACGATCATCTTCATCAACAAAAATCTCATGTTCTTGACCACCCTCTTTCAATGCACCTTCAATGGCTTTAATGCCATTCATTGCCATCCAGGGGCAGTGAGCACAACTTCTACATGTAGCACCGGCACCGGCGGTCGGTGCTTCAAACAGTTCTTTCTCAGGAACAAGTTGCTGCATTTTATAAAAAATGCCTCTGTCGGTTGCAACAATCAGCTGCTTGTTCGGCAGTGATTTTGCGGCCTTAATCAGCTGGCTGGTTGACCCAACCGCATCTGCAAGCTCTACGACACTGGAAGGCGATTCCGGGTGTACCAAAATCGCGGCATCCGGATACAGCGCTTTCATTTTCTTCAGCGCCGCTGCGGAAAATTCATCATGAACAACGCATTCACCTTGCCACAGCAACATATCTGCGCCGGTATTTTTCTGAATATAAGAACCTAAGTGACGATCCGGCCCCCAGATGATTTTGCGGCCTTCACTATCCAGATGCTCGACAATATCCAGCGCAATACTGGAAGTTACAACCCAGTCTGCTCTCGCTTTTACTGCAGCAGAAGTGTTTGCATATACAACGACGGTATGATCCGGATGCGCATCGCAGAACTCACTGAATTTATCGCCGGGACAACTCAGATCGAGGGAACATTCCGCTTTTAGATTTGGCATCAAAATTCGCTTTTCAGGCGTCAGAATTTTTGCAGACTCACCCATAAAACGCACCCCGGCAATCAGAAGGGTTGTCGCAGGATGTTTATTACCAAACTTTGCCATCTCCAGTGAATCACCAACGAATCCACCGGTGGCCTCTGCCAGGGCCTGTATTTCAGGATCGGTATAATAATGTGCAATTAATACAGCATCCTGCTCAACAAGCAGTGCTTTGATATTCTTAATATGCTCAGCTTTATCCTCATCACTCAGAGGAATGGGTTTAGGTGGAAATGGATATGTAGTTTCTATTTGGTCAAGAATATGGCTCATTATTTTGCTCTGTACAACTTCCGGTATTGTTGATCCGCACATTGTACTCTGATTCATTCCAGATAAAAATACCGGATTCTGAGAGGTTTCATGGCAAAAAAATAGGAGATACAAATCTCCTATTTATGCCATTTAAATTCTTTTGATTGTGAGTTACTTAGCGAGCTTTTCCTGAGCCGTCCTTGCTGACGCACTACCAGGATACTCTTTAATAACCTGCTCATAATAAGCTTTTGCTTTATCGCTATGATTATTTCTGGTTTCCAGTTCACCAAGCTTAACTAAAGCATCCGCTCTTTTATTTGAAGAATTAAACACCAGAACCGATTTAAAACTACTAATTGCATTCTTGTCATCCATCTTCGCGTAATAAAGCTGGCCTAACCAATAATAAGCATTAGGTGTAAAAGTCGATTTCGGGTAATCTTTGCGGAATTGATTTAACGCCCCTATTGCACCAGAGATATCTCTTTTCTTCAGGATCAGATCAATCGCATCCTGATAGGCTTTTTGTTCTGCGGCGCTCGCTACGTAGTGACTGGTATCGACCGAATCTTCTGCCGTAGACTGGGGTTCTTTCGCCGGTTCTTTCTGTTGACGCAAATTATCCAGTTCAACAAATAACTCTCTCTGACGATCGGTTATCTGAGAAATGTCATGAGAATTACGTTCAATCTGGCCTCTCAGTTCCTGAAGATCAGAGGATAGATCGTCAAGTTGTTGCTGCAATTGCAGCTGAACCTGGTTTTGGTTTCTCAGCAACCTTTCTAGTCGCTGGACATTGGTTTCCGAACCAGTCGAACCGGAAGAAGAGTAAACAGAACGGCTATTGAGGTCAGAGACAGGAGCAGGCGCAGCAAGCACTGTACTTGCTGCGCTGGTAAGTAACACAAACGTACTTAATCGCTTGAAGTTACACAACATAAAACGGCCTATAACATGATTAGTAAACAATTACTGCGCGGCGGTTTTTAGCATAAGCTGCTTCGTTATGTCCGCGAACCAATGGTTTTTCTTCACCATAGCTTACGATTGACATCTGGCTTGCCTGTACACCCAAAGCTTGTAGATATTTCTCTACGGCTTCAGCACGGCGTTCGCCCAAAGCAATGTTGTATTCTGGTGTACCACGTTCGTCAGTATGACCTTCAATAGTAACAGAAACATTTGGATGACCAGTCAGATATGCAGCATGAGCAGCAAGCATGTCCTGATAATCAGATGAGATAGTTGAATTATCGAATGCGAAGAAGACCGTTTGTTCCTGCATTACTTTATCTTTTAGTTCTTGTTCTGTCAGCTGTCCGTATTGTGCGACCGGAGTTGCCACAGTGGTTTGAGATGAAGTCTGGTTTGTTTCCGCTCCTGAAGCGTTAACAGCATCATCACTTGAACTACACGCAGTCATTGCTAATACTGGTAAAGCAATCAGTAGTCCTTTTAGAACCTTGTTTACTTGCATCTTGTTTTCCTTACTTTTTTATTAAAATTTTCAATTTACAAAAACGGTGACCACGCTGGAGCGACTACGCGTCCATTCGTCTCAGGCAACCTGGCTTTGAATCGTCCATCAATAGATACCAATGATAACACGTTGGTTCCATTATATATCGAACTATAAATAACCATACCACCATTAGGTGCAATACTTGGAGATTCATCAAGCAAAGTCTTTGTAAGAATTTGCAAAGATCCTGTTTCTAAGTCCTGCTTGGCCAAATTAAAACCGGAAGCATTTTTATTTACCATAACAAGGTAACGTCCATCCGGTGTAATCTGACCACCTAGGTTCTGAGACCCTTTCCAAGTAAGACGGTTTGTCCGACCCGTTGATAAATCTACTTTATATATCTGTGGTTTACCACCCCGATCTGAGGTAAAGATCAAAGATTTTCCATCCGGATACCAAAATGGTTCCGTATTATTTGATCTACTCCGCGTTACCTGAGTCAGTTTTCTGGTCGCCAAATCCATCACATAGATATTTAGCGAACCTGTTTTGGATAGTACTAATGCTAGTTTTTTACCATCCGGACTAAACTCAGGCGCACCATTATGTCTCGGATAAGATGAAATTTTTTCTCTCTTTCCGGTATAAATATCCATAATGTAAATTTCAGCTCTGCCATTCTGGAAACTGACGTAAGCAAGCTTATGTCCGTCCGGGGACCAGTCCGGGGACATTATTGGCTGGCGGGAACTCAGTACCAGACGCTCATTATAGCCATCGTAATCCGCAATACGCAGTTGATATGGGTATCTATCTTTATCGTTGACAACCACATAAGCGATTCGGGTCGAAAATGCCCCTTTTACACCTGTTAATTTCTCAAAAGCCAAATCTGAAATTCTGTGAGCATAGTGTCTAAGGCTATTTGCTGGCAAATCTGTTCTCAGAAAATGAAAAAGAACATGATCTTTTGAAGGCATTAATCCTCCACTTTGACTTAATGACTTATGCTCTCCTGAAAAATTAAATTGACCTTTGATTAAATCAATAAGCTGATATTCGATTGTATAGCGCCCATTTTTATCTTGCGTAATCGTTCCGGTTAATAACGAATCTACACCAAGTTTGATCCAATCATTATATTTAATATCGGATTCATCATATGGTGTCTGCGGCATAGCACTCACCGGTATCGGCCTAAACTTACCACTACGCAATAAATCGGACGCTACAATAGCAGAAACATCCTGCGGAAGAGCATGGTTTCCCTCCCACTTAAACGGAACAACTGCAATCGGACGCGCAGAATTAATACCATCTGTTATCACCAGTTCTAACGCCGCATTTGCACTCTGGCAGGCAAACATTGCAAAAAGAACACAGCTTAGAATAAGACGTTTTAACACAGACTCTTCCTTTTATTCCTATTCCGGCACTACAAGCAAATTAATATTTCGTAGCCTTTTAACCACATCGGCGTCATCCTTTGGTAAAGGGAAACTTTCTACCTGAGCAATTGCCCTGCGGGTTGCTGCACAAACCGCGCTGTCCCCTTCCAGAATGCTGACACCACCTACTAATGCCCCTTTCCCTGCCGGGATGAGACGTAAATTAATACGGCAAGATTTACCTTTAAAGCTATCTTCAATACGTAAATTTTGCTGGATCAATTGTTTATAAATTGCTCCATATTTCTCAACTTCACTCGCAATCTGTTGACCACGAGCCGTATTTATCTGTTTGTTTTCACTCTCCAGTCCCTGGAAAATATTATTCATTGCGGCTTCCTGCTCCTTACGTTTTTGCTCCAGGCGTTTCAGACGAGCTTTCTCTATGCGTGCTTTTTCTGCCGCCGCTTTAGCCGCTTTCTCTTTTGCTATTCGGGCTTTCTCTGCTTTTTCGGCAGCCTCTTTTTCACGTCTGGCTTTTTCTGCCGCTTTCTGCGCTGCTTTTTCTTTCGCTATGCGTTCCTGTTCGGCTTTCTTTGCCGCCTTTTCTCTGGCTATCCTTTTCTGCTCAGCTTTTTTCAGAGCCGCTTCTTTCGCTTTTCGTTCTGCTTCAGCTTTAGCCGCCCGTTTTTCTTCCGCTTTACGCTGTTTCTCTTGCTCTATCCGCTTTTGTTGCGCTTTACGGGCCGCCTGCTCTTCTTTTGCTTTTTGTTCGCGAAGCTTTCGAATACGCTCCTCTTCTACTTTGCGGTTCGCTTCTAAACGCTGAGCCTGCTCCCGAAGTTTCTTAATACGATCCTGTTCCTGCCTCTCAGCAGAAGCGCGCTGAGCCTTAATTTGTTCTGCCTGCTGCCGGATAACACTCGGATCAATCACAACAGCCTGAACCATCCCACCAGAGGAAACTTTCGGCTGTTCACTAAAATCACCACCCCAGATCAGCAAAGCAATAGCAATGACGTGAAGCACAAGCGAAAATATGACAGGTTTACCTAACTGATTAAAAAAACTTTTTTTGTTCTTCATAAACAAACAACGGTCCTATTTATCTCGGACATCGGTTAATAGGCCCACTTTAGGAATTCCCGCCTGACTTAACTGATCCAATACTCTCACGACATCGGCATATGGCGTTGCAGCATCGCCACCTACCGCAACAACGGATTTCGGATGTATTGATAATTCTGCCCTGACCATCACAATGGCTTCTTTCAGGGACAAATGTCGTTTGAATGGATCATTATTCAAACTCACACCTAAACTTCCGTCTTTGGTAATTTCAACAATAATAAATCCACCATCCCCTTCTTCCGCCAATTCAGATGTTGGCTTGGCTGTCTGGGTCTTAGGCAGCTCAACATCCACACCCTGAGTAATAAAAGGGGAAGTCACCATAAAGATAATGAGCAACACCAGCATCACATCAATATAAGGAACAACATTAATCTCAGCGGTCATCTTTCTTTTTTTAGGTTGATAACCAGCCATCGTTACGACTCCTTAGGTGCCGGAATGGTCTGACGCTGTAAAATACTGTGAAATTCTTCCGAAAACGTCGCGTAATTATGCTCAATCTTAGCCAAGCGATTGTTTAAACGGTTGTAGGCCATAACTGCTGGAATAGCAGCAAACAACCCCATGGCAGTCGCAACCAATGCTTCAGCGATACCTGGAGCCACCATCGAAAGCGTGGCCTGTTTTACCGCTCCAAGCGCAATAAATGCATTCATAATACCCCACACCGTTCCGAATAAGCCAATATATGGGCTAATCGAACCGACCGTGGCAAGAAACGGAAGATGTGTTTCTAATTCTTCCACTTCTTTTGAAATTGACACTCTCATTGCTCTGGATGCTCCGTCCATCACAAAGGCGGGTTCAACCGATGAATTTTTCCTCAGGCGTGCAAATTCCGTGAAGCCGTTATAAAAAATTTCTTCACTGCCGCTAATATTATCTCTTCTCGCCTTTAGCTCCTGATAAAGGTGAGTAAGATCGGTTCCGGACCAAAATTTTTCTTCAAAAGTTTCCGTCACTTTCTCAGCCTGAGACAGTACTTTGCTGCGTTTAATAATAATCGCCCACGACAACACTGACATTCCAAGTAATATCAGCATCACAAACTTAACCAATAAGCTGGCCTGTAAAAAAAGATCTAAAATAGAAATATCAGAGTTCACTACTCACTCTCCGAAAAGAAATCTTTGGGTATTGAGATTGGTTTCATTTTTTTATTATTAATACATGCTACCTTAACTATTGCTTTACACAATACTTGATTCTCATCATTAACTAGTTCCTGACAAAAGGTCAGAGAGACCTTTTTCCTTTCACAAATATGTGTTTTCACTGTCAATTTATCGTCAAGCACCGCACCTTTTAAGTAATCTATCATTACGCTTCTGACAACGAAGCCAATACTTTGTTCCAAAAGAGACTGCTGAGAAACACCGCTTTTTTCCCGTATATATTCTGTTCTGGCCCGTTCAAAAAACTTCAGATAATTGGCATGATAAACCACACCTCCGGCATCGGTGTCTTCATAATAGACTCTGACCGGCCACTCAAAAATACCCATATGACTGTCTTAATATTAAAAAAATTATTTTACTCGAACATACTATACCTTAAACATGAATTATTACGACAGTAGTTCATCATTACATATGACACAAAACGAAAAAAGGCGCTGATTTTTTCAGCGCCTTTGAACAGAAATTAATCTAAAAAAGAATAATTGTAAAATATAACAATAAAATAAACGAAATATACGGACTGAATATAACTTTAAATACGATCATTCTTGGCTTAAATCCAACACCAAATATCATGCTTGAACACATACCCAGGATCAAAAGCCAGACCTTCACAAAATTAAAGCCACCTATATTTTCGGCATAAGTAACCGGGTTCCACATCAGAGTTCCGACGTGATACAGTCCGAGGCCAACCAATAAAAGACGTAAATACCATTTATCAATTGGCTCGTGAATTTTATCAATTATATGAGCTACCTCACTCACCATCACTATCTTTATCCATCATCTCACTGTGTTCTAACCACAATGCGTTGATGATACCAAAAGAACAAGCAAGTAAGACACCTAATATCCATGCAAAATACCACATACTATTAATTCTCCTTTGCTTAGTATAGTGAGTGTTTGTTGTCTTCAATAAACTTGTTGTTTATGCGACCAAACATTTTGTAATAAGTAAAACACGTATAAGCAAGAATGATTGGTACCATCACAACTGCAACACCAGTCATCAGTTTCAGTGTCAGTTCGCTCGATGTTGCATCCCACATAGTCAGACTGCTATCAAGAGAAATACTTGAAGGCATTACAAATGGGAACATAGAGAATCCGGCAGTAAGAATGATACCGGCAATTGCTAAACTGGAAGCAATAAAGGCTAACCAACCCTTTTCAATACGCGCTGCGATAATTGCGATGAACGGCATCGCCACACCAAGGATAGGAGCAATCCATAGTAATGGGTATTTATCAAAGTTTGCCATCCACGCACCGGCTTCTCTTACCACTTCTTTGTTTAAAGGGTTAGAAGCTGCTAACGGATCAATCACACTTTTAATAACATAACCGTCAATATGCTGAACCCAGAAACCGGCAATGACGAAAGTGACAATGATCAGCAAAGCACTTAACTGAGCAATGGATTTTGCTCTGTCATGAACCGCACCGGATGTTTTCATTAACAACCAGCTAGATCCCTGAAGAAGGAACATAAACAGGCTGACCAGACCACATAGCAGGCCAAATGGATTAAGTAATCCAAACAGATTACCGTGATAAGTTGAAATCAACAATTCGTCCAGCTCAAACGGAACACCCTGTAGCAGGTTGCCAAAAGCAACACCAAAAATAACAGGCGGGATAAAACCACTGATGGAAATGCAGACATCCCACATTTTACGCCACTTAGGATCTTCAATTTTTGAACGGTAATCCAATCCCAGCGGACGTAGCCATAAAGAGGCCAGAGTAATCAGCATCGCAAAGTAAAAGCCGGAAAAGGCTGTTGCGTATACCTGAGGCCAGGCAGCAAACAATGCACCACCAGCAGTAATCAACCAAACCTGGTTGCCATCCCAGTGTGGCGCAATAGAGTTAATCATTACCCGACGTTCAGTATCGGATTTACCAATAACGGGCACCAGCGCACAAACACCGATATCAAATCCATCAGCAATAGAAAAGCCGATGAAAAGAACGCCGATTAATACCCACCATATAAATCGTAAGACTTCATAATCAAACATTAGCTTTTTCTCCTTGCCTTAAATTTCTACCTGACGGTTTACTTTATCTGTAACCGAATCAGCGTTTTGCTCGAAGTGATAACGACCTGTTTTCAGGCTACTTGGGCCTTTACGGGCAAATTTTACCATCAGATAAACTTCCGCCACTAAGAACGCTGTATATAAAGCAAGAATACCAATCAGCGATGTCCACAACTCACCGGCAGTTAATGCTGAGTTAGCAACTGAAGTTGGTAATATTTCACCGACGGCCCATGGCTGACGACCATATTCAGCAACGAACCATCCGGCTTCAACGGCAATCCAAGGAAGAGGAATGCTGAACAATGCCGCTTTAAGAATCCATTTTTTCTGCTCAATTTTCTGTCGGCAGGTCTGAATAAATGCCGCCGCAAAAACAACGAGCATAATCACACCACAGGCAACCATGATACGGAACGACCAGAACAGTGGCCATACGGTTGGAATGGAATCGTCAGCTGCTGCCTGAATCTGAGCTTCAGAAGCATCCACAACATCTTTGGTATACGGTTTCAGCAAAAGCCCATAGCCAAGATCTCGCTTAACTTTATTAAATTCATCCTTTGTTGCCATTGACTTATCGCCGGATCTTAGTTTTTGCAGCAATTCGTAGGCATAAATACCATTACGGATACGCTCTACGTGTTCCTTACGTAAATCACGCAAACCCATTACCTGCTCATCGATGGAACGTGTTGCGATAATCCCCATCAGATATGGGATCTTAATGGCATAATCAGTATGCATGGTTTCCTGATTTGGCAAACCAAACGCGGTAAACGCTGCTGGAGCTTCTTCGGTATGCCATTCAGCTTCAATCGCCGCCAGTTTGACTTTCTGTACATCACCCAGTTCATAACCAGATTCGTCACCCAGAACAATAACGGAAATAACTGCAGCCATACCAAATGAACCGGCAATAGCAAATGAGCGTCTTGCAAACGCCAAATCACGACCTTTCAGAAGATAGTAGGCACTGACACCAAGAATAAACATTGCACCGGTGGTATAACCGGAAGCCACGGTATGTACAAATTTGACCTGAGCTACCGGGTTTAAGACCACCTCAGCAAAGCTCACCATTTCCATACGCATGGTTTCAAAATTAAACTCAGAACCGACAGGGTTTTGCATCCAGCCATTCGCAACCAGAATCCATAGTGCTGAGAAGTTAGAACCAAGCGCAACAAGCCAAGTCGTAACAAGGTGCTGTCGCTTCGATAATCTGTCCCAACCAAAGAAGAATAGACCTACAAAAGTGGATTCTAAAAAGAAAGCGACTAATGCTTCTATGGCTAATGGTGCACCAAAAATATCACCGACATAATGAGAATAGTAAGACCAGTTAGTACCAAACTGGAATTCCATCGTTAAGCCGGTTGCAACCCCTAACGCGAAGTTGATACCGAAAAGTTTTCCCCAAAACTTGGTCATATCTTTGTAAACCTGCTTATCTGTCATCACATAAAGTGATTCCATAATTGCAAGTAAGAAAGTCATACCAAGAGTCAACGGAACAAATAGGAAGTGATACATCGCAGTCATTGCAAACTGCAATCGCGATAGATCCACTATATCGATCATGATTACTCCTTTGTGTCGGCTGAAAGACACTTACTTTAGTTAAAGTAACGTAAACGCTACTAATTTATACAAATTAAAATCTTTATTATCAGAAGGCTCTATCTTTATTTTTTTAACAGACCTACTCTAAATTAGTAAAAATAGTACTTGTAAAACACTTATCTTTCAAAGAATTTATTGGAATAAAAGTATTGATCTAGATCAAGTGTTAACTTTATGAAATATAAAATCAAAAACTAAAATGATTCAAATCAAACGAACGTGAAAAATATTGTAGGAAATATGTAAATTTTGATATCAGAAGGGAGTGCAATTAACAATAAATAAACAATCTGGCAATTTACGGATATAGATCACTACATTACAATATTGTAAAAATTGTGATCCACACCTCAATTAAATACTATTAAGAAATATCAGCAACTAAATATGCAATGTTATTTCTCAAAATTAAAATGCAAATACGCTCTTTCAGTCACTATACGTCCTCTTGGTGTTCTTTGCAAATACCCCTGCTGAATCAGATACGGCTCCAGGACATCTTCAATGGTGTCTTTTTCTTCACCAATTGCCGCAGCTAAATTATCCAACCCAACAGGTCCGCCAGAAAACTTTTCTATAATCGCTAAAAGTAGCTTACGATCCATATAATCAAAGCCTAATACATCGACATCAAGCATATTCAACGCTAAATTGGCCACATCGGAACAAATATGCCCGTTTCCTTTCACTTCAGCGTAATCTCTGACCCGTCTCAGAAGCCGGTTTGCAATACGGGGCGTGCCTCTGGCTCGTCTGGCGACTTCATGAGCTCCAGTATCATCCATCGATAATCCCAGACAATCTGCACTGCGTTTTACGATGCACTGTAAATCAGAAACATTATAGTACTCAAGGCGCTGTACGATACCGAACCGGTCCCGCAATGGCGAGGTTAACGACCCGGCTCTGGTTGTCGCACCTATCAGAGTAAACGGTGGTAAATCTATTTTGATTGACCGGGCAGCAGGCCCTTCACCAATCATAATATCGAGCTGATAGTCTTCCATGGCCGGATACAGAACTTCTTCAACAACAGGACTCAACCGATGAATTTCATCAATAAAAAGAACGTCATTCTCTTCCAGATTCGTTAGCAGTGCAGCCAAATCACCGGCTTTTTCCAGAACGGGACCTGAAGTAGTGCGAATATTAACGCTCATTTCATTCGCGACTATATTAGCAAGCGTTGTTTTACCTAATCCGGGAGGCCCGAAAATAAGCAGATGATCTAATGCTTCCTGCCTCATCTGAGCCGCTTTGATAAAGATCTCCATCTGTTCACAAACGTGATCCTGACCCTGATAGTCAGATAAAGATTTCGGACGAATGGCCCTGTCAAACACTTCTTCATCTTTAAACAACTCTG
Organism: Vibrio salinus; assembly: GCF_021272385.1. Taxonomy (GTDB): domain Bacteria; phylum Pseudomonadota; class Gammaproteobacteria; order Enterobacterales; family Vibrionaceae; genus Vibrio; species Vibrio salinus. Next base: position 482,097 of record NZ_JAJSDZ010000005.1, read on the forward strand.
CATCCGCAGAAATTAGTCGATCCGCTTCAATCATAACATTGCTCTTAACGCTTCTTTAATGACTGCTTCACTACTCATTTCCGGTTTCATCACTTTAGAAACCATTTTTGAGGCAATTTGAGGTTTATACCCCAAGGCAATTAACGCGCTCACCGCTTCTTCATCAACAGAAGAGGCTCCCGAACCGGTATCGATCTTATTTTCACTCTGTAGTGAATCCGGAGACTGAAGCAAATCAAATGAGTTCCAGCCTTTCAGCCTGTCACGCATCTCAATAACCAGGCGCTCAGCGGTTTTACGTCCCACACCGGGAAGTTTAATCAGCGTTGAAATGTCTTCCCGCTCAACACAATCTACAAATTGACTGGCTGACATCCCGGACAAAATACCCAACCCCAGCTTAGGGCCAACGCCATTGGCCTTAATGACCTCCCGGAACAGAGCTCTCTCCTGGACAGAATTAAAACCATAAAGAAGCTGAGCATCTTCTCTGACAACAAAATGAGTATAAATTACCACTTCCTGATCAATATCAGGTAAATCATAAAAACAGCTCATTGGCATCTGAACTTCATAGCCAACACCAGACACTTCAATCAGTAGCTCCGGTGGCTGCTTTTCAACCAAAATGCCTCGTAAACGTCCTATCACTCTTTTGTTACCCTTATTTCGCTGATTATTTATGGATAATAATAAATAACTGGATAAATAGCCAGTAATACAAGGTATAACCGAATAGCCAGAATAACCGAACCGCTATCGGTAGCGCCCTCTTTTCGCACTGCTTGCTTTGCCGGCAAGTGCGAGTAAGGTCTTATTTGTATTTGCATGACAAATCGCAACACCTAAAGCATCGGCCGCATCCGACTGAGGCTTGGAAGACAAAGACAACATTTGCTGGACCATATGCTGAACCTGCGTTTTATCTGCTGCGCCTGTCCCGACAACAGCCTGCTTAATTAATCTTGCAGCGTATTCATACACTGGCAGTTCGGCATTCACGGCAGCCACAATAGCGCTTCCTCTGGCCTGACCCAGCTTTAATGCGGAATCGGCATTTTTTGCCATGAACACCTGCTCAATCGCAAATACATCCGGTTTAAACTGCAAAATGATCTCGCTGACCCCAGCGTAAATTTGTTTTAAACGGGAAGGCAAATCCTTCTGACTGGTTCGGATACATCCACTTCCCATATAAATAAGCTTCCGGCCTCGCTGATGAATCACACCATAACCCGTTACTCTGGAACCCGGATCTATTCCTAAAATTACCGACATCTGCTTACTCGTATATTCCACATGAAAAAGAGGGGCAGCAGCCCCTCTTTATATTTTTTCAATGCCTCTTATCTGACTGATTCCACTGTTATCACTTACGTCGCCAGGTAGTACCTGCCGAACCATCTTCCAGCACGATACCCATTTCAGTCAGCTTATCACGGGCCATATCCGCATTTGCCCAGTCTTTCGCAACTCTGGAGTCATTACGCAATTTGATCAACGCTTCAATTTCCGCCACATCATCCCCAGCAGCGGCGCCGCTGTGCAAAAATGTTTCCGGGTCCTGAGATAAAATACCAATCACATCACCAAGCTCTTTTAACCGGACACCCAATTCACTGGCTTTCTGAACATCCTCAGATTTCACCTTATTGATTTCACGGGCTAAGTCGAATAACACTGAATAGGCTTCCGGAGTATTAAAGTCATCGTTCATCGCCTCTTTAAAACGGGCAACAAAGGCTTCTCCACCTTCAGCATCAACAGTCAGATCGAGACCACGTAGCGCGGTATACAGACGTTCCAGAGCCGCTCTTGCCTGATTCAGATTATCTTCACTGTAATTCAGTGAACTACGATAGTGACCGGACATCAGAAAATACCGAACTGTTTCTGCATCATAATGAACCAAAACATCCCGGATTGTGAAAAAATTGCCTAATGATTTGGACATTTTTTCTTTATCGACCATAACCATCCCGCTGTGCATCCAGGTATTTACATATTGTGTATCGTGCGCACAACAGGATTGAGCAATTTCGTTTTCATGATGTGGGAACATCAAATCCGAGCCGCCACCATGGATATCAAAATGCTCACCTAAAATGGTTGAGTTCATAGCAGAACATTCAATGTGCCATCCGGGACGGCCTAATCCCCATGGGGATTCCCACGAAGGCTCCCCCGGCTTAGACATTTTCCAGAGAACAAAATCTAGCGGACTTCTTTTGGATACTTCAACTTCAACCCGGGATCCGGCCTGAAGTTGTTCCAAATCCTGACGGGACAGTTTTCCATACTCATCATACTTACTGACTTCAAACATCACATCGCCATTATCAGCCACATAAGCGAAACCTTTCTCAACTAACGTAGCGACCAAATTGATAATATCCTGAATGTGATGCGTTGCTCTCGGCTCCACATCCGGACGAAGAATGTTTAGCGCATCAAAATCCGTATACATTTCATCAATAAGACGCTCTGTTAAATCATCACAGGATTCACCATTTTCAGCTGCGCGTTTGATGATTTTGTCGTCAATATCCGTAATATTACGAACTAACGTCAAATCATAACCAAGATAACGAAGGTAGCGGGACACCACATCAAAAGAAACAAATGTCCGGCCATGTCCGATATGACAGAGATCATAAATGGTGACGCCGCAAACATACATGCCTACTTTCCCTTCGGTAATAGGCTTAAATTCCTCTTTCTTTCTTGTCAGCGAGTTATATATTTTTAACATGATCTCTATATCTATTCAGGTTGATTAAACAAAACAGCCTCCGATTATAGCAACCCTACTTATACGAGGTCACCCATAATCTTCAATAACATTGATTTGATTGTCGAAATAACTACGCTAAAATATCAATTCTAAACAATAAACAGAAAGGTAATAGCTATGATCACCCTTCACACGAACTTCGGTGACATTAAAATTGAATTAAACGAAGAACAGGCACCGGAAACCAGTGCGAACTTTCTTCAGTATTGCCGCGACGGTTTTTACGATAACACCTTGTTCCACCGTGTTATTGATGGGTTTATGATTCAGGGCGGTGGCATGACTTCCGGTTTAAAAGAAAAACCAACACGTGCTTCGATTAAAAATGAAGCTAATAATGGCTTAAGCAATAAAACCGGTACAATTGCTATGGCCCGTACTATGGAGCCACATTCAGCAAGCTCTCAATTCTTTATCAACGTCAATGACAACACCTTCCTCGATTTCCGTACAGATACATCTCCAGATGGTTGGGGATACTGTGTTTTCGGAGAAGTTGTCGACGGTATGGATATAGTAGAAAAAATCAAAGGGGTCAGTACCGGTTCATATGGCATGCATCAGGATGTACCATTAGAAGACGTTGTTATCACAAAAACAACCATTGAAGAGTAAAGCTCTGAAGTTCGCTTACCCTTAATCCTAATATTCCGAAGCACAACAAAACGTTGTGCTTTGTTTAATGACATAAATGCCAATGCATACATTATTTATTTCTGATTTACATCTTTCACCTTCGACGCCTCAACTTACCACTGAGTTTTTTGCATTTCTTGAACAACATGCTTATGATGCAGATGCACTATATATTCTCGGTGATCTGTTCGACTTCTGGATTGGCGATGATGACCCAACCCAATTTGCCTCAGAGATAAAAAACCACCTTAAAAAACTAACCACATCCGGTGTGACATGTTATTTCATCCATGGGAACCGTGATTTTTTGTTGAAAAACCGTTTTTCGAAAGAAACGGGTGTTATCTTATTAGCGGAAGAAACCGTAATAAATCTTTATGGGCAATCAGTCTTACTCATGCATGGAGATACACTGTGTACCGATGATGTCAGATATCTGGCTTTCCGGGCAAAGGTTCATACGCCCTGGATACAATTTCTGTATAAATTTTTACCTTTTCAGGTCAAAAATAAAATCGTCAATAAAATTCAAGGTTCAGCAAAACAAGATAAAAACGACAAAGACGATGTCATTATGGATGTCACCCAGAGCACTGTAGAAAAAACGATGCAAAAACACAAAGTCGACTTTTTAATACATGGACACACTCACCGTCCTAACCATCATACTTTTAACTTGGATAGCAAATTAAAGCACAGAATAGTCCTCGGAGACTGGCGAAACTATAGTTATGCCCTCAAAGTCAATAACCGATTTGAGGTAGATATTTTAAAACATTATATTAATCAAAATTAATATCAGATGGCTAATTCAACCTGCTATCAATTATTTTATTAATTTCTGTTTAAATTTTTAGAATTCACTCCAAAAAAACTTTTCTATGATGGATGTTCAGATTCACTCTCGTTACTCTTAACCTGAACAATTTATTCCATCCACTCACTAACAAATACAGAGAATCACTAAATACAAAATCATGCGAAATTTATGTCCATGTGGAAGCCGTAAAAAATACAAAAATTGCTGCCAGCCAATTCATCACGATCATTCACGAGCCAAAACGCCAGAACAACTGATGAGGTCTCGTTATTCTGCGTACGCTCTGGGATTAACTGACTATATTATTAATACATACAGCCCTGAAATTTCATCTAAACTTAATAGAAAGGAAATTGAATCAGGCACCCAGATAAACTGGATAAAATTATCCATTAAGAAAAGTCAGATAACATCAGAAAACGAAGGATATGTGCATTTTAAAGCTTTCTACCGTGAACAAGGAGAAACGTTTGTATTAGAAGAAAGATCCCGTTTTATAAGAATTGATAGTAGCTGGTACTACGTTGATGGTGTGTTCCCAACTGAATAGTACGTCTTATAGTTCATTATTGCTAAAAATCGATAAGTTGTATAATATCAATATGTTATTTATAGCATAAACACAAAAGGACAAGTACATTGCAATATTCTTATGTGGCAAGACAAGCAATATTCAACGTTAAGAAAGAAGTGTTGGGCTACGAACTTCTTTTCCGTGACGGTCCTGAAAATGTTTTCCCTAATATTGATTCTGAGCAGGCAACAAACCGACTAATCTCCGAACACTTTTTTGCGTTACATAAGCGGGTCGCCGATGGGCGGCTCACTTTTGTTAATTTCCCGTATAAAAGCCTGACGTCACAAACTCCAACATTACTACCAAAAGAAAGGTTGGTGGTCGAAATTCTGGAAGATTGTAAACCGACGCATGAATTATTAACCGCTATACAGGATTTAAAAACAAAAGGATATAAACTGGCGCTTGATGACTTTATTCCCAATGCCGAATGGAAGCCTTTTTTGCCATATATTGATTACATTAAATTCGATATTACTCAGATCCCAAGCCACAAAGCCAAATTGTTAATAGAAAAATTATCCTGCACAAACATCCAGTTTATTGCTGAGCGTGTTGAAACGTATCCTGAATACAAAGCGTGTTCAGATGCCGGTTTTCACTTATTCCAGGGATATTTTTTCAGTAAACCAGAAATGATTAAAAAAGAGAAAATCGACCCTTCTCTGATTGCAACGATTCAACTTTGCAAAGAAATGGCAAACTTTGAAATCGACTTTAACCGCGTTGAATCCATTATTTCCAAAGATGTGAGTCTCTCTTATAAATTACTTACGCTCGTTAACAATTCACCTCATGTTCTCATTAAGATTAAATCATTCAAACAGGCAATTGCTTATCTTGGCGAAGAACGTTTACGACAATTTGTGGCATTGATTGCGATTGCCGCCAGTGCCTACGGAAAGCCAAGACACCTGTTTACTCTGTCGCTTCAGAATGCGTATTTCTGTGAGGAAATCGCAAAACATGTTCCGTCATTAAAAGACGAACATAACAGCGCCTTTTTAGTCGGAATATTCTGTTTTCTGGACAGCATACTCGACCAGCCTCTTGCTGATTTAATTAATGATATGCCTCTCGATGAACGAGTGCGCAGTGCACTGATAAATCGCGACGGGAATCTGGGAATGATATTGGAACTCGCTTTGGCCTATGACCACGCAGACTGGCGCACAGTACTGACTATTTTAGAACAGTTAAATACCAATATAGAAGTGGCCGCACAATGTTACGATACTGCCATCAGCAAAGTGTCTGAAATCAGCATATGTAATGTTGGTTAACAACATTACATATGCTGATTTCAAAAAGTGCAATAAGATTAATGATTAATCCTGAGCAGCAATCCACATACGGATCCGTTTTTTCTGTTCAGCGGATGCATTTTGATACAACATCTGAACCGTCTGAACCAGTGAATCGTCAGCCGGATTAGTATGGATTTTTTGATTTGCAATGCTTGGTGCAGCTTGCTGAACCGGTGCAAACTCATTACCTTGCTTGGTATTATAATCTGCCACCACTTTTTCGATATCAGCAAACGGCATAATTCCCTGACCGGCTAACTTAACCGCATCGACACTCTGTGCATCTCCACTATTCAGACTGACTTTCCAGTCCACCTTACGGTGAAAATAGGCACGAGCCTGAGAGTAAGCCGATAGCTTTGGTACTAAAATTTTCAGTTGATCATTATCCTTTAAATCTATTGAAAAAATATAAGGCTGAGTACTGAATATCTGGTTAATACCGCCTTTTCTCAGGCTTTTATAGTAACGAAAAACGACCTGATGGGTTCCGCCATTTACATCAACGGATTTCACCTCATTAAAGGTGGATTGCTCTATTTCATTACCATCAATTGCCAGCAACTGTAAGCCATCCACTGCTGTCACCGTTGCAGCATGAGCACCCAATGAAAACAATATTCCTATAAAACTACTCACTACCGCAGTTTTTAGTTTCATCTAAATTCTCCTAAGTGAAACAATCTAAAACAAAATTATATAGTTATTTTATTTTAGATAAAAGAAAAGCCGCCTGATGGCGGCTTATAAAATAGACTTTTCTGTCAGGTAAGATTAGAAAGAAACTTCCATACCAACAGTGTAAGCTAGATCGTAGTCAGAATCAGCTACATCTTCTTGATCAACATCAACATAACCAACTTCAGCGTATGCACGAACGTTTGAGTTCAGAGTACGTACGTATACACCGTATAAGTTGTTTGCTTCAGCTCTAACGCCTGACGCATCATCATCAGCATTTACGTAGCCAAGTGAAAATGCGTTTACTTGGTCCATTGTGTAAGTTGCATTGATTTCAAAGATATTCACATCACTAACTTCTGCATTATTGATGTCTTTGCTGTCATTACCGTAAGAAGCTGCCATGCTCCATGCATCGTTGAATGTGTAAACAACTTCTAGATTGTAACCGTCTTCATCGCCTTTTGAAGCACTGAAGTCATTTCCAGCAATGTCGCTACCGAAGTCAACAGACTCACCTTTGAATACGTACAAGCGAGCATCAAGACCACCGGCACGGAAACCAATACGACCATCAGTAGATGTTTCATCTGTTGTATTGTCAGTATCGCCTTCATCTAGGTCATGAGAAATACCAAAGTAAAACTGACCGTTGTCATAAACGTATTTAATTACGTCAGTGCCGTTGGTAGTTTCTTGTCCGTATTGACCGTAACCAACTTCAAAGTCAGCACCGATACCTGAATCATCAGTAATTAGGTACTGGTCACCAAATGTAACTGTACCCAAAGTATCGCTTGCAAAACCAACGTACGCACCGTCACTTTTAACATTGCGGTTAGTATCATCATCATTTGAATTTGCTTCAAATGTCTGGTTCAAACCAGCAACTGCAGTCAGGCCATCAGTGATATCAACACCTACAGTTAAGTCGATTTGTGCATCATCGATACGAATTTCCTGAGAAACGTCAGTACCTTCTTTTTCATAAGTCTGGTAGAACTGAACTTCACCTGCACCTGAAAGAGATACAGAAACACCATCGTTGTTATAAACTTCTGCTGCGTTTACTGAACCAGCTGCTGCCGCTGCCAGAACAGAAAGAGCTACTAGAGTCTTTTTCATATTAATCCACTGCCTTTTCTTAAATTAGGAATTCCTATATTTGGATCCCTTTTGTTTTTTTGACGACACTAAAAAAGTTTTTAATGTCTCCATTAATTTCACTGACTAGATTGCAAGAGAATTGCCTATATGTCAAATATTATAAAAATCAATAAAGAAATAATAAAAAATCTTTATATTCAATAAGATAGATACCCCTCTACACTGCACTGGCTATTTTTTAAGCGACACCGTAACAAAACTGACGCACTTAATTTTGCTCAAATAAAGAATAAAAAACCAAAAATCAATATAATAAAGGTAAATTTTGGAGTTTTATAAACAAAAAAATAAAAAAGGCTATGAATAATAATTTTTTAGGTCTAAAAATATAATAAGTGATTGTCCCGACGATTTTTTTTGTGAAGAAGATCTTATTTTTTCACCTAAAATATAATTTTTAGGGAACTTCTGGATAGAAATAGAAATGTGATAATATTCTCCGGCTACTATAACGGAGAGATTCATGCTGAGCCCAAACATTCAAAATAGCATTCAGCAGAGTTACAAAAATCTGCAACATCATTTAGAAAAATTTGTCCCGAGAAGAGCTCAGAATTACTTAACTTCAGAGATAGCAAAAACACTCTGCGGTTCATATCACTCATCAAACCGGATATTGGTTGCAGAGGCCGGAACGGGAATTGGCAAATCCCTCTCCTATTTAATGGCTGCGATTCCGGTAGCAATTTTAAACAATCGTAAGCTTATAATTTCAACGGCAACCGTAGCATTACAGGAACAACTTATCACTAAAGATTTACCTCTTTTATTAAGGGTAAGTCCATTAGAGTTTCAGTTCCGTATTGCGAAAGGGCGTCAGAGGTATTGCTGTAAACAGAGGCTGGCAACCCTTGCAACGGATCAGCCGGACCAGCAATTGGGATTATTAGATTCTCCACCTGATGAAACAATACAGCCTTTAATTCAGGAGCTGTATGCTGCAATTTGTAAAAATAAATGGGATGGTGACAGAGATAACTGGTCATCCACTATTCCTGATGAACTATGGAGTCTTATCGTCAGTGACAAACACTCCTGTCATCATGGGTTTCACCAGCACCATCAATGCCCATATCAGAAAGCCCGTCAGGAACTGGACGTTGCCGATATAATCGTTGCAAATCACCATCTGGTTTTAGCTGATGCAGAGCTGGGAGGCGGTGTAGTTCTTCCTGACCCCGAAAATTGTATTTATATTTTTGATGAAGCACACCACATTGCCTCTATTTCACGTGACAGTTCTGCAGCAGCGGCAAGTATAAAAGGCGCGTCTAACTGGCTGGAAACACTCAACAAAAATTCCGCGAAATATCTGAAAAATCTGGATGAATCCCGGGCCTATCGATTCCGGAATGAACTTACCGATGCCATTCAGCAAATTATTCCACTCCTGAAAGACGTAAAACAAAACATCACGCAGTCTTATTTTCACGAAAACATTTGGCGTTTTGAGCATGGAGAATTACCAGAATGGCTGGAAAGCATTGCCAGAGATCTGAAAACACTGACAAAAAAAGCCAATCAAAACTTAGGGAAAATAACGGATCTCATTGCAGAACGGGTAAAAGAAGGCAATTTATCCACTAAAGTAGCCGACCCTCTACTAAATGAGCTCAGTTTTTACCTGTTGAGAATGGATAATCTGACTCGTGTGTGGAGTATGATGGCAACGCCCGCTAAAGAATATGGAGCACCTCTAGCCCGCTGGATTGAATATAAACAAGACAACCAGGATGATTTCATCGTTAATGCCTCTCCTCTTGAAGTCGGTTGGAAACTGGATCAGCAATTATGGAGCCGGTGCGTCGGTGCGGTATTTGTCTCGGCAACATTAAGAGCGTTGAACTCATTTGATCATTTCTGCTTTCAGACCGGAATCAGCAATAAAGAACAAGATGGCGTAAAATTTCTTGCACTGGCCTCCCCCTTTGATTATCAGAACCATGCTGAATTACTGATCCCCGCCATGGAGTCAGAACCTTCTTCAGATAAATTCACGGATGAATTGGCAGAAAAAATACCTTTTTATATAGAAGAGAAAAAAGCAAATCTGGTTCTGTTTTCTTCTTATTGGCAAATGGAAGCTGTTACAAAAAAAATATCAAAAAAGCTAAAAAGGAAGAAATGGCAACTGTTAGTGCAAGGAAAATCCTCAAGACAATCGTTACTCAACTCCCATTCTTTCACTATAAAGATGGGCGGAACCTCGATTCTTTTTGGTACCGGCAGTTTTTCTGAAGGGCTCGATCTGCCTGGAAATTTACTGGAAAACGTCATTATTACTAAAATTCCTTTTTCAGTACCGACATCCCCCATTGAGCAGGCACATGCCGAATACATTGAAAGTAAAGGTGGAAATGCCTTTTTACAAATTGCTGTTCCTGATGCCAGTAAAAAACTTGTTCAGAGCGTTGGTCGGCTTATCAGAAAAGAAAGTGATTCAGGAAGAGTGGTTATACTGGATCGCAGGATTGTGTCAAAACGATATGGACGCTCTTTACTTGACTCATTGCCTCCACTAAAAAGGACAATAGAATATATTTCCTAAATTTTTAGCGCCATTCGCAGAAGACAGCCATTAGAAACCGAAATTATGAAAATAAACAAACTCGAAGAATTAAAACAACTCATTCATTCTATGGAAGACTCTGCTAAAGCAATCGACGATCAATTCGGGGAGCACAATTCAGCGCGTTTTGACAAAACGCTCTTCAGTTGTAATTCAAAACTTCTGTTTCCTTGTGTACAGGAACTGAAAAATACCTATCATGAACTTAGAGAAGCATTAAATTCTCTTAAACATAACAATAATCAGACGATTGAGTATCTTAGTGAGCGATTACTCAACCAAATCAGTGCAATACAAAGAGAATTGGCCACATTAGGACTCAGACGTAAAGAGCCGAAAGTATCCTTTAAAGGATACACTGTCGATGATTTATACCAGCAGTTGGCTCAGCATCAGGATTGGGAAAGAAGACTGAAAATGATGATTCAGGATAAATCGAGTGAACTGACTCTCAGTTCGCAATCTCAGAAGCAACCAATTCAACAGCAAATTCTCAATCTTGAATTGCGACTATCCCGATGCCAACAATCTAAAAATCAGTTAGAGAAAAAAATCGCATTAAGAGAAAGGAAAGGATAATAATGACATCAATAGATAATGCGCCAAAAGAAGTACAACTCGCTGTAGACTTAATTTATCTGCTTGAAACAAATGAAGTAGATCCACATATTGCGTTGAAAGCATTAGAAATTGTCAAAAAAGACCTTTTGGCCAAATCCGCAAAATCAGATAATGCAGAAGCCAACGCTCTACTTTAGAAGTTGTTATCCCCACATAATAGGAATGCTCAACATATGAAAATAATCAGTTTTAAAGGGAAACGATAACCACATAACAATTGCTTAAACCTGACAACCAGCGGCATTTGTGATTACGGTGGTCTGTTTGAGTGCGGTGTAGTTGATAGCAAGTTAAGCGGGCTTTATAACTATGACTACAGAATGAAGTACGTAACCATCAGAGACTCAATGACCTCACTCCTGATGAAGTCTACTTCGGCAGGCAGATTACGCAATATAAGCTGGATCAGCCACTTAAAGAATTAGTTTATGTGTCCAACCATTGGGGTTCACTCCTGAATTCCCATTTGTATTTGATGAGAAATGGCTTCTAAGCTAATAAACTATTTTTTTGAAAAGTGCTTTTTCAGAGTAAATCTGTCCTTCAACCCCCTTATTCTGTAAGACCTGAGCCTAAGTTGGCTATAGGGAATTTCGCGAAAATAAAATTTCAAAATTTTTTGATCAAAAACATCGCAGGCGGGTGTAGTGCAGAGCGGATTATGTGGGTGTTCCTGTCAAGAGATTCTTAATAAAACAGATAATAATATGTTTGTTTATTAAAATGTTAATTATTGTGATATCTATTGCATATTAATTTATTCCACACTAGATGAATTATGAAATAAAATGAATACAGGTAATATCTCTATGAAGCTTTTGCTTCTTTAATCAATGAATTAAGAAATATTATTCAATAGAGGTAAGTATGAAAATAACTAAGTATCTTTCACTTGGTCTTCTTTTACTGAGTTCATCTACAGTATATGCTTTTACTGGTGACTTTGCGGGTTCATGGAAATTCAATGTGGATGGTCACTCATATGATGTGACTTTGACACTAACAAATGGAAATCTCATTAGCGGGACAATGCTTGATACAGAATACGAACCAGTCGAAACAAAGTTAGTTGGAGCTTATTACGGCAACGTAATTAAATTTACACAGCAAAGTAATACGGCGACGATGACAACACCACCTCTAACGTTTACTGGATATGCTTTCGAGGGTAACAACAGTAATGCAATGGCTGGAACATTTTCATATCTTCAAAACAACGATAATACTGAGTCGCCAAACCCAATAAAAGGCTGGTATGCAACAAAAAATTAGCTCTTTCTGTGATATGACATTTTTGTTTATTCGCTATCACACATAATGGAATAAAGATCGAAAAGCTCAACTCAAAAATATACTGGTTGAGCTTTTTATTGCTTGTTCTTGCCCTTCTAACACTATTTACATTTTAGTAATTGGGTTTAACAGACCCTTCATTATCCAGCTGTCTTCTCAATGCCCCATGATGGTACCGACCTGATTGGGTGCGGATGTAGGCTTTGCTTAAACTGCGCAACCATTAGTCGGTCTCCGGTTTCTGGCCGGGAAAGATGAGATGGGAGTATGCGAAAGATGAGATCATTCCGGTTTGTGAAATAATCATGGATGAGGTGAATAGTAACTTGGAAATTAATCAAGAGATCAGGCTATCATTTTCACTCAGTTTGGATAATAAAAACTGAAACCGATACCAGCTATTCTATAATTTATTTATATGAAATAAATATCAATCATTCTGAAAATAAAATAAATACATCATGGCTGGGTAAATTATGAATATATCAACAATATTAGTTGCATCTTGTACTTTTATACTGACTGCGTGTGCTAATTTTACCAGTGTCCATCGCCCTCTCAATATAGATGATGGAACTGGAGCATTAATCGATATAAAACAAAGAGGTATCATTGTTTCGAAACATAAAACGACAGATAAAAACAATAATCTTATATCTGAACGAACCTTTGTTTGTGCTGAACCGAGTCCGGATGCAATGTCTGCATTTGCAGCAGAAACATCAATTAGCATTCCCGATAAAGTTAAGCTAGCCAATGCATTTCAGGAAGGCTCAACATATACTGGATTAAGAACTCAAAGCATACAATTACTTAGAGATGGCATGTATCGTTTATGTGAAGCCAGAATGAGTGGTTTTATCGACGATGATGAATATAATCTACTAATTCGTAGATACCAAAAAAACATGGTAGCGCTACTAGCGATAGAACAACTTACCGGAACGATAAAAACACCGGTAACATACATAAGCACATCAGGTTCAGCATCTTTATCTCAAGATATAGAGCAAAGCGAAGCATCAATTGAGAAACTACAAACTGAAATAGCCTCATTGACAACTGAAATTGAAGCTGAAAAAAACAATGGAGACAATGCTAATCAAACCGTAATTTCTTCTAACCAACAAAAAATTGCCAACAAACAATCTCTAATAGCATCATTAAAGCAATCAATCGAGAATAATAAATCGATGATAGCATCTGGTTCAGCAACTGCATCTGTTGTTCAAACATCTCAAAGTGAAAACGCTACTAACACACAGAGCATACAGAATGTGCAGAATGCGGTTCAACAAATCACTCAAAGCATAATAAACTCAGATGATTTACCAATAATTTGCATTAATTATTTAAAAACTGATAGTCCAAATAATAGTATATCCGGTGTATGTAATACCTTTCTTACGAGTTTAGTAAACAGCAAAAAAGATTTATTTAACAAAAAACTAGAATTAGCTGATTCATATATACAAGCAAATAAACTAGAGAAAGCAAAAATCATTTTAGATTCTATGGATAATAGCCTAAAAACATATTCCTATTCTGATCCATCAATTTTTAATACTTTATTAAATAAAAAAGAGGGAAAATAATTTTTTTATCACTGTATAATACAACAGCTATTTGACGTATCATAAGTACGTTAAATAGCTAGGTGTTTGTTATGAAAGTACTTTGTCCTGAATGTGAAAGCAAGGCCATAATACAAAAATCAAACCATAGATCTGCGAAATATAGTAACCTGTATTGTTCTTGCTCGACCCCGGAATGTGGTCATACGCTTGTGATAAATTTAAATTTCAGTCACACATTAAGTACGTCTGCAAAAACAACATCTCAACTGTCATTCAACTTAATAAACGCGTTAGTCTCCGAAGAACGGAAGAAACTGCAGGAACAATTAAACTTTTCTACTTAGTAAAACCTTCGGTGCTTAGCGCACAGCGTCCAGGATCAATTCCATCGCTTCTTTCAGAATATCTCGGTTTTCTAATGGCATAGGGTTACGCTGCCCGATGGACAAGCGACTCATGTACTTCGTCATACCTTTGCGACAAATTTTATGAGAAATGGTGGTAACATTCTCGACTTAAAAGAAACTCTCGGTCATTCTAAGATCGAACAGACAATGATTTATGCCCATTTTTCACCAAATCATTTATCATCTGTTGTCCGGTTAAACCCGATTGCCGGCCTTAATTTATAGGTATAAAAATGGCGACAGAGAATGTAATCTGGCGTTAAAAACCGGTTTAAACCGGAATTAATAAAAATGACAATCCCTTATACATCAAGGGATAGCAAGCTTTCAAAGGGGTAGGAACCACATATGAAAATAATCAGCTTTAACATTAATGGCTTAAGAGCACGATTACATCAATTACAGGCAATTATCGACAAACATAACCCTGACATTATTGGCTTGCAGGAAATCAAAGTACATGACGAAGCGTTCCCGATCGATGCGGTTGAGGCCATGGGGTATAACGTGTATTTTCATGGTCAAAAGGCCCATTATGGTGTGGCTCTACTCTCCAGAAATCCGGCAGTTTCCATCCAGAAAGGGTTTCCGACCGATACCGAAGAACATCAGAAACGAATGATTATCGGGACGTTTGAAACTCCGTCAGGAAAAACACTGACAGTGATGAACGGATATTTCCCTCAGGGAGAAAATATCAATCACGACATAAAATTTCCTTATAAACGGCAGTTTTATTCTGACCTGAACCAATATCTGAATACCCATCACTCCAATGAAGAAAATCTGGTTATTATGGGTGATATCAATATCAGCCCGGAAGATACCGATATCGGTATTGGAGAACCGAACCGGAAACGTTGGTTAAAAACCGGCAAATGTTCTTTCCAACCGGAAGAACGCGAATGGTTTCAGACACTTTGTGACTGGGGACTGGCCGATACATACCGTGTCGTGAATCCGCAACAGACTGAACGGTATTCGTGGTTTGACTATCGTTCAAGAGGATTTGATGACAACCGGGGGCTGAGAATCGATGTGATTCTTGCGACATCCTCTGTTGCCGAAAAGTGCATTGAATCAGACATCGATTACGAACTGAGAGGCATCGAAAAACCGTCTGATCACGCCCCTATCTGGTCTGTATTTAAAGAAATGTAGAGACGGAATAACAGGTATTAAGATGGTATCGAAAGAAAGACAGAACACGTCTGCTGTTCCGTCTTTCTTTTTATTATGCCAGAATTAATTTCTGGGTTTCAGATAAGCCAATACCCGTTTCTCAACCTGCTTAAACGTACCGATAAGAATAAACGACAGGAACATATAGAAAATACCGGCAGTCATAAAGGCCTCAAAAGGCGCATAATAACGCGCATTCACTAATCTGGCGGCTCCGGTTAAATCAATAATGGTGACAATACCCGCAACAGCGCTGCCGTGAAGCATAAAAATCACTTCATTGCTGTAAGCCGGTAAAGCCCGCCGCAAAGCGCTGGGCAAAATAATTCTCCGGTAAATCTGAGTCGTGCTCATGCCAAATGCTTTTGCGGCTTCTATCTCACCTTTGTCCAGACCATTAATTGCCCCACGAATAATTTCTGCCGTATAAGCAGAAGTATTGAGAACAAACGACACTAAAGCGCAGAACCAGGCATTTTCCCATAACGTCCCTTTTACCGGAATAAACTGGTCCAAACCGTAATAAATAAGATAAAGCTGGATCAATAACGGCGTGCCACGAAAAAAGTAGATATATAACCAGGACGGCCCATAAAGAATGGCCCACTTACTGTTTCGGATAAGGGCAAGAGGAATAGCAACGGTCAGACCAATCACTAAAGATAAAAGCACTAACCAGGCAGTGGTCCATAATCCACTTAAGTAAAGAGGCAAACTTGCTATAACAATTGAAAAATCCATAACTATTTCGTATGTGCGTTATATTTTCGTTCCACAAGGCGCAAAAAGCCCGTCGAAACACTGGTGAAAAACAGAAAGATGATCGCGACCGTCATATAAAAGGTAAAAGGCATTTTGGTCGAACCTGCGGCAACGGCGCCCATCCTGACCATATCTTCAAGACCGATAATGGAAACCAGAGCCGTCGTTTTTAACAGCACCAGCCAGTTATTACCAAAGCCGGGAAGAGCATGCCTGACCATTTGAGGAAATAAAACCCGCCGGAATGACAACCAGGGCCCCATGCCATAAGCCTTCGCGGCTTCCAACTCTCCGGCATCGACGGCGAGGATTGCCCCCCGGAACGTTTCCGCCATATAGGCACCAAAAATAAAGCCTATTGTCAGAACACCGGCAATAAAAGGACTGACATCAATGTAATCTGGAAGATACGATACCCATTCATGGCTGGGATCCTGAGATAAGAAATAATTATTCAGCCATTCATTCACGGCATACAAACTGTTATTCAGGAGTATTTGCCCACCAAAGAAAATAAGCATCATGAGAATAAGATCCGGTATTCCACGGATCACTGTCGTATATAGGGTTGCAATGACTTTCGCAACCCGGTTAGACGATAATTTCGCGACAGCACCTAATAAACCCAGCAATACAGCCAGAAGAAGAGAAAGAAGTGCAACTTCTATTGTTAACAGAGCACCATTAAAAATGGCCCCTTCGTAACCTTTAAGATCCAACATTATAACTTCTAGATCGGGGAATGATTTGACAGGATTGAGAAGGTGCGACTCTTTCACACCTCCCCATACAATGACTAATTAAAAATTAGTTTCCATATACATCATAGTTAAAGTATTTGGCTTCAATTTTCTTATATTCGCCATTCTCTCTCAACGCTTTGATCGCTTTGTTCAACTTCGCAGTCAAATCTTTGTCCTGCTTCCGGGTCGCGATACCAAAACCATCACCGAACCATTTCGGGTCAGTCAGAGTCGGGCCGACAAACTGGTAGTTCTCTCCGCCTTTTTTCTTCAGAACACCATCCTCAAGCGCAGAGGCATCTCCCAACACAGCAGAGATTCGGCCGTTTGCCAGATCAAGATACGCTTCATCAAAAGAACCATAACGCACAATATCGACAGAACCACCATAATTATCCGTTAAATACGTATCGTGAGTAGTGGAACGCTGAACACCAATTTTAACGCCTTTCAAACCTGCTTTTGTGAACGTAATATGCGTACCTTTTTTCGCGATAAACTTGTTTGGCATCAAAGCGTATTTGTCCGTGAAATCAACTTTCTTCTTACGTTCTTTTGTAATAGACATACCTGCAATAATGGCATCATATTTACGAGCAAGAAGCGAAGGAATAATTCCATCCCAATCCTGCTGTACAATTTTGCACTTCACCTGCATCTGTTTACACAAGGCATTAGCGATATCAACATCAAACCCTTTTAATGAACCATCGGCTGCCGTCCAGTTAAACGGAGGATATGCCCCTTCAGTTCCAAAACGTACCACCTTCCAATCTTTTGCCTGAGCAACCCCAGTGGTTGAAACAGCCGCTATAGCTGCCATCAATAGCCATTTTTTCATATTTATACTCCTGTAATTATTGTTTTTTTATCCGACACTACTCATCTTAGTACACCGAAGAGATAAACTGTTTGAAACGCTCAGACTCCGGCGAATTAAACAGTTTTTCAGGATCACCCTGTTCTTCTACTTTTCCCTGATGAAGAAACATCACATGATTGGAAACATCACGGGCAAAAGCCATTTCATGAGTAACCACTAACATGGTTCTCCCTTCATCAGCCAAATCTCTCATGACACCCAACACTTCTCCGACCAATTCAGGATCCAGAGCCGAGGTCGGCTCATCAAAAAGCATCACTTCCGGATTAACCGCCAAAGCTCTGGCAATGGCCGCACGTTGTTGCTGACCACCGGATAAATGGCTGGGATAATAATCTTTTCTCTCATAAAGCCCTACTTTCTTCAGCAACTGTTCCGCCGAAACAATAGCCTCATCTTTACTGATACCCAAAACATGTACCGGAGCTTCAATAACATTTTCGATAACGGTCATATGAGACCAGAGGTTAAAACTCTGAAATACCATTGCCAAACGGGAACGAATTCGTTGTACCTGCTTCTGATTGCCCGGTAGATAGAGACCTCGTTTGTTAACCTTCATTTCTATTTGTTCGCCATTTACCCAGATATCACCGGCTGTCGGAGTCTCTAACAAATTAATGCATCGAAGGAAAGTACTTTTACCAGATCCTGAAGAGCCGACAATGGAAACGACATCTCCTTTATGAGCTTCTAATGAAATTCCTTTTAAGACTTCATTATCTCCGAAGGTTTTGTGGAGATTCTGAATACTAAGCGCTGGACATCGACTCATGCGCTGTTGCTCCTTGGACTTTAACTGGTTTAACTTAGCAAATATCGCTACAAACTAGCATCTGAACGGGGAAGATTCAACAAATTATTAACCTATCACTAAAGCATAAGCAGATATTTTATGTGATTATATATTCACAAATTAGCACAAAACTTCAATAAAAATGCTAAAAATCAAAATAAACGCAGCTTTACACTTTAGTTTGATAAAATTTCTCATACAGAGTAACTACATATTTTTATCATTCTTAACATCAATCTTTTTACTGCCAGTGATACAAAATCCTCTATTTATTCGTCATATTGTTGAAATTATCACCAAAGACTCTTCGGTTTTTTTAATATTTATTGATTTAGTTTAAGGTTTGCTTGTTTTTTTTAATATAAGCTTACCTCCATCGTTGAGTCGCAATAAAAAACTGTGCTTCAAAGTGAACAATCCAAATGCAATATCAATGGTTGATATCTATAGTTGTTATTAGCTTTTTATATTGTTTTTTAATCAGAGAGTGCACTGCGTTCCTCAAATCAGGAAAAGCTTGCTCAACAGCAACAGCAGTGCGTGTTTTTTCTACTAATAAAGGTAGGTATGTCATGGCAGAGCAATTTGCTAAAGCTTGGGAAGGTTTTGCTGAAGGTGATTGGCAAAACGAAGTAAACGTACGAGACTTCATTCAGAAAAACTATACACCTTATGAAGGTGACGAATCTTTCCTAGTTTCTGAAGGCACTGAAGCAACTAAGTCGCTTTGGGCTAAAGTAATGGAAGGTATCAAACAAGAAAACTCTACACACGCTCCTGTAGATTTCGATACTGACGTTATTTCTACCATCACATCTCATGATGCTGGTTATATC
This sequence comes from Vibrio salinus, assembly GCF_021272385.1. Taxonomy (GTDB): domain Bacteria; phylum Pseudomonadota; class Gammaproteobacteria; order Enterobacterales; family Vibrionaceae; genus Vibrio; species Vibrio salinus. The sequence goes on from NZ_JAJSDZ010000005.1 coordinate 501,748, forward strand.
AACAAAGACCTTGAAAAAATCGTTGGTCTTCAAACTGACGCTCCTCTGAAACGTGCGATTATCCCTAACGGTGGTATTCGCATGGTTGAAGGTTCTTGCAAAGCATATAACCGCGAATTAGACCCTGAAGTTAAAAAAATCTATACTGAATATCGTAAAACTCACAACCAAGGTGTGTTTGACGTATATACTCCTTCAATTCTTAAATGTCGTAAAGCTGGTATCTTAACTGGTCTTCCTGATGCTTACGGTCGTGGTCGTATCATCGGTGACTACCGCCGTATCGCTCTTTACGGTATTGATTACTTGATGAAAGATAAATTTGCACAATTTACTTCTCTTCAAGATGATCTAGAAAATGGTGTTGATCTTCGTGAAACTATCCAACTTCGTGAAGAAGTTGCTGAACAGCACCGTGCTCTTGGCCAAATCAAAGAAATGGCAGCTAAATATGGTTGCGATATCAGCCGTCCAGCAGAAACTGCTCAAGAAGCAATCCAATGGACTTACTTCGGTTACCTAGCTGCTGTTAAATCTCAAAACGGCGCTGCAATGTCTCTAGGTCGTACTTCTACATTCCTAGATATCTTCATTGAACGCGATATCGCTGCTGGTAAACTAACTGAAGAACAAGCTCAAGAACTTGTTGACCACTTCGTTATGAAACTACGTATGGTTCGTTTCCTACGTACTCCTGAATACGATGAATTGTTCTCTGGTGACCCAATCTGGGCAACTGAGTCAGTCGGTGGTATGGGTCTTGACGGACGTACTCTAGTTTCTAAAACTAACTTCCGTTTCCTAAACAGCCTATACACAATGGGTCCTTCTCCAGAGCCAAACACTACTGTTCTTTGGTCTGAAAAACTACCTGAAGGCTTCAAAAAATTCTGTGCTAAAGTGTCAATCGATACTTCATCTATCCAGTATGAAAACGATGACCTAATGCGTCCAGACTTCAACTCTGATGACTACGCAATTGCATGTTGTGTATCACCAATGGTTGTTGGTAAACAAATGCAGTTCTTCGGTGCTCGTGCTAACCTTGCAAAAACCATGCTTTACACCATCAACGGTGGTATGGACGAAAAACTGAAAATCCAAGTTGGTCCAGAAATGCCAAAAATCACTGACGAAGTACTTAGCTACGACGACGTGTGGGCGAAAATGGATCACTTCATGGACTGGTTGGCAAAACAATACGTTACAGCATTGAACGCTATTCACTACATGCACGACAAATACAGCTACGAAGCGTCTCTAATGGCTCTTCACGACCTACATGTTAAACGTACTATGGCATGTGGTATCGCTGGTCTTTCTGTTGCAGCTGACTCTCTATCAGCAATCAAATACGCAACTGTTAAACCAGTTCGTGACGAAGATGGTCTAGCAATCGACTTTGAAATCGAAGGCGACTACCCTAAATTCGGTAACAACGACCCTCGCGTAGATGACATCGCATGTGAACTTGTTCGCGTATTCATGAACAAAATCCGTGAACTTAAAACTTACCGTGATGCTATCCCTACTCAGTCAATCCTTACTATCACTTCTAACGTTGTGTACGGTAAGAAAACTGGTAACACTCCTGACGGTCGTCGTGCTGGCGCTCCATTCGGTCCTGGTGCAAACCCAATGCACGGCCGTGATGAAAAAGGTGCTGTAGCATCATTGACTTCAGTAGGTAAACTACCATTTGCTGACGCTCAAGATGGTATTTCATATACTTTCTCTATCGTACCAAACGCGCTTGGTAAAGAAGAAGACGCACAACGTGCGAACCTTGCTGGCTTGATGGATGGTTACTTCCACCATGAAGCTGGTATTGAAGGTGGTCAGCACCTTAACGTAAACGTGCTAAACCGCGAAACTCTGCTAGACGCTGTTGAACATCCTGAAAAATATCCACAGCTGACAATCCGTGTATCTGGTTACGCTGTTCGTTTTAACTCTTTGACTAAAGAGCAACAACAAGACGTAATCACTCGTACATTTACTGAATCAATGTAATATTTCTTATATTTGATTAAAGCAAAACCCGCCATCAGGCGGGTTTTTTCTTATTGGCTAAATAACACTTATTAAATCATTCGATTACACCGTAAACTGCATACAATCCTGAGATAAACCAGAAGAACGATCATCAACGATCTGACTGGTTGTTCTTAACGTTTCATGATGTTCTTCTAAGCTTTTCATCAAGGAAGAAATTTCTGCCATACTATTCGCCATAGACTGACTGGTCTGAGCCAGTTCTTTAATTGAAGCAGAAATCACATCTGTTTGGTTAGTCGCTTCATTGGCTTTCTCGGTAATTTCCGTTAACGCATGTCTTGCTTCCTGTCCTTTCCCCTGCCCGATGCGGACAGTACTCTCCGACTGCTCCATAAACTGAATGACATTACTGCTTTCACTTTTCATTGTTGCTATCGTCTGAGAAATTTCAGAGACAGCATTAACTGTTCTGACGGCTAAACTGCGAACTTCATCTGCAACAACCGCAAAACCTCGTCCTTGTTCTCCGGCCCGGGCAGCTTCAATCGCAGCATTCAAAGCCAACAAATTCGTTTGCTCGGCAATTCCATTAATAATTTCCATTACAGAATCTACCTTAGCCGACGCTTCCTCTAACTGCTTGGTATGACTTGTCGCGTTCTTTAAAATGTTCCCGGCATCTTCCAGACTCATAATAGCGGACTCAATAACCATTCCCCCATTTTCAGCTGCTACCGCTGATTGACGGCTAACATCAGCAACTAACTCTAAAGAATTTGAAACTTCCTGCGCTGTTACACTGACTTCTTCTGTTGCAGATGCCAATATTTCTGCCTGATGTAACACATCAGACTGAGCCCGGATCAAATGATCTAATCCGGTATTTAACGATGCAGAATCTCCGGATAATTCTTCACTACTTGACTGAACTCTTCGGACCAGTTTCCCAAGATGCTCACAAGTATCATTAATTGCTATTGCAAGCTGGTTAAACTCATCTTTTAAATTCGCAGTAACATTTAATCGCTGAGATAAATTTCCTTTGCTGACTTTATCAAGCACATTTTTTGTCTGTCTGAGAGAACGGGTTAAAGAAAAACTGATCAAGACGAAGATAAAAACCGTCAGAACAGCCAGACAAAAACAGGCAATCAAGACGGATAATTTTGCTTCCTCTGCGTTACTGTTCGCAATAATTTGATATTCCCGGCTTTTAGTAATCAACTTTGACGATGCATTTTCAATAAACGTCTGAGCACTTATTCTAACTTTATCGACCTCAGCAGCATGTTTTTTTAATTGCCCTGATAGTATTACTGCCCGGTCAAACTTTTTCTCCAGGTCCGCAAGGTCTTTACCATAAAGGTCAAGCATGGCATACGTTTTGGAAATATTTAAAAATTGCGTTTTTGCCCTTTTCAGTAAGCGGGTTGTTTTCTCTGATGGAGATTCAAGAAAATTTTGTTGTGCTTTTATAAAGTCCTGAAATTCACTTAAAACAGTCACCATTCCTGTTTCGTGAATTTTATTTGAAATACCAATGATTGCTGCCTGTATAGCTCCGGTTAACCCTTCTTTTTTTGTAAAACCTAGCTCTGCCTTAATTTTAATCCAGGGCATTAATGTCGCATTATACTGATTAATTGCTGCCCCCAGTTTTTTTGATTCTTCAGAAAACCCGAACTGATCCAAAAACTGAATGTCTGTGTTCACTTCTTTTTTTAGCCCCGATAGTTTTTTCTTAAAATTATCAACGCTGCCACTAGACAATTTTTCTGCCTGGGAGGCAATGAGTAATAAATCCGCCTGAGTTTCAAACAGACTGCCAGCCCCTCGCGAAATAACGCCACTCTGATCATATTTCACGGTCATATGTGACAGTCTGGAACTAATAAACATTGCCGTCACCAGAAACCCAATACACAATAAAATAGTAAAAGTAACCATTTTTTGTTTCTGAGATAAATTTTTCACATCCATGTAATTCAGTTCTCCAAGGATAAATACAACAACTTTAACCCGAGCCTATAAAAACCTTCCAATCTCAAAATTAACACACTTTTGACAAAATTATCACTTTTTTTACACACTGAGAACACCAAATTATTTCTTACTATCCAGACATATCCCTACATAAAGAAATGAAAATGTAATAAAATAACTAAAACAAAAATATTGAGATTAAGTCATGTCAGCAATTGGTCGAATTCACTCCTATGAAACCTGTGGTACTGTTGATGGTCCGGGCATCCGTTTTATCGTATTTACTCAAGGTTGTCTGATGCGTTGTATGTATTGTCATAACCGGGATACCTGGGATGTTCACGGAGGAAAAGAAGTGACCGTCGAGGAAATCATCGATGAAGCGAAGTCCTACCGGCATTTTATGAATGCATCTGGTGGTGGTATCACCTGCTCAGGTGGGGAAGCAATGCTCCAGCCTGAATTTGTTCGAGATCTTTTTAAAGCCGCTCATGATGTTGGTATCCATACCTGTTTGGATACCAACGGATACATCCGAAAATATACACCAGTGATTGACGAAGTTTTAGATGTTACAGACCTTGTTATGCTGGATATTAAGCATATGAAAGACGAAATACATCATGATTTTGTTGGTGTTTCGAATAAAAGAACACTAGAGTTTGCTGAGTATTTAAATAAACGAGGCCAAGATACCTGGATTCGTTACGTCGTTGTACCGGGTTACACTGACGATGACGAATCTGCACATTTACTTGGTCAATTCATCAGACCCATGCTGAACATCTCCAAAGTTGAGTTATTGCCGTACCATAAGCTGGGAGCTCATAAATGGGAAGCATTAGGCATCAAATATCCTCTTGAGGGAGTAAACCCTCCCCCAAAAGAAACAATGGACAGAATTCAAAATGTTCTTCTTCAATACAAAGATAATGTAAAATATTAAATAAACGTTTATAAACAAACTGATAACATTTACTTCCCATAATCTAATCTAAATCAACTTCCCGGTAAAAAATCGATTTTTATCGGGAAATAGTGTGTTCAGATCATATTTCAAGCACGTAGTTAACGCTATTCTGAATCCATCGGAAACAGATAACTTTTAATTTGATATTAATAGGTACACACTATGGAAATGACGAATGCTCAACGACTCATTTTATCGAACCAATATTATCTAATGTCTCAGTTAGACCCAGAGAATTCATGCAAATACAAAAGATTACAAACTATTGTTGAGCGAGGATATGAGCTCAATATGAAAGAATTGAGTAAGCATTTTGGTTGTCTGCATAAGGAAGATTGCAATGAGGTTATTGATATTTTAGAAATGTACCATGCCATGCAGGAAAGCTATAAAAATCTCTCAGCAGAGCAACAAACAGATGTCGATGAACGTCGCCTTCATTTCCTTGGTTTTGACCTTTCCACTGAAGCAGAGTTAGTCCATTACGTACGTTTTTTAATTGACTCTGAAGGTATGTATACTCACTTCGATAAAGAAGACCATTATTTTAATAGCCAGATGCCCATGCTTGATAAATATCGTCGCATGTTAAAAACATGGAAAGATTGTCCACGTCAATATCATCTTTCAACGTCTGAATTCTGCCAGATACTTTGCTCATGAAAACACATAAAGAAGAGGTTCTGTTAATCTCTTCTTTTTCTTTAACACCTCACTAACCTAACTTATATCGCCAAAATATTATTTCTCCTCTCTCTTATTTATACGGTTTATTACACTAATTTTCTTCTCCTGACCGCATGGCATTCGGTTCTTTGTGAAGAAACTTTTTTTAAATAAACACATATTTTTTAAGCAGAATTGTCATTTTGAGACTAGGCTTAAAATGTTAACAGTTTGCGTTTAAACGGTTACATGTCATTTCGACATTTTAGAGGGGAATTCACTATGAGTATTTTTGACCACTTCCGTGCGCGCTACGAAGCAGCAAAAGAAGAAGAGCTGTCGTTGCAGCAATTTCTGGATCTGTGTAAGGATGACAAAAGTGCTTATGCCAATGCAGCGGAACGCCTGCTTATGGCTATAGGTAAACCCGAGTTAGTAGATACGTCCAAAGATCCCAGGCTGAGCCGTATCTTTTCTAACCGAGTGATAGCTCGCTATGACACTTTCAAGGATTTCTACGGAATGGAAGATTCCATCGAGCAAATCGTATCATATCTGAAACACGCAGCTCAGGGCCTGGAAGAGAAAAAACAAATTCTATATTTACTGGGACCTGTCGGTGGCGGTAAATCTTCGCTTGCGGAGAAACTAAAAGATCTGATGCAACAAATGCCAATCTATATCCTGACGGCAGATGGCATTCGCAGTCCGGTGAATGATCACCCGTTTTGTTTATTTGATGTGAATGAAGACGGAGATCTTCTTCATAAAGAATATGGTATTGATAAACGTTATCTGAAAACCATCATGTCACCATGGGCCGCCAAACGCCTTCACGAATTTGGTGGCGATATCACTAAATTTAAAGTCGTTAAAGTCCGTCCGTCAATTCTGGATCAATTGGCAGTTGCTAAAACAGAACCGGGAGACGAAAATAATCAGGATATCTCTTCCCTTGTCGGTAAAGTGGATATCCGCCAGTTAGAACATTTTTCTCAGGACGATCCTGATGCCTACAGTTATTCCGGTGCACTATGTCGTGCGAACCAGGGCCTGATGGAGTTCGTGGAAATGTTTAAAGCACCAATAAAAGTGCTTCATCCTCTGCTGACTGCAACTCAGGAAGGAAACTATAATGGTACGGAAGGTTTATCCGCATTACCCTATGAAGGGATGATCTTGGCGCACTCAAATGAATCGGAGTGGCAGACCTTCCGTAATAACAAAAACAACGAAGCATTTCTGGACCGCGTATACATTGTCAAGGTGCCATACTGCTTACGTGTTTCCGAAGAAGTGAAAATTTATCAGAAACTGCTTGATCACAGTGAACTGGTGAATGCACCGTGCGCACCAAGTACATTAGAAACACTGGCGCAATTTAGTGTTTTGTCCCGCTTAAAAGCACCGGAAAACTCATCAATTTTTTCTAAAATGCGTGTTTATGACGGCGAAACATTAAAAGACACGGATCCAAAAGCAAAAAGTTATCAGGAATACCGCGATTATGCAGGAGTAGACGAAGGCATGGGCGGACTCTCTACCCGTTTTGCTTTCAAAATTCTGTCCCGTGTATTTAATTTCGATCAAACAGAAGTTGCTGCTAACCCTGTTCACTTATTCTATGTGATAGAACAACAAATAGAACGGGAGCAGTTCCCTCAGGAAACAGCAGAACGTTACCTTGAATTTCTGAAAGGTTATCTGGTCCCACGTTTCGTGGAATTTATTGGCAAAGAAATCCAGACAGCCTATCTGGAATCCTATTCTGAATACGGACAAAATATCTTTGATCGTTATGTCACCTATGCCGACTTCTGGATACAGGATCAGGAATATCGGGATCCGGAAACTGGACAACTGTTTGACCGCTCAGCACTAAATAATGAGCTGGAAAAAATCGAAAAAACAGCAGGTATCAGTAACCCGAAAGATTTCCGGAATGAAATTGTTAACTTTGTGCTGAGAGCAAGAGCAAACAATAACGGGAATAATCCGGTTTGGACAAGTTACGAGAAACTCCGTACAGTTATTGAGAAAAAAATGTTTTCCAATACAGAAGAGCTGCTACCTGTTATTTCATTTAATACAAAAACCTCATCTGATGAGCAGAAAAAACACGACGACTTTGTCGCGCGTATGATGGAAAAAGGCTACACAGAGAAACAAGTCAGACTGCTTTCTGAATGGTATCTGCGTGTACGCAAATCTTCATAATTCGCTGCATTTGGTTGATGCTGCATAAATGCACTCACAGAGGAGGAAACCCGATTTCCTCCTCTGATTAACCAGCTTTTCGGTTTGGGTGCACCTTCTGGCACGTATTTTGGTCAGAAGAAACGAATGAGGGGAAATTCATGGCGCAATTTATTGATAGAAGGCTGAATGGTAAGAATAAAAGCGCGGTGAACCGCCAGAGATTCTTACGTCGTCATAAACAGAAAATCAAAGAATCGGTAGCAGATGCTGTCAATCGTCGCTCTATTACCAATACAGAAACTGGTGAAGAAATCACGATACCGAAAAAGGATATTAGTGAACCTATTTTTCATCAGGGTAAAGGTGGTTTCAAAGAAAGAGTACATCCGGGTAATGACCAGTTTATTACCGGTGATAAAATTGACAGGCCGCAAGGAAGTGGAGGCTCTGGTAGTGGCGCTGGCGAAGGTGATGCCAGCCAGGATGGTGAAGGGACTGACGATTTTGTTTTTGAAATATCAAAAGATGAGTACCTTGATATTCTCTTTGAAGATCTCGCACTGCCTAATCTGGAAAAAAGACAAATAAACCGAATTACTGAATGGAAAACTCACCGGGCAGGTTTTCAGACATCAGGGGTGCCAACCAATATCTCGGTTGTTCGTTCACTTCAGCAGTCTCTCGCCAGAAGAACGGCAATGACAGCAGGAAAACGTCGGTTGTTACATGAGTTAGAAGACGAATTAGAACGAATCAAACAACATGAGCCTCCAGAATTACTGGAACAAAAACGCCTGAAAAAAGAAATTGAAGAACTAAGAAACAAAATCAAAAGTGTCCCGTTTATTGATACCTTCGATTTAAGGTATAAAAATTACGAAAAACGTCCGGTACCATCAAGTCAGGCTGTCATGTTTTGCCTGATGGATGTATCCGGCTCAATGGATCAGGCGACCAAAGACATTGCAAAACGTTTTTATGTCTTGCTCTATCTGTTCTTAACCCGAACCTATAAAAACGTCGAAGTCGTATTTATACGCCACCATACACAGGCAAAAGAAGTCGATGAGCACGAATTCTTCTATTCTCAGGAAACAGGAGGAACCATTGTATCCAGTGCTTTGAAATTAATGAAAGAAATCGTAGAAGACCGATATCCTGTAGATCAATGGAATATCTATGGCGCACAAGCATCTGACGGCGATAACTGGGCAGACGACTCCCCACGCTGCCGCTCATTATTATCAGAAGATCTACTGCCAAAATGTCAATATTATGCCTACATAGAGATCACCCGTCGTTCTCATCAAACTTTATGGCATGAATACCAGCATCTCGAAGAACTTGATAATTTTGACATGAAAAATATTCAGTCAGTCGAAGACATTTATCCAGTTTTCAGAGAGCTGTTCCACAAAGAAGACGCGTAACAGGAGTATTGGTTATGACAACGAAAACAAAAAAGGCCACTCCGAAGAAAAAAAGTAAAATGTTATCGGATGGCCCGGATTGGACATTTGATCTGCTTGAGCAATATCATACTGAAATAAAACGAATTGCTGAACACTACCGGCTGGACACTTATACCAACCAAATCGAGGTCATTACATCAGAACAGATGATGGATGCCTACTCAAGTATTGGTATGCCAATAAACTACCACCACTGGTCTTTCGGTAAAAAGTTCATCCAGACAGAGCAAGGCTACCGTCACGGTCAAATGGGGCTGGCCTATGAAATTGTCATTAATTCAGATCCATGCATTGCTTATCTGATGGAAGAAAATACCATTACCATGCAAGCACTGGTCATGGCTCACGCCTGTTACGGCCACAATTCATTCTTTAAAGGAAATTATCTGTTTCAAACCTGGACTGATGCCGGTTCTATTATTGACTACCTGCTGTTCGCCAAAAGTTATATAGCCCGATGCGAAGAAAAATATGGTGTAAAAGAAGTTGAAGAAATTCTTGATTCCTGCCATGCATTGATGAACTTTGGTGTAGACCGGTACAAACGTCCGGAAAAAATTTCCATCGCGGAAGAAAAAGCACGTCAGGAAGAGCGGGAAGTTTATCTGCAATCTCAAATTAATGAACTATGGAAAACATTACCGAAAGCCAAAGAGCTGGAAGAAGATGAAAAAGTCCGTTTCCCAAGCGAACCACAGGAAAATATTCTCTATTTTATTGAAAAACATGCCCCTCTTTTGGAACCATGGCAAAGAGAAGTGGTACGCATCGTCAGAAAAATCAGCCAGTATTTTTATCCTCAGAAACAAACCCAGGTTATGAATGAAGGCTGGGCCACATTCTGGCATTACACCATTTTGAATCATATGTACGACGAAGGGCTGGTTTCAGAACGGTTCATTATTGAATTTCTCCACAGTCATACCAGCGTTGTTGCACAGCCGGCATACAACAGCCCGTATTACAGCGGCATTAATCCTTATGCTCTGGGATTTGCGATGTTCCGGGATATAAAAAGGATTTGTGAAGAACCAACCGATGAAGATAAAGAATGGTTTCCTGAATTGGCAGGCACCAACTGGCTGGATGCGGTTCACTTCGCAATGCAAAATTTTAAAGATGAAAGTTTCATCAGTCAGTATTTATCCCCGAAATTAATTCGCGATTTCAAACTATTTTCCATCAGTGATGATGATGAGAAAAACTTTATTGAGGTAAGCGCTATTCATGATGAATCCGGATACAAAAAAATTCGGGAAAAACTGGCAGCCCAATACAATTTGAGTAATTTGGAACCCAATATTCAGGTCTATAACGTGAATATTCGGGGTGATCGCTCCTTGACATTGCAATACGTTCCGCATAACCGGGTTCCTCTTGACCCGAGTTATAAAGAAGTTCTGAAGCATATTCATCGACTATGGGGATTTGATGTCACTCTTGAAGAGAAAACAGACTCCGGGCGTTCTAATATTTTAGGAACCTGCCCATTAAAACACGAGGACTAGCTCTGGCCTATCCAATAAAACAACGTGGATAAGAACACCGGGCACACAACAAAAAAGGAGCTTAACTAACCGGCTCCTTTTTCACTTTACACTACATCATAAAACAACGATTTACTGGTGGGTAACTACCCGTCTGACGGTTTCAAGATCGTCCGGTGTATCTACACCCGGAGGTGGCGCTATCTCAGCAATATCAACATGGATCTTTTCTCCATGCCACAGTACACGCAGTTGCTCTAAACTTTCGATCTTTTCTATAGGACTGGCTGGCAAATTAATGTATTTTTCAATAAAGCCTGCCCGGTAAGCATAAATACCAATATGACGTTTTAACGGAGCGACGATTTCTTTTGTCGTTGAAAAATTAGCTCTGTCCCATGGAATCGGTGCTCTGCTAAAATAAATGGCAAATCCCTGAGCGTCAGTAACAACTTTAACAGCATTAGGATTAAACACTTCTTCTTCAGTATCAATTTCAACGGCAAGCGTCGCCATCGGTGCCGAATTGGTTGCCAGATTTCTGGCAACCTGACAAATAATTTGAGGCGGAATAAGGGGTTCATCCCCCTGGACATTAACAACAATCTGATTGTCTTCAATACCCATTTTTTTCACAACCTCAGCCAACCTTTCCGTACCGGATTCATGAGAAGCAGATGTCATACAAATCTTTCCACCAAAACTCTCAACAGCCTTTTGCACCCGTTCGTCATCCGTTGCAACAATGACATCATCCGCACCGGATTTTATCGCCTGTTCATAGACCCACTGAATCATCGGTTTCTTACCGATAAGAGCTAATGGCTTACCCGGTAAACGTGTAGACTGATATCTGGCCGGTATAACAACAGTAAAAGACATTATCGTCCCTCATCCATCGACATCGTTCTTGCTTCTGGCTCCAACAACACAGGAATACCACCTTTGATAGGATATGCCAGTCGATCAAACTTACAAACCAACTCCTGACGCTCCTTGTCATACGCTAATTTACCTTTGCATACAGGGCATGCGACAATTTCTAACAGTCTATGGTCCATACTGCTTTATGACCTCTTCAATTTTGTGAATAATCTTTGCTTCATCCGTGGTACTGAACTTAGCACTCACAGGAAGATACCACCAGTTATCTTTGGCAAACTGACGACATTTCACTGCATCTTTTTCTGTCATAACAACGTCTCCGTCATGTGCCAGAAAGGGGGCTAAGTCAGCTTCAGTAAATACCTGATGGTCACTAAAAGACACCGTTTCCACAATATCTGTATTCAGCCCTTTTAGTGTCATAAAAAAACGCGGAGGATGACCGATTCCGGCAAACGCTATTACACTGGACAGACTTGCTACATCTTCTGTCTCTCCGGTGACTAAGTTAACAGCCCGCTCAGGGCACAGGGTCATTGACATCTCCCGGGATTTCTCCGCACCATTGTTGATAATAAAATCAACACTATCCAACCTTTCCAATGACTCTCTCATCGGTCCCAGAGGAATAAAATGCCCATTACCAAAACGCCGCTTCCCGTCAACAACGATCAGCTCAATGTCACGGGTCAACGCATAATGTTGTAGTCCATCATCGGAAATAATGATGTCGACATCGTACTGTAATAACTCTCTGGCTGCATCAGTCCGTTTTGGTGCAACAATAACAGGTAAACCGGTCCGGACAGCAATTAATTTCGGCTCATCACCACACTCTGCCGGCTGAACGCCATCCGAAACCCTTAACGGATAATGTTCTGACTTCCCACCATAACCCCGGGAAATAATCCCCGGTTTATATCCTTTTGCCTTGAGAGTTTCAGCAAGCCAGATGACAACCGGAGTCTTACCGTTTCCTCCAGCCGTAATGTTACCCACAATAACCACAGGAACAGGACTACGGTAAGAGACTTTCTTTCCAGATAAAAAGTCATTCTTTCGTTTAACACTTATCCACTTATACAGTCTGCTGAGAGGATACAAAACCGGGAAACAAAGCCAGGCAATTAAAGAGCGTTGAAACCAAAGTTTCTCAATCACAATTAGTCACCAAACTGAATCTTACACAATTGAGAATACGGTCCATTCAGATTAACCAGTTCAGAATGTGTTCCCCTTTCCACAATTTCACCTTCATCAATCACTAATATTTCATCAGCATTTTCAATAGTGGAAAGCCTGTGCGCAATAACTAAAACCGTCTTATCTTTTTGTAATTCTTCCAATGCAGACTGAATAGCACGTTCCGATTCCGTATCAAGAGCCGATGTTGCCTCATCTAAAATCAGTATCGGAGCATTACGAAGAAGCGCTCTGGCAATAGCAATACGCTGACGCTGACCACCTGACAGGCTGGCCCCGTTTTCACCGATGACCGTATCAAGCCCATCCGGCATATTCTGAATGAACTCCATGGTATGAGCCAGCTTTGCGACATGTTCAATTTCTGCCCGGCTATATTTATCATCCGTAGCATATGCAATATTATTGGCGATGGTGTCATTAAATAAATGCACATTCTGCGATACCAATGCAAAATGCTGACGTAAATTAGCTAACTGATAATCCTGAATATTATCGCCATCTAACTTGATTTCACCCTCATCCACATCGTAAAAACGGGTAAACAGGTTAGCGATGGTACTTTTGCCGGAACCCGAACGCCCCACCAATGCCAGCGTTTTTCCTTTAGGAAGTGAAAACGACACATTCTTTAACGCAGGCTTTTCTTTCCCCAGATAAGTAAAAGTAACGTTTTCTACACTAATATCACCATTTACGTGATCTTTGATCAATGCCCCATTATCTTTTTCAGCTTCCAGATCCATTAAATCAAACAATGTCTGACTCGCTGCCATTCCCCTCTGAAACTCGGATGTAACCCCTGTTAACCCTTTCAGTGGCCGCATCAGCCCAAACATAGCAGAAAAAACAACAGTGAACGTCCCGGCTGTCAACTGATCCCGGATAGAATCGACACTGGCCAGGAACAAAACTGTCACAACCGCAATAGAAGCAATCAACTGAATAACCGGGTTTGCAATGGACTGAGCGGCAACCAGCTTCATCGTCTGTTGTCGCATTTTATTACTAACGGAACCAAAGCGGGCTCTTTCCACATCATGGCCGCCATAACTAAGAACAACTTTATGTCCTTTCAGCATTTGTTCGGCCGAAGAACTCACCTCACCCATTGCAGTTTGCATGTTTTTGGAAATATGCCTGAATCGCTTGGACACCACACGTATCGCATAAGCGACCATCGGAGCAACGATGAGCAATACTAATGACAGCTCCCAGCTATTCCAGAACATCAAAAACAGCAGGCCAATAATACTGGCGCCTTCCCGGACAATACTGACCAATGCTCGGCTGGTCGCTCCAGCAACCTGCTCAGAATCATACGTAATTCTGGAAAGTAACCCACCGGCAGACTCTTTATCAAAAAAACTCACCGGCATATGCATAAATTTATTGAAAAGATTCTGTCGCATGCGCATAACCACATGCCCGGAAACCCAGCTAAGGCAATAACTGGACACAAAACCACTTGTACCCCTTAAAATAATCATTCCCAGAATAATAAATGGAAGGATTTTCAGGAAATTGGAATCGGTTGACCCAAAGCCTTCATCAAGAAGAGGCTTCAGTAATGACACCATATAAGTATCTGAACCAGCATTAACAACCAGTGCAATACTAGCGACAATTAAACCCGATTTGTAATGGCGTATGTAAGTCCACAAACGCTTAAACGTTTTCCAGGTGGTTTCATCCTTTCCGTTAGACATAAATCGTTGTATTCTCTTTTTCATTCGAGCCGTTATTCTACCTTTTTACGTAGCATCTGCCTATACCATTGCTCCCCCTTAACGTTTCTCATTGTCACGATTTGGTAATTATCTGAAAAAAAAGTAATGTGAATTTGTCCGGTGTGTCCGGTATCAAGCCATATTGCATTCATTTTATGATATTTTTCAACTACCTGCTTTTTAGGAAAAGACCATGGATTATCTCTTGCAAGGCTGGCAATAGCGTATTCAGGATGTGTTGCCTTCACAAAATCTTCAGAAGATGAGGAACCACTTCCATGATGTGGCACAATCAAAATCGTTGATTGTAACGGGCTCACTTTGCTTACGATTTCCCATTCATTTTTTTTCATAATATCGCCGGTCATCAGTACGGAGTGACCGTCTTCATCCGATATTCTGATGGCACATGAATGGGCGTTTCTGGGAACAAGAATCCGTTCTTCCGGCCAAATCACTTTCAATATCAACCCTTGCCAACGCCATTGTTCCCCGGCAATACACTGTCTATCTGTTGTTTCTTTACGACTGCTTAAGATCCAGTCCGGTCCCCACTTTTTAACAATACTCTGCTCACCTCCTGCATGGTCGTTATCAACATGGCTAATGATTAATCCATCCAGTTTTTTAACCCCCCTGCCGGAAAGTACGGGAGAAATAACCGATTCAGCAATACTGCCACCGGGCCAGCTTTTGCCTGTATCATATAAAAGATAATGTCCGTTTTTTTGCAAAATCATGGCGCTCCCCTGTCCGACATCCAAAACATCAAGAGTCCACATGGAGTCAGGTTCATGACGACACTCAAATATTAAGAATACGGTTAACAACATCAGAGAGAAGCTCTTTACTCCGAGCATTCCACGAACAAAAAAGACAAGACTTACACAAATCATAAATAACGTAAGCACAGATGAAACCGGAACCCAGTAATCCTCAGATAACGTACTAAAATAAGGCACAAATCCCAACAAGTGATCCCATACAGTCCACAATAATCCAAACTGTGAAACCTGTAATGCGGTCATTAATAAAAGAAGAAATAACAAAGGAACAATAAAGAAAGTAAATAACGGAATAAAAATAAAATTATACAGACCAGATAGCAGGCTGATACCACCGAAGAACCAGGCACTGACAGGCATCATAACAAGAGCCATGAATAAATTGGCGACTATCAATCTGGTCAGTTTCATCTGATATCGTTGCGTTGAATGGCCATTGATAAAAACAAGAGTAACCGCGATAAAAGAAAGCCAGAAGCTGGAAGAAAACAAAGCAAATGGTGCGTAACAAAGGGTCAGAGATAACGTTAATAGCAGCCGGTAACTCGCCACGACTTTGACTCTGGTCATAGATAGAACAACATTAATAGCAACCATAACCAAAGCCCTGGAAGTTGTAACACTGAAACCGGCCAGCCAGGCATAAATAAAGGCAGTGAGAAAGCCCAGAAAAGCAGGGAACCATAACGAGATTTTCCCAAACCGAATCACGATTCCACCAATGCCATAACCAATTAAATAAGCAATACCAATATGTAGCCCTGAAATCGCCACAAGGTGAGCCAATCCACTGGTTTTCAAATAGTTCCAGTCAGTTTTTGTTAATCCGGAACGATCGGCAAATGATATTGCCCGGGCAAGCCCCTGATTTTTCAGGTTATTAGTTTTATCCAGAAAATGTTCATACAACCAGCTTCGCAGATGATACCCGGAAGCATCATCTTGAAATTTATTCGCGACCTTTCTGGCAAAAGCCTTGGCGATAATATCGCGTGAAAAATAATAATTTTCAGCATCAAACCCTGCTTCATTTTTCAAACCGACAATCGACTTCAACTTTGCTTCAACGTGAATTTTGTCGTGTAATTTTAAGCCATTGGGAACATACAGCAGTATCCGAGGTCTCAGGTAACAGGGGAATTGATAATCGTTAACCTGATATACCTCAATTCTCCCCCTAAAACCAAAGTTATTTTCTTTAAAAAAGCTGTCAACTTTTCCAGTTATGGTAATATTCTGACCAAACTGGAAGAGGTGGTCGTGTTGGTACTGAAGAATATTACCCTTTGCAATAATAAGGATTAATGCGACACTTACCCCAGAAACCCAGCGTAATTGAGAAAATACGCAACAAAAGAACAATTGAAAACTAAAAATTATAATCCATATTTTAGACGGCATTAACGGCCAGTAAGGTATGGTAAAAAAAGTCATACAAAAAGAACTAAGAAACCATAAGTTCTTATAGAGAGTCATAATTTCCAATGCCTAGAAAATTTATTAAGCGCTTTATGCCAGACAGAGAGTTAATCAAAAAACAAAAAGCTCTCAGAATTTTTGGCAGCCTGTTATATAACCCCAATTTGTGGTGTTTAAACCGTCGCTCTGCAGCTGGCGCATTTGCTATCGGGCTATTTATTGCGTTCGTCCCTCTTCCAAGCCAAATGATCATGTCTGCCGGCCTTGCTGTTCTGTGTGGAGTGAATCTGCCTCTTTCTATTGCTCTTGTCTGGGTAAGTAACCCCATCACAATGCCGGTTCTCTTTTATTTTGCTTATAAACTGGGGGCTTGGGTTCTGAGTGAGCCACCAACACATTTTCATTTTGAATTATCCTGGCAATTCCTTTATGAACAAATGTCCACTATTGCAACCCCACTATTGGTTGGCTGTATGATTTGTGGTTTAGTTTGTGCTGTGATTGGATATTTTGGTATTCATGGTTTGTGGCGTTACTCCGTAGTCAGAAGCTGGCAAAAACGTCAGCTACGCTAGAGTAATGAACAAAAGTCAAAAGACCTAAACCGATATTTCGTCTTAGCGGCATCTTCATAAATATCGAAGTAACAAAAAATACAAAGTGTGATTTGTTGTGCCATATGTCGCAAAACCATAATGTGGCACAACAACCACTTTATTTGCTGGATAAAACTCTGGCAGGTTCGAGTCGGCTGGCTTTTGATGCCGGGTAAATGGTCGCTACGGTGCTGAGTAATAATGCAGTTCCTGAAACTATCAGAATATCAATAACGTGAATTTCAGAAGGAAGAAAATCGACAAAGTAAATATCCCCGGATAAAAAATGATGCCCTACGATTTTCTCTAATCCCTTAATCAAAACCGTCAGATTCGCGGCAAACAAAACGCCGATAAACGTACCGGAGACGGACCCTATCACACCGGACATCACTCCCTGCCAGATGAAGATTTTCTTAACCAAAGCGTCGGTCGCCCCCATTGTCCGCAAAATGGCGATCTCTGATGCCCGATCTTTTACCGCCATCATCAGAGTCGAAACAATATTAAAGCTGGCCACACCAATCACAAGAAACATCACGAGATACAAAATGGTGCGAACCATCTGGATATCATGGTAAAGATAGCCATATTGCTGCTGCCAGTTTTTCAGATAAACATAAGTTTCTAATTGATTACCCAATTCTCTGACTACCGAAGCCGCGTGAAAAACATCATTCACCCTAATTTCAACACCGGTGACCGCATTCCCTATCCGGGTATAACTCTGGGCATCCTGTAACGGAAGCAAGGCAATATTATGATCAATCTGACCACTCAGAACCAACAAACCAACCACTTTAAGCCTGATTCGGCGGGGTGACTGTAACCGCGTCGACGAACCTTCCTGCGGCACCATCAGTGTCAGGTAATCCCCGACGTTAACGCCCAGTTTATCCGCAACGCCTTTACCGACAACAATAGAATGCCTGCCGGGAACCAACTTCGACCAGCCATCATCACTGATAAACTTATACAAATCCGAGACGGCCCGACCCGTTTTCTGATCCACACCCCGGACTTCTATCGCTTTCAGATGGGTCCCCCGTTCCGCTAAACCGGTAAAGCTAACATAAGGGGCACTAGCTACCACCCGAGGATCCTGACTGGCTTTCTCAGTAATGTCCTGCCAGTCACGAATAGCGCCCTGAACACCTTCAAATTCCCCCTGAGGTATGACGGACAACACCCTTCTTTCCAACTCGGACTGAAAGCCGTTCATCGCCGATAAACCGATAATGATCACCGCAACGCCAAAGGCAATCCCCAATATCGATGAAATGGAAATGAACGACACAAGCTTATTGCGTTTTCTTGATCGACTGAAACGGCGCCCGATTGTCAACGCTAAAGAATCAAACATACAGGCCTCTTACACTAACTCACCATCTTGCATTAAAACCTTGCGGTCCATTTTGTCGGCAAGTTCGTTATCATGAGTCACGATAAGAAAAGCCGTACCATGTGCCTGATTCAGATCACGCATCAAATCATAAACAGACAACGCCGTTTTGTAGTCAAGGTTCCCTGTCGGTTCATCGGCTAACACAATTTCAGGACGGTTAATAATGGAACGGGCAATGGCGACCCGTTGACGTTCGCCACCGGAAAGTTCGCTCGGCCGGTGATCGATGCGGTGAGATAACCCCACCATGTCCAGTAAAGACACAGCTTCCTTTCTGGCTTCACGGGCCGGTTTCCCGGCAATTAACATTGGCATCGCAACATTTTCAACAGCAGAAAAGTCCGCCAGCAAATGATGAAACTGATAAATAAAACCGATATGCCGATTTCTCACTCTTGCCTGCTGACCAGACTTCATGGTGGTCAGAGAGCGCCCCATAAAAGACACATCACCACTGGTCGGGGAGTCCAGAGCCCCTAAAATATGTAATAGTGTACTTTTTCCTGACCCTGAACTCCCGACAATAGAAACCAGTTCATTCTTTTCCAGTGAAAAATTGACACCTTTCAGCACATTTGTCGTCTGATTTCCCTCTTGATAGTTTTTCACTACATCGGAACAGTAAAGAAGGTTACTCATAACGTAATGCCTCTGCTGGTTTAATTCTGGATGCCCGGTAGGACGGATACAGTGTTGCAATAATGCTGAGGAAGATCGTTAATACTTCAACGACAACGATTTGAGTCGGCTTAATTAAAATGGGCAACTCGCCGCCAAAACTCAATAAATCAGCCCCAACAAACATTAAAATATGATTCAGATTCGATGCCGTCAGCACACCGGCAACGCCACCAATAAGCGCACCGACCACACCACTGCTTGCCCCCTGAACGATAAAGATCGACAGTACCTGAAAATTTGACATCCCCTGAGTTTTCAAAATGGCCACCTCAGACTGTTTTTCCATCACCACCATAATTAAGGCAGAAATAATATTGAATGCAGCGATGGCAATAATGAGCCCAAGCATTAAGCCCATCATATTTTTTTCCATGCTTACCGCCTGAAACAGTTCACCTCGTTGTTCCCGCCAGTCTGACCAGTGCCAGCCATCAGGCAACGACGTGAATGCCGAAGAAGTGATATCAAACGGATCATGAAAATACAACCGCCACCCGGAAATTTGGCTTTTCCTGTACCGAAGTAATTTTTGAGCATCTGTCATGTTAATGAACATGACTTGTCCATCAACATCCGAACCAGTATTGAACAGCCCTGCTACCGTAAAATTTCGTTGACTGGGGATTCGGCCCAGCGGCGT
The DNA here is from genome assembly GCF_021272385.1 of Vibrio salinus. GTDB lineage: Bacteria > Pseudomonadota > Gammaproteobacteria > Enterobacterales > Vibrionaceae > Vibrio > Vibrio salinus. The sequence goes on from NZ_JAJSDZ010000005.1 coordinate 521,867, forward strand.
AAACACACTGGCCTCAGTTACCATCAACCTTACAGTGTCGCCAATAGAAACATTGAGTTCTCTGGCAAGTCGATAACCAAGGATAATGTTGTATTTCCCTGACACCAGCCGACGAACGGAACCGCCAATCATGTAAGGACGAACGGAATCATCTAACTGAGGAAGTATCCCTAACATGTATCCGGCAGACAACTCCGTTTTACTTTGAATAACCGCTTCACTTCTGACAATCGGCGTCGGTTGCTTTGCAACAGACCAACGAACAAACTGCTGTGGGGGTTTGCCGGAATAGTCAGTTTTTCCGTCTTGTTGTGAAACCACGGCCTGAGGCAGCACGCCTAAAATACGTTGCTTTAACTGAGCTTCAAACCCGTTCATGACGGACAGTACTGTCACCAGCGAAAGAACACCAATAATAATGCCTGCCGTCGACATATAAGAAACAAAACGACTGAATTTATCTGATGACTGTCCTTTTAAATAGCGTAAGCCAATAAATATTGCTAGAGGATGATACATCGCATTACATAACTTAAGTTAGATGACGTGTACTTTAACGATAAAAGTTTGTCGGATATAGTGTTAATTTGGCAATTCCTTGTTAATTCTTCGAGATTTCTTGATAAGTTATACTTTTTATTGATAATCAGTAAAAAGCCTCAAAGGGACACATCCATGATTGATCAGGAATATTTCACGGTACAGCACGCTCTCAAAGTAAATATTGAAAAACTGGATCCTGATTTTACGTTTCCGGAAGAATCCGCTTTTGAAGCCGAAATCCCAACCCCTTTTATTATTGCTAATGAATTCAGTCAACTGGATTCTATGAACGACCTGGCAAAACAAGAACTAAGAGAACGGGATCTAAAGCACGTCGTCCAACTTTTAGATGCTCAGAACAGTAAACTCAATCTGTTACTGAACTTCATGCTGGCACAACAAGATGACATCAATACCCGGTACACAACAACTTCTTTTGGCGCAAGCCAGTTTACTTTTCTTACCGGGAATGTCTTTGCAGAAAAAGATAAGTTAAGAGTAAAGCTATTTATTGAATCTCCCGCTTCTGCCATCTATTTTTATGGTCATGTCAGTAACTGCGAATTGACAGAACAGCAGTACCAGGTAACCGTAAAATACGATCTGATGAGAGAAAACGATCAGGACATACTCATTAAAGCCGCTTTATTCCGCCAACAGAAATTATTGCGTCAGCGATCATTAGAACGAAATAAGTAAGACACTCATAATTAAGATGAAAAAAAATCAGACACTGCCTTTTTTAAACGCAACTAAATCTGGCGATAAGAAATATAATGGTAATCTTATTGGTGCCAGTTTGTCACTGGCGATAGCAGAATCATCCAACCAGTCAACCAGCCATACACTGGTTGTTGTTCCTGATACTCAGACAGCCGTCAGACTACAAAATGAAATCCGTCAGTTTGCAAAAGGTGATGTCACATTATTTCCAGACTGGGAAACCTTGCCTTATGACAGTTTTTCTCCGCATCAGGAAATCATTTCTGAACGAATAGCCAGACTGTATCAGCTTTCATCACTGGCTGAAGGCATAACCATTACTCCGATCAGTACCCTTCTGCAAAGACAATCTCCCCGGGATTTTTTGTTGCAACATACCCTAATGGTAAAACGCGGGGACCTTTTTTCTTTAGATAAATTACGAGGCCAGTTAGAACAATCTGGATACCGGCATACTGATCAGGTCTTCGGTCCGGGCGAATACGCAAGCCGGGGATCCATTCTTGATCTGTTTCCAATGGGAAGCCACCTTCCCTACCGTATCGATTTTTTTGATGACGAAATTGATACAATCCGAACGTTTGACCCGGAAAATCAGCGTTCAATCGAAGAAATAGAAAATATTAATTTATTGCCTGCTCACGAGTTCCCAACCAGTGAATCCGCCATTGAAGAATTCAGATCCCGCTGGCGTCAACGTTTTGAAGCAAGAAGAGAACCTGAATCGGTATATATGCAAATTACAAAAGGCACCTGGCCCGCCGGAATTGAGTACTGGCAACCGCTTTTTTTTGAGAAAACCGAAACATTATTCGATTATTTACCTGACGATTCACAAATTTTGATTGCAGGACAACTGGAACCTGCAATCGATACCTTTCTGGCGGACGTTAGCACCCGGTATGAACAGAGAAAAGTCGACCCGCTACGACCTTTGTTACCACCCGATGAACTGTGGTTAAAAAAAGATCAGCTTTTTGGCTTGCTCAATACATTCCCTCAGACTCACTTCAGTCAGGAACGAATAGAAGAAAAAGCCGGAAGGGTCAATATCCCCGCGATTTCACTACCCGAAATAAAAGCTAGACATAATACAAAAGAACCACTAGCGGACTTACGCCGGTTTTGTGAAGCCTTCCCCGGAAAAATTGTATTTTCAGTTGAATCAGAAGGTCGCAGGGAAGCACTTAAAGAACTCCTGACTCCCGTAAAAATCAGTTTATCTGAATCTTCAACGTTAAATGATGCTCTTAACGAAAAATCAAAATTCGGCTTGATTTTGAGTCAGGCCGAAAAAGGGTTTATTTTCCCTGATAAAAATATTGCATTGATTTGTGAGTCAGACATCCTTGGTGATCGCGTTATTCAACGCCGGCGCAAAGATAAGCGTAATATAAACAGTGATGCAGTTATCCGGAATCTGGCCGAATTAAAACCCGGCCAACCAGTAGTACATATTGATCATGGAATTGGCCGCTATATCGGTCTGCAAACCCTTGAAGCTGGCGGAATTACCACTGAATACGTGACGCTGGAGTACCAGAATGAAGCAAAACTTTATGTTCCCGTTTCATCATTAAATCTAATAAGCCGCTACTCAGGCGGAGCAGAAGAAAGTGCCCCGCTGCACAAATTAGGCGGAGACAGCTGGTCCAAGGCCCGTAGAAAAGCAGCAGAAAAAGTCAGAGACGTCGCAGCTGAACTTTTGGATGTTTACGCTAAACGAGAGTTAAAACCAGGATTTAAATTTCATCTGGACAGAGAACAATACAATTCGTTCCGATCTTCTTTCCCGTTCGAGGAAACAGACGATCAGGCCTTAGCGATTAACTCCGTTTTATCGGATATGTGTCAGCCGAAAGCAATGGATCGCCTGGTATGTGGAGACGTAGGTTTTGGTAAAACTGAAGTGGCAATGCGTGCTGCTAACGTTTGCACAGATAACAACAAACAGGTGGCCATGCTGGTGCCGACGACACTTCTCGCACAACAACATTTTGAAAATTTCCGGGATCGGTTTGCAAACCTGCCAATCCGGGTGGAAGTTTTGTCCCGCTTTAAAACAGCAAAAGAACAAAAGAAAATTATTCAGGATGTTGCGGATGGCAAAGTCGATATATTAGTTGGCACTCACAAACTGCTCTCGAATGATATTCGTTTCAACGATCTGGGATTGCTCATTGTCGATGAAGAACACCGGTTCGGCGTTCGCCAGAAAGAAAAAGTCAAAGCAATGCGAGCGGATGTTGATATCCTGACACTCACCGCCACACCAATACCAAGAACACTGAATATGGCAATGAGTGGGATGCGTGATCTGTCGATTATTGCCACTCCTCCAGCCAGACGTTTAGCAGTAAAAACATTTGTCCGGCCTAAAGACAGCAATACAACCAGAGAAGCCGTCTTACGGGAAATCATGCGTGGCGGACAGGTTTACTATCTGCATAATCAGGTAGAGACCATAGAGAAAGTTGCGTCAGACCTTGCGGAACTTATACCGGAAGCCAGAATCACCGTTGCTCACGGACAGATGCGGGAAAGAGAATTAGAGCGCATCATGAATGACTTTTATCATCAGCGCTTCAACCTGCTTGTCTGTACAACGATCATCGAAACAGGTATTGACGTACCGACGGCCAATACAATGATAATTGACCGGGCGGATAAATTTGGGTTAGCCCAGTTACATCAGTTACGTGGTCGTGTAGGCCGTTCTCATCATCAGGCTTATGCTTATCTGTTAACCCCTCCACCCAAGGCTCTGACAAAAGATGCCGTAAAACGTCTTGAAGCTCTGGCATCATTAGAAGATCTGGGAGCAGGTTTCACGCTTGCCACTCATGATCTGGAAATTCGTGGTGCCGGTGAATTACTGGGCGATGAGCAAAGTGGCCAGATTCAATCTGTCGGGTTTACGTTATATATGGAAATGCTGGAACAGGCCGTCGAAGCACTAAAATCCGGTAAAGAACCGGCTTTGGACGATTTACTGAAGGAACAAACTGAAGTAGAACTGCGTTTACCGGCATTATTACCTGACGATTTTATCCCGGATATTAATACCCGTCTCTCTATGTATAAGCAAATTGCCAGCGTACCCGGTATTGATGAGCTAAATGAGTTAAAGAGCGAAATCATTGACAGATTTGGCAAACTGCCTGACGCTGCATTAAATTTATTAGCAGTCACTAAATTAAAACTGGCCGCTGCGCACTTAAAAATTAAGAAAGTGGAAGCTCATAATAAAGGTGGCTATATAGAGTTCTATCCAAATGCTGACATTGACCCCGGTTATTTAGTTAAACTACTTCAGTCTCAGCCAAAACAGTTTACTTTAGACGGACCGACTAAATTTAAGTTTAGTATTCCGTTACCTGACAGAGCAGAACGTATCGACTTTGTCACAAACATGTTAGATGAATTCAACCATAATCGTCTGGCAGTTGCCTGAACACTTTTTATTCTGACATGCATGTATGGAGCAATAATGAAACGACTGGTCCCGTTACTTCTTCTTATCTTTGCCTTGCCTGTAATGGCAAAGCGCCAGTTTGACGTAGAAGTTATTATTTTTAAACGTAACATATCGGCAGAACAGACCAATGAATCATGGCCCAACACTCTGCCACCTATTGATTTCAGCCGGGTAGGAAGTCTTACCTCTCAAGCTTATCTGGAAAAGAAAGGAGTCACACTTTTACCCCTCTCTTCCTATCAGCTGAACGATCAGGAGCAGCGACTGAGAAACCATGCCGGATTCAAAGTTCTTCTGCATACTGCCTGGCGTCAGGGGGACCAGAGTAAATATTATGCTCCGATTTTTCATATCCTTGCCGGGAAAAATTACTCCGGTCAGTTTAATGCCAATGGAACCTCTGTAAATAACACCCAGATCTCCCCTATTGATGGTGTCACAGAAAGCAGTATGCCAAGTCCGGTTTATGAGTTGGATGGAAAATTACAAATCTATGTCCAACATTATCTTTATGCCGATGCAGAATTTGATCTGAAAGAACCCAGCGTCAGAGATATCTCTCTTATCAGTAATCAACCCGGCAATATGACAGATAATACGGAAGACAAAACTTCAGAAGACCAAAACGATACAACGAAATTCGGCCATCTGGAAAACGTAAGCCCGGAAGTCAGAACCGAGACATTCCTGAAATCTTATCGGCTTGATCAAAAACGCCGTATGAAAAGTGGTGAAACCCATTATTTTGATCACCCTTTGATGGGTATGATCATTCAGGTAAGAAAAGTAAAATAAAAGTCTCGGTCACATCTAATACTGTCAGTTGAGGCTTATTTGATTTTGATCAGTTGAATTAGGCTACAACTAAGTTATAAAAGGTTTTAAGTTTCAAAGCTTAAGGCCTTTTTGATTAATACGCATTGATAATTTCTTCTAGTGTATTAACTGCCTCAATCTGACGAACCCACTATTCAACAGTTAAAGATAGCCTGCCCATATTGCATCTGCAATTCGTGGTAGAGATGTACTGTTATCTAAAAAGTCATTTCCGCTGCTTTCTTCGAACCACTGCTGAATAGTATGTTTTCTTTGCTAATTCATAACCTGATTCTCCCATGAATTTAGCCATAGTATTCTGATTAGAATAACCAAATTTAATCAGCACTACTAATGAACAAAGCAACATAAAACACAATAAAGTACATAATAACTTTTTGATTTGTAATCTTAAATTTTTATGTCACATATAAAAAACTGTAGATATGCAAAATTGAAATTCAACAAAACTAATAATCTCAATTTGGCAATAAGGATATTATTGCTGCTACAAAGTATTGAATATATTAATCAATAAAATATAAAAAGGTGTAAAGATGAAATACCCAAAAATGCTGATAACCTCTTTAGCTATTATGTCTATATCATTAACAGGTTGTTCAGCTATGAAAACCGCAGTAAAAAAAAGAAATCTTGAAGTAAAAACGCAAATGAGCCAATCAATCTGGCTTGACCCAACACCTCAAGAAGAACACACCATCTTCTTACAAGTTAAAAATACAACAGATAAAAACCTTAAAATTACAGACGAACTAAAAAATAAATTAGAAGCAAAAGGCTATAAAGTTCTGGATAATCCAAAGCAAGCTCATTATTGGATTCAAGCAAATCTACTAAAAGCAGATAAGATGGATTTAAGAGACGCTAATAATTTCTTATCAAGTGGATATGGAGCAGGCTTGGCTGGTGGAGCTTTGGGTGCTCTGGCTGTAGCGTCTTCAACTAGTAATTCAGGCTCTATTATCGCTGGCGGTTTAATTGGTAGTGCCGTTGGTTTCATCGGAGATAGTCTGGTAGAGGACATTAATTACTCCTTAATTACCGACGTACGTATCGTAGAAAAATCAGATCAATCAATTTCAGTAGTATCAAAAAGCAACCTTCAAAATGGTAATGCTAACATGACAAATACTAATTATAAGACAACAACTGATAAGAAACGGTATCAAACTCGAATCGTTTCAAATGCAAATAAAGTTAATCTTGATTTTGACGAAGCTCGTCCTGCACTTATTGACGGGTTAACAACATCTATTTCTGGGCTATTCTAGAATAAGTCAGCTCAACTCAAAACATTCGATGTAGTTAAAGCATCCAAAAAACAAACTAAACACTAGAATTGACATAGAGTGAACGAAATGAACTACCTTATGAAGAAGGTAGTTCATTTACTATCGAAAGACCGTATCTTTAAATGATCCTAAGAACTTGTCTCTATATAAATTAATGAAGTTTTAATTTTGGTTTTAAAACCCGGTTAATCCGACCGACAAGCATCATTAATCCGGTTTTAAATGCGCCATAAATCGCAATCTGATGCATTCGATATAAAGAAACATAAACAACCCGGGCAATTCGGCCTTCAACCATCATTGACCCCCGAGTCAGGCTTCCCATCAGACTACCCACCGTTGAAAAACGGCTCAAGGACACTAAAGAGCCGTGATCTTTATATTTATAAGATTTCAGTTCACGACCGTTTAAAATTGAAATGATATTTGCAAATGTTCTCGAAGCCATCTGGTGCGCAGCTTGTGCTCTTGGAGGCACAATCTGGCCGTCAGCCTGAGTACACTGAGCTAAATCACCAATGACAAAAATATTATCGTCAACTGTCGTCTGTAGAGTGTCTTTCACCACAATCTGATTAATACGGTTCGTTTCAAGACCTGCAATATTTTTAATGAAATCCGGTGCCTTGATACCCGCAGCCCAAACCATAATATGAGCATGTATCTTTTCACCATCTTTCGTTGTCAGGCCATCTTCTTCCGCTTTTGTGACCATGGTTGAAGTTCGGACATTAACACCCAATTTCAATAATTCTGAATGTGCAGAGCCGGAAATTCGGGGAGGAAGAGCCGGTAAAATACGCTCACCGGCTTCAATTAAATTCACATTTAATTTACTGGAATCTAAATCACCAAAGCCATAGGTCTGTAATTGCTCAAGTGCATTGTGAAGTTCAGCGGATAATTCAACACCCGTAGCACCAGCACCAACAATCGCAATACCAACCGTCCCTTCACCTCTGCGTGAGTGCAGCTTCAAAAATTCATTGTTCATTTCCGTACGGAAACGAAGAGCCTGTTCAGGACTATCGAGGAAGATACAATTCTCTCTGACCCCCGGTGTATTAAAGTCATTAGAAATAGAACCAATTGCCAGCACTAAGATGTCATATTCGATTTCACGACTGGCAACCAGTAAATCGCCATCATCATCGTAAAAATCATCTAAAATAATGACTTTTCTGTCACGATCAATATCTTTCAGGCTCCCCATTTGGAAATCAAAACAATAATTCTTTGCGTGCGCACGATAGCTTAAACCATCGACACCTTCATCCAAAAAGCCAGTCGCAACTTCATGCAACAAAGGTTTCCATAAATGACTGGCCTTTCTATCCACCAACGTTACGTGGGCGCGTTGTTTTCTTCCCAGAGTACGACCTAATTTTGTGGCAAGCTCCAGACCTCCGGCACCACCACCAATAACAACAATACGACTCACAAAACAGTCCTCAAAATAAAAATTAAAAAACTTACAGCCGGTACACAAGAACCAACCGTTCAAATTCTGTCTCTGTCCATTGTGAATTTAATGATGACTTTCAGTTTTTAGAGAAACCGATTTTTAAGGCGCATTCAATGAACAAAATGATAATAATGGAGAGTTAACCACTCACTTAAGGTTTATTGATGAATATCAAGTTATTCTTTTTGTAGCTATTATATAGAGCAAATCGACCTGTGCAACCAAAGAATTAGCCATAAAATGTAAAAATTAATCGAAAAAAACATAAAAAAAGGCAGCTTCATTGCTACCTTTTTTCTAATAAAATATAATCATCACTTAGATTCTTTAAATGATTGAATTTCTTTAAGATGTTGGGATATTTTCTTAAACTTATGTGTCTGTGTTTCGTCCCAGATAACCGAATAGTAACGGTCAAGTTCGGTAAAAATTCGCTGAGTATCAAGAAGTTCATCTTGTTGAGCTAAAATGACCAAGCAGCGGTTAAGATTTTTCAGTCTGAAGTTTTCAACACATTTTGTTGCAATATCCTCATATTCTTCAGGCCGGTCAATCAGACCATCCATATTTTCCTGTGGAAATAAATTAGGATTAAATATCACCTGTTTAATACCGCACAAAAAACCAATACGTTCCGACCAGTATCCCCCTAAACCAACTCCGCATATTATTGGAGTCGGATCGTTTGTTGATGCCAGCGCTTTAGTGACTTCTTTCAGAAGATGTTGCATATCGTGTTTTGGATGAAGAGTGCTATAACTGATGAACCTTACATCATCATCAATAAACTGTAGCTGCATGATTTTTTCGTGATTGCCCGGACTTGTTGAATCAAATCCGTGAAGATAAATAATCATATACCTGCTCCATGTAATGCCAGTTTTAAATCTAACACAATTTACAAGGGTATGATGTACTGTGTATTTAATTTCTGCCAGAACCGTCAGAAATAAGAGGAAAAAGTTCTTCGGCCCACGTCAGGTAGTCGTCTCCGCAGCCATGATGATACGCGACCAGATACCACAAAAAGGCCATGAAATATACTCGTGGCATCCAGGCCTTTACTCCATTTATCCAATCATTGACACTTTCCAGGCCATTCATTTTACAATACCGGGCAACAAATTTGACAAGATCGGCATTCTCCATAAAAACCGTCATAGCAATATCAATACGTGGATCAGCGATAGAAGCATACTCCCAATCAATGACCTTTAACCCCTGCCTTGAACGAATAATATTATGAACACCAAGATCAAAATGGCATAAGACACTTTCTCTACGGCTGACAGGCGGGACTACTCTCAGAGAATGATAAATAGATTCAAACCGGGCTACATTTTCATTGCCCGATTCAAGGATTAGCCAGTAATGATCGATTCTTGCCGTGTAATTAAATGGAGAAACAGGAATTGCATTGCAATCCTGCCTGTGAATATCAGATAACAGGCGAACAATATCAACTTCTGATAATTCAGTAATAACATCACCTTCAATCCATTCAACTAAAATACCTTCAGGCTGACGGGAAATTGGTTTCGGAGCAAGGTGAGGAGCATTTTTTTGCAAAGCCGACAGAATCTGGTATTCCTGCTGCCTTGATATCGACAACTCTCTGGTGAGGTCAGTAACCGGCCTCCATATATACGGTTTTCCATCTTCTCCGTATATTTTCCAGCAACGATTTGTTAAACCACCAGAGAGCGTTTCTGCATAAGATGGTAATGTACCCCACACTTTCCCCAAAGCAGAAAGGCTTGAATCAAAAGTACACGCTTCATCCCATGGAATTCTTGCCATAAAAGCAAATTCTATAACCCAAACAGACTACGAGACTGTTCTTTGCGAATTTGGGTTTCATCGGCCCATTCAATTAAACCCGATTTGATGTCCATCAAACGCATGGTCATTTTATAATATACGTCTTTATCTCTGCCTTCTTCTTTCACAATACTGGATAAATTTCCGTATAGCATATACTGAGCACCAACCATTTTCCCAAATTTAACTGAGCTACCTTTATCCACTAACTCATCATTATTCTGGAACTGAAGTTGCTTACGAACATCCTCGACTCTGTCCATATCGACAAAACGGAATTTACCGGAGTTCAGCATCTTAGTACTGATGGTATCAGTGATAGATTCAGTATCAATATGCTCACTTGTTTTATTCTTAATACCATCGACAAAAATAATCGGTCTGGAGTTCTTGGTAATTGCAGCAACAGAACCCGACATCATCATACTATCGACCATATCCGAAGCTATCTTTTGCAAATCTGTTGAACCAAAATCAACGGTTTTTGTTTCAACAGCGTCAGCATCACCATAAGAGACGGTATTAGCACAACCAGACAATATAGAAGCAACGCCCAACAGTACAATCACACTTTTCTTCATTATTTTCTCCTTAAATGTCAGGCTATTTTGACGCCCTTACCTGTAAACGAAAATTTTTCCCTTTAGGAGAAATAGAGACTTCTGATAGTGACTCCATTTCTTTACCACCAATCAGAACCCGCTTCCAGGCCCCGGGCTTCATACTAACTTCCAGACCATTCTCATCATACCAGTAGAAACGATATTCCAATGCCTGACTGTGGTCATCCAAATTTTCCAGTCTTACAACGCCCCGGGTGTGTCCACTCACTTCCTGAGTCGAAATATCGTCAACTCTGATATAGGAAGACATTGAACTGTCCCCGAACAATACCCGTTGATACTCGCTATCAACCGATAAACCTGACGTTTTAGAACTGCTGCATCCCATTATTGCGATACTGCTAAAAAATAAGACAAACAATATCTTCTTCATCATAGCCTTCCTAATTTCTTATGCCAAATAACAGTACCAGAGCCTTGCTGTGAAACCCATACCAGTACTGTACGACCTTCCTGAACGTTAAAATCATAGCTTCTCGTACCAATTTGAATATGCTGTTCACCGGGAGATACCATTTTTTCAGCGGTTGTTACCATACCAGGTAACGATAACCAACTCCGGGTATCTGGCTGCTCAGTAAACGTATTCCATACACTCACCATGATACTCGCTAATTCATTATCTTTTGCCAATTCCCGACGAACCTGATCTTTTATAACAAGCCGCATTACCTGTCTGACAATGGTGGACACAATTCTTTCTCTTAAAGCATACGCCGCCATATGATTAACGTCGGTAATTACATTCTCATCAATGACTTTAGAGTTTAACGTAACCGGGTAACCGGAATTATGATCATTTCCGAGATTATCGTAATAAGGCAAAGCAAGAGAATAAATAACCGAGTGAGAACGACTGTCAATTATAGGTAAGGATTGCTTCCAGCTTTTCATTGCTTTTACAACCCCCTGCTCTCTTATGATAATAACTCTGGCTTTATGACTGTTTTTAATATGAGTGAAACGATTTTTGTACTTTTTACGCAATAAGACTAAATCGTCTTTCATATCAAGCTGCTCAGCACACCGAATAACGGCATCAATTACAACCTGATTATCCGGTGCAACAGCCAGAGCCCTGTTGTAATCAATATATGCATCGTTGACGTTTCGGGTTGCTTCATAAATCAATCCGGACAGAAAAAACAAATACCCATTTTGTATCGCCGACAGCGTATTTGAAGAACCGGGATAATTGGCTAAAACACTTCCAATACTCGGTGATACACCATTTTCACTCAATGTTTCCTGTTCATTTTTTAAAGACTCTTCTCTTATATCTTTAGCTTTCTTCTGGACAATGTTTGCCCGGCGAAGTTCAACAAGCGCATCGTTAAAATTATTTTTATCAAGATAATTCAACGCCATATATAAATGAAGAAAACCCACTTCATAATCGGCCGGGACATAAGAAGTCAGATTATCGTTGACAGATAAGGCAGCTAAAGACCCCGCTTCTTCACTGAGAGAAATAACGGCTTTTTGCTGCTGCTCTTTTAACGCATTATCACCTTGCTCAAAAAAACGCTGACTTTCATCAGTCTCTTTATTTAAAAGGGCTAAACGCCCTTTTTCAAGATTAGATAAAATTGGACCAGCACCATCAGCATCCAGACTGGATTGCGCGTCAGAGTAATCTCCACGGACAAGGCTCTGGTGCATTTCTTCGTTTTGGGCGCTGTAATGACTAAAAAAATTCCCAGCCGTAAAGCTCGAACACCCGAAAAGAGACAAAGAAAAAACAACAATAAATATGCGATGTATCAGACGAAATATAAATAAATGCTCTTTATTCATTCGTATACCAGGATATGTGTTTCTGACAGAAGGAAACAACGAAAAATTAAGATTAATCATCAGCCAGAAATAATAGCATTTATCCCATCAGCAAAGGGCCCAATGGTTTTCCGCCTAAAAGGTGCATGTGAATATGATAAACTTCCTGACCGCCATGAGAATTACAATTCATAATAAGGCGATATCCATCTTCAGCGATACCTTCTTGCTTTGCTAATTTCCTAGCCACCGTAAACAGACGACCCAAAGTAACTTCATCATCTTCTTCAATATCATTAACAGTAGGAATCACCTTATTGGGGATGATAACAACGTGCGTCGGAGCCCTGGGGCTAATGTCCCTGAAAGCCGTAACCAGTTCATCCTGATAAAGAATATCAGATGGAATTTCTTTTCGGATTATTTTACTAAAAATCGTTTCTTCTGCCATGAGCTATCTCCAGAGATGATAAGTTGCTTAACGGATATTAATAAGGAATAAGTAAGCAACCCTCAGAATTAACTTAGTTTATTGGACTTAATGTTGCCAGAAGTATGCGCTACGGTAAACAAAAGCTCAACTAAAAGTCTTAAGAAAAACAGCGCTTTTTATTAAACTGGTTTTCAATATTAAGACGTTCTTTTCAAAGAAAACGTTCCCCAATAAACAGAAAGAATGTTAAAAACAGTGTATGACAATAGTAAATTTAACGTAAAACATTGGATTAAATTACTTATTTATCTCCTTCACCCTTGTTTTTCAGTGTAAGTATCTTTATATCTACCTTAAGCTTGCTCACTTTTACCCTTCTTTTTCTGGCAAGCAAAACGTGAGGATATACTATGACCATCCATGTTGGCATCATTGATCAGGATCCCGTTCGTTTGGTAACCCCATTGCTTGACCACCGGAGTACAGCAAAACGAATCATTTTAATTGGCGACGCGTCTCAAAAACCGGTCTTCTTCCGTATAAAAGGGGTTCTGGATCAAAGGGATATTATCACTGAATTTTACGAAATCCCGTGCACCTCAAATATACTTTCAATAAAAAAATCGGTCGAAAATCTTGCATTAAAACTGGTAAAAGATGAGGACACAATTCGTCTTAACGCCAGTTGTGGTTTAAGGCACAGATTGCTTTCTGTTTATGAAGTCTTTCGAACCTACAAATGGCCTATCTTTGTGGTAGAGCCTAATTCTGACCGATTATGCTGGCTATTCCCCGCCCACTTTGAGGATACTCAGGTACAAGATCGCATCACTATTTCGGATTATTTAACGATCTTCGGTGCTAAAGGAGAATTTCTCGAATCCGAAATTGCTCCAACTCTGGATGATACCTTATACAAACTTGGTGAGCGTTGGGCAAGTAACGCACTGGAACTTGGACCGGGTCTGGCAACATTAAACTATCTTGCAACAACCTGTCGTAAAGAACAGAAACTCGATGTTGAACTCTCTGAGAAACAACAAGGATATCGGGAGCTCAATATCCTTTTAACCGATCTTGTCGAAGCGGAAATCGCAACATACAAAAATGGCATTCTGACTTTTGCTAATGAAGATGCAAGACGATTCTCCAATGGGGAATGGCTGGAAACATTAGTACATAGCACAGTAAAACAACTGCAAAGCGATTTGCCAACAATCCAGGATCGTTCTTTAAATGTTCAGGTTTATCGTCAACTTGGAGAACGGGAAGTTCGCAACGAGCTGGACGTGGCCACAGTTGTAAACAATAAACTTCATATTATCGAATGCAAAACAAAAGGCATGAGAGATGATGGAGACGATACACTCTATAAATTAGAATCCCTGCGGGATCTCCTTGGCGGGTTACAGGCACGGGCAATGTTGGTCAGCTTCAGGCCACTAAGACAAAATGATATTACCAGAGCTCAGGATCTGGGTCTTGCACTCATAGGTCCGGATGAACTTAAAGATCTGAAAGTCCACTTAAAAAAATGGTTCACAGAAGCCGGAGGCCGGGAAATCTAATCCCAAAGCAAAAAGCTGACTATCTGCGTCTTTAAAACCGATAGTCAGCCTGCTGCCATTTTTCGGATAATCCCACTTACACTAAGATTTAGTGTTCATCCTCAGTAAAGCTTGTCGGCAAATCAACTTTCATACTTTGCCAGATTAGAGCACTTTCCCGTCCATATTGACGAATCGTCAATGCCAGTTCGTCTTTAATGTCTTTCTTCTTATTCTGACAGATACGTAATAAATTATTATAGAAAACAAGGGCAAGTTCCCGGGCCTGTGGGTTAGAAAAATAGTAATTTCCAACTCGTCCGTATAACTTTTTAAGTCCATTAAAGATCAAACCGTAAATTTGATTACCAGAATGAAATGCAAGACGTTGAAATAGCATATAATCGTAATAATTAAACGTTTTTGCAATCAACGATACCTCCCTTTCCTCTGAATCCTTAGCAAAATCGTCTTTAACCTGTTCTAAAATTTTCTCAGAATAAGGAGATTGTTCAATGAAGTAATCCCAGGAATCTGCTGCCAGAAGAGCCTTACAGGAATCAATGACACGAATAATAACTTCTTCAGATTTTTCCGGATTGGCTTTAAAAGCATACCGCATAAAAATAGGACTAATGTTACTTCTGGCTGCCAGTAAATCCTCTACTATCGTTGTCGCATTATTAGCATCAAGCGTCATCAATGTATCCAGAATGTGAAGCCCTGATGTCTCCATAAACTGATTAACTTTAGTAGGTTTACCATGCTGAATCGTTAACCATCCATCTCTGGCAAGCCTCTGTAATACTTCCCGTAATGTTGTTCTTGTAACGCCAATTAGCTCAGATAACTCTCGTTCGGCAGGGAGAATCGAACCGGGGGGGAATCGACCATTCCAAATGCTTTCAATAATATATTTTTCAGCAAATCCTGCTGGGCTCTTTGCCTTAATAACCATTAAATCGTATTCCAGATAGTCTCTCTGTTTGAATGGCACTCATCATACCACTAGTTTTTCTATATCGTAAACTTGTGAATACAATGTGTCAGATCTCATTTTTGACATTCCGTTCGATTAATATTTCAACAAATAGCGGCCAAAAAATTGATTTAGACCAAAAATGTTTTTCCAGAAACTCAATAAACTCATTAATAGTAACAGGCAAGAACTCTGCTATTTACTGGTTATTTCATGTTAAGTTACGACATTATTATGAATTTTATTAAACAGAGGGGACCATTTTCTTTTCGGTAATAGCGCTAAAAACTTAAAAATAGTTGAAATTTTACGTGCTGAGTTACATTTGTTAGGCTGATACGAATGTTTGTTTCAAACATAATAATAAATGGATCATAAAATGGTCCAATGAAGTCAGTAATCAGCCGACATTTTCAATAGGAATAATTTATGGGTGTAGTGAAAATATTAATACTAACAATGTCACTACCAGCAATGAACAACTTGAATAAGTTTTTAGCTAGAAACCATTAGCAAATACGCTGATGTTTATTCAAGTCAACGAAAGAGTAATAAACATGCCGATCTCTCTGAGAAATGCATTTATCAAAAATTTCCTAGGTAAGGCGCCAGACTGGTATAAACTGGCGATCATCGCTTTTCTTATTATTAACCCAATTATTTTTTATACCATTAGCCCATTCGTTGCCGGATGGTCACTTGTCGTTGAATTCATTTTCACTCTGGCAATGGCTCTGAAATGTTATCCTCTTCAACCCGGAGGTTTACTGGCAATTGAAGCTATTGCCATAGGCATGACTTCAGCAGAGCAGGTTAAGCATGAGCTGGCAAACAATTTAGAAGTTCTGATGCTTCTTATTTTTATGGTTGCCGGTATTTACTTCATGAAACAGCTATTGCTGTTCATTTTCACAAAGATACTCCTCGAAATACGCTCAAAGATAGCTCTGTCTCTAGCATTCTGTATTTCTGCTGCTTTTTTATCTGCTTTCCTGGATGCTTTGACGGTTATCGCTGTCATTATCAGCGTTTCTGTCGGTTTCTATGCTATCTATCACAAAGTGGCGTCTGGTAAAGGGTCATCGTCCAGCCACGACCATACGACTGATGAACACCTATCCGATTTGACAAGAGAAGATTTGGATCAATACCGTGCTTTTTTGCGCTCTTTGCTTATGCATGCCGGTATCGGTACCGCTATCGGCGGCGTCATGACCATGGTTGGGGAACCTCAGAACCTCATTATTGCCGATCAGGCTGGCTGGCATTTTGGTGAATTCATTATTCGTATGTCTCCAGTGACGATTCCCGTTTTCATTTGTGGAATTCTGACCTGTATCATTGTTGAAAAAATGAAATGGTTTGGTTATGGAGCAGAACTGCCACAACGAGTCAGAACCATTCTGGTCGATTATGATAATGAGTCCCGTACAGAACGGACGAATTTGGATGTCGCTAAACTATGGGTTCAGGGTATTATTGCCGTCTGGTTGATCCTTGGTTTGGCTTTCCACCTGGCAGCAGTAGGTCTGATTGGCTTATCCGTTATTATCTTTGCAACATCCTTTACAGGTATCACCGAAGAACATGCTCTGGGAAAAGCCTTTGAAGAAGCGCTGCCATTTACCGCTCTTCTTGCCGTCTTTTTCTCCGTGGTTGCCGTCATTATTGACCAACACCTTTTCAAACCCGTCATTGACGCGGTACTACATGTCGAAAATGCCGATTTACAGTTGGCCCTCTTCTACGTCGCGAACGGAATACTGTCGATGGTTTCTGATAACGTATTCGTTGGCACGGTATACATCAATGAAGTCAAAACAGCTCTGATGGAAGGCATTATTAACCGGCAACAGTTTGACCTGTTGGCTGTCGCTATCAATACCGGGACAAACTTGCCATCCGTTGCAACACCAAATGGCCAGGCCGCATTTTTGTTCCTTCTGACATCCGCGCTGGCACCTTTAATCCGGCTATCTTATGGTCGTATGATTATCATGGCATTACCATACACTTTGGTTCTGACTCTGGTCGGATTAGCTGGAATTATGTTTTTTATCAGTCCGGCAACCCATGCTTTTTATGACCTTGGCTGGTTAACAATACCGACAGGAGACACATTGCAACACACCGCCTCCGCAATAGGGCACTAATATGTGTTGATAAATGAACTTATTCGATATAAAAAGCTCTGAGTAATCAGAGCTTTTTTTTAGGAATAACTTTATATGCTTTCAGTTATTAAACAATTTTCACTAAGTCGCTTTTCCTGGGGGCTGCTGCTTATTTCAGCCGTTTCATTCGAAGTTATCGCATTATATTTTCAGCATATTATGGGACTTAAACCCTGTGTGATGTGTATTTACGAACGAATGGCAATGTGGGGAATCGTCCTTGCAGGCCTGATTGGCTATATTGCACCGAGATGGGGTATTTTCAGGTGGGCCGGGCTATTAGTGTGGCTGGCAGCGTCATTCAAAGGGCTAATGTTAACTTTGCAGCATGTCGAATTTCAAATGC
The DNA here is from genome assembly GCF_021272385.1 of Vibrio salinus. Lineage (GTDB taxonomy): Bacteria > Pseudomonadota > Gammaproteobacteria > Enterobacterales > Vibrionaceae > Vibrio > Vibrio salinus. The sequence continues at coordinate 539,904 of NZ_JAJSDZ010000005.1, forward strand.
ATCCATCTCCTTTTTTCACCTGTGATGTATTTGTCCAGTTCCCTTCCTGGGCTCCTCTTAACAAGTGGGTACCTGCCATGTTTGAGGCCTATGGGGACTGCAGTGATATTGTATGGAAGTTCCTGACGCTCTCTATGCCTCAGTGGTTGGTTGTCGTCTTTGCCGCGAACATTACTCTGTCCGCGATTTTTATTTTAGTGCAATTCGTAAAATCCCGATAAAAGAATAGCCAACAAGATGTTGGCTATTCTTTCAAGTATGAGTTATTCGTTTAGACACTAATTATTATGCCGGTTAGGTTCTGGAGCAAGAACCTCCCGGTTACCATTATGTCCGGGCGCACTGACAATACCCTGAACCTCCAACTGCTCGACAATTCTGGCAGCCCGGTTGTAACCGATTTTAAACCGCCTCTGAACCCCAGAAACAGACCCCCGCCGGCTCTCAACAATATATTCGACAACCTGATCAAATAGTGGGTCCACATCTTCATCTTCTTCCATTTTTTCACCGGGAAGAAGTGCATCCGGCCCCTGATCTCCATTTGTGATTTCACTAATATAATTGGGTTTACCACGCGCTTTCCAGTTATTCACAACGGCATGCACATCATCATCAGAGGCAAATGCACCATGTACCCGAATTGTATGACTGGAGCCGGGAGGAAGATACAACATATCTCCCATCCCTAACAGAGATTCTGCACCACCCTGATCAAGAATGGTTCGCGAGTCCGTTTTTGTAGAAACAGTAAATGCTACCCTTGTCGGAATATTCGCTTTAATCAAACCGGTAATGACATCCACAGAAGGCCTCTGCGTTGCCAGTACCAAATGTATTCCTGCCGCACGGGCTTTTTGCGCTAACCGGGCAATAAGCTCTTCCACTTTCTTACCCACGACCATCATCAAATCTGCAAACTCATCGACAATGACCACTATATAAGGCAGCTTTTCCAATAACGGTGGCTCAGCATCCATACTATCCCCTTCTTTCCAGAGAGGATCATGAATTGGATGACCCGCCTCAGCCGCCATTTTTAATTTTTCATTAAAGCCTTTGACATTACGAACGCCAACAACCGACATCAGTTTATAGCGGCGCTCCATTTCAGCAACACACCAACGTAAAGCATTGGAAGCATCCTTCATATCTGTCACAACTTCTGACAATAAATGAGGAATGCCCTCATATATAGAAAGTTCTAACATTTTAGGATCAATCATGATAAAACGAACGTCTTCAGGCGTTGATTTATACAACATACTTAAAATCATGACATTCACACCAACTGATTTACCAGAACCGGTTGTACCAGCAACCAGTACGTGAGGCATTTTAGCTAAATCGGCGACAACGGCTTCGCCTGCAATGTCTTCCCCCAAAACCACCGTTGTCGGCGATTTGGATTTCACAAACTTCTCACTGCTTATTACATCCGATAAATACACGGTCTGTCGGCTTGTATTCGGTAATTCAAGACCAACATAAGGTTTACCCGGAATTACTTCCACAACCCTAACGGCAGCCGCGGACAACGAACGAGCCAGATCCATGGACAAGCCGGAAATCCGGCTGACTTTCACTCCGGGAGCAAGATCCAGTTCAAACCGGGTAATAACAGGGCCAGGATAAATACCAACCACTTCTGCATGGATTTTGTAGTCCGCCAGTTTGGCTTCAACAAGTCGGGCAATATCTTCAAGAGCCTGCTTATCAATAAAGTTTTCTCTTGTTTCAGGAGAATAAAGAAGCTCCAACGTTGGCATTGGCTCTGTCGGTTTTGGTAAACTCTCCGTTGGTCTGATGAGAAATGGGTTCTGCTGAGCTACACTAGCTTGCTGAGCTTCTTCAACAATATTCTGAAATGCGACAACATCTTTATCTTCTTCGTTGTCGTCAGTCTCATCATCAACATCCGGTAGTGAGGACATTGTCGGATAAGCCTCATCATCAATATCAATTACCGAAGAATCCGGTTCAGTTTCAGTGCCTGTATACTCAGCTACAGAGCTGGCTTCGTCAATATTATTAACTGAAGGTAACTGCTCAGCATAATCATCCTCTTCAATCGCATGTTGTTCCAGCTCTTCAATTGTCACATCAAGCTGTTTAGAACGAGATTCTGTCAGCGCTTCATCAGATTTTGTAAAGTCCGGCATATGAATGCTAAACCGTCTCTGTTCATTCTGCACTTCTGTCTCAAAGCTGCTCGGCAGATCTTCCACTTCCTTTTCGTTCTCTTTCTCAAGCTGCATTGCTGAAGCTTTTTCCGCAATTTTTTCCTCTAACGATAAATCAGCCTGACTAGTATCAATTTGTAAATACAAATCTTCATCCCGCCGACCCCGGATTTTTTTAACCAACAAAGAAACCAGCTTTATTGCCTGTTCACCAAGAGCATCCACAATCTTCAGCCAGGAAATACCTGTTAATAATGTAAAACCAGCCCCCCAGAAAAAAAGTAAAATCAACGTTGATCCCAGTAAGTTAAACGTGGGTAGTGCAAGACTGGTAATGACATCTCCAACAACACCACCAGAAGAAAAATACCAGAGATCATCGAAATTGATATCGGCTAAACCACAGCTGGTCAGTAATAAAATAAACAGACCTAGTAACCGGGTTCCCCAAAGCATAAAGTCTATAAATTCTTCTTCAGACCGACTTCTGAGCAGAATCCATCCACCCAGCACAATTAAAAAAGGCAGAGGATATGCCAGTAATCCAAATGAAAAAAATAAGGTATCGCCAATCCAGGCTCCGATAAACCCACCGGCATTATGAAGCTGTCCCCCCCAGGCAGTCTGAGACCAGGACGGATCTGCCGGACTAAAAGTAAATAAAGAAATAGCAAAGAAGATAGATATTAAGACTGTGAAGATGAAGCCACATTCACGTAACCTTTGAATACCATTAAGGCGAGAGACGTTGTCTGCTTGAGGTTTTGTTTTGATAATCGTATTAACTAACTTATTTTCGTTCTCTTTGAACATAACCAACTTTTACGTTCCTGATTTGGGCTTAGTTTTTATTATTTTATCACTAAGTCGGGTAAAAATAGTCCGAGCGGCTATAGCCGCTCGGAATCATATTTAGAATTTAACCACATTGGTCAGAAAAACCCAATTGGCTTACGTCAGAATCAGGAAAAAGTTCTGCAGCACAAATAAAAAGCGAACCAGCATTTAACGGGTTTTAATTACCAGCTGGTTGGTTTGTTTGACTTCTTCCATGACGACGTAAGTCCGGGTGTCATTCACTCCCGGCAGACGTAATAATGTATCACCCAATAATTTCCGGTATGCACTCATATCGGATACCCGGGTTTTCAACAAATAATCAAAATCTCCCGATACCAAATGACATTCCTGAATATCATCTAACTTTTGCACTGCCGTATTAAATTGTTCAAATACATCAGGCGCGCCACGATTAAGTGTTATTTCAACAAAGACCAATAAAGAAGCGTCTAAATACTGAGGGTTCAGCAATGCTGTATACCCAGTAATATAATTCTGACGCTCTAAACGCCGAACTCGCTCCAGACATGGCGTTGGAGAAAGCCCCACGCGCTTTGATAACTCAACATTAGAAATCCGACCATCTTTCTGTAATTCATTTAAGATATTACGGTCAATACGGTCTAAATCCTTGGACGGCTTTTTATAATTGTCTGCCATTTTATTCCACCTTATTACTATTACTTCCTTGCAAAATCCAATTACAACTTGTTAGTAACATCAGCTCAAGTTACAAGATTATTACTACAGTTATATATTCGTTATCTTATCCAAACATCCAGTGAATACAACCAAAAAAACAAAGGAGTCAGGATGATAATGGGAATAATCCAAAGTAAAACGATGAACAATCACCTCGGGTACATCCGTTAATCCTATCCACTGCAAAACACAAACAAGCGCAAGCAGACAATGATTGTAAAGGTAAAATAACCTTAGGCTGTTGAATGAGCTTACTTAAAAAGGACAGATAATCGTGAATTATCAACATCCATCTCCTGATTTTCCACAAACTAACCAATGAATCAAGAGTAAAGCTATCTAATAGCTACAGAAACTGTAACAGATAATATGGGTAACTTACCACTATTAGCAATAATGTTATTAATTTATAGCAGAAAACTCTATTTGACCAGACATTTACACCGGAGAAAAATAGGAAAATAGATCACTAGGGCCGGTCTATATGCCATATGCCTATCGCAAAGGCAAAACAATATCATTGAACATTTCTTCTATTTCAGTCCCGGATTTTAGAGACATCGCTTCTTCTATAACAGCCTTTGTCAGATGAGGTGCAAATTTCTCTATAAAATCATACATATAAGACCTTAAAAAAATGCCTCTCCGAAAACCTATACAAGTTGTACTGGAACCAAAAATATGACTGGCATCTATCACTACCAATTCCTTATCAGCAAGCGGATCCACTGCCATACTGGAGATAACACCGACTCCCATACCAAGTTTAACATAGGTTTTAATAACATCGGCATCTGTTGCTGTAAAAGCGACCCGTGGATTCAATCCAACTTGCCTAAACGCTTTCTCCAACTCAGACCGGCCGGTAAATCCAAATACATAAGTAACTAACGGATAAGATGCCAAATCTTCTATGGTTATTTTTCCCCTAAGGGTCAACGGATGACCATGAGGAACAACAATGGATCGATTCCAATGATAGCAGGGTAACATAACAGCATCCTGATACAGATGGAGGTCTTCCGTTGCAATCGCAAAATCAGCAATGCCTTTTGATACTGCTTCAGACATCTGCTTAGGGGTACCCTGATACATATGAAGCGACACTTTTGGGTAGCGTTCCGTAAAGCTTTTAATCGTCTGGGGCAACGCATATCTGGCTTGAGTATGTGTTGTTGATATTGATAATTTTCCCACTTCCGGATGAATATGTTCTTCAGCTACCGATTTAATACTTTCCGTGCGGGTCAGCACATCATGTGCAATATTCACAATATCTTGTCCCGCTTCGGTTAACTGGGTCAAATGCTTACCGCTTCGCTCAAAAATCTGCACACCTAATTCATCCTCCAGCATTCTAATCTGTTTGCTTATTCCTGGCTGAGACGTATATAAACTATCGGCAGTTGCAGAGACATTTAAACGATGATTGACTACCTCAACCACGTATCGTAACTGCTGTAATTTCATTATTTACCTCATTTGCTAATTGGCATTAGTAAGATAGCTTCAGATGAATTATCATGTATTACTTATAAAACCTAGTAATGCTTAATCAAAGCCCCAAAGTCGCCAAGTTGTGAAGGTTATTTAACTTTAGATGGTTTTTTTGCATTTAAATGTCGTTTTGTCGTGAAACTATGCCACAATCAGTTTTAGTTTTACTTTGATTTTTATTAGTTTATTGAAAATGGTCATGTGTACAATGTACATAATGAATTCAGTTAGGATTTAGATATTGTTGATATGAATATTGGGTTAATAATTGCGTTAATAGCCATACTCCTTGTTTTAGTACTGGGCTACAATATAATGCTGCAGTCTAAAGCAAAATCAGACGCAGCAAAAAAACAAGAAATCGCCAAATATGTTGCTATCATTGATGCAACAGAAGACCTAATCGGAAATGCTCATCATATTCCGTTTAGCAAAAGTCTGTTAGTCTGCTTAAATACCCGAATACTTGACGCATTACAAAATATGTATTCTCTTGACCCCAAAAATAAATCTCTGACCCAACGAATTGAAGATGTGTCCAATCAGGTTGCCTCTCTAAAAAAAGCGAGCGACAACGAAAGCACAACGTTCAAGTCACCGACCAATGATAAACAAGCGATTGTGATGCTAAAATTGGTCAAGCGACTCAGAGATACCATCAGAAGCGAACACAACAAAGGCCGCTTTGAGACCCAGAGTTATGTTGCCGAAAATGCCCGACTGGAAGGTATTCAGATTCGGATTAACATAGAGAATGTCATTAAACGTGCTAACGAATCTATCAGTAAAGGACAACCGGGAACGGCAATTCAGCTACTAAAAAGAGGCATCGAAGTGTTAAGCAGTAAAAACGACGCTTATTCAAATCAGGCTCGGGGGAAACTCCAAGAAATGTTCGATGACCTAGAGAAGAAAAGACAAGCGAAAGCTGAAGGCGATCAAAAAGAGCACATTAAAGCCGAAAATGAAAGGGACAGCGATATGGAAGCGCTCTTTGGCGAGAAGAAAAAATGGTAAATTGCTGTTAGGATTAAGTAACCGCATCTGAAAATGCGGTTACTTTATTAATCTTGCAGAGACTGATTAATACGTTTAAGTACTGCTTCAGGGTCCGAAGCCTGAGTAATTGGACGACCTATAACTAAATAATCAGCACCAGCCTTTACGGCTTCAATTGGCGTCATAATCCTCCTCTGATCCCCTGCATCTGAACCTGCCGGGCGAATCCCTGGAGTAATGAGTTTGAATTCTTTGCCCAACATTTCTTTTAATATTGTTGCCTCCTGAGCAGAACACACCACGCCATCCAACCCGGAATCTTTTGTCAGAGAAGCCAATTTTTTCACCTGATTTTGGGGTTCATCATCAATACCAATACCTGATAAATCCGTTTTTTCCATACTGGTTAAAACTGTCACACCAATTAAGACTGGTTTACTATCACCATAAGGCTCAAGGATTTCTCTCGCAGCCTGCATCATACGTGAGCCGCCACTGGCGTGCACATTCACCATCCAGACGCCAAGCTCTGCAGCAGCTTTTACCGCTTTAGCGCATGTATTTGGAATGTCATGAAACTTAAGATCCAGAAATACTTCAAACCCCCGATGATGAAGAGAACGGACAAATTCAGGACCAAACAGAGTAAACATCTCTTTTCCAACTTTCAAACGGCATGAGGATGGCTCGATACGATCAACAAATGCCAATGCTTCTTCCTGATTATCGTAGTCCAGCGCAACGATCACTTTTGGGTCGTTCATTATTACTCCTGATAAATCCCAAATTTTTAATAAACTAATAATTTTCTGTCATTATTATTCGCCATCAAGCCCTCTGATGGGTTTAATCGTTCCCCACCCTTTACAGGAAGGACAATGCCAATAAAGCGAATGAGTAGAAAAACCACACTGCCTGCAACGATAGTGAGGTTTTACTTTTAACTGTTCACCAACCAAAACCTGAAGGGCGGTTAAACTTTCCTTTGCCTGCCCGTCTTCTGCTTCTGATAAGTGATAATCCATTAACCGATAAAAGCCTTTCATTGTTGGGTTTTTTATCAGCTGCCGGGTCATAAGCTCCAAAGCTTCTCCTGTATTTTCATGCTTTGCAACCATATTGGAAAGCATCAACTCGGCGGTAGCACCCGCTTTGTGCTGAATGCATTCTCTTAAAAAATCGACCAGTTCCTGCTCCTGTCCCAGATGATAGTAACAATCGGCCAACGTCGGCAGAACTTCTGATATAAAATCAACATCCTGTTGTAAAACGGCTGTCAAATATTTGATTGTTTGCTTATAGTCCGATTTTTCCAAATACAGTTTACCTAACTCAATACTTGCCCTGACACAGGCATTGTCTTCAGACAGTGCTTTCTTATACAAATTAATTGCGCGACTTTCTTCCCTAACAGAATTAGCATCGGCAGCCAGTTCACAGTAGAAATGAGCGATAGTAGAACGCATTTTTTTCTTGCCCAGACGAACCAAAGACTGAGCACATTCGATGGCTTTTGTCCATTCTCTGGTTTGCTGGTAAATAATAACAAGTTGCGTTAAGGCAGATTCTCTTAAGTCAGGCTCATCCATCAGTTGTTCAAAAATTTTTTCGGCCCGATCCAGAAAACCGGCAACCATATAATCTTTCGCTAACTGCTGCAGAGCTAAGCATTTTTGTTCTACGCTCTGACCTGTCCGGGATATAAGGTTTTGGTGAATCCGAATGGCCCGATCAACTTCGCCACGGGAACGAAACAGATTCCCCAAAGCAAGATGAGTATCAATGGTTTCGTTATCGACCTGGAGTAACTCAATGAAATGGTCAACAGCCTTATCAGATTGATCCGAAAGCAGCATATTTAAACCAGCCACGTATTGACGCGACAGTTGATGAGACTGCTTTTGTTTATCCTGTTGTGCACTTCTGTTCCCCATGTACCAACCATATGCGGCTGCAATAGGTAACAACAGGAATAAAATTTCTAACATTAACTAATTGACCTAGTAGACGACTGACTCTTCTATTTATGCTTTAGCAACGGTAGTACTTTCATATTGCTTTAGTTTTTTTGTCAAACGGCGAGCTTTAAGATTCGCTTTTATGTGCAAACTACCAAAGATAAGCCACGATATAACAAATCCTAAAACAAACACGCTTCCTAATAACCAAGCCAGATGAAACTCACCCTTTGCTATTAGATAATTAAATTCAACAGACACCTGGTTTTGGGCTCCAAGTGCTAAAGCGATAACGAATAAAATCAATAGGAGAATAATTTTTATTGCTTTCATGTGTAGAAAACCCTTGTAGTTATTGGCTCCATTGATTATGCAGTAAAATAACGTTCGAAACCATGCTTAAAATTAAATAATGTATAGCTAAAAAGGCGGCAATCAAATTAGATTAGCCGCCTTTTTAAAAACCAATAAGACATTAAATTTCGCTATTTACACGTTCCCGTAATTCTTTTCCAGGTTTAAAATGAGGAACATACTTACCTTCAAGCTCCACCTTTTCACCTGTTTTTGGGTTACGTCCAACACGAGGCTCACGAAAATGCAAAGAGAAACTACCAAAACCACGAATCTCTATTCTGTCTCCACTTTCTAAAGAAGAAGCCATATGTTCAAGAATATCTTTCACTGCATCTTCGATCTCTTTTGCTGACAGATGAGTCTGCTCAGCACACAATCTCTCGATTAGTTCGGATTTAGTCATAGTTTCCCTCTCATCAATTAAAATATCGATATTGGTATCTCCGCGAAAAAAAAGGAGCCTGACGGCTCCCTTTCCAGCGATTGTAATTACTCGCCTTTAGCAGCCTTGAATGCATCAGCCATAGCATTACCGAACGCGCCTTCATCTTGCTTGTTCAGCGAAGCCATTGCTTCTTGCTCTTCAGCTTCATCCTTAGCTTTAATTGATAGGTTGATTACGCGATTCTTACGGTCAACACCAGTAAATTTCGCTTCAACTTTATCACCTTCACTCAGGATCAGAGATGCGTCTTCAACACGGTCACGAGATACTTCAGATGCACGAATGTAACCTTCAACACCATCTACTAGTTCAATTGTAGCACCTTTCGCATCAACTGCAGTAACAGTACCGTTAACTAGAGCACCTTTTTTGTTATCAGCAACATATGCATTGAATGGGTCGTTTTCCATTTGCTTAACGCCAAGAGAAATACGCTCACGCTCTGCATCAACAGCAAGAACAACAGCAGAGATTTCGTCGCCTTTCTTGTATTCACGAACCGCTTCTTCTCCAGGTACATTCCAAGAGATATCAGATAAGTGAACAAGACCGTCGATTCCACCTTCAAGGCCGATGAAGATACCGAAGTCAGTAATAGACTTGATCTTACCTGTTACTTTATCGCCTTTCGCTTGCGCTTCAGCGAATTCTTGCCATGGGTTAGCTTTACACTGTTTCAGACCCAGAGAAATACGACGACGTTCTTCGTCAATATCAAGAACCATAACCTCAACTTCGTCGCCAACATTAACAACTTTAGATGGGTGGATGTTCTTGTTAGTCCAATCCATTTCTGAAACGTGAACAAGACCTTCAACACCTTCTTCGATTTCAACGAAGCAGCCGTAGTCAGTCAGGTTAGTTACACGACCTGTTAGTTTGTGACCTTCAGGGTAACGTTTAGCAATAGCTACCCATGGATCTTCACCCAACTGTTTCAGACCCAGAGATACACGAGTACGCTCACGGTCGAATTTAAGAACTTTAACCAGGATTTCATCACCAACGTTAACGATCTCAGATGGATGTTTAACACGTTTCCAAGCCATATCAGGGATGTGCAGAAGACCATCAACACCACCAAGATCAACGAACGCACCATAATCAGTAAGGTTCTTAACGATACCTTTAACTTCAGTACCTTCTTGTAGTGTTTCAAGAAGCTCATCACGTTCAACACTGTTTTCAGACTCGATAACTGCACGACGAGAAACAACAACGTTGTTACGTTTTTGGTCTAGCTTGATAACTTTGAACTCTAGCTCTTTGTTTTCCAGATGAGCTGTATCACGGATAGGACGTACGTCTACCAGAGAACCAGGAAGGAATGCACGGATACCGTTTAGTTCAACAGTGAAACCGCCTTTAACTTTACCATTGATGATACCAACAACAGTTTCAGCTTCCTCGTATGCTTTCTCAAGAACGATCCAAGCTTCGTGACGTTTTGCTTTCTCACGAGAAAGCTGAGTTTCACCAAAACCGTCTTCTACTGCGTCTAACGCTACGTCTACTTCAGAACCAACTTCAACTTCAAGTTCGCCTGCAGCGTTCTTGAACTGCTCAGCAGGGATTGCAGATTCAGATTTTAGACCAGCGTCAACAAGAACAAAGCCGTTCTCGATTGCAACTACAGTACCTTTAACAATAGTACCAGCCTGGAATTCAGTCTCATTTAGAAACTCTTCAAAGAGTTGAGCAAAAGATTCAGTCATTTAATTAATCTTCACAATATATATAAACAACCACGGGCATCCTACCACGTGGGGTTATGAATTTCGCCAGCCATCATCCTTGCGGCTAACGCTCCAAACTTACAGGTTCACTTACCGGCAAGCCTTGATTTCGTATATTTTAGCGCACTTTCAAGAACTTCGTCGATTGATAGATGTGTCGAATCTAAGACAAGCGCATCTTGAGCTGGTCTTAGCGGCGCCACAGGACGATTTCGGTCCCGATCATCTCGTTCTTGTATTTCGCTTAAAAGGTCGTCAAAGGTAACATCTAACCCTTTATTTTGCAACTGTTTGAGACGACGGATTGCCCTTTCTTCAGCACTGGCATCCAGAAAAATTTTTACCTGAGCTTCAGGGAAAACAACCGTTCCCATATCCCGTCCATCTGCGACCAGTCCTTTTTCTTTGGCAAAGGAACGTTGACGGCGTAGCAACGCTTCTCTCACTCTTGGAAGCGCAGCAACTTTTGACGCGGCCATTCCCGTTTTTTCTTTTCTTAGTTCCAGTGAAACGTCTTCACCTTCTAAGATAACTCTGACCAACTCACCTTCTGCGATAAATTCGACATCCAAATGTGTTGCCAATGGAACCAAAGCATCTTCAGATTCAATATCGACACCATGATGTAATGCCGCTAATGCTAAAACCCGATAAAGCGCACCAGAATCAAGCAACTGGAAATCCAGTTGCTTAGCTAATAACATACAAAGGGTACCTTTACCGGCACCACTAGGTCCATCTACTGTAACAACAGGTGTACTCGAGGACATTTCTCGCTCCACTTTTTGATTTTTCGAAAATCATTTCCGACAAGATTCAACGCTGAATTATAATCGCATAAGGACAATTGAACCACTTGATATTAAGCGAAGGGGGAATTTAAGACAGGGTAATAACAGAAATTGAACATCACGCTCAATTTCTGCAAAAATAAATGAGATCAGACTGTTATCACTGATCTTTTACAATAAAATCCGGCCCTTATTCTTTTCTAATATCGCTTTACCAATCCCTTTCACCTTTGTTAGCTCTTCAGCAGATGAAAAAGCACCATTTATATTTCTATAATCAACTATAGCTTTGGCTTTTGCCTGACCGATACCTTTTAACTTATCGGACATTTCTTCTGCACTCGCCTTATTAATATTGACACTTTCAATACTTTTCTGAACAGACTCTGATTTAGAAATGGATTCACTTTTTACCGGTGATTCAGTCGCCTGGACCGACACCGCTGTGAATAGTGAGAAAAGAACCATTACAATCAATTTTTTCAAAGACATGAAATACCTCCTATAACAATTGGACAGAGGTATTAAACAGGATCGAAGCTAAAAAAAACTAATGTGATACAGAAAAGACAACGGACCGTAAAAACGGCCCGCAGGAATAAACAGTACTATTTCAGAAAACTGCTTACTTTGTCGCAATATAAGACTCTATTTTAGCATTACTACGTAAAACGCTAAGAATGCCAGATAAGTCCTGTTGCTGATTTAGTCTGTTTAGTTGAATCCTGACCTGATGAACCAGGCTTTCCTGAGGATGAGATTCAACTTTGCTCAATTCGACAATAACAACATCGCCTTTTTGATCAGAAGTCTGACGGTATATGACTTTATTTTTCTCTGGTTTTTTCATTTCAAAAACTGCATTAGCCAGAGGTGAATTTCTATCCACAACTTCTTTAGCACTAAAATCGAGATTATTTCCTTTGAGAACTGATGTATCTCCTTTGCTAAGTGATTTTATCACTTTCTCTGCCAGAGCTTTCGCCTGATCCTGTGCTTTATCCTGTGCTAATTTAGTTTTCACGCTATCCTTGACGTCACCAAGTGGTAAAACCGCTTCAGGGCGAACATCGTCCACACGAACAACCACAACATCTTCCGGTGCAACCTCAATAACAGATGAGTTCAACCCTTCACTTTTCACTTCATCGTGATTGATTGCCTCTTTCACAGAAGCCGACGATAAAATTTTTGGCAGATTGTCCAAAGAAACGTAATCGGTATGAATCACCTTACCATGAATTTTTTCAGCGGATGGGTCAAGAGAGTCCGGACTTTCAAACGCTACCTTTTCCAGCTCATTCTGCAAAGAGTAGAACTTATCAACCGCTTTTTCCTGTTTAATACTCTCAACGACTTCGTCTTTGACCTGTGCAAACGGTTTTGCCTGGGCCTTTTTAAGCGCATCCAGTTTGATAATATGATAGCCAAAACTGGATTTCACTAAGCCTGTCATATCACCAACGTGTTTCAAACTAAACGCACCTTTCTCAAAAGCCGGGTCCATAACCCCTTTTTCGATCCAACCCAGATTACCACCTTTGCTGGCGCTGGCAGGATCCTGAGAGCGTTTTTTTGCGACATCCGCAAAGTTCGCACCATCCTGAATTTCTTTCAGTACAGCTTCTGCTGTTTTCTTATCATCACCTTTGATAAGAATATGGCTTACTTCACGCTGATCTTTTGTTGAGTACTGATCAAGATGCTGTTGATAATAATCTTTGGCAGTTTTATCGCTAACAGCAATACTATTTTTTAATTTGGCCGCAGAAAGCTCAATGTAAGACAGTTTTAACTGTTCAGGACGGGTAAAGTCCTCTTTATGCTGGTTATAAAACGTCTTAATTTCATCCTCATTCAACACCACTTTTTTCGCAAATTCGTTTACATCCAATGTAATCGTCCTAATCGTTCTCTTCTGGGCAATTAACGCCGCCTGCGACTCAGATTCATTTTTCAATGCAAACTCACTACGCTGAACCGCTTGTAACAGCTGATCACGCAGCAAGTTATTACGGATATAGGATGCAAAAGAGTCTGGTGTAAAACCGGCTCTCGCTAGTGCATTTTTATAAATATCTTGATCAAACTTACCTTTTGACTGAAATTGAGGGATATCCAGTATCTCCTTGCTTACCTGAGCATCACTGACCCTCAACCCGAGAGAATTAGCATGTTGTTCTATCAGAACGTCGTTAATCATTCGGTTTAATACAGACTGACGTAACGAAGCGACGTAACCGGGATCGGCAAGACGGTTCGAAAAATAATCTCCAAGCTGAGTTTGCATACGATTTCTTTCATTTTGGTATGCTTGCTCAAATTCAGTTCGACTGATTTTTACCCCACCCACTTTTGCCGCTGCGTTATTACTACCACTGACTAAGTAACTACTTACACCAGCAAACACAAACGACAGGATAATGATTCCCAAGATAATTTTTATCGCGATGCTATTAGCGCCCTCGCGTAACCGATCCATCATAATTTGACTACTCTCCGAACTGAAAGCGATATTAAAGTGATTAAGGTAAAGGATAATAACAGAAAAAAGAAATGCGCATCACCAAGATGCGCATTTTTTCAAATGGTTCGATATAAATTTATCCAATTTTTAGCGAATTATTGATTACATGCATCTTTCAACGCTTTACCAGCTTTGAATGCAGGTACTTTTGCTTCCGCAATTTGAATCTCTTCACCCGTTTTGGGATTACGCCCGGTACGAGCAGCTCTGGTACGTACACTAAAAGTACCGAAACCAACAAGCGCAACCTGATCATCAGCCTGAAGTGCACCACCAACAGCTTCAATAAATGCATCAAGAGCTCGGCCAGCTGAAGCTTTAGAAATATCTGCATTTTCTGCAATTTGTTCTACTAATTGTGTTTTATTCACTGTTATACCCCTTTGGCAACCTGTTATTATTTTTTAAGGTGCCTAATAGTTCCATTAATGTATTAAATATGAGCTCAAAGCCTGCCATAACAAGCTTTCAACCGCAGTCGCTAAAGTTAGCGTCCAAAAAAAACGCTGACAAGCCTTTTTCGACTAATCAGCGTAAAGTTTTGGTTATTTTTGCTGTAAATCACTATTTTTGAGATGCAAACTCAATTCCTGATGGATCTCTCTCCAGCGCTATTTTCAAAACGTCGTCAATCCATTGAACCGGTATCACATCCAGGTCAGCGATAACATTCTGAGGGATCTCTTCTAAATCTCTCTCATTATCTTTTGGTATCAATACCGTTTTTACGCCACCACGATGAGCAGCAAGTAATTTTTCTTTCAGTCCACCAATCGGTAATACTTCACCACGAAGCGTAATTTCACCGGTCATAGCCACTTCAGCTTTAACCGGATTTCCTGTCAGGCTAGAAACTAAAGCCGTACACATCGCAATACCGGCACTTGGTCCATCTTTCGGAGTGGCACCTTCCGGTACGTGAACGTGTATATCACGTTTTTCGTGGAAATCTTCATTAATACCAAGTTTTCCGGCACGGGAACGAACCACCGTCATTGCAGCCTGAATAGACTCTTGCATGACATCACCTAATGAGCCCGTCTGAATGAGCTTACCTTTACCAAACATGGACTGAGTTTCAATCGTCAGTAAATCACCACCGACTTCTGTCCAGGCCAGACCGGTAACCTGACCAATACGATTACTGTCTTCAGCTTTACCATAATCAAAACGCTGAACACCAAGAAATTCTTTCAGATTATCCTGATTTATCACAACAACCTGATTTTCTTTACCTTTATTAAGCAGGATTTTCTTCACTGCTTTACGGCACATTTTAGAAATTTCCCGTTCCAATCCACGAACACCAGCTTCCCTTGTGTAATAACGGATAATGCCGACTATCGCAGAATCTTCAATTTCAATTTCAGACTCTTTTAATCCATTACGCTTAATTTGTTTTGTCACAAGATGTCGTTTGGCTATATTCAGTTTTTCATCTTCGGTATACCCAGACAAACGAATCACTTCCATACGGTCAAGAAGCGGACCAGGTATATTCATCGAATTTGATGTCGCTACAAACATCACATCGGATAAATCATAGTCAACTTCCAGATAATGGTCGTTAAATGAATTATTCTGCTCAGGGTCAAGAACCTCCAACAATGCGGATGCCGGATCGCCTCTCATATCCGATGACATCTTATCGATCTCATCCAGCAGGAATAATGGGTTTTTCACCCCGACTTTAGACATTTTCTGGATAAGCTTACCAGGCATGGAACCTATATAAGTTCGTCTGTGACCACGGATTTCAGCTTCGTCACGTACCCCACCCAATGCCATACGGGTGTATTGTCGCCCCGTAGCAGCGGCGATAGAACGACCCAGTGATGTCTTACCAACCCCTGGGGGACCAACTAAACACAAAATAGGCCCTTTTAGTTTACTGATCCGGGTTTGAACCGCGAGATATTCCAAAATACGCTCTTTAACCCGCTCAAGGCCATAGTGATCGGCATTTAGAATATCCTCAGCCTTAGTCAAATCTTTTTTAACTTTAGACCGTTTGTACCATGGCACATTAACCATCCAGTCAATATATCCACGAACAACCGTCGCTTCCGCTGACATCGGCGACATCATTTTCAGCTTTTGCAATTCCTGCTCGGTCTTTTCTTTCGCTTCTTTAGGCATCTTAGAAGCTTCAATCTTCTGTTTTAACGCTTCAAATTCATCAGGTGCATCATCCATCTCACCCAATTCTTTCTGAATCGCTTTCATCTGTTCATTCAGATAGTACTCGCGTTGAGACTTTTCCATCTGTTTTTTAACACGATTACGAATGCGTTTTTCAACTTGCAGCAGATCAATCTCAGATTCCATCTGACCCATCAGAAACTCTAAACGTTCAGTAACATCAGTAATTTCCAATACTTTCTGCTTATCGACCAATTTGAGTGGCATGTGAGCTGCAATCGTGTCCGCCAGACGGGCAGCTTCGTCGATCCCATTTAAAGAAGTCAAAACTTCTGGAGGGATCTTTTTATTAAGCTTGATAAACCCTTCAAACTGACTGATGGCGCTGCGAACAATAACTTCCTGTTCCTTTTCATCCAACTCGGGAGTAACAAGATACTGTGCATTTGCAAGGAAGAAATCATTTTCAATAAACGATTCAATTTTGGCGCGCTGTTGACCCTCTACTAATACTTTTACGGTGCCATCCGGTAATTTCAGTAGCTGTAAGATAGTAGCAATCGTACCCACATCGTATAAATCGTCCATTATGGGTTCATCTGTATCAGCCTGCTTCTGAGCGACTAATAAGATTTGTTTATTTTCTTCCATCGCCGCCTCAAGGCATTGAATGGATTTTTCTCTACCTACAAACAACGGAATAACCATGTGTGGGTAAACCACTACATCGCGCAAAGGTAATACGGGAATCTCTATACGCTCGGAACGTTCCAAGTTCATATGCTTCTCTCATCCGCTTTAAGTATATATCGAAGTATATGGGGGCTAACTAACTGGATTCAATGAAAGAATGAAAAAAGGAGGAAATTAATTCCTCCTTAATAAATTTTTGTACAACTATTCAGCACCAGCGGCCTGACTTTCATTGCCTGAGTATATAAGAAGTGGTTTTGATTCACCATTGATAACGGTTTCATCAATGACCACTTTGCTTACGTTTTCAACAGAAGGCAACTCATACATAGTTTCAAGAAGAACACCTTCCAGAATGGAACGTAGCCCCCGTGCACCGGTTTTCCGTTCCATGGCTTTTTGAGCAATGGCTTTTAGCGCATCTTCTCTGAATTCTAATTCTGCATCTTCAAGCTCAAATAATGCCGCATACTGTTTCGTCAACGCATTTTTTGGCTCACACAAAATCTGAATTAAAGCATCTTGATCCAGTTCCGTTAACGTTGCCGTTACCGGTAAACGCCCAATGAATTCTGGGATTAATCCATATTTCACCAAGTCTTCCGGTTCTACCTTACTAAAGAGTTCACCGATAGTCTTTGATTCTGCTCTGGACCGAACCTCCGCACCGAAGCCAATACCTGTACCAGTTGCAACACGTTGATCAATCACTTTGTCCAGACCGGCAAACGCCCCACCACAAACAAACAATATCTTAGACGTATCGACCTGTAAGAATTCTTGTTGTGGGTGCTTACGACCACCTTGCGGCGGAACAGAGGCAACCGTTCCTTCAATTAATTTAAGCAACGCCTGCTGAACACCTTCACCAGACACATCTCGTGTAATAGAAGGATTCTCTGATTTGCGAGAAATCTTATCTATTTCATCAATATAGACGATACCACGTTCCGCTTTTGCAACATCGTAATCACACTTCTGAAGAAGTTTCTGAATGATATTCTCAACATCTTCACCAACATAACCCGCTTCTGTTAATGTTGTCGCATCGGCCATGGTAAACGGGACATCAAGAAAACGGGCAAGAGTCTCTGCAAGCAGCGTTTTACCACTACCAGTAGGACCAATAAGCAAAATATTACTTTTACCCAGCTCTACTCCGTCACTCGTTTTATCTCCATTCCGCAACCGCTTATAGTGATTATAAACAGCAACTGCGAGCACTTTTTTCGCATGATCTTGGCCAATCACATAATCGTCCAGATGCTCCCGAATCTCTCTTGGCGTTGGTAACGCTGTTGATTCTTTCTTAGGAAGTACATCTTTGATTTCTTCCCGAATGATGTCATTACACAAATCGACACATTCGTCACAAATATAGACTGATGGCCCTGCGATCAGTTTGCGAACTTCGTGCTGGCTTTTGCCACAGAAAGAACAGTACAACAGTTTACTACTACCGTTCTCTTTGCTTTTATCTGTCATCCGCTAACCTCTTAGCTTACACTCATACACTGAGTTTATAACAATTCAAACTAAATTGCGTCACTCTATTTCAAATCTATTTATCATCTCTATGAGTTAAAACAGCATCAACCAAACCATAATCAGCTGCTTCTTGTGCTGACATAAAGTTATCACGATCAGTATCACGTTCAATAACTTCCAATGGCTGACCTGTATGCTCTGCGAGCAATTTATTCAGCTTTTGCTTAATGCTCAGTATTTCCTGAGCATGAATCTGAATATCAGATGCCTGTCCCTGAAATCCACCCAGTGGCTGGTGAATCATTACCCGGGAATTCGGTAATGAGAAACGTTTACCCGCAGCACCACCTGCTAATAAAAACGCCCCCATAGAACACGCCTGCCCCATACACACTGTACTAACATCAGGTTTGATATACTGCATAGTATCATAAATTGACATGCCTGCTGTGACACTTCCACCAGGAGAGTTAATGTACAGGAAAATATCTTTATCTGGATTTTCAGATTCAAGGAAAAGTAACTGGGCAGTCACCAGATTAGCCATATGATCTTCTACCTGACCGGTAAGAAAAATAACTCGCTCTTTTAATAATCGAGAATAAATATCGTAAGAACGCTCACCGCGTGAGGTTTGCTCTACCACCATTGGCACTAAAGCATCGATAATTGGTGACATCGCATTTTTTTCTTGGTAGCTCATATTCTTATGTCCCTAAAATAAATGGCCCGGATGATGGGTATCATACGGACCATTGTTAGCAGAATAAGTGACTTAAAGTCAACCTTCTACGCTACATATTGCTTATTATGCCGCAGGTTGAGAATTCATTAAGTCGTTAAACTTCATCTCTTTTTCTGATACTTTTGCTTTTTCCAGAAGGGCATCAACAGCCTGTTCTTCCAGAGCAACGTTACGCATGTTTTCCATTAACTGTTTGTTTTGCTCGTAATAAGCAACCACTTCAGATGGGTCTTCATAAGCAGACGCCATGTCTTCAATTAATGCTTTTACTTTTTCGTCATCGGCTTTGATTTCTTCAGACTTGATCACTTCACCAAGAAGAAGACCAACAACAACACGACGTTTTGCCTGCTCTTCAAACAATTCGTTTGGTAGCTGAGCAGCCGCTTCAGGATTTCCACCAAAACGTTGTGCAGCCTGCTGACGAAGAGTATCAATTTCTTGTTCAACAAGAGCAGCAGGAACATCTATTTCGTTTTCTTTTACTAAACCGTCAATAGCCTGAGTCTTGATATTCTGTTTCACAGCCTGAGTTAGTTCGCGTTCCATATTTTTACGAACTTCAGCTTTAAGAGCCTCAACACCACCTTCAGAAACGCCGAAACGAGCAACAAACTCATCATTGATTTCCGGTAGCTCCTGAACTTCAACTTTATTCACTTTAATTGAGAACGTTGCAGATTTACCTTTCAGGTTTTCAGCGTGATAATCTTCCGGGAAATTCACATCAATATCGAATTCAGCACCCGCTTCTTTTCCTGCAATTCCATCTTCAAAGCCAGGGATCATACGGCCCTGACCCATTTCCAGGTTGAAGTTTTCAGCTTTTCCGCCTTCGAACTCTTCGCCATCAATACGGCCAAGGAAATCAATATTTACACGAGTGCCATTTTCAGCAGCCTGTTCTGCGTCTTTCCAGGTTGCCTGTTGTTTACGAAGTGTTTCCAGCATTTCTTCCACATCTTCGTCTTTTACTGTCACTGCTGGTTTCTCAACAACAATATTTTCCAGACCTTTCAGTTCAACTTCCGGATATACTTCAAACGTTGCTGTGAAAACAAGGTCTTTACCTTCTTCGCTTTCTACAGGAGCAAAAGTTGGCGCGCCTGCCGGATTGATTTTTTCTTTAACGATAGATTCGATAAAGTGACGTTGCATTACTTCGCCCAGAACGTCCTGACGTACAGATTTACCATACATTTTCGCAACCATTTTCAAAGGTACTTTACCTTTACGGAAACCATCGAAACGACGGTTTTTTGCGATGTTGCGTAGTTCAGCTGTTACAGCATCTTCGATGTTAGCAGCAGGAACAGTAATATTCAGACGGCGCTCTAAGCCTTCTAGCGTTTCAACAGTAACTTGCATTGTATATAAACCTCAAAACTCGCTCATATAAATGTGAGCATCATGAGCCTTAGTCATCACTTAACTAAAGCCTCATCCATGTGTGTACCATAAGGTACTCAATTATGATTTTTTAACTCGCCCTCAAAACATAAAATGCAATTCAATTTCGATTACAATTACGCTTGCGAACGATGACAAATCGTCTTCAGACAAATTTCCAGACGCGACATTCTAACGACCAATAACCCACCTGTCGAGCATAAGGCGGCTCTGAGGCGAATCTATAAGCGATATTACTCAAAAAGTCGAAATATACAGGAAATAAAAACTCATATTGATAGCAAATGGGGACATTATCGATTTTTTCAAGATGATCGAGCTATTTTTTTACCTGTAATCTGAAAAAGAGATCTGGCTCTTATTTTCATCATCCCATCAATTTAAAGAACGGGGTAACTACATGGCCGCCTGAACTGCTTTCGCCAAGCGATATGCCCCCAATTCCGGTTTGGAATCCGGATCATGGAAGTAACTGGAAATCACATCGTACATCGCTCGTTCGACATAGCTTGTGGTTGCCATACCATGGGCCATACTTGGTACCAGGGTATGCAATTTTGCTGCCTGAATAAAATCCTTATGAGACTGCAAAGCACACTGATCAAAGCCTTTCAGACTGACATCAGTTCGGACGGGAATTGACCCTTTGTTAAGGTTAAATATACGTTGAAAGTCCGGGGTCAGAACTGTTGCTGCCAGTGCTTTCTGGGCATCAATATCATCCGGATTTTCAAGCTGAAAAAAGATAAAACTATCTACGTTATAAATATAAGCGCCAGCCGTCCCAAACGCTGGCGTACAACCATAATCCGTTCCCACTTTCTTATTGAAGGAAGAAAGCTCGCCTTTTACCCAGTCACCCATAACCTGCATCGCGGCCTGACCACTGGCTATCAGTGATGATGTCCGATTCCAGTTTCTTCCCCGGGAATTTAAATCCACATAGTGAGAAAGCCGTTTAAACTGGCGAAAGACCTCAACCATTTCGGGACTATTTAATAATGATAAGTCGAGGTCTACAAAAGCCTTTTGGTAGTCTTTCACACCTAAAATATCTAAAGCGACCACCTCAAACAAAGTGGCATCCTGCCAGGGTTCCCCGCCGTGAGCAAGAGGTATAATACCTTTGGCCTTCAGAACATCTGCCACTTCAAAAAACTGTTTTAGTGTACGGGGAACCGTGAGGTGATACTTTTTGAAAATTTTAGTGTTTACCCACATCCAGTTAACCCGGTGAATATTAAACGGAACAGCAACATACTGGCCTTTCCATTTCATGGTATTGGAAATCAGAGGCGGTAATATGTGATCCCAATGCTCCCTGCTGGCGACAGAATTCATATTTGCCAGCAATCCGAGACTTGCCCATTCCTGAATGTCCGGACCTTTAATTTGTGCAGCAGAAGGCGGATTCCCGGATATGGCACGGGTAGCCAATACCGTCATCGCACTTTCACCTCCCCCCCCTTCAATGGCAAAATCTTTCCAGATATATCCCTGTTGTTTTAACTTGGCTTTAAGCACATCTATTGCTTTTCCTTCACTTCCGGACGTCCACCAGTGAAGCACTTCGACTTCTCCTGCCTGTGCACGACCGAATAAGAGAATGCTCAATACAATCAGATAAATTATGCGCTTAAATGGCCTCATTATTTCTTTCCATTATTACGACATGTTCGGCAGCTTAATCATTACTTTAAGACCGCCTGATTCAAGATTAGACAGTTCAATACTGCCACCATGGCCATGAATGATACTGCGACAAATACCTAACCCTAGCCCATGCCCGGAATCGTCTTTTGCAATACGGTAATAAGGCTCGAATACTGATTCCAGCTTTGAATTTTCAATTCCCGGGCCTTTATCAGCAAATGAAAGATAAACCCAATCCTCATCTTTTCCCAACAGAATATCTACGTGCTCACCATATTTGACACCATTTTCTATCAAATTCGCGCAAGCCCGCCGGATCGCGAGTGGTTTTCCAATGATGCTTACTTCTGTATCGCAGTAAAAGAAAACTCTTTGGGCGTCGATATTATAAGCGTCGGCAATCGACTGAATTTCACTCACCAAATCAATCGGGGCATCGTTTTCATGCAGGTCCGTATCTCTGAGACACTGTAATGCGCCTTTGACCATCATTTCAAGATCATCTAAGTCATGGTTAAACTTGGTTCTTTTCGTATCATCATCAAGCAATTCAGCCCTTAATCTTAACCTTGTGATAGGGGTTTTCAAATCATGAGAGATGGACGAAAACAGCTGTTCTCGATCAGAAATATAACGTCGAATTCGTAACTGCATCCGGTTAAACGCCCGTGTTGCAATGACAACTTCCTCTGCGCCTTCTTCCACTAACAATTTTGGTTCATCAACCATGCTCATTTCATTAGCTGCCCGGGCAAGGTTATTCAACGGCCGGACCTGTTTTCTCATCAGGAAGAAAGTCAGCATCAACAGAAGAATGGTAGACATAATCAAAGAGAAAAGCTGCTCTTTATTAATAAACGGAATATTCAGATTGATATAAGGAGAAGGTAATAAAGACGCAATATAGATCCATTCATCCGGTTTAAGCTCAATCTGCACAACCAGAACAGGAGGATTCAGTGGTTCTAACGTCAATGTCTGATAAGCCCATGACTTTGGCAGATCAGAAAGAAAAATATCATTTTTTATTAAACGTAGCCGCTCCGGCTTAGAAAAATCCACATGTATTGATTGAACATTATTCAGTTTATGTTTCAGAACATCCTTTACGGTGTGAACAGAAGCCCTCTTAAGCGAAGAATCCGGTACTGGTTCTACAATCAGTTTTTCTTTATTAATCGAAACGAAAAAACGGGTTCCCCCCATGTTTCTCACCTGATCAAGGATAATATGCCGGTACCGGACAGGAAGTGACTGAAAGAACGTTACCGTTGAGGCAAACATTCCGGCCATATTTGAAGAAACAGACTGAATACCTTCAACCTGCTGAAGTTTTGCATCCCGGTACATTACGGTCATAACAATACCCTGAGCACAGATTACCGCAGCCAGAGTTAACAACAAAGTTCGGTTAACCAAAAAATTAGGGTTAAAGACGTGCAGTATCTTAAATTTAGAAAGCATCGTTATCGTTCATAACTCACAGGAACCGCCAGAATATAGCCGCTGCCTCTCATCGTCTTTATGTAAACAGGGAAGTCCTTACTGTTACCCAACCGTTGTCTCAACCGGCTAATCTGGACATCAATACCACGCTCAGTCGGTAGTGCTTCCCGACCCCGGGTTGTATAGGATATGGTATTTTTATCCAATACTTCTTTAGGATGCGTAAGAAACAGAATAAGCAGTGAAAACTCACCGCCTGATAACGAATAACTTTCTTTTGATACGCTATGAGTAATAACTTGTGACAGTGTATCTAATACCCAGTCACCAAAAATAATCTGCTTCGGCAGTTCAATCTCACGCTTGTCACTCATTAACTGAACCCGGCGCAACACCGCCGTCATTCTGGCAATTAACTGCCTTGGATTAAACGGTTTAGCAATGTAATCATCTGCCCCTATTTCCAACCCTTCAATTTGATCCGCCTCATCCGACACAGCAGTCAGCATAATAATGGGAACCAATGAGTTTTCTCTGATTTTCTTGCACAAATGAAAACCATTTGAGTCCGGTAACATAACATCAAGCAACACTAAATTCGGCTCTTCATTATGCTCTAAATAATGAAACAGCGACTTCCCGTCAGCTACAACATCAACAAAAAAACCGGCCTGAGTCAGATACTCTTGTAATAATTCACATATATCAGGATCATCATCAACAACCAGAACCCGAGCATTTAACACCATCTGAAACCCTTTGCTTTTTGTTACGTACACATCTGCCAGTACGGCTATGACGAACAACTGATCTCAAGATGCTTTCCCCACTCAGGAGGAAGTTTGGCATAATCTTCAAACTCAGGCTGTTCATCATAAGGATGAGACAATACCTTGAGCAGATTATGAATTTCTGTGTAATCACCCTGTTCGGCTGCCTGAATGGCTTGTTGGGCAAGATAGTTTCTCAGAATATACTTAGGGTTCACACTCCTCATTTGCTGACATCTTAACTCAGCAGAAACAACGAACCCATTGGAATCAACTTCTTGCTCACAGCGCAGAATATACCTTTTTATCCATTGCTCTGCACTGATACGATCCACAAATAAGTCAATAACTTTATCAATAGGTTGACAATCCAATGATGAAAGCGTTCGAAAAAAAACGCAATAGTCAACACGGTTACTCTCCAGCAATTCCAGAGCATGTTGAAATAGGCCGCTGTCACCTTTCATGCTCATCATTAATCCAAACTTTCGTCTCATTAACTGACTGTATTTCTCATTCAATATGTGCTCATAGGAAGCCAGACTTTCTTCCAGTTCACCGCTATCAATAAGTGGTGATAGAGCATGAGCAAGTGCAGTAAGATTCCAGAGAGCGATCTGAGGCTGACGATTGAATGCATACCGTCCTTCATAATCAGAATGATTACAAATGAAACCGGAATGATATTCATCCATAAAAGCATACGGTCCGAAATCAAAGGTTTCACCCACAATAGACATATTGTCAGTATTCATTACACCATGACAAAAGCCATACGCCTGCCAAAACGCAATCATTGATGCAGTTCGTCTGATAACTTCCCCAAACATGTTCAGATAGGGGTTTTCCTGATGTTGGCATTGGGGAAAATACCAATTCATAACTTTATCGGTAAGAAGACGCAAATCATCATATTTCTGCGTATAAAACAAATGCTCAAAATGACCGAATCTGACATGCGTTTTGGCGATGCGTAACAGGAATGCGCCGGTTTCAGCCGTTTCCCGGTAAACTGTCGTATCGCTACCAATCATCCCCAGAGATCGGGTGGTTGGGATTCCTAAAAAATGCAGAGCTTCACTACACAAGTACTCCCTAATAGTAGAGCGTAATACGGCCCGTCCGTCTCCCATCCGGGAATAAGGCGTCGTTCCAGCGCCTTTAAGGTGTAAGTCCCATATGTCTCCAGCGATGTCTTCAATTTCCGTGAGCAGAAGCCCTCGCCCATCGCCTAGATCCGGATTATAAAAACCAAACTGATGACCTGCATATTTCATTGCCAAAGGAGAAAAGTTCTCCTTTGCTGTTATCCCTGTCAGTTTCTCTAATAAAACATGATCCGGCTGTTCAGGGAAGCGCAACGTCCGGGCAAGAGAGCGATTCCAGACAATCCAGTTCTGATTTAAAAGAGGCTTAACCGACTGTCGTGTATAAAAAGACTCGGGAAGTGACGCATATCGACGATGGGAAATAACTTGATCAAATGACATAACCAGAATTTTTCTCACGAACTAAGAGTGCAGAGTAAAACATTACCAAATACCATAGTAGTTTACTAGGTTATTAAACATTTGATCAAAGTTTACCGCGCCTCACCACAGAGAAACCGGTCAAGGGTCAGGAGTCAGGAGTCAGGAGTCAGGAGTCAGGAGTCAGGAGTCAGGAGTCAGGAGTCAGGAGTCAGGAGTCAGGAGTCAGGAGTCAGGAGTCAGGAAATTGAGTCACAGAAATCACAATCAGGCAACCAAAAAAGAAGTATCAGAATCATTTCTCTTTTGGTCGCACTGAACTTACAAACCGCTCTGCGGCATTTTTAATTTAAATGATCAACCGCGGCACGCTCAATGGGCAAACCGGCTTTGTAACGTTCCATAAAGACTTCAAATCCGTCGACATCTGCCAAATCCGGCTCAATAACGGACTCATTACTGTTATGGAAAACATTCTGATTCAGATAATCTTCCAGACTTTGTCCTTTGTCTTTATCAATGGCATACCTTGCCAACAAAGCAATGCCCCAGGCGCCGCCTTCACCGGCGGTATCCATCACTGCGACCGGCGCATTCACTGCCGCAGCCATAAATCGCTGTCCGACACCTTTGGTTTTGAACAGCCCGCCATGACCCAGCATTTTATCCAACTTAACCTGCTCTTCTTTTAGCAAAATATCCATACCCATTTTCATTGCGCCAAGTGATGTCTGCAGATTAACCCGGATAAAATTTGCCAAATTAAAATTACTTTCAGCTGTTCGGGTAAACAATGGCCTTCCTTCTTCAAAATGCGTCATATGCTCACCCGAAAGATAACCATACGCCAGAAGTCCACCACAATCTTTATCACCTTCCAGTGCTTTATTATACAAAGTGCTGTAAAGCGTATCCATTTCAACATTAAAACCCAAAGATTCTACCGCTTCTTTAAACACTTTAATCCATGAATCAATATTTGAAGAGCAATTATTCGAATGCGCCATGGCAACCAACTTTCCGGTTGGAGTCGTAACTAAATCCAGCTCCTGATGAACTTTTGATAATTCTCTCTCCAGTACTACCATTGCAAAAATGGATGTTCCGGCAGACACATTACCGGTTCTTTCTGCAACACTATTTGTCGCTACCATCCCAGTTCCGGCATCGCCTTCCGGAGGACACAAAACACATCCTGATTCTAACCGACCATCCGGATCAAGCAATTTTGCACCTTCATCCGTTAAATATCCGGCTTCATCCCCCGCTAATAACACCTCTGGCAGAACCTCTTCGATTGCCCAGGGATAGCCATGTTCTTTAATCAGTTCATTAAACCGTGTCTGCATATTCCGGTTAAAATCTTTAATCTCGATATCAACAGGAAACATTCCCGATGCGTCTCCGACACCAAGCACCTTTTTACCGGTAAGCTGCCAGTGAACATATCCGGATAACGTCGTCATAAAATTAAGTTCATTAACATGTGACTCGTTATTCAATATGGCCTGATACAAATGAGCAATACTCCAGCGTTGCGGGATCGGATAGTCAAATGTTTCCATTAAAATTTGAGTGGCATCAAATGTGAAATTATTGCGCCATGTACGAAATGGGACCAGTAATTGCCCCTCTTTGCTGAAAGCCAGATATCCATGCATCATCGCACTGATTCCTAAAGCAGACAGCTTCGTTATCTCAACATCGTATTTTGCTTTAACATCATCAACCATTGTCCTGTAACTTTCCCGGATTCCATTCCAGACATTATTTAGGGAGTAAGTCCAGACACCATCGTGATATTCACTTGACCAGCTATGTCCACCAGTCGCTATTGGATTATTCTGGGTATCAAGAAGTACGGATTTTATCCGTGTAGATCCAAGCTCAATTCCTAAAGTAGCCTGACCATTCAAAATCAGTTCTCTTATTTCTGAGACTGGTAACGTCATATAGATGTGCTCCGTTAACATTGTTTAGCGTTTGGGGTTCAATAAGACGAGTCTGGTTCAAATGATGGCATAGAAAAATTATCGCAACTCTACCCCGGGGAAACCTCAGGCAAACAGAATGACAACACTAAGTTGCCGTAGATTTATATTGTCGCGTCAAAAAAGATAGTTTATATATTATTGATATTATAGGTAGAACATGTGGCGCAGCTAACACTGCTTTAAATTTTTATACACTCGACACAAGCTAACTCTACCTCAACTTAATCAGACTTAGTGTGAAGAATATCGAAGAAATAAACACTGAGCCTCTCACTCATTCGGATAAGTTAACCGACCAACTGAATGGTACAAAAACTGAAATGATTGATACAACAACGTTTAAAATATATATTAGAAAAAACTAAAACAATAGAGTGCAGACAAATGTGGGATAATATTTACGACGTTGACGAATACGTATATGGCCGGTGTGCAAATGATTTTTTGCGAAATAATATCAACATGATACCAAAAGGGAATATACTTTGTCTGGCAGATGGTGAGGGCCGAAATTCTGTTTTTCTGGCAAAGCAGGGATACCATGTTACTGCAGTCGAACTCTCCGCAGTTGCCATCAAGAAAGCCCAAAAGCTAGCCGATGAAAATCATGTTAATATTGAATTCATTCAGGCTGACTTACAGGACTTCAACTTAGGTAAAAGCCGTTGGGATGCCATTGTTTCGATCTTTTGTCATCTTCCGGAAACAATACGCTCATCTCTTCATCAAAGAATAGAACAGTCTTTAAAACCAAATGGTATCTATCTGGCTGAAGCTTACACACCTAAACAGTTGAATTTTAAAACAGGTGGCCCCGCAAATATCAATATGATGATTTCATCCAAAATCATTAAGCAGGAGCTCCCTGCATTACACTTCCGATTGCTTATGGAAAAAGAACGATATATTCAGGAAGGCATAAAACACAATGGTCCAAGCCACGTAGTACAGGTTATTGCTCAGAAACAATGAGAAATATGAAGAATCTGTAATATTACTCCACCAGATGTTATAGTCAGAACAGTAATTAACATACGGGTAAAAACAGTTTTGACCTCATATTTATTGCCTCAACGCTGGAAAATGACCCTTTTTCTGATTGTCATTGCCATATTATTCAGTGCCGCTTTCGTACCTGCTATCGGTGTAAAAGCGGCCCCCTGGCATATTGAAATTCATTTTCTGACATACGCAATTGTTGGCGTTATTACTTACTGGACATTATCTGAACTCGCGTTCTACTTACTTTATTCCATTATCACAATGATCCCGGTGGCACATGAAATATGCGAAATATGGGGACATCATCATCATCTCGAAATACAAGATATTATTATCAATCTGATTGGTATGGGCACAGGAACTTTTATCGCAATTTTGACCCAAAAAAAAGTAAAACCACTTCTGAGCAGAGAAAAATAACAGATCGACACGGAAAACAACTTAAATATGAATTCGTCCACAATTTAAAAAATTAATTATCCAGTTGGACAGCATATATAAGTAAATGAGAATTTAATCACGGAATTTAATACGTTTGTTTTTTAACCTCTTCTCGTGGAGTTTATAGATTAGCTAATATATCTCCTTAAGGTTCTGAATATTTTCTTTAAAAGCAATGAAAACTCAGAACCTACAGCATGAAACATAACTTTTCGTTATGCAATAAAAGAGTTTTCCCCTCGATCTTTGCTATAACGTACTAATAACCCTAATTACTCCATCTACTAATTAGGGTTTTTTTTGCCCGAAATGTTTCGTTCCCGCCTCCGGCACCTAAATATAAAGACTGAGTGAAAAGATAAACTACACTATTACTGTTAACAATTGATAGCACAAATGAGAATGAAATCAATCAAGCGGTTCATTAATGGGCATCTGGATATCGTACATCTGCAATATTGCAACTTATGCAATCACCAGTCAGATTCCGAAACAATTCATCAAATCAGGGTTTCCATACGTCACCTTAATGCAACCAGATGTATATTGTATAAAACCGATATTTCAGAAAAAAATAAAGAAATACTCAAAAACTATCAGAAGATTTCAAAGCACTTATTTGAAACACTTTCGCACCCCAGAGACCTTGAGGTTCAGATAAGGCTAGCACAATCAATTCAGACGAATCTAGACCATCGACAACCAGATATCACTCTTTATATTGACAAACTACGTAACGAGGAACGAACTCTGACCGGGCATCTTATTAATACGATAAATCAGCAACCCATAGTTCCTGCAATTACAGCACTAAAACAATCGCTAAAATCCTACAAATTCAAAAGAGAATATCTGGTTGAGGAAATTCACCGGCAATACAAAAAGACACGGAAACAACTAAAAGCATCGTTGAATCGGTTGAACACCCATCCTGAGTCTTTCCATAAAACCAGAGTTAAACTAAAAAAATACCGTTACATTCTGGAACTGGAAGCTCATCTTTTTAATAAGAAAAATACTAGGCTAAAAACACTAAAAGCTGCACAAAATAAACTGGGAAATACAAATGACTTATTTATCGCCGCAAAGCTGATGACACAGCATAGTGTTAATTCTGAAGTGATTGAATATACCAAACTGAAATATCAAACCAGCCTGTCTAATACCATTCACTTTCTATTTACCAGGAAAAATCAGTACCTGTAACATCCGAAACTGTTTCTCTGATTTCTTCAGTTATTTTATGATTCAGTGATACTATCTTCCTCAGATTTCCCTCAGAGATGAAACATTGGCAATGAAAGACTGTTTTTCAGCCATTCCGGTTTTTGTCGCTGTTGTCGAATGTGGCAGTTTCTCTTCTGCTGCAATCCGGCTTGGTATGACAAAATCGGCGGTCAGTAAGCGAATATCGGCTTTGGAAGATAACCTGAGTGTCCGGCTGTTCAACCGTACCACCCGGAAACTGACCCTAACCGAACCCGGTGAGCGCTTTTCAGATTACGCAAGAAATGCACTGACCCTTGCCGAAGACGGATTTTCCGAATTATCTGCATATCAGGGAAAACCCAAAGGAACATTAAAAATTAATGCGCCAATGACATTCTCACGCCTTCATCTTGTTCCTCATATTAAGGAGTTTCTTGAAAGTTATCCGGATATTCACATTTCTCTGAGTATGAACGATGCGATTGTCGATATGATAGAAGGCGCATTTGATGTTGGAATACGAATAGGAGAACTGAAAAATTCGTCACTTATCGCCAGAAAACTCTCAGACTGTCAAAGTGTTCTCTGTGCTTCACCAAGCTATATTGCCACAAACAATAAACCACTTCATCCTGAAGAACTATTGAAACATAATTGCATCTATTACAGCTTATTTCAGGCAGGCGTAGAATGGACATTCTACAAAAATAGAAAGCCGTTTAAGGTTGAGCCGAAAGGAAACTTTATCGTTAACAATAGCGATGCCATTGCTGAGGTATTGCTTCAGGGACTGGGTATTGGACAACTGCCGACCTTTATCGTCTCAGATTATCTGGCTAACGGAACGCTGATACCACTGCTTCCTGAATATACACTGCCTGATCATGCGATCTATGCCGTTTATCCGGAAAGAAAGCACCTACCGGAAAAAGTCAGGGTCTTCATTGAATTCATACAAAAAAAACTCAGCACGGAATATTGAGATAATCAATAGAGCTCTCTTTTGCCGGTTTCAGTAATTATCTGAACTTAAGAATTTCAGCTACATGAGTGATGGATTCTTTTGCGGCCTGACTGACCCCTGCCAGTTGGAAAAAACCATGAATGACGCCTAAATATCTCCGACACTGGACATTTACTCCGGCACTAATCAGACGGCGGTATAGCTGTTCGCCCTCATCAACCAAAGGATCAAACTCCGCCGTAAGAATATGAGTTTCGGGAAGCCCCGCCAAATCCGTTCTGAATAGCGGACTGGCTTCCGGATGCGTCTTTTCTGTATCCTGAAAATACATCTCATAACCTGTCATTAACGTATCTTTGGTAATAATGTAATCTCTACCATTGTCCCGGTAACTTTGACCGGATGCAGTAGCATCCAGCATCGGATAGATAAGAATCTGTTTTGCCGGCAGCCAGCCGGAACGTTCTTTTAACCGCAAAGAGGTAACAAGACACAAATGGCCTCCGGCACTATCACCAACCAAGATGATATTCTCCGGGTCGCCCCCCCATTCCTGGCAATGTTTGTGTATCAGTAGCGTAGAAAGGTAAGCATCATCATGGGCTGCAGGATAAATGTTCTCCGGAGCTAAACGGTATTTTACCGCAATAAGAATACAACCAGATTTATTTACCAATGCCCTGAACTGACTGTCGTGAGTATCAAACCCACCACTAACAAAGCAGCCACCGTGAAAATAAACAGCAACAGGAAGCCCTTTTTTATCCGATGGCTTATAAATTCTCAGTGTAATACCATCAATGGTGATTTCCTGAATTTGAAAAACAGCCTCTTTTTCTCCGGCCAGATAAACACTGTCCAGGTATCCCTGACGCCGCTCAGCAATCGTCTGTTCCCTTACCGAAGGGCAACCCGCCGAAATAAAGCCATCGACCAGTTCTCTGATCCCTTGTTCCAAATATCTTATCGTCATAATAATACGTCACCTATCCGGTATTAAGCTGGTTACCCATACAACTGTATACCTATACAGATGCATGAGTGCCCTGTCAATATGAGATTCGCGGTCATATCCCTGGAAGACATTGAAATTAAAAATAAAACATTGATCTTTTATAGTGAATTCTACATGATGACATTGTGCTTTCTCGAAAAACCATTCCCTTATATTAAAGAACGAAACAGGACAGTTATTGCTAATATGAGACCGGGCAATGGTAGTGGGAAAGGCGTCTCTTCAGAAAGTTCAGATATATTACCAGATTTGCATAATGAATATATCAGCCTGTATGCCTGACTACTTGATGTTTCGTGGTTTGAGAAAAGCTTCTTTCGGTAAAGATAAAAGCCATTATTGTTAGTTTAGACAATGCTCTCTGTGCACTAATGCCAGTGATATTTCTATTGCACATATGGGCAAATTCAATGTTCAGATTTTGTAGACAGGAGGTTATAAAATTATGACATTAGATATCAAAGCATTACTCTCACTTCTATTAATTCCTATTTTTTGGGGCGCTGGCTTTCCACTGACACACAACATCGTTTCCAATATCTCACCTTTGGCTTATATTTGGGGAAGAATGGCGATTGCAACGATCGTCATTTTGCCTTTCACATGGCGATTTTTGACAAAAATAGATCGTAATACCGCCGTTATCTGTTTGATACTTGGGTTACTAAGTACAGGCTCTTTGGTTTCACAAGCCATCGCACTCAAAACATTGAACTCAGCGACAACCGCTTTCTGTGTCTCTTTGAATGTTGCTTTCGTTCCTGTTGTACAATTTGTATTTAGAATTAAAAAAAGCAGTAAAGTTGACTCAATTGCTATCATACTCGCTTTAATTGGTACCTGGGTTATATTGGGAAATGATTCAAGTTCAATGACATCGGGATATTTCTGGGGAATATTATCAGCTTTAGCAATAGCCTGCTCAATTGTATTAACAGGCAAGCTTTCTGAAAATATAAAGGTAAACAGAGTGACCCTTGTTTTCTATCAGTTGTTTTTTGGTTCTGCTGTTTTGAGTTGTTCCTTAAGCGGAGGTGATATTCAATCTTTGGGGTCGGCTCCTGTCTTTCTTACCATTTTATTTGTTGGCGTTTTATCGTCAGCATTTTGCCTATTTCTCCAAATCAAATATCAAAACAGAGTGGGAAATATCCAAACAGCCTTGATACTAAATATGGATTTAGTATTTGCAGTGATATTTGGGTTGGTTAACAGTGAGAATGTATCGCCTGAGCAATTAACCGGCGTGATAATTATGTTTTCCGCGATATGTATTGGCCCACTCTTTAGCCTGATGTCAAATAAAAAAGTTGCCGCTTGTTAAGCTAAATTTTATAGATAAAACATCCCGTTGAATCGGGATGTTTTTACCATTTTCGTGTTACTTCATAAAAAGAATGACCTAATAGCCTAACCTAGCCCTTAAATCAATCCTTTTAAGACATACAAAAAAGGCGTTAGCAAGTACTAACTTGCTAACGCCAGAAATAATGGCACGCCCTGCAGGATTCGAACCTGCGACCACCTGCTTAGAAGGCAGGTGCTCTATCCAGCTGAGCTAAGAGCGCGCTACGGGGATGAATTATACGAGTAAAAATAACGAAATCAATCCATTTGTATAATATTATGATTTAAATGCTTAAAAATGGAACAAAACAAAATTGAGTGCCGAAAAACACCTCAAGGCAAACGTTTGCCTGTAGAAGTTAGCTGTAGAATCTGCGACAATGCTCAAAAATTTTCGTTACTTATTTTTCGAAAGGAAAGTCATGACTGCTCAAATCATTGATGGAACTCTGATTTCCAAAACTGTCCGTGCAGAAGTTGCCGGGAAAGTAAAATCCCGCGTTGAATCTGGTCTCAGAGCACCCGGGTTAGCTGTTGTTCTTGTCGGTGAAGATCCGGCATCACAGGTATATGTCGGAAGCAAGCGCCGGGCTTGTGAAGAAGTAGGGTTTGTTTCTAAATCGTATGACCTTCCTGTTACAACATCACAAAATGAATTGCTGTCATTGGTTGACACGCTGAATAATGATCCTGAAATTGATGGTATTCTGGTTCAGTTACCCTTACCTGAAGGGCTGGACTCTACACTCATCCTTGAACGCATCAATCCAGAAAAAGATGTCGACGGCTTCCATCCATACAACGTCGGCCGTCTCGCACAACGTATCCCAAAACTTCGCTCCTGTACCCCTAAAGGGATCATTACTCTGCTGGAGCGTTACAATGTTGATATCAAAGGCAAACACGCAGTAATTGTCGGTGCATCAAACATTGTCGGACGGCCTATGACATTAGAACTGCTGCTTGCCGGGTGTACGACAACAACCTGCCACCGTTTTACCAAAGAGCTGGAATCTCACGTTCGTCAGGCAGATATCGTTGTTGTTGCTGTTGGTAAGGCAAACTTCATCCCCGGAGAGTGGATAAAAAAAGGGGCGGTTGTCATTGATGTCGGTATTAACAGGCAGGAAAATGGTAAATTAATCGGCGATGTCGATTTCGCAAATGCAAAAGAAAAAGCAAGCTTTATTACCCCGGTTCCCGGCGGCGTCGGCCCGATGACTGTTGCAACTCTGATTGAAAACACGTTATTTGCCTGTGAACAGTACCATACAAAATAATCGGTGCTTATAGCAAAAACGAAAAAGGACCGGCTTACGGTCCTTTTTACTTCATATTCATTAGCGTCTACCAGATGATCCGATCCGCCAGATGCGTCACGGCAAGAGCGAAATAATAAGAACGGTTCCACTTCATCAGCACATTGTAGTTATTGTATATCAGATAGACACGTCCACTGGCGTCATCCGGTGCGATCAACCAGGCATCGATGTCTTTTTTTAATTTCGGTAAGGCTCGGCCATCATACCGGGTTACTCCCAGTTGACTCCACTGCGTCAATGTTCTTTGCTTGCCCTTTTTCCGCCCTTCCAACGTCATATCAAAATGTTTTGGAAGCCGGACCTGACGACCCCACGTATGATGCTGATCCCACCCGGATGTTGCCAGATAATTGGCGGTAGAAGCAAAAACATCAGAAGGGGTATTCCAAATGTCTTTTTTGCCGTCACCGTTACCATCCGCCGCAAATGACAAAAAAGATGAGGGCATAAACTGGCACTGCCCCATCGCACCAGCCCAAGACCCCTTCATTTCACTGGCAGAAATATGTCCCTGATCGATAATTTTTAACGCCGCCATCGTCTCCTTACGGAAAAACGCCTCCCTTCGGCCATCATAAGCTAAAGTGCTCAAAGCATTAATCACCTTGTAGCCACCAGTAAACTTACCGAAATTGCTTTCCACTCCCCAAAGCGCCAAAATATAACGGGGAGAAACACCATACTGTTCACCGATACGAGTCAGTTCTTTATGGTACTTCGTATAGAGTTTTTTTGCTTGCGCGACTTTCCAGTCCGGTACGGCTCTTGGAATATACTCATCCAGAGTCAGTTTCTTTTCCGGCTGATTTTTATCTGCGACAATCGCCCTTGGTTTGTATTCCACATTTGCAAACGCAGCATCGAGTGTTTGGTCAGAAATCCCCTTAGCCTTCGCTTCTTGCTTCAGACCCTGAACATACTCATCAAAACTCACCGGGTTTGAATAAGATGAAAAGCTCAGAAGAATTCCGATACCAACTGACATAATTTTTTTCATTATTCCTCCTAAACACTCAACAATCGTTTGATCAATCGTCTTCTATTGCTTTGCGTTTATTTTTTTAAATTCTTCTAACACATTTTCCGGCTCTGGCGGTAACTGCAAAAAAAAGCCTTGTTCACTGAGAGACTCTTTCACCTTCTGAACGTCAACTCTTGCTAATTTTTTATTATCCAAATTCATTGTCATAGCAAGAACCGGCTTACCAAACATAGACATCAATGCATCAGGAATCTGAGAGAAATCATCTCTCTTCAGGATATACAAATAGGCACCCTCTTTCCTGGTACTCCGGTAAATAGAACAAAGCATAATACGCCTTTTAAAAAATACAGTTTAAACATCGCTAAATATACCGTTACAAAACGTAAATTTAGCGTAAATTTGCGAAGAAAACAGTCAATTAAAAGTAAGATAACTTGCTGACTGCACTCCATGACTATAACATGACACCCCTAGTCACAGGCAATGCCATTTGTAAGCGCCGAGGTTATAAGTTTTCAATGTCAAATACACCTGATTTAAAAGGTAGCAGTTTTACGCTGTCAGTGTTACACCTTACGGACAGTGACATTAATAGTAGTATCGAATTTTTAAAAGAAAAAGTGGCACAAGCTCCTGCCTTCTTCGCTCATGCGCCTGTTGTTATCAATATCTCTCAGGTTTCCGAAGATATTGACTTCAGCCAGCTAAAAAAAGGTCTGTCTCAAACTGGAATTGTACCTGTTGGTGTCACTGGCTCCAAAAATAAAGAAACACAGAGCCGGGCCTCAGAAGCCGGGTTTGCTGTAATGACTGACAGCCAACCTTCAAAGATAAAATCAGCTCCATCTTCAAATCAACCCAAATCCACACCAATGACCCCGACGAAAGTCATCTCTCACCCAATTCGTTCAGGACAACAAATTTACGCTAAAAACTGTGATTTAGTGGTGCTGAATAATGTGAGTGCAGGCGCCGAAGTTATTGCGGATGGTTCTATCCATATATATGGTAGTCTACGGGGAAGAGCAATTGCTGGCGCTAGTGGCCTGCAAGAAGCTAGAATATACTGTCACGACCTGCAAGCCGAGCTTGTCTCTATTGCGGGTAATTACTGGTTAAGTGACCAAATTACAAGTGAATATTGGCATAAGAAAGTGATGCTGAGTTTAGCCAACGAAACACTACACTTCGAAATATTCACAGCTTAAGTTTAATAAGGGAAACAAATGTCACGCATTATTGTTGTTACGTCAGGAAAAGGCGGCGTAGGTAAAACGACGTCGAGCGCAGCTATTGCTTCAGGTCTGGCCCTTAAAGGCAAAAAAACCGCTGTTATCGATTTTGATATAGGATTAAGAAATCTTGATCTGATTATGGGTTGTGAACGCCGGGTCGTTTATGATTTCGTTAATGTAATTAATGGTGAAGCCACTCTGAACCAGGCTCTGATTAAAGACAAACGCTCTGATAATCTTTACATCCTTCCGGCTTCACAAACCCGTGATAAAGATGCATTAAGTAAAGAAGGCGTAAAACGTGTTCTGGATGAACTCAATGAAATGGAATTTGATTTTATTGTCTGTGATTCTCCGGCAGGTATCGAACAAGGTGCGCTTCTGGCTCTCTACTTTGCAGATGAAGCTATTGTTACCACCAACCCGGAAGTCTCTTCAGTTCGCGACTCAGACCGTATTCTTGGTATATTAGACTCGAAATCGTTACGTTCTGAGCTAGGCTTAGAACCAGTTAAACAACATTTGCTGCTAACCCGCTATAGCCCATCAAGAGTCAATCAGGGTGAAATGCTAAGTGTAGAAGATGTTGAAGAAATTCTTCATATTCCTTTAGTCGGTGTGATACCAGAAAGCCAGGCAGTTCTGAACGCGTCCAATAAAGGGGTTCCGGTCATCTTTGACGAGCAGTCAGATGCGGGACAGGCTTATCTTGATGCGGTAGAACGATTATTAGGAAATGAGATTGAATTCCGTTTTCTGACAGAGCCTAAGAAAGGCATCTTCAAACGATTGTTCGGGGGCTAAACATACATAATGTCGTTATTACAATTTTTTCGTTCCAATAAGAAAACTACTGCCAGTCTTGCTAAAGAACGTCTTCAAATCATCGTCGCTGAGCGTCGCAGTCAGGATGATCCTGCGCCCAACTATCTTCCCCAGATGAAAGAAGACATTCTAAAAGTCATTGCTAAGTATGTTGCTATCGATCCGGATATGGTGGAATTATCTCTGGAACATAAGGACGATGACATTTCAGTTCTGGAATTAAATGTTAAACTTCCAGAAGACGAAAAATAATCATCATCCTACTGTTTGATTATAAAAAAGAAATCGGATATCCGATTTCTTTTTTAACACTGTCACACCAATCGTTAACTTCTCGAATTGATCATCCGATCAAGCGCGTCACCCAACAACGCTTTTCTCCAGTTTTTCATCAAATCTGGTACGGACTCAGACGTTCGGTCTGACTTCCAGACCCAACTAATCAACTGGTTCAACTGTTTCTTTGACGCTAAAAATTCCGTGGCCAACCCGGTTTTATCCGAAACCTTTTTTACTTCTTCTTTGAGCTGCTTAAACAAAGGCTTATAACCCGAATAATCATGTATCGGAATAATTAACTCAGGGTAACTATCCTCCGGTAATTTATAACTTTTGGAAACAAGCTGACTGATCGTATTACCATGTCTCCGGATCGACCGGATATCAATGCATACATCTTCCATCCGTTTAGGGTTCACCAGGCCCTGTTTAGAAATGGTCAGCAAGTCCTGCTCTTTGACCACAAAATTCAGGGCCAAATCTCGTTTCACTGCTTCCCTGTAACGCCATGAGGCCAGCAATTTCAACGTCGATAATTGTTTTCGGTTAAGCTGCCATGCCCCTTTTACATCCAGGTAAGCATTATCAATATTGTAGTCAGCAATGCGCTTTTCGGCCTGTTGCTTCGATTCATCAAGAACGGCCTGCTGCCATCCTGCCTGATTGGTCTTCGCTTTCAAATGCTCATAAACCGGGAGCAAATAATAAACGTCTCCGGCCGCATACTCCAGTTGCTTGTCCGTCAGAGGCCTTGCCAACCAGTCAGCCCTTGATTCCGATTTATCCAACTCAACGCCAACAAATTCATTCACCAACACCGCAAATCCGGTTGATAAACCATATCCAAGAAAGGCGGCCATGATCTGAGTATCAACAAAAGGCTCTGGCAAACATCCAAAGCTGTTATAAAAAACTTCCAGATCTTCGCCACAGGCATGCAAGACTTTCAATACAGACGAATCTTGCAACAAATTCACGAAAGCACTCATGTCAGATAACACTAACGGATCGATAAGCGAGACTTCCCGTCCATCATACAGCTGAATTAAACCTAGTTGAGGATAAAAGGTACGAATACGGACAAACTCCGTATCCAGCATGACTACCTCTTGCTCACGAGCCTGTTTACAGACTCGTTCCAACTCGCTGACTTCCTTTATGATGGTATAATTCACAGATGGCTCACTATTCGGTTATTTGCTGAAACGTTTCTAACGGTTCGTTACGATGTCGATTATTCACTTTAAGACTTTTCTCATTTTCTTCCCGTAATACTTTTCTTAAAATTTTACCAACGTTTGATTTTGGTAATTCAGAACGGAACTCAACGAGTTTAGGCACTTTATATCCTGTCAGGTGTTTACGACAATGCTTAATAATGTCTTCTTTTGTCAAATGATTGTGTTTTGCGACAACAAACACTTTGACTGCTTCTCCGGTTATATCACTGGCCTGTCCTATGGCGGCCACCTCCAGAACACTGTCATGCATAGCGATAACATCCTCTATCTCGTTTGGATAGACGTTAAAACCAGACACTAAAATCATATCCTTTTTACGATCAACGATATAAATCATACCCTCTTTATCCATTCTGACGATATCGCCGGTAGAAAGCCAGCCGTCAGAATCAAGCACCTCAACCGTATCTTCGGGTCTGTTCCAGTACCCCTTCATTACTTGTGGTCCCCGAACCTGAAGCTCACCAATCTGATCAAACGGCAAAACGTTACCCTCATCATCCACCAAACGAATATCCGTTGACGGAACCGGAAGGCCAATAGAACCGGAATAATCTTTCGCATCATGAGGATTACCTGTCACTAAAGGAGAGCACTCGGTCAGTCCATAACCTTCAAGCAGGTGAATACCGGTAATATCTTCCCATTTTTCAGCAACAGAACGCTGCACAGACATCCCGCCACCAACAGAAAGATGCAGATTAGAAAAATCCATGTTTCTGAATTCGTCATTGTGTACAAGCGCATTGAACAGGGTATTCACCCCCGTGACAACCGACACCGGATACTTTTGCATCTCTTTAATAAAGCCGGATAAATCCCTGGGATTTGTGATTAACAGGTTTCTTCCACCCATTTCGATAAAGAGTAAGCAATTAACACTCAAAGCAAAAACGTGGTAGAGCGGCAATGCCGTAACGACAAGTTCTCGTCCTTCTTTCAACAAACAACCATAAGCACCTTTGGCCTGGACAACGTTCGCAATCATATTTCTGTGCGTCAGAATAGCACCTTTAGCAACACCGGTTGTTCCTCCGGTATACTGCAAAAATGCAATATCATCTCCCCCGAGGTCGGGTTTGACATATTGCATGCGCCGCCCTTTGCGAAGCGCTTTTCTCATAGATACTGCATGGGGTAAATGATACTTAGGAATCAATCGCTTAACGTATTTTACCGCAAAATCAACCAATGTCCCTTTCGGTTTTAGCAACATCTGCCCCAAACTGGTAATAATAATGTGCTCGACCGGTGTTTTCCTGAGTATTTTCTGCAGTGAACTGGCAAAATTAGAAACAATCACTATTGTCTTAACATCTGCATCCGTTAACTGATGCTGAAGCTCACGTGAGGTGTAGAGTGGATTGACATTTACTGCAATCAGACCAGCTCTTAAAATACCAAACAAAGCGACCGGATACTGGAGCAAATTTGGCATCATCAGAGCAACCCGATCACCTTTCTGCAACCCCAGGTCGTTCTGTAAATAAGCAGCAAAAGCCCGGCTGAGCTCTTCCAGCTTACGGAACGTCATTACCGTTCCCATATTGATAAATGCTGGCTGATCTGCAAATTTATTTACCGCATTTTCAAACATTTCAACCAGAGATGAATACATATCAGGATCAATGTTTTCTGGTACACCACTCGGATAACGGCCAAGCCACAGCTTATCCACTCAGATACTCCTCGTAAAAATATAATTGTGCTTCTTATTTTTATAATTGTTTGTTAGGGGTCTATTGACCCCGAGTTATTCAGAGCGCACATCTTTAACTACGTTTAATATAATTTGTTTAATTGCATCAGGAGATTCAAGATGGCAATAATGCCCTCCCCTGACTGTATGAATCACACTTTGAGCAGGTAATATGACATTGCCATTATTACGTAAATGTTCAAACCCATCATGGCCGAGCACAATGTGGTACGGACACAAAATATGATTCACTATTTCCTGAGCCTGTTCGTGAGACATCCGGAAAAGAGACTGACAACTCAGTTTAGTGTCAGCACGCCAAAACCAGTGGCCATCCAACTCTTCAATTCCTCTTTGCACAATAGGCTCAACAAGGCTTTCCGGCAACTTAGCTCTTTTGCTTTTATGGGCAAGCGCACTTTGGTAGGTTGGATAGCCTTTACGCTTTTTCTTACGCATGCGTTCCCGGTTTTCCAAACCATTTCTTAACCGCTTGAGACTCAGCTCCGGCAACTCACTTAACGGACCTTTACCTTCAATCTGCACTAATGCGCTAACCTTTTCAGGAAAGGCGGCACTATAACAACTTGCAATCAATCCACCAAGTGAATGACCGACTAAAACACAAGATTTTGTCGGTAATGCCGATATGACCTGATGAATATCATCCAGATAGTCATGAAAAGGATAGAAGTAATATTCACCTTTGTGCTTAGAAAGCCCGTGCCCGGGCAAATCAGGCGCGTACAGATGAACATCCGGAAGACTATTATGAAGTTTCGATAATAAAACCTGAAAGCTGGCAGCATTATCCAGCCAGCCATGAATGAAAACAATCGAAAAAGGCGAACCTTCCGCCTCTCCCATTTCAATACCGGCCAATTCCATTATTTAACGACCTGAATAACGCGTCCCCGCTCTAAATCATCTTCATGGCAGGATAAGGTACGACAAGGCCGAAGATAAGAACCGAAGTGATTAATGATAACCTGATTCTCGATTCTCCACAGATGAAACCCTGTGACATTCATGACCGGAAATGTGCCCTGATATTGTCCGACCCTGGCCACTTCCGTTCCAGCGGTCTGTCCCAATACAGAAATCAAACGCCCTTTAGACAAAGTGACCGGATCCATAAATCCTTTGATATAAGCAATAAAACGGCCTTCAGGTTCAACATTTATGTCTGGTTTTCCACTGCCAGTCAGAGGCACATTAACAATTTCCAGCCGGGTTTTATCTTTCAGGTTTTCAACCGTCGCAATCACACCACCTAACCGGATTTCACGACCATCAGAAATGCCTGTTTTCCAGACTTTATAACTGGTAACCAAACTGGTATCTGAAGAAGTTAATTCCGGAGGGATCGTTGCACATGCGCTCAACAAAACAGTGACAACGATTAAAAAACAACACTTTAGTGACAGAAAGAAACGCATTTCTTTTCCCCAACAATAAATAGCAGCATCAAATTATATATAGATATCGACACCTAACATCTGTGCGAGTTCATCCCGCTTCGCCTGATTATAAACAGCATAATATTCCTGCAATGCCTTTTGAGATTTTCCTTCAGGGAGATCGTAATGGATCCGGCTGCTTTCCAGTTCCGATTCATCAATAGGCTGAATTGAATTTGCGACTGCTTTTGCAACCGCAGTAGGATGCGTTGCCGGTTTTGACTCATCTGCCGAAGAGGGCTTCTTATCCTTTCTCTGCGCCTTTGACGCTTTATTGGATCTGAACAAACCTGATGATGGAGGTAAACCATTAATAGAAACCATAAGCGCCCTCAATCAAATAAACAATGCCTTTTATGAAGCAAAAATCATTCCCGACCCGGTAACTTTTTCCAGGTAACGGTATCACGCAGATAGACCGGAGAAGCCTCTTCCACAGCAACCGTATTACCCTTTTGCCATTCAAGTTTAGCTAAACAAGCAATATCTTCTGCATCTGGATACAACACTTCGCCTGATGTCACCTCAAAAGGCAACTGAGTTAAAGAGTCCCGATACGTTTGCCATCCGGTCCCCGCAGAAAACCAGCTCTCTTCATCTTTTTTCAATGATTCGGTCAGTTCGGCAGGCGCAATCACCGTTTCCGGGTCAACCACCGACCATTCGCCATTTTTCTGACGGGCATATCTCGCCCAGTACACCTCTGACATTCTGGCATCAATTGCCGGAGCAACAAACGTAGCACCATGAACCCGAAAACACCCCTGAGCCATCGCTTTTAATGTCGAAACAGGGATCATGGGCAATTCAGCTCCCAATGCAATCCCCTGAGCGATTCCAATACCAATTCTGACACCAGTAAAGCTGCCCGGACCACAGCCAAAGGCTAAAGCATCAACCTGATTCAGTTCTAACTGAGCTTCTTTTAGCAATTCATCCACCATGGGCAATACTTTTTTTGTATGATCCCGAGGGGCTATTTCCCGACGGACATAACACTGATCATCAACAAGCAATGCAACCGAACAATTTTCTGTCGAAGTATCTATAGCTAAAATTTTTACGCTCATTCTGTTCTCTAACTTAATTTTTCTGAGAAATAGTTTTTAAAAAATCCTGAATTACCGCCAAATCACGGGTTCTGGGAATGGAAGGAAGACTGGCTAAAAATAACCGTCCGTAATCTCTTGTAACCAGTCGGTTATCACAAATAATTAATGCCCCTTTGTCCTGAGCATCGCGAATCAGACGGCCAACCCCCTGCTTAAGAGTAATCACGGCATCCGGTAACTGAACCTGACTAAATGGATCTCCGCCCTGAA
The DNA here is from genome assembly GCF_021272385.1 of Vibrio salinus. Taxonomy (GTDB): domain Bacteria; phylum Pseudomonadota; class Gammaproteobacteria; order Enterobacterales; family Vibrionaceae; genus Vibrio; species Vibrio salinus. The sequence goes on from NZ_JAJSDZ010000005.1 coordinate 584,095, forward strand.
GACGACAATCTTCAATTCTAGCTTTTAGCAATGGATCATCAGGAGCAGTAAAGGGCAATTTGTCGATAATAACACAGCTTAATGTGTCACCCCTAACATCGATTCCCTCCCAAAAAGCTCCGGTCGCAACCAGCAAAGCATTTCCCAGAGACATAAACTCAGCCAGTGTTTTTTGTTTACTGGTTTCTCCCTGCATTAATACCGGAATGCTCAGTGTTTCCCTGAATTTTTCACCCAGTTGTTTCATCATCTGATGTGATGTACACAGAAAAAAACACCGCCCTCCGTTACCTTCGATTACAGGCCCCAGCATGTCGGCCAGAACATCCGACATTTTGAAATAATTTGGTTCAGGTAAATATCGAGGTACGCATAACCGGGCCTGTTTTTCATAATCAAATGGACTTGGCAAAGAAAATTGCCGGACCGGCTTCAAACCAAGACGATGACAAAAATAACCAAAATCATCATTCACAGCCAAAGTAGCCGAGGTAAAAATCCACGCCCCCTGCTTGATAGTCATTTGTTCGTGAAATTTATCAGCGACGGACAACGGAGTAATATGCAAACTGAAATGACGGGGCGTCGTATCAAACCAATAAGAATATCCGGTGATAGAAACATCACAGATCCGGTTCAGACGACCGGAAATAACCGTTGCCCGTTCGTAAGCAGAATCCAGAAGCTGACTTCGACCTAACGCAAGTTTGAGGACATCAAAAGCAAACTGAAGTGCATCCTGCAAACGCTCGATACTACGTTGAATCGATGGCTGATTCACAACATCACGCCAGTTTCCCCGGAATCCCGGCTCACCCAGTTCAAGACGCATATCCATCGAGGTCTGCCTGAGTTTTTCAGCTACCTTTTGCAATTGACGCATGTCTTTTGCTTCTGTCCGGTAACCAATTTCAATATCCTTAGCTAATTCATGAAGTTGCCGGCTAGAAAGAGACTGACCAAAATATTGGCTGGCAATATCAGGCAACTGGTGCGCCTCATCAAAAATGAAAACTTCCGCTTCCGGAATTAATTCTCCGAACCCGGTTTCTTTTATTGCTAAATCCGCCAAAAACAAATGATGATTAACCACCACAACATCGGCATCCATTGCTTTTTTTCTGGCTTTAGAGACAAAGCATTCAGCAAATCTGGGGCACTCTTTCCCCAGACAATTTTCATTTGTTGATGTAATTAAAGGAATGACAAGACTATCTTCTGCGACATCATCGCAGTCCCCCAAATCCCCGGTCTTCGTCTCCGACGACCAATGGCGAACTTTCACCAACTCAGAAAACTGAGCTGTGTCAACTTCACCAGTATGACTTTCTAAAATCTGGCGATCCAGACGTTCCAGACACAGATAATTACTTCGGCCTTTCAGTAACGCTATATGCCCGAAAAAATCCAAAGCTTTGACGATAAGCGGCAGGTCACGGTGAAATAACTGTTCCTGAAGATTCTTAGAACCGGTACTGATGACAACTTTTTTGCCACTTTTTAAAGCAGGAACCAAATAAGCGAATGTTTTACCTGTACCAGTACCGGCTTCAACAACAAGTTGCTGTTCTGCACCAATAGCACTATGAACAGCTTCAGCCATATCAATTTGCGCCTGCCTAGGATGAAAACCGGGAATCGCTTTACCTAAAGCGCCCTGTTGAGAAAAAATTTCAGATATCATGACACCGGAACGTTTCAAGAACAGGTCACGAATTATGGCAGTTTTATCCCCACAGCGCGATCTCTAAAAACGATCACACCGTGTATATTCTCTCTCGGCGACTATTTCCGGTTTAAATAACGGTGTAGCCAGGGAGAACCGGAAAAAGGAACATCTTGCGATTGTAACGCTTTTACTGCCTCCTGCGGAGACGCTTTGCTCTCCCAAAGCTGTTCCAGTATGGCTTCATCTACAAGCTGGTCACCCATAAGTTCATGAACTCTCTCGGAATAGAGTCTTTTTGCTAATTGCTCTCTGTCCATAGTACCTTCCTCATTTTTAAGCGGAAAAGGTCCCTATACTTCAAGCCGGGGAAAAATTGTTTTGAGATTTTGTTGAATCTCTTGTCAATATAGATTAATTATAGCCACTATCTTTGATAAGTGTGTTGTCATTTGGCACCTCTGTATATCATATTTTTGTTTCAAAATTTGTCGGAATTCGTCACTAATGGAAAAGAAAACCCTTCTTACGCATTGCAAAGATGCACCTGGATTGATCGCTAAGGTCACCAATATTTGTTACAAACACCAGCTTAATATTATTCATAACAGAGAATTTGTTGACACAACGACCAATGATTTCTTTATGAGAACCGAATTAGAAGGCTATTTTAATGATCAAACCTTTCTGGCAGATATCGAGCAGGCACTCCCTAAGGACACAAACTATAAATTAATCAGTTCCGGAAGAAAACGGGTTGTCATTCTGGTCACAAAAGAAGCACACTGCCTTGGCGACATTTTAATGAAAATGTTTGATGGAAGTCTGGATGTTGACATTGCAGCCGTTATCGGTAACTACGATACCCTGCAAAGCCTGACAGAAAAATTTGGCATACCATATCATCATGTTTCTCATGAAGGTTTAAACCGGGAAGAACATGAACAGAAACTGCTGGCTGAAATTGAACAATATTCACCAGACTATCTGGTTCTGGCGAAATACATGCGGGTGCTGACACCAGCATTCGTTGAAAATTTCCATCATCGGATTATAAATATTCATCACAGCTTCCTTCCTGCTTTTATCGGGGCCAAACCTTACCAACAAGCATTTGATCGTGGTGTTAAAATCATTGGAGCAACCGCTCACTTCGTTACCAATGATTTAGACGAAGGCCCTATCATCGGGCAGGACGTGATTACCGTTGACCACACCTACAGAGCGCAGGACATGGCTCAGGCCGGTCACGACGTTGAAAAAAATGTTCTGAGTAAAGCGCTTAACAAAGTAATTGGCGATCATGTTTTCGTGCATGGTAATAAAACAGTCATCTTGTAATCGCACTCTAAAAAACAATAACGCACAAAATGTCATCCTGGTATTTTGTGCGTTGTTTTATTTGTACAGCATCCCTCCAGTTTTCCATCGCAACCGGTTGTCCATCTCAGACGAATCACGTAGGATGAGTGCCATCATCACATACACTTAAGAAGCATCAGTTTCTTATAGCAGGATATCGAACGGAGAGAGAATGAAGTCCATCTTCAGATTCATCGGCCTAATTTTCAAAGTTCTGTGGAAAAGCATTAATTTTGCTCGAAAGGCATTACTTAATATTGTTTTTTTATTAATCATTGGATTAATTTACTATGCAATAACAGGTACAGAAACCACGGTCGAGCCACCAGTATCCCCTTCAGCATTAGTTCTTAATATACAGGGTCCTATCGTTGAACAGCAACGCTACAGCAGCCCTGTAGAATCATTAAATAAGTCGTTACTAGTCGGCTCTCTCCCGAAAGAGAATGTATTATTCGATATTGTCGATAAGATAAGAGCAGCAAAAACAGACAAAAACATTACCGGTCTGGTTTTATCTTTAGCTGATATGTCGGACACAAGCCTGACAAAATTACGCTATATCGCAAAAGCGATTACTGAATTCAAAGCGTCCGGGAAACCCGTCATTGCCATTGGTTCATTCTATACTCAGAGTCAATATTATCTGGCCAGTTATGCCGATAAAATTTATTTATCACCTGACGGTGCCGTATTACTCAAGGGCTACAGCGCAAATGCTTTATATTATAAAAAATTGCTGGATAAACTGGATATAAATGCCCATATTTTCCGGGTTGGTACTTACAAGTCTGCTGTCGAACCATTTATGAGAACAGACATGTCTCCGGCAGCAAAAGAATCCAACCAACGATGGCTTAATCAGTTATGGGGCACTTACATTGATGATGTTGCTGGTAACCGTAAAATCCGCCCTTCTACACTGAATTTCAATATGGATCAATTTGTTCATAAGCTTGAAGCTGTAAAAGGAAATCTCGCTGAATTGTCCCTGAAAATGGGGCTGGTTGATAAACTAGCCAACCGACCTCAGATCCGCCAGGCCTTGATCAAGCGGTTTGGTAGCGATGGAAGCAACAGCTATCAGGCCATTAGTTACTACGATTACGACGGTTCGGTTCAGAAAAATCACTTCCGGCATAATGAAATAGCGGTTGTTGTGGCTGACGGAACCATCATGGACGGAGATCAACCAAGAGGCACCGTCGGTGGTGATACTATCGCGGAATTACTCAGAGAAGCACGTAATAATCCCGATATAAAAAGTGTGGTATTGAGAGTGAACAGTCCGGGAGGCAGTGCTTTCGCTTCAGAAGTCATTCGTAACGAAGTGGTCGCGCTGAAACAAGCAGGAAAACCCGTTGTCGTTTCCATGTCTGGCTTAGCTGCTTCCGGTGGTTACTGGATTTCAATGAGTGCCAATAAAATTATTGCTCAACCAACCACTCTAACCGGTTCAATTGGTATTTTCAGTGTAATAACAACGTTCGAAAAAACCATCAAAAATATTGGTATCAGTACTGATGGCGTGGGAACCACACCGTTCTCTCAACAGGGAGTATTTACCGGGCTGTCTAAAGGCGCTCAACAAAGCATACAACTCGTCATTAATCATGGCTATCACCGCTTCATCAGTCTGGTGTCTCAAAGCCGTCATATCCCTCTGAACAATGTCGACAAAATTGCCCAGGGGCATGTATGGACAGGGAAAGATGCATTGTCATTTGGTTTAGTTGATAAATTAGGTGATTTTGATGACGCTGTTACTTTAGCGGCTAAACTGGCTAAGATTGATCACTATCAGCTCAACTGGATGAAAAAACCACTATCAACACTGGAGCGGCTAATGGTCGAATTTTCCCAAAGTGCAAAAGCATCATTAGGTATCGATATGACCAGTGTACTGCCGAAAAGTATGCAACCCTTAATAAGCACGGTAAACCAACAAACTGAGTTGCTGAATCTGTTAAATGATCCCAAAGGTCAATATGCACTGTGCCTTACCTGTCACGTTAAATAACTGACTGGTTAATGATTATGGTTGTTTTAAGGGGAGAAATGCATTTCTCCCCTTTTTATTGAATAGTAATTCGTTATAATCGCAGCCCTGTTTCTTAGTCGGACCAAAGAAATCATCATGTCCAGAAAACACATTTACATCGCCTATACCGGCGGAACAATAGGAATGCAAAAATCCAGTCACGGATATGTCCCTGTCGCTGGTTTTATGGAAAAACAATTGGCAAACATGCCGGAATTTCACCGGCCAGAAATGCCGGAATATACTATCCATGAATATGCGCCTCTTATTGACTCTTCAGACATGACGCCGGCACACTGGCAACAAATCGCAAATGACATTGGTGACAACTATGACAAATACGATGGATTTGTGATTTTGCACGGTACCGATACGATGGCTTATACCGCATCGGCATTATCATTTATGCTGGAAAACCTTGGCAAACCTGTGATTGTGACCGGTTCTCAAATACCCATTGCCGAACTGCGCTCAGACGGTCAGGCTAATCTTCTCAACTCCCTTCATCTTGCGGCAAATTACCCCATCAACGAAGTGACTTTATTCTTCAATAACCAGTTGATGCGCGGAAACCGTAGCACAAAATCACACGCAGATGGTTTCAATGCTTTCACCTCTCCTAACCTGCCTCCTTTATTGGAAGCCGGCATCAATATCCGCATCGGCAACGGTGTTGAAATTGATAAAAAACCCGATGGAAAATTCAAAGTCAGTCATATCACTCCTCAACCTGTTGGGGTTATAACCATGTATCCGGGGATCTCATACGAAGTAATACGTAACACATTGCTTCAACCTGTTAATGCAATGATTCTGCTTACGTTTGGAGTCGGTAATGCACCTCAGAATCCCGAAATACTGGAGCAACTTGAAAATGCATCTAAACGGGGAGTCATCGTGGTTAATCTGACTCAATGTCTGGCCGGAAAGGTCAATATGGGCGGTTATGCCACCGGATGTGCACTGGCAGACGCCGGAGTAATCAGTGGCTATGACATGACACATGAGGCAGCATTGGCTAAATTACACTATCTGCTGAGCAAAGATCTCAGCTATGAAGAAGTAAAAATTCAAATGCAAAAAGTGCTTCGTGGCGAAATGAATAAATAAAAATACAAATGCCTCATTCGCTTTCGTCGCGCCTGGGGCAATTTAGTTGATGCAACCCGGGATTTCGCCTAACTCCATCTTTTCCCATAACATATTTGAATAAAAAAACATCTGTTCCCTGCTTTCTTCTGTTATATCTTATGAATCTGGATTATGCTTATACCAACATATTCAGGCTGAACAATATAATTAACTATGTATCCCAGCTCATATATATACACACTAAAAGCTCATGGTATGAAAATAAAATCATTAGTTGTAATGACAGTCGCTGCCGGTCTTCTGTCTGGTTGTTTTGAAGATCGCAGGAACACCGAACAGGTATGTGCCGATCATCCGCTGCTAAAATGCGAAGAACTCAATATGGATGACGGACAATGCCGAATCCCACGGACTAATTTAATCTGGCATCGCCTGGATGTGATAAAAAAACCGACAGACCTCAGTAAAATTAAAGAATACAAATTAACTCAGGCATACAAAAAATGTCTGGAAGTCGCAGCCCAGATTCAGCCGATTGAACAGGCAGAACTGAAAAGAAGGCGATTTAACGCTTTGGTCAACTCCGGGGCGAATCTAAAACGTCTGGAAAATGAACTCAAAAAATACAAAACTCCCCGCTCTCTGTATTTCCTGTGGAGTCAGATAGGTGATCTCGATTCCAGAAGACGCTTCCTTCAGCTTGAAGGAACAAAAGAACTGGAAACACCCTATTTACAATACGCACTAGCAACCTTTTATATTGACCGAGATCCTGAAAAAACAGTTAAGTTCCTTAACCATTCTCTCGAATTGACCCATTCCTCTAAAAATCTGAATCTTCAGGTAATTGAATCCCTTGCAAGCCTTTATAACCTAATGAAAGAAAAAGAAAAATCTTACATCTGGGCTAAAGTCAGTAAAGAGTTCGGAGCCGCGGTTGCTGATGACAAACAACTGTTTCTGCTTTACGGTTTTGACGAAAAGAGAAAAGATCAGCTGGATGTCATCGCAGAACAAGTCATTGATGCCATCAATGACGGAGAATTTCATTCAACTCTGATTCCGAAAAATTTAAATTAATTACAAAAACTAAATTAATCGGGTGCTTTTTCGCCTGTTTTGTTGAAAATTAACGACACAGAATTAACACAGTAGCGTTCGCCTGTTGTTTGCGGACCATCGTCAAATACATGTCCCAGATGACTATCGCAGCAGTTGCACCGAATTTCTGTCCGGATCATTCCGCACGATTTGTCTTCTAAATATCGAATGGCATTTTCTTTAATTGGTGCGTCAAAACTGGGCCATCCACATCCTGATTCAAACTTATTCTCAGACCGAAAAAGCGGTTCGCCGCAGCATGTGCAACAATAAATACCGGTCTCAGAATTAAATAGTAACTTTCCGGAAAACGGCGCTTCCGTATGCCTTTCACGGCAGATGCGATAAGCATCGTCACTCAAACGCTCTTTCCAGTATTCATCCGGTTTATCAATCTTATTCAAAAAATAGCCTCGCTTGTATGGGTAAGAATTAAATTTTAATAAAGGAAAAACTTGCACTAAACATTATATGTAGCACATACTTTTAACGCTAAACATTTTCCATTAATATTAGCCATAATTACCACGGATTTTTAGGTATTTAACTCAACTGTTAGTATTCAGAAACAAAATAAGTTTAAAAAATAAACATATACAATCTCTGAATAAAAAAAGCATCGCTTTTTTTTGACTTTAGACAATTTAAATCGGATTATCTATTGCAGATTTTGCTGGTTTCTGTAATTTTACTACCAGTTATCTTTAATCAGAAATTAAGTTGTGGAGCAACTATAATGACTATCAAAGTAGGTATTAACGGTTTTGGCCGCATTGGCCGTTTTGTTTTCCGTGCGTCTTGTGCACGTGACGATATCGAAGTTGTTGGTATCAACGATCTTATCGACGTTGAATACATGGCATACATGCTGAAATATGACTCAACTCACGGCCGTTTCGACGGTACTGTTGAAGTGAAAGACGGTAACCTGATTGTTAACGGCAAAACAGTTCGCGTAACTGCAGAACGTAACCCAGAAGACCTGAAATGGGATGCAATCGGTGTAGACGTAGTTGCTGAAGCAACTGGTATCTTCCTGACTGACGAAACAGCTCGTAAACACATCACTGCTGGTGCGAAAAAAGTTGTTCTGACTGGTCCTTCAAAAGATGCAACTCCTATGTTCGTTAACGGCGTAAACTTTGATTCTTACGCTGGTCAAGACATCGTTTCTAACGCTTCTTGTACTACTAACTGTTTAGCACCTATTGCTAAAGTTCTTAACGACAAATTCGGCATCGAATCTGGTCTTATGACGACAGTTCACTCTACTACTGCAACTCAGAAAACTGTTGACGGTCCTTCAATGAAAGACTGGCGTGGTGGTCGTGGTGCTTCTCAAAACATCATTCCATCTTCAACTGGTGCTGCTAAAGCGGTAGGTGTTGTACTTCCTGAAGTAAACGGCAAACTAACTGGTATGGCTTTCCGCGTACCAACTGCTGACGTTTCTGTTGTTGACCTGACTGTTAACCTGAAAACTGCTGCATCTTACGAAACTATTTGTGCAGCAATGAAAGAAGCTTCTGAAGGCGACCTGAAAGGCGTTCTTGGCTACACTGAAGATCAAGTTGTTTCTCAGGATTTCATCGGTGAAACTTGCACTTCAGTATTCGATGCAAAAGCTGGTATCGCTCTGACTGACAAATTCGTTAAAGTTGTATCTTGGTACGACAACGAAATCGGTTACTCAAACAAAGTTCTGGACCTAATCGCTCACATTTCTAAATAATTGACGATTAGTCTAAACATTTGTAAAAAAGGCGGCCTTGTGTCGCCTTTTTTGTATCTATTGTTTGATCTGCATACAAAAGCAGCTCTAAAGTAAATCATCTATCGCCAAATAAAAGGAATGATGTCATGAATTTACTATCCTTACCGGCAATTAGTGTTTTGTCTGACAACATCAGTATTGTTGAAATTGATACTGTAAAAGTCATCAGAATCCTTCACGAGAAGGCCACTGCAGCCATATCCCTTTTCGGAGCTCATCTGATCTCATATCAACCCCATGGCCATCAGGAATGTTTATTTCTGAGCAAAGACGCTCAATTTAATGGCGAAACGCCTATTCGCGGTGGAATCCCAGTGTGCTGGCCCTGGTTCAACAAACTCGCAGAGCCCAGTCACGGTTTTGCCCGGACCTCCGAGTGGCAGTTAAAAGAACATAGGGAAAACGAGGCCGGCGTTATTATTCAACTATCTTTACAGCATAATGAACAAACCCGAAACATTTGGCCATATGAGTTTGAAACACTGATCACCTTCGAAATAAAAGAAACTGCCCATATCAGCCTCACTGTCAAAAATACCGATGAACGTCCATGGACTTTTTCCGGAGCATTACATACATACCTTAATGTTGGGAATATCTTAACAACCCAGACAAAAGGCCTGGGTACTCACTATCTGGACAGTTTACAGGGAGGGAAAGAGTGCATTGGTGAAGACACTCTAATTCTGACGGATACTATAGACCGGGTTTATACCAAGCCAGAATCGCTCATCACCATCCATGATGACACATGGAACCGGGCGTTAGTTGTCAAGAATGAAGGTCATAACTCTGCTGTTGCCTGGAATCCCTGGAAAAATGGGGCTGAGAATATGACGGATATGAACAATGACGGATACCAGAACATGCTGTGCGTTGAATCCGTTATCTATTCCAATTGTCTGTCCGCCGGACAAACACTTCAGCCTGGTGAAACTCATGTCCTTTCAACTCAGATATCAGCAAAATAACTTGATCAGAGGCGGAAAACAGCCGCCTTTTTTAGTAAACTCTCGTTCCGGCTAACAATTCAATTTTTGAGGTCCTTTCGTGTATCAATGTCCCCTTTGCCATAACCTACTGGCAAAAAAAGAACGTGGTTTAATCTGTCAAAATAATCATCAGTTTGATTTTGCAAAAGAAGGCTATGTCAACCTAATGCCGGTACAGCATAAACGTTCCAAAGTTCCTGGTGACAACAAAGAAATGATGCAGGCGCGCCGCCGTTTTCTTGAACAGGGACATTATGATCAAATGCGTAGCAAGGTAGCAGAAAAATTGGTGATGCATACCCACCAGGAAAGTATCAGTATTCTGGATATTGGTTGTGGTGAAGGGTATTACACCCATGAATTCTCCCGGCGTCTTCAGGAAAAAAAAACAACATCAGCAACATATGGCCTTGATATCTCAAAGGTCGCCATCCGGTACGCATCGAAACGCTATCATGACTGCCATTTCTGTGTAGCCTCAAGCCACCGCTTACCCTTCCCGGATAATTCCCTTCAGGCAATAATCCGTATCTATGCTCCATGTAAAACCGAAGAGCTCAACCGCTGTCTTGCCCCTGATGGTATTATCATTACCGTTACTCCCGCAGGGAAACACTTGTTTCAGCTAAAAAAATTAATTTATCCAAACGTTCTTCTGCACGATGAGACTCCTGAAATTATCGAGGGATTCAGCCTTATCCAAAACGAAAAATTACACTATACAATGTCTCTGGACGGAAACAGTGCTTTCGATTTACTACAAATGACTCCTTTCGCCTGGCGGGCCTCAGAAGAGATAAAATCATCCATTAAAAATCAGACATCTTTTCTCTGCGAAGCAGACTTTTCAATCCGTGTTTACAAAAAATCAGAATAGGCACGCATATTGCTAAATAATCCATATCAGAATTTTACCCAGAAACTCTAAAAATTATTCAAGTTTTTCAGAACCACTCCGATAACTAAGTCAGGAGCCTGGTAGGAGGACGTTATGGATCCAGTAAAAGTAGGTTCATCATCTTCATTGTATTCGCCTCAGTCAGTAAAGGCTCAGTCACTGGCGAAGCCGCAACAAACAGCGGAAAAAGAAGCCAATTCATTAATGAAGGTTGAAGACAATAAAGTCACGCTGTCTAAAGAAGGCAAAGCGCTGTTAGAAGCGCTAAAACAAATAGATAAGGAAAGCAAAACTGAGGCAGAAAAAGATAAGTCCGTAGGCGATAAAGTAGAGTCGTTTACCTATGGGGCACTTGGCATGGAGCACCCGGATAAAGCAGAAGAAGAGCAGGATTCATCATACTCAGCGGGGCAATATCTTTCCGCAGCGGCAACAATTGGTACCATTCTACTTGCTATCGTTTGACCGTTTTCACATCTAGTGTGCCGTCCGGAGCAGTTGTTACGGCACACTAGCTTTTTTCTTTCGTGATATCCAACCAGAGACCCGGAGACTGTGGTCGTGGTATAGTTATCTCCTTCACTGATAACAACTCCCGGAAAAGTCACTGGCGATTAATATGCTAACGAAAAATAGCAATGCGGAAGAGCTCGCAATCGGCCCATTTCAAATTTTTGTATTAATTCTATCCATTTATGTACTGCTCGCTCTCAGTATTGAAAGCATTTTTGCTCTCCCCGCTTTTGCCACAAAAATACTGTATATTACCGATAATATTATCTGCATCTTCTTTCTGTATGATTTTTTCGTCCGGCTAAAAGCGGCGAAAAACAAAGTGGCCTTCATGAAATGGGGATGGATTGATTTAATCTCCAGTATTCCAATGCTGGATATGTTTCACTATGGTCGGGTGGTCAGAGTCTTCAGAGTATTAAGAATTCTTCGCTCCACCAAAGTTATCATTCATTATCTGTTTCAAAACCGGGTTCACGGGGCCTTCTCTCTGGTCTCATCCGTTTCAATCCTCTTAGTTATTTTTGGGGCCATCTCCGTATTAGAATTTGAGAGAGGTGTCGAGGGAGCAAACATTAACAATGCCGTTGATGCACTTTGGTGGTCTTTCGTTACCATTACCACTGTCGGATATGGCGACTGCTACCCGGTGACCTATGAAGGCAAAATCATTGCTGCCATTCTGATGGCCGCAGGCGTCGGATTATTTGGCACCTTTACCGGATTTGTCGCCTCATGGTTCCTTGAAGATAATGACGATAGAAAAGATCATCACATGATGAACAATCTGGAAAATGAAGTGGCCGAACTCAAGCAGGAAATCTCCGAATTGAAGGCCATCATTGTGCAGCAAAACGGGCAAAAGTAGTGTCATCTGAACGGAAATCAATACCTGATACTATTCAACACCGGTTTTGTGATTGCCCGTTGTTCATTTTCGATCTAACCTAACCTTATTCATTAATGGTCATATACTCATTTATGAGAAAACAGCCTTTTTCAAGCGTAGTACCTTGCCTGAGTGAAACGTGGCAGAATGCCACATCCGATCTTTACCGCTGGCTCGTCAAACAAAGCGGAGATAACGAGCTGGCTGCCGATTTATTACAGGAAACGTTTATCAGAGCACTGACGCAAAAAGACGGATTTTGTGCAATAAAAAATCAGAGGGCCTGGCTTTACCGGGTTGCCGGTAACTTACTAACGGATGAACAGCGCAAACAAAGCCGTTTCCGATTCAATGATAACCATGCCCTGCACCAGATTCATCACAAAAAGGATGAACACCGGCCGGTTGATGACCTTGCCCAGTGCTTACCTAAAGCATTAACCAAATTGTCCCCTGAAGATAAAGACATTCTGGAATCCTGTGATCTGAAAGGAATGAAACAACAGGATTATGCCACCTCTCATGGTCTATCCCCTTCTGCGGTAAAATCACGAATTCAGAGGGCCAGAAAGAAACTGAAGCACATTTTAAAATGTCAGTGTCAGATCCGTTTCGATGAATCTCAACAGATCTGCTGCTTTTCTCCCCAAAAGACACATCCACTGCCCGGCAAAGCAAAACCATCCCGGTAAATTACACAATCGTCATGTTTATTTCCGAATAGTGCTATAACAATAAAATGACGAAAAAATGATGCGTCTTTTTCTTCACCTGTACGTCTTAATAAATACGGTACTGAATATCCTGACTCAGTATCCGATATTAAGGAGAAAAGATGTTCGAAATATTTACCTTGCTTGCCAATGTTGTCACGTATCAGCTATTCGGATTAGAACAGGGACACAAATTATCCGGTGCCGTGCACTTCTTTATTGAAGATGTCAGCAAAATCCTCTGTCTGCTCGTTGTCATGATCTATCTGATTGCCTTGGTAAGGGCATCACTGAATGTTGAAAAAGTACGGGATTATCTGGCAGGTAAAAAACGCCTCTTTGGCTACACTGCCGGCAGTTTCTTCGGAACTATTACGCCTTTTTGTTCCTGCTCAAGCATCCCGGTATTTCTCGGGTTTACTTCCGGCGGAATTCCTCTTGGCATCACTATGGCATTCTTAATCACTTCACCGTTAATTAACGAAGTCGCTGTTCTGCTGCTGTTCAGCTTGCTTGGCTGGAAATTTACGCTTTTATACGTTCTGGTCGGTATGTGCATTGGTATTTTAAGCGGCTGGTTTCTCGATGCAATTGGTGCCGAACGCTGGCTTCAGCCTTTCGTCACTAAAGCGATGCAAAACAGTAAAGGCAGCAATATTGCCTCCTCCAGGCAGGAATCCGAAAATACTTCAATGACATTCCGGGAACGTCATACATTTGCAAAACAAGAGATGTCTGACATTGTTGGTCGGGTATGGAAATGGGTCATCATCGGTGTTGGTATCGGTGCTGCGCTTCACGGTTTTGTGCCGGATGGATGGATAGAAAATAATTTAGGCTCCGGACAATGGTGGTCCGTACCGGTTTCCGTTGTATTAGGTATCCCGCTTTACTCTAATGCAACCGGCGTCATACCAATAATGGAAAGCCTGTTAAAACAGGGCATGCCTATCGGTACGACGCTGGCATTCTGTATGAGTACGGTAGCAGCCAGTGTTCCGGAATTCGTTATGCTGAAACAAGTGATGCAATGGCGTTTGTTATGTGTTCTGTTTTTGGTATTACTTGTCGATTTTGTCGCAATTGGTTGGATATTTAATTTATCCATATGGAATTTTTAGGAGGAAAACAATGAAAATAGTTAAAGTACTGGGTTCAGGCTGTACCAACTGTGTTAATACAGCCAAATTAATTGAAAAAGTAGCTCAGGAACAAGGTATCGACATCACCGTAGAAAAAGTGACGGATTTAGAACAGATCATGAATTATGGCGTTATGTCCACTCCCGGTGTCGTTATGGATGAGCAAGTCGTTCATTCCGGAGGTGTCCCGAAAGAACAGGATATTGTTACCTGGTTAAACCGCTAAAGACTATACTTTACAGGGATGCAGACTTTACCTGCACGGGTTTGCATTCCCTGTCCGAGGTTTGATTGCAAATACTATATCCCTTACACTAAACAGGCTGAGACAGGCTAATTTTCAAACATGGAGTCAGAATGACGAATACGTCTGCTAAACTATCGGTAGAGAAGAAAAAAAAATTCACCCCCAAACTGGATAACTATAAGACAAGCCTGCAATATGAAGGACTGACACTGAGTACAAAAGATGAGAATCGCTCGATTACTGAGTTGAAGCAAAAATATGCGAGATAAATACGCCACACGACATGATAAATATTGCTATGCTGGCACTGATATTTTAATCAATCTGCTTCATATTCATGATGCAGATAAACTCGCCCGGGCAGAGGCGGCGTTTACCGCCGAACGCTATCTGACCTATAAAAGCACCATTTCATCCATTGAAGAATTCACCTTAGACCACCTGAAACACTTACACTTTCACCTCTTTCAGGACATTTATTCATGGGCCGGAAAAATCAGAGATGTTGATATTTCAAAAGGTCACACTCGTTTTTGTACCTCCAGCCGGATTGAACCCGAAGCTAAAAAACTGTTCGGACGACTACCAGAGCTGTCAACGATTACAAATCGATCCCAATTAATTGAATCCGTAGCAGATCTTTTCTGTGAAATAAACCTGCTTCATCCATTCCGGGAAGGAAATGGACGGGTGCAGAGGCTATTTTTTGAAGAAATGCTCTTTATATTAGATTATGAGCTTATCTGGCCCTCCATCTCACGGCAACAGTGGCTGGAAGCCAACATTGCAGGTGTTCACATGAACCTCTCCCCGCTTATCCATATTTTTGATCAAGCCATTTCCCGTCATATTCAGTCATAACATATTCACCTATTCCTCTCTCTTTTCCCTTTTATAGGAACATGATATGGTTCATCCGGAAGGTTTTCACTGCAAAAGGGAATAATGATGACCAAGGTAATCACCGGCGGCTGTATGTGTGGTGCAGTCAAATTTGAGCTTGAAGATGACTTCAGCCAGTTTTTCCTGTGTTATTGCGAGCAATGCCGTAAGATGACAGGGTCAGCAAATGCCAGCAACTTATTTACCCGCACAGATAATATCACATGGCTACAGGGCAAAGAGTTTACGAAGAGATATGAACACCCTGACAGACGATTCTCAAAAGTATTTTGTACAGAATGCGGTTCAGGCTTACCCTACGAGTCAAAGAGTGGAAAAGCACTGATCGTACCCGCAGGCAGTCTGGATTGCGAACCAGAGAAAAAACCGGATGCTCAGATCTTCTGTAAAGAGCAGGCTGAATGGCATAAAGAGGGAATACATGCCCCAAAATTTTCAGCATTTAAAAAGTAAGAATCCGCTTATTTATAATTGAAAGCAGAAGCCCTACTTATATAAACTGAATTTCTTCGTAAATTCACGCAAACTTTCAGTATGACCGAACAGACATATTCCAAGATATTCAAGATCGGTCTCTCTTGTCTCATTGGTGATCGATTGCTGATGAACAGAGCCTCCTTCTGTCATCGTATGAGTGAAATCTGTAAACGGAATGCCACGGGATAACGCCTCTTCGCGAATTTTCCGGATTTTATTAGAGTTATCTGCTTTCAGCACAATAAATGGATAATGAGATAAGTGCGGATGACAATTTCCATCCATATCCTTGTAATCAACATATTCGGCACTGCCTGTTTCTAATAAATCAGATAACCCGACACTCAGATGCCCCAAAACATTCAACGTTCTTCCAATGTCCATTTTCTTATTCAATACCGCAATAAACCGTTTACTACTCTCATCCGGTAAATCAGTCATCTTTTTTCCTTATAAATATTCAACGTCTTTGGTCATCAATACCCAGTTCCTTACGTTTTCTTTTACTCAGGCCAAGGGAAACCAAATGATAGGACTCCGATAAGTAATACTTTAAATCGTCATCAAGCTCTCCGGATGTCCCGGTTTGCTGAATCCATTTAATGCCACGACTGGCAAAATACGGAGCGGGTATGTACCCTTCCGCATCGCTCAGAAAATCAAAATTGATAGCCGACGTTTTAAAGGAATAAACCGGATGCCCTTGTTTATTCCGGCTTCCAATAGCAAACACCTTTCCGCCCACTTTCCATACTTCCGAACCTCGCCACTGAATCACATGACTGGTTGCCGGAAATGAACAGCAAAAGTGATTAAATTCGTCATGTTCCATCTAAATATCCTTTCAAACCGGCACACCATAATACAAATAAAGACACATATTAAGATCGGTTACTCAATATTAATACGCCACCAAAAGCCATAAAAGTCCCACCGGTAATTCTGTTAAATATCCTGCCGACACTGCCGTCTGACAAGCTGTTTACCAGATGCTCAGCAACAACAGCATAAATCAGGAGTGCACTAAACGAGCAAACAGAAAAGATAAGTACCAATAAAGAAAACTGCTCAAACACAGGGTGATTAACATCCATAAATTGTGGAAATAATGCAGAGTAAAATAACAACGCTTTCGGGTTGCTCACTCCGGTCAGATACGCTTCAGTAAATAACTTCCGGTTTGTCATACCCCGACCCTTTAATTTCGGGCTATCATTCCTGAAACCGGAACGATTTGGCTTCGCTGACCAGGTCTTAATACCAATATAGAAAAGATATCCGCCACCGATAAGCTTCAACACCGTAAAAAGCGTATCCGATGCCATTAATAACGCACTCAGCCCGGCAGCGGATAACCCGGCCAATGTCATCATTGCGGCCATATTACCGACAATGCCTACCATGGCTTTTCTTACTCCATAGTGAGTCGAGTTCTTAACGGCTAATAATACCGCCGGTCCCGGGGTAAAGGTGGCAGCCAGACATGTGACTAAAAACAGTGCATAATCCATAACAATTCCATTTGAATCCCGAATTCATAACTTTGAACAAGGCTATCTGTCCCTGATATCCCAACGAAATAATCGTATCTTCGTGATACGAGCATACCCTTCATCTGAGTTTCTCGCTACATTTATGTCGGCTTGCGGGAAGACGGGTGATAATAATTTGGGCCCCCGAGTAGCTGTTGCCGTAACTGAGCGGGAGTAAGCCCGGTTAATGACCGGCAATCATGAATAAAGCCATAGCCCCTTTAATTATAAAGCTGACGGAATTGCGCTCGAGACAGATAAGGTGGTTATGGGCAGTGATTGCCGATCATGTATTAAAGTGAAAAAAGCATTCACAGACGGTTCCCGGCACAACTAAGAGCATTGAGTACCCGCCGATACGTTCCATCTCCAGAACCGAGCGATATAAGATGAAAGATAACCGCAGAGTGGATAACTCAAACGATGTAAAAATAGACAGACTATGTGAATTACGCACGAGTCAGGAGCAGAGCGTACAGTCAGATCAACGATATCGGACATTCTATTCCCAGCGTTTAAAGGTCTTATTTTCAGTTCATGAAGGTAAATTTTGAATATGATCTTCCCAGTCAACCACATCAATTTCATACACCACTTTATTCCGGACACTTTCACCGGCGGCATGCATGGCCGATTTTGAGCCGGAGATCAGGGGGTGCCATGGCGGTAATGGCTGATTTTGGGCCAGAAGACGATAAGCACAGGTATCCGGTAACCAGTTAAACTCACTGATATTTTCGCGGGACAGTTTCAGACAGTTTTCTCCTGACTGAAAACGGTTAGGATAGTCTTTGCAGGCACAGGTTTTGCTGTTTAACCAACTGCAGGCCACATTGGTATAGTAAACCTCATCGGTGTCTTCATCCATGAGCTTATGCAGGCAACACTTCCCGCATCCGTCACAAAGAGATTCCCACTCTTCTTCCGTCATCTCTTCTAAACTTTTTTGTTCCCAGAATAAAGTCATCGGCAATGTCGCTCTGTATGGAGTTGAAAACAGGAGGGTGTTGTTTATACCTATAGGGCAAAGAAAACTCAAGCTGAAAAAACATCATTTCCCTTCATCGGCGATTTTGCTAGACTTTCCGCCCCTAAATGCTCTGGAGAAAATAAAATGAATTGTCGGCTTGGTTGTGGCGCGTGTTGTATCGCACCGAGTATTTCTTCCCCCATTCCCGGAATGCCGGATGGGAAACCCGCAGGAGTTCGTTGCGTTCAGCTAAATGAAGAAAATTTATGCCGGTTATTCGGAAAACCGGAGCGTCCGGCCGTCTGCCATAAATTCAAAGCCTGTGACGATGTTTGCGGAAACACCGCTCAGGAAGCGCTGGACAATTTAGTTTTGCTCGAAAGCCTGACATAGCCGCCACTAACCAATCACACGCCCCCCGGGCATTAATATAATTTCTGACGGCCAAGAATAGAATGTGACAAGGTTGTACCATCCACCAGCTCTAATTCACCACCGACAGGCACACCATGGGCAATTCGGGTTGCCGGCACATTATGCTCTTTACATAGCTCTGCAATGTAATGGGCGGTGGCCTCCCCTTCTACTGTTGGGTTTGTTGCCAGAATGACTTCTTTAATCCCGCCACTCTGCAACCGGTAATCCAGCAAGTCAAGACCGATGTCACTGGGACCGATACCATCTAAAGGCGACAAATGCCCCATCAGAACAAAATAACGTCCGGCATACTGGCCGGTGGCTTCAACGGCCGCAATATCTGCCGGGCTTTCAACCACGCACAGTTGCCCACCTTCCTGCCGCTTAGGATTATTGCAGATATGACAGACGTCTTCTTCGGTAAACGTCCGGCATTCCTGACAATGACCGATTTCCGTCATGGCTTTGGATAGCGCCTCAGCAAGCTGCAGGCCGCCTTTTCTGTCTCGCTGCAACAAATGAAAGGCCATACGCTGAGCCGACTTGGGACCAACCCCGGGCAGACAACGTAAGGCCTCCATCAACTGCTCCAGCATATAACTGGTCCGCATTGAATACCTTCTTAAGGATTAGAATGGCATTTTCATACCAGGAGGCAGTTGCATTCCTCCGGTAACAGCAGACATTTTCTCTTTCTGAGTCTCTTCGATACGTCTGGCAGCATCGTTAAACGCAGCGGCAATCAGGTCTTCCAGCATTTCTTTGTCGTCTTCCATCAGGCTATCATCGATTTCGACACGACGAACACTGTGGCTACCAGTGATGGTTACTTTAACTAAACCGGCACCGGATTCACCCGTTACTTCCATATTTGCGATTTCTTCTTGAAGCTTTTGCATGCGATCTTGCATTTGCTGGGCCTGCTTCATTAAGTTGCCCATACCGCCTTTACCAAACATGTCTGTCTCTCTAGTACTATGTTGACTGATTCACTAATTGTGGGGGTAATATTATAAAATTCAACCCTAACCAATAAATCGATGTGGTTCAGAGCCCGTTAGATTGGCCGAACCGTCTCTTTTTCTAATTCTGCATTAAACCGGGTTTCAATAAACTGAACAATATCATCCTGCTTAAGGCTGTTATAAGCCTGATGCAGCCTTTCCTGATAATTCTTTTCTCTTAATTCCAGAGGGGTATCCCCCTGTTCTCCAATTGTAATCTCCAGATGACAGGGTTCACCGGATAAATCTGAAATCGCCTGCTGAAGTGCAACAAACGCTTTTTCAGTATTCAGATGCTGCTGATTTGCCCGCAGCGTCAGTTTAACAGTAGAACCATCACGAACGCATGAAGAATTCAATGCAAGCTGTTCCACTAATTTTGGCATATTCATTTGCTGAATCAGACGGGCCCAGTCATCTTTTTCTGCCACTTCCTGAACCAGCTTCCGGGTCATTTCGGGCGTTTTTTCGTGTTCAACCGCTGATTTTAATTCTGATGGCGTCAGCTGCTGACTCTGTGTATCTTCCGGCTCATCCGGTAACATAGGGGTCCAGCGGTAAGGCTTGTCTCTCTTTTCTTCGACAGGGGGAACAGACGCCTGGGAATGTGAAGGTGCCGGCGAAACATCATTTTGAGTAGAGATGTTTGCCAGCCTTTCAAAAACCGTTGCATTTTTGGCTGCCGCTTCAGACTTTTTTCCCCGCGGACTTCCACTGTCTGGTGACGAATGACGCTGAGAACGCAACTGATGTCTCAGTCCACCGATAGAAGAACGGGTAACCGGTCGGACAGTTTCTTCTTTGTGTTTTTCCACAGGCTGAGGAACCGGTGACGGTTGAAGAGGCTCAGACTCCGGATGGACAACACTGTTATTGCCTTCGTAATGCGCCTGTGGCGGCGGTACATTAACCGGCTCAGATACCTCCGGTGCCACATGGGAAGGCAATGGCTGAGAAAGCGGTGATACCGGCTCTACTGACTGGGCTGCCGAATCTGTCGATTTCTCCGGAGGACGAATGTCATGCAAAGGACTGATTTCAGCAGGCCTGAACGCAACCATACGCAATAAAATCATCTCCAGACCGATTCTCGGTGTCGGTGATAACGCCAGATCGTCCCGGCCTTTCAACGCAATCTGATAATAAAGCTGAATCTCTTCCGGAGCAATGGCTTTTGCCAGTATGCGGATCTTTTCGCTATCGGGGGAACTTTTATCCATTGTCCCCGGCAGAGCCTGAAACATAGCCAGACGGTGTAACTGCTCTGCTAATGACTTGAGCAATTCATCCCAGTCAGTTCCATTTTGGGCAAGAGCGTCAACCTGCTCCATAATTTCCTGGGGATTGTTATGGCTTAGCGCAGTCAGAATATGCAGGGCCTGATTGGTATCAATGGTCCCAAGCATATTGGCAACGTGATCGACCGTTACCTGCCCGTTTCCTAAGGATATCGCCTGATCCGATAAACTCAGCGCATCCCGCATACTGCCGTCAGCCGCATGAGCCAGCAGGCTCACAGCCCGCTTCTCGAAGCCAATGGATTCGACGTTAAAAATATGCTCTAGCTGAGCACCAATATTTTCAATACTAATAGGCTTAAGATGGAATTGCAGACAACGGGATAAAATCGTCACCGGCAGTTTCTGAGGATCCGTGGTTGCAAGCAGAAATTTCACGTATTCCGGTGGTTCTTCTAACGTTTTAAGCAATGCATTAAAGCTATGACGGGACAACATATGCACCTCATCAATTAAATACACCTTAAAACGACCACGGGCTGGTTTGTACTGGACGTTATCTAGCAATTCTCGGGTATCTTCAACTTTGGTTCTCGACGCCGCATCAATTTCTAACAGATCAACAAAACGCCCTTCATCGATCTCTTTACATGTCGGACACTCACCACATGGATGCGAAGTAATGCCCTTCTCACAATTCAGTCCTTTAGCAAGCAAACGCGCAATTGTCGTTTTACCAACACCACGGGTACCACTAAACAAATAAGCATGGTGAAGCCGGTTCTGATCTAATGCATTTTCTAATGCAGTTAGCACATGAGCCTGACCGACAACTTCAGAGAAAGCCGCCGGTCTCCATTTTCTTGCTAATGCTAGATAACTCATCCAATATTCCGATTGTTTTTATTAATGACCTTCGAAATCACAAATGCTGTACACTTCAAGTCCTAACTTTTTAAGACGATCTCCACCACCAATATCTGGAAGATTGATGACAAATGCAGCATGGCTGACTTCACCACCGAGACGACGAATTAATTTTGTAGTGGCTTCAATCGTACCACCCGTTGCTAACAAGTCGTCAACAACAAGCACTTTATCATCCTTCTCAATCGCATCAACATGAATCTCAAGTGTATCCACTCCATATTCAAGTTCATACGACTCAGACAATGTTTCACGAGGTAATTTCCCCGGTTTGCGAACCGGAATAAAACCGATACCAAGCTCAATCGCCAACGGAGCACCAAATAAAAAACCACGAGCTTCCGTACCAACCACTTTTGTAAAACCAAGGTCTTTATACTTTTCAACTAATAGCTTAATCGTTGCGCGGTAGGCTTCTGCATCCTCGAGTAAACTGGTTACATCACGAAATAGGATGCCGGGAGTAGGATAATCAGCAATCGTTTTAATGCTGCCTTTAATCTTTGAGATAGTTTCGGTTG
Source organism: Vibrio salinus (assembly GCF_021272385.1). GTDB lineage: Bacteria > Pseudomonadota > Gammaproteobacteria > Enterobacterales > Vibrionaceae > Vibrio > Vibrio salinus. Next base: position 606,514 of record NZ_JAJSDZ010000005.1, read on the forward strand.
TCATAACTTCTGTAACTTTCATTTTCAGAGGTGCTTAGTATAACGGTTTCAGAACCATCACACCTTACGCAAAAGCAATAATTTGCAATTTATACTCTGCTAAAAACACAAACGCCCACTGTCAGAAGTGGGCACGCTTCGGCGTAATGCTATTGATTTTTTCCGTTTTAATCAACCAGGTCGTTAACAGGAAGGCGAAGAAAAAAGGTTAAAGCCAGCATGAGTCCCAAAAAAAGAATGATTTTCAGCCATACCAGAGGGACTATCCATATAGACCAGCAAAAGCTCACAACAATGGCCGCAGCACCTCTTCGTCGTACGGTAGAACTCACTGCCCTGTTTGTCTGCCAATTTTGAATAACAGGACCAAACTTTTTATGAGTTATCAACCAGTGATTAAACCTTGGACTGCTTTTAACAAAGCAGGCACTGGCTAATAACAAAAACGGAGTGGTTGGCAATAACGGAAGGAAAATTCCGAGAACACCAAGAATAACGGACACCATTCCGGAAAAAACAAGTAGTATTCTCAACACATTTCATCCCTTAATGGGCATCTAATGGGCATCTTGCCGGGATAACTCGAGAACAAAAGAGCCTTCACCCAGATGATCAAGCGTTATTTGTGATTTACTTCTGATAGGCAAATCCTTCGTGATAAAATTTTTCAGACAATGATCACCTAAATGAGCCCCCCCTTCAATATGCAGACAGCTCAAACCGTTCGACCAGTCACAACCAAGACCGGCAGGCATGATAGACAACTGACCATAGGTTAAATCCGCAAATCCGAGTAACACTGACGCCTTCGATGTATAATCCGAACACTGCAGTCCTTTTTCCATAATCTCCGCCAGATCTTTCAGATCGGCTCTGTAGCTTTTCAGGTTACGCATATAATCATGAAACAAAGCCCGGACCATCAGGGTCGTAGCAACAGAATGATTTTCCGCATCCACAATATAAAAGGCAAACTGTCCGTCAATCAGCCAGATGTAATCAAAAACAACCGGCATTGCTTCAGCAGACTGAAGAAGCCGGTAATTGCAGTGCCAGACTCCCTGTTTGGAATCATTTTCAGGCATCAGAGCTTTCAGAAGATGTCTGGCCGCGCCCGGATTAGACTGTAGATATTCTAGGTGCCAGTACAGTTCCTGCTCTTCTTCGACATCACCACCATCGTCGACACGAAACCACTGACTGGAAAAATCCCTTAAATCACTTAAATGATTATCACTGTCCTCCAATGTATTAATAATTGCTGATGACAAATGAGAAAAATTTTCAATTGGTTTTGGTAAAAAATCTCTTATTCCGTACTTCAAGGCTTTCGCAACTTCTGACATTTGCTCTGTCGCAGAAACCACTATCAGAGGAAGAGAGGGATAAGCCATGCTGACTTCTTCAACAAATTCAACACCATTTAAAATGGGCATTGCAAGGTCGCATATTACTAAGTCCGGACTAGTAGACTTAAGCTTTCTCAGACCGTCAAGTCCGTTTTCAGCTTCACAGATTTCACATCCCTGCGCTGTTAAAAAACCACCGGTAATTCTTCTGAATATAGGATCATCATCAACAATCAATATTCTTTTGCCTTCAAGTGCTTTTGCATCCGAAGCCACCTTGCTAGGTTCCTGACCTGGTTTCAACATAGTACAACCTCACTAAATGCCAATAGCAGAGCTAGAGCTTAAGTCACTTATTATTATTGCAACATCGTAATATTTATTATTGATATTTTTAAAACCACTGTATTAAAAATAGAACCAGAAAAGGATTTATACAAATATTCGGGAATATGACAATTTTATAAACAATTTCGTTTTAAGATTGAAAAATGAGTTTTCAGCAAACATGTTGATATGACGCAAAATTTTACAATTTAGTTACGTATACAGTAGTTGAACCCCCTATAAAGATGTATCCGTAGACATGAAATTAGATGATCTAAATCTCTTTCGCTTAGTCGTAGAAAATGGCAGTTATACCGCAACCTCTCGTAAGACGATGATTCCTGTTGCCACGATAACACGCCGTATTCAAGCGTTGGAAGATTCGCTTAATCTACGCCTTCTCAACCGCCACGCAAGGAAACTATCACTTACTGAAGCGGGTGAAATGTTTTTTAAAGAGTGTTCTCCACTATTGCACCAACTCTCAGTCACAACGGAAGAAATCAGCGACGAGTGTCGGGGTGCATCCGGTAAAATTCGTATATCAGGTCCATCCAATCTGACTAAGCGAATGATGATGCCAATGTTTAATGCGTTTATGAAGCGATATCCGGACATCAACCTCGAACTGACAACAAATAATATGGCTGATCAGTTAGATCCTACCGAATGGGATGTCATTTTCCGTGTCGGACCACAACGGGATTCGTCACTGATAGCCAGAAAAATTAATCAGGTTGAAGACATTTTAGTTGCCAGCCCGGAATACCTTATTAGTAATCCACCACCAACACATGCAGAAGAATTACACGAACATTCCCTGTTAAAGGGCTATCCGCTGATGAAATGGCAATTGGCTAACAGTAAAGGCGAAACCATCATTAATACTGATAAGGGACGTTTTCAGGCAAACACTCTGGATGTGGTAAGGATGGCCTGTTCAGAAGGGTTAGGCATTACTCTGATGCCAAATGTGATGATTAAGGAATATCTTGCAAACGGGTCACTAATCAGAATCTTAGATGACTGGAGTGCTAATGCCCGGGAAATATATATGCTGTATAATCACAAGGATCATCTTCCCGAGAAAGTCAGATTATTCATTGACTTCGTCATTTCATATAATATTGATTAACCCAATAACTTTATTAAATTTCATCGTGTTATACTTCAGTCTGACACGATGAAAATGAGCCTATCTTTGCTTTCTATTCTGCTTTACCTTTCACCTCACCTTGCTACTGACTCAGAAATGGTAGTATGACTACTCCTGATCATATATTTTAAGTAAAAAAAAACCACACAAAACTGTGTGGTTGGAAATTATAAAACAATTAACTTACGCCAATTGAAAATCAGTTTCCTGATTAGGAGAAAGTAAAGTCAGCCTTCAAAAGGAAGTGTCATCTTGCTCAACATGCTAGTCTTACGACTAACCAGATGACATGAACCAATATACTTTCTTTCTGCTATTAAATATTGAATTAGATCAATTTTGTTTTGATTTAATGCATATCACAATAAAAAGCCACCTCTCCTGTATAAATAAGTCTATGATTGATCATTTTATAAAAATATGATTCCATTTTTGATATTTTGAACTATTTTGTTACCAAAAGATATTCTCTGTTCTTTCACGGTGTTACTCACAATTTTCATTCAGATGGTCAATGGTCGGATTTGTCTTTCATCAGGAAACGCATAGTATCTCCGGCCCAATTGAGTAATTACTCAAAAAAGATTCGCTGGATTGAGGTTATCTGTATTTGCCTCAAAGATAGGATTTGTAACTAAATGAATAGATCTTTTGTTCTTCGCCGTTCAGCTCTGCTCGCTGCAATATCTCTCTGTGCGCTTAACAGCACTAATGTCTGTGCTGCCGGTTTTCAGCTTAATGCTCAGTCTGCTACCGGTCTGGGCCGGGCTTATGCCGGTGATGCCGTTATTGCGGATAATGCCTCCGTTGTTGCCCGCAACCCAGCGGCGATGGCACTTTTTGATGACATTTCCTTTTCTATCGGTCTGGAAACCATTTCGACCATGATTGAAGTAAAGGATGGTGTTTATAAAAATCCAGTGGCCAACACTCTTGATGCCTCTTATGACAACGCTGGCGACACTTCCGTGGCACCCAATCTATACCTGATTGTACCAGTGAATGATCGCTTTGCCTGGGGATTAAATACCTACTCCAACTTTGGCACCAGAACCAGTTTTGATAATAATTATCAGGGCTATGAATATGGTGGTAACACCGATGTTCAGAGTTTAAATATCGGTCTCACCGGTTCTTACCGCATCAATCAGCAATGGAGCATTGGTGCCGGTCTGGACTTCATATATGGAAAAGGGAAGTTATCCCGTAACTTTGAGCCAACACTGGCGGCGGCTTCTTCTGCAGTCCCGGACGAGGCATTAAATGTCGACGCAGCCGGTTGGGCCGTCGGCTATAATCTGGGCACTGTTTTCGAGTTAAACGACAATAACCGCTTTGGGCTGGATTACCATTACAGCCCTGATTTAAAGGCCGATGGTGATATTAATTATGCCGGATATACTGCTTCCGGTACCAGCATCTCAGATACCCTGATCATTCCTCTGCCGGACATCGCCGAGTTCTCCGGTTACCACCGCCTGAATAATGATTTTGCTGTCCATTACAGTATTCAATGGATTAAATGGTCAGAATTTGACAATCTTAATGCCAAGATAAGCGGAACATTAAATAGCTATCAGTGGCAGGATGGCTGGCATTATGCGATAGGTGGAACGTATTATCTGAACCACACCTGGACACTTCGGGCTGGCTATATGTACGACACAAGCGCACAGGATAACCTCACTTCTATCTCAGTTCCTGACTCAGACAGACAATGGTTCTCTACCGGCTTTACCTACCACTTATCAGAGAAGTCCAATATCGATGTTGGTTTTACCTACCTGTTAGGGAAAGACGTTGATGTCAGTGAATCCAAAACCGTTTCGACACTGACAGGGACAACCCATGCTGATGCCATTATGTTCGGTATTCAGTACAGCCATTCTCTTTAATAAACGTGTCGGATTAACACCCGCTACCCGGCGGGTTTTATACTTTTCTTAAAATCGATTCTGCGGCATCTTCAATTAAGTCTAAAACCAGCTCAAATCCCTGGTTTCCTCCGTAATAAGGATCCGGAATTTCTTCATAATTAGAATGACCGTGACTTAAAAACAGTGACAGTTTGGGCTGATACCTCTGCGGACACATAGAACGTAAGTCGTCGAGGTTGTCCCGGTCGGCAGCCAATATCATGTCAAAGTATTCATAGTCTTTATCCGTGACCTGACGGGCAAAGATATTGTCAAAGGAATAGCCTCTTTTTTCTCCGGCAATCCGGGCCCGGGTATCCGGCGGATTCCCCTGATGATACGCAATGGTTCCGGCAGAATCGATTTCAACTTTTTTCCCCATATCAGCTGCTTTCGATTTCAGAACAGCCTCTGCGGTAGGAGAACGACAGATATTGCCCATACAAACGATAAGTATTGATGTATTTCTTTGGTTTTTCATAAATTAAAAATCATCTTATCTCTTTTAAATAAGAACAAAAACCGTTTATCACTGGTCTCATCACTCAGCCGAAAGAAAGCTTTTTCCACTAATGACTACGTAAAACTAGCATAGCCTAACTATGGAGAGAATAACGTTTTTGTTGGCAATAATGTAATACAATGAAACCCATTGTTTCAATTTTATCAGGAGTATCAACTTCCTCTTACTTTAAAAAATATTAAATAATAAAAACAGAGGTAACTATAACAATATGAACGGACTAGCTATATATATGATAATTGGTTGTTTTTTCTTTCAGTATATTATTATAAAAAGTAATGCTTTAGAATATTTTAGCGAAGCTTCTGTTTTAGCTTCTCTTACTGTTGTAATTTCTTTAGTTATGATTTGGCCTTCTTTTGCATTGGCTGTTTTCTTTAAAAAATTACTTCCAGAGGAGGATGATTGTGTCTGATTATTTAATATGAATGACATTATTTACTACATTGCACTACAATCTTTACGATGATTGTTCCTTTTTGCTTTTATGTAATTAATAGGAACAATCAAATACTATCGTTTTGCAAATTCAGTCACCTGAATCCCTCTCAAATAAACACGACCTAACCATTATTACGGCTGGCCCAGCATAAAAATCACTGTCAATGCTAATGTTCCCCCTAAACACCGATTGACCAAAAGCAATTGGTGTGAAGATTGTAATAAACGTTTTAGTACTGAACCAAAATACGCCCATATAAGAGTGGACAGTGTAACGATAACTAAAAATGTAACGATAATAACGACAACCTGAATCAAATAATTACCTGACATATCGGTAAACTGAGAAAAAACCGTCATTGCAGCAATCCATGCCTTCGGATTTAATATCTGCACAAGTGCCCCGGATAAAAATCCTGCAGCGTTATCCTCATTATTGCTTTCTTTCATCTTAAACTGAGTAATACTCCAGGCAATATACAGTAAATAAACGGCTCCCATATATTTCAGCATCAAATACAATTCCGGATAATTCATCAGAACACTGATCAATCCGGCGCTGGTCCCTCCAAACACAATAAAAACGCCAAAAGAGGTCCCGGCAACAAAAGGCAAAGCCGCAGAAAAGCCATATCGGTTTGAGATGCCCAACAGTGTGATATTACCGGCTCCCGGTGTAATCGACATTGATATAGAAAAAAACAAAAATGCAATAACAACCTCGGTACTCATATTCCCCAACTCCTTTCAAAAGTAGCTTTGTACAATGTCATTTGATGACCTGAATAGTTTATTGAACTGAGCAGGAATAAATTTGCTTTTTACGCTATAATCCCCCCACGAAAGGGCAATATATTTCAAAAATAATCATGAACAAGCAAGAATTAACCAACAACACACTTGATGATACCGATCTATCCATGCTCAGGCATATCCAGCGCGAAGGGCGTATCAGCAACAGTAAGTTATCTGAAAAGGTGAATCTGAGCGAAACCCCTTGCTGGAGACGCTGGAAAAGACTGGAAGACTCTGAATACATCAAAGAATATATCGCCGTCCTGAACCGGAAAAAACTGGGGTTCAGTATGGTTGGGTTTACTCTGGTCACCCTGAGCAACCATGAAATTGAAAATACAGACTTTTTCGAACAATTTGTTTCATCGACTGACTGGATACCAATGTGTCACTGCATCGCTGGTGGTGCAGATTACATCGTTGAAGTGATAGCCCATGATTTAGATGAATACTATGATCGGATAAGTCAGCTAAGACGGGTAAAAGGTGTCAGTGCTCTGCATTCAAACATCTCTGTTAAAGAAATTAAAACCAGTCACCATCTCCCGCTGGATTAACTTCCTACCCGAATCCGAAAGAAATTTCGTTTTATTTATCGCCTCTGACAGGTAGTACACCCACGGCAGGCCTGACGGGTGTGCTTATCCAACCGGGAACGCTGAATTTTACAATACGCATTTTTCAGAGCACGGCGGGCAGCAAACCAGTCTTCCGGTTTATCCAGAATCAGATAGCCGTTAAACCGTTTGATTAACTGGGTCCGAAACTCATCAATAAACTGGCTGTCATAACCAATTTCAAAATAATCCAGAGCCTGCTCTATAGAAGTAAAACTCTCTATTATGCTTTGAATATCTGTTTTACTCATATCCTCATCATCACTATCTGATATAGACAAACACATTAAAATTTAACTTTTGAAAGCTTTACACTTATGTATACCATGGTACCAGGCAAATAATTTGTAAATAAAATTTGTACATTCCGTTAATTGAAAATTACCAGCTCTTGATGCATATCATTATCTATCACGTCCCCCCTAATATACTAACTGCGGAACATATTGTTTCTAAAACAGGACCGGGAGATAAAAATTTATCATAAGGAAAACTGTTTGCTCAAAGGATTAAGTGAAGCAGTTACTGCCCCCGCAACGGTAAACGTATTAAGGAAGAATGATAACTGACCACTGGGAAACTCGCCGGGAAGGTCAGTTTGTGTGATAACGTAAAGTCCGGAGACTTACCCGGTTCTGACCAATTTGAACATGTTCTACGGGGATGTAGAACAAAGGAGAAAACCATGCATATTGAACCAGGGCTCGTAAGCCCCGAAAAAATCGTACTAAGTTATGCCACTGCGACGGCAGCTATTGGCTATCTGACCAGACTGTTTTGGCAGGAATTAAAAGAACGGGGATTGTTATCCACGACTCTTCGTTCTCTGATTTGTGCTGCCCTTGTCTTTTGTTTCTTTGAAGTATTACCTCATCATCCTATTGGCGTATCGGAAGTTCACCTGATTCTGGGTTCCACGCTTTTCCTTTTGTTTGGTCCGGCTGCTGCGGGTTTTGGCTTAAGCATTGGTTTACTGATTCAGGGGCTGTTTTTTGCGCCATTCGACCTTCCCCAATATGGAATGAATGTGACTACGTTACTGGTACCCCTGTTTGCAATGTACGCTCTGGCCGGCAATGTTATCGATAAAAACACCGCCTATGTGGATTTAAAATACCATCAGGCACTGCGCCTTTCTGTTACCTATCAGGGGGGGATTGTTTTATGGGTAGGGTTCTGGGCTCTGTATGGACAGGGATTGTCTGCCGATAACATTCATAGCATTTTAACATTTGGTATCGCCTATATGAGCGTTATCATTGTCGAGCCACTTATCGATGTCGGTGTGCTGGCTTTTGCCAAATTTGCCCATGCATTCAAAGACACGCTGTTTGTTGGCCGGCGCCTTTATAACGCGGCCTGAATCCCGTTAATCCTATTACGAATTATCGCTCTGTATTCCGGTACAAGAGCGATTTTTTATTCATATTACCTGCTTTAAATTCATCTAGTCCCCTTGTTATTCATGGTTTTTGCATCCTTAAAGATGCGTTATGATGCACAAAACACGGCATCAAAGGATTACCGTCATGACAGACACAAAAAATCAAAGGTACATTGAACGGCAACAAAAAGTGAAACAAAGAGTCGATGACAAAATTGCAGCCGCTCAGGAAGAAAGAGGATTACTGTTAGTCATCACCGGCAATGGAAAAGGCAAGTCCACGGCGGGTTTTGGCATCATTACCAGAGCAACAGGTCATGATCAGAAATGTGCGGTGGCACAGTTTATCAAGGGCACATGGGACAACGGCGAGAAAAATCTGCTTGAAAAGTCAGGCGTTGAATTTCATGTAATGGCGACAGGATTTACCTGGGAGACTCAAAATAAAGAAACCGATACAGCGGCCGCACAAAGTGTCTGGCAAGAATGTAAACGGATGCTCTGCGATGAGTCCATTGATGTTATTTTATTAGACGAACTGACGTATATGACAAATTATGGCTATATTGAGCTGGATGAAGTCATCACAGCATTAAACAACCGGCCCAAAGAACAATCGGTTGTCATTACCGGAAGAGCCGCCCACCGGAGTCTGGTCGAATTGGCCGATACCGTCTCTGAAGTCAAAAACATGAAACACGCGTTCGAGTCGGGAATAAAAGCCAGAAAAGGCATTGACTGGTAACTCCCCGAATAAAAAGCCCCCCAGCCGAAGCGCCGGGGGAACCTCTCTAATTCAGCAACCCTTTGAGCAAACTGTTTAAAGCCTTCTTGGTTTTTTCATCTTTAATCTTGCTGTCCAACTTCTTCAGGCCCCGATCGAGTTCTTTCTCCGCCTTTTGTTTCAGTACGTCATCAAACACGATACGGTATTTAGGCTCTGCCCATGGACCAGTGACTTTGATGGGTATCGTCACATCACGAAGTTTATCGATTCCCTGACCACCCTGACCTTCCAGAGACTTAACCAATGAGGTTCTTACCACAAAATCGGTTGTTTGCTGTATATAATTGGCACTGCCTTTCCCGCTGATACGAAGAAGTGGCGACGCCATCTTCAGATTATTGGTCGTGGCCTGCCCCTCTTTCAGATTGACGGTTGCGGTTAAGGAGCTAAAGTCTGTTTTTTTCGCCGCCTCTTCTTCCGTGGTGATTGGCTCACCTTTGAATTTTGCATACTGCACCCGGATCATTTGCGGCACATTAATACCATTAACCGCACCATCTGCAAAATCGATATCAACGGTACCTGCCAGGTTTTTCACTAGCTTATCAGTCGATAAACTCTTACCCGTCAACACGGCCTTAATCGTACCGGACCCTTCTAAAATGTCTTTGTCAGCGAGAGCAATCAGCAAGGGTTGAACCTGAACACTCTCAATATCTGCATCCATGTTATACACAGGAAGCTTTTTCGTCGCGTCAAGCACGCCCTTCGCCTGAACCGTTCCATCATATAAATCGGCCCGGAATTGGCTTAATACCGCTTTCCCCTTGTTGATATGCATTGATGTCATCAGATTTGATAACGTCACATTGTTCGCTTTCACATCATCAATGCGCACAGAACCGGCAATATCAACCTGCTTCAACACAGACAAATCCGGCTCACCAGACCCTGAAGATGTCCGGCTTTCAACCGAGGTCCCGGAAACAGATGCAGACTGCGCCGGCTTTTGGCTGCCCGTTGCTTTTTGCGGGCTGGCACCGGAGGAAGCAAGTAAGTTATCCAGATCAAGCTTATTACTATGAAAATCGAAACGAACCTTAGGGATATCAGACAAGGTCGCGTGAAGCTGACCATCCAATGTCATGTCATTCAAGACGAACTGCGGTATCGTGACACTAATATGTTGACTCTCTGTATTCACCGTTATGTTTGAATTAAAATCAAATTTAAAAGGCTTCACAGGTACCATAGAACCGGTTAAGTCACCATTCAACGCAATTTCCGACAGTTGAATCGTCTTCATTGATGGTTCAATCAACAGCCCCGACTGTCCTTCCACTTTTCCGGAGACATTATCCCCTTGCATCGTAACGGATAGCTGAACCAATCCCGGTTTTCCCAGTTCAAATGACGCCATTGTCAGAGCGGCTTTATTAACATCAAACTCCGGATTACGATAAGACGTATTGAGGTGAATCTTCTGCAGTGCATACTTTTTAAATTGCTGGTCAATCTTGAATTCGCCATTACCGTCAAGATGAAAGACCTGCTGATCCATCTCCCCGGCGATCGCAAACGAAAAAGGTGCCCAGCGATCAAATTGAAAATCACTCAGACTGAAGGTCAAATCGCTGATATCCGTTTTGCTGTTTTTCACCTGATCAATCATGGAAAATTTCGCATGGTCAATATCAACCCCGGCAACGGAAATACGCCAAGGATTTGCCTCTTTTTTCTCGTCAGCACTGGTTTTTTCAGCGCCGGATGACGAATTCTCATTGGCGGTTATCTGGGGTTTAGGTTCCGTCTGAGTCTGAGGTGATTTGAATTCATAGTTAGTCAGGCCAGATTTCAATTTTTCCAGTTGAATATCCGCCCCTTTCAGGCTAACTTCCCCAACCTGTAACTCATGATCGAGTAATGGTAGCAATTCGACATTAAAAGAAACCGTATCCACCGTCACCAGATTCGTCCGGCTAAAACCGTGCGGATTTTTCAGGGCAATATCGCCGACCTCAAGACCAAATGTCGGGAAAAACGTCCAGCTGATATCAGCATTAATCGACAAATCCAGTCCGGTCGTCTTTTTGACTTCCCGAACCAGAAGAGGCTTAAACTGATTGGGGTCAACGACAAGCACTAACGTCACTATCGCGGTAAACAAAAGACAAACAATGACCGCCAGTGTAATAATTAATTTCTTCATCACCAGAACCTAACCTCAAAAAAATGGCACTGAAAAAGTGCCACTAAAAGAATAAAAAATAAAGTGCTGATTGGATATCTATCGCATTAAGATTTCAGCAGCCTTGCTATATGGGCTTTTAAAACATCAATCGCAATTCTGTTTTTTCCACCCCGGGGCACAATGATATCTGCATACTGTTTTGATGGTTCAATAAACTGTAAAAACATCGGACGAACCGTTTTCTGATATTGAGTCAGAACGGATTCCATTGTTCTTCCTCTGTCTTCCACATCACGTTTAACCCGGCGCAGTAAACAGATATCCAGTGGCGTATCCATAAAGATAGTTGCATGCATTAAGTTTCTCAATCGGGGATCCGTCAATAATAAAATCCCTTCAAGAATAATGACTTTCTTTGGCGTCACTCTTATTGTGTTCTCGGTTCGGGTATGCTCTGTATAACTATACTCAGGAACGTCAGCGGCTTCACCACGCATTAATTGCTCTAAGTGTTCACACAATAAATTATGGTCCAGCGCACTCGGGTGATCGTAGTTTGTCTTAACCCGTTCTTCCATACTCAGATGACTTTGATCTTTATAGTAGCAATCTTCCGTGATTACTCCGATTTGGTGATCGCCGACTTTTGCACGTAATTCGTTATAGATAGTACTCGCTATTAGGCTTTTTCCGGAAGCAGAAGCGCCAGCAATGCCGATAATGACGCATTGATTATTTTCAGACATGTATGTGCACCCAGTCAGTGATTATATGATGAGGAATGAATTCGCGGCGTGATTATAGTAACAACCCGGTCACGATACCAGTTCCGTTTCACGCAAAACAGCAATTAATTTCTTACGGAACACCATCTGCCAGCATAAAACCGATGACATTCCCCGGAACCGAAAACATCAAATAGTCATCACAGGAATATCATCAGGCTTCACATTCCCCTGCCAAAATAATTGACTGGCCAGCCGCTCTGCCAACTCAACATACAATGACGTATAGGGCGAATCTGGATGACGAATGACAGTAGGACAACCGGCATCAATATCTTCACGGATACTGATATGAAGCGGTAACTGAGCCAAAACAGGCAAGTGATGTTTCTGAGCAAGGTCCTCAACCCCTTCCGTACCAAATATCGCTTCCCGGTGACCACAATGACTGCAAATATGATAACTCATATTTTCAATCAACCCGGCAACAGGAACATCCACTTTTTCAAACATGGCAACCCCTTTTTGGGCATCTGCCAGAGCCAAATCCTGAGGTGTTGTGACAACAACAGCAGAAGTCACCGGTATTTCCTGAGCCAATGTCAGCTGAATATCTCCGGTACCCGGAGGCATATCAATAACCAGATAATCCAAATCCGGCCAGAGTGTTTCATTAAGAAGCTGTTGTAATGCTTTTGACGCCATCGGGCCGCGCCAGATAGCGGCATCATCACTGCTGACCAAATAACCAATCGAGTTGGTAAAGAGACCGTAGGCTTCTACCGGTTTCATCCATTTCTGTTCAACAATATCCGGTGACGCATCCTGAAGCCCTAACATGATGGGCACCGACGGGCCGTAAATATCCGCATCCAACAATCCGACTTTTGAATGCGATTGTGCCAGAGCCAACGCCAGATTAACGGCCGTCGTAGACTTGCCAACCCCCCCTTTAGCAGAGGAGACCGCAATAATATTCCTGACACCCTTAACGTACTGATTAAGGTGTGTTTCCATTTTACCGGGTTGGCATTTAATGCGATATTCCAACTCAAAACCGGCTTCTTTTTTCTGATTCTCTATCCAGATTTGCAGTTCCTGCACCAGAGAATTAGCGGCAAAAGGAATAGTAATCTTAAGAGTTGACTCTTCATAACTAACAACACCAGGCGTCGATGGCCATCCGGAAATCAGTGATGAGTGAGAAAATTCATCTAGCCAGATAATAAAATCGTCTTTCGTTTCAAATTGTCGCATACCCAACCTCCCGTTTCTGATATGCTATCACCTCTTCCGGCAATACAGAACCCTGAAAATTTTAAGGTAATCCCCTGTTGAACCTTGGCGGAAAACGCCTCATCGGGTAGTATTGTCAGACATTTTTATACCTATCAAATAAAGCGAATAATTAAGTATGGCAACTGATCCAAGAAAAATTTTGGTAACATGCGCCCTGCCGTATGCAAACGGCTCTATTCACCTCGGTCATATGCTCGAGCATATCCAGGCGGATATCTGGGTTCGTTACCAACGCCTAAGAGGCAATACTGTAAACTTCATCTGTGCTGACGATGCGCATGGCACGCCAATCATGCTTAAAGCTCAACAGATGGGTATTACTCCAGAAGAAATGATAGCTTCGGTCAGTGAAGAACATCAAAAGGATTTCGCCGGGTTTGATATCAGTTTTGATAATTTCCACAGCACTCACAGTGACGAAAACCGTGAGCTGTCCTCTTACATTTACCTTCAGTTAAAAGAAAATGGCTACATTTCAAGCCGGACCATTTCTCAACTCTATGATCCGGAAAAAGAGATGTTTCTTCCGGATCGTTTCGTCAAAGGCACATGCCCGAAATGTAAGTCAGAAGACCAATACGGCGATAACTGTGATGTTTGCGGAGAAACATACAGCCCGACAGATTTAATCAATCCTAAATCAGCGGTCTCTGGTGCCACGCCAATCATGAAAGATTCCGAGCATTTCTTCTTCGATCTCCCTCAGTTCGAAGAAATGCTGAAAGAATGGACCCGCTCTGGCTCTCTGCAAAATGAAACCGCAAACAAAATGCAGGAGTGGTTTGAGTCCGGCCTCCAACAATGGGATATCTCCCGCGATGCCCCTTATTTCGGTTTCGAAATCCCCGGTGAAACCGGTAAATATTTCTATGTCTGGCTGGATGCCCCGATTGGTTATATGGGTTCATTTAAAAACCTGTGTGACAAACGGGATGATATCGATTTTGACGAATACTGGAAAAAAGACAGCACAGCAGAACTTTACCATTTTATCGGTAAAGACATCGTCTACTTCCACAGCCTGTTCTGGCCGGCGATGCTGGAAGGTTCCGGCTTCCGTAAACCTAATAATGTTTTTGTTCATGGGTACGTCACCGTTAACGGTGCCAAAATGTCCAAATCCAAAGGGACCTTTATTAAAGCCAGTACGTATCTGAACCATCTGGATCCGGAATGCCTGCGTTATTACTATGCCGCCAAACTCAATAACCGGATCGATGACCTGGATTTGAATCTCGATGATTTTACCCAACGTGTTAATTCCGATGTGGTTAATAAAATCGTCAATCTGGCTTCACGTAACGCTGGATTTATCACCAAACGCTTTAACGGTAAATTATCCGAAACCTGTGCAGAACCGGAACTCTACAACGAGTTTTCGGCAGTCTCCGAGCGTATTGCTGAGTTGTACGAAAACCGGGAATACAGCCGTGCCATTCGTGAAATCACCGCATTAGCAGATAAAGCAAACCAATATGTGGACGAAAAAGCGCCATGGGTTATCGCAAAACAGGAAGGCAAAGACCAGGAATTGCAGGATGTCTGCTCCGTCGGGATTAACCTGTTCAAAGTATTAATGACTTACCTGAAACCGGTGATGCCTGAGCTGGCCATCCGAAGTGAAGCGTTTCTGAATCAGGAGCTTTCCTGGGATTCACTCACTACACCTCTGGTCAATCATGACATCACGAAATTTAAAGCACTGTTCAGCCGTATTGAGGCAAAACACATTGATGCCATGATTGAAGCTTCGAAGGAAGATGCGGCGGCAGAAAAAGCGAAAGGCCAGCCGGAAACCGAGCTCAGCAAAGATCCAATTGCTGATGAAATCAGCTTTGATGATTTTGCAAAAGTGGATTTACGAGTAGCAAAAATTATTTCATGTGAAGCTGTGCCAAAAGCAGACAAACTTTTGAAGTTTCAACTTGATATTGGTGGTGAAATAAGACAGGTATTTTCTGGCATAAAATCCGCGTACAAACCTGAAGATTTAGTGGGGAAACACACGGTAATGGTTGCCAACCTGAAACCCCGGAAAATGAAGTTCGGGATGTCTGAGGGAATGATATTAGCAGCTGGCCCCGGCGGCAGCGAATTGTGGATATTAGAACCACATGAAGGTGCTCAACCTGGTATGAGAATCATGTGATTTACTAAAAATCCCCAATATCCCGATATTGGGGATTTTTTTATCATAATTATTAATAAAAATATCATCGATGCTTATTGCACCAAAATGGTGCTTTATAAATGTTAAATATTAGTTAAGAACCTGGAATACAAGCAGTTTTTTTCTGGCACTATCTATGCATCATAGGAATTAGTATGGATACTAGCAAGGAGTTGGTTATGTTTGTTATCTTTTCGATGTTGATATCAGTAGGCATACTCGGTTTTATGTTCTATCTGGCAAAACAACGTGAATCGACTCTTCAAAAAAAATACGACCTTTTAATCGATCTGAGACAAGTTCTGTACCTCTGCCGACAACACAGAAGCACAAGCCACAGTGCACTGGCAAATAAAGAAGATAAAAACTCAGAACTTGAGAATTTTCAGACGCTACTTCTGGAAAAGACCAATCATTTGATCTCGACGGCACCATTGGATAGCAAACCAATGTACCGGGTGTTGCAACTAAAACTAAAAGCATTAATTACAGACTGGCAAAAAAGAAGTATTGCAAGAAATCAAATGATTCATGGCAAAGCAATAAGACATTGTATGTTTCTGATGGATGAAGTTATGTTAGCCTGGCTGGTAGATGTTAACCGGGAAGATCTAAGTGATGAATACCATATGAACTGGCAGCAGATAATCGATACAATGGATGCACTGACACAGTTGAGAATATGCATTGATGATATGAACTCCAGTGAAGGGACTTCCAGACTTCAGCGTTATTCTGAAATGGTAAGAAGAAAGCTGGGACTCCTGGCACTAATCAGTCCTTTATCTATATCGTCTCCAGCATGTTCAAAAGCTATTGATGTATTAACTGAAGTTAATGAAAATAAGAGCTTTGATAACATTAACGCAAACGATATGTATCAGCTGACATCAGATATATCTTTAAGCATTGCACATGTTTATGATCATATGCTAACGGAGTTAACCGAAACACTGTACCAACCCCTCCCAAAGTTGATGGCCGCATAAGGTAAAAACGGGTGGGCATACTATCCACCCACTTACCGTTTTCTGCTACAAGAATGCGGCCTGGCCTATGCTCACTTTGTCAGTTAAGCCGTTTTCGTTAATGACTCAGCTGCCGAGATGACTACTTTAATCGAATTCAGTTCGGCTTCTTTTGCTGCCTCATGATTCGGTATCTCAGCCTGAGTGCGGTTAACAATAACACCCGCAACACAACCAGCCCGCAGCCCTGAACTGGAGCACATGGTAAACAATGTCGCCGATTCCATCTCAAAGTTAAGCACTCCCATTTCCTGCCACTCTTCTAAAGAGCCCTGAAAACGTTTTACAACCCGCCCCGAAAAAGTATCGTAACGTTCCTGCCCGGGATAAAATGTATCACTCGAAGCGGTAATACCGGTATGAGAGACTAAATTCATCTTATTAGCAGATTGTTCAAATGCCTTCATTACCTGGTAATCCGCAACCGCCGGAAACTCCATGGGTGCAAAATGAAGACTTGCTCCATCCAGTCTGACAGATCCCGTCGTAATAATAATATCTCCAATGGAAATATCAGGCTGAATTGCGCCAGTCGTTCCTACTCTCAAAAACGTCGTGACCCCTAACTGAGCCAGTTCTTCCACGGCAATAGAAGTTGACGGACCCCCAATTCCTGTAGAGCATACAACAATAGGTGATCCATTTAACCTGGCGAGATAAATATTGTATTCTCTATGACGGGCAAGATGTTTAGGGGCTTCCATATGTGCAGCAATTTTTTCCACCCGATCTGGGTCTCCGGGTAATATAGCGACTTTAGCCCCTTCCAGTAACTCTTTTGTAATACCCAGATGAAATACTTCTTGTGACATTTATCCTCCCAGACTGAATGTGTCTTTATATTGGTTATGATTGGCGACTTTAACGTAAAAAATCACAGACAAACACTATAAAGATCACACTCATAAGGAAACAAAAGTAACATATGTGATGTTTATGAGATCTAAATCACACAAAAATAATCCTTGTCCACTCTATATCTGATGAGAGAAGCAAGCCTTCAGATTCTTATTTATCGCTCTTAAAACGGCTCTTCGGTTAATCAACCCAACCAGACGGTTTTCATCATCAACAACCGGATAGACCTTCGGCTTACCAATTTTCATCATTTCTGCCAGCTCAATAATTAACATATCGGGATGAACAGACACGACATTCGTGGACATACAATCCCCAACAATATAGCTGTCCTGACATATATAGCTTACCTTCACCAATTTCTCTAATAAGTCGTGCTCAGAAATAAAGCCAATCAAAGTTCCGACTTCATCAACAACCGGTCCGCCTAAACTTTCTGACTCAATAACCTTATCCAGTGCAGCTGTTAAAGACATATTTTGTTTAAAGGTTACAGGATGATGAATCATATAATCTTTTACTTTCAGTGATTCCATAACAGTCTCCTATTCGCGGCAAGTTAAAAAGCCGTTTGTGTAATTGTGATCGAAAATCGTCAAATTACTAAATAGAACAGCACTATTTTATTTATAGATGTTATCTGTTAAGCACTTTGCCACATTTATTTGAGAAACATTTGAACCGGATTGAATATATTTGTAGGAAAATTTGCAGAAAATTCCACCAAAAACCTCATGAGCAGAGATTATTTCTATGAAATTCATCCATTTTGTCATTATTTTCTGAATATTACGCTAATCTATAACTTAGGTAGATCGATTTCAAAATATGATATTTAACATGGATCCAAAAATTGTAGCAATTGGTGGCGGACACGGTTTAGGTCGTGTTCTTTCGGCATTAAAAGATTATGGTAGTAATGTCACAGGAATAGTAACAACAACTGACAATGGTGGATCAACGGGCAGAATAAGGCAGCAACAAGGTGGAATTGCCTGGGGTGATACCAGAAACTGTATCAATCAGTTAGTGACGGAACCTACGGTCTCATCAAAGATGTTTGAATATCGCTTTAAAGAACGCGGGGAATTAGAAGGACATAATCTGGGTAACCTAATGCTATCAGCACTTGATGATTTGTCAGTACGCCCACTAAAAGCAATCGAATACATAACCAATTTGCTAAGCATTGATGTGAACATCATACCGATGTCAGAGAAGACCACTAACTTGGCCGCAATAACAAAATCAGGACAAACCGTAAATGGTGAAATCAATATAGATTCAAATGAAGAACCTCTGGATAAACTTTATATTGACCCGCTTGTCCCCGCAACACAAGAAGCCGCTCAGGCAATCAGACACGCTAACATTATTATCTTCGGACCTGGCAGTTTTCTAACCAGTGTTATGCCTCCTTTGTTACTAAAAGAAATCAGTAAATCTATCGCACAAAACAAAGATGCAGTACTGATTTTTATTCAAAACCTGGCACCGGAGCACAGCCCTGCTGATAGCATGCCTTTTGAGGAAAAAATAGCCTGGTGTGAAAGAGCATGTGGTGGAAGAAATATCAATATTGTTTTGGGAAACATCCCATTCAAAGCAGCCTCACATACTCAATTTATCCAGAAACAACTTGCTTCAGAAGAGCAATGCTGGAGACACGACAAAGAAAAGTTAAGAGAAACACTCAATGACATTATGAATAAAAGAAAGTGCTACAGGCATGCTTCATAAGCCCCATAGGTTTCTTTCATAACAGCAACCAAATCGTGTACTTCTTTGTCGCAGTCCAGTATTTCTCCGGCTTTAACACGGGCATCGATATCAACTGCCAGTGA
Organism: Vibrio salinus; assembly: GCF_021272385.1. GTDB lineage: Bacteria > Pseudomonadota > Gammaproteobacteria > Enterobacterales > Vibrionaceae > Vibrio > Vibrio salinus. Next base: position 625,864 of record NZ_JAJSDZ010000005.1, read on the forward strand.
ACACAGTGCATCGGCACCAAAACTCGCAGCACTACTCTTTAAAGCGTGACTTACTTCCTTTAAATGTTGGCATAAATGACTTTCATCCGCCTCTTCAAATAAGGCTAAATAGCCTCGAAGCTCATTCACAAAAATTCCGAAAAGCATTGAAACATTATCAGGCCCGATTTCTTGCGACAACTGTTCAATAGTGCTCTGATTTTTCAATAACATTAATTCTTCTCTTTTTGATCCCAGGACTGTAATTTCCTGTAAATAGTGGAAGGGCTGACATCCAGATAACCCGCTGCTTTGGATATATTTCCATCACAGGCTTCAATGGCTTTCTCGATAGCCGCTTTTTCCGTCATCCATAATGGTAATATATCCTGAATTGACACCTGATCATCATTATCAGACTCTTTATCGGTATTTACTAATATGTCAGTTTTATTCAATTGATTAAGTGGTGGCGGTAACATATCAAGAATAATCTCTTTGCCATGATTTAAAACCACAACATTACGCAACACATTTTGTAACTGCCGGACATTACCAGGCCATTCGTACTGAATAAACCGTTCAATCACTTCAGGGGCAAGACGAACAAAATCTTTTCCCTCTTCTTTAGCCATAAAACCGAGCAATGAATAAGCAATCTCAATAACATCATCACCACGCTCTCTTAATGGAGGTAAATGCAATGGAATAACATACAACCGATAATACAAATCTTCCCGAAAACGTCCTTCCTGAACTTCTTTCCATGGATCACGGTTTGTAGCACATACAAAACGGACATCAACACTGTTCATTTTGGATGACCCGACTTTCTGAAATGTCCCTGTCTGAATGAACCGGAGTAATTTGGTCTGTAAGTCTAAATCCATTTCGCAGAGTTCATCCAGGAACAGAGTACCCCCATCGGCCAGTTCTGCCGCCCCTTTTCTGTCAGTAGAAGCACCGGTAAATGCGCCTTTCACGTGACCAAAAAGTTCACTCTCGATCAAATCTTTTGGAATTGCGGCACAGTTAATCGCTATAAAAGGTTTATCACTTCGCTTACTTGCCGCATGAATCGCTTCCGCACACACTTCTTTACCCGTTCCACTTTCTCCGGTAATGAAGATACTTGCCTTACTTGCCGCAGCGGAATCGATCGTACGATAAACCGCTTGCATAGTATGACTACTGCCGATAAATCCTTTGTAGTTTTGCCCTACACTACTCTCAGAATGGGCTTTAATATGACTGGCTTTACGGATGGCATTATTCACGGTAACGCGCAGCCGGTTAGCCTCACAGGGTTTAATCAAAAAGTCCTGAGCACCATAACGCATCGCCTGAACAGCCGTATCTATCGAACCATGTGCGGTCATGAATATTACTGGCACGTCCGGAGTATGCAGCTTCACTTCTTTGAGTACATCCATTCCGGTCATATCCGGTAACCTTAGATCGAGGAGAATTAAATCCGGCTCTCTTTGAGCTAAACTTTCCAGCGCTTCCCGCCCTGTTCCAACGATATTGATATCAATATCAAGCTGAGTTAGATAAGATCGATAAAGTACTGCTACGGAGGCAGTATCTTCAACCATCAAGACATATTTTGTTTTTTGAGGAATATTTTCAAGCTGCATTTCTAGCCGACTGAATCATTGCGTTTTGCATGATAATTGCATCTTGAGTTGCATTTTGCAAATAGATTTATAGAAAAACCTTGAAACAAGCTCTCATTCTTACATTTATTGACATAATGTGTTGGCATGCTTTGTGCTTAATTTAATATGACTCGAAAGAGTCACCTAGCCAACTGACGTTGTTAGTGAATAATTATTCACAAATAATGGCCAATAGAGATTTTCTATTGGCTTTTTTTTTACCTGTTCAGTCTCTTTTTTCTAACTATTTACAATAAATTGCTCTCTCAGTTGCTGAATTTCATCACGCTTTTTAGCAGCAGATTCAAATTCCAGATTTTGTGCATACTGATACATCTGTTCCTCAAGCGCTTTTATTGTTTTATCCAGTTCCTGAGGTGACATACTCTCATAAGACGCACCTTCTTCAGCCACTTTAGACAATGGTACCACTTTGGATTGTTTGCGATTTCGACCATGAGCTTTCGCTATATCACCTAATTCCATAATATCTTTTACATCACGATGTAATGCCTTAGGCTCAATCCCATTATCCAGGTTGTATTGTTTCTGTTTTTCGCGACGACGATTCGTTTCATCCATAGCACGTTTCATCGAACCGGTGATTTTATCTGCATACAGAATCGCTTTGCCATTTATATTACGGGCAGCGCGACCGATTGTCTGTATTAACGAACGCTCAGACCTCAGAAAGCCCTCTTTATCTGCATCCAAAATCGCGACCAGAGAAACCTCTGGCATATCCAGCCCCTCTCTTAGTAAGTTAATACCGACCAATACATCAAACTCACCCAAACGTAAGTCCCGGATAATTTCAACACGCTCAACAGTATCAATATCAGAGTGCAGATAACGTACTCTGACATCATGCTCATTCAGATATTCCGTTAAATCTTCTGCCATTCGCTTAGTCAACGTTGTCACTAAAACTCTTTCATCTTTTGCTGAACGTAAATGAATTTCTGATAATAAATCATCAACCTGAGTTGATACCGGACGGATTTCCAGCTCAGGATCCAGTAACCCCGTCGGCCTGACAACCTGATCCGCAATCTCACCCGATGCTTTTTCAGATTCATAAGGGCCGGGAGTAGCAGAAACGAAAATAGTCTGAGGAGCCAGTGATTCAAACTCTTCAAACTTAAGCGGCCTGTTATCCAAAGCAGATGGTAACCTGAAACCAAATTCAACTAACGTTTCTTTCCGGGAACGGTCACCTTTGTACATAGCACCAATCTGCGGAACCGTAACATGCGATTCATCAATAATTAACATGCCATCATGAGGAAGATAGTCAAACAATGTCGGTGGTGGCTCACCTTCATTTCGACCACTTAAATAGCGGGAATAATTCTCAATTCCGGAGCAAAAGCCCAGTTCATTAATCATCTCAATATCAAACTGAGTTCTCTGACTGATTCTTTGCTCTTCAAGTAATTTATTGTTTTCCAGAAAATATTGTTTTCGGCTCCGTAATTCATCCTGAATTTTATCAATGGCTTCTAAAAGTCGCTCTCGTGGCGTGACATAGTGGGTTTTAGGATAGACGGTAAACCGGGGTAAATTGCTCTGATTAACCGCTCCCGTCAGCGGATCAAACAAACTGATATTTTCCACTTCATCATCGAACATTTCTATCCTGACGGCCTCTTGTTCTGATTCTGCAGGAAAAATATCAATCACCTCCCCTCGGACTCTGAACTGACCCCGTTCGAATCCAATGTCATTACGCGTATACTGAAGTTCTGCCAGACGTCTCAATATGTCTCTTTGATCATAAACATCTCCACGCCGGACATGTAACATCATCTTAAGATATGAATCGGGATCACCCAAACCATATATAGCAGACACAGAAGCCACAATAATAGCGTCTTTTCTCTCAAGTAAGGCTTTAGTTGCCGACAAACGCATTTGCTCAATATGAGCATTTACAGAGGCATCTTTTTCAATAAATGTATCAGTGGTAGGAACATAAGCTTCCGGCTGATAATAATCGTAATAAGAAACAAAGTATTCAACCGCATTATTTGGGAAGAAAGATTTCATTTCTCCATACAACTGGGCTGCCAAAGTCTTATTCGGTGCAAGCAGAATTGTAGGCCGGTGCGCTTTAGCTATGACATTTGCCAGCGTAAATGTTTTACCTGAGCCAGTAACGCCTAACAGCACCTGATGAGCAAGCCCGGCATCCAGACCATCTAATAATTTTGTTATAGCCGTTGGCTGGTCGCCTGATGGCTGATATGCCGAAACCAGTTCGAAACTTTTGCTCATAGCACCTCCGTTTATCTTTACAACTTTATAAAGTGAAGCGTTTTATCCTGATAACGTTTTGACATCTGAATAACCCGATTTTCTACGTATACAATAATAAGATTCAATCATTACTGGAAGCTATTTTGAATTAACTGTTTTTTTTATAGCTATCCTGAAATGGTTTTGCTATTATCTTTCCCCCCTAAAAGACATTTCTTAATTAATCCCTCATAAGTTGCACCAAATTAATCCACTGGTTTTCCCCAATCGTGATCGTTTTTGTCAATTCCATGTCAAGATTTATTGTTAATCTTTATATGATAATGGTTGTGAATATCAAAAATTAATAATTAAAAATCAATAGCTTAAATAAAATAAAAACACCTTACTCAGCTAATTTAGTGACTCTAAAATTTCTTCAGTATATTTTAATCAAAGGTAATTAACACACTTATCCACAAAATCAGTGGATAAGCGCATCTAAGTAAGAAACGATAAGGGATACAGGAAAGTAAAGACTTTTTTTTCATATTTTTTTTCATGCTTTCATTGACATTGATTGTCTGGGTGGTTAACATTCGCGGCGTTTCAGAATTCCCCCTTAGTTCAGTTGGTAGAACGGCGGACTGTTAATCCGTATGTCGCAGGTTCGAGTCCCGCAGGGGGAGCCAAATTTAAAGCCCAGTCAAAATGACTGGGTTTTTTCGTTTGATGACTCCCGAAAAACAAAGCAAGAAATTCACAACAGAAACTTTAATATAATTACTGCTCATAATGTATTTTTCTCAACAGCCATAAAACCTTAAATAAAGCATGGTTTTGTATTTAAATATGTATTGGTTTGTTTTTCTGATTTTCTTTCATTACATTGATATTAAAAGTTTTTTATCGTATCACTCAAACATTTAAGCTCACTTTCTATTTCCCCTTTAAACATTGATTAAAACCTTAGTTTTCTTTGGTTGTTATTAGAAAGGTAAAGCGGGATAATAAAGCATTCAGATTATTAATCTTATATCACTATGACCGAATATATGTTGTTGTTAGTCGGTACAGTTCTGGTTAACAACTTTGTCCTGGTAAAATTTTTGGGGTTATGCCCTTTTATGGGTGTATCAAAAAAGCTGGAAACAGCAATAGGCATGGGGTTGGCAACAACATTTGTTCTGACCTTGGCTTCAGTGTGTTCATACCTGATAGAGACCTATATTTTACAACCTCTTAATATCGAATATTTAAGAACGATGAGTTTTATCCTGGTTATAGCTGTCGTTGTTCAGTTTACTGAAATGGTCGTACATAAAACCAGCCCGACGCTTTACCGACTTTTAGGTATCTTTTTACCTCTCATCACAACGAACTGTGCCGTTCTTGGTGTTGCGTTACTCAATGTCAATGAGAATCACAATTTTATCGAATCGATTATATACGGGTTTGGCGCGGCGCTTGGATTTTCACTGGTACTCATTCTTTTTGCTTCTCTTCGTGAAAGAATTAATGTTGCCGATGTTCCTGTCCCATTCAAAGGTGCATCAATCGCTATGATTACCGCAGGTTTGATGTCTCTTGCTTTTATGGGCTTTACCGGATTGGTTAAATTGTAATGGCTACTATACTAATTGCTGTGATAGCCGTAGTTGCTCTGGCTACAATTTTTGGTGCTATTCTTGGCTTTGCTTCTGTCAAATTCAAAGTAAAAGGCGATCCTATCGTTGATCAAATTGACGCGATACTTCCACAAACTCAATGCGGCCAGTGTGGTTATCCCGGCTGCCGTCCATACGCTGAAGCAATAGCGAATGGTGATGACATCAACAAATGTCCTCCGGGAGGGCAGGCCGCAATAAAAAAACTTGCTGATCTGATGGGCGTGGATGAACCTGAATCAGCCCATGAACTGGAAGATGAAGATATAAAAAAAGTTGCTTTCATTCACGAGGATATGTGTATTGGATGTACAAAATGCATTCAGGCATGTCCTGTCGATGCCATTGTAGGTAGTACGAAAGCACTCCATACCGTAATAAAAAATGAGTGCACCGGATGCAATTTATGCGTTGCACCTTGCCCGACAAACTGTATTGACATGATTCCGGTAGAAACGACTCCGGAAAGTTGGAAATGGCAATTGGACACTATTCCGGTCATTAATATTACCGATACAGAACAACACACTCAGAACACCGTGAAGTAAGGACGGGTAATGCTGTCACTAATAGAACAAATTAAAGCCGGCAAACTGTGGGATTTTCATGGTGGTATTCACCCACCAGAAAACAAAAAACAATCAACTAAAACGCCACTGGAAATTGCCAGCATTCCGAACGAAATTATACTGCCTTTAAAACAACACATAGGCAAAGTTGGCCGTTTACAGGTGAAAAGCGGTACGCCAGTTTTAAAAGGTCAACCACTAACAAAATGCGATACCGCATTTACCGTTCCGGTTCATGCTCCAACTTCGGGAATTATCAAAGCAATCGAACCTCGTACAGTGGCTCATCCGTCCGGACTATCCGAACTTTGTGTTGTTATTGAACCCGATTTCGAAGATAAATGGCTGCCCCAAATACCCATCGCCGATTATCGTCAGCATTCTCCGGAAGAACTTGTTGAGCTAATCAGACAAGCTGGGATTTCAGGGATGGGTGGTGCCGGTTTCCCAACAGCCAGAAAAATCGAATCCGGACAATCTAAAATTGATGTTCTCATTATTAATGCCGCCGAGTGTGAACCCTATATTACGGCAGATGATGCATTGATGCGTGAACATGCCGACGAAATCATTCAGGGCATTGAAATTGTTGAGCACATTTTGCTTCCAAAGCTCACCGTTATTGGTATCGAGGATAACAAGCCGGAAGCCATCAAAGCTTTAGACAAAGCGGCATCCCGACGGGAAGATATTGTTATCCGGGTGATTCCCACAAAATATCCATCAGGTGCAGCTAAACAGCTCATTAAAGTGTTAACAAATCTGGAAGTACCAGATGGCGGTCGCTCAACGGATATCGGTCAGATGGTTTTGAATGTCGGAACTATCCACGCCATTAAGCGGGCAATATACGATGCCGAACCGCTCATACAAAGAGTGGTCACTTTGACAGGCAATGCTTTCAGACAACCAAAAAATGTCTGGGCAAGACTGGGAACACCGATACAGTCATTACTGGACGAGTTTGGCTATAAAGAAGATAAAAGGTTACCCCGTCTCATTATGGGAGGACCACTAATGGGATTTAGCCTGCCTCATGGACAGGTGCCCATTACGAAAATCGCAAACTGCATATTGGCACCGACAAGAAGAGAATTAGCCCCCACAAGTAATGAACTTGCCTGTATTCGCTGTGGAGCCTGTGCAGAGGTTTGTCCGGCTTCACTCCTTCCGCAACAATTATACTGGCATGCAAAGGCGGAAGAATATGATAAGTGTAAGGAACTGAATTTAAAAAATTGCATCGAGTGCGGTGCCTGTGCCTATGTTTGCCCTAGTGAAATACCGCTGGTTCACTACTATCGTAAAGCGAAAGCGGAAATACGCACCCAGCAACAGGAAGCCAGTGCAGCAGAACGGGCAAAAGAACGCTTCGAAGAAAGAAAAGAACGCTTGGAAAGAGAAAAAAACGAGCGCGCAAACCGATTTAAAAAAGCCGCAGATACCAGACGCCACCAATTACAAGCTGAAAATAACGGACAGGATGCCATTGCGGCTGCGATTGCCCGGGTGAAAGAACAGAAATCTGCACAGACACCACCACAAAATAAACCAGCAGTTGCAGCCGCCATTGCAAGAGCCAAAGCGAGACAAAGCGACGCTCAGAACGCAGATATACCGGATAACTCAGATATAGCCAAACAAAGAGAAGAACGAAAACGCATTGCCCGGGAAAGAAAGGCGGAGAAAGAGCATCAGGATGCTCAAACCAATGAGGAACGGGCGCCTGAAAGTACATCGGATAAAAAATCTGCTGTCGCCGCTGCCGTTGCCCGCGCAAAAGCCCGTAAAGCTCAGCAAAACGAGACAGCTGACTCGGTAGCGCAGCAAGAGGCTACGGAGACCAAGGCCGCTGACAGTGACCCTAAAAAAGCCGCCATCGCGGCAGCCGTCGCCCGCGCAAAAGCCCGTAAAACTCAGCAAAACAAGACAGCTGACTCGGTAGCGCAGCAAGAGACTACGGAGACCAAGGCTGCTGACAGTGACCCTAAAAAAGCCGCTATCGCGGCAGCCGTCGCCCGTGCAAAAGCACGCAAAGCTCAGCAAAACAAGACGGCTGACTCGGTAGCGCTGCAAGAGGCTACGGAGACCAAGGCCACTGACAGCGACCCTAAAAAAGCCGCCATCGCGGCAGCCGTCGCCCGTGCAAAAGCACGCAAAGCTCAGCAAAACGATTCGGCTGACTCGGTAGTGCAGCAAGAGGCTACGGAGACCAAAGCCGCTAACAGCGACCCTAAAAAAGCCGCCATCGCGGCGGCCGTCGCCCGCGCTAAAGCCCGTAAAGCTCAACAATTGCAAAATAAAAATTTACAGGAGAAAGAATAAGTGGCTTTCTTTATTACCAGCTCTCCCCACACTCATACGCGTCGTAAAACACCCGATGTCATGAAATGGGTTGCCATTACAGCGCTCCCGGGATTGCTTGCTCAAGTGTATTTTTTCGGATGGGGAACTCTGGTTCAGCTCATTCTTGGCATTGCACTGGCTTTAATCATGGAATTCGTCGTCGCGGTATTAAGAAAACGAGCACCAGGCTCCATGCTAAACGACTATAGTGCGATTGTTACCGCCTGGCTTCTGGCGGTCGCCATTCCCCCTCTGGCTCCCTGGTGGATGATAACCATTGGTTTATTATTCGCAATCATTGTCGCCAAGCAGTTATATGGGGGACTGGGACAAAACCCGTTTAATCCCGCCATGATTGGCTATATCGTGCTGTTAATCGCTTTTCCTTTGCAGATGACAAGCTGGTTACCCCCCATGAGTTTAAGCAGCAACCACAGTTCAGTTCTTGATGCGATTAAGGTCATCTTTACCGGTTATAATGGTGCAGGTCTGTCTGTACAACAACTTCGTCTTGGCGTTGATGGTGTCACAATGGCAACGCCTCTGGACACCATTAAGACATCACTTCATGCCGGACTCTCGTTGCATGACGCTCTGTCAAAACCACAATTTGGTGCTATTGCCGGTATCGGATGGCAATGGGTGAATATCGCTTATCTGATTGGCGGAATGGTGCTGCTGAAACTCAAAGTCATTCAATGGCACATCCCGGTCACTGTGATCGCAGGGCTGGTGCTCAGCAGTTTTGTGGGGCATTTGCTTTCCCCGGAAACCATCTCCTCACCTGTCATTCACCTGTTTTCCGGCGCGACCATGCTGGGTGCTTTTTTTATTGCTACGGATCCGGTTACTGCATCAACAACGATAAAAGGCCGATTGATTTTCGGTCTGTTTATTGGCGTGATGATCTTTATCATCAGAACCTGGGGAGGCTTCCCCGATGGTGTTGCTTTCGCGGTATTACTTGGCAACATGGGTGTACCACTTATTGACTACTACACGAAACCCAGAACGTATGGACACTGAACAATGTTAAATGCAATCAAAAAAAACGGCCTGATTCTCGCTATTTTTGCCTGTGTTTCAACTGGCTTAGTTGCCATAACCCAGTATTTAACACAGGACCAAATAACCCATCAGGAAAGAAAGCAGCTTCTGTCGGTACTGAGTCAGGTGATCCCCGAAAATGCGTATAACAACGATTTGTATAAAGCCTGTACTCTGGTTTCTCTGCCTTATTTAAAAAATGCACCTATGGTGCACGCCTATATCGCTAAAAAAGATGGCACTATAAATGGGATGGCAATCGAATCTATTGCACCAGATGGTTATAATGGAAAAATAAAACTCATTATCGGAATCAACAACCGGGGCATAATTACCGGCACCAGAGTCTTATCGCAAAATGAAACTCCCGGGCTAGGTGATAAAATTGATTTACGGGTATCCAACTGGATTCTGAATTTCACAGGGAAATATCTGACACCTGAAAATGAATCCACCTGGCATGTACGTAAAGATGGTGGGCAGTTTGATCAGTTTACCGGAGCAACCATCACCCCCCGGGCAGTGGTCAAGGCGGTAAAACACACACTAGAATTCGTACATGCAAAACGGGATGATATCTACGCTCAACCATTTAATTGTTCCGAAGGAGAAAAATAATGAGCTCATATAAAGAACTCATGTCCAACGGGATGTGGAAAAATAACCCGGCGTTGGTACAGCTTCTGGGATTATGTCCATTACTGGCTGTATCATCGACGGTCACAAATGCACTCGGACTCGGTATTGCAACACTTCTTGTCCTGGTCGCATCAAATTTTACCGTATCAATGGTTCAGAATTACGTTCCTAAAGATGTCCGGATACCTATTTTTGTTATGATCATTGCCTCGTTGGTAACGTGTGTCCAGTTGCTAATGAATGCCTACGCATACGGGCTGTATTTATCTCTGGGAATATTCATTCCCCTGATAGTGACAAACTGCATTATTATTGGCCGCGCGGAAGCATTTGCTTCAAAAAATAAACCTCTACCCGCAGTATTAGATGGGTTTTGGATGGGACTTGGTATGACCAGCGTTCTGGTTATTCTGGGTGGAATACGAGAAATTCTCGGTCAAGGTACACTTTTCGATAATGCTAACCTTCTTCTCGGAGACTGGGCAAAATCATTACGAATCGATCTGCTACATCTGGACAATGGATTTTTGTTAGCAATGTTACCTCCCGGGGCATTTATTTTTGTTGGATTGCTTATTGCGATAAAAAATATAATCGATACAAAAATCGAGCAACGTAAACCTAAAAAAGCAAAACCCAAAATAGAGAGAGCAAGAGTAACCAATGTTACTCATTAATGTCAGCATATAATAATGAATAAACAAAAACGCATAGAAATACTGGAACGGCTTAGAGCCAGCAACCCCAAACCGGAAACCGAGTTAATCTGGAGTTCGCCATTCGAATTACTTATCTCAGTTTTATTGTCAGCTCAGGCAACCGATGTCAGTGTCAATAAAGCCACGGCTAAACTCTACCCAGTCGCCAACACACCGGAAGCCATGCTTGAACTTGGTGTGGAAGGGGTAAAACACTATATCAAAACCATAGGACTGTTTAACTCAAAAGCCGGAAACATCATTAAAACCTGTCAAATACTGGTGAAAAATCACAACAGTCAGGTTCCGGAAAACCGGGATGCTCTGGAAGCATTACCCGGTGTAGGCAGAAAAACAGCAAACGTTGTTCTGAACACCGCCTTCGGATGGCCAACCATTGCTGTGGATACGCATATTTTCCGAGTGTCAAACCGGACCAAATTTGCAACGGGAAAAAACGTCGATGAAGTGGAACAAAAACTGTTAAAAACGGTTCCCAAAGCGTTTAAAGTTGACGTTCATCACTGGCTGATTCTTCATGGTCGCTACACCTGTGTTGCGAGAAAACCGCGTTGTGGCAGTTGTATAATTGAAGACTTATGTGAATATAAAGACAAAACAGACCCTGAATAGGAGCAACAACATGTCAAATACAAGAATTCTGCACACGATGCTACGAGTCGGCGATCTTGATCGTTCCATTACTTTTTATACAGATGTCATGGGCATGAAACTACTGCGCAAAAGTGACAACAGTGAGTATAAATACACACTGGCCTTTCTGGGGTACGCTGAAGAATCGGAAAGCACCGTTATCGAACTGACCTATAACTGGGGAACATCTGAATACGAAATGGGCAATGCTTATGGTCACATTGCGATTGGCGTGGATGATTTGGTAAAAACCTGTGAACACGCGAAATCCGTTGGTGGCATCGTAACCCGGGAACCGGGCCCGGTTAAAGGTGGCACCACGAACATTGCGTTTATCAAAGACCCTGATGGTTATATGATTGAACTGATTGAAAATAAATTTGCCGGTCAGGGGCTTGGAAATAACTGAGTTAAACGAATGTGTCACGACATCGACAAATTCAGTATCAACATTATAAACATGTCGGCCTGAGACAGGCCGACATTTGTTTTTTACAGTGAGGCTTTGACAAGCTCGCGTAATGATGTGGTCGGATGGCCAAGCAGTTCACTCAGTGTATGACTATCGTCAAATAATCCTCCCTGAGAGGCACCTGTATCCGAATTAGCGAGAAGTTCAGCAAATGGCGCAGGAAGACCGGCACCTTCAAGTGCTTTGGCAAACTCAGCTTCCGGCATATCAAGATATGGAATCTCTTTGCCTGACTCTTCACTTATTATTGTGCAAAGTTCTGACAAAGAATAACTTTCGTCACCGGACAGTTCATACACTTTTCCTTTTTGGTCTTTTTCACTGACAAGAACCAATGCAGCGGCTTCTGCATAATCTTCCCGTGCCGCGGAGCTGATTTTCCCTTCTTTCGCACAACCAATAAAAGCACCATTAGCCAGTGCCGGAGCAATGCTGGCTAAATAATTCTCTGTGTACCAGCCATTACGCAGCAGGACATGCGGCACCGCCGCTTCTTTCAGATAATCTTCGGTTTCGTTGTGTTCCGTAGCAAGCGCCAGCGGTGAAGTCTCTGCATTGAGCAGGCTGGTATACGCAATAAGAGCGACACCGACCGATTTAGCGGCATCGATAACATTCTTATGCTGTACAAAACGTTGCCCGATTTCACTGGAAGAAATCAATAATACCTTCTCCACCCCCGTTAATGCCGTTGCAAGGGTCTCAGGCTGAGAATAATCAGCCTGCCGAACTTCAACACCCAACGCTTTTAACGGTGCCGCTTTGTTTACATCCCGGGCCAAGGCAACAATATTATCTGCCTGTATATGCTTAAGCAGATGTTTAATAACAAGTTGTCCCAATTGACCTGTTGCACCGGTGACTGCAATCATATTCTTTCTCCTGTATTTCATTTTATTTCACTCGATTTTCTATAGCTTGCCACGTATACTTACTAATTGTAAGTACGTACTTTTTTGTAAGTATTAATTTTCTTCTCAATTTTCGGAGAAAAACATGGAATATAAGAAAACAGAGTCGATAGATGACTCCTTTGCGAAGAAATACAACCGGGGAAATGTTCTGGCTAAAGAGTGCCCTTCTCGCAGTATTTTACAGGATGTCACCAGTCGTTGGGGAGTATTGGTTTTATTTTCACTATTAAACGGCACTCACCGGTTTAGCGAACTGCGGAAAAAAATCTCAGGCGTAAGCGAAAAGATGCTATCACAAACATTGCAGGCTTTAGAGGCCGATGGATTTGTGCTGCGTATTGCTCATCCGGTTATTCCTCCTCATGTTGAATATCAACTAACCGAAAACGGGATTGAAGTCGCCCACAGACTGGAAGAATTGGTAAACTGGATTGAATTGAATATTAACGATATTCTGAACGCACGAAGTCATTATGACGAAATCAGAAAAAGCAGAGAGCGCTAAAAAAGCACTCTCCGGAAACGTCTTGATATCATGAATATGAAATCATACCCGGTTTCGTCCGAGAGAAATAACTACACGACGGTTTTTTTCCTTTCCTACCGGAGATGAATCATCAGCAATAGGACGTCGTTTCCCATAACCTTCAACCTGAATCCGGTTTTCAGGGAGTCCTAAAGACTTAAAGTAATCACGCAAAATTTTCGCCCGGCGTTCGGATAAATTTTGCCGCTCACTTTTTGTTCCATCTCCATCGGTATAAGTTGATACCAGAACCAAATCAATGTCCTGGTTATAACGGATATACTGAGCGATCTGAGCAAGACGCTTCTGTGAGGCTTTGTTTACCTGAAGGCTATCCCGGTCGTAGTGTAATATCGTAAATGAAATATCTTCAAAGCTGTACGGTAATAGTCGGTGAATGCATTGACTGAATTCGTCGTATTTTTTCTGGAAGAGAACCGATGACAAAGCGACTTCCACTCTCTCATTTCGGCTTCTCCACGCCTGATAGCTAAAGGTCGGGAACCTTCCCTTCTCCAACTCACTCAATAAAGCCCAGGCAACCTGACCGCCAATATATCCATCGAATTGCTGAAAAAATTTGATTTCAGTTACCCTGTCAGCTTTTTCTCCCGGGCGCCAGGAAGGAGGCATTGAGATTAAAGTAACATTACGTGTTTTCCCCATTGGGCGGTTCATCTTCAGCTCAAAATCGAGATTAATTTTTTTACTTGCCCGTGATGTAAACTGAGCCGTACCAAAATGCGGAATAGGATGAGTTAACTGACACTCGAGAGGGGTATCCTTAATTATGTTCCAATGAGACTCAAGAGGTTTGGCGACATAACGGGTCTGCATCTCCATAGCATAAGAAGATGTTGCAATAAAAATTGCAGCTCCAGTCAATGTTAAACGATACCACTTATTCATGACGCTCAATTACTCCAAACAACCACTTATGACGGCAACAATTCGCCGTTATCTCGTCAGTACCAAAAATACAGCAAATATCTTGCCAATTAATTTAAAGTACCAGAGTTGAAAAGGAATGATACCAACCAGTCTTGTTGTTGATGCTCTGAATCCCGTAACCTGAAATGACCTATGTAAAAAGCCCTATTGTTTTTATGATAGTGGTTTTGATCATACCCATAATCTGCAATAATGCGTCCCCTGTTTTATTATCTAGGGAAATCATGGCGACTCATAGCGATACTTCACTGTTAAGGCAACGTTTCCGGGGATATTTACCTGTCGTAATCGATGTTGAAACGGCCGGCTTTAATGCGGCAACAGACGCTTTGTTAGAAATTTGTGCAATCACAACTCAAATGGATGAACAGGGCTATCTGCAACCGGCAACAACAATGCACTTCCATATCATGCCATTTGAAGGCGCAAATTTGGAAAAAGAAGCACTGGAATTCATAGGTATGCCAGATCCCTACAGCCCACTCAGAGGCGCTGTCAGTGAAGCAGAAGCATTAAAAGAAATCTACAAACAGATTCGTAAAGAACAGAAAGATGCCGGTTGCCAAAGAGCCATTATCGTTGCTCATAACGCTCAATTTGATCATAGCTTTATAAAAGCAGCCAGTGAACGGGCAAAATTAAAGCGGGTCCCTTTTCATCCTTTTGCAACGTTTGATACAGCCACGTTAAGTGGGCTGGCGTACGGACAAACTGTTTTGGCGAAAGCATGCAAAGTTGCAGGTATGGAGTTCGATGCAAACGAAGCCCATTCCGCTTTATACGATACAAAAAAAACCGCTGAATTATTCTGCGGCATTGTCAATAAATGGAAAGACCTCGGTGGCTGGCCATTAGCCGACAATACCCAAAACAATTAATAAATAACGATAGTTAGACTTAACAAACGAGAGTAGTATGAATCCTGTTGTAATATCCGTCTGCGTCATGCTGATACTTGCATTGATGCGAGTAAACGTGGTCGTAGCACTCACATTTAGTGCTATTGTCGGAGGCTTGGTTTCCGGCATGTCACTGAATGAAGCGGTTTCCGCCTTTGAAAGTGGTCTTGGAAACGGTGCCAATATTGCGTTAAGCTACGCAATGCTTGGAGCATTTGCTGTTGCTATTTCCAAGTCAGGTGTCACGGATCTGGTCGCACAAAGCGTCGTAAAAAAAATATCCGGCCGAAGACATGATACCGCAAGCCTTGGCTTTAAGTACGCTATGTTATTTGCTTTAGTACTTGTCACCATGTCTTCACAAAACATCATCCCGGTCCATATTGCTTTCATTCCTATTTTGATCCCACCACTCCTTGGTGTATTTGCAAAATTAAAAATTGACCGCCGACTTATCGCCTGTATTCTGACATTCGGTCTAATCACACCCTATATGGTTCTTCCAATCGGTTTCGGAGGTATATTCCTGAACGATATCCTGCTTAAAAATTTGCACGATAACGGACTCGCTAATGTTACTGCCAGCCAAATTCCTACTGCAATGTTGCTCCCAGGGTTAGGTATGGTATTTGGGCTTCTGCTGGCTGTCTTTTTCTCTTATCGCAAACCTCGCGAATACCAGGAAAATGATATGACGGTAGTCAGCCACGATACGACCGTTCAGATTAATAAGAAAAATATCTTTGTTGCCTTTTTGGGTATCATTGCCGCACTCTCCATTCAGTTAATGACAGAATCTATGGTTGTCGGTGCTCTTACGGGCTTTATGGTGTTTGCTCTTGGTGGCATTATCAAATGGAAAGAGACACATGATGTATTCACCCGGGGTGTCCACATGATGGCAATGATCGGCTTTATTATGATTGCAGCGGCTGGCTTTGCAGCTGTAATGAAACAAACCGGAGGTGTTGAATCGTTGGTTTCTTCACTATCAAGCACTATCGGTCATAACAAACCTCTTGCTGCACTGCTTATGCTTGTTGTCGGACTTCTGGTAACGATGGGGATCGGTTCATCCTTTTCTACGATTCCAATAATTGCAACCATCTACGTTCCTCTGTCTGCTGCATTTGGGTTCTCACCACTTGCAACCATTGCGCTTGTTGGTACTGCGGCTGCACTTGGGGACGCAGGTTCTCCGGCATCAGATTCAACACTGGGTCCGACAGCGGGCCTGAATGCAGATGGGCAACATGAACATATCTGGGAAACGGTCGTACCAACGTTTATTCACTACAACATCCCGCTCATTATCTTTGGCTGGATTGCTGCGATGACTCTGTAGAATTATCAACAACAAAATGAAAAGGCTTCCATTCGGAAGCCTTTTTTATTAACAACTAACCACGTTGCCAGTATTTTTATTATGCACCTTCGTTATACAACTCAAGATTAGCCAGCTCTTGCTGTATTTCACGTTGAGTCTTAGCATCATCATTGCGCATATCTTCAAGATACTGCAAATAATCATTATCGATATCACCGGTAACGTATTCACCATTAAATACCGATGTTTCAAAATTCGTTATCTCTGGATTTCCAAGGCCAACCGCTTCAACCAAATCACCCAGCCTCTGGAATATAAGAGCATCTGCTCCAATTTTTTCACAAATTGCATCTGAATCTCGGCCATGAGCAATCAATTCATGAGCACTTGGCATATCGATACCATACACATTAGGGAATCGTATCTCTGGTGCAGCAGAGACCATATAAACTTTATTTGCGCCGGAATCACGTGCCATTTCAACAATTTGTTCCGAAGTTGTACCACGTACAATTGAATCGTCCACCAACAGAACGTTCTTATCTTTAAACTCAGAACGAATCGCATTTAGTTTACGACGGACAGACTTCACCCGTTGCTCCTGACCTGGCATGATGAAAGTACGCCCTACATAGCGGTTCTTAACGAAGCCCTGACGATAAGGTTTATTTATCGCCTGTGCAATCTGTAAAGCAATATCATTCGACGTTTCAGGAATAGGAATCACAACATCAATATCCAGTTCTGAATACTCGCTTTTTATCCGCTCACCCAATTTTTTACCCATTTCAACGCGGGCAGCATAAACTGAAATTTGATCGATAAATGAATCTGGGCGGGCGAAATATACGTATTCAAAAATACAAGGATTCAGGCTTGGATTATCCGCACATTGCTTAGTAAACAACTCACCATCAAATGTCACATAAACAGCTTCACCGGGAGCAACGTCACGCATAAATTCAAAACCAATCGCGTCCAATGCAACGGATTCGGAGGCAACCATATACTCGGTTTTCCCTTTTTTATTCACTCGTTTTCCAAGACACAAAGGCCGGATACCGTGAGGGTCTCTGAATGCAATCAAACCATGCCCGATAATCATCGCTACAACAGCATAGGCTCCACGAATCGTCCGGTGTACATTGGTTACTGCACGAAAAACATCATCATCCCCAACATTTCCCTTAACAGTATCAATTTCATGAGCTAACACATTCAGAAGAACTTCCGAATCAGACGTCGTATTAATATGACGACGATCTTTATCAAACAGTTTTTCTCTGACTTCTTTTGCATTAGTCAGGTTACCATTGTGAGCAAGTGTGATACCAAAAGGAGAGTTAACGTAGAAAGGCTGGGCTTCGGATGCGCTTGAACTCCCTGCTGTAGGATAACGAACATGACCAATTCCAACCGTTCCCTGAAGGCGTTGCATGTGCTTAGCAGCAAATACATCCTTCACTAAACCGTTCGCCTTACGTAGACGAAAACGATTGCTATCTATGGTACAAATACCAGCGGCATCTTGGCCACGATGCTGTAAGACCGTCAAAGCGTCATAAATAGACTGGTTTACAGGTGTTGTACCAACGATTCCAACAATACCACACATATGTCTTAATCCTCGATTTGCGACAATTAACAGGCTCTCAAATTCGGCCTGATAAAAAACTTGATGAAGTTTTTAAATGATCAAAGAATAAATTAATAATCCAGCTAAACTGCGGGACAATCTGTGAATTCTTCCACCAATCTGAATCCGGAAATGCAGTAAATGCATCCAAAAAAAACAAAACAGCAGCAACAATCATGACACCACGGAGACCGCCGAATACGACGCCCAGCACACGATCAGTACCCGATAGTCCTGTTTTCTGAACTAACTGAGCAACAACGTAGTTAACAATAGCACCAACAATCAATGTTGCGATAAATAACGCCGCAATTGCAGCACCATTTCTAAATAACGCATCATGTATATTGGTAAAATAGACTGCAAGCTTCGGGTAGTAATGTCCCGCAATGAAAAATGCAGCTAACCAAGTAACTAACGATAAGGCTTCTTTAGAAAAACCACGAATTAAGCTGATTAGCGCTGACAGGCCAATCACACTTAAAATGACAATATCTAACCAATTCATATATGCACTTACAGCTTAAGTTGGGGCGCATTTTAACAGAAAAAACGCGCACGCAAACGTTTTCTTACGGATTTAGTGGTTTAAATTTAATCAATCGACCTTTTGCACCGGTTATTTTTTCCAATTCGGTTAATTGACGCTCAAGCTTACTTTTGGATACATCAGGACCAATAATGACTCTGGTAAACCCATTCTCAACTTTTGTATGAGCCTGATATCCTCTTTTTTGCAGATCACTGACCAGTTTTTTTGCATTATCTGCATTTTTCAGAGCCATTAACTGAATAAGCCAGGCACTGTCCTTATAGTTATTCTTCTCAGCGACTTCACGTACTTCAGTATTAATTTCTGACTTTTCATTCACTGTACGAGGTTTTACTGATGGTTCAGACGATTCTGAATGTTGATTTACAGAAGATTGGACTTCTTTCACCTTAACAGGAGATTCAGGAAGATTAACATCAACTTCTTTGGGCTCAAGCACTTCGTAGGTAGTAGTTGCATCACTATCCGCCATCTCTGGTTTCAGAGGAACACTTGCAATCTCCTCATGAAAGTGCGTTTTTTTTCCATCAAATACATCCGGAAGAATAATAACGCCAATGGATACTAAGATTATGGTGCCAACTAAGCGATTTTGAAACCGACTCGCCATTACACACTTCTCTCCTTACTTTGCCAATACTCCAAAACCTCTCCAGCAGTATGGAAAGACCCGACAACAACAATGACATCAGTTTCTTCTGCCTGTGTCAGAGCGGCTTTAAATGCTGTGACCGGATTCTCATATTCACTGACCTTACCAGAAATATGACAGACTAACTCAGATGCTGTTGCTGCTCTTGGTCCAGTCAGTGAGCATGGATACCAATGCGTTATAACAGGTGATAAATTGGATATCGTTTGCTTAATATCTTTATCATGTAGCATGCCTAGTACAGCATGAATCACTTTACCCGGATATTGTTTCTTTAATTGTTCGCTGAGATAATTTGCCGCATGAGGGTTATGTGCCACATCAATTAAAATGATTGGACAATCAGAAAGAACTTGCATGCGACCAGGCAAATGGGCTTTTTTTAGCCCATTAACAATATTAATGTCGCTAATATCAAGATCAGAACAACCTAATGCCATCAAGGCAGTGGCCGCATTTGGAAGTGGCAGGACAGGCACCGGTAAATCCGTTAAATCAAAAGCTCCGCTTCGCCAGTCCCAGGTCTCATTATCGTTAACTTTATACGTAAACTGAATACCAACCTGATAAAGGTTTGCATGAATCTCATCTGCATGTGCCGCAACTGTCGCAGGAGGATTTGGCTGCCCACAAACGGCGGGGTTCTCAGAACGAAATATGCCAGCTTTCTCATAGCCAATAACATTGATGTCGTCGCCCAACCAATCGACGTGATCCACGGCCAGACTGGTAATGACAGACACATCGTGATCAACCACATTTGTCGCATCAAGACGACCTCCCAGGCCGACTTCTAAAATGGCGACATCCACCTGATTAGATTTAAAAAGCTGTAACGCAGCCAGAGTACCAAATTCAAAAAAACTTAAACTGGTGTTTCCGCGTGCACTCTCAACCACAGAAAAAGCATCAGTATGCTCCTGAGCGGATAACTCCTGACCATTAATACGAACACGCTCTGTATAGCGGATAAGATGGGGGGAACTATAGACACCAACTGTATAGCCGGCATCCAAAAGGATCGCTTCAAGTAAAGCGCAAGTTGAACCTTTTCCATTTGTTCCTGCAACCGTAATCACTTTGGGGGCAGGTTTTGTCAAACCGGCTTCGCCGGCAACAATCTGAACTCTTTCTAAACCCAGATCAATAGCAGATGTGTGAATACTGCTCAGATAATCAAGCCACACCGATAAAGAAGATGTGGCTTGTGGTGTTGGGATCTTTGTCATCTAACGTTAAACCATTCAATTATGGATTTTGTTAGCGCCTACTTTACCCTTTTTTCTCTTCTTCTGATACTGCAGAAGGTGCAATTTCTTCTTCAATTTCTTCCTGAGGAGAAGCAGTATTGGTTAATTTTGCAATCAAACCACCAATTTTTTCTCTCATTTCACGACGGTCAACAATCATGTCGATAGCACCATGCTCCAGCAAGAATTCACTGCGCTGGAATCCTTCAGGAAGATCTTCCCGTACGGTTTGTTCAATAACACGACGTCCTGCAAAACCAATCAATGCTTTAGGTTCACCAATATTAATATCTCCTAGCATGGCCAGACTCGCAGAAACACCGCCCATTGTCGGATCCGTCATAACGGAAATAAATGGCAGTCCTTTCTCTGACAATTTTTCCAACGCCGCGCTGGTTTTCGCCATTTGCATCAGTGACATTAGTGCCTCCTGCATACGGGCACCACCACTGGCAGAGAAGCAGACTAATCCACAATTGTGTTCCATCGCCGCTTCTACCGCTTTAACAAAACGAGCTCCGACAACCGACCCCATTGAGCCGCCCATAAAGGAAAATTCAAAAGCACAGGCAACAATTGGCAAACCTAATAACTCACCTTTCATTACCACAAGCGCATCTTTTTCCCCACTTGATTTCTGGGCAGTAGCAATACGTTCTTTATACCGTTTAGAGTCTTTAAACTTCAGTTTATCCTGAGGTTCAAGATCCCCTCCCAGTTCCACCCGGTTATCTTCATCTAAAAACGTCTCCAGACGCTTACGTGCATGCATACGCATATGAAAATTACATTTAGGGCAAACTTCTAAATTACGCTCTAGTTCGGCGTAGTAAAGTACCTGTTCACAAGAAGAACACTTGGTCCACACACCTTCTGGTATGGATGCTTTTCTTGAACTAACAATGTTACTTTTCTCTAAAATCTTTTCGAGCCAACTCATGGAAGACCTTTCTCTCCTAACCCTTTTATACAGATAAAGGGCATTCTTTCGAAATAAAACACACCGGATTAAACCATAATAATACCGATGTGTGGATAAAAAACTGGTAGTACCTATTCTGATACACGACTTTAATCTGAATTATTGGAGTGACATATTTACAAAGAGTTCAGATTCTCTGGCAAGAAAACAGGACCTAACGGCTGATCAGGTATACCAAACTCATCGGGATAATCTACCTTAACCAGATACAATCCTTCTGCTTTGGCCGTTGCCGACGCCAATTTCCGGTCCTTCTGTTCCAATAGCCATTTTATCCATTCTGTTGATTGCTCACCTTTTCCAACAGTAATCAGACTACCGGCAATATTTCTCACCATATGATGAACAAAAGCATTTGCTTTTATGTCTATCACCACATAATTACCTAACCGAAAAACATTTAAGTGCGATATATTACGCCAAGGACTTTTCGATTGACAGTGCACAGCACGAAATGAGGTAAAGTCATTTTCACCAAGGAGATACTGTCCTGCTTCGTGCATTTTCTTTTCATCAAGCTCGCCATGATAATGGCTGACACCAGAAGATAAAATAGCCGGTCTTAACTGGTGATTATAAATAACATAACGATACCGGCGTGCTGTAGCTGAAAACCGGGCATGAAAATCATCAGAAACAGTTTTTACCCATTTAACGGCAATATCACCAGGTAAATGCGCATTCGTCCCCATGGACCAGGCAATCAACTTACGTTCTGCTTCCGTATCAAAATGGACAACTTGTCCGGTTCCATGAACACCAGCATCAGTCCGCCCTGCACAAGAGACTTCTACCGGATGATTTGCAATAACTGAAAGCGCTGTTTCCAATTTCTGCTGGACACTGGAAACATCCCTTTGCCTCTGCCATCCATAATAATTCGCACCATTATATTCTATGCCTAAAGCGAGTCTCATTGTATTGTTCTCTGAGAAATGGGGTCGGAAGTATAATATTAATCAGTAAAAATATCTAACCAACTTCTTTACTCATCAGAACCATTTATCCGATCTATCAATTCTTTTGCCTGACGGCGGATACCATCATCCCCGTCAACAATCGCTTCTTCCAATAATTTGATTGCACCCTGCTCATCATTCATTTCCATATAAATTTTAGCAAGATCCAATTTACCAGATGCCTCTGCATTACTATCCACATCAATATCACTAATATTACCGATCACATCAGGGAATTCATTCAGACCAACATCCAGTTTTAAATCCTGTTCTTCAAATTCACCGCCATCAGCATCAACCTGAGCCATCAGTTCATCGATGCTCATATAATTTTTCTCTTTTGGATCATCATCAACGATATTATCCTGAACAGCCCAGTTTTCATTTTCTAATTCAGGCTCAGCCGTTTGAATATCTTCCCGCCAAATATCCTGTTCATCATCCGGAATATCTGACGCAATATCATTCTGCTGCTCAGGGGAAAGCTTAAATCCATTCCAATCTTCACCATCCAAACCTTCTAACATCGTTTCGATGTTCATACCGCCACTGTCAATAAAATCATCATCCATCGAAGATGATATGGTGTAATGATCTGAAGCCTCCTCTTCTGATAAAAGCTCATCAAGCGCTTTTTCATCAAAAACAGCCCGCGAAACCTCTTTCAGACGATCATTAGTACCAGCAGCGTTTTCGGTTGTTTTTTCCAGTAATTCATATTCATCAAAATCAGGAAGCTCATCGTCATCAAGCTCAAACCGCTCATTCTGTTCACTTATAGGCTCAATAATTTCAGGTGCATATTCTGTTTCTGAATCATAACTATCCAGGGCATCTTCTTCACTAAACTCTGGTAATTCCTCATCTGCCAATGCTACCGGCTCTTCAGCTTCCACATCGGATTCTGGCTCCAACGGCTGTGGCTCGGTTTCAGTCGGCTCCGGCTCAGCCGTCAACGCCTCATCTAACGCGACTTCTTCATCCAACAGCGCTTCATCATCTTCCGGCGTTGATAACTCGGGTTCGCTGACTTCCTCGCCAGCCAGACTATCTTCTTCGGTAAATTCCGGTAACTCTTCATCCGCCAATACTACCGGCTCTTCAGCTTCCACAACGGACTCAGGATCCAACGGCTGTGGTGCGGTTTCAGTCGGCTCCGGCTCAGCCGTCAACGCCTCATCTAACGCGACTTCTTCATCCAACAGCGCTTCATCATCTTCCGGCGTTGATAACTCGGGTTCGCTGACTTTCTCGCCAGCCAGAGTATCTTCTTCGGTAAATTCCGGTAATTCTTCATCCGTCAGCGTCGCCGGTGCTTCAGCTTCCACAACGGACTCAGATTCCAACGGCTGTGGTGCGGTTTCAGTCGGCTCCGGCTCAGCCGTCAACGCCTCATCTAACGCGACTTCTTCATCCAACAGCGCTTCATCATCTTCCGGTGTTGATAACTCGGGTTCGCTGACTTCCTCGCCAGCCAGACTATCTTCTTCGGTAAATTCCGGTAATTCTTCATCCGTCAGCGTCGCTGGTGCTTCAGCTTCCACAACGGACTCAGACTCCAACGGCTGTGGTGCGGTTTCAGTCGGCTCCGGCTCAACCGTCAACGCCTCATCTAACGCGACTTCTTCATCCAACAGCGCTTCATCATCTTCCGACGTTGATAACTCGGGTTCGCTGACTTCCTCGCCAGCCAGACTATCTTCTTCGGTAAATTCCGGTAATTCTTCATCCGTCAGCGTCGCTGGTGCTTCAGCTTCCACAACGGACTCAGACTCCAACGGCTGTGATACGGTTTCAGTCGGCTCCGGCTCAGCCGTCAACGCCTCATCTAACGCGACTTCTTCATCCAACAGCGCTTCATCATCTTCCGGCGTTGATAACTCGGGTTCGCTGGCTTCCTCGCCAGCCAGACTATCTTCTTCGGTAAATTCCGGTAACTCTTCATCCGCCAATACTACCGGCTCTTCAGCTTCCACAACGGACTCAGGATCCAACGGCTGTGGTGCGGTTTCAGTCGGCTCCGGCTCAGCCGTCAACGCCTCATCTAACGCGACTTCTTCATCCAACAGCGTTTCATCATCTTCCGGCGTTGATAACTCGGGTTCACTGACTTCCTCGCCAGCCAGAATATCTTCTTCGGTAAATTCCGGTAATTCTTCATCCGTCAGCGTCGCCGGTGCTTCAGCTTCCACAACGGACTCAGGATCCAACGGCTGTGGTGCGGTTTCAGTCGGCTCCGGCTCAGCCGTCAACGCCTCATCTAACGCGACTTCTTCATCCAACAGCGTTTCATCATCTTCCGGCGTTGATAACTCGGGTTCGCTGACTTCCTCGCCAACCAGAGTATCTTCTTCGGTAAATTCCGGTAATTCTTCATCCGTCAGCGTCGCCGGCTCTTCAGCTTCCACAACGGACTCAGGATCCAACGGCTGTGATACGGTTTCAGTCGGCTCCGGCTCAGCCGTCAACGCCTCATCTAACGCGACTTCTTCATCCAACAGCGTTTCATCATCTTCCGGCGTTGATAACTCGGGCTCGCTGACTTCCTCGCCAGCCAGACTATCTTCTTCGGTAAATTCCGGTAACTCTTCATCTGCCAATGCTACCGGCTCTTCAGCTTCCACAACGGACTCAGGATCCAACGGCTGTGGCACCATTTCAGGTTCGCTAACTTCTGCCTCTGTAACTGGCTCAGGTTCTTCGGATAAAACGTCTTCAACAACGTCCGGTTGAAATTCGTTCTCTACTACACCAGAAGTTACGCTATCATCTTCATCACCAATATCCCAATCATCATCCTGAGGCACTCCAAACTCATTAGCCTGGACATCTTCCTGCACCTCAACATCGTCAGCAACCGGAGTTTCTTCGGTATCATGACCTTCAATTTCAGGATTAAAATCAAAATCATCCTCAAGGGTACTTCCATCGAGGTCCATATCATCCAGTAACGGATCGTTTTCAGGCACCGAATCAAGTAAATCATCGAGAAAATCATCGCTATTGAAATCTTCCGAATCATCATCAACAGTAGCATCAGGCTCAGATTCCTGAGCATTCTTCTCAATTTCAATCAGTTCATCTAAGAATTCTGTACCATCATCAATGGGATCATTAGATAATTCAGGATCAGAAACATTATTTAATGTTTCATTATCTTCAATTTCCCCATCAGATATTGCTTCTGAAATATCGGATTCTTCAAGAAGTTCATCCAGAGTCGCCGCTGAATTTAAAAGATCTTCATCAAAGTCATCATCGTCACTGGATAAATCAAACTGTGAAGAAAGTTCATCTAATTCTTTATCCCAATCAGTTTGCTCTGCATTATCATCTTCGGCATCAACCAGTTCATCTAATAAAGATGTGTCATCATCACTCAGAAGGCTTTCTTCGTAATCATCATCACTATCAAGGTTATAATCTTCTTCACTTAGCGCATTATCTTCAATTTCATCAAGATTAGCCTGAGATTCAATATTATCGAACAGATCATCAAGCTCACTATCTGATGCGATAGACGCATCACCGACACCAAGATTAGAAAATTCCCCGGCTTCTTTACCGGTTACATCCTCGGCAGATTCAGACGATTCTGATGCTTCTTCAAGATTGTCTAAATCTTCAACTCCTGATAGCAAACTCTCAATATCATCCTGCGATATAATTGAATCTTCCGCACTCTCTTTGGGTTCATCAGAAAGATCAAAATCATCATCAAGATCATTGGCAACTTCATCCAGAGCTTTTTCCATTTCTTCAAGGCCAACAGCCTTGTCATCGGCATTGACACTGATGCCATTCGCACTCTCACCGGATAAAGTATCGTCTATATCAACGCCTATGAAATCGCCATCATCACCCACTGCCGCAAATGGGTCCTCAGCATCTTCCCCATCTTCAAGACTAATGCTTAGATCGCTGTCTTCCAGCTCAGCGAAAACATCGTCTGCATTAACATCATCTTCATCCTTATCATCTGCTGCAAAAAGATCATCATCCAACATCAGATCATCAACACCTTCAGATGGGATTTCTCCGATATTAATTGCCTCCGGTTCTTCAGTTTCCTTAACCGTCTCTGTAATCTCTTCTTCTTTTTCACCCCGCTTACGAATAAACATGATGATCAGATAAGCGATCAGCGCTCCAGGTATTAAACCAAGACCTAAAATAAACCACCATTTTGAAAGCAGCATATCCAGAGAAGTCGGTGCCAGCTTGGCGGCCTCTTCACTTTTTCTTTTTTCTTCAGACAACAGTTTTTCGACTTCAGTTCGAATTCGTGTTTCATCATCCAGATTGCTTTTTAAATGTTCGACTTCGGACTGAACCTTAGAAAGCATTAACATCAAATGGTGATTTTTTTCCTCCAGAGCCAGCAAATTTTCCTGGTCTTTTGTATTCGTCGCCATCTCAGCTAACTTACTTTGCAGACTATTAGCTGTATTTTTTCCTGCCTCCTCAACAGGTGTTGTCTCCGTTCCGACAACTTCCGGCTTACTTTTAACCTCAGCTATTTTCTGCTCTGATGTTTTCTGCGTAAGAATAGCTTTCGGCTTAGGAGCAGGTTTTGATTTAGCAATTCTCTGGCTTTCAGCCTCTCTGTCCAGACGAATCTGGTGAGTCTTCATCACAGCAACAGCTTGTTGCGTCGTAACACTTCTGACCTGAGCCAGTGACGGGATTCTAATGGTACTTCCCGGAATCAGACTGTGAATATTCTGATTTTCAAAAGCGCCGGGGTTTAGCTCGAATATAGCTAACAAAGTTTGTTGAACGGTAACCTGTCTGGATGGACGTAACTTTGATGCAATAGACCACAGCGTTTCATCCCCCTTTGTAGGACCATAAAACTTCGATGGTTGCTGGTTGACTGGCAGCTTATACTCAGGCGCATCCTGTATCCGTCCTGACGGACCAATCACCCGAATGCCAGCCGCACTAACGAAAGAAGACTGTGTCACAACTGTTAGAATCACGACGACCAACAGACGTTTTAAAAATTGACGCATAAAAGGCTCAGCTATGTGCTTTGATAATATAAAAATTAATATTCTGTTAAATATATCGGATTACGAGAGCAAAACTATAGTAGAACAGGAAAAAATGTGTTTCGACTTCAATATTTATTCTTTTTTTCACATATTTGTTGCCTTTTTACATATCCAAACCAATAAAAGCCAGCTATGCTGGCTTTTATCATTAAGGGAATAATTTATGTAAAAATTATTTAGCTTCAATTTTTGCCCATGTATCACGCAGACCAACCGTACGGTTAAACACTAATGCATCAGCAGTCGAATCTTTGTTATCAGGACAGAAATAACCGATACGCTCAAACTGGAATGTTTCTCCGGCTTGTGCTTTCTTAAGACCGGCTTCAACAACCCCCTGTTTTTTGATTAGCGAATCCGGGTTAATCGTCGCCTTGAAATCGCTGGCAGCCCCAGGATTCGGTATCGTAAATAAACGATCATATACACGAATCTCAGCAGGAAGACCTTTTTCAACAGAAACCCAGTGAATAACCCCTTTGATTTTACGTCCATCACTTGGATTGTTACCCAACGTTTCCGGATCACAGGTACAGAAAATCGTGGTAATTTCACCATTTTCATCTTTCTCAACCCGTTCAGCCTTCACCACATAAGCACCACGTAAACGAACCTCTTTACCCAGAACAAGACGTTTGTACTTTTTATTTGCTTCTTCTCTGAAATCTTCTCGTTCAATCCAAAGTTCGCGGGTAAATGGCACCTCCCGCTCACCCATTTCAGGTTTATTTGGATGATTTGCCAGCTTCAGGTATTCAACTTTATCTGCATCATAGTTTTCAATAACGACTTTAACCGGGTCAAGAACCGCCATTGCCCGTGGTGCATTTTCATTCAAATCATCGCGAATACACGATTCTAATGAACTAAACTCAATCGTATTTTCCTGTTTTGTCACACCAATGCGTTTACAGAATTCACGAATCGAAGCCGAAGTAAATCCCCGACGGCGTAAACCAGAAATGGTCGGCATCCTTGGATCGTCCCAGCCTTCAACTAATTTTTCTGTCACTAATTGATTCAGTTTACGCTTGGACATCACCGTATACTCAAGATTCAAACGGCTGAATTCATACTGGCGAGGATGGCAACCAACCGAAAGGTTATCCAAAACCCAGTCGTATAAACGACGGTTATCCTGAAACTCAAGAGTGCATATAGAGTGTGTAATTCCTTCAAGCGCATCTGAAAGACAGTGGGTGAAATCGTACATTGGGTAAATGCACCATTTGTCTCCAGTCTGGTGATGAGATGCAAAACGAACACGATAAATAACAGGATCACGCATCACCATGAAAGATGACGACATATCTATCTTCGCTCTCAGACAAGCTTCACCTTCTTTAAAACCACCAGAACGCATTTTTTCAAACAATGCCAGATTTTCTTCAACAGAGCGGTCTCTGAATGGGCTATCTTTACCTGGATGAGTCAATGTTCCCCGGTATTCGCGAATTTGCTCAGGCGTCAATTCTTCAACGTAAGCCAGACCCTTTTCAATCAATTCGAGGGCATATTCATAAAGTTTATCAAAATAATCAGAAGAATAATGAATATCACCGGCCCAGGAGAATCCTAACCACTTAACGTCTTCTTTAATGGAATCAACGTACTCAATATCTTCTTTTTCAGGGTTAGTATCATCAAAACGTAAGTTACACTGCCCCTGATAATCCTGTGCAATACCAAAGTTTAAACAAATTGACTTTGCGTGTCCGATATGAAGATAACCGTTTGGCTCCGGTGGGAAACGAGTATGAACACTTGTATGTTTACCTTCCGCTAGATCTTTATCTATGATCTGACGGATGAAATTCGATGGACGAGCCTCAGCTTCACTCATCTATATCACCTCAAAAACGTTAGTATTGCCAGAGTACTTGTTGAAAATTTAACGAGTACAAACCTAAATTGCCCGTAATGATCCACAATTATGCCTCATTGCACAATATTATCTCTCGAATATTTATCAATATTTCCTTATTTCGATAAAGATTCTTCCTGATTTAGTCACTAACAACTATAAATCGCTCATACCAAACAACTCATTATGTTTAAATATCGCTCACACTTTATTGTGAGTTCATAATCTGCGGAATCTTTTTACAAACCGGATATCCAAAGAAACAGTCAGGGCGTCACACAAAATACATAATATAGTGATGTATTCCACAGCCTGAACCTATCGGTATTCAGATTACTTTATTTTTATGATCAAAAAAGTATATTAATGCGTGAAGTTGTTGAAAGTAACGATATGATACAAAATCATGGACTGATTTTTCTATCAATCGTATATGACCGTAATTTTACGCTGTTCCTTTTCTGAATAAGCTCAGCGACATCAATATATCAAGTCATTACTTCATTAACAGAAACCAGAAATGAGTCAGAATTAGCTCATTTTTCATACTATATACAATTATAAATGCAAGTCGAGCAATCAAGTAATGAATGGTACACAAAAAGGCAACGTTGATTTAGTTAAGCAATTAAACGGTGCTGCAGTCTACAGGCTTATCGACCAGAAAGGACCAATTTCAAGAATTCAGGTTGCAGAGTTAAGTCAACTGGCTCCGGCCAGCGTAACAAAAATAACCCGCCAATTACTCGAAAAAGGATTGATAAAAGAAGTCGCTCAGCAAGCATCAACCGGTGGCAGAAGAGCCATTTCTTTAAAGACAGAAACGTCGCCATTCCACTCTATAGCTGTCCGGCTGGGGCGTGACTATGTACAAGTATCATTATATGATCTTGGTGCAAACGAAATCGCCTCGGAATATCATGAATTCAATTATCTTCACCAAAACGAACTTATCGAAGGTCTGATTGACTATATACGTTCTTTTATTCATTCCTACAAAGAGCAGATGGAGCAACTCATTGCTATTGGTATTGTACTCCCTGGCTTAGTAAACCCGGAGCTGGGTGTCGTTGAGTACATGCACAATGTCGAAATTGATGCACTTTCTCTCGGCGATATTATCCATGATCATTTTGGTGTTGAATGTTTCATTGGTAATGACATCAGAGGCTTAGCACTTGCTGAACACTACTTTGGTGCAAGCAAAGACAGCCAAGATTCCATTTTGATCAGTGTTGGTAGAGGAACCGGTGCCGGGATGATTGTTAATGGTCAGATATTTCTTGGGTATAACCGTAATGTTGGTGAAATCGGACACATTCAGATTGATCCTTTGGGAGACCGCTGTCAGTGTGGTAACTTTGGGTGCCTGGAAACGGTCGCCTCTAACCCGGCTATACTGAGACGTGTTCACCAACTTCTGGAACAAGGCCACCCTTCGTCACTTGCTGAACTGAGTAGTATTGCCATTGAAGATATTTGCGCTCATGCCAATTTAGGTGACGAATTATCACGTCAAATCCTGTTCAATGTCGGAAACCATATTGGCAAAGCCGTTGCTATCACCGTAAACCTATTTAACCCACAGAAAATTGTGATTGCCGGTCAGATCACGACAGCAAAAGATTTGATTTTCCCCGCCATTGAGCGAAATGTTGAAAGCCAGTCGCTCAAAGCCTTCTATAAAAACTTACCTATTGTTGCATCCGAAGTGTACAAACAACCCACTATTGCGGCGTTTGCCATGATAAAAAGAGCCATGTTGAATGGTGTCTTACTGCAAAAATTGATGGGTGAATGATCATCTTGATGCACTCCTGTTAAGGCGATGTGTTACTATAAACGTCGCCTTTAATTATCAATAGATTATCAAAATGGATCTTATTGTTCTTTCTGCCGCATTTTTAGCAGGGTATGCAGCCCTAAAAGTCAAACTCCCGCCTCTGGTTGGATTTCTCGCTGCCGGGTTTATCCTTCATCTTTATGGATTCCGACCAACGGAAGCGACATCCACACTTTCCGACCTCGGTGTTACCCTTCTTCTTTTTACCATTGGCTTAAAGCTGGATGTCAAAACACTGCTTTCGAAAGAAGTCTGGTTAGGCGCCACCGTACACAATCTTCTCTCTACCGCAGCCTTTAGCCTGCTGTTAGTCATGCTCAAAAATCTCGGGATTGCCAGTTTTGCAGGCATGTCTCTTGGTAGTCTGGCCATTATTGGCTTTGCTCTTTCCTTTTCCAGTACTGTTTTTGCCGTCAAAACATTACAGGAAAAAGGTGAATTTAATGCAACGTATGGCAATCTGACCATCGGTATTTTAGTCATGCAGGATATATTCGCCGTCTTGTTTCTGACGGCCTCAACAGGAAAAATACCGGAATGGTATGCCGTCGCCCTGTTTATCCTGCCGTTTATCCGGCCTCTTTTTTATAAACTGCTTGATCACGCCGGCCATGGCGAAATGCTGGTGCTTTCCGGGATGTTCTTTGCTCTTGTCACGGGGGCCGGGCTGTTTCATCTGGTTGGATTAAAGCCGGATTTAGGGGCAATCATTCTTGGCATGCTGCTGGCAGGACACAGAAAAGCCTCAGAATTATCAAAATCGCTGTTAAATTTAAAAGAGCTCTTTCTGGTCTGTTTTTTCCTTAACATCGGTCTGGATGCCGAACCCACTCTGGCCGGTATTTTGCTGGCCTTTATTTTGATTTTACTGCTGCCGGTAAAAGCATTGTTGTACTATCAGGTGATAAACCGATTCCATTTCCGGGTAAGAACGACGTTTCTTGCCACCCTCACCTTACTGAACTTTAGTGAATTTGGGCTAATTGTCGGGGGGCTCGCCTACCGAAGTGGGTGGATAAATTCGGATCTTCTGGTCGCATTGGCGGTCGCCGTGCCCCTCTCGTTTCTCATTTCCGTTCCGCTCAATAAATTCAGTAATACCCTGTATTTCAATAATCGCAAATTCCTGAAAGAAGTCAGTATGGAAGAGCTTCATTCTAAAGATCAGTTGATCTCTCCGGGTCAATCTCAAATTTTGGTTCTGGGAATGGGAAGAATTGGCGCGGGAGCCTATGATGAATTTGAAAGGCAATACGGACCTATTTGTCTGGGA
Source organism: Vibrio salinus (assembly GCF_021272385.1). Taxonomy (GTDB): domain Bacteria; phylum Pseudomonadota; class Gammaproteobacteria; order Enterobacterales; family Vibrionaceae; genus Vibrio; species Vibrio salinus. Next base: position 658,520 of record NZ_JAJSDZ010000005.1, read on the forward strand.
GTAGAACTGGTAGAAGAATCCGTGAAACACCATCAGGCGAAAGGACGCAATGTGATCCGGGGGGACGCCACAGACAGTGATTTCTGGTCCAGAATTGTCGATACCGGTCAGGTAAGCCTCATTTTACTTTCTATGCCCCATCATCAGGCCAATCAAATTGCACTTGAGCAACTTAAAAGCCAGGGGTTTAAAGGCAAAATTGCAGCGATAGCAAATTACCCGGACCAGATAGATACCTTATTGGCGTCCGGAGCGCATGCGGCATTTAATGTGTATAGTGAAGCCGGAAGCGGTTTTGCCAGACATGTCTGTCATGAATTAGATCCCTCATTTCACCCGGCTGATTGATGAGGTGTTGATTAAATACTAGCTTTCATTAAAAAATATTTATCATTATTGGTTTACTTTTAAAAAAAATTCACCAACAGAGAATCAATTAAAGATTTTTACTATTTTTGGGTTGTTTTTTTTAATGAAAGTGGCAAATTTAAGCCATCAAGTTAAATAATATAAAAAAAGGAATGAGTATGTGTTCTATATTTGGGATTCTGGACATCAAAAGTGATGCAGCGGCGTTAAGACCGGTTGCGCTTGAAATGTCAAAAAAATTACGCCACCGGGGACCGGACTGGTCTGGTATCTATGCCTCAGATCACGCAATTCTTGCCCATGAACGCCTGTCTATCGTTGATTTGAATAGTGGCGCACAACCTCTATACAGCCCAAATAAAAAACACATTCTTGCCGTCAACGGTGAAATCTACAACCACAAAGAAATTCGTGCCCGCTATGCCGGTAAATACGATTTTCAAACCCAGTCTGATTGCGAAGTCATTCTTGCGCTATACGAAGATTTAGGTGCCGACCTTCTTGAAGAACTCAACGGTATTTTTGCTTTTGTTCTGTATGATGAAGAAAAAGATGAGTATTTAGTCGGCCGTGATCACATCGGTATCATTCCGATGTATCAGGGAACCGATGAGCATGGAAACTACTATGTCGCCTCTGAAATGAAGGCTCTGACCCCGGTATGTAAAACCATTAGCGAATTCCCTCCAGGTTGTTACTACGGCTCAAAAGATGCCGAACCCGTACGCTATTATGCCCGTGACTGGATGGAATACGCAGCAGTACAGGATAATGTCAGTAGCAAAGAAGAACTAACCGAAGCACTTGAAGCGGCAGTGAAACGCCAGTTAATGACAGATGTGCCCTATGGCGTATTACTTTCCGGTGGACTGGACTCTTCGATCACATCAGCTGTTGCCAAACGTTTCGCGGCCATGCGTATCGAGGATGATGAAAAATCAGCCGCATGGTGGCCACAACTGCACTCATTTGCCATCGGACTGGAAGGTGCACCCGATCTTAAGGCAGCAAGAGAAGTCGCTGAACAGATCGGCACGGTTCATCATGAAATGACCTACACCATTCAGGAAGGGTTGGATGCGATCCGGGATGTGATTTATCATATTGAAACTTATGATGTCACAACCATCCGGGCATCGACCCCGATGTTTTTGATGGGACGCAAAATTAAAGCCATGGGCATCAAGATGGTGCTTTCCGGTGAAGGCGCAGACGAAATCTTTGGTGGCTACCTTTACTTCCACAAAGCTCCAAACGCACAAGAATTCCATGAGGAAACTGTTCGTAAATTATTAGCACTAAACATGTTTGACTGTGCACGCGCCAATAAGTCTCTTGCAGCATGGGGAGTGGAAGGCCGTGTACCTTTCCTGGACAAAGAATTTATTGATGTTGCCATGCGTCTGAATCCAAAAGATAAGATGTGTGGTAACGGAAAAATGGAAAAACACATCCTACGTGAGTGCTTTGAAGACTATCTTCCGGAATCTATCGCATGGCGTCAGAAAGAACAATTCTCTGATGGTGTCGGATATAACTGGATTGACACTCTGAAAGAAACGGCCGAAGCAAAAATCACCGACCAACAAATGGAAACGGCTCAGTACCGATTCCCATACAACACGCCAACAACGAAAGAAGCGTACGTATACCGGGAAATCTTCGAAGAACTGTTCCCTCTGGAATCAGCGGTACACTGCGTTCCTGGCGGGCCATCTGTTGCTTGTTCTTCAGCGAAAGCCATCGAATGGGATGAATCCTTTAAGTCAATGGCCGATCCATCCGGCCGGGCAGTAAAAAGCGTCCATAAAGACGCTTACTAATACATACATTTCGTAATAACGAATGACAAAAAAGGCGCTGAACAAGCGCCTTTTTCTTACTTCCACTATGTGAAACAAAATACCAACCTGATAAAGGAGTAACCTATAGCTCCAAATCTTTATTATCAATACTTAACGATACCGGGCGGTTGATCAGTTTAATCAACATAAAAGACCGTGTTTCTCCATCGGGCTCCTGATAAATAGCATCGATACCGGCAAATTGTCCGGCTTTGACTCTTACAGCCTGCCCTTTTTTAGGCATCATCACTTTCGTCTCACTGAGCTCAGGTTCAAAAGCCTGTAACTCATCAATCAGCTGCTCATTCACTTCTGCCGGATGATTACCAAATCGAATGAAATCCACAACGCCTCGGGTTGAACGAACCGTAGTAAACGACGGCCCCGCCTCATAGTCAAAATTGACAAAAACATAAGATGGGAATAATGGCTCCTGAACAACCTGTTTTTTCCCCCGGAGAATTTTCTCAACCTTAATTTCCGGATAAAAGCACTCAACATTCTGACGACTCAGATGTTGCTTTGCTCTGGCTTGATCACCCCGTTTGCAATACAACAAATACCATTTTTTCATAATTCTACGCCAACCGATTTTTCAGGCTATAATCTCTTTTTTCTCAGGCACTTCTGTTAGTTTAGAGTGCTTCTATCAGTGATTGCATCATATCAATGTGCAAATCGGAATCGTTCAGACAAGGGATAAATTGATACGATTTCCCCCCTGCCTCCAAAAACTGAGACTTTCCCTGTTCAGCAATTTCTTCCAGCGTTTCCAGACAATCCACGGAAAACGCAGGCGAAATAATATCAAGATTTTGAATTCCTTTTTCCGGTAATAATTGTAACGTTTCATCGGTATAGGGTTTCATCCACTCTTCCCGGCCGAATCTCGACTGATAACTATGCCCGATTTTATCATTATCGAGTCCAAGCTCTTTTGCTAATAACCGGGTTGTTTGCTCACAGTGAGCAGGGTAAATATCGCCGTTATCTGCATAACGTTGGGGAATACCATGATAAGAACACAGCAAATAGTCGCCTTTCCCGTGTTTCTCCCAGTATTCCTTGACGGAAGAGGCTAATGCGCGAATATAAAGCGGGTGTGAATAATAATCCCGGATAAAGTTAAAATCAGGAACAATACGGCAATTCATAAAGACTTTCGCAACAGCATCAAAAACGGCCCCCGTTGTAGAACCGGAATATTGAGGGTATAACGGGAGTATTTTTACTGACGTTACCCCTTGATCTAATAATTTTTTTAGCCCCTGTTCAACCGAGGGTTCGCCATAGGTCATCCCCAGCTCGACCGGGATATTCAGACGCGCCGATAATTTATCTCGCTGTCGTTTTGAATACACCATCAGAGGAGACCCCTCCTCCATCCAAATAGACTGGTACAATTTAGCCACTTTAGGAGAACGCAAAGGAAGGATAATGCCGTGCAAAAGCGGGCACCATAGCCAACGGCTTAAATCCACCACTCTCTTATCGTGCAGAAACTGAGCCAGAAACGCTCTGACACCCGAAGTATTCGGTTGTGCAGGTGTGCCTAAATTCGCTAAAAGAACGCCTACCTGTTCAGACTTCATCACTCCTCCTTTTCATTTACCCTAAACCCATCCCCTGAAACATTAAAAATACTATCATGCTTAAAAGATAAAAAAAGCGACTATTTGTAGTCGCTTTCTTATGAAATGTAAGCAATGATTAAGCAAGGGCTTTCTCAATATCAGCACTAACATCTGCAACCGGTTTTGTTCCATCAAATTTCAAATACTTAGTATTACCGGCAACAGCTTCTTTTCCATAATATTCAATTAATGGTGCAGTTTGTTCATGATACACACCGAGGCGTGCACGAACAGTTTCTTCTTTGTCATCTTCACGAACAATCAGATCTTCGCCGGTCACATCATCTTTACCTTCCACTTTCGGCGGATTGTAAACAACGTGATAAGTACGTCCAGAGGCTAAATGGACCCGACGTCCAGCCATACGTTCAACAATAACATTATCCGCAACATCAAATTCGATAACGTAATCAATATTAACACCAAGCTCTTTCAGACCATCTGCCTGAGGAATTGTGCGTGGGAAGCCATCCAGCAAAAAGCCTTTCTCGCAATCGGATTGTGCTATACGCTCTTTGATCAGTCCTAAAATGATATCATCAGAAACAAGCTGACCTGCATCGATTACCGATTTCGCTTTAAGTCCAAGCTCCGTACCGGCTTTAATTGCTCCTCTCAACATATCACCCGTTGAGATTTGCGGAATACCATACTTATCCATAATGAACTGAGCTTGTGTACCTTTACCAGCACCAGGAGCACCTAAAAGAATGATGCGCATGTTAAATCCTCTTTAAAAATAATGTGTTATACCGAAACTTACAGAGATACAGTAAGCAACGATAAATTTCGGTATAAAATCAGACGTCCTTCTTTCTATTGACGGAAAGAAAACTCCGCTAACAAAGAAATCAGGGCACGAATACTACCATAAAAAATGTCAGTTCGGATCGAAATTAGAATAAAGATTCCAATCGTCGTCACCTTCAGAATACGGATTAAATCACTAACGTACAAAACAGTGAGAGCTCGCAGGTTGCGAGCTCTCAGCTATCATCGATAATTCATTCCGGTAATCATTAAGATTTTACCAGTAAGTCATTGACAGCAGACAAGAACTGAGACGGATCTTCCATAGAACCACGTTCTGCCAGCGTTGCCTGACCCAATAGCAATTCAACCCAACGACCGAATAACTCTTCGTCAGGCTCATCGGCCATTTTCTTAACTAGCGAGTGCTCAGGATTCAGTTCTAAAATGTACTTCACTTCCGGTGCAGCCTGACCGGCCGCTTCCAGTAATTTCGCCATTTGAGTACCGATTTCATAATCATCCGTTACCACAACGGCCGGAGTCGAAGCCAGTTTGAACGTCGTGCGAACATCTTTAACGCGTTCACCAAGGTATTCTTTAGTTCTTTCAACAACCGATTTAAATTCTTCCTCAGTCTCTTTATGTTTTTCTTTTTCCGCTTCATCTTCAAACTGAGATAAATCCAGACCGGCTTTCGTAATAGACTGGAAGGACTTACCGTCAAATTCGGTCAGATAGTTCATCAGCCATTCATCAATACGATCGTACATCAGAATCACTTCCAGCCCCTTCGCCTTGAACTGCTCAAGGTGCGGGCTGTTTTTTGCCGCGGCGTAACTGTCGGCCGTAATGTAATAGATCTTATCCTGACCTTCTTTCATACGCTCAACGTACGATTTCAGATCAACACTCTGTTCTGAGTTGTCTGTATGCGTTGACGCAAAACGGAGTAATCCGGCAATTTTTTCTTTATTAGACATGTCTTCCGCCGGGCCTTCTTTCATGACCAGACCGAATTCTTTCCAGAAACTCTGATATTTTTCTTTGTCTTTATTGGCCAGTTTCTCCAGCATGGTCAATACACGCTTAGTACATGCATTTCTCAGAGACTGAGTCACTTTACTGTCCTGTAAGATCTCACGAGATACGTTCAATGGCAGATCATTTGAATCAATCAGACCACGGACAAATCTTAAATAAGATGGCATAAACTGCTCAGCGTCATCCATAATAAACACGCGCTGAACATAAAGTTTCAAACCATGACGGTGATCTCGCTGCATCATATCCCATGGTGCTTTTGAAGGAATATACAACAAGCTGGTGTAATCATTTTTGCCTTCAACACGGTTATGACTCCAGACTAGTGGGTCACCATAATCATTCGAAACATGTTTGTAGAATTCTTTATAATCCTCATCAGAAATATCCGATTTATTGCGGGTCCAAAGCGCTTCCGCCTTATTAATTTTTTCCCACTCTTTTTCCCCGGTTTCTTTACCTTCCTCATCACGTTTCGCAATATGAATATAAACCGGAATACCAATATGGTCAGAATATTTTGAAACTAATTCTTTAAGACGCCATTCAGATAGAAACTCTTTACCTTCTTCACGCATGTGCAGAACAATATCGGTACCACGCGTTTCTTTGGTGATAGTTTCAATGGTATATTCACCTTCACCTTGTGAATGCCATTGACTACCCTGTTCCGGACTTTCGTCAGCCGCACGAGTTCTTACTGTCACAGCATCCGCAACAATAAATGCAGAATAAAAACCAACACCAAACTGACCGATTAATTGTGAATCTTTAACCTGATCGCTGGAAAGCTGAGCAAAAAATTCCTTAGTTCCGGAGCGGGCAATGGTTCCCAGGTTTTCAATCACACTTTCACGGTTCATACCGATACCGTTATCTGAGATGGTCAACGTATTAGCATCTGAATCGAAAGCGATCCTCACGGAAAGATCGGCATCTCCCTGATATAAATCCGAATCAGACAATGCCTGAAAACGTAATTTATCAGCTGCGTCAGACGCATTAGAAATTAACTCACGTAAAAAAATCTCTTTATTCGAATAAAGAGAGTGAATCATTAGATGTAGTAATTGCTTAACTTCTGATTGAAACCCACGTGTTTCTTTATTGCTGGTTGCAGTTTCGCTCATTTCTTACTCCACAAGCATTCGTTTATTAGTCTTATTGCATAATTTAAAGCAATAAATAATGTCATTGTTAGTAACATAAGGGTGGAAATTCGGAATTCAAGATGTGAATATTTAAAAAACTCTGTTTTTTTTCATCAATATCAGTAGACTTAGTACCAAACCAACTTCATTGAGAGCACAAACATATATTTATTAACTCGCTCTTAACTCTGAATTCTGCATAATTTTTCAGAATCAATCATTTTGATCACAAGCTTATTAAGAAGATATCGATGAATACCTTAGGCACAAAGTTCATCCTGGCAAATCAATTTATATTTGACCCAAACAGCAATACGCTTTTCAATAAGACAAGTGAAGAGTCTGTCCGCCTCGGAAGCAATGAAAGTCGTATACTCTTAATGTTTGTTCTCCACCCATTGGATGTAATAAAACGAGATGAGCTGCATGACTTTGTGTGGAGACAACAAGGGTTTGAAGTCGATAACTCCAGCCTGACTCAGGCAATATCAACATTAAGAAAAATTCTGGACGACTCGACTAAATCTCCGGCGTTTGTGAAGACAGTTCCCAAACGCGGTTATCAATTTATTGCGACGGTCGAAAAAACAACCGCATCCAAAAGCGCAATACAAGCACAGGATAAAGAAGACGCAGAACTATTATCAGAATCCAGCAATCATCAGACATCTGACCAAGACACCAACAGTCAGCCACTTCATTCTGAGTCACCGGATAAACAAATTGTCAAAGAACAACAACAGGAGCCAATCAATAAATTGTCTGCTCGCGGGACCGGAAATTTATCGGATAAGGGTACCCACCCTGCAAAACACTGGCCTAAAACTGCCATCATATCTCTATTTTTAGCCATATTAATTCCAATTTTGGCTTTTTCGTCCGGAGACCCCAAAGCAACAACCTTTCATCAACTTGATATTTATAAAAATGTTAGCATTGAAGTCCCAGCCAATAATCCAGAGCTAGCTTCCTGGCTTCCATCTATTGAGCTATGCCTGAACAGATATGAAGAGATGCATAAAGACCAACCGTCTCCAGCTCGTCTGATTGCAACTGGTGGATTGGAAGATAAGCTGTCTCTTAATTATGTATTCCTGCCTGAGAATCAGGAAAGAAATGTTACAATAACCATTGTCGCTGATCATGATGAACTCTCTAGAGTCTGCCGGTAAAAAGTATGAATAAAAAAGTAGCTGTTATTTTATTATTGCTGTCCGTTGGATTAAGTCTATGGATCTATCTGGGTAGCAACGTCAAATTAAAGCAGTTGGTCATGTCACGTGAATGGCAATCCAGAATGATCACCATTATTAAAACTAAAGACGAGGAATTATCCGTCAACTCTTTAAAAAAAGTGGTTATAACTTCTAACGTCAAATACCTGCCTAATTCCAATTATATCCGGGTTTCCGTGATAAAATTATTTTCTGCAGAGAATGGCAAAGAGCCGGAAAGCACAATCAATATTTCTGAGACGGGTACATGGAGTATGAGTGAAAATTATCTCCTGATTTCTCCCAATCAGTTCAAAGATATTTCTTCAAAACAAAGTAAAGACTTTTCACCTGAACAACTGGATATCGTTACCCAGTTTTTCAAAATGGATGCTCAACAAAGCCGGAGAGTGGATATCGTGAATGATCATACCTTACTTTTCACCGGCCTTAACCATGATTCAACTTTATTATACTCAGATTAATAAAAAGTGCCGGAGTTCATTCTGGCACTTTTTTCTTTCACCTCAGTTACTTCAGTTTTAGTTCTTTAATCACCTGATAATCAAAATCCATCACTTTTAACGTATTGTTCTCATATAAACCAAAGCTGGTGACAAAATTCGCTTTAGGGAAAGTGGTTGACCCAGGGTTAAAAATCCAAATTTCACGTTCTGGATCGGCTACCGGAATATGAGTATGACCATGAACGAAAACATCACCATTAGCCAGTGGCGGCAACACATCTTTATGGTAAAGATGTCCATGAGTCAAAAACAAACGAACACCAGATTCGAGTATTAACCATGAAAAATCACTCATCATGGGGAAATTCAGTAACATCTGGTCTACATCACTATCGCAATTCCCTCTTACAGCCAGAATATGGTCAGCCATTTCATTTAATTTTTCAGCAACTTTCGCCGGTGCATAACCATCAGGTATCGGGTTTCTCGGACCATGATTGAGCAAATCGCCTAACAGGATTAAATGGTCCGCATTCAGTTCTTTATAAGCCTTTAATACCTTTTCTGTTGCCGGTAAAGAACCATGAAGATCTGAAGCAATTAAAATACGCATACTACAACCCTATCTCTTTTAATTATTTAAAGATTGTAAGGTTTTTAATCCTTAACGTCATCATCTACCATACCGTTCATCACAATGTTGTTGTAACTGACCATACCGATAACTTCCCCATCTTCTACAACAGGAGCCCGGCTTATACCGAAATGCTCAAACAGTCTGGCACAATACTTTAATTTCATATCAGGACTCACTGATAGCGCAGGTTTCGTCATTATTTCGTAAATATTCGTTCGTTTCGGAGAACGATTTTTTGCCAGTACTTTTTTAGCAATATCATTCATTAATACAATGCCATACTCATCGTCATCATAGCGCTTCCGGACAAGCAAAGCTTTAACCTCTGTCTTTTTTGCTATATGTATTGCTTCATGAACTGTTGTTAATCCATCAACCATCGCGTACGTATTATCCATCATGACATCCCTGACTTTTAAAATATCATGCTTCGTCATAGCTCATCCTCGACAACTTTTGTTAATTTACTCAGTTGGTGCGAGATACCAACCACATCTTCAATATCAATCTGAAAAGCAATACCCTGACCTGACTCCGTATCAAATTCTCCCACATCGTCTATCGTTTCTAGAATATGGCGGGCCAGATGTTCTTCCACGACCAAAAGAACCACATCTCTCTGAACTTCAAGTGTTAATCCTAAAAATGTTTTTTTCTTATTAAGCCCTTCCCCCCTCGCATTATTGATAACTGTTGCTCCGGTCGCACCGGCATCCCGGGCTGCATCCAAAACTTTTGTTGTTTTTGTATCTTCTACAAAAGCAATGATTAACTTAAACCGCATTGTTGTTCTCCTTTTCCTGGGCTCTACGATTTAGCCACTGAGTTACCTGTGCATATCCCATGACTGAAATGATTGGAAATAAGCTGGCAAAAGCAATGAGTCCAAATCCATCAATTAACGGACTACGTCCCGGAACCGTCGAAGCCAACCCCACACCTAAAGCGGCGACAATCGGTACAGTGACGGTAGATGTTGTCACACCACCAGAATCGTAAGCTAAAGGTACGATTAATTTGGGCGAAAAATGCGTTTGAATGACAACAATAATATACCCGCCGATAATATAATATTGGATTGGATCACCGACAACGATTCGATAACAACCCAATGAAATGCCTATCGCAACTCCCAAAGCGACAGATAATCGCAACCCGGTTGTACCAATCGCCCCCCCGGAAACCTGATTCGCCTTTATTGCAACGGCAATCAGCGATGGTTCTGCAATTGTCGTACTGAAACCAATACAAAATGCAAAAATATAAATCCAGTAATAATCAAACCACTTAACATCAAGACCCTGGCTGATTTTAACTGCCGAAAGAAAATCCGGTGCAGTCAGCTGATGAGCCATGGTTTCCCCTACAGGAAACAGAGCCACCTCCAGTCCCATTAAGAACAATGTCAGCCCCAGAATCACATAACCAAAACCTAAAACTATCTTGGGTAACTGAGAAATCGGCTTTCTCAGAATAACCACCTGAAAAAGAAATAGAACAGAAGCAATGGGTAAAACATCAGAGATTGTCGAAAGAAAAGTAATCCAGAAATGCTCAAAACTCATCATGATATAACCATCCCATAGACCAGAACGAATATCATGGGAAGTAACGATGCAAACGCAATCAATCCAAATCCATCGATCATTGGATTCCTGCCTTTAATTACTGAGGATAAACCAACGCCAAGCGCCGTCACTAAAGGAACTGTAATCGTTGATGTCGTTACCCCTCCAGAATCATAAGCAATACCGATAATGGAAGCCGGTGCAAATATCGTCAGAATCACAACCAGCAGATACCCCGCAATAATCATAATATGAATTGGCCAGCCTTCCAGAATTCTCAGCACACCCAAAACAATCGCCACACCAACGGCCAGAGCGACGGTAATTCTGAGTCCGTGAGAATAGCTTTCCTGAGCAGACAGATCACTGGCAATTACCCCACCCTGCGATGCCACTTCCGCAGCTTTATCAGCGACAGACGTTAAAGCCGGCTCGGCAATGGTTGTACCAAATCCAAGAAAAAAAGCAAAAATCAGCAAATAAGTCACACTGCCTTTATTCGCTAACCCATGAGCGAGTGTTTCACCAATCGGAAACAACGCCATATTGAGACCGAAGACAAAAAATGTTAGTCCGACAATAACCAAACCGACACCAGACAAAATATGAAAATAATTTGGCATTGGCTGCTTTAAGACGATCATCTGGAAAAATAAAACAACGAACACAATCGGTAACAAATCTTTAAAGCTGTCAATCAATGCTTTAATGAGCGCTACTATTGGCTTCATCCATCCTCCACCAGAAAGAATAACAGAGATCAGATCCTATCTTCCCAAATTCCAAAATACTTATTCAGCAAAAAAGAGACTTTTCAGGACAAGACACGGATTAAAAACTTAGCTGAGAATCATACGGGTCTGTTGACCCTAATAAATAATGGCAGAAGAAATAATCTGGTGGTGTGATCTTAAATTAATTACAAAGCATCAACATGATAAAACTAAGTGTTTGGTAGATATATCTGAATCAATTATCCTTAAGGGTATGAATACGGAAACAGGAAGAGCGAACATGAATATACTGATTACTGGTGGTACCGGTTTGATAGGCTCAACACTTCTAAAACAGTTAAGTACTAATCAGATATCTGTTCTGACTAGGAATATTCCCAGAGCCAAGCACATTTTGAGACATCTTCCCGCTCAGAATTTGTCGTTTCTTCCTGATTTGAAAAAGCTGGATCATCTCAATGATGTTGATGTGGTCATCAATCTGGCAGGCGAACCCATCGCAGACAAACGCTGGACAAAACTGCAAAAGGAAAAAATATGTTCAAGCCGCTGGGATATCACGCAAGAACTGGTCTCTTTAGTGCATGCCAGTACTAATCCTCCCAGTGTTTTTATCAGTGGTTCAGCCGTTGGTTATTATGGTGATCAACAGGCGCATCCATTTGACGAAACCCTGAAAGTACATTCAAATTCTTTCACTCACACCGTATGCAAAACCTGGGAAGATATCGCTTTAAAGGCTTCATCAGAAAATACCAGAGTCTGTATCCTACGAACCGGAATTGTACTTTCTGCCAATGGAGGGGCATTAAAAAAAATGATGGTACCTTATAAACTGGGAATTGGCGGATGTTTGGGCTCAGGAAAGCAATATATGCCCTGGATTCATATTCATGACATGATCCAGGCGATTTTATTTTTAATCAAAACACCTTACGCTCACGGGGTATTTAATCTAACAGCACCACATCCTGTGACCAATAAATTTTTCAGCCAGTCACTGGCTGCAACACTGCACCGACCACATTTACTCTGGACTCCGAAAGAAGTCCTGACACTTATTATGGGAGAGTCTTCCTGTCTGCTTTTTGACAGCACCCGGGCAAAACCCAAAGCCCTGACGGATTTAAAGTTCATATTCAACTTTCCTAGACTTAGGCCGGCACTGGAAGATATTCTAAAACATCACAAATAAACATTGGCAAAATAATGACAAAATATATTCTAATTACAGGCTGTTCTTCCGGTATCGGACTCTGTGCCGCGTTAACGCTGCAGAAAAGAGGATACAACGTAATTGCATCCTGCAGAAAGGAACAAGATGTTCAAATGCTCCAAAAGTCCGGATTAACCTGTATTCAATTAGATTTGGCCGATTCATCCAGTATCCGACAAGGTGTTGCTCAGGCACTGGAAATATGTGGTAATAATCTTTATGCCGTCATTAACAACGGGGCTTACGGTCAGCCGGGAGCAATTGAAGATCTCCCCATTGAAGCATTAAAAGCCCAGTTCACCACCAACTTTTTTGGCTGGCACGAGCTAACAACCCTATTACTGCCCTACTTTCGCAAACAAAAAGCGGGAAGAATCATTCAGATTAGTTCCATTCTTGGATTTGCTGCGATGAAATACCGTGGTGCCTACAATTCATCAAAATTTGCTATTGAAGGCTGGACAGATACATTAAGACTTGAATTAACGGGGAGTAATATCCATATCTCGTTATTAGAACCCGGGCCAATAGAAACTCAGTTCAGATCCAATGCACTGAATGCTTTTCAACATTGGATCGATATCGAGTCCAGTGTTCACAAAGAAGAATATAAAAAACAATTAACCAGGCTAAATAAAGAAAAATCATCGAATAAGTTCACGCTTCCACCGGAGTCATGTATGGCACCATTGATCCATGCACTGGAGTCAGGGAAACCCAAAATTCGTTACCGGATAACGACACCAACAAAGGTCTTTGCAATATTAAAACGAATTTTGCCGACAAAGATGATCGATAAAATTCTTTATAAAGCTGCTTAAAATGTCATCAAGTCATAATAATTTCCAGTTACATTGAACGTGTTTTATCAGCGTATTTTAGCAGAGTCACCATGAGCATTAATCAGTTAAATTATCTAGGACTATTTATTGCAATACTTGTCATAATCTCCCTATAAGACAATTTCGCACAGCATTACTACTTTGTTACCATCCTCTTTTGTGGATGGTTTTTTTACTCTTGAATTTAATGCATTCAGCCCATATTTGTTAATAAGTTGAAATCGCTTTAGCCAAGGAATCCCTATGCTGCAAAATAATAATTACGTCGATGTGAACCAGGAAAATTTTCGGGATATCATTACCGGGTCCTTACAGAAACCCGTTCTTTTGTATTTCTGGGCTCCGGCAAGTGAAGAAAGCCAACAGCTACTCGCACCACTAAAACAATTAGCAGACCAGTACAATGGCGCTTTCCTGCTAGCTCTGATAGATTGCCAGGCTGATCAAACCATTGCAATGCAATGTGGTGTTCAGGAATTACCAACACTGGCATTATTTTCCAAGGGACAGCCAGTCGATGGTCTTGGTGGCCCACAAACCCTTGAATCCGTGAAAAATATGCTGGAAAAACACCTACCCAGTCAGGATGAAATGAATCTAACGCAAGCTCTGCAGATGGTCAGCTCCGGAGATCATACAAATGCGTTACCCATTCTGACTGCATTACCAGAACCAATGAAAGAAAAAGGGGATGTGAAACTGGCATTGGCAGAATGTTATATTGAAACCAATCAATTTGATATTGCGGCTCAGCTTCTTGAACATATTCCTCTGGAATATAAAGATACGTATTATCAAAGTCTGATATCAAAACTGGAGCTTCACGCAGAGGCTGCTAACAGCCCGGAGATTGCAGCACTGGAAAATTCGTTCTCGACTTCAGACTGTAACCCGGACATTGCTAAAGAATTGGCCGCAAAATATCACGAAGTTAATCGTGATGAAGAAGCGCTTGAGCTACTTTGGTCATTCTTATACAGAGATTTAAACGTTCTTGATGGTGAAATGAAACGAATCTTTATGGATATTTTAAATGCACTTGGTCAGGGAAATCCTTTAGCAAACAAATATCGCCGCCAGTTATATTCTCTGCTTTACTAATTCAGAAATTATCCGCTCTTCGATAAACCAGTGTAATTTCGGTTACACTGGCCTGTTTTTTTATTTGTCTCAACTCTGAACTTCCTCTTTCGCTTATCATTCTGAATAACGGGGTAATATCATTACAGTAAAACAACCTGTTTCTAACATAAGAAACTTCATATTTCCTAACATTTGAGACAACAGTTTTACCTATCTTAATTTGCTAACAAATGCGCATGAGAAATCTCCCGCTTAATTTTTCGCATAAATCATTGTGAGGGCAAAATGGCGGAACTTGTAGAACAAATCAATTTTATACACTGGCTAAGTTTAGGGCTGGTTTTGCTTACCTTAGAATTAATCAACACCGGCGGTTATTTTTTATGGCTCGGATTCTCGGCGTTATCCATCGGGATTCTTTTATGTATTCATGATGTTTCCTGGGATATTCAATGGCAGGCTTTTGCCGGTTTTTCCATTCTGACATGCTGGTTATGGCTGAGAAACAATCTTTATCACCGCCCGGTAAAAAAGAGTGATTTTCCACATCCATATGCAGAACAACTGATAGGCCGCACATTTCGTTTAGACGAAATTGTTTTAGAAGGTGACTTTTCAATGCAAATTGGTCAGGTAAACTGGCTGGCAACAACAAAAACACCTATTATTGCCGGTTCGATCGTGACGATTTCGGATTACGATGGATTCAGACTCGTTGTCAGAAAAAAATGATTCTCTACTGATGACAGCTTCCTGTCAGGTCATCGATAATAGGACAATCACTATCGTCATTGCCCGGGCATTCCATGATCCAATGCTCCAGTTGTTGTTTGATCTGTTCAAGCTCGCTGAGTTTCGCTTCTACCTGCACAAGTTTTTCCTGAGCTTTTTCTTTTACAGCAGCACTTCGTCTTTCCGGATCATTCGCCAGAGCCACTAAGGCACGACATTCTTCCAGACTGAAGCCAACGCGCTTCGCTCTTCCTATCAGTTGTAACTCGTCTAAGTGAGTACGGTTGTAGTGGCGATAACCGTTCTCACCCCGGGGAGGCGGGGTAATTAACCCTTTGTCTTCATATAGGCGAATCGACTTAGCGGTCAAACCTGTCAGTTTTACCACTTCACTGATATTCATATCCACTTCCCCTTAAATAGTAGACGGACTAATTACTGATCAAATCCAACAAATCCTGCTCCGACCTGATTTCAATATCGAGAGCTTCGGCTTTGGTTAACTTGGAACCGGCATTCTCACCAGCAAACAGAATATCGGTTTTCTTCGATACACTTCCCGTGACTTTAGCACCAAGTTGCTCTAAAGCATTTTTCGCTTCGCTACGGGTCAATTTTGATAATGAGCCGGTAAGAACAACGACTTTTCCATCTAACGGTTTTGGTGTCTCATCGACATCCATCGTATCAAGGTTCTCCCAACGAATACCTTGCTCAACCAACTGCTGTACAACTTGTCGGTTTTTCTCTTCCGAAAAAAAGCCGATCACATGACTGGCCACAATATCCCCGACATCGGTAACTTCAACAAGCTGTTCTTTTGAAGCCTGCATCACCAAGTCCAAGGAGCCAAAATGCTTCGCCAGATTCGTCGCCGTCGCTTCTCCAACTTCGCGAATGCCCAGAGAATACAAAAACTTCGGTAAGGTCGTTTCTTTAGACTGATTCAGCGCCTGAATCGCATTCTGGGCCGATTTCGGTCCCATGCGATCCAGCACGGTCAGTTGCCCGGCAGTTAACTTAAATAAGTCGACCGGTGAGGCGATCATTTCTCTGTCAACCAACTGCTCGATGACTTTATCGCCCAGACCGTCCACATCCATGGCTTTTCTGGAAACAAAATGCTTCAGAGCCTCTTTTCTCTGGGCCTGACACACAAGGCCACCACTGCACCTTGCAACGGCTTCACCTTCAATACGTTCAACATCCGAATGGCATACCGGACAATGGGCAGGAAACACTATCTTCTCTGCGGATTCCGGCCTTCTGTCCTTCACAACAGAAACAACCTGAGGAATCACGTCACCGGCACGACGTATAACCACCGTATCTCCGATCATGACACCTAACCGCTCAATCTCATCAGCATTATGCAACGTAGCATTGCTGACCGTCACGCCACCGACAAAAACCGGCTCCAGTTTAGCGACCGGAGTAATTGCACCGGTTCGTCCAACCTGAAACTCAACATCGTTTAACCGGGTCATTTCCTCATGAGCCGGAAATTTATACGCGATAGCCCAGCGAGGAGCCCGGGAAATAAAACCTAACTGTTCCTGAAGTGAAATGGAATTCACCTTAATCACAACACCATCAATCTCATAGGATAATGAATCCCGCCTTTCGGCTATAGACTGATAAAAAGACTTAACATCCTGACCACCCGACACTTTCCTGGTTTCCGGACACATGGGCATTCCCCAATGCCTTAATTGTTCTAAACGCCCGTAATGGCTATCCGCTAACTCAACGCCTTCCGCAACACCGAGTCCGTATGCGTAAAAACTTAAAGGACGTGTCGCGGTAATTTTAGAATCCAGTTGACGTAAACTGCCTGCTGCCGCATTACGGGGGTTAACAAACGTTTTCTCCCCTTTTTTCGCGGCCGCTTCATTCAAAGCATCAAACCCCGCTTTCGGCATAAATACTTCACCACGGACTTCGATTCTGTCTGGTATATCATCACCTCTCAGTTTCAACGGTATGCAATTTATCGTACGAACATTTTCCGTGATATTTTCCCCGACAGCACCGTCTCCACGTGTTGTAGCTCTGACCAAAATACCATTTTCGTACAATATACTGACCGCTAGCCCATCCAGCTTAGGTTCGCAGCAAAAAGAATCGATAGCATTCCCCAACAAACGTTCGGACGCCCTTCGAAAGAAATTATCGATACCTTCGTCATCAAACGCATTATCCAGAGATAACATTGGAATCTCATGCTGAACAGTTGAAAAACCGGATAAAGGCGCACCACCAACCCGCTGGCTTGGAGAATCTGGTGTAACTAACTCAGGATGCTCCTGCTCCAGATGCATCAGTTCCTTCATTAACCGGTCATATTCAACATCTGGTATCTGAGGGTCATCCTCAACATAATACAAAATAGAGTGATGATTGAGCGTCTCTCTTAGCTCTTGAATTCGCTTTTCTACGTTTTGCATGTATTTTTCTCTCGATATGATGAAAAAAGGCCCCATAAGGAGCCTTTTCAACATCGAATCTAATTAACTATTCTGTTTTGTGGCCTTAAATTGTTGAATTTGCTTCCGATACTGATCAATTTTATTAGGTGTAATCAGATTTCTTTGTTCATCCAACACATTTCCACCTAAATCATCTGCAATTTGCTGTGCTGTTTTCAGCATCAGTTTAAAGTTTTGTTCCGGGTCTCCAAAACAGGGCAAGGTCATAAAGAAAGAAATGCCCTTAGTTGTAAATTCTGCCGGGTCATCATGTTTTAATGTTCCCGGTTGCATAATATTTGCGACACTAAATAGAACTTTACCCGTTCCAGAAAGATCTGCATGACGGTGGAAAATATCCATTTCGCCATAAAGAAGACCGTTATTCTGCATACTTTCAAATAGCTCAGTTCCAACAAAAGGCGTTGTGCCGGCACAATGAACATTTAGCACAATCACTTCAAACTCTTCATCAGGAGCAACCTCTTTAGCCGCCGGTTGTTCACCCACTGGGAAAGAAACATCATCAGGCAAAGAAGCATCAAATGCCGGTAGTTCATCTTCAACATCAGGCTCTGATACCCTTATCTGCTCATCAAGTTCATGTTCAACTTCATCAATTGTTTTTGTTAAATAATCGGCATCAGATGACTGAACCAGTGGATCGTCAATATTATCAAATGAACTGTCAATCAGAGGATCTACCTCTGAGTCTTCAGTTGAAAATCCAGGCTCTTTTCGTTTCTTTTTTTGTTTTGTTTTTTCAGAGGAAGCGTTCTTCTCCATTTTACCAAGAGGTTTATCATTAAATTTCGACTTCCCTTCTTTTCTGCTTGTCCATAGGCCATGAAACAGTAGCGCTGCAATCGCTAATAAGCCGACGACGATGAGTACGAATCGCAATTCCTGCATTTTAAACTCTCAGTTTCTGATGATTAATTGAGATCAATATTGTTATAAATGACAGTATATATGAGAATACTATCCAATTAATCTACCCACTTTAACAAAATTTGTGCTCTATTTTGAACAATTAAATGTAAGAACTTAAATATAACTTTATATTTTTCTAACTTTTAATCCCTTTTGAGCGATTTCATGCGTGTTAGAATACGCTAAATTTTTATGTCAGTTACAGGAAACAAAGGATGTCGACAAATAAACGTTCCGGTTTTGGTTATTTTTTCTACGGTATTAAGCTTGCAACCACTCCGGGCCTACGCCGATTTGTTCTTCTCCCATTACTTGCCAATATAATTCTGATTGGTGCAGGTCTCTATTACGTTCTGGGAGAGATGAATGTATGGGTCGATAGTATTATGTCTTATTTACCCGGCTTTTTATCCTGGCTCAGTTACCTGCTGTGGCCACTGTTGACCATCTCCGTTTTAGTGGTTTCAATGTACTATTTCACAACATTAACGAATTTTATCGCGTCCCCTTTCAACGGGCTGTTAGCCGAAAAAGTGGAACGTATGCTCGATGGGCATAAACAGGCAGACGAAGGTCTGGGGGCTTTTTTCAAAGATATTCCCCGTATTTTTGCCCGGGAATGGCGCAAACTTGTATATACTCTGCCAAAAATGATCGGCCTTTTTATTTTACTTCTTATACCGGGCATCGGACAAACCATCGGACCTGTGGTGTGGTTCCTCTTTGCTTCCTGGATGTGCTCAATTCAATATTGTGACTACCCGTTTGATAACCATAAAGTCAGCTTCAATACAATGAGAATGAATCTGAAACAAAAGAAAGGATGTGTTTATAGTTTCGGTATTCTGGTCGCCTTTTTTACAACCGTTCCGTTTATCAATCTCTTCGTCATGCCTGTCGCCATCTGTGGTGCAACCGCGATGTGGGTTGAGCAGTTTAAACAACATCATCAATAACTCGTAGATAGGTATCACAGACTGGTCATTCTGTATCCTTTATACCTATAAGATATAACTTTTTAGTTCTTTACGATTTTTTTTTAGTGCTTAAGCTCTATACACATAACCTAAAGGTGTTAAATAAACACCGGCCCTTTCGGGGTAAGACGTGTAATAAAGGAATTTTGCAATGAGTAAGATTTACGAAGATAATTCACTAACAATCGGTAATACACCTCTTGTTCGTTTAAATAAAGTCAGCAAAGGCAACATTTTTGCGAAAGTAGAATCACGCAACCCAAGCTTCAGCGTTAAATGCCGTATTGGCGCAAACATGATTTGGGACGCTGAAAAATCTGGCAAATTAAAATCAGGAATCGAACTTGTTGAACCAACAAGTGGTAACACTGGTATTGCATTAGCCTTTGTCGCGGCAGCTCGTGGCTACAAGCTGACTCTGACAATGCCGGAATCTATGAGCATCGAACGTCGTAAATTATTAAAAGCTCTTGGTGCAAATCTAGAACTGACTGAAGCAGCAAAAGGCATGAAAGGAGCCATCGATAAGGCTTCTGAAATCGTTGCCAGTGCCCCTGAAAAATATTTAATGCTGCAACAATTTGATAACCCGGCGAACCCTGAAATTCATGAAAAAACAACAGGACCTGAAATTTGGGAAGCCACAGAAGGTAAAGTTGATGTTTTCGTCGCAGGTGTGGGAACCGGAGGTACAATTACCGGTACAAGCCGATATCTGAAAAAGCAAAAAGACATTATTTCCGTCGCAGTTGAACCTGCAGAATCACCAGTTATCACTCAGGCACTGGCTGGCGAAGAAATAAAACCTGCACCACATAAAATACAGGGTATTGGTGCCGGCTTTATCCCAACTAACCTTGATTTAGATCTGGTTGACCGTGTTGAAGCGGTAAAATCAGACGATGCTATTGAAATGTCACGCCGCCTGATGAAAGAAGAAGGCATTCTTGCAGGAATTTCTTCTGGCGCAGCAGTCGTTGCCGCGAATAAACTTGCAGAACTGCCTGAATTTAAAGATAAAAATATAGTTGTTATTCTTCCAAGTTCAGGTGAACGTTACTTAAGTACAGCTCTCTTTGCAGGCATATTTACCGACAAAGAGAATGAGCAATAATACGTGGTCAAATCAAATTTAATTAAAAAAAAGCCCCATTTATGGGGCTTTTTTGTTGATCCTTAGCACACCTTTGGTAATATCGGGCGTACTTTATTTTAAGCTTCAAAATAAAGATATATATTTATAGAATTCGTCGGGTATCTAATGACATGATACAACCACGAAACAGTTTTCAACTCATGCTGACACAATCTGAATCTGACATTTTTTGTTAGTTTTGCTAATCGGTTAAGACAGCGAGAGTTAAAAAAACAAACATAAAATAAATTATATTGGGGTAAATAAAATGTACGAGAAGCAAGTAGAAATCACTGCAGAAAATGGTCTTCATACTCGTCCGGCAGCACAATTTGTAAAAGAAGCAAAGGGTTTCGATGCAGAAATTACGGTTACTTCTAACGGTAAAAGTGCAAGCGCGAAAAGTTTGTTCAAACTACAAACTCTGGGTTTAGTTAAAGGTACTGTTGTCACTATCTCTGCAGATGGTGCACAGGCCCAACAAGCTGTTGATCATTTGGTTGCACTGATGGACCACTTAGAATAATTCATGTTCTATACTATTAAGGCCATCTAGCTCTGCTAAATGGCCTTAATGTATACATGATTTTTTTCATTTTTATCAAATATTTTTATTTGATACTTATTTTTAAAACGATACTAAAGTTGACCATTTAAGGTAAAGCTATGATTTCAGGCATCCTAGCATCTCCAGGTATTGCTATTGGTAAGGCACTACTACTTCAAGAAGATGAAATTGTCCTAAATACAAACTCTATTTCTGAAAGTCAGGTTGATACAGAAGTTCAACGTTTTTATGACGCAAGAAACAAATCCAAAGCACAACTGGAAGTGATAAAGCAAAAAGCGCTGGAAACTTTTGGTGAAGAAAAAGAGGCTATCTTCGAAGGCCACATTATGCTTCTTGAAGACGAAGAGCTGGAAGAAGAAATTTTGGCTTTGATCAAAAATGAGAAGCTGTACGCAGATAACGCAATTCATACCGTTATAGAAGAACAGGCATCTGCACTGGAATCTTTAGATGACGAATACCTTAAAGAACGTGCAACGGATATCCGAGATATCGGTTCACGTTTTGTAAAAAACGCATTAGGCATTAACGTTGTTAATCTAAGCGCAATTAATGAAGAAGTTATTCTTGTTGCTTATGATCTAACACCATCTGAAACCGCACAAATCAATCTGGATTACGTTCTGGGCTTTGTGACTGATATTGGTGGCAGAACTTCTCACACGTCAATTATGGCCCGCTCTCTTGAGCTTCCTGCCATTGTCGGAACCAATGACATCACTAAAAAAGTGAAAAACGGTGAGACCATTATTGTTGATGCAATCAACAATAAAATCATTATTTCTCCTTCTGAAGCAGAACTGGCAGAAGCCGAACAGGTTCGCAACTCTGTTCAGGAAGAGAAAGCAGAACTGGCAAAACTGAAAGATCTTCATGCAGAAACAACCGATGGTCATACGGTCGAACTCTGCGGTAATATTGGTACAGTTAAAGATTGTGACGGAGTCATCCGTAATGGCGGTGAAGGTGTTGGACTTTATCGTACAGAATTCCTGTTTATGGATCGCAGCCAATTACCAACAGAACAAGAGCAATACGAAGCATACAAAGAAGTAGCTGAAGCGATGGGTGATCAGGCTGTTATCATCCGTACTATGGATATCGGTGGCGATAAAGACCTTCCATATATGGATCTACCAAAAGAGATGAACCCATTCCTTGGCTGGCGTGCTGTTCGTATCAGCTTAGATCGTCGCGAAATTCTGCGCGATCAATTACGTGGCATTCTTCGTGCATCAGCACACGGCAAACTTCGCATCATGTTCCCTATGATTATCTCTGTTGAAGAGATTCGTGAACTAAAAGCCGCTATCGAGCAATACAAAGAAGAGTTACGTACTGAGGGCCTTGCATTTGATGAAAATATCGAAATTGGTGTCATGGTTGAAACACCTGCCGCCGCTGCGATTGCTCATCATTTAGCAAAAGAAGTCGCGTTTTTCTCTATCGGAACAAACGACCTGACTCAGTATACTCTTGCTGTTGACCGGGGAAATGAAATGATTTCTCATCTCTATAACCCACTGTCTCCGGCGGTTCTGTCGGTTATCAAACAGGTCATTGACGCATCGCATGCCGAAGGTAAATGGACGGGTATGTGTGGTGAGTTAGCTGGTGATGAACGAGCAACTTTACTTCTGTTAGGTATGGGGCTGGATGAATTTTCAATGAGTGGTATTTCTATCCCTAAAGTGAAAAAAATCATACGCAATTCCAACTTTGCTGAAGTAAAAGCAATGGCAGATAAAGCACTTTCATTGCCAACAGCTGAAGAAATTCAGGCTTGTGTTGACAATTTTATCGCTAAAAACTCACAATAATATAAACTTACCAATGCAATAGACGTGAAAATTTCTCGTCTATTGCATATGTCTGGTATATTATATTCATACAATTATTCTAACTTTTAGGAGCATGGCATAATGGGGCTGTTCGATAAACTTAAGAAGCTAGTGTCAGACGAAAACACCGAAACGGGTGCAATTGAAATCATCGCACCAATTTCTGGCGAGATTGTAAACATTGAAGACGTGCCAGATGTTGTCTTCGCAGAAAAAATTGTTGGTGATGGCATAGCTGTAAAACCATCTGGCGATAAGATGGTTGCTCCAGTCAATGGTACTATCGGAAAAATTTTCGAAACTAACCACGCATTTTCTATCGAATCCGATGATGGCGTTGAGTTGTTTGTACACTTTGGTATCGACACAGTTGAGCTAAAAGGCGAAGGATTTACACGTATCGCTGAAGAAGGTCAAACCGTAAAAGCAGGTGACACCATCATTGAATTTGATCTTGCTTTCCTACAAGAAAAAGCAAAATCAACTCTGACTCCTGTTGTTATTTCAAACATGGATGAAATCAAAGAGCTAAACAAATTATCAGGCTCTGTTGTTGTTGGTGAAACCCCCGTTCTTCGTGTAACTAAGTAATCCCTATTATTTAGTAAGACGTTCAGACTAAAGGCGCATACCGTGCGCCTTTTTGTCGTTGTCTTCTCACTTCAGACCAATCGCGTATTTAAGCACTTCTTTTTTGATAGGCCCTGACCTGTCAGCAAATTTCAGCAATGCATTTCTTGCCAGCTTTACCGGGCCCAGTTCATTACTGAATGTCTTATAGAAGAAGTCCATTCCCGACTGCATCGCAAGGTTATCCACAACCCGATGACGATAATATTTTTTCAACCCTTCTTCGGTAATACCCGACGCTTTGTTTATTTTCTGTAATAACGATTTCACGTCTTTAAAGCCCAGATTAACGCCCTGACCGGCGAGCGGGTTGATGGTATGAGCCGCATCACCGACAATCACCGCTCTCCCTTTACTGTAGTGTTGTGCATGACGTCTGACTAAAGGAAAACCTCCTTTGTTTAACACGGTAAATTCCCCTAATTCGTCCGGAAAAGCCACTTTGATCGCCTCTTCAAGATGCGAATTGTCCATCATCATCAACTGTTTGATACGTTGAGGAGCATCATACCAGACCAGAGAAGCCTGACTGCCCACAAACGGCAAAAATGAACGGGGCCCGGAAGGATAAAACCTCTGCCAGGTTATATCCTGCTGCTCCCGATGTGTATCGATATTGATAAGCATACAATGCTGGCGATAATCCCAGGCGGTAACCCCAATCCCGGCTAACTGACGAACTTTCGAATCTGCCCCATCCGCACCGATAATCCACTGAGCCGTTATTTTCTCACCGGACCCCAGAATTAATTCGACACTGTCATCACGCTGACGGAAAGATTGAAGCATATCCGGGCAATAAAACGTCACGGACGGCTCGTTGATTAACGACTGCCATAGTGCCAGCTGAAGCACCCGGTTTTCCACCATAAAACCCAATTGTTCGAGCCCGAGATGGTCAGCACTGAAACGGGTACGACACTCAGGGTCTTCCCAGGTTTCCAAACGCCGGTAAGGGCAGGCCCTCATCGAAACCACGGCTTCCCAGCACCCCAGCTCTGTTAACAATTCAACACTGGCCATTGAGACAGCAGAAATCCTTAAATCCGCCGACTGACTCTTTTCGAACGGAACCGGCTGATTATTTTCAACAAGCGCCACCGCCATTCCCTGCTTCGCAAGTCCTAACGCAAGGGCCGCACCAACCATCCCTCCACCGATAATTACAACCTGGTGATTATTCATTTTTTACTACCGCTCAATGAGTTATAAAAACATATCAATGACATCTATTGTATCAGGTCAGAATTGTGAATTAAATTTTCTTATAAACCATGAAAAATAAAGGGTTAGATGAAATTCATCCTTTCCTGTACCGGATTGCAGTGATCGACTAGTCAGCCGAGTTTTAAAGCAGTACAATACGCCGCTTATGAGCGAACGGCTCTTATTTTTATTACTAACGAAACGAGCGAAAGAGAGATGAGTAAGAAACTGCTAATAAAAACCTGGGGCTGCCAGATGAATGAATACGATTCATCAAAAATAGTCGACCTGCTGAGTGCAGAAAATGACTATGAACTGACAGAAAATCCAGATGAAGCAGATGTCCTATTACTTAACACCTGTTCTATTCGTGAAAAAGCTCAGGAAAAAGTGTTCCACCAATTAGGTCGCTGGAAAACACTAAAAGATACCCGGCCTGGTGTTATCATTGGTGTGGGCGGTTGTGTGGCTTCTCAGGAAGGCGAGCATATCCGGGATCGGGCACCGTTTGTCGATGTCATCTGGGGCCCCCAGACCCTGCATCGTATGCCTGAGATGATTCAACAATCTCAGACAACCGATAGCCCGGTGATGGATATCTCATTCCCTGAAATTGAAAAGTTTGATAATTTGCCGGAACCCAGAGCGGAAGGCCCGACAGCATTCGTTTCAATTATGGAAGGCTGCTCGAAATACTGTACCTACTGCGTGGTACCGTATACCCGAGGGGAAGAAGTCAGCCGACCTCTGGATGATGTATTGTATGAAATTGCACAGCTGGCCGAACAGGGAGTCCGGGAAGTTAACCTGCTTGGGCAGAACGTCAACGCCTATCGCGGGCCAACATTTGATGGCGATATTTGCTCGTTTGCTGAACTGCTTAGACTTGTCGCTTCCATTGACGGTATTGATCGTATTCGTTTTACGACCAGTCACCCGATGGAATTTACCGATGATATTATTGCCGTTTATGAAGACACACCGGAATTGGTCAGTTTTCTTCATCTTCCGGTTCAGAGTGGTTCCGATCGGATTCTGACCATGATGAAACGCCCGCAAACGGCCATTGAATATAAGTCCATCATCCGCAAACTGCGTAAGGCCCGTTCCGATATCCAAATCAGTTCTGATTTTATCGTGGGCTTTCCGGGAGAAACCGACAAAGATTTTCAGGATACGATGAAATTAATCAAAGATGTCAACTTCGATATGAGCTTCAGCTTCATTTTCTCCCCCCGCCCGGGAACACCGGCAGCGGACTATCCCTGTGATCTAAGTGAACAGGTTAAAAAAGAACGCTTATACGAACTTCAGCAAACCATCAATAACCAGGCCATGCGGTATTCAAGACTCATGCTTGGAACAGAACAACGGATACTGGTTGAAGGGACATCAAAGAAAAATGTGATGGAGCTTCGGGGACGAACCGAAAACAACCGAATCGTAAACTTTGAAGGCGTACCGGAACTGATCGGTCAGTTTGTTGATGTTAAAATTGTAGATGTATTTCCAAATTCTCTTCGTGGTGAACTAGTAAGAACCGAAAAAGATATGAATCTTCGTGTTGTGGTGTCACCATCTGAAATGATGCAGAAAACAAAACGTGAAGATGAACTGGGAGTCGCTACTTTTACTCCCTAATCTGCTATACATTGTCATTGGAAGTCCGGTCGTAATCGGACTTTCTGAATGACAAAACAGAGAGGCTAATTTGAGCAATAAAATCATTACTCTAGAAGTAACTTTGGAACCATCAGACAACCGTCGTCTTTCCAGCTTGTGTGGTCCCTTCGATGATAATATTAAACAACTTGAACGCCGTCTGGGCGTGGAAATCAATCACCGCAGTGATTATTTTACTGTTTTAGGGAAACCTCACACAGCCAGCGCGGCTGTTGATATTCTGAAAACCCTTTATGTGAACACTGCCCCGGTACGCGGCAATACCCCTGACATTGAACCGGAACAGATTCACCTGGCGATCAAAGAATGTGGTGTATTAGAACAAAATACAGAATCTTCGATTGGCCATGGTAAGGAAGTCTTCGTAAAAACAAAAAAAGGCATCATTAAGCCAAGAACACCAAATCAGGCGCAATATCTGGTGCATATGGTCACTCATGATATTACGTTTGGCATTGGTCCGGCCGGTACAGGTAAAACCTATTTAGCAGTTGCAGCTGCTGTGGATGCCTTAGAACGTCAGGAGATTCGTCGCATTCTCTTAACGCGCCCCGCCGTTGAAGCCGGTGAAAAACTAGGGTTCTTACCCGGCGATCTCAGTCAGAAAGTCGACCCTTACTTAAGACCTCTTTATGATGCACTTTTCGAAATGCTGGGTTTTGAACGGGTTGAAAAACTGATTGAGCGAAACGTTATCGAAGTAGCGCCTCTGGCCTATATGAGAGGCCGTACCCTGAATGATGCTTTTATTATTCTTGATGAAAGTCAGAACACGACCGTAGAACAAATGAAAATGTTCCTGACCCGTATCGGATTTAATTCACGGGCAGTCATTACCGGCGATGTCACCCAGATAGACTTACCTCGTGGTGCAAAATCCGGTTTACGCCACGCGATTGAAGTCCTAAGTGATGTTGACGAAATCAGTTTCAATTTCTTTCAGGCTGATGACGTAGTGCGTCATCCGGTTGTGGCAAGTATTATTAATGCCTATGAAAGATGGGAACGTCAGGATCAGATAGAACGCAAAGCCTATGAGCAGCGCCGGCGGGAAGAAAGAGAGGCCAAACTCCTTGAAATCCAAAAATCTGAACTTACTTCAACCCATAACAAAGAGCCTGATCAATCATGAGTATTGAACTGGATTTACAAATCGCATCGGAATCAGAAGATGATTTACCTTCCTTAGAACTCTTTCAGTCCTGGCTAACTTCCGCCATATCTCCTTTTCAAGAAAATGCAGAAGTAACCGTCAGAATTGTTGATGAAAAAGAAAGCCATCAGCTAAACTTTCAATATCGGGGAAAAGATAAACCAACAAATGTATTATCTTTCCCGTTCGATGCGCCACCAGAAATAGAAATTAACCTGCTTGGTGATCTGGTCATATGCAAACAGGTGGTTGAAAAAGAAGCCCGGGAACAAAATACAACTTTATTTGCACATTGGGCGCATATGGTTGTACACGGTAGTCTTCATCTGTTAGGTTATGATCATATTGAAGACAATGAAGCGGAAGAGATGGAGTCTCTTGAAGCTGAAATACTAATAAAAATGGGATTTGAAGACCCGTATTTAATAGAAAAACTGTAGTTCGTTGAACAGATCACACAAATGATTATCCGATCTACAATGTGAGCTATCACACGTTTGATAGCGTTATCCAACAGAGTAAAAATGAACGAAGATAATTCGCAAAATTCAGATGGTCCGAGTCGAAAGACTTTACTTGAACGTATTGGTCAGCTTTTTCAGGGTGACCCTAAAGATAGACAAGAGCTGGTTGAAGTCATTCGGGATTCCGAAGAAAATGACCTTATTGACCATGACACAAAAGACATGCTCGAAGGTGTCATGCAAATATCTGATATGCGGGTAAGAGATATTATGATCCCCCGCTCTCAGATGGTAACTATCGATAGAAACGACGATTTGGATTCACTAATTGCGTTAATTACTGATGCCCAACATTCCCGCTACCCCATTATCAGTGAAGATAAAGACCATGTTGAAGGCATCCTTCTGGCCAAAGACCTTCTCAAATACCTTGGCTCGGAAAGCACCCCTTTTAATATTGAAGAAGTGATTCGTACTGCCGTTGTTGTTCCGGAAAGTAAACGGGTAGACCGGTTACTGAAAGAGTTTCGTGAAGAACGCTACCATATGGCTATTGTTGTCGATGAGTTCGGTGGTGTTTCAGGCTTGGTCACTATCGAAGATATTCTTGAGGAAATCGTTGGTGATATAGAGGATGAAACGGACGATCAGGAAGAAAATGAAATTCGACAGCTAAGTAAACATACCTTTTCAGTCAACGCATTAACAGAAATTGATCACTTTAACGAAACATTTGGGACTGAATTCTCAGATGATGAAGTGGATACGATTGGCGGTATCGTCATGACGGCGTTTGGTCATCTGCCCAGCCGGGGAGAAGTCGTTCATATCAACGAATACCAGTTTAAGGTTTCCAGCGCGGATAACCGACGTATTATCCAGCTTCAGGTTACCACTCCTGATACAGAAAATGTGACAGAAATACCAACGAACTGATATAGTTCTGCATAATCATAATACTTCTTCAGTTTGGTATGCATAAAATTCAAATAATGATACGGCCGTTTCTGGCCGTTATTTTTGGTGCCATTGCCCCTTTGGCCTTTGCCCCCTATTCCTACTGGCCTATCATCTTTTTATCTGTAACAGGATTACTAATTCTTCTCAGGGATCGCCCCCCTAAAAATGCCGCCTGGCTTTGCTTTTTGTGGGGTGTCGCTTATTTTGGTGTCGGCATTTCATGGGTTCATGTCAGCATTGATACGTTTGGGGGAGTACCGAGAATCGTCAGTTTTGCGTTGATGCTTCTTCTTTCCTGTTATCTCGCCATTTACCCGGCATTATTTGGCTGGGTATTAAACCGCTGGTTCAGCCAAAATACGACTTTCAGGCTGTTACTTATTGCACCGGTACTCTGGCTGTGTAATGAATGGTTACGAGGATGGGTTTTTACCGGTTTCCCATGGCTATGGATTGGCTACAGCCAAGTCGACACGCCATTCGCCCAATATGCCCCGATTGGAGGTGTAGAAGCCATTAGCTTTATCATTATTATCTGTTCAGGTGCTGTCGCTAACTCAATATTGAAAAAACAACTCCGGTGGCTGATCTTTCCGGTTTTATTCTGGAGCCTTGGAAGTCTTCTGAATGCCCAAAGCTGGGTAACACCGGATAATACGACCAAAACCTCTTTTGCCCTGATTCAGGGAAACATTGATCAGGCAAAAAAATGGTTACCGGGCGAACGCTGGCCGACCATCATTAAGTACACCGATTTAACTCAGGAAAACTGGGATGCCAACATTATCATTTGGCCTGAGGCTGCTGTACCGGCCTTTGAATATGAGTTACCGGGGTTTCTTACCAGTTTAGATCATGCAGCCCGACAAAAGCACAGCTCGATTGTTACCGGAATATTAAACCAGAGTGAAACGGGCAAGTTCTACAATAGTATTTTGACGATGGGTGCAGGGCAAAAAGCCCCTTACTCTCTCAACCTGAAAGACCGCTATCATAAGCATCACCTGCTTCCATTTGGCGAATTTGTTCCCTTTGAGACGTTGCTGAGACCGCTGGCCCCCCTTTTTAACCTGCCAATGTCGTCATTTACAGCAGGCAGTTACATTCAGCCCAACCTATCGGTGAACGGAAGACATTTCGTATCAGCCCTCTGCTATGAAATCGCCTTTGGCGAGCAAGTCAGAGAAAATGTCACCAATGAGACTGATTTTATTTTAACATTATCTAACGATGCCTGGTTCGGCCACTCCATAGGGCCTTTTCAACATATGGAAATTGCCAGAATGAGGGCACTTGAACTTGGGAAACCATTAATCCGGGTGACCAACAACGGAATTACCGCTATTACAAACGCTAAAGGACAAGTAATAAAACAACTACCACAGTTTAAAACCGCAGTGCTCCGGGCCACAATAGAATCAACAAAAGGCAAAACGCCTTATTACCGATTCGGTTCATGGCCATTATATGGTTTATCCGCACTCATTTTACTGTCAGCCTGCCTTATCAGCAGAAAAAACAGTAAACGCTCCGATAAATGGCTTTAGTGCTTAACACCAATGCGGCTAAACGTTTTATGGCCGCATTGGGTGCAGGCAATCACTTCGCAAGGATGGTTATATTCCTCTTTGTGACCACATTTATCACAGATTAACGTACCGAAACTAATCAGGTCGCCTTTCTGGTATACTCCCCGCTTTTCCAGTTCACTGAACATTTCATTCCATTCGAGACAGGTCTTATCAGTGATGGATGCCAGCCCTTCCCAGATTGAATTTTCAATCATCAGATAGAAAGAGCCACTTTTACTTTCTTCAAAACTCTCTGAAAATTCCTTTAAATCAGAGCGCAGATAGGCTGACATCAGCTCCAGCTCATCTTTAGTCATATCAGATGCGGCTTCAATGGCTTTTTCAGAGGTATCAATAATATTTTCAATCTCCTTTGGGCTTTGCTTTAACGTTTTGATCACTTCCGATAACAGTTTTTCGTATTGACTTTGACGTTTTGACATAACAGAGCTCCCACAATCTATATTGGCTATTGTTGTGCTGTCCCGCTTTAGGTATTCTATGCGGATCTACTAATATCTGTTCTAATTGAACTCACAAATTCCAAGATAACCGGATATCATCGATGCAAGAACAATATAATCCAAAGGAAATTGAACAAAAAGTTCAGGAGTACTGGGAAAAAAATAAAATCTTCGAAGTCACTGAAGACCTGAATAAAGAAAAATTTTACTGTCTGTCTATGTTCCCATACCCAAGTGGCCGACTTCATATGGGACATGTTCGTAACTACACTATCGGTGATGTTATTTCCCGTTTCCAGCGCCTGCAGGGTAAAAATGTAATGCAACCGATTGGCTGGGATGCATTCGGTCTTCCAGCTGAAAATGCCGCCGTAAAAAACAATACGGCACCCGCTCCCTGGACATATGAAAATATTGAATACATGAAAAACCAGCTGAAGCTGCTGGGCTTTGGTTACGACTGGTCTCGTGAGTTTGCGACCTGCCGCCCTGAATATTACCGTTGGGAACAGGGCTTCTTCACCAAATTGTATGAAAAAGGTTTAGTTTATAAGAAGACCTCTTCCGTAAACTGGTGTCCCAACGACCAGACCGTCTTAGCAAACGAGCAGGTTGAAGATGGATGTTGCTGGCGTTGCGATACGCCAGTAGAACAAAAAGAAATCCCTCAGTGGTTCATCAAAATCACAGCCTACGCGCAAGAGCTGCTTGATGATCTGGATAATCTGGATGGCTGGCCGGAAATGGTTAAAACCATGCAACGGAACTGGATTGGCCGTTCGGAAGGGGTCGAACTAAAATTCAAAGTTGACGGTCAGGATGATCTGGAAGTTTATACCACTCGTCCGGATACGTTAATGGGTGTCACTTATGTCGGTATTGCCGCCGGACACCCTCTTGCTACGATTGCAGGGAAAAATAATCCTGATGTGGCTAAATTCATTGATGAATGCAAAAATACCAAAGTGGCAGAAGCTGAACTAGCGACAATGGAGAAAAAAGGGATCAATACCGGTTTAACCGCCATTCATCCCTTAAATGGTCGTGAAGTGCCAATTTATATCGCCAACTTTGTGTTAATGGATTACGGAACCGGCGCCGTAATGGCGGTACCGGCCCATGACCAACGTGACTATGAATTTGCAACAAAATATGGTCTGGATATCATCCCGGTAATTAAACCCGCTGATGGCTCTGAGTTAGATATCAGCGAAGTAGCCTACACCGAAAAAGGCGTACTGTTTGATTCTGGTGAATTCGATGGCCTGAGCTTCCAAAAAGCGTTTGATGCCATTTCAGCCAAGCTGGAATCAGAAGGGAAAGGACAAAAAACCGTCAACTTCCGTCTCCGCGACTGGGGCGTATCCCGCCAACGTTACTGGGGCGCACCGATTCCGATGGTGACAACAGAAGACGGTAACGTTCATCCGGTTCCGGTTGAAGAATTACCGGTTATTCTGCCTGAAGATGTTGTAATGGATGGAGTAACCAGCCCTATTAAAGCAGATAAAGAATGGGCGCAAACCACATTCAATGGCGAACCGGCTATTCGTGAAACCGATACTTTCGACACCTTTATGGAATCTTCGTGGTATTACGCCCGGTACTGTTCACCTAATGCCGATGATATTCTGGATCCGGAAAAAGCCAATTACTGGTTACCTGCAGATCAATACGTTGGTGGTATTGAACATGCCTGTATGCATCTGTTGTACTCTCGCTTCTTCCACAAATTATTGCGTGATGCCGGTTATGTCACATCGGATGAGCCATTCAAACAGTTACTGTGCCAGGGAATGGTTTTAGCCGACGCTTTCTATTACCAGAACGAAAAAGGAACCAAAGAGTGGGTTTCTCCTACACAGGTTACTATTGAACGTGACGGTAAAGGACACATCGTTTCAGCAGTCGATAATCAAGGCCGCAAGGTTGTGCACTCTGGCATGATCAAAATGTCTAAGTCGAAAAACAATGGTATCGACCCTCAGGAAATGGTGAATAAGTATGGCGCAGACACCGTCCGCTTATTTATGATGTTTGCATCCCCTGCAGATATGACTCTGGAATGGCAGGAATCCGGAGTAGAAGGCGCAAATCGTTTTCTGAAACGGGTCTGGAAACTGGTGCTTCAGCATAATTCTCAAGGTGAGGCTTCAACTGTCAATACAGAAATACTGAATACAGAACAAAAAAATCTGCGTCGTGATGTTCATAAAACCATTGCAAAAGTATCCGATGATATTGCACGTCGTCAGACATTCAATACAGCCATTGCTGCCATCATGGAACTGATGAATAAATTGTCGAAGGCGCCACAGGATGATGAGCAGGATCGTGCCATCATGGATGAAGCTCTGAAGGCGATTGTTGTCATGTTGTATCCCATCACTCCGCACATTTGCTTTGAAATGGCAGAAGCGATGAGTATCAAAAATATCGATCATACATCGTGGCCAACATTTGACGAAAAAGCATTAGTTGAAGATGAAAAACTGATTGTTCTTCAAGTCAATGGTAAGCTACGTGGAAAACTTACTGTTGCAGCAGACGCAACAAAAGAACAGGTTGAAACACTTGGTCTAGAGGACGAAAATGTGAAAAAATTCACAGATGGTCTCACCGTACGTAAAGTGATTTACGTTCCGGGCAAACTACTAAACATCGTTGCGAACTAGTTCGTTTTTTGTCATAAAAAGTAAACAGGAGTTGATTCCTGTTTACTTATCTAAACTCATTTTCTTCCAAAAATGAATTTAGATAAGTTTTAGTCATAACGAGATATAAACCGAATGCAATTAAACGTATCCTTTATCCGACAGCTATTCTTCGTCAGTATTATAGCCTCTGTTCTCAGTGCTTGTGGTTTTCACCTGAGAGGCGATTACAGTGTCCCGGAACAGTTAGATAAGCTGTCTGTGACCAGTTATGACCAATACAGCACATTTACCCGATTGATGAAAAAGCAACTGACGCAAAGTAACGTAGATATTGTCTCGCCTGCTGAAAATATTCCGAATTTACACCTGACATCCGAGTCTCTGACTTCAAGAACATTGTCAGTCTATCAAAACACCCGGACGGCTGAAAAAGAGCTGACACTGACCATCAACTACCGTATAACAATCCCGGATATTGGTGAACGCCAGTTTAAAACGAGTGTGACCAGAAGCTACCTGGATAACCCTTTAACCGCACTGGCAAAATCGATGGAAAAATCCATGATTGTTGATGAAATGCGTAAACTGGCGGCATCACAGGTTATCCGTCAGATGGCCCGCTTAAAAGTGGATTTTGCTGAAGAAAGCAGCACTGAAGAAGTACATAAAATGGAAAAAGACTATAAGGTGACAACGAAAGAGAAGCAGTCAGATTAAACCTTAGTAAGTTGTCATTTATGAAAATTTATCCGGAAAAATTAGCGGACTTATTAGAAAACAGCCCGGGTTCCTTATATTTACTATTAGGAAATGAGCCGTTATTACTGGAAGAAAGCCGGGCTCTTATTGAGCTAAAAGCGAAACAGCAGGGATTTGATGAGGTTCATCGGTATACTGCCGATAAAACGCTCGACTGGAATGATGTTTATGATCAGTTTCAGTCACTAAGCCTGTTTTCATCCCGTCAAATTATCGAAGTTTTCATTCCTGAATCCGGTCTGAATTCACAAATCGGCAGACAACTGTCTGAATTACTTGAACTTCAAAATCCGGATATTGTACTCGTGGTACAAGGGCCGAAAACAACAAGAGCTCAAGAAAACACTAAATGGTTCAAGGCACTATCATCTTCTGCATGTATCGTTAATTGTTTCACACCGGATATACAGAGACTTCCCCAGTTTATCAATATCCGTTGCAAAAAATTAGGGCTGAATCCGGATAACGAAGCACTGCAGATGCTGGCTCAATGGCATGAAGGAAATCTACTGGCCTTAACTCAGAGTTTAGAAAAGCTGGCTTTGCAATTCCCAGATGGAAAGTTAACGCTAATCAGACTGGAAGAATCGCTAAATCGTCATAACCATTTTACGGCATTCCACTGGGTAGATTCATTGCTGGAAGGCAAACCAAACCGCGCTCAGAGGATTCTGCGTCAACTGGAATCAGAAGGAACCGAGGTCATTATTCTGCTGAGAACTATACAAAAAGAACTGATGCTTCTCTGGCAGATGAAATCGTTACAACCATCTCGGTCTCTCAAAGACATTTATGACCAGTACAAAGTCTGGCAAAACAGACGGCCATATTATACACAGGCACTCAACCGATTAACTCAGCGTGACATAAAATCCTTGATCTGTGCGCTAACAGAAATAGAAATTCTCACGAAAACACAATTTTCATCAGATGAGCCATGGCTTTTAGTACAAAATATCAGCATGAAAATGAGTACACCACCTTCTCCGAGATAATACTCTAAATTCTTTCGTGATATAATCAGAAACAATAACCTCAATTATTATATTCAAATCAATAGAAAAAGGATCACATCCCTTGCAACAAAATGAGTTAAATGATTTCTTAGCTGATAAAGCTGATGATATGAAAGCCGAAAATATTATTACTCTGGATGTAACCGATAAGTCTTCGATGACAGATTATATGATTATCTGCACCGGGACATCAAAAAGACATGTCGCCTCTATCGCAAACCATGTTGCATTAGAAGCAAAAAAATCGGGAATGGCACCTCTTGGTATTGAAGGTGCTAACGAAGGTGAATGGGTTGTACTGGATATGGGCTCATCAATGCTTCACGTAATGCAGGAAGAACAACGCGATTTATATCAACTGGAAAAACTCTGGAGCTAACGGTGAAAATACAGCTTATCGCCGTTGGTACCAAAATGCCGAAATGGGTGGAAGAAGGGTTCCGTGAATATCAGCGCCGGTTCCCTCATGATATGCCTATGGAGCTTGTTGAAATCCCCGCCGGTAAGCGGGGGAAAAATGCCGATATCGCCAGAATTCTCTATAAAGAAGGAGAGGCTATGCTGGCTGCAGTGCCAAAGGGAAACCGGATTGTTACTTTAGATATCCCCGGCAAACCATGGGATACTCACCAACTGGCAGAACAACTGGAAAACTGGAAATCTGATGGCCGGGATGTCTCTATTCTGATTGGTGGGCCGGAAGGTTTGGCATCTGAGTGCAAACAAGCGGCAGATCAAAGCTGGTCTCTTTCACCTTTAACGCTGCCCCACCCTCTGGTCAGGGTAATCATGGCAGAAAGCCTGTACAGGGCGTGGAGTCTTACGACCAACCATCCATATCACAGGGAATAGGTGAATGTTACGCAGACGCAGCCCTATTCGTGATTATGCAGCTGAAGCCCGGTTATTTCGTAACCGGGCCATTGTTTCATTTCTGGGTATTGTGGTTCTGGTCGGCGTCTTGATCGCAAACCTGTACAACCTGGAAGTGATTCAATATCAGGATTATCAGACCCGCTCAAACGACAATCGGATAAAAATAGTTCCTATAGCACCGAACCGGGGATTAATCTACGACAGAAATGGTACCCTTCTTGCGGAAAACCGGCCTATATTTAACCTGGAAATCACCCCGGAACAGGTAAAAAACATTGATAGTACCATTGAGCGCTTGAAGAAAATATTGGTTATTCCTGATGAAAAGATTATCCAGTTTAAAAAAGAGCTGAAGCAGTCCCGGCGTTTCAATTCGGTGCCTTTGTTAACACAACTTACCCACGAGCAGGTTGCCAAATTTTCGGTCAATCAATACAAATATCCCGGAGTTTCAATTACTGCAACACTAAAACGCTACTACCCGTTTGGTAATACTCTGACCCATGTCATCGGATATGTTTCAAGAATTAATGACCGGGATCTGAAACGGCTGGCTCGTGAAGGAAAAGAAGCAAACTATAAAGCGACCAGAGATATCGGGAAATTAGGTATTGAAAGATATTACGAAGATATTCTGCATGGCATGCCTGGATATCAGGAAGTGGAAGTGAATAGCCGGGGTCGGATTATCCGCACATTAAAATACGTTCCTCCGGTTCCGGGAAAAGATCTGGTTCTTAATATTGATATCAAATTACAAAATTATGTCCAGAAATTACTGGAAGGATACCGAGGCTCAGCAATTGTTCTGGATCCGAAAGATAATGGCGTTCTGGCGATGGTCTCTAACCCCAGCTATGACCCCAATGCTTTTGTTCATGGTATTTCAAGTAAAGAGTACCGCTCTCTGCTAAACGACAAAGACCGTCCTCTTGTTAACCGGGCCACGTTGGGAATTTATCCTCCGGCATCAACAGTAAAACCATTAATAGCGGTATCGGCCCTGACTGAAGGCGTTATTACACCATCCACAACCCGTAATGATCCCGGATACTGGAGAATCCCCAACTCTAAAACAAAACCATTCAGAGACTGGCTACGCTGGGGACACGGAAGAGTTAATGTAACCAAAGCAATTGAAGAGTCCGTCGATACTTTCTTTTATCAGGTATCATATGACATGGGTATTGATCGTCTGTCCAAATGGATGAAGAAATTTGGTTATGGTAAATATACCGGCATCGACATTTTCGAAGAAAGTAAAGCAAATATGCCTTCCAGAGAATGGAAAATGGCACGGCATCATACACCATGGTATCAGGGCGATACGATTCCGGTTGGAATTGGTCAGGGATACTGGACAGCCACGCCAATGCAAATTGCAAAAGCAACATCAGTACTGGTTCATCATGGAAAAGTATTAGCCCCTCATTTCCTGAGAGCAACCATTAATAACGGAGATCCTTTCAGCAGGCAGGAATTGGCTAAAGTAGAAACGTTTCCTCCAGTGAAAAACGTCCCTGAAAAGTACTGGGATATCGCCATCCATGGGATGTATCTGGTCAATAATGGCAAGCGCGGCACAGCAAGAAGAGCCTTTAGAGGAGCCCCATACACCAGCGCGGGCAAATCTGGCACGGCTCAGGTTTTCGGACTGAAAGAAAACGAAAAATATAATGCCGATGAACTGGCGGAACACTTACGCGATCATGCCCTGTTTACGTCATTTGCTCCGGTAGACGAGCCCAAAGTAATTGTCACTGTCGTATTAGAAAATGCCGGAGGCGGCTCAAGTCACGGTGCTCCGGTAGCAAGAAAAGTATTCGACTATATGTTACTGAAAAAGGAAAAATCCACAAATAAAAAGGATTCGAAATAATGGAATTTGATCCCTCATCCGGCCAGAATCGTTCATTTTTTGAAAGGTTACATATCGATATGCCTCTTCTTCTTGGCATCCTGCTCGTTATGGGGTTCGGTTTGATCGTGATGTACAGTGCGAGTGGACAGGACCTGGGGATGATGGATAAGCAGGCAATGAGAATGGTTCTTGCGATCACAGTAATGGTTTTCTTAGCACAGCTGTCCCCGAGAACTTACGAATCCCTGGCTCCTTTGCTCTTCTTTCTCGGCGTGATTCTGCTTCTTGGTGTTCTGTTTTTCGGAGAAGCATCTAAAGGTGCCCAGAGATGGCTGAATTTAGGCTTTGTCCGTTTTCAGCCTGCGGAACTACTAAAACTAGCCGTGCCACTGATGGTATCACGTTATATCGGAAAACAACCACTTCCTCCGTCATTTAAAATGCTGGCCATCTCATTAGTAATGGTCTTCGTACCGACAATTTTAATTGCAAAACAACCGGATTTGGGCACATCCATATTGATTGCCGCTTCCGGTATTTTCGTCATCTTCCTTGCAGGCATAAGCTGGAAAATCATTTTCTCCGCACTGATCGCTTTGGGAGGATTTATCCCTGTACTCTGGTTCTTTTTAATGCGCGAATACCAGAAAGTACGTGTAAGAACGCTGTTCAATCCAGAGTCTGATCCTCTGGGAGCGGGCTATCACATCATTCAAAGTAAAATTGCTATTGGTTCCGGAGGAATATTTGGGAAAGGCTGGTTACATGGAACACAATCCCAACTATCATTTTTACCAGAGCGTCATACCGACTTTATTTTTGCCGTCATTGCAGAAGAATGGGGATTAATTGGTATCGTATTACTACTTTGCGTTTATCTTTTCATCATTGGCCGGGGATTATATCTGGCCAGTAATGCCCAAACCGCATTTGGGAAAATGATGGGAGGCAGTATTGTTCTCAGCTTCTTTGTCTATGTTTTTGTTAATATTGGTATGGTCAGCGGAATTTTACCTGTTGTTGGCGTTCCTTTGCCATTAATCAGTTATGGTGGCACTTCGATGGTCACTCTAATGGCCGGTTTTGGTATTTTAATGTCTATTCATACACACAGAAAGGCATTTTCAAAGGCGACTTAACATGAATTTAAGACTCCCATTTTTCTGCTGTTTTTCTCTGGCGATGTTAGCCGGTTGTAGTAGTTCCGGCCCTGATGGACGATATGATATCGATGACGATATTGCTCCCGATAAACCCATATCTGTTGAACATATTGAAGATGCCAACCCGAAATATGAGCCCTATAGTATCGGCGGTAACCGTAATTACACTGTTTTAGGAAAGTCTTATAAGGTACTGAGAACAACAGAAGGATTTAAACAAAAGGGGAAAGCCTCATGGTATGGAAAAAAATTCCATGGACATAAAACGTCAAACGGCGAAATCTACGATATGTATTCCATGACGGCTGCACACAAGACCTTACCAATACCAAGTTATGTCAAAGTGACCAATCTGGACAACGGAAAGACCGCCATTGTCAGAATTAATGATCGGGGACCATTCCATACCGGGCGCATCATTGATCTGAGCTATGCTGCTGCATACAAATTAGGCGTGGTTCAGACAGGGACAGCTAACGTTGAAATCGAAGCCATCTCTACGCCTGAAAAGCAGAACTCCGGTACTTCAAGAACAAAGCATGGCTATATAATTCAGGTCTTTTCATCAAAATATATGAACAACTCCCGAACTTTATCACAAAATCTAAGTCATAAGTTATCGGTGGCAAGTTTTGTTGATGACACAGATGGCTATCACCGGGTTTTTCTGGGACCATTTCAAGATTATGGTCTGACAGAAAAAACACTTGAGCAAGTGAAGTCACTTGGCTATCAAACTGCATTTATCAAGAAACAAAATGAAACGCAATAAACTGGCAGGTAATTACTTTCCGTGAATAACTGTTAACACAAATTGTTTCTGATAAGATATCCATAACAGATAATAAATATCGTATTAACCATGAAAAAAAATACTGCTATAACTTCTTTTCTTGCAGCTTCCGTTGCTTTATCCGCCACACTTTCATCTTCAGTAAGTGCTGCTCCAATTGTCGTACCCGATCCACCGCAAATTGCGGCCAAAGGTTACGTATTAATGGATTATCATTCGGGTAAAATATTAGCTCAGAAAGAAATGAATACTAAGCTTGCTCCCGCCAGTCTGACAAAAATGATGACCAGTTATGTCATTGGTCAGGAAATTGCCCGGGGCAATATCTCTAACGATGATGATGTCGTTGTAAGCAAAAAAGCGTGGGCCAAGAACTTCCCCGATTCATCTAAGATGTTTATCGAGGTTGGAACTACGGTAAAAGTACGTGATTTAAATCAGGGAATTATTGTCCAATCAGGAAATGATGCCTGTGTCGCTATGGCCGAACATGTTGCTGGTTCAACCGATGCCTTTGTTGATCTAATGAACGCCTGGGCCAGCACTTTAGGTATGAAAAATACGCATTATACTAATGTTCATGGCTTAGATGATCCAAACCTGTATTCAACTCCGTACGACTTAGCTTTACTTGGACAGGCCCTGATCCGTGATGTTCCAAATGAATACAAAATCTACGCAGAGAAAAAGTTCACGTATAACGGGATCACTCAGTACAACCGCAACGGCCTGTTGTGGGATAAGAGCATGCACGTTGATGGTATAAAAACAGGCCACACCAGCGGTGCAGGGTATAACCTGGTAAGCTCAGCAACAGAAGGTAACATGCGTCTCATATCTGTTGTGATGGGAACGCACAGCAGCGACGCAAGAAAATCCGAAAGTAAAAAGCTTCTCAGCTACGGGTTCCGCTTCTTTGAAACAGTAGCACCGCATAAAGCCGGTGAAACCTTTATCAAAGAACGCGTCTGGATGGGCGATAAAGATCAGGTCGCATTAGGCGTTGCTAAAGATACCTATGTGACACTTCCACGCGGCCAGGCCAAAAACTTAAAAGCAAGTTTTGTCTTGGAAAAAGAGTTGGAAGCACCGATTAAGAAAGGAGAAGTCGTTGGTAAATTGTACTATCAGTTGGATGGCAAAGACGTTGCACAATATCCCCTCATTTCTTTAGAAAATGTGCAGAAAGGCGGAGTGTTCAGTCGCCTTTGGGATTACATTGTTTTGCTATTCAAAGGCTTGTTCTAACTAATCCGGGAAACAGATAAAAAAGCCACCCCAGGTGGCTTTTTCTTTGGCTTGAGATTATTAAAAATAACCAGTAGTATGCACGCAAACGTGTTACAGACCAATTGGGGTATCGGAAAATGTTAACAATTAACTCAGACGCAAAATTAAAAGACCTGCTTGAGTTCCCTTGTTCTTTTACATATAAAGTAATGGGGCATGCAAAACCAGAACTTCCGGACTTGGTCATTGAAGTGATTCAGCGCCACGCTCCCGGCGATTACACCCCGGTCATTAAACCAAGCGCTAAAGGAAACTATCATTCCGTTTCTGTTAATATAACCGCAACATCTATTGAACAGGTTGAAACCTTATACAAAGAACTCGGTGAAATTGACATTGTGAGAATGGTGTTATAAGCATCAAAAATTAAAATATTTTTAATTATTAAAATTTATTTTAAAGCAGCTTTAGCTGCTTTTCTTTTATTTTTCAGACAAATAGAAACACCCACTCTTTTCGAAAGGTAAAAAGTTGTCATTCAGTAGTAGTGAGATAACGGATTCGCGTTTATAATCTTTTTACTTTATAAATCAGCACGGGCATCTTAAATGAATAACGAACTCATCGTAAAATACCTTGGCCGGCAAGATTATTCACCTATCTTAGATGCGATGCACCGCTTTACCGACCAACGTACCGATGAAACAATTGACGAAATCTGGTTAGTCGAACATAACCCCGTATTTACTCAGGGTCAGGCTGGCAAACCGGAACATATTTTAGATGCTGGTGATATTCCCATAATCCAAAGTGACAGAGGCGGCCAGGTGACCTATCATGGACCGGGTCAGATTGTTGTGTATTTTATGATCAACCTACGCCGAAAAAAAATTGGGGTCAGAGAGCTGGTAACGCACATAGAAAACATGGTTATTAATACATTAAAACATTACAGTATTAATTCAAATGCACGCTCCGATGCACCAGGCGTTTATGTCAGTGGGAAAAAGATTTGCTCGCTTGGACTAAGAATACGAAAAGGCTGCTCGTTTCACGGGCTTGCTCTAAACGTGAATATGGATCTATCTCCTTTTCATAGAATCAACCCATGTGGATACCAGGGACTGGAGATGGTCCAGATAAAAGATCTCAACGGTCCTGAAGATATAACAATAGTAGAAAAGCAATTAATTTCGGAACTGGTAGCGACATTAAGCTACGATAAAGTCACCTACAGCACAGAAGTAATGAATCATGAGTAAACCAATTCAGATGGAAAAAGGCGTTAAATACCGTGACGCTGACAAAATGGCACTAATTCCTGTCAAGAATATGCCTGACGAACAGAAAGAGGTTCTTCGCAAACCTGAATGGATGAAAATCAAACTGCCGACAGACAGTAAGCGCATTCGCGATATAAAAGATGCGATGCGAAAAAACAACCTGCACTCGGTATGCGAAGAAGCGTCTTGCCCTAATCTGGCCGAATGCTTCCATCATGGTACTGCCACTTTTATGATTTTAGGGGCCATTTGTACTCGTCGCTGCCCCTTCTGTGATGTCGCTCATGGCCGTCCATTAACACCTGATATAGAAGAACCTCAAAAACTGGCTCAGACGATTCAGGATATGAATCTGAAGTACGTCGTTATCACATCTGTTGACCGGGATGACCTGCGTGATGGTGGAGCTAAGCATTTTGCAGATTGTAATCAAGCGATAAGGGAAAAAAGTCCCGGCATAAAAATTGAAACACTTGTTCCGGATTTTCGTGGTCGTATGGATCGGGCCCTGGAAGAATTACATGACAATCCACCCGATGTTTTCAATCATAATTTAGAAACAGCGCCACGCCTTTACCGAAAAGTTCGCCCGGGGGCTAACTATCAGTGGTCGTTAAATCTACTTAAAAAGTTCAAAGAGCAGCACCCGACGGTTCCAACGAAATCCGGATTAATGATGGGATTGGGTGAAACAAAAGAAGAAATCATCGAGGTTTTAAAAGATCTACGAGCTCATGGTGTTACCATGTTAACTCTGGGGCAATACCTGGCACCCAGCCGCCATCATTTACCCGTTGAACGTTATGTCCCACCAGAAGAGTTTGATGAGCTGAAACAAATTGCTTTAGATCTGGGTTTCACACATGCAGCTTGTGGTCCGTTTGTGCGTTCTTCGTATCACGCAGATTTACAGGCAAAAGGCGAAGAAGTTAAATAAAATATCTTTTTCCTGCAACAAATATCCATATTTGACTTAGATTTGTTGAAAGTCAGTGTGTTGTTTTATAGTCTTTAAGTAATTGACAGGACTTATCAAGGAATAGTTATGAAAATTTTGAGTGCCTTAGGCCTATTGTCTGCCGGTATTTTGTTAGCTGGCTGTGCTACTAATACAAAAGAAGACAATTATCGTGAGGCATCATTCGAGCTATGCAACACTGATGTAAAAATTTACTCTCTTGATGACGCCGGACGTGTCCGTATCGTCTGCGCTGATGGCTCTAAATTTGCTCTGAAAAAAGAATCCACACTGGATGTAATGAGGAACATTAACATCGAATACTGTGATGGTGAAGGACTTGGCAAATTCACGGAAAGCGACAAATATTATCTGTTTAAATGTAAGTCCGGTACCACTCTGAGTATCACAAAAGACTAGTCACATTTTATCTGATAATTTGTCGGAAAGTTAAAGCAGCTCATAATTATCTGAGCTGCTTTTTTATTTAAGATTCAAGCTCGCTTTTTATTTGCCAACCACAAAAACTGATATGGCATAAGAGTCACTTTTGCCAAACGATCCTCATAAACCTGATCGGTCAGTAAATCTGTCCAGTCATCCGTTGCAATCAGATTCAGCTCAGACAGATTAAATGACTGTGGCTCACTGGTAATATTAAAAATAGCGAATAAACTCTGCTGCCTGCCCAGACTTTGCCGCCAGAAAGCAAATAAACTGTCTCCCATATGCATGATATATTGCGTTGCATTTGGATGAAAAGCCGGTTGAGCACGGCGGATCTTTGCTAAACGGGTTATAGCATTAAATACTTTGTGATGATGAGTATCACTGTTTAGTGCCTCATTCAACTCTTTCATA
This sequence comes from Vibrio salinus, assembly GCF_021272385.1. Classification (GTDB taxonomy): domain Bacteria; phylum Pseudomonadota; class Gammaproteobacteria; order Enterobacterales; family Vibrionaceae; genus Vibrio; species Vibrio salinus. The sequence continues at coordinate 703,318 of NZ_JAJSDZ010000005.1, forward strand.
TCCCAGATATGCCGGTTAATCGAACGGAACTGCCCGGTATTTTCTACCCGTTCATTATCATTTTCAGTTCCCAGCAATGAATGAATATAAAAAGCCGGTACCCCCTCTAATGCCATCTGGATTCCTGCCGCACACACAAAACGGGCAAACTGCCACTGATCAGGGCCAGACTGCACAGAACCACTTAACGCATCCCAAAGGCTAATATTAATTTCATAGGGCTTCGCTTCACCGTCAGGCGTCGTTCTTGAACTGATTCTTCCACCAAACTTCTTCATCGTATTTATCAGCGAATCCAGCTCCCACTCTGATAACAAACCCTCAGTCGGACGTAATCCAATACCGTCATGAGAAGCCACAAAGTTCAGATAAGTCGTTCCCTGCTGAGCCGGCGGCATGTGCATCAGCCAGCTTTTCAGGTGGGCACAACTCCCGGTCACAAGCGTATTAATCAGTAACGGGGGCAATGAGAAATTATAAATCAGATGCGCTTCATTCGCGTTACCAAAATACGTCAGGTTTTCCTGATTCGGAATGTTCGTTTCGGTGATAATCACGGCATTCGGAGCCCAATGCTCAATAAGAAGCCTGAGCAACCGAATCATTTCATGAGTATTCGGTAAATTAATACAACTGGTCCCGGGAGATTTCCATAAAAAAGCAACGGCATCCAGCCTGAACCAACGAATTCCTTTATCCAGATACAGCCGGATAATACCCAGAAATTCCAGTAATACTTCCGGATTCTCGAAATTCATATCAATCTGATCATGACTGAATGTGCACCAGACATATTTCACACCATCTTTAGTCTGAACTTCTCGTAATAAAGGGGATGTTCTGGGGCGGACAACGTTACTCAAATCAGATTCAGGATCCGCTTCATAAAAATATCCCTTGCCCGGTGACTGATTCGACTTATAGTTTTCAAACCACATACTCCGGCTGGAACAGTGGTTGATGACCAAATCGCCCATCACTTTAAAACGTTTGGCAATTTCAGTGACATCGACCCACTGGCCACTGGAAGGATTCACACTAGTATAATCAATGACACTGAATCCATCATCGGAGCTGTATGGGAAAAACGGCAATAAATGGACAACAGATACCGATTCACTTAACCGGCTTTTTAAAAAATGATTTAACGTATCGAGAGGTGCTTTTCCTTTCTCCCGTAATGAGTCTGCATAAGTGATCAGCATAATATCGGACTGATTCCACAAATTCCGGTGTGGCTTCGGAGACTCCGTATCTGGCTCAAGATGAAATATTGATAAACATTGCCGGGCTAATACCCCGGTATCCATGTGAGGATACAACACCTGTAAATGACCAATCAAACGCTGCTCTAAATGAGAGGGCGCACTATTTTCCATAATATCCAGCCTTTATCTCAGTAAATCAGTAAATCACGTTACTTTTCCTTGTTCAATACACGGCATTACCGGCTCAGAACGTCTCTCTTATTCAGCCGGACCGAATTCCTTCATATCGAGCTCCACCTGCCTTTCCAGCTGATTAAGAACATTAGGAAATGCACTCATAACCCTGTTCCAGCAAGGCATAAATGGCGCTTCCATCGGACTGTCCAAATACATTTCTCCCGCTTTCATAATATTTCCGGCAAATAATTCAACGGTTTTCTCTTCCAGATGAGTGTCCAGTTTTAAGCCATTAATTACCGCATCATTCCTATATGCATCCACATAATCTAACGCTATACGATAGTAACTGGCTTTAATTGAACGGAAGGTTTCCTGGTTAAAAATAATGCCATGTGTCGCCAGCTTCCGGAAAACAGCTTTGGTAATATCGATAGACATTTTAGAAAGTCCGCCATCATCATTGTCCGCAGAAAGATTCTGATGTTTATGATCATAAGCGTCGGCAATATCAACCTGACAAAGACGGTTGGTGGAATAATTCATATACATTTCACTCAATACGCCAACTTCCAGCCCCCAATCACTGGGTATCCGTAAATCCGTCATCACATCTCGTCTAAACGAAAATTCACCAGCAAGCGGATAAAGATAACTATCCAGATATTCAAGATAATCCAGATGACCAAATACCTTTTTCAACGAACGAATCAATGGCGTGACTAACAAACGACTGACCCGACCATTCAGTTTGCCACCCGCTATCCGGGCATAATAGCCTTTGCAAAACTCATAATTAAAGTTCGGATTAGCAACGGGGTAAATCAACCTTGCAAGCAAACCTCGGTCATATGTGACAATATCACAATCATGCATAGCAACCGATTCCGCTTTCCCTGTTGCTAAGGTATATCCCATACAGAACCACACATTACGACCTTTACCCGGTTCAGTCGGGGAAAGTTCTTCACTTTTCAAAATTTCATCAATGGCCTTTAATCTGGGACCGTCATTCCATAGAACACGGGTTCTTTGTGGTAAAACTGAGAAGAATTTCAGAGCGTCTCTGTACTGTTCCTCAGTAGCCCGGTCGAGCCCTATTACGATTTCACTCAGATAAGGAACTTTTTTCAGATGTTCGATTATATTAGGCATCGCCTCGGTCTCCAGTTCAGAATAGAGACATGGCAAAATAAGAGACATCGAACGTGTTTTCGCGAATTCACAGAGTTCTTCTTCCAGTTCTTCTATCGGGCGGTCTGATAAATTGTGCAGAGTGGTTACAATTCCGTTTTGATAAAAGTCACCCATTGTAGATCTCCTAAATTAGTTAACTGCTATATATCCAGACTAAACTTGTCCGTTGTTATCACTACTGGCTTACAATTCCTCCTGATTCAAAATTCGTTCAATCTCCTGACTCCATCCTGACGGACCATAACCTTTCGATATGTGAGCATCACCCCGGTTTGGGATAATAGGAGGATTATGTACAGGGGAACGAACAATAACCGGGATATCTACCATTCTCAACATATCGACGTCATTCTCACCATCGCCGAGAGCAACCGTAACAACAGGCTGATTCCAGATGGATTGATAAGCTTGTGTCAGCCAGTTCATTGCCGTAGATTTATCACAGGATTCTCCCATTAAATGAGCAAAACGCCCTCCTTTCTGAACCTGAATTCCTAATGGTTTCAGCTTATTTCTAAATAGGGCTAATTCTTCGTCACTGCCATTCCAGACTAAGGGTTCCGTATATTCCCGCGCCATCGCCAACGCGGCATTGTCATGATGTAGCCCCGTCAAATCCACAATGTCCTGAACGGTTAAATCATTAAATCCGATAAAGCGAAACTCTTCTTTAAACCGGTTAGCTGCACTAATTAGCATTTTCCGCTCAGGTCCAAATGCTTTACACCAATAATCTCCGACATCAATAAGAGACGGATCATTCAATCTGACAATGGATTTCGGAATATAAACTGCAGCACCATTTTCAGTAATGAATGGGTGGTGGTGATTCAGCTGACGACGAAGATCGGCAAGTTCAACAAATGTTTTACTTGTATTCAGTATCCAGGGAATACTTCGGTTTTCTAACATTTCAATAGCAGGTAACGCCGCTTCGAAACTGTAGGTATAATGGTCGAGTAAAGTACCGTCCAGATCAGAATATATTATCAGTTTAGTCATGAAATTTAACTGGTACACACACCAACCTAACCGGTGATGAATACCTCTCCTTATTCATTGTTATCGTCGGTAAAATCAAAACCAGAGTTTCAAACTTACCTGAAAAATAAAAGCAAGTATCAAGCCAACTAAAAAACGTAGTGATACTGTAAAGTATAACCAAAACCCGTTTATTTTGATTACAAAAACAGCAACATTTAAAACCATATAGGAGTATTTGCACTAAAACAATGCAATTCATGACTGGAAAGGAAAAATAGACAATAAAAAACCCAGACTACTGTCTGGGTTTTTTCCTGATAAGAATTCTGATTACCTTAATAAGGTACTAGCAAACCAGTATGCGTGTTATGCGTAAACAGGAAGACGTTTACAAATTTCCAACACTTTTTCTTTGGTTGCATTTATCACATTATCGTCATTGACGTTATCAAGAACATCACACATCCAGTTAGCCAGATTTTTAGCGTCATCAACCGTAAAGCCACGACGGGTAATAGCTGGTGAACCGACACGAATACCGGATGTTACAAATGGGCTGCGAGGGTCATTGGGTACTGAGTTTTTATTTACAGTAATGTTCGCAGCGCCTAATGCAGCATCTGCTTCTTTACCGGTAATTCCTTTATCAATCAAATCGACAAGGAATAGGTGATTTTCTGTACCGTTAGAGACAATTTTATACCCACGAGACTGGAACTCAGAAACCATTGCTTTGGCATTTTCAACGACACGTTCCTGATATGCTTTAAACTCAGGTTCCATCGCTTCCTTAAACGCAACAGCCTTGGCCGCGATAACATGCATTAACGGACCACCCTGACCACCAGGAAAAACAGCTGAATTCAGTTTCTTATACATTTCTTCACCGGCATCAGACAAAATCAGACCGCCGCGTGGACCTGCCAGTGTTTTATGTGTTGTCGTACTAACAACATGAGCAAAAGGAACAGGAGATGGGTAAACGCCAGCGGCAATCAAACCGGCCACATGCGCCATATCAACAAACAAATACGCGCCAACTTTATCGGCAATTTCACGCATCCGTTTCCAGTCAACAACCTGAGAATATGCTGAGAAACCGCCAATAATCATTTTTGGTTTATGCTCAAGAGCAAGCGCTTCCATCTCATCATAGTTGATTTGGCCATCTTCATCGATACCATATGGAATCACATTATAGTGCTTACCAGAAAAGTTAACCGGAGAACCATGAGTAAGGTGACCACCGTGGGCAAGGCTCATACCAAGAACGGTATCACCCGGATTTAACAATGCCATATACACTGCACTGTTTGCCTGAGAACCTGAGTGCGGCTGTACATTAGCATAGCCACATCCGAATAGCTGACAAGCACGTTCAATGGCCAGAGCTTCTGCTTTATCAACATACTCACAACCACCATAATAACGTTTGCCAGGGTACCCTTCTGCATACTTATTGGTTAACTGAGATCCCTGTGCTTCCATTACACGAGGGCTGGTATAGTTTTCGGAAGCGATTAATTCAATATGCTCTTCCTGACGAAGAGTTTCTTCCTGAATAGCTGCAAATAGCTCTGGATCATAATCAGCGATATTCATATCACGCTTAAGCATCTGTATCTCCTGACTCAGATTAACTGAATGGTTTAAACGGCTCTGCGACCTTACGCAAACGTTTTCGTCAACGAATTGGCGGGTATTTTACATAAATTGATATGTGTCATAAAGTACAAATTACGCATTTTATCATGCAGAATTTTCATGATCGTAATGTAAACTTAATTTGACCAATCCGGGACCTTCAAAACAGCCGTGTCAATTTCAGGCATTTACACCTGTAAAACATTAGTTACATAGATTTACCTGAATTTCATCGCCACGGCTACCTAAATTTTGCACTTTTCCATACTATCTGGATTTCAATATCCAAAAAACAGATTCGAACATGGAAAAACACACCAGAAAAGAAGATATCATCGCAATTTTGACCGGAACCTTTGTCTTTTCCCAGGGTATCCTTTTCCTTCAGGCCGGTCAGCTGGTTACCGGTGGGACGGCAGGATTGGCATTACTACTCACCCACCTAACCTCTTTGTCATTTGGCGTTCTTTATTTTTGGGTAAATTTGCCCTTTTACATTCTGGCATGGAAACGATTCGGTCCGGTTTTTTCCATCAGCACGGCAATTGCCTGTGCCATTGTATCAATTTTCTCCGATTACCTTTCTTATTTCATTTCGGTAGCCAGCCTGAATGCAGCGTATTGTGCTATTACCGGAGGCATCCTGATGGGACTCGGCATGTTAATCTTATTTCGCCACCGGGCAAGCCTGGGGGGGTTTAATGTTTTTTGTTTGTACATTCAGGATAAATTCGGTATTTCCATTGGGAAAACACAGGTTTGCATCGACAGCTCAATCGTCATTGCTTCATTTATCTATTTACCCTACGAAACCGTCTTTTGTTCTGTATTAAGTGTTGTTTTTCTGAACATTGTTTTAGGCATGAATCATAAGCCAGGCCGCTATATTGTAAGCTATTAAACAAAGACATGTGTACTTAACATCCTAATCTGGCTGCCTTTGCCTAAAAAGGCAGCATTCAAGCTAAAAATCTAAGAAAACGCTTTACACAATGACCGAGTTTGTTATGATTCGCTCCGCACTCACTTGATGGTACGGGAAACATTAAGTGTTTAAATACCCTGGAGGGGTTCCCGAGTGGCCAAAGGGAGCAGACTGTAAATCTGCCGGCTCCGCCTTCGATGGTTCGAATCCGTCCCCCTCCACCATATTTCATTTGACTGAATAATCAGTCAGATACAAAAAGTTAAACACTCTGGAGGGGTTCCCGAGTGGCCAAAGGGAGCAGACTGTAAATCTGCCGGCTCCGCCTTCGATGGTTCGAATCCGTCCCCCTCCACCATATTTCGTTTGACTGAATAGTCAGTCAGATACAAAAAGTTAAACACTCTGGAGGGGTTCCCGAGTGGCCAAAGGGAGCAGACTGTAAATCTGCCGGCTCCGCCTTCGATGGTTCGAATCCGTCCCCCTCCACCATATTCCAAAGCCTGACATTCGTCAGGCTTTTTTTATATGAGCAATTTCCTCAAAATACATCACAGATAAAAGATACAATGTGTCATTCTCTACCATCTCAAAAATAAAGCAAAAAGCGTGCAGCAACAGTTATCGGTACAATCCGGTAAAACCTAATGTTAAACTGTTCCCCTATTTTTTAAGTAATAAAAGGTCAGACAATGAATCCGATTCTTGCAATGTTGAAAGAGAATAATATTAGTGATGAAAAGATCCATGAACTTTTTCAGGCATTAACGCAAAATCCGCTGGCAGCAATGGCAACACTCAGTCAATTAAATTTGCCTCAGGATAAGCTTCAGATATTAATGGGTCAGGTAATGCAAAATCCGGCTCTTATAAAAGAAGCAGTCGAAGAATTAGGGTTGGATTTTTCAAAAGTTGAAGAAGCCAAAGAACGCCTTCAGCAATAAAAACATAAATAGTTCTTCAGGAAATGGCCATTATTGAATAACAGGCTCAGACCTGACATAGCATCAGGTCTGAGTATTAGCTAGTCCTTAATCGGTTGACGTCCAGTCAGCATACTTTTCTACCAGAATAACTCTTGTTTCATAGGGCCTTAGTAACTGGATTTTCTCAACTTCAGACTGTTCGATACCTGAATAATTTCCCAGTACATACCGGGCATTTGTCAGTGTAACTGACTCAGGTAATTTACACTCGGTCGTTTTGTCATAAAAATTGTTTAAACAAATTAGCTGCTGATCGGGATTTGATCTCTGATAACCAAAAACCTTCGGGTGTTCAGGGTATAAATCAAGATAATCACCTGAGGTAATCACATCTATCTCTTTTCGCATCTTAATCAGTTTCTTATAGAAATAGAAAACTGAGCACTCATCTTTTAATGCATTTTCTACATTAATGTCCCGGTAATTATCCGCTACAGGAATCCAGGGGCTCACTGAACTGAACCCTGAATGATCATCAGCATTCCACTGCATCGGCGTTCGTGAGTTATCCCGGGAACGTTCAGAAAGAATTGACATCATTTCCTGCTCTGAAACCCCATCATAATTCACCATAATGTCATACATATTGATGCTTTCAACATCACGATACTCAGAGATCTGAGAAAAATGAGGATTCGTCATACCAATCTCTTCCCCCTGATAGATGTATGGCGTGCCTTGCATCATATGTAGAGAGGCTGCCAGCATTTTAGCCGACTCAACCCGGTATTCCTTATCATTACCCAGCCGGCTCACCACACGGGGCTGATCATGATTACACCAGAACAGAGCTCCCCACCCTTTTCCATTCAGTCCGGTTTGCCAATAATTGAATATCTGTTTTAGCTTCAAAAAATCAAAAGGTGCCAATGCCCATTTCTCACCATCGGGGTAATCCACTTTAAGATGGTGAAAATTAAATACCATTGACAATTCCCGTCCATCAGAAGATGAATATTGCTGACAATGCTCAAGTGTCGTTGACGACATTTCCCCGACGGTCACACTTCCGTACCGCTTAAAAACCTCGTTACTTATTTCCTGTAAGTACTCATGAACTTTAGGACCATCAGTATAAAAACGGCGGCCATCCCCCGAATCATCATCAGAAAAATGTTGTTCTTTGGAAATCAGGTTAATGACATCAAGCCGGAAACCATCAACTCCTTTTTCAGCCCAGAACCGGATAATATTTTTTACTTCTTCTCTTACTTCTGGATTCTCCCAGTTTAAGTCAGCCTGTTCTTTTGCAAACAGATGAAGATAATATTCTCCTGTGGCTTCATCTAATTCCCATGCACTACCACCAAATTTCGATTGCCAGTTATTCGGCGTTCTGCCATTAACCGGTTTTCGCCAAATATAATAGTCACGGTACGGACTTTCTTTATTCCCCAGTGCATCCTTAAACCATGGATGTTGAGTGGAGGTATGATTGACGACAATATCCATAATAACGGCGATGTCACGCCGGTGCGCGGCCTCCAGAAAGGCCTCAAAATCCGCCATGGTACCGAAGTCCGGTTTAATGGAATAATAATCAGAAATATCATACCCATTGTCTACCATTGGCGAACAGTACACCGGTGTTAACCATACCGCATCAGTCCCCAACAATTTCAGGTAATCTAATTTACTGGCAATTCCACAAATATCCCCCGTCCCCCCCCCCCTGAGTGTCATAAAAGCTTTTAGGATAAATCTGGTATATCGTTGCTTTCTTCCACCAGTTCTTATTACGCTGTTTTATCATCTGAGTTTACTCGTATTTTTATTAACTTTTTAATGTTCTAATTGCTGTGTTTTTACTGCATTCTCTTTTAGCTGAGTCCGTTTAAACATAAAAATGGTTAATATCGCCGGGACAACAATCGCAATTGCCATAGCAAGTAAATAAACACCCCAGAACTGAGGCTTGATCGATAAAATTCCCGGTAAACCACCGACACCAATTCCATTCGCCATTACACCGAAGCTACCACATACTCCGGCAGCCAAAGCACTACCAATCATGGCGCAGAGCATTGGGTATTTATATTTCAGATTTATCCCATACATGGCAGGCTCTGTTACTCCCAGATAGGCAGAAATGGCGGCAGGTATGGAAATATCCCGTTCACCGTTTTTTTTACTGACAAGCACAATGCCTAAAACAGCAGAAGCCTGAGCAATATTGGACAATGCAATTAACGGCCAGATAGGTGTTCCCCCTAAGTCCTGCATAAGCTGCAAATCGACTGCATTGGTAGTATGGTGAATACCGGTAATCACCAAGGGTGCGTAAAGAAAACCAAAAATTATGGCACCAATAACTGCAAACTGTCCTGTCATTGCCGCTTTAGCTGCATAGGCAACCCCATCCCCCAGCATTCGGCCAAACGGACCAATAAAGGCATGAGCAAGAACCACTGAAATAATTAAAGAAACAAATGGGACAACCACAAGATACAAATAAGCCGGAATTATCTTTTTCAGATTCGTTTCAATCAATGCCAATACAACACCGGCCAGCATTGCCGGAATAACCTGAGCCTGATAACCAACTTTTGCAATAGTGAACCAGCCAAAATCCCAAACAGGAGGAACTTGCTGACCGATCAAATAGGCATTCATAAGCTGAGGAGAAACCAGTGTAATACCCAGCGTAATGCCAAGTATCGGTGTTCCCCCTAATTTTTTAACTGTTGACCAACAAACCCCAACAGGAAGGAAGAAAAAGATAGCCTCGCCAATCAACCATAAGAAAGAATGAACACTTGCCCAAAACTGACTGATCTGAGTCAACGTCTGGCCATCGAACATTTTTATGTCACCAATGACATTCCGAAACCCCAGAATCAACCCACCAGTTATAATCGCAGGTAAAAGTGGGACAAAAATTTCGGCTAAATGAGATATCCCACGCTCAAGAATATTCATATTCTGTCTTGCTGCGTTTTTTGCTTCTTCTTTAGATGCTGAGTTTTTCCCGGCCAGATTAATTAGTATGTCGTACACTTCATCAACTTCGGTACCAATCACTACCTGAAATTGCCCTGCATTAGTAAAACATCCTTTAACTAACTTTACTGACTCAAGCAACTTTATATCCGCTATATCGTTATCATTTAATACGAAACGTAATCGGGTTAAACAGTGTGTCACACTTGCGATGTTATCGCGCCCTCCGACCAACTCAATGATGCGTTGCACATCTTGTTGCTGAATATTCTTACTCATAAACTCACCCATTTTTCTGAGGACATCAACAAAGTGGGAACATTCCCACATCCAGTCAGACTCACAAATGGGAATGTTCCCACCTCGTGAAAATGATCACATTTAATGAATGATAAAATAATGAACTAACGACTTAAGTGAACACTTACATTAAATAAAAGTGCTGGCTAGAAGGACAAAAATATAATCTGACTTAAAAATTAGGAGATTGCGTTAAGCAGACACTTCCACATCTGTCTTTTAACTGTTTAATCAGTTGATTAGCAGCATTGGTCCCCGCTTCACGGTACCCCGGATCAATACTGTATACTTTAGGAAACAAAAACGACAGCAGCTCACTGCCCCCAACGCCGGCTACCATTACATCATTACGTTGACACTCCTGAAGCCGTTTTATCACTCCAAGAGCAAGAGTATCACTGGCACAAACGATCGCCTCTGTTTCCGGATGCAAAACCTCATCAACAAGCTGATAAGCACTTTCATACCTCAGCTTCCCTGTCCGATAACAAGGAGACACAGAATATTCATTACACCAGTCTAAATACGCATTTAACCGAAGATACCCTGTCGTTTTATCAATTGGATCCACACCGATATAACTGATATTTCTTAAACTTTTCTTTTTTAAATATTCAAGAATATGGGAAATGACACCGTAATTATCATAATTAATAGAAGAAATACCCACTGCATCCATAGAAATAGTAATAATCCTATGCTTCCACTTTTTCAGGCAATCTGCTTTTAAGCCACTAAAACCGAATAAAACGACACCATCTACCTGACGCTTTTCTAATACCGCTAAATGTTCACTGACTTTATCTGGATCAAACTGGCTTTCCATAATAACGGCATCATAATCATTGGCATAGAATACGTTCAGCATACTACTTACCGCTCTGTTTTCCGAAGGAGAATCAAGCCTGGAAATAATCACGCCAATCACTTTTTGATTCTGTTTTCGCATAGACTGGGCTGACTTAGAAGGCACATAATCGTTATCAGCAATCACTTTCTCAACCTTAGCGCGAGTTTCCGGATTCACCCGCGGGGCATTAGTCAGTACTCTGGAAACGGTGGATTTACTCACCCCAGACAAACGAGCAATATCAAGAATGGTAAGTTTTTTACCCATAGAAAAAAGAACCCAACAATAACTTGCAGAAAGATTTAGTGAACAGCCCTACTTGAGCTTATCCATAAAAGCAGGGACATCACGAATACTATCCAACACAACTGTAGCGATCGCTTCTCCCTTTTCTGTCACTGGTTTCCCTGTACGCACAAGAATTTTTGTACCAACACCGGCAGCTTCGGCCGCCATCAAATCTTCGGCTTTATCACCAACCATAACAGAGTTCGCCATGTCAATTTTCAGGAAATCACGCGCAGATATAAACATGCCGGGCTTAGGTTTACGGCAATCGCAATCTTGCTTGTATTTACCTATCCCCTCATCCGGGTGATGGGGACAGTAGTAGATGCCATCAAATTCAACACCATTATCAATGAAGTTCCAGTCCATCCATTGAGTGAGAGACAAAAAACGCTCTTCACTATAAATACCACGGGCAATTCCGGCCTGATTTGTCACTAAAACCAATAGATATCCCATATTCTGCAACAATTTTGTTGCTTCGAATACGCCTTCGATAAAATCAAAATCATGTTCATCATGAACATAGCCATGGTCAACATTAATCACACCATCTCTATCTAAAAATACGGCTGGTTTTGACAAAATAGGACTCTCTGTATGGAATTTGGATAAATTATTGCACGCTTTATTTCTTTCATCACTATCTAATTACAAATCATTTAGTAAATTTAACCATTTTAGACGTCTAGACGTAAATAAATCTATTGACACGAATGCGTTGAAACCATAGCATCCACTACAGTTTTTAACGAATTGTGACATATTCATCTAATATCCCTGCTTAGGTCGTGTCGAATGATTGAAATTAATCAAGTAAACAAAGTGTTTTATCAAGGCGATAAGGAAATTAACGCCCTAAAAGACATTAATTTAACGATTCAACAGGGAACCGTTTTCGGGGTTATCGGATCATCAGGTGCAGGGAAAAGTACTCTGATCCGCTGTGTAAACATGCTTGAAGCCCCTACTTCCGGTTCCGTTATTGTTGATGGCGTTGATCTTACCAAGCTAAATGTTAAGAAACTGTCGGAAGCCAGACGCAATATTGGAATGATCTTCCAGCACTTTAATCTGCTTTCATCCAGAACCGTTTTTGAAAACATAGCGCTTCCACTGGAACTCGCCGGTAAAGATAAAACTCATATTTCCAGAAAGGTAAATGAACTACTGGAACTTGTCGGTCTCTCAGATAAGAAACAAACCTACCCAGCCAATTTAAGTGGCGGTCAGAAACAGCGGGTTGCTATCGCCAGAGCTTTGGCCTGCGAGCCTAAAGTATTGCTTTGTGATGAAGCAACCAGTGCTTTAGACCCGGCAACAACGCATTCGATTCTGAAGCTGCTAAAAGAAATAAACCGAAAACTCAATATCACCATTTTGCTGATTACGCATGAAATGGATGTGGTCAAAAGCATCTGCCATGAAGTTGCTATCATTGGTGATGGTGAACTGGTCGAAAAAGGGACCGTCGGCGAGATTTTTTCTCATCCCAAAACAGAATTGGCGCATGACTTTATCCGTTCAACACTGGATCTTTCCATTCCGGAAGATTTTCAGGAACGCCTGCATTCAAAGCGGGTAGATGACAGTCATCCGCTTCTTCGGCTGGAATTTACCGGAGCGACCGTCAATGCACCACTGGCCTCTCAAATCTCAAGAAAATTTAATGTGGATATCAATATCTTAAGCTCAGATATCGATTATGCAGGCGGAGTTAAATTCGGTATGTTACTCGCCGAAATGTACGGTACAAAAGAAGATGATGAAGCAGCAATTCAGTATCTTCGCGATCATCATGTAAAAGTTGAGGTATTAGGTTATGTCATTTGATGTTATAGCAAACTGGATAACCCAAAACAGTACCCTGATTTTGGGTGCAACATGGCAAACTATCTATATGGTCGCAGTATCGGGCATCGTTGGATTTGCTGTCGGTATTCCTCTGGGCGTTATCTTGCATATCACAAAAAAAGGCGGACTGGCAGAAAATGTTCGGTTTAACCAGATTCTCGGTGCAATTGTCAACATCGGCCGTTCAGTTCCTTTTCTGGTATTGATGGTAGCGATCATCCCCGTCACGAAATTAATCGTTGGCACGTTTATTGGGACCACTGCAGCCATTGTTCCTTTAACTATCGGTGCGATTCCATTCGTAGCAAGGTTAATAGAAAGTGCATTACTGGAAGTCCCTTCGGGTCTGGTTGAAGCCGCACAGGCGATGGGGGCAAGACCGGTACAGATCATTACAAAAGTGCTTCTGCCCGAAGCATTACCCACTATTCTTAATTCTGTCACCATCACTCTGGTCACTCTGGTCAGCTACTCAGCCATGGCTGGCACCGTTGGCGGTGGAGGTCTCGGGGATGTCGCTATCCGGTATGGATTTTATCGTTACGACATCATCGTCATGGCTGTCACCGTTGTAATGCTTATCGTACTGGTACAAATAATTCAGTCTATCGGTGATGCAATTGTTCGCCGTGTAGACCATAGATAAAACGTATAATTAATTTTTAAAGGAGACGCTCATGAAATTTAGCCTTAAGGGTTTATTCACAATAGCAGCGGTAGCCTCTTCACTCGTTCTGGCGGGTTGTGGCGATAAAACTGCAGAATCGAACAAAATTAAACTCGGCGTGATGGCCGGAGCCGAAGCTCAGGTTGCTGAAGTTGCCAAAAAAGTGGCAAAAGAAAAATACAATCTGGATGTAGAATTAGTGACATTCACTGACTACGTAACACCGAATGCTGCACTGGATGACGGCTCAATTGATATCAATGCATTTCAGCATAAACCTTATCTTGATGCCCAAATGGCTGACCGGGGTTACAAACTGGCGATTGCAGGAAATACATTTGTATACCCTATTGCTGGCTATTCCAAAAAAATTAAATCTGTGGACGAAGTGAAAGACGGCGATCGTATCGCAGTGCCGAACGACCCAACAAACCTTGGCCGTTCTCTTCTGCTTCTACAGAAGCAGGGCCTTATTAAACTAAAAGATAACGTAGGACTGAAAGCCACCGTTGGCGATATCATCGACAATCCAAAACACCTTGAAATTGTTGAGCTTGATGCAGCTCAATTACCTCGCTCTCTCGACGATGTCACCATTGCAGTCATCAACAATACCTTCGCAAGCCAGCTTGATCTGACACCAGATAAAGACGGCCTTTTTGTTGAAGACAAAGATTCTCCATACGTGAATATCATTGTTGCCCGTCAGGACAATGTAAACTCAGAAAATGTGAAAAACTTTGTAAAAGCATACCAGACCGAAGAAGTATACAACGCTGCTTATAAAATCTTTAAAGGCAGTATTGTTAAAGGCTGGTAAGACGATTTATCGATATAACATACAAAAATGGCCGGTTTAATTAACCGGCCATTTTTTATAATTTTAAAAAATCCCAGGATAGATTAGAAACAATCCTGCACTTATCACACCTGAAATGAAAAATATCATGCAACGGTTCGTCCAAACGCCACTCTCCGCCACAACGGGGACAAACGCGTTGCTGTTGTTGTTCTAAGGACGTACCGCCAACCTGATATTGATAATAATACGTCGGTATTTTCGTAATGTATTCAATACGTCCACGCAAATCCCATCCACGACGAAAAAGATCGCTGCTGACATCTGTAATTTCCTTTAATGCAGCATGCTCAGCTCTGCAACCACCGGCCATCTGAAGTTCATCACATGCCTGCCATTCAGTCTGCCATTTGATAACCGACTTATGGTCCCCGTTTAAGGTCGGTGGATTCCGGTATAATGGAATCGGCTGAAAACTATCACCATCACGCAATGGTGAACAGGTGTGAACATACGTTGTATAAAGGATTTGCCATGAAGGCATCCGGTTTTCAGCGGTTTCTTCCGAGTTAAGATCCTGCCCCAATACTCTAACTTTCGGCGCTAATACCGATGCCTGAGTGAGACGGTCAAAACATACCCGAACATAATCGGAATGGTAATCAGGATGCAGACTGTCTTTTTCCGGGCAAACCGCTCTGACAAAAAATTCACCATCACCAACAACAATAGGAAATTCTCTGCCTAATACCTGCCCATTAAAACGCAGCGCCTCCATTAAGCCATTAATGGCTTTCTCTACAGCACTAAACGTCGTGTTATCAAAACACTCAAATTCCAATTCAACAACATACATACTTATTTATACTACCGGTTCTAATTTCATTAAAAACTCAACCAGAGACCTGGCTAAAACCCGGCGTTTTTTCGTTCCTAACGTCTCCAGAATGACCTCTCCGGATACATTACACACTGAAATCACGTCGATATCGGAATCAATCCCCGCAATAAAAACCGTCGGGGGTAATTTTAACCGGGACTGCATAACTAAATGCCCGATAATATTTTCCTGAAGACGTTCAAAATCATCGTCATTCCATACCTGAATTAAAGTCAGTTCTTCTCCCTCATAAGCAGCTGTCATATCACCACTGTAAAAACGACCAAAGAACTGATGGATATCCGGGTGCAGGTCTATTTCCATTGCTTTTTCGATATTTGAGAAATCAGCAACGTTATCTCTTTCCACCGGCTGCCATAAAACCACATCCTGATTCCGTTCGCGCACACATTCAGATGGCCAGTCAGTCAGTTCCCGATCAACGGGATCACATCCATTCTTTTGATTGAATGCCACTGTATACCTTTTGCCAAAGTCATCCAATGCATCTTTGACTGATAAAATCATCGTGATCTCCACTTTAACAGAGCGAATGTCGAGTCAGTAATGACACACGCCCTCAGATTGCGTAAAATTCGACGTATTCTAAACGAAAAGAACGATAAATATGAGTAAATATTCTGACTCCGAAGAACTCAAGGGATTGACTCTAGGCCGTGCAACTGAATATGCAGCCACCTACGACCCAACATTATTGCAACCTGTACCCAGAAAATTAAACCGTGACGACATTAACATATCCGCCCCATTACCTTTTTCTGGTAGTGATGTATGGACGATGTATGAACTTTCCTGGCTCACCTCTAAAGGCCTGCCTCAGGTAGCTATTGGTTACGTAATTATCCCGGCAACAAGTCCGAATCTCATCGAGTCTAAGTCATTCAAACTCTACCTCAACAGCTTTAATCAGACTAAATTCGAAAGCTGGGAAGAAGTTCACGACACACTTGTAAACGATCTTACCTCTTGTGCCGGTGAAATGGTTTCTGTCGAAATTCACTCTGTAGATAACTTTACTCATCAGCATATCGTCGCAATGGAAGGCGAATGTATCGATCATCAGGACATTGAAATCGACGGATATGAATTTGATGCTGGGTTACTTGAGAATGCTACCGGAGAGGAATGGGTATCGGAAACACTTCATAGCCACCTTCTTAAATCAAACTGCCTGATCACCAAACAGCCTGACTGGGGAAGTGTCGAAATTTCTTACGAAGGGAAACGGATTAATCAGGAAGCACTTCTGCGCTATATTGTATCATTCAGACAACATAATGAATTTCACGAACAATGTGTTGAGCGCATTTTCACAGATATTATGCGCCAGTGCTCTCCGGAAAAATTAACCGTCTATGCCCGTTATACCCGTCGGGGTGGACTGGATATCAATCCATACCGTTCAACGGAAAATGCATGCCCGTCTAATTTATTACGAATGGCCAGACAATAAAATTTTGGAGTATTAATGTTCTGTCACCTGTGGAGAAACGTCGCTTTTATTTTACTTATCCTGCTATTTAATAATGCGTGGGCAAATGGTTATACATCTGCAGAGCTGAATGAGGCAAATACCTTAACCGATATTTCTCCGCAACAAGCCAAAACGTTGATGACTCAGTATCTAACAGAGCGGAAACTTGCAGAAGCATCAGAAAAAACGCCATCAACTGTTTCAAGAAATGATACTGATATCCAGATAAGAACCCCCCGTTCAACAGTTGAAGCACTACAAATACTTGCAAATGCTAATTTTGCACTTGGTGAAAAAAAACTGGCGATGTCACATGTGGCAGAAGCCAAAAGAATGGCCAAACAATATCAGTTAACCATACTGGAACTCGATCTTGAATTACAGACTATACGACTTAACTGGGAATCCACGCACGACTCATCTGAAGCGCGGGCGGAATTGCGTTATTTAGTGACGGTTATTGATGGTCTGAAAGACGTCAAACCGTTAACTAAAAATATTCAGCACAACATTCTGATGTTCAGAGCGAAAATAGCCTCTTATGAGAACGACAATGAACTGGCAAACATGCTGTATAAACAGGCTAAACCTTATATTGATCACAGTTCGTCAACAAAGACCAAGATTCACTATCATCTGGAACTTGGGCAACACTATCTTAATCACAGCAACTATAATCTGGCATTATCTGAATTACTGATAGCGTACTGGAGTGCTGTAGAAACAAATTCCAGTGCTCAGTTAGCTAAGGCAAATACATTACTGGCCTGGTTATTTGAAAACAGACATGTTTACAACCAGGCACTCATTTATCTGTCTCAGGCTGCTGATTTTTATGATAATTATGATCATTCTCTAATTCTGGCCACAATATTAAACCAGATGGGAAACATCTATTATCGTCAGGGAAAATTCAATCTGGCTCTGGTTCACTACCTTAATGTTCTCGATCACCAGACGCTAGAACATAATCTGTCGCAGTTTATTGAAGTCCGGATTAATCTCGCAGCTACGTATATTCAGCTTTATAACTACCCGGTTGCTGAAGACTATCTTGATATAGCGACATCACTCCTGAAAAAAACCTCTTTTACTAAATTAAAAGCAAAAGAAAAACTACTGCAGGCCCGGCTCAATTTTCGTCAGAAATTTTATAAAAAAAGCCTGACTGAGGTGAATAAATCGTTAATTTTTGCAAAAAAATCAGCAGATAAACAAACTGAACTCGAAAGCTATCAATTACTGAGCGCCATTTACAATCAGAGAAAAGATTACAAAAACGCACTGAGTTATGAAAAGAAATACAATCGCCTGAATAAAGCTCAGCAAACCACGCTGAATCAGCTTAGTGAAGATGCATTTAATCAACAAAAAGAATTTGTAGAACAAACACTTCACTTAGTTGGTCAGGAAAAAAGGCTAAAACAAAAAGAAGAAGACTACCGTAAATTAAAATCCATTACTTATGCACTGTGCGCCATCCTGTTCGTTTTCTTCATTCTTTCGATCAAACGCGGTATCACCATACGCCAGAAAAACAAAGAAATTGATCAGATTAACGAACATTTATTCACCCACTCCCGCTCCCAGCTCAGCAATTTAAGAATGCTAAGCGTGAATCTTCCTTCCTCTATGCGTCAGAGTAGCCGCAATTATGAACAATGGCACATTGGTGAATTGATTCATGAGCCTCTGAATGACAGACTGCGTTTCGCAATGATCGACATTCCGTTTCTGCGAAATATGTACCTTGAATATGGATTTACCGCCGGAATGGAATTAGAGCATGCCTTTGGCCAATATTTAAAAAGTAAGCTCAAAAATAATACTCGTCTTTTTCACTTTACCGATGCAAACCTGCTCTATGTGGAAAATAATCTAGACAGAGACACTCCACCACAGGATCTGTTCAATAAAATTAAGCAATGGGTCGATGAATTCCAGCCATCCCGTCCATTAAACCGGATTATTCGGATTGGAATTGCCGACTATCCGTTTCTGCCAAAAGCTTATACATCTATCAATGATAAAGAATTACTGGATATCCTGCTAATGGCCACCAGTGTTTCAAGAGAACTCAGTATTCAGGATAAAACCAGCCACTGGGTTTATCTTAAAGCCATTGACAATGCTCCGGCAGCCAGTTTTGCATCAGATAATATCCGGCGTTCCTGTAAACAAGCCATTCATCAAGGCCTGATTAAAGTACATTCTTCGCACAATAATGAAGATATCATTAAAAAATTGCTCAAGAAGCACTAAAAGATGTCGATATATTTTTTTGATAACGGGACTTGGCGATAAATTCTGGTACTATTGATAAGTTGGCGAGTAATCATTGATCTTTGCTTGTGGATTCTGAAAAGAGTTTTAAAATACCAAATGCAGATACGTTCACAGTAAAACTGCTTGGATATAAGAAAAGCATGGAGGTCAAAAACGTTAACGCGTCATTTATTCTGTTCCGGCAAGCAGAAAAATGAGGACAGCAACGTCAGATTTAACTTCATCAGACATAAAAACGCCCGAATTCGAATTTTTCACCTAACAGATGTTGACTATGGAAAAACAACTAACAAATCTTGCCCCTCAATTACGTCAAGGTGGCGAGATGTTACTGCGTCTCCCGGGCCTTCCGGCAAAATTGAAAAGAGACTTACGAGATCTTCTGAATTTTCCAACCAAAAAATCAGCATCTCTGAGCGATCAGACAACACGCCTTTTAGGACTTTATGAACGCTCTATAAAAATCATGGCCTCCAATCCGCACATGTCTGAATTTGAGCGGAGTAATTCAACTGAACAGGATCTGTTAGCCCAACTTTCATCAGAACTCCAGACACTCATCACAGAACTTGATTTTGAAGGCGAATATGGCGAAAGGCTGTATGACATCCGGGCAAAATTACTCATCGGTGTCAATGGGCAGGAACTGTTAGATCTGACCTTAAACGTTCTCGAACTGGTTGTCCATGGCACAGAACATGAGAGAAAGGCCTCTGAAAAATTTCTTCATGATCTTAGTAACAGCGTATCAACACAATTAAAAGCCAGCTCGCAAAATGTCACCCAGAGTAAAAATAACTCTGAAAACCGAGGGGAAATGTATCAGGATCTGTCCAAACTTCTTTCCCGGAGTCAGGATATCCTCAACAGAAACGACGATCTCGAATCGATGAAATCCCGGTTAAATCCGGTTTTCTCTGAATTAGCCCTTATTATCGAAAGACTGGAAGACGCCGAAAGTAGAGAGAAAACGCTGATTGAGCGGATGGAATTTCAAAAGTCGCAAATAAAAACACTTCGAGACAGCACTCATGACTACCGGCACCGTTTAGAGGAACAAACGGCGAGATTACAACAGGATCCGCTGACCAAAACCTACAACCGAAACGCGTTTTATAACAAACTGGAGCACGAATATCACCGCTGGATAAAAAATCAACTTCCGCTTCGTATTGTCCTGTTTGATATCGATAATTTTAAACATCTGAATGATCAATTCGGTTTTACTGCCGGAGATAAAGCATTGAAAATCATCGCTCGCACAATTCACAGCCATATTCCATCGAATACGGTTTTGGCCCGATTTGCCGGCGAAGAATTCATAATTATGTTTCCCGATTGTGATAACGATTCAACGTTTAAGGCTGTTGAACAAATCAAAACAAAAGTGTCACAATTACCCTTCAAATTCAGAAACAAAAGCATTCAAATAACGCTTTCAGCAGCAAGTACTGAATTTATCGAAAGCGATACTCCAGAAGAAGTACTCGATCGTATCAGACATTATCTGAACGAAGCAAAAGAATCAGGATCCAGCCAATTTTTGTGGAAGTAACAAAGGCCACAATACACAATCGGTTATAAAACAAGCAAACAATCCATCCTATTAATGGCTATCTTCACACTGATGACGAATACTTATTTCTCCTATTGTCATTTTTACGCTACATTGAAACTCTAAAATCAAAAAGTTAGACAGCTTCAGTCATATTGCTCAGAGCAAAACAGAGAATATTGCTCCTATTCTAAAAACAAAAAAGATCTCTTATAAGGGAGGCGCCAATGATTACACATATTAATCCAACAGGCAGCATGGACTTACTTTCCCAGCTGGAAGTTGAACGACTAAAGAAAACAGCCTCAAGCGGCGACCTTTACGAACTATACCGAAACTGCACCCTTGCTGTTCTCAATTCAGGCAGCCATACAGACAACTCAAAAGAACTTCTCGATAAATACCAATCGTTTGATGTCAACGTTCTCAGACGTGAACGAGGAATGAAACTGGAGCTGATAAACCCTCCGGCTCATGCTTTTGTTGACGGGGACATCATCAAAGGTATCCAGGAACATTTATTTTCAGTACTGAGAGACATCGTGTATGTCAACATGCACCTCAGAGACAGCCACGCTTTCAATCTGGATAACTCATCTCACATCACCAACTTAGTTTTCAGTATTCTCCGAAATTCCGGAACACTGACCCCGGGAATTGTACCGAATATGGTTGTTTGCTGGGGTGGACATTCCATCAATGCAACCGAATATCAGTACACAAGGGAAGTCGGAAGCCAGTTGGGGTTACGGGAACTCAATATCTGTACAGGGTGCGGCCCGGGAGCAATGGAAGGACCGATGAAAGGTGCAGCTATCGGGCATGCCAAACAACGTTATAACAAGGCTTGCTACGTCGGTTTAACCGAACCATCCATTATTGCTGCAGAGCCACCAAATCCAATCGTAACCGAACTGGTTATTATGCCTGACATAGAAAAAAGGCTGGAAGCCTTTGTCCGGTTTGCTCATGGTATCATTATTTTCCCCGGTGGCCCGGGCACCGCAGAAGAACTGCTGTACATTCTTGGTATCATGATGCATCCGGAAAATGACACACAACCAATGCCAATCGTATTAACCGGACCAAAAGAAAGCGAAGCTTATTTTCGTTCACTCGACAAATTCATTTCTGAAACATTAGGTGAGCAGGCAACCAGGCATTATAAAATCATTATTGATAACGCCCCCGAAGTCGCCAGAATTATGAAAGAATCCATGCCGGAAATCCGACAGTACAGGAAAGACAGTGGCGATGCCTATTGTTTTAACTGGTCACTGAAAATTGATCCGTCATTTCAGCATCCGTTTGAACCAACACATGAAGCCATGGCAGCACTTGACCTTCATCATAATCAGGCACCGGATCAACTGGCAGCAAACCTGCGCAAAGCTTTTTCCGGTATTGTTGCCGGAAATGTCAAAGCGGACGGAATCCAGACTATTGAAGAGCACGGACCGTTTTTACTTGATGGTGATAAGGCATTAATGAAAAAAATGGACCGGTTACTCAGCGACTTTGTTCAGCAGAACAGGATGAAACTTCCGGGTGGGCATGCCTATGAACCCTGCTATCAAATAATGTAAGGTAGTAATCTGAATCAGTTAATTTACAATAGGGGCTTCGGCCCTTATTTTTTTTCTGATTATGTCTATACACCTTGTTATTATTGATGCATTAAATCTGATTCGACGCGTTCACTCTGCTCAGCCGGATCCTGCCGATATCGACCGGACTATTGAGACAACGAAAAGGACTCTGACCCGAATCATTAATGAATCCAAGCCAACCCACATTGTGGCTGTTTTCGATCACAACAGTGATGACAGGGGATGGAGAGCCAGTTTGCTTCCGGAATATAAACAGGGAAGAAAACCCATGCCGGTACCGTTGCAGGAAGGAATGGATGTCATTCAGCAGGCGTGGTGGGAATTAGGCATCGACTCTCTGCTTTCCAGCGGAGATGAAGCGGATGATTTGGTTGCAACGCTGGCAATAAAAGTCGCCAAACATGGTGAAAAAGTCACCATCATTTCAACAGATAAAGGCTATTGCCAGATTCTGTCCCCAACCCTTCAAATCCGGGATTACTTTCAGCACCGGTGGTTAGATGCCCCTTTTGTAAAAAAAGAATTTGGCGTCCAGCCTGAGCAGTTACCTGATTACTGGGGGTTTACCGGTATCAGTTCCAGTCAGATATCCGGCGTTCCAGGACTCGGCCCCAAGGCAGCACAAGACATATTATCCACTTACCCGACTCTGGAAGAAGCCTTTCAGGCCAGTGATATACCGAAAAAATATCAAAATAAAATGGAAGATAATTACGAGCTGGCATTAGCCTGTAAACAGGTAGCAACGTTAAAAACTGACCTGGAACTGGGATTTAATCTTCAAGACATCCGTTATCCGTCACATCAGGCAAACGAAAGCTGAAGATGACAAAGGAAGCAGAGCCTGAGCTTCCTTTGTTCGCTGATGCTCCGTCATTGAATATTAATGAGGAGAAATATTAGAGAGGCTCTGAATATGAACGGTAATTTCTTCCCGATCATGGTACAAATGTTTCGCCTGAAGTTTGAATTTCACACCATTTTCTTTCAAGAATATTTTGAGGTTTTCAATATCCTGCAGCACCTCATCATAACGCCCTTTCATCGGCAGTTTTAAATTAAAAATGGTTTCTTTAGCCCAACCGCTTATTATCCACTCTCCCATAAGCTGAGCGACCCGGGAAGGCTTTTCAATCATATCGCAAATAAGCCAGGTTATATTTTTTCTCGGTGGTTCGAATTTAAAACCGTCTGCCATATGATGCTTTACCTGCCCCGTTTCCATCAGACTGTCAGCCATTTGTCCGTTATCTACCGCATGAACAAACATCGAACGTTTGACCAACTGATAAGTCCAGCCACCGGGACAGGCACCTAAATCCACGCCCCACATTCCTGGGGCCAGTCTTTCATCCCATTCATTTTTCGGGATAAAGACATGAAACGCTTCTTCAAGTTTTAATGTGGAACGACTCGGTGCGTCTGCCGGAAATTTAAGGCGGGGAATTCCCATGAAAAAAGCCGAATTGTTACCCGGATAAGAAAAACCGGTAAAACAGTGGCCGGGCTCTGTAAAACAAACATGCATAACTGGTTTTTTGACATTCTCTTTTTCAAAAAGAAACCCTTTACCTCTCATTGCCTGCCTGAGAGGTACCGTAAATTTCCGACAGAATTTCAACAATTCCTTTGCTTCATTGGTATCCGGCGTTTCGATCCGCAAATCACCACAACGGGGGAAACCATCACCTTCACTGATTGCAGATAAAATCGGGCTGATACGATCCTGAACCGGTAAATCCTCACATTCAGCCACAACCGCAAACATCTGGCGGGAAAAAATAAGCGTATTAAATTCCAGTTCCTTTATCAGACGATGTGCATCGCCATCTTGATAACATTCAAACAAAACAAACCCCGAATTCGGCTTAAGCCGTGGAAAGCCATAGACTTCAATCCGGGCTGCTTTATCCTGAATTTCACCTGCACATTCTTTTTCAAAACCAGGCCGGCAATAAAGCATCAACTGTTTCACAGACTTACCTCTTTCATTTTAAATGCCGCTATAAGTATCATGATCCAGCCGATAATAAAAAATAATCCACCGACAGGTGTCACCGGACCAAACCATTTAACCCCAGTCATGGCGAGCAAATATAAACTGCCACTAAAACAAAGGATGCCGATAGTAAAACAAAAACCGGAGCGATTAAAATATTTTTGAGCTTCAGGGTTACCAGACGTCATAAAACTCAGTACACAAGCCAGTATCAGGGCAATAGAATGAATCAACTGATAGAAAACGCCTGTTTTAAAAACGTCCAGAAGATAGGGGGAAAGCGCCCCTTTGAGCCCGTGAGCTGCAAAAGCCCCCAGTATTACACCTGTTGCACCAAAAAAAGCGCCAACGGATAAAAAATAACGACTAAGCACGATATGCCTCCAGAATAAACGTTGCTAACATTTCTGCTGCTTCTGATAAATTTTGTTCCTCAGACAATCCGGATGCCTTTCGGGGCTTGAAACTATGATCCCCATCCTTTAAGAAACGAACCGTTATCTGATCGGATAATGACATTAATTCCAATTCTTTACGGTTTCCGAATGTATCCCGTTCCCCCTGAAGAATCAGCCCCTTTTTCCGGAACATTTCCAGGTGCTTGCCTTTAAAGTTTTCCGGCTTACCCGGAGGATGAAACGGAAAACCCAGGCAGGCAACAGCTTTGACCTGCTTATTATCTTCCAGTAACGAAGCCATACGGCCTCCCATTGATTTTCCCCCGATGACGATACCATCTGGCCGGGCATATTTTTCAATCACAGCTTCATAGGCTTCCAGCAACTTTGGCGACCGGTCCGGAGGACGTCTTTTATTAAGTTCTTTTTGCTTAATCATATAGGGAAAATCAAACCGTATTACACAAATCCCCTTTTTTTCCAGATATTGAGCAATGAACTCCATAAAGGGATGTTCCATACCCGCTCCGGCACCATGAGCAAAAATAAATGCAGGCTGTTCCAGAGAACCGTTAATAATGACATTATTCATCCAGCATTTCCTCCTGTTCCTGTTTGGCTCTGGCTATCATCCAGTCACGGAAAGTGGCAATCCGGCCAGTATCCGCCTGCTTCTCATGACAAACGACATAAAAGGCATTATCCGTCATCAATACCTTATCAAATGGTGCGACCAACCGGCCTGATGCCAGCTCAGGCTGCGCAAGGACATTATTACCTAATGCCACTCCCTGACCATGAGCCGCCGCCTGCAACACCATGGTTGAATGACTGAAAATAGGCCCATGGTTCACATTAACACCGGAAATATCATTCTCTTTAACAAACTGCTTCCACTCCTGACGGGAGGTATCATGAAGCAATGTATGACCGGCCAAATCAGACAATTCAATCAGAGGCTTTTCACCATGGAGTAACAGTGGCGAGCACAAAGGAATTAAAAACTCCTGATACAATTTGTCCGCTCTTAACCCCGGCCAATGCCCCTTACCATAATAAATTGCGACATCAACATCGTCGAACAATGAACCTTCATCCTTATCAACTGCTTTTATCCGAACATCAATATCCGGTTGTTGCCGGTTAAAATCAGCCAGCCTTGGAACTAACCACTGAATGGCAAAACTAGGAGGAAGACTGATCGTTAAAGCGCCTTTTTCACTTCTTTCAAGCAACTTATCCGTGGCTTCCTGAATGGCAGAAAAAATATCTTTCATATCTGAAAAATAATTTTGTCCTTCTTTCGTCAGCAATAAGGAGCGATTTCTTCTTTTAAAAAGCTTTAATCCGAGAAATTCTTCCAAGGTTTTAATCTGATGACTGACAGCAGCTTGTGTAACGTACAATTCTTCCGCAGCTCTTGTAAAACTAAGATGTCTTGCCGCCGACTCAAAAACCCGGAGCGAATTTAAAGGAGGAAGCCTCTTAATCATTTTTTCTTTCCAAACCTATCTATTAGTTTTTCTTATGCGAAACATTATAAATTATCCATTGCTGAGGTGCGACAAAAATTCTATATTCATTCCCGCAAAACAAGCCTTAACAACCTGATTCTCCTTGGAATCATTGAGTCTTGTGTTGCGATGTTGTGTTTGCAAACTCGAATTTCGAGTTCGGTAGATTTCTACCATTTTTTGCGCAGTCATTCTGCACAAATCTATACTTCCTGTATTTATTTTTTTGACCTGTCTGTCAAATTTAACACCGCCGGTTGGCGGTGTTTTTTTATGCATAAAAAAACCGCAGCACTACGGCCACGGTTCATAACAAGACTCATACGGCTTCAATTAAGGACGGTACACCTTAACGTTATTAAATCCTTGCTCTTTAAGGTACAAAGCCTGCAAACGGCTCATAACTCCCCGTTCACAATACAAAAGATACGTTGCTGATTGGTCCAGGTCACCGAATTTCGTAGCGAGTTTATAAAATGGAATGTGTACCACTTTCACGCCTTCAACTTCTAAAGGGTTATGCTCTTCTTCTTCCGGGCCTCTAATATCTAAAACAACCGCATTAGACTGAACTGCATCCACTAATTCGACTTCCGGTGCCTCCTGCTCAGTCTCTTTCGCAATGTCCCGGATATCCATTTGACGGGCATTAAATACCACCTGTTCAAGAACAGAAAAATCGAATTTATCTTCCTCGGCTTCCAGTTTTTCTTTTATGGCTTTAACGGTTGGTTTTTTTGAAATGACACCACAATATTCCGGCATAGTTTTTGCGAAATCTTCCGTACCAATATCCCGGGCCAGATTAATAATGTCTTCTTTATCCCAGTTAATCAAAGGACGAAGAATCAAGCGATCCGTCACGCCATCAATATGACGCAGATTAGTCAGTGTCTGGCTGGATACCTGCCCCAACGCTTCCCCGGTTACCAGTGCCTGAATACCAAATTTTTCAGCAATCATTCCGGCAGCACGCATAAACATGCGCTTAAGAATGACCCCCATCTGACCGTCGTCCACTTTTTCAAGGATCTCTGCTACCACAGGTTCAAAATCAACGGCAATAAAACGGACTTTGGCCGATGACCCATATTTATTCCACAGAAAATGAGCGACCTGTTTAACACCGATTTCGTGCGCTGGACCACCAAGGTTGAAGAAACAGTAGTGAACTTTAGAACCTCGTTTTATATGCAGGTAACTGGACACCCCTGAATCAAAGCCACCGGAAATCAGGCTAAGCACATCTTCCTGTGTTCCTAAAGGAAAACCACCAAGTCCCTTATGACGGGCAATAACCTGGTTCAAAATTTCATTTGAAACTTCAATGTTGACAGTAACATCCGGGTTTTTCAGTTTTACCTTAGCGGATTCAATAGCCTGATTTAAACCACCACCGACATAGCGCTCAAGTTCAATAGACGTAAAATCGTGTTTCCCGCGACGCTTAGCACGAACAACAAAGGTTTTCCCTTCAACCTTATCCCGGTTTAATTCCAAAACCTGCTCATAGATATCATGCATGTCTTTAAATTCGGACTGCTGAACTTCAAGAACATGATGAATACCCGGCGTCTGAGTCAGGATTTCAACCACTTCGGGATAAAAATCTGATGTCGGTGCCGTCACTTCAATGTGATCCCTGCGGTTAAATACCGCAACAGACTGAGTTCGCTTCTGAATAATGTTACGAATATTCGATTCTAAAATGCGGGTAAACCGTTTACGTACCGATTCACTTTTAACGAAAATTTCTGGATGAGGCTTAACTATAAATTTCATTGGTCTGTTCGCAATATTACTCTGCTGGGTGGAAGTAACTCAGGGCTACCGTAAAGGCGCAAGATTATACACAAGAATGAAGGAATGAGGAAAGCGAATAAAAACGGGAAAGCACATTATCTTTCCCGTTTTTATGAAATATTAAACGATGAGCATCAGGGCTTAACAGCCTTAACTTCTTTACTGTAAATCGGTTTACCCTGAAGAATACCGATTTCTACCCGCCGGTTAAGCGCCCTGCCCTGAGGGGTATCATTGCTGGCGATAGGCTGGGTATCAGCCATCCCCAGAACTTCCAGCCGGTTATGATCAAATCCCGGTACTTTCTCCATTTCCTGAGCAACCGATACAGCCCGCTGAGCAGAGATATCCCATTTAGAGCGATAAAGCTGAGAGTCAAGAGGCTGATTATCTGTATGCCCCGAAATTCTTACAGTACCAGGTATATCTTTTACTAACTCAGCGATTTGTCTGACCAAAGGCCGGAACTTAGGCTGCAAGAATGCAGAACCACGAGGGAAAGCGCCCTTTTCACGAATTCTGATAACAATCTCCTGCCCCAGATTTTCAATTTCGATGGCACCCTGTTCAATTTCACGGTTCAGTGCTTTTTTCAGACTCTCTAAAACCGTCTCCATCTCTTCCGTTGTTGCCTGAGATTCCTGAGCCTGTTGTTGCTCAGATTCGGAATTCTGATTATCCTGAGTTGAACTTTCTGGTGATTTGCCACCATTCTGCTCGCCGGCTTCCCGCTGAGAACCACCAGCCCTGTCTTTATCCCCTTCCTGGAATTCAAGTGACTGTTGAGTGATATCAATCGTTTGCTGCATGATGACATCGATCGGTGTGGGTTCCGGGCGTCCCGGTCTGAATTCCTGAGCAATAACACTGGTTCCTTTCGGAATATCCTTAACCTCTAAACGATTTTGAACACCAAAAGCAAATTTCATTGAACCGGCAATCTGCTTGAACTTCAGTACATCCATCTCAGAAAAAGACAATAGAAGTACAAAAAAGCACATCAAAAGGGACATTAAGTCAGAAAATGTTCCCATCCACAACGGAAGCCCCGGTGGCGGACATTTACACTTTTCTTCATCATCCATACGACAGTTGCCTAAATCAGAGTGTTATTCATTATCGATATCCAGAGCCCGTTTACCTTCATTGAGATAATTTTTCAGATAACTATCAATAACCCGTGGATTTTGCCCATCCTGAATAGCAAGTACACCATCCATGATTAAACGTCTGTTTAACGTTTCCTGTTCCCGGCGTAATGACAACTTGTCAGCAATTGGGAAGAAAACCATGTTTGATAATACCGCTCCGTATAACGTTGTTAACAACGCAACCGCCATCGCCGGACCGATAGATTTTGGGTCATCCATATTGGACAACATCGCCACCAGCCCCACAAGCGTACCAATCATACCCATCGCAGGCGTTACGTCACCAAATGCCCGGAATACCGCCGTACCAAACTCATGTCGCTCATCCGTTAGCGAAATATCTTTCTGTAATGCTGCTCTGACAACATCGGCATCATGCCCATCAACCAGTAAATCAATCCCTTTCTGCATAAAATTATTGGAAATTTCCATTTCTTCTAACGCCAGGAAACCACCTTTACGTGCTGCATCAGCCATTTCAACAATTTTAGCAATCAGGTCTTCCGGTTCATCGGCTTTAAACATAAACGCTTTGGCTGCTATCTTGCCAGAACCAAAAAATTGCCCCATGGTAAACTTCATCATAACAACGAATGCTGAACCACCGACAACAATAAGAATGGAAACCACATCAACGAACATTGACAGACTTCCACCAAGTACCATTGCCATGATGACCATACCTAAGCCACCAAGTAATCCGACCAGTGTTGCTATATCCACAGAGTAGCCCTCATCTTTTTTGTTCCCTTCTACGCCACTATCTCATTATCGGCTCTAAAAAAAAATCTTTAATTAAATTGTTGGATCACATCAAATATCTGCACAATAAGTTTATACTCAATCCTCGTAGAAAGTCATATTACAGTTCAATTTCATCAGATTTTTCCGACAATAGATATTCTTCTGTTTAGAAAGAATGTGATTCTGTTTACAATTTATCGTGAATATCCCCATGTAGCTTCAGAGGTATCCGGGTATACAAATAAAAGCAGTAATATTTGACCAACTACCGCCCCTAAGGTAAGTTTCCACCAAACCATTTTATTGATATACGTTATGGCAAGTAAAAAACCAGAAAATATGTCTTACGAGGCAACCATTGAAGAACTGGATTCCTTGGTAAATCAGCTTGAAAACGGCGATCTATCACTTGATGACGCCCTGAAAAAATTTGAACGGGGCATCACCTTAGCAAGAGCCGGACAGACCAAGCTCAATGAAGCAGAGCAGAAAGTTCAGATTTTACTCAATAACAGCGATGATGCCCCGCTGACAGAGTTCACTGATTCATCCGATAATTCGCCGGAGTAGTATCAGGTAATGAAGGATCTTGCAGTATATCAGAAACGCAACAATCAACAGCTTGACCAATGGTTAGATACATTGCCATATCAACATCAGGATTTGATTCAGGCCATGCGCTACGGGCTCCTGTTAGGAGGTAAGCGGGCCAGACCTTATCTTGTCTATATCACCGGGCAAATGCTGGGGTGTGAATTAAAGGATCTCGACACACCGGCATCGGCCATCGAATGTGTTCATGCCTATTCACTGATTCATGATGATCTGCCGGCAATGGACGATGACGAACTTCGCCGCGGCCATGATACCTGTCATATAAAATTTAATGAAGCAACGGCCGTCTTGACTGGCGATGCGTTGCAAACTTTCGCCTTTACCATTCTTTCTGAAGGACCTCTTTCTGAAGACGGAGAGCTCAACCGTATCAAAATGATTCAGGCTATGGCTCAGGCATCGGGAGCCAATGGTATGTGTTTAGGGCAGGCCCTTGATCTTGAAGCAGAGAGCAAACAGGTACCCTTGTCTCAGTTAGAAGAAATTCACCGAAATAAAACCGGTGCTCTAATCAATTGTGCTGTCCGGTTAGGCGCTCTGGCTGCCGGGAAAAAAGGCATCGATGTTTTACCTCAGCTTGAATCATTTTCACATGCAATAGGCTTAGCCTTTCAGGTACAAGATGATATCCTAGACATTATTAGTGACACAGAAACGCTGGGTAAACCACAAGGCTCCGATTGCAAACACAATAAGAGTACTTATCCGTCACTATTAGGATTAGAGGGTGCGAAAAATAAAGCGCAGGCGCTCCTTGACGAAGCTCTGCAAGCGCTGAACTCTATTCCTTACAATACAGAATTACTTGAACAATTCGCCCGATATGTTGTCGAGCGCAAAAATTAATATAAGATCACTAGCGCCTAATTATGACCCTTGATATTTCAAAGTATCCAACTCTGGCTCTGGCCAATGAGCCCAATGAGCTAAGAACATTACCAAAAGAAGCCTTGCCAAAGCTCTGCGAAGAGCTACGCACGTACCTTCTCAACTCAGTCAGTAAGTCAAGCGGACATTTAGCATCAGGGCTGGGAACGGTCGAACTCACTGTCGCACTTCATTACGTTTATAATACGCCTTTTGATCGTTTAATCTGGGATGTGGGGCATCAGGCATACCCTCATAAAATCTTAACCGGCCGCCGCGATAGAATGTCGACAATCCGCCAGAAAAATGGATTACATCCATTCCCCTGGCGTGAAGAAAGTGACTACGACACGCTGTCGGTCGGTCATTCCTCTACCTCTATCAGTGCCGCTTTAGGAATGGCGATCTGTGCAGAAAAAGAAGGCAAATCCCGTAAGGTGGTCAGTGTTATCGGTGATGGCGCTATCACCGGGGGAATGGCTTTCGAAGCAATGAACCATGCCGGAGGCATTCATCCGGATATGCTGGTCATCTTAAATGATAACGAGATGTCAATCTCAGAAAATGTGGGCGCGCTGAATAATCATCTTGCACAACTTCTTTCCGGAAACTTTTATACCTCTATCCGGGAAGGGGGTAAAAAAGTCCTGTCAGGACTGCCTCCGATAAAAGAACTGGTGAAAAAAACAGAAGAGCATCTGAAAGGCATGGTCGTACCGGGAACCATGTTTGAAGAGCTGGGCTTTAACTATATTGGACCAGTTGACGGGCACGATGTGGTTGAACTGGTCAAAACACTAAAAAATATGCGAGAACTGAATGGCCCGCAGTTCCTTCATGTCATGACCAAAAAAGGCAAAGGACATGAACCGGCTGAAAAAGATCCGATAGGTTATCATGCCGTACCTAAATTTGACCCAACCGATGATACATTGCCCAAATCGACAAGCGGCAAACCCACTTTTTCTAAAATTTTTGGTGATTTTCTGTGTGATATGGCAGAACAGGATCCGAAATTAATGGCCATCACCCCAGCCATGCGTGAAGGTTCGGGCATGGTTCGTTTTTCTAAAGAATTTCCTGAACAATATTTTGATGTTGCCATTGCAGAGCAACATGCTGTTACGTTAGCCAGTGGTATGGCGATTGGTGGCTACCACCCTATCGTTGCCATTTATTCCACGTTTTTGCAACGCGGATACGACCAACTCATTCACGATGTAGCAATCATGAACCTCCCGGTCATGTTTGCCATTGACAGAGCCGGACTGGTCGGAGCCGATGGACAAACCCATCAGGGTGCCTTTGATCTGAGCTTTTTACGCTGTATTCCAAATATCGTAGTCATGACACCAAGTGATGAAAACGAATGTCGCCAAATGCTGTACACAGGCCATCAGCACAGAGGCCCAAGTGCAGTACGTTACCCCCGGGGTAGTGGTACAGGTGCAGTTCTTGATGATACTTTTAACGAATTACCGATTGGTAAAGGACGTATTATTAGAAAAGGTCAGAACGTTGCCATTTTAAACTTTGGGACGCTTCTGCCTTATGCTAGGGAAGCAGCAGAAAAACTTGATGCGACCATTGCCGATATGAGATTTGTAAAACCACTGGATAAAGCACTGGTTCTTAAACTGGCAAGAAGCCATGATGTGATCGTCACTCTGGAAGAAAACGTCATTGCCGGTGGCGCCGGTTCTGCCGTAACCGAATTCCTGATGAAAGAAAAATGCATCAAACCGGTACTGAATCTGGGACTGCCTGACGAATTCGTCCATCAGGGTACCCAGCAGGAACTTCATACCGAACTGGGGCTCGATGCCGAAGGCATCGAACGGGCCATCCGGGACTACTTATAGCCAGGGGCTGTTGATGCCATATAAGCGATAAAAAATCCCCTTACCGGGGATTTTTTATAACGTCCAGTTAAATTCCTGCATCAGATGCTGCCATGTCCCGTCCAGCGATGCGTTAATGTCTACCCGCTCCTGTGTAAACGGGTGAATAAAAGATAACCGGGTTGCATGTAAAAGCAGACGATGAGAATGATAATGCTCCCGGAAAAGACGATTGTGCTTGCCATCACCATGAGTCGTATCACCAATAATGTGGTGACTTAAGTGGTGCATATGTCGTCGCAACTGATGCTTCCTTCCCGTCTTAGGTTTCATTTCAATCAGACAATAACGGCTGGCGGGAAACCGCCCAGTCGAAAATGGCACTTCCACTTTAGCCAGAGGACGATATTCCGTAATGGCAGACTGAGCGTCTTTATCCTGCTTGGCATACTTGTCCGCAATCTTATCCAACTCTTCTTTGAGTGGATAATCCAGAACTCCCGGTGTCGGTATCCATCCTCTTACAATAGCGTGATAGACTTTTTCCATATCATGTCTGGCAAACATTGGCGCCATTTCCGATGCATATTCCCCGGATAACGCAAACACCAAAACCCCTGATGTCGGACGATCAAGACGATGAAGAGGAAAAACGTGTTGCCCTATTTGGTCCCTCAACGTTTGCATAACAAAACGGGTTTCGTGTTTATCCAGCCATGAACGGTGAACAAGCATTCCTGCCGGTTTGTTCACAGCAACAATATAAGCGTCCTGATAGATAATCTCTAATATCACTGACAAACCCTTTCGATTTCCCGAAGAATCTTCAGAATGGTAGCCATAGCCGGTTTCTCTTTCCAACATTCCTCAAAATACGGAGTCATGGTAAACCCATTAGGAATGGATTGCAGTTGAATAGCCTGATTCATTTTAGGTATAAAAATCCATTGCAACCACTGGTGAGGCTCTAGTTTATCCATAGCGAAAGGAGTCCGACTCAGCAATATCTCCTGCTCCGGGGACTCCTCATCCCATAAAGACTGCATTGTCAATGCATCTTCGAGATCATGTAATAAATTACGAATATCAGTAAAATGGGTCATTATCTTATGGTGACTTTTCTTCTGGACTTGAAAACAGCGGATAGAATACCATTTATTCATGATGTACTCCGAGAAACATTGTTCCAATGACTAAAATTTCAACTTTGACCGAACTGCTAAACGAGAGTGGCTGTGACTATCTGATATTTGATCTTAGCCGCCGGGTATCTCAGATCCCACCAGCAGACTTTGCAAAAATAGAAGAAGGTCAGATGCCCTATCCGGCGCCTGTTCAGCGTAAAGCTAACTTAGCAATTTCCTACTGGAATAAAAAAAGAGAGCCATGGATTTGGTTTTTAAAATTTGAGTTAGATGAACGGGGATTACTAAAATCAACCGATATTGGACAGTTTATCCGCTATGTCATTGAAGCCATGGGCTCCAGACTTTCCGATGATATGACAGAAGAACAGCAGGAAAAGCTGGCCAATAACCCTTATACCTACCGGCCACCGGAAGAAAAGTTAGCCATTTTTCACAGTCTGCTCCGGGCAAAACTCAATCTGCCCTGTAGTCAATACTATGAGCATGCTCAACATTACATGAGTGGAGGTCTCGGCTGGGATAACTGGCAAACGGTCGGGTTACAGGGGATTTCAGACATATGCGCCCGGATTTCACATGAGCAGAATTCCATATTACTCAGAAAAGCATTACGTCAGTTACCAAATCCGCCTAAATATGCTCTTTTAGGTGTTCTGGAACATATCGAATTACCCAATTCTCTGGCAAAAACACTGGAAGAACTGACAGAAGATGAATTGAAGAAAACAGAAATTGACTTATTTCTGCTGGCGGCTTATGTCAGGGCATTAGCCGGGGCTCAGGAAAAACAACTGGCCTCAGTATGCAGAAAGTTACTAAACGATCCCTTTTTAAGTCACAAAGAAATCTTAATTGCGATAGCTGGCCGCAGTGCCTCTATTCTGCGTGATCCAATACTGGCCCAACAGTTTCTGATACGTCTGGCGGAAAGCAATGATCAAAACTTCTTTAATCAGATATTTGCCGATTTAGTCATGCAGCCAACACTCCGGCACGTTTTCCTGACACTTCTTCATTCCGATGCAACCGAAGAACTTCAGACCGCATTACTTACACTACAGCAATCAACAAAGCGAACCGCCCGCTAATGGATACTTTGATCTGGATTTTACTTCTGAGTTTATTTTGCTTTCTGTTCTGGCAGCAAAGCCGACAAAATGAAGAAGCCAAAAGACACATCAATGCCAAATGCGAAGCTCTGGGCCTGCAAGTCGTCAGCATTGCACGTGCAGGCCACCGAATCAGAAATAACGGCCGTTGGTACTGGCATACCCGATACCTTTTTGAATTCTCATCTCAGGGCGATGACTGTTACGAAGGGTATCTGGATATGATCGGCTTCATAGCGGTAAAGTTCTGGATTCCTCCACATCGCATATAAAGAAGAATTCATCCGGCTTTCTGCCATAAGACTGAAAACCTAACTTATTTAACAAACGGACTGCCGCCTTATTTTGAGCCTGAACGGTTGCTTTGATTTCAGTCAGAAAACAATTCTGGGCACGCATATTAGGAATAAAGGACTTCAAAGCTTCATACGCAAACCCTTTTCCCCAGTAAGCTTTATCAAAAATAAACAATAAATCACCAATACCTTTGCTCACTGACAACTGAATATGACCGATGTATTCCCGGTTATAATTATCCAGAACCGCCATAGCAAAAATATCGGCTGAAACCAGAAGCTGATGAAACCGTTCACGGGCAACTGAAATCGTTAGCGGCCCCCCTAAAAACGCCCGGTTTTTAGTACAACAATTTAGCATCAGAAAATTAGACTCAAACAACTCTGTATATGGGAGCAATAAGGCCCGTTTAGTCGCAATTGTCACAAACTGTCCTTGTTTTGCCAGAAGCAAATAATTATGTAATCTAAAACGGCGAAAGTGTAACGCCGTCGTTCGGGAGTTGAAACCTTTATTTCGTCAGAATTCTGTTTCAGTTGAATCAGAACAAAGGAAACCCCCGCTACCGGAAAGGTAACGGGGTCTGGTCTAAATGCAGCTTTCCGGCTACGGGTATGCGTCCTGCCTGTCTGTCATTTTTTTATTTATTCCATTAACAATCTTCCGAGCATCGCCTTCCTGACGGTGTCCACTCATCCATGACACTGAGTCCTTGTCAGCTCTCATCACTTATTCCCTGAGCGGTTTCCCTGACATCATCCTGATGTTGTTCCAATTCTGTCTTCACTCCGGAAGACCACATCCTGTTTTTTAAAGCCGTATCCTTTCGACCTTTTCAATTTAACCTTTCTGCGTTTTAACGCAATATGGAAAGAATATTACGAATTAAAACAACACAAAGCTTGATAAACAAACTCTCAGTTTTTCATTATGTTAAATGTAAAAAAGAACAAAGATTAAACACAGCAAACTATTCATATCTCACAGCTTTTGTAAGATATTTCTCACAACCAAGGAAGCACTTTTGTTACGGCCCGTTTATGCTTAAAATAAGGGTATTTAAGAGGGCGAAGCATGTCAGCATCTGAGATAAGCAAAGAGATTGAGACTATCCTCAACCAATTGGATGGTGAAGGGAAAGAGCCCACAACCGCATTAATTAAAGCCCGACTGGCGATGCCGGTCCCTATTCCGGCTATTATTGCAGCGTTAAAAAGCTGGAAATCATCAAAACGGGTTGCGAAAGTTGAAATACAGCAAAAACCGATTCAGACACCGGAAGCACGTATTGAAGTGTTAGAAGACCAGATTTCAGATCTGTTAACCAGAGTAGCTCATCTTGAAGCACAAATAGAGAAACGAAGCAAATGAAAATATGGGTTGATGCAGACGCCTGTCCGAAACCGATCAGGGAAACCATTATAAAAGCAGCAGAACGGACCAAAATCCCCTGCACTTTTGTCGCTAACCATGTAATTCCGTTACCAAAAAGGTTGAATATTACAATGCTTCAGGTCGAAAGTGGCTTTGATGTTGCCGATAATGAAATTGCCAGACGAGTGAGAGAAAATGACTTAGTCATCACCGCAGACATTCCACTGGCCAATGATGTCATCGAAAAAAAAGCTCAGGCACTCAGTCCCAGGGGCGAGCTTTTTACCACTGAAAACATAAAATCCCGCCTGAATATCCGGGATTTTATGGATACTATGCGCTCAAGTGGTGTGCATACCGGCGGACCAGCGGCGCTTTCTCAGGCAGATAAACGAGCCTTTGCCGGACATCTTGACCGTATTCTCTCCAAGTATGGACAAAACAATAAACAATAAACCATTTACCGGAACACGGAAATATCAATGATAAACAGTAATATATACCAGATAGAACCGGTTGGGGTTATTGAAACACCATACAAAGAAAAATTTTCGGTTCCCCGGCAACCTGGTCTGGTTCCATCTGTCTCACGAATCCGATTGCAGGGAAAAGCCAATTGCAGTGAATCCATCCGGGGAATCGAACAATTCAGCCATGTCTGGCTACTTTTCCTGTTTGATCAAAACCTGAACGCAGGCTGGAAACCCACAGTCAGACCTCCGAGACTGGGTGGAAATGAACGCATCGGCGTCTTTGCATCACGCTCAACGTTCAGACCCAATGGAATTGGGATGTCTGCCGTAGAGTTAAAAGGCACTGAACAGATTGGGGAACAATTTTACCTTTTACTGGGCGGTGTGGATTTAGTCGACCAAACACCAATCGTCGATATAAAACCTTATATTCCCTATTCTGATTCGGTTGATAATGCCAATGGCGGTTATGCAAATGAGCGCCCCGAGCCACTACAACAGGTTCGGTTTTCGGATCAGGCTCAGCAGTTTTTCCGTCATATAAAGGATAGCGACCATAAACGCTCGGTTATTCATGACGTTCTCGCTCAGGATCCGAGGCCAGCCTACAAACGTAAAAAGCCAGACAATAAAGAATATGCCGTCCATTTGTTTGATTTAAACGTAAAGTTTGTTTTCAACCAACAAATAGTGACAGTAACTGCAATTGAATACTTTTGACAGATGCAAATGGCTGATATCATATGCGGCTAATTTTAAGTATTCCGTTAACGGTTCATCGCTGACGGAATGTATTAATCACTTGATGAACGGATACCATAAATGCGCACCAGTAACTATCTTCTTTCTACTCTGAAGGAGACTCCAAACGACGCAGAAATCGTGAGCCATCAGCTCATGCTTCGTGCAGGTATGATTCGTAAACTGGCTTCAGGTCTTTACACCTGGCTGCCTACGGGTCTACGTGTTCTGCGAAAAGTCGAAAATATTGTTCGTGAAGAAATCGACAATGCAGGGGCTATCGAAACATTAATGCCTGTCGTGCAACCGTTTGAATTATGGGAAGAAACCGGGCGTTCAGAAAAAATGGGCCCTGAACTACTCCGCTTTACTGATCGCCATGTGCGTCCGTTTGTTCTTAGTCCGACAGCAGAAGAAGTCATCACCAATCTTGTACGAAATGAAGTCAGTTCTTACAAACAACTTCCACTGAATCTGTTCCAGATCCAGACAAAATTCCGTGATGAAAGACGTCCTCGCTTTGGTGTTATGCGAGCTCGTGAATTTTCAATGATGGATGCATACAGTTTCGATATCGACAAAAACGGACTGCAAAAATCGTATGACATCATGCACGGTGCTTATTGTAACGCGTTTGACCGTATGGGCCTTGATTACCGTCCGGTACTTGCCGACAGTGGAGCCATCGGTGGCAGCGGTTCTCAGGAATTTCATGTGCTGGCTGAAAGTGGCGAAGATTTGATCGCATTTTCAACGGAATCCGAATATGCTGCAAACATCGAAAAAGCTGAAGCCATCGCCCCTGATACAGAACGTGCCGCGCCTACTCAGGAAATGACGCTTGTAGATACACCAAATGCAAAAACTATTGCAGAACTGGTTGATCAATTTAAGTTGCCAATTGAAAAAACGGTCAAAACGTTATTCGTTAAAGCATCTGAAGAAATAGATGCCGATATCATTGCTTTGATCATTCGTGGTGATCACGAGCTAAATGAAGTAAAAGCAGAAAATCTGAAAGAAGTAGCTGCACCGCTTGAGATGGCAACAGAAGAAGAAATCCGGGCACTGATTGGTGCAGGTCCCGGCTCTCTGGGTCCTGTTGGCCTGAAACTGCCATTTATTATTGACCGCACTGTTGCTGTAATGAGTGACTTCGGCGCCGGAGCTAACGTAGACGGAAAACACTACTTCGGCATTAACTGGGGCCGTGATGTTGAACCTGGTCAGATTGAAGATCTGCGTAACGTTGTGGAAGGTGATCCCAGCCCTTGTGGTAAAGGTACCATCATGCTGAAACGGGGCATCGAAGTTGGTCATATATTTCAGTTAGGTACTAACTACTCCGAAAAAATGAATTGTGGTGTCCTTGGCCCTGACGGTAAAAATGTCATCCTTGAAATGGGCTGTTATGGTATCGGAGTATCCCGCGTCGTAGCCGCAGCCATTGAACAAAATCATGACAAATACGGCATCATCTGGCCTGATGCGATTGCACCATTTGAAGTTGCTATCGTACCAATGAATATGCACAAATCAGAACGCGTTCAGCAAGCAGCCGGAAAACTGTATGAAGAGCTGAAAGCTCTTGGTATCGATGTTCTGTTTGATGATCGTAAAGAACGTCCGGGCGTTATGTTCTCTGATATGGAACTCATCGGTGTTCCTCACACTATCATCATTGGTGAACGCAGTCTGGACGAAGGTAACTTCGAATACAAAAACCGCCGCTCTGGTGAGAAAACGTCGGTTTCCACAACAGACATTATTAAATTTGTTCAGAGTCAGATGAGCAAATAAACATTTCTACCAGAATGAGAAGAAAAAAAAGGATGGCTCAGCCCATCCTTTTTATTGTCCCTAGTCCTTAAGTACCCTGTGCTGTATTCAGCGCTTTAATCACTTTCGCAGGCATACCACCGACAAGAGTATCTGGAGGAACATCTTTTGTTACCACAGCACCGGCAGCAACAACTGAACGAGCTCCAACCGTGACTCCCGGGCAAATTACCACCCGCCCCCCAATCCAGACGTCATCCTCAACCACAATCGGCCGGCACTGAAACTCCCATTTTTTACGCTGCGTATAGTCAAGTGAATGTGTTGGTGTATAAAACTGTGTACCGGGCCCAACCAGTACATGATGGCCAATCGTTATCGGAGCATTATCTAACATCGTTACCCCCATATTGATGTATGTTCCATCGCCAATTGAAATTGTCTTTCCGTATTCACATAAAAAAGGAGGACACACCACGCTATTCTCACCGAAATGCTTAAATAGCTCTGAAACATAAGGCTTTGCTACTTCAAACTGTCGCTGATTGATACACTGCAGCAACTCAAATGCCCGGTTCCTTAACTGAGCAAATTCCGGACTCTTTACATCGTGTTCAATACCCATCGTCATTTTTTCGAATTCAGTCATCTTCCTTCCGACAGACTTATTATGAATACTTCATTATAGTCAGTTATATCGTTATATTTTTTGAGCCATAGAACACGGCTGGAAATACAATTTATCCTCCAAACTTGCCGGGGGAATGACTAGGGTCTGTTGATCTTTGGTGATGGTTTTTGCAGCGAGTTGATGGTGATTTAGGCAAGGCGGGGCATGTGAAGTGTAGTCATCTACATGAATCATGACCCAACGCTGAATAAATCACCATCAAACGCTGCCCGAAGGGTTCATCTGAACTGGCTTTGCTCTTTGTTGCAGGCCATTTGCTTAGAATAACTAAGCTACATGCCCTGCGCCGCGATCAAAACCCGTTCAGAGTGAACAAAAATCGACCACAAAAGGTCAACAGACCCTAGTACGGCTTATAAAATACTCATGGTAAAGACAACGACATTAACATTTACAGAAGTCCGTTTTAAGACTAATATTAAATAAATATCCGCATAAGGACTTGATTATGAATTTAGCAAAAGACAATGGTTTTAGTCCTAAAGATCTGGCAATGACCGGATTTAAAACAGCCGACAAGATCCTCTCGTCCTGGGGGTGTAGTACGCAACAGAACCAGAAAATTCTTAAATTATCGAAATCGTCCTATCACAAATACAAAGCCAAACCTGAGACAACAAAACTTAGCGATGACCAGTTAGAAAGGGTCAGTTACATCCTCAATATGCATCAGGCTCTTCGGATTGTATTCAGCAACCCGGCCAATGTCCGTGGCTTTATGACCATGAAAAACCATAATGATTACTTTGCCGGCCGGACACCGGTTGAAATTATCGAGTCAGGAAAATTTGCCGACCTGTATGAAGTGGCCCGGCGGATTGACGCGCTAAGGGGCGGATTGTGGGGATAAATAACCATCCGGAAAAAAGAAAAGGATACCGGCTGATTAACACCCGATACCCCTGTATCGCTTTATTTGATGATGTCGCCACGCCGGAAGAATTTGACATTCTCTATGCCATTCAGGCCATTACCAACCCGCGGCTAAAGGAAGAAATCGGTGACCTGTCATTACTGCGTCACTCAGAGATCCCTTTTCAGTGTCAGCGGGGAAGAAGCTATGCGGTTGCGCCATTTACTCACATTAATCCCGATGGCGGACGTTTCAACGACTGCTTTTTTGGCGCCTTATATATTGCCTCAAACGATCAGACAGCAGCGGCAGAGGTAAGATACCACCAGCAAAAATACTGGTCCAAGATTGAGGGGCTAAAGTACGATCGTTTTCTGTTTCGGGGATTAATTGTCACGCATCACTCGTCCCCCACGTATATCGTTCACTCAGATAACCACGATGTCCTTAATCCTGACAGCTACGCCGTATCCCAACACCTTGCCCGGGACTTAAAGAAAAACGGATATCAGGCAATACAGTATCCATCAGTACGGACTGACGGCGGCGAATGCTGGGCTTTGCTGACCCCGGAATCCGTAGATGATATCGTGCAAACCTACCTTCTGGAAATGATTTGGGATGGCGAAAAAATCGCAGAAGTCAACCGAGTGAATAACGTCGAAACGTAGTGAGCGCTCAATTTCCCGGTTCGACGCCTATTTAAAAGTATTACACTCATGGCAAAGAACGCCTCAAACAACTCGCACAGATAACGACGTTTTCGATCATGTACGGTTAAGGCTTTTCCGTCAGTCATATTAAAAAAAGACTGGCGGATTTGGAGGTATTAAGCACATACACCTCCGGCAACCGGAACGTTTACCTCGTTCAGGATTCGGATGGCCGTAAGGTTGAACTCAGATAACTGGCCGCCCTTTTCCCCTTGTCTATTTGCTCCACCAGACCGGGTCAGAGAAGCCATTTATTTTCTCTATTAGCATAAGACATAAAAAGCAAAAGCCCCCATTCACGACTACACTGTAGTGGAATTCAACATGTCATGTGGAGAAGATTATGATAAAGCTGCTACCTTTGATTGCTTTAATTCTTTCAGCCAGTGTTATGGCTGATAAGCCTTCATGGGCAGGGAAAGGAAAACCATCTGCGGACGATTTAAAAAACAATCAGGGGCTGATGACGGGGCTAAAGTGTGAGCCGGGAGATAAAGCCTGTATAGAAGCACTGAAAAAACAGAAAGCATCGAAAAAAGAAAAGAAAAAATGGGCAAAAGAGGATAAAAAGCAATCGTTAGAAAATAAGAAAAAAGAACAGTGAATTAAAGAACGCCAACCACCATCAAACGAAAGCCGTCTGTCTTTTATTCGGGCTGAGTGATCACCCAGCTAATGAGAAAGCGGTATGACAAGCAATATACAGCAGACTAATGCCACCGAGTAGGTTGACGACTTTAGCAACGACTGAGATAGTAAACTTTCTATTCGCAACGCAGAACAGATAACAACAAAAGTAAGTCCATACCGCCATAATAGCAATGTGAATGCTTGACAAGCCAAGATAACTGTCAAGACTTTTCCCCGCGAACAAAGGCACAACAGTAACGTAAAGCACAAACGCTTTAACATTGAATACATTGAGAAAAAAGGCGTCTCTGACACCAACCAGCTTTGCTTTTAACTGCACCTCTTTTGCCGGTTTTAAGCCGGCCAGTAATAGCTTGATGCCAAGCCATCCTAAAAATGCGATACCACAAATCTGCAGGACATTGAAAACCGTATGATTTTGGACGATCAGACGGGATATCCCCATCCCCACCAATACACTGTGTACAAAAATACCAATCGCCGTACCGATGATCACTTTTAACGCGCCTTTATGACCAACGATAGCCGCATTCGACATAGCGAGGGTTAAACTGGCACCCGGCGATAACGCAATAGGAAGAATGGTCGTTGTAAATCCTTGAATATTGATGAGTCGCTCCTCAAGTCATCCTTAAATACCCTTGTTTGTGAGCGTCACAGTGTACCAATATACCATTTTTATTACAGGCAAATCGTAGCCTCAGGATACGATTTTTCTTTTCTGTCAGCAAAACAGAAATTTAGGTATAGGCTTAATAAAAGGGGTGTCTTACCGAAAGGTTTGTACACCGTCTCTTTTTTCGGATGAAGGCTTCGTTATGTATGGGTATTTGACTCACCGGCTGATTTTGCTATTAACCTTCCTCAGCGGCTTCTGCATTATGTCGGTTGAACTGCTGGGAGGCCGGATTCTGGCCCCGTATTTTGGCAGCAGTATTTATGTGTGGGGCAGTATCATTACTATTTTTATGGTGGCATTATCAGGCGGGTATCTTTTGGGAGGACGCTGGTCATTACATCGTCCCTCTTTACGAAAATTCAGTTTGCTGTATCTGGCCGGGGCGCTGACGTTGTTACCATTGGTGCTTGCCGGGCAAACCATCATGGAACACGTCTTCCTGCACCTGACCGATCCCCGTTATGGCTCTTTAGTCACCGCCATGTTGCTGTTCTTTCTGCCAACACTGATTCTGGGCATGGTGTCGCCTTATTCCGTCCGGTTGTTGGTCAGGGAGTCGAGCCATAGTGGTCAGGTTGCCGGAACGCTGTATTTTGTGTCAACGCTGGGCAGTGCGCTCGGAACGCTGGCAACGTCTTTCTATCTGGTGCTTTGGTTTGACATCAATAACATTTTACTGACGCTGATTGGATTGTTATGTCTCGGAGGTTTGCTGGCATATGTGAGTGATAAACCTGACGTGGTTGCCGAGGTGC
Organism: Vibrio salinus; assembly: GCF_021272385.1. GTDB lineage: Bacteria > Pseudomonadota > Gammaproteobacteria > Enterobacterales > Vibrionaceae > Vibrio > Vibrio salinus. The sequence goes on from NZ_JAJSDZ010000005.1 coordinate 748,158, forward strand.
AGTCATGAAAATAATCCAACAATGGTGGTTTCTTATCGGGTTAGGTGTTTTTATCACCATGGGGTCTGCTCTGGCCGGCAATCCGATCATTTATCAGCAAAAATCGCTTTATCAGAATATTTCCGTGGTGGAAAACAATGGGATACGTTGCCTGGTTTTCGCTGCAGTGAAAGGAAGAGAGCGCTTTCAAACCTGCCAGCCCTCTGATCAGAACAATCCTCATTTATCTCTGCTCTATACCCGGATGTCTTTCGCCGGATTACTGTTGCAGCCGAATCCCGCCCGGGTGTTGGTCGTTGGTTTGGGTGGGGGCGTGATTCCGGTGGTAATGAATCAGTTATATCCAGAGGCGCAGATTGATATCGTCGAACTGGATCCGGCCGTGGTTCAGGTGGCAAAGGACTACTTCCACTTTCGTGAAGACGAACAAATGTCCGTGATTATTTCCGATGCGCGGGTATTCATCAAACGGTCAGTCCTGAAGCAGCAGCATTATGATTATATTATTCTGGATGCGTTTAATGGCGATTATATTCCGGAGCATTTAATGACCCGGGAGTTTCTTCAGGAAGTGAAACAACTGATGACCGCAAATGGGGTTTTAGTCGCGAATACGTTTTCCACCAGCCGGCTTTATGATCATGAATCGGTGACTTATCAACACGTCTTTGGCCCTTTTTTTAATTTTAGAATTCCCCATGAATCCGGAAACCGGGTGATTGTCATAAGCCGGAAGCTGCCTTCTATCATTAAGCTTCGCTATCAGGCTCAGCAGCTTTCCGACGCGTTGAAACCTTACGGTATTGACGTGAAACGATATCCGCAGTTGATGTCTCTGAAGACGGACTGGGATACTTCGGTCCGTCAACTGACCGATCAGTATTCACCGGCAAATTTGTTGCGGTAGCTTTATCCGGATGAAATCTCTTCAGGCGTATTTAACGGACGACTGGATTCAGTCCGTTCTGGCTTTGCGGGCAAATAAAGCAATGGTTTTTGTTTTTCTCTATCCCTCCGTGTATATTGAGAGCAGTTATCATTTGTAAGGTTTAATTTCATGAAAGTATACGATTGCTGTGATTTAATTCGTGAACTTTATTCGCAAATCGGCAGTGGCGATCAGGGGTACATTCCCCAGGCTATTCACTGCGCGTTAAACGCGCTGAACGACATTGCTTCAGACACCAGCCTGCCACAACCCACCCGGGAAAAAGCGGCCTTTGCCGCCGCCAATTTGCTCATTTCAGACTTCGAGGATGAATAAATGAATTTAGCGAATTATGAAAATATGGATCCGATTTTATTGTTCAGTTTGATCAACACCAAACTGCGGGACGATTTTGATGGCGACCTGGATAAACTGGTGTCCGTCCATGACATTAATAAAGACAAATTAATCGCGAAACTGGCTTCAGCCGGATTCGATTTTTTACCGGAAGTCGGCCAGTTCCGGTAACCCTATCATCACGATAAAAAGGGCTGCCTGCCCTTTTTCTTTTCCTTCCTAACACCTGTTTTTATTGATAGCCGGTGGTCCGCTTTTATACGCGTCTTTCCCCTGACAGTTAAAAGGATTTGTCTATTGGTAAAATAGATGAAAGCAATTCTTCAAATAGCCTTTTCTTCCCTATACTTACTACTATCCTAAAAAGACGAGTTTGGAAAAGCAATGTCTGACGAAGAAAGAAAACAAAACGAACCGGTATCTGCCGTATCTGCCAGTGACAGCAGCGTCATTTCCACAAACGATTCATTTGTTTCGCAGCAATGTCGTTTTGTCACTTCTCTGGCCGAAGATTACGAAGCCACATTCTGGAATATCTTTATTGATTAACGGATAACACATACACGTGAAGCAGGAGACTGTAATGGATAACAACAAAAACAGCCATGGCGGAAAATGTCCGGTCATGCACGGAAGTAACACTCGTTTAAAAAGTGAAGCCACCACCAACAATGACTGGTGGCCGAATCAGCTAAACCTGAAAATTCTCCATCAAAATGATAAGAAATCCAATCCGATGGGCGAAGACTTTGATTATTCGTCGGCTTTCTCTACACTGGATCTGAAACAGGTTAAAAAAGACATTGAGGCCGTGTTAACGGACTCAAAATCCTGGTGGCCGGCGGATTACGGTCACTATGGCCCATTTATGATCCGGATGGCCTGGCACTCAGCCGGTACTTACCGGACCGGCGACGGACGTGGGGGCGGTTCAACCGGGAATCAGCGCTTTGCACCACTAAACAGCTGGCCGGATAATGGCAACCTGGACAAAGCCCGCCGTTTGTTGTGGCCGGTCAAAAAGAAATACGGTAACAGCCTGTCCTGGGCCGATCTGTTCATTCTGACCGGAAACGTGGCCTATGAATCGATGGGACTGAAAACGTTTGGATTCGGTGGTGGCCGTGAAGATATCTGGGAACCGGAAGAAGATATTTACTGGGGTGCCGAAGATACCTGGCTGGGCAACAAAAACCGCTATACCGGTGACCGGGATCTGGAAAATCCGTTGGCGGCCACTCAGATGGGATTAATCTATGTCAACCCGGAAGGGCCCGATGGCGAACTCAATCCGCTTGGCACCGCTAAAGACCTACGGGATACTTTCGGCCGGATGGGAATGGACGATTATGAAACGGCGGCACTGACAATTGGTGGTCACACCGTCGGTAAAACTCACGGGGCCGGGGATGCCAGCTTAGTGGGGCCGGATCCGGAAGCTGCGCCACTGGAAGAAATGGGGCTGGGCTGGAAAAGCGCTTATGGCAGCGGACAAGGCCGGGACACCATTACCAGTGGGGTTGAAGGCGCATGGACACCGACACCAACGGTCTGGGACTACTCTTATCTTGATGTATTATTTAAATATGACTGGGAACCAACCAAAAGTCCGGCTGGGGCAAACCAGTGGAAACCGGTAGGACTTGCCGATGCCGATCGCGCTCCGGACGCAGAAGATGATGCGATTCGGGTAGGAATTATGATGACGGATGCGGACATGGCAATGAAAGAAGATCCGGGATTCCGTAAAATTGCCCTGCATTTTAAAGATAACCCGGAAGAGTTCGATGATGCGTTTGCCAGAGCCTGGTTCAAACTGACCCACCGGGATATGGGACCTAAAGTTCGCTATCTGGGTTTGGAAGTACCAGATGAAGACCTAATCTGGCAAGACCCGATTCCGGCAGTGGATCATGCACTGGTCACCCAGCATGATATCGCCCGGTTAAAAGAGACCATTCTCGAATCCGATTTACTGGTCTCTGAGCTGGTTTATACGGCCTGGTCATCAGCAGCGACGTTCCGAGGTTCGGATAAGCGCGGAGGCGCTAACGGAGCCCGCATTCGATTCGCGCCGCAAAAAGACTGGCAGGTCAATCAACCGGCACAGTTACAGAAAGTCTTGTCGGTTTACGAACAGATAAGGGATGACTTCAACCAAAAACAAACCGGCAATAAAAAAATCTCCCTGGCCGACCTGATTGTTCTTGGTGGTTCTGCCGGGATTGAACAGGCCGCACGGACCGCCGGAAAAAACATCACGGTACCTTTCCATCCGGGCAGAATGGATGCCTATGAAAATGAGACCGATGTAGAATCATTTCAGGTTCTGGAACCACAAGCCGATGGGTTCCGAAATTATCTGAAAACGGCCTTCACGGTACCGGCGGAAGAAATGCTATTGGATAAAGCACAGTTACTGACGCTGACGGCACCGGAAATGACCGTTTTAATTGGCGGGATGAGAGTCATGGATGCCAATTACGAACAGTCTCAACACGGCGTTCTCACTCATCGTCCGGGCGTACTGAGCAATGATTTCTTTGTGAATCTGACAGACATGGGTACCGAATGGCGTCCAACGTCAAAAGAAGCTGACACGTTCGCAGGATACGATCGCGAGACTGGCGATAAAAAATGGACAGCAACACGGGTTGATCTGGTGTTCGGTTCCAATTCCCAGCTCAGAGCGCTAGCGGAAGTCTACGCCGGTGATGATGCAGAAGATAAATTTATCACTGACTTCATTCAAGCCTGGGTGAAAGTCATGGACGCTGACCGTTTTGATTTAAAATAGTCACACCCATCAATAAACCAATCTCAATGAAAAAGGGCTGAAAAATCAGCCCTTTTGTTTTTTATATCCGTCGAAAAGATTAACCGATATTCTTACGTGCGTTCTGGAAAATACGCATCCAGGCACCGTTTTCACCCCATGAATCAGGGTGCCATGAGTTCGCTACGGTCCGGAATACACGCTCTGGGTGAGGCATCATAATCGTGACACGTCCGTCTTTGCTGGTTAAACCGGTGATCGCATTTGGTGAACCGTTCGGGTTATTTGGATATTGCTGAGTCGGATGGCCAAAGTTATCAACGTAACGCACCGCAACCGTACCCGATTGTTCAATCGCTTCCAGATGTGCTGTATCACGAACTTCAACACGACCTTCGCCGTGAGAGACCGCAATTGGCATACGGGAGCCGGCCATTCCATCAAAGAAGACAGAATCCGATTTTTGCACTTCAACCAGACTGAAACGGGCTTCAAAACGCTCAGATTCATTGCGTACGAAACGCGGCCATAAGTCAGATCCAGGAATCAGATCACGCAGGTTGGATAACATCTGACAACCATTACACACCCCAAGCGCAAACGTGTCTTTACGTTTAAAGAAGCCTTCAAACAGATCCCGGGCCTGATTATTAAACAGAATCGATTTAGCCCAGCCTTCACCGGCACCCAGTACGTCACCATAAGAGAAGCCGCCACAGGCAACCAGACCTTGATAAGCATTCAGTGCTACCTGACCGGTCAGGATATCGCTCATGTGAATGTCCACGGCATCAAAACCGGCACGGTCAAAAGCCGCTCCCATTTCAACGTGAGAGTTCACGCCCTGCTCACGAAGAATCGCCATTTTAGGACGAACACCGGTTGCAATAAACGGTGCTGCAACGTCTTCTTTTACATCGAAGCTTAAATTCACATTCAGACCGGGATCGGCATCGTTTTTCTTCGCTTCAAATTCCTGATTTGCACACGCCGGATTATCACGAAGTGCCTGCATTTTCTGAGTAGTTTCAGCCCAGATAGTACGTAATTCGGTACGGGAGCGGTTTACCACCGTTTCACCGCCGAGCCTTATTGCAATTGTATCATTTGCTTCAACCGAACCGATTACATGTGAGCAGGCTTTCAGACCATGTTCTGCCAGTTTAGCCAGAACCGCATCAAGATCATCATTTTTAACCTGAACCACTGCCCCCAACTCTTCGTTGAACAGCACCGCCAGCGCATCAGAACCCAGTTTGTCCAGCTCAACCTTCACACCGCAATGACCGGCAAACGCCATTTCCGCCAGCGTGACAAACAGACCACCATCGCCTTTATCGTGGTAAGCCACCAGTTTATCGTCACGAACCAGTGACTGTGTGGCATTAAAGAAGCCTTTTAATAACTCAGGGCTATCTACATCCGCAGGTTTATCCCCCAACTGTTTATACACCTGAGCCAGTGCGGTCGCCCCCATACGGTTCTGACCCTGACCTAAATCGATCGCAATCAGACTGGTTGCCCCTTTATCGGTACGAAGCTGAGGCGTCACCGTTTTACGAATGTCTTCAACACGGGCAAACGCCGTAATGATCAGAGACAGTGGAGATGTCACCTCTTTCTGCTCACCGTTTTCTTCCCATTTGGTTTTCATCGACATGGAGTCTTTACCAACCGGTATTGTCAAACCCAGTGCCGGACATAATTCTTCACCAATCGCTTTAACAGCTTCATACAGACCGGCATCTTCACCCGGGTGACCGGCCGGAGACATCCAGTTAGCAGACAGTTTAATGTGGTTTAACGCACCGATATCCGTGGATGCAATGTTTGTCAGCGACTCAGCAACAGCTAAACGGGCAGAAGCACCGAAATCCAACAGAGCAACCGGAGTACGCTCGCCCATCGACATGGCTTCACCGTGGTAAGTATCAAAACTTGCCGCGGTGACCGCACAGTTTGCAACAGGCACCTGCCATGGACCTACCATCTGATCGCGGGCAACCAGACCGGTTACGCTACGATCACCGATAGTGATAAGGAACGTTTTTTCAGCAACAGCCGGAAGACGTAAAACGCGATCTACCGCATCATTAATTTCAATGTCATCACGAGTAATCGCTTTACCTTCCACTTTTAACGTCGTGGCATCACGAGACATCTTAGGCGGTTTACCCAACAGAATGTCCATCGGCATATCAATCGGTGTATTACCGAAGTGAGAATCGTCCAGTGTCAGATGACGTTCTTCTGTCGCTTCCCCGACTACCGCATAAGGAGCGCGCTCACGTTGACAGATGGCATCAAACGTCGGCATGTTTTCATGTGAGACAGCAAGTACATAGCGCTCCTGAGATTCGTTACACCAGATCGCTAACGGACTCATTCCCGGCTCATCATTTGGCACGTCACGCAGTTGGAATTTACCACCACGGTCACCGTCATTAACCAATTCAGGAAGCGCGTTTGAAATACCGCCAGCGCCCACATCGTGAATAAATGCGATTGGGTTATCTTCACCAAGCTGCCAGCAACGGTCGATAACTTCCTGACAACGGCGTTCCATTTCCGGGTTTTCACGCTGTACAGAGGCAAAATCCAGATCTTCAGAAGACTGACCGGACGCCATGGATGAGGCTGCACCACCACCCAGACCGATGTTCATCGCCGGACCACCTAAAACGATCAGACTCGCACCAACCGGAATCTCTTTTTTCTCTACGTGTTCTTCACGGATGTTACCCATACCACCGGCAATCATAATTGGCTTGTGGTAACCACGGATTTCTTCACCTGCGTGAGACGTTACTTTTTCTTCGTAAGTACGGAAGTAACCCAGCAGGTTAGGACGACCGAATTCGTTATTGAATGCTGCGCCACCTAATGGGCCTTCAATCATAATGTCTAATGCATTAACGATACGACCTGGTTTGCCAAAATCAGTTTCCCATGGCTGTTCAAAACCAGGAATACGAAGGTTAGAAACAGTAAAACCAACTAAACCAGCTTTAGGCTTGCCACCGATACCTGTTGCGCCTTCATCACGGATTTCACCGCCACTACCGGTTGATGCCCCCGGCCATGGAGAAATCGCCGTCGGGTGGTTGTGGGTTTCCACCTTCATCAGGATGTGTGCATTTTCATGATGGTAGTTATATTGACGGGTTTGCGGATCCGCAAAGAAACGTCCGACTTTTGAACCGGTCATCACGGCCGCGTTGTCTTTGTAGGCAGACAACACATAATCAGAGTTATTCTCGTAGGTATTTTTAATCATCTTAAACAGAGATTTCTCTTGTTTAACACCATCAATGGTCCAGTCAGCATTAAAGATTTTATGACGGCAATGCTCAGAGTTCGCCTGAGCAAACATCATCAACTCGATATCGTTCGGGTTACGTCCCAGCTTAGTGAAGTTCTCCACCAGATAATCAATTTCATCGTCTGCCAACGCAAGACCAAGAGAAATATTCGCTTCCTCAAGCGCCTGACGACCACCAGATAAAATATCCACCTGAATCAACGGCGCAGGCTCAGCAACAGAGAATAACGCATCCGCCGATTCAAAATCATTAAAGACCACTTCCATCATCCGGTCATGGATCAGTCCTTTAAGCTCTGAGACCTGCTCGTCCGTCAGCTCTGCAGTGGTTTCAATATAGTAAGCAGTTCCACGTTCCAGACGCTTAACTTTTTCCAGACCACAGTTACGGGCAATGTCAGTAGACTTAGAAGACCATGGAGAAATCGTTCCGGGACGAGGCGTCACCAGGAATAGAAGACCTTCCGGCTGATGCTCTTCAATCGTAGGCCCGTAAGTCAGTAGTTTTTCTAACTTATCAAGTTCCTGGGCATCAAGCTCGGCAGTGAGGTTAGCGAAGTGCATGAATTCGGCATAAATACCGCTTACCGGAAGATTTAGCTCGCGACATTGATCAAGAAGTTTATTAACTCGAAACTCAGAAAGAGCTGGGGAACCGCGCAAAATTCTCATGTGCTTAGGTCTCTATTTGCTGTTAATTAAGGTAGTATTGGAATAAATTCAGTCAGTTAAGATAATTATCTGGAAATTCATACCAATCTTACCTTCTCTATGCTGGCGCATTATAAAGGAATTACTTTTGTGATGTAACACCCAACGCAACCGTTTGCGTCATTTTTTTTATTTATTTTGAAATTTGCCCAATTAAGACTCTTAGTTGTATCATCCTAATTGAAATCCACACAGTTAAATTGTTGCGCTTAATTGATCCTTTGTTATAAAGATGATTATGTAAGCCAGAGATTACTCATAAATGACATTATTTAAATATCGCCATTTTCTAAAGAGTCTCCTCGTTATTTGTTTCATCTTTACCCTGTCAGGTTGTCAGATTGATTCAAAACCACAAAGTGACTTAGCTAAAATTCGTGAACGCGGTGTCCTGAGAGTTGGCGTGGTTAACAATCAACTATCGTATTTTATCGGACCGGACGGACCTTCAGGAATCGATTATGAACTCGCCAGAGAATTCGCTAATGAACTGGGAGTAAAACTGGAAATTAAACCCGTATTCCGGGTCTCTTCGCTGTTTCCGGCCCTGCAGAAAAGTGAAATTGACATTGTGGCTGCCGGGCAGACTCAAACTCTATCCCGGATCAAAAAGTTCAGAGCCGGCCCGGCTTATTACTACGTCAGTCAGCAGTTGATTTATAAACAGGGACGCTGGAAACCTCACAATATCAAACAAATTGTCGCTCATCAGAAATCACTTCAGGAAGAATATCCTGATGAGTCTGTTTTTGCCATTGTCGGTGACGAGCATCTGATGCAAACACTGGCAAAACAAAAAAAGACACACCCGAAACTCGAATATCAGATCAGAAAAAATGCAGACATCAACGATCTGCTTAAACAAATTTCCGAAGGGAAACTGATGTTTACTCTGGCAGATTCAGTTGAAGTGTCATTAGCTCAGCGTATTTACCCTGATCTCGCTTTAGCATTCGAATTAACAGAAGATCAGCCAATTTCCTGGTACATCCGCCGTTCGGACGACGAAAGCCTGTATGCACTGATGATTGAGTTTTTTGGCGATCAGAAACAGTCAGGTCGTTTAGCCTCATTAGATGAAAAGTACATCGGGCATGTCAGAACCTTTGACTACGTAGACACACGGGCTTTTATCCGGGCACTGGATACCAAACTACCAAAATGGACACCTATTTTTCAGGAATATTCTGACGAATTTGACTGGCGTCTGATTGCTGCACTTTCCTATCAGGAATCTCACTGGAACCCCAGAGCCATTTCTCCAACCGGGGTCAGAGGAATGATGATGCTAACATTACCGACCGCAAGGAGTGTCAAAGTCAGAAACCGGCTGGATCCGAGGCAATCTGTCAGAGGCGGTGTCGAGTACTTGCGCCGGATGATTGCACGAATACCTGAATCCATCCCGGAACATGAAAGAATCTGGTTTGCTCTGGCATCTTATAACATGGGATATGGTCATATGATGGATGCAAGGCGGCTTACAAAATCTCAGGGCGGCGATCCGGATTCGTGGAGTGATGTCCGGGAACGGTTACCTCTGTTACAACGGCAAAAATATTATCGCCGGACCCGCTATGGATATGCCAGGGGAAGTCAGGCAAAAGCCTATGTTGAGAATATCAGGCAGTACTATCAAAGTATCATTGGTCATGTAGAACAACAAGATACCTCAGATAACGATCTAGATATCAATAGCTTAAAAGTAATCAAAGCAACATCTTTTGAGCAACAAAATAACAGGGAGAGCCAGGAAATTGGTGATAAAATAGAAACGGAATTAAAAATCAAAGATCAACCGGATAAAACAAACAACATTGATGAGAAAAAATAAGGCAGAATAATGCCTGAAAGTCTTGATTTTTCCAACTAAACCCCCAATAGTAAGCAGTGGCGGTTAGAGATTTAACCGCCACGATACAGTCACAATGTATCAAAACATCATTATCCACCCTGACTAAAATACAGGGAGACAATAATCAAATACAATAATGAATACGAAAAGGGGGTTGTTTTATGCTAAGAAGACGTAAACAATCAAACAATCTGTGGAAAAATACGGCCGCATTTCGTCGCAAACGCAGATTAATAAACAGCAAACAGAAAATTTTTACCCGTCACAGAACCTTTGTGCAACTTTCCGCAGCAGAAAAATAATCTTGTCACCTGCCAGACTTTCAACCTGACGTCGTCTTCCCAAAATCTGCTATCCATTAAACTCTGGCAGTAAATATACAGATACCGGAGACGACTAAAATCAGTCTGTTTTTTTTAATGCTTTCTTCTGTTCTTTAATCTCTTTACGGCGTCGTTTAAAAAAACGTTGCAGCTGTTCCCTGCACTCCTCTTCCAGTAATCCGGCTTCAATGTTTGCGTAATGATAGGCTGCATCACTACTGAACAGATTCAAAACCGTACCTGCCGCACCGGCCTTTAGATCCGGTGCGCCATAAACAATTCTTTTAACCCGGCTGTGTAGCAAAGCCCCTGCACACATCGGACAGGGCTCCAGAGTGACAAACAATGTTGTGTCTGTCAGGCGGTAGTTCCTCAGTTCGGTACCCGCTTTCCGGATAACTTCAATCTCAGCATGAGCCGTTGCATCGTGAGAACCAATCGATGTATTGTGTCCTTCGGCAATAATCTTTCCATCTTTAACCAGCACTGCACCAACGGGGACTTCGCCTTCTTTTTCAGCCAGCGATGCCAGTTCCATTGCCCGTCTCATAAACATCTCATCCTGAGCAGAAAACACTACCTCTTCGTTCACAACCAATCTCCATTCATTTCTGAGACACGCATTATAATGATTCAGACAAATAATCGACTAATAATCTTACTTTCATCGATAAATGCCGGTTTTGAGGATACAGTGCCCATACCCCTTCCCGGTTATCCCGGTAATGGGTCAGTACTTCGGTCAGCTCTCCGGATTGAAGGTAATCTTTAACATAATAATCCGGTAACTGGGCTATTCCCATACCTTTAAGTATTGCATCGAGTAAAACAATGCCACTGTTACAACGAACCCGACCATGAATACCCATACTTTTGGCATGCTGATCATCTTTGAAACGCCAGTGATCATATGTTCCCACCAGACACTGATGCCTGCTCAGTTCAGATAGCGTATGCGGCACTCCATACTGCTCAAAATATTCCGGTGTTCCGCACACATGCAAAACCCTTGGTCTGAGCTTTCTGGCAACAAAACTGGAGTCATTCAATTGTCCCAGCCGTATTGCCAGATCAATGCCCTGCTCAACCATATCCAGCCTTTTATTTGTCAAAATAAGTTCAAGCTCAAGGTGAGGGTATTGCTGTAAAAAATCATGCAGACATGGTGCTATCATTCTTTCACCATAGGTAACAGGTGCCGTAACTTTCAGCTTCCCGCTTGGTAATGCCTGCATTTGTGTTACCGCCAGATCGGCCTGTTCCAGACCGTCCAGCAACTGCTTACACTGAGAATAATAAAGATGCCCGGCTTCGGTTAATGACACTTTACGGGTTGTCCGAATTAACAGTTTAACCGCAAGACGCTCTTCCAGCGCGGTCACTCTCCGGCTGACATTCGCAACCGATGTGCTGAGTTTCTGTGCCGCTTTGGTAAAACTTGCCGTATCAGCGACAGCGACAAATTCACTGATCCCTTCCCAGTTTGCCATTTTGATTATTACATTATTGTAAAAGTAATTCTTATTATGCCCTGATTATAAAAATAATGAACCTATCTATACTAAAAACTCAGCCAAACTAATAACCACCCATTACTTCAAGAGGAAGCACATGTCTGAAGCTAAATTTATTAAATCGAAAGCCGCCGTCGCCTGGGGACCGAAGCAACCACTAAAAATCGAAGAAGTGGATGTTATGCTGCCTAAAGCCGGTGAAGTTCTGATCCGGATAGTGGCCTCAGGTGTCTGCCACACCGATGCATTTACCTTATCCGGTGACGATCCGGAAGGCGTCTTCCCGGCGATCTTAGGACACGAAGGTGGCGGCATCGTTCAAATGGTCGGAGAAGGCGTCACCAGTGTTGAGGTTGGTGACCACGTCATCCCCCTCTACACGGCAGAATGTGGCGAATGCAAATTCTGTAAATCCGGAAAAACCAACTTATGCAGCGCGGTCCGGGAAACTCAGGGCAAAGGATTAATGCCTGACGGTACCACCCGCTTCTATAAAGATGGTGAACCGATTTATCATTATATGGGATGCTCAACCTTTTCCGAGTATACGGTGTTACCGGAAATTTCCCTGGCAAAAGTAAATCAGGAAGCCCCACTGGAAGAAGTTTGCCTGCTTGGGTGTGGCGTTACCACTGGTATGGGGGCCGTTTTAAATACAGCCAAAGTTCAGCAAGGTGATTCTGTTGCAATTTTCGGGCTGGGCGGGATCGGATTGTCTGCCATTATTGGTGCGAAAATGGCCGGTGCCAGCCGGATCATCGGCATTGATATTAATGAAAAGAAATTTGAACTGGCAAAAAAACTTGGCGCTACCGACTGCATTAACCCTCAACACTTTGATAAAGCCATTCAGGACGTCATCATCGAGATGACAGACGGAGGTGTTGACTATTCTTTCGAGTGTATAGGTAATGTCAACGTAATGAGACAGGCGCTGGAATGTTGCCATAAAGGCTGGGGAGAATCCGTTATCATCGGTGTCGCAGGTGCCGGGCAGGAAATTTCTACAAGACCATTTCAACTGGTAACCGGCCGGGTCTGGAGGGGCAGTGCTTTTGGCGGAGTAAAAGGCCGCTCTCAACTTCCCGGTATCGTCGAGCAATACCTTAATGGTGAATTCGGCTTACAGGACTTTATTACTCACACCATGCCACTGGAAGACATTAATACAGCCTTTGAGCTGATGCATTCCGGTGAGAGTATCCGTTCCGTCATTCACTTCGCCGACTAATCCCCCGTTTTTACGTGCCTTCTTTTATGAAGGCACAATAAGGAGATTTCCATGCTTGAAAACATCAATCAGAATAAAGTTTTTGGTGGCTGGCATAAACAGTATACCCATGAATCAAAAACACTTAACTGCACCATGCAGTTTGCTGTATACATTCCTGAAAACATTTGTGCTAATAATCCGGCCCCCGTGTTGTACTGGCTCTCAGGCCTCACCTGCACAGATGAAAACTTTATGCAAAAAGCCGGAGCATTCAAAAAAGCATCGGAACTTGGCATGATTATTGTCGCTCCGGATACCAGTCCAAGAGGTGCACTGGTTCCGGATGATCCTCAAGGCAGTTATGACCTGGGGCTTGGAGCCGGTTTTTACCTTAACGCCACTCAGAAACCATGGGTAACCCATTATCAGATGTACGACTACATCGTGCATGAACTCCCGGGAATCGTTAAAGAGTTCTTCCCGGTTAACGGACAACGATCTATTGCCGGGCACAGCATGGGAGGGCATGGTGCGCTGACTATCGGGATCAGAAATCCAGATAAATATACCTCAATTTCAGCATTCAGCCCTATCAGCCATCCGATGATATGTCCCTGGGGGGTAAAAGCATTCACCGCGTACCTCGGAGAAGACCGGCACGACTGGAAACAATACGATGCAACTGAATTACTGTCTTCTAACGGCTGCTCTTTGCCAATTCTTATCGATCAGGGAGAAGCCGACAATTTTCTACAGGAACAACTCAGACCACAAGACCTTCAGGAAGCGGCACTTCAGAGCAAGACAAACTTACATTTAAGGATGCATCCGGGCTATAACCACAGCTACTATTTTATACAGAGCTTTATTGAAGAACATTTAGAATTTCATGCCAGATACCTTAAAAAAGCACTTCAGGATAATTGAAAACCCTTAATTACCTGAAAAAAGATTATGGCGGGAAAAGGCGCTTTTCAGCTGAATTTCCTGCTCTTTCCCTTGCTCACCAGAAGAAACCATCTGATTTCCCCAACGGACAGTAACAACAACTTTTTTAACGAGTACAGATCCGTCATCTGATGTATCAAGCGGACTGACAGTTACCGAAATTTGGTAATCTCCTTTTTTTTCAGAAAAACCAACAATATCATCAAACGAGTGACAGGAATTCAGTTGATGAGAAGCCTCATATGCACCGCAATATTGCCAGTAACGCAACGTCTCTTCGGCAATGGTCATGGCTATCTCAGCCTGATGTATTTTACCGGTATGAAACAGTGTCTTGCTGATCATGCCGACCATCCCCAAACAGGTCACCGAAATAAGAGTTAAGCAGATTACGACTTCAAGCAGTGATAGCCCCTTCTCATTTTTCATCCCATGAGCCCCCGGCACGTTCAACAGGCCGGACCACAGACAACGCTTCCGTTATCAGATCCTTCTGGATAGCAAAATAACGGCTCTTAATCAGAGAATAAAAATGTTCGCCAATCAATATCAAACCGCCTTCCGGATAAAACAGACCACTCTGATAGTAAGCCAGTGAATCTAATGACAGTGTCTTTTTAAGGGACGGAAAAGGTTGATGGCTGATATCGTCCATAATATGAGAAACATTTCCTACCCGCGACCACTGCGACGCATAATCTACACTCTCACCCGTTATCATCTGTATAATAAGAGCATGAAGACTGATATCTGCATGAATAGAAAGTATTCCGTTCTGTACAACGATGATGACTCCACCATGTTTAAAAGCAGAATCTATGGCCGAATTAATCCTTGAAATACCGTCATCATTAAGCTCACACCCACCATACACCCAGATAATTCGCTTCCCTTTCTGTAACTGACGGTCAATGCCACCCTCACAGGATGGGTTAAATTCAGCCGGTGGAAGCCTGCTTTCCTCAGAATACACAAGGGTCCCGTCAAAGCTGTTTTCAAAGCGGACTGGCACATGACCAATCAGAGAATCTGACATTAATGAAAACCAGTCTCCGGCACTGATATGCCATAAATCAAAGAAAGGATCTAAAATGGGCAATTTACGAAAATCCGCTTTGGCCGCAGAAGGATTTACCGAAACACTGTAATGACGATTATCACAACGGGCTCCCTGTTTCATAAATCCCCAATAAGGCATTAATGGAGACAAATATGGGTGAGATGAAGATAATGACTGTGCATAAAGCTGACGGCTGTACAGTATTGACGAACACTCCCATCGTCCTTTAGACGTTGATTTTCCGGGGTCCGGGCTGATGGAAACGTCTCTGAGAAACACTAAATTCATCGTACTTTTAATGACACCGGCTCTATCCGCCTCCGGCAGCTTAAGCGAAAATGATACCTCTGATTTTTTTTCCTTAACCGTCACATCACGCTTCATACCGTGAGTGACTTCAAGGTAAACGCCTTCATCATCCAGACAATGAGAAAATGACGTACTGAATGGGAGCTGAATGATTTTTTCTGCCACGCAATCACTGATGCCTTTTAGATTCCATTCCCGGATAATATTATTTATTCTGCCCTGAGAAATATGTTGAGACTGAATCAAAGTCCTGAAAACTGATAAAGCCAAAACAGATACAACACCAATCAATAATGTTGTCATCATCACGGACACCGCTCCGCGGACTTTTTTCATCATCACAGCCTTACCGCCAATTTCTTAGTGGCTGCTGTATTACCTGACTCCATATGAGTTCCGGATGCATCACTGACGACGCAGAAAGGGTTAAATTCAGCACATCCAATACAGGTACATCGGCGCTGTTCTTCAACACCGTTATCTGTGCATCAAAACGGCCGATAGTGATGCTACGACTATCAAACACCGGATAACAGGGCGCCATTTGAGTCGAAGCAAGAGCCTCATTCAGACTGACCGGTTGAGAAGTAACTTTTTCGCACAGGACCAGCTGATTCTTCTTTTTCTGATAGGCTATGGTCTGATACTCACTTCCCTCTTTATTTTTAAGATACGTAAACGCCAGAGAATGATGATCAGGACTAACCGAAAGAATGGTTTCGCACCCGGCAAGCCGGGCACTTTGTCCCTTTTGTCCGTTATACCCGGCCTTATGTAATTCCTGTCTTAATATGTGTGACGCAACTGACATTTGCTGCCAGAAAGCATAATGCTCATTAACCGCTCTGTGTTGAAAAAGTGCTGTTGTTGCCAGTTTCATCCCTCCTAACAGCAACAGGGACGTTAATGCTAACGAAATCATTGCCTCAATCAGAGTAAAACCATGTTGATTACATCCACTCAGGCTAGCATTCCGGCCATTCATTTCCGTTTGCTCCTTCTGCACAAATTCGAATCCTTGCCGAACCATAAAATGTTACGATGTTCAGCCTGAATAAAAGTGATGAACGGCTTTGAATCGTAATATGCCCACTGGATACTTTTCCACGTGAATCAAAAAACATCATTTTATTATCCAGATAAGCTCCGGTAACGATCAGATCAGGATAAGATGAGTAGCTAATAACACTTAGTGTATGACCGGCGACTGTATTACCGGAATCCGATAAAATCAGCTTCCAGCCAGACTCATTATTTCCATTGTCAATCCATAGCCAGAATGGTTGTTTCTGACTGACTGACAACGCTTTAGCATGTTGAATCAACTGATAAATCTCATTTGCACATGAGCGAACTTCGATATTATCCTTAAGGCGGGTCATATCCGGCAGTGCCAGCATAAAACCAATTCCGAGAAGCGCAGTGGTAATGCACAACTCAATTAACGTAAATCCCGATTTAGACATAAACTGAATCATTTATCCGGTGGGTTCGGATAAAGAATATCAGTTCTCCCAATCGTTAAGGAGCATTGATTAAATGAAGAACAGCTTAATATCAGTTCCCGGAAATCTCTCAATTTCAAAGTCAGAAAATATTTGAAATCCGTCGACATTCAGAAAGAAGATTATTGAGAAATTTCGGTATTCAGAAATTCCGCCAGTATTTTTTTCAGCTGCTTATCTTTTGAAGCGATACTCCGGATCTGATGCAGGTTCAACCAGACGATTTCTGCTGGTGACGTCGTTTTAGCACTGGTTTGATAGGTAGAAGAAAGAAAAGCACAACATCCAACCCAGTCACCCGGTTCAGCCAGTCTTTCTATTTTCGGACTCAGTACCGCCACACGGCCATTCATCACAACAGCAACCGCTGTGGCATGCTCACTTTGGCCATAGATTAACTCACCTTCATTATAAATCTGACGCTGAGCAATATTTCCCATAGCCATTAGTGTTCTGGTTTTTACGCCTTTAGCCCACACCATGGCTTTAAACTGTTCCGATATTTCTTTGGAGCTCATCAGGTGAGCTTCCTGTTTTAAATTCGCAAGCCGGTACTCTACGTCTTCGATCAGTTTTTGTGCTTCACTCTCATCCAGCACACCTTCGTCAATCATGGTCATCAAGTGTGTTCGTTCCATGTTCAATAACAAACGATGTGCTGAATGCGTTTCCAGACTGTATGACAGATCAGGAAAATATTCCCGTAAGGCTTCAATGTGTGACTGTGTTTGTAATTTATTCACCTCAATATCCGCGAGGGCTTCTTTAGCGTCCTGGACACTGGGAGCCAAATCATGAATGTGATGAACTATTTCATTCTGAGCTTCAATAAACCCTCTCGCGGTATCATAACTCAGAGCCAGTCGTTCAAATGAGAAGTTCACTATAAGATTATTCAGCACGGGTACCCGGCCAAACGCTTTAATGTAGCCCGGGGTTTTCCAGAACTGGAAAAGGCTGTTTCTGGGCGCCAGTTTCGGCTCGCCATCCAATGCAATTTCAACCGCATTGATCAACTGCGCTGTCGCCGTTCCGGTTAATGCCCCCTTCTTAAACTGAGACCAGTAAAATTTGCGCTCAGCTTCCAGTAACCGCCGGAAAAAAGCCACTCGCATTTCATTTTCATTCACTCCACTCCGAACCATCGCCTCTTCTGGCTTTTTAATTTTTTTTAGCGGAAGCTGCAAAGCCGCCCAGTTTGCTCTCTGCAGGAACACATTATTTTGTAAGCTTTTCATCTCATTCAGCATACGGACTTTAATGGTATAGCGGGCTTTATCCAGTGACGCCTGCTTGCCGGGAGGAAGCTTGTCCAGCCCCAGTTTTTCTAGTACCCAGGTCATCGATGTGGCGTTAATAATAATGGTTAAAGCCACAATACCGGCGGTCAGGAATAAGATTTGATCACCCAGCTCATACCCCAGAGCCGAATTTTGATGAAGGATCAATGCCAGAGCCAAAGAGACAGCGCCCCGTAATCCGCCCCAAACCAGAATGATGCCTTTCTTCCGGTTTATTCCCACACCAATTCTTTTTAAGATCGGCATGAAGAAAAAAATGGCCAGAGCCCGGATAAGTTGAATACCCAGATACAAAACAAGCAGCGTCCACCACCAGTCCAGAACATCCAGACGGATACGAGTCGCGACGATAATACCAACCAAAACAAAGATTAGAGTGTTAGCTATATGAGCCATCATGTTCCAAAAGTGATGTAAAAAATCCGCCACCTCCGGTGAAATTCTTGTACGCCCGAAGCTGGCCAGAATCAATCCAAGAGAAACAACTGCAACAACCCCGGACACATGGAAAATATGCTCCGCGATATAGTAAGCAATGTATGCTGCAGAAATAGTGACGGTAATTTCTACTAGTGGCTGATTGAATACTTTCCCTACCCAACCAAGAACGATACCGCCAACCACAGCACCAATGAAAAGCCCTAATACCACCACCATAAAAAATTGCGTACTGACGGCCAATGGCCCGCTATTTGCTGGTTCCTGTAGAGCTAACAGTCCGTAAAATAAGGTAAACAAAACGATCGCAGTGCCATCATTTAAAAGTGATTCACCTTCAATCAGTGTCTCCAGTCTTTTCCGTGAACTCACCTCTTTTAACAGCGAGACTACCGCAACAGGATCTGTCGCCGAAATTAGAGCACCAAATAATAGACACACAGTCCATGGCCAGTTCCAGGGAAATAAATAGTAGGCAAGAGCTGCTGTCAAAGCGGTCGTTAATAACAATCCGGGAACCGCCAGAATCGCAATCTGACTAAACATTCGCTTAAACAAGTGTGTTTCCATGCTAAAAGCGGACTCAAAAATCAGGGTTGGCAAGAAAAGAAGCAGTATCAAATGGGGATCAATGTTCGACAGAACCAGTAAGTGCTCATTAATATGGGGGAAAAAATGCAAACCGACATGGGTCCGGCTGACAAATCCGACAATCAATCCCAGAACCAGCAAAATAACACTGTATGGCGACGTCAGAACTCTTGCAAAAGACTTCACTAAAGCTCCGACCAGTAAAGACACAACAACGAACACGATGATAAGAACACCGGTATCTGACTCCATCGTAAACTCCGGTTTAAGGGAATTACCATATGGTCAGTTTAGTTAAGGTATTCAATTACAGAAGCGATCCGGACAACATAAACGGCATCCATAAAACAAAAAGGCCGGAACTGTCATTCCGGCCTTTGAACAATCAATCTGTTATCCCGTTTTCTTAACTGGTCAAGTCGTCAAAAAACTTCTTTACGCCACTGAAAAAACCTTCCGCTTTTGGTTTGTGCTTACTCGCCGCTTCTCCGCCGCAGGAATCCTCAAGCTCCTTAAGCAGTTCTTTCTGACGGGCACTCAGCTTAACCGGTGTTTCAACAACAAGTTTAACCAGTAAATCACCCACAGCTCCACCACGAACACCTTTAACGCCTTTGCCACGCATCCGGAACATACGACCGGTCTGAGTTTCTGCAGGCACTTTAAGATTTACACGGCCATCCAATGTCGGAACTTCCACTTCACCACCAAGCGCTGCCATAGCAAAACTTACCGGCACTTCACAGAACAGGTTATTACCATCACGTTCGAAAATCTGGTGTTCTCTGACATGAACCTGAACGTATAAATCACCGGCTGGTGCTCCCATTTCTCCGGCTTCACCTTCACCATTCAGACGAATACGATCACCGGTGTCCACACCGGCAGGAATCTTAACATTAAGTGTTTTCGTTTTCTGTTTACGGCCTTTACCATGGCAAGCATCACAAGGATCTTTAATAATTTTACCGCTACCATGACAGGTAGGACAGGTTTGCTGTACGGCAAAAAATCCCTGACGCATCTGAACCTGTCCATGACCATGACACGTCGGACAGGTTTCCGTTTTACCGGTTTTCGAACCGCTGCCATGACAGACATCACATTCAACCAGAGTCGGAACTTCAATTTCTTTAGAACATCCGCGTACCGCTTCTTCTAAAGACAGCTCCATATTGTAGCGAAGATCGGCTCCGCGCTGAGCTCTGGCCTGACCGCCACCCCGACGACCACCGCCAAAGATATCGCCAAACACATCACCAAAGATATCACCGAAATCAGCACCGGCACCGCCACCGAAGCCACCACCGCCGAAGCCGCCGCCACCCTGTTCAAAGGCTGCGTGACCATATTGGTCGTATGCGGCACGTTTCTGCGAGTCGGTTAACACCTCATACGCTTCTTTTACTTCTTTGAATTTCTCCGCAGCCGTATCGTCTCCCGGGTTACGGTCTGGGTGGTATTTCATTGCAAGGCGTTTATATGCCTTTTTAATATCACGCTCAGAAGCATCACGGCCCACACCTAATACTTCGTAAAAATCACGTTTTGACATGTTCTTCGTCACCAATTTGTTACTGCAAACGACATATCGTCGCCCGATAAATGTATCGATTTAGGGAAATCAGTGTATCAGCTATCAGTGTTAGTCGTTATCAGGAGTCCCCCATCTGTACACTGACAAACTGGTAACTGTCTACTTATTTTCCAAAACCGACACTCTCACATACAAACTAACGGGCGTAAGAGTCTCCCCAAACGCCCGTTTAAACCTTAAAAAGGTATCAACAAGATCTCGTTGAACAACGCTCAGAGATTATTTCTTGTCGTCATTCACTTCTTCAAACTCAGCGTCAACAACATCATCATCTTTAGCGCCTGATGCCTGTTGCTCTGCACCACCTTCAGCACCTTGAGCCTGTGCTTTCTGTTGTGCCATTTCCATCAGTTTTTGAGAAGCAGTCATCAATGCCTGAACTTTTGCTTCAATCTCTGCTTTATCTTCACCACGTTTTGCTGTTTCCAGCTCACTGATTGCAGCATCGATTTTTGCTTTTTCGTCAGCAGGAAGAGCATCACCAGCTTCTTCGACTTGTTTGTGAGTCGCGTGAATCATCTGGTCAGCCTGGTTACGTGCAGTTGCTAACTCTTCGAATTTTTTATCCGCTTCTTTGTTAGCTTCCGCTTCCTGAACCATTTTTTCGATTTCATCGTCACTCAGACCACCAGAAGCCTGAATAGTGATATTCTGTTCTTTACCAGTCTGTTTGTCTTTCGCTGAAACGTGAAGGATACCATCCGCATCAAGATCGAAGCTCACTTCAATCTGAGGCATGCCACGAGGTGCAGGCTGAATACCTTCTAAGTTGAACTGACCAAGAGACTTGTTATAAGTCGCCTGTTTACGCTCACCCTGCAGAACATGAATCGTAACCGCGCTCTGGTTATCTTCTGCAGTAGAGAATACCTGACTTGCTTTTGTCGGGATAGTGGTGTTTTTCTCAATCAGTTTGGTCATAACACCACCCATGGTCTCAATACCCAGAGACAGAGGGGTTACGTCCAGAAGAAGAACGTCTTTCACATCACCGGCAAGCACACCACCCTGAACCGCAGCACCAACAGCAACCGCTTCATCCGGGTTAACATCACGACGAGCTTCTTTACCGAAGAATTCAGCTACTTTAGCCTGAACCATAGGCATACGGGTCTGACCACCAACAAGGATAACGTCAGTGATATCACCAACCGATAAATCCGCATCGGCAAGAGCCACTTTCAGAGGTTCCAGAGAACGTTGAACCAAATCTTCTACCAGAGATTCCAGTTTAGCACGAGACACTTTGATGTTCAGGTGTTTAGGACCGGTTGCATCTGCCGTGATGTAAGGCAGGTTAACATCTGTAGATTGAGCGGAAGACAGTTCAATTTTCGCTTTTTCTGCCGCTTCTTTCAAACGCTGCATTGCAAGAGGATCGTTTTTCAGATCAATGCTTTGCTCTTTTTTGAACTCGTCTGCAAGATAGTTGATCATGCGGTTATCAAAGTCTTCACCACCCAGGTGTGTGTCACCATTGGTTGAAAGTACTTCGAATGTTTTTTCACCCTCAACTTCATCGATTTCGATGATTGAAATATCGAATGTACCACCACCAAGGTCATAAACGGCGATAGTGCGATCACCGCCTTTTTTGTCAAGACCGTAAGCCAACGCTGCCGCAGTTGGTTCGTTGATGATACGTTTAACTTCAAGACCAGCAATACGACCGGCATCTTTCGTTGCCTGACGCTGTGCATCGTTGAAATAAGCAGGAACGGTAATAACAGCGCCGGTGACTTCTTCACCAAGAAAATCTTCCGCTGTTTTTTTCATTTTTTTCAAAACTTCAGCAGAAACCTGTGGTGCTGCTAATTTCTGATCTTTTACCTGAACCCATGCATCGCCATTATCTGCTTTAACAATTTTGAATGGCATGATTGAAATATCACGCTGAACTTCCTGGTCTTCATAACGACGACCAATCAGACGTTTAATAGCAAATAGTGTATTTTCAGGGTTGGTTACAGCTTGACGTTTTGCTGGTTGACCAACCAAAGTTTCACCATCTGTGTACGCGATGATGGAAGGTGTTGTACGTTCACCTTCTGCGTTTTCGATTACGCGTGGTTTGTCACCATCAAGTACAGCAACACAAGAGTTTGTAGTACCTAAGTCAATACCAATGATTTTACCCATCAGGCTATCTCCGAATAAATTCTTTAATTTCGTCTTACTTACCCCTTATATGGGGCTGGAGACTCGGGTTTCAACCCTTACTCACTTAACTTTATAAAACGACGTTTGCTTCGCTTATGCACATAAATAGGGGCAGTCATTCCCTTTTCAAGGGCAAAAGGTAATTTTTTTTTAATTTCTTTCACTTTTTATTCATAAAAAAGAAAAACAAGGGAAGATCCGCCCCCCTGTTTGACAGAAGCTCACAATATCGCTCTGCAAACCGGTCGTATTTCGTTGAATTATTTCTTGATGTATAAACAAAATTTATGGAAGATATAAAAAATAGCAATAAGCAGGTGATTCATCAGCCTGAATATACCCCCATTTCAACTTCTGTGATGCTCATATTAAATGGTTTTCATTTTCGTCAGAAACTTGTGATTCAGGCTAAAGTTTGACCAACGAGTATTACGTGGTTCATCAGGTGTCGTGGTATTAACTAAATAAGCTGATTAAATATTATGCACATGTGAAATGGACGTACCCTAAACCGTCATCATGTCGAAGGACCTGAGACGAAAAGGCATAAAGGAGTATTTAATGTATAAAGCATTGACAAAAACACTATTGGTTTTGGTTTTGGGTTTAGGTCTCGGTCTCACCCAAAATGTAATGGCTGAAAACTACACAATTGGTACCGGTAGTCAAAGTGGAACCTATTACCCACTGGGTGGAACACTGGCTAAAATCTGGAGTGAAAACATACCCAACTTCAATATGCGGGCCGAAGTTACCGCCGCATCAGTTGAAAACATCATAAAAGTGGCCACAAACAAACAGCTTGCCGGTATTGCAATGGGTAATGTGGCATTAAAAGCTCACAATGGTGAAAAACCCTTCCCCCGTACTATGCCAACAGACGTTCTGTTCGCACTTTATCCAAACGTTGTACAGTTCATCGTTCCGGCAGATTCTGATATCAAATCCATCAGTGATTTGAAAGGGAAAAAAGTCTCTTTAGGCGCTCCGGGGTCCGGTACACGCGTCAGCTCAGTAAACATTCTAAATACGTTGGGAATCACGGAAAAAGACATCACTGCGCAGTCTCTCAACTACACAGCAACAACCAGTGCTATTGCCAATGGTCAGATTGATGCCGGTGTAATTGTTGGCAGCCTCGGCGTAGGTGCGATAACAGAACTGGCATTAACACGGAATATTCGCATTTTGTCTTTCACAAAAGACGAGTTAGCGAAAATTCAGACTGCCAACCCTTCTTACCTTCCTTTGGAAGCACCTGCCGGCAGTTATAAAAATGTTCCTGAATTTACTGCCCCGGCAGTGTGGAACGTACTTGTTGTCAATAAAAAACTAGACAACAAACTGGCCTACGAAATGACAAAAGTCGCTTTTGATCATATCGATCAGATTCGTAAAGCCATTGGTGTCACTAAATTTATGACTGTTAAAAACATGAATAAATTAAAAGGCGTGGAATTGCATCCGGGTGCAAAAAAATATTACGACGAGCACATCGGTCAGTAACCACGTTCGCACAATATAATTCTTATATACCCAAGCAACCTGAAGATGCATGATTCAGGTCGCTTGGGTATAACTTATTAATATGAATAACTTTATGAACAGTAAGCTTCGTACTTGCTGTTCATGTTTTTTCATCATTCTTTGCAGAAAATGATGGTGTAATTATGACACAAGTATCTTCAAGCCAGATGAAGTTCGCGAATACCCTGACCTTTTTGGCAGGCATTATCGCAATTTCTCTGACCGTATTTCAAATCTGGCAGGGCGTAACTGCCGAGTTATCTGCCACCGTATTCAGACCGGTTCACCTGAGCTGGGTATTGATTTTGATTTTTTTATCGTTTCCATTAACCAGACCGGAAACCTCTAAACCCATTCCTTTTTTTATCGGCCGGATCATTGATCTTGCCCTAATCGGTGCAACCTGCTGGGCAGCTCTACAGGTTATTTCGTTTGATTATGATGATATCTCTTTCCTGCTGGACGGATTATCTGCAAAAGATCAACTGGCCGGTGCCTTAATGATCTTGCTGTTACTTGAAGCAACCCGCCGGGCAGTAGGCATGATCATGGTAATGGTTGCCGGGTTATTTCTTGTTTACGCACTTTATGGCAACGTTCTTCCCGACTCCATTGCGAGTAAAGGCTTCTCATTAGAAGAAATGGTCCGCTTCCATATTTTTTCCACCAATGGTGTTTTCGGAGCACCGCTGGCAATTGCAGCTGGTGTTGTATTTATCTTTGTTCTGTTTGGGGCCTTTCTACAGGTGTCCGGTGCCGGCCAGTTTTTCATAGACAGTGCCTTTGCCATTGCCGGTAAATCACGCGGTGGGCCGGCAAAAGCCAGTGTACTGGCATCGGCAGCTCTGGGATCAATCTCCGGCTCGGCAATTGCCAATACGGTCACTACCGGTTCTCTCACCATTCCAATGATGAAGAAACTTGGTTACAAAGCAGAACAGGCTGCCGGAATTGAAGCAGCCGCATCGACAGGTGGTCAGATTATGCCCCCCGTGATGGGTGCCGGCGCGTTCGTCATGGCTCAGTTTACGGGGATCGCCTACAGTGACATTATCCTGGTTTCAATTGCCCCGGCGATTCTCTATTTCGGCTGTACCCTTTTATATGTTCATCTGATGGCCTGTAAACTCAATCTTAAAGGGCTGACAGAAACCGATAAAATTGGTGGCATCCTGAAGCAAGGCTGGCACTTTTTGCTACCTTTGGTATTGATCACCGCCCTATTGGTGATGAGCTACTCTCCTATTCTGGTCGGTATCGCCGGATGTGCCGCCATTCTGGTGGCAGCATTCTCCCGAAAACACACAAAAATTAACGTTAAAGTCATTCTGGAAGGAATGCGTGAAGGGGCCATTCTGGCGTTGCCTATTTCCATTGCCTGTGCCACTGCCGGTATCGTTGTCGGTGTCGTAGGACAAACCGGTATCGGATTACAGTTTACTCAGTTCTTAACATCCCTGTCCGGTGGACACTTATGGTCAGCACTGATCTTTATTGCCATTGCTGCGGTTATTCTCGGAATGGGATTACCCGTTACGGCAGCCTATATCGTCTTATCTGTTATGGCAGTTCCCTCTCTGATGGATCTGGGTGTGCCTCTGTTAGCTGCTCACATGATTGTCTTCTGGCTATCACAGACATCAAACGTCACGCCACCGATTGCATTGGCGGCCTTCGCCGGTGCCGGAATCGCCAATGCCTCACCAATGAGATCGGCAGTTCAGGCATTCAAACTGGCGCAGGGTTTCTTCCTGATTCCGGCTATGATGGCCTTTTCAGGGCTCATATGGACACACAATGAAAATTCTTTTCAGTTCATCGAATCCATCATTGCCTGTTCGGCGTTAATTGTGGCATTTGCCGGAGGTATTGAAGGCTATCTTTTCCGCAAAATGGGAATGGCGAAAAAAGTTCTATTCCTGCTGTTAGCGGTAACGACACTCATGCTGCCTAACCCATACCGTCTGATATCCATTGCTGTGATTGTTATGCTGGTTATTATCGAATACCGACAAAGCAAAGCCGCAGTAGTTCAGGCTGAAATAGGATAATTTACATACTCATTCTATTGCTTATATACCGCTCGCTATAAGGCGGGCGGTGCTTTTACAACGTCTGTTTCTCTCACCGAACCATTCCACTTTCCCACTGCACTACATTTCCCCAAAACCCGGTTCAAAAAACGCTATACACATTGAAATCGTTTTTACGTTACAATGCATTTTATTTTTTAATGAGAATAACAATGATTCGCAAAATTATTTTCTTTATTCTGCCGAGCATTTACTTCTTTGGCCTGATGAATATGGCTCGGGCTCAGGAATCGGTACAGTGGCCACGAACGTTTATCAATGCCGATGGCAGTCAGACCCGGATACCTCATCAACCAATGAGGGTTTTGTCCACCTCAGTTACAGTGACCGGGACGTTACTGACTATTGACGCGCCTGTTATCGCTTCCGCAACCACAAGCTACGGCCATTATTTTGACCAGTGGAAGCACATTGCTCAAAAGCGGGGAGTTACCCCTTTATGGCCCGCCGGTCAGGTGGATATTGAAAAAGCGATTGCGATACAGCCGGATCTGATTGTCGTTTCAAAGTCCGGAGCCGACTCCGCTCTTGACCAGCTCAGTGTTCTCCGACAAATTGCTCCGACCATTATTGTCGATTATGGTAACCAGACATGGCAAAGTCTGGCACAAAAACTGGGCTACGCTTTGGGAACGACAGCGCATGTCAACCAGGTAATTGACACCTTTAATGCTCACATTAACACGGTCAGACAACGGCTATCTATCCCGGCCGGTCAAGCCAATATTATCAGTTACCACGGCGCAGGAATGGCCAATCCGATTGCCCAGCCAACCAGTGCTCATGGCCAGTTGCTGGCTTCACTCGGCTTTTCCGTCGAAGCGCCTGACCCGGCATGGAATGAAACCGATACGATAAGAAACAACTTTATCTGGGCCCACTATGAACAACTTTCCCAACTCAAAGGAACGATCACGTTTTTACTCAGTGCTGATGATACAAAAGTACCGGCATTCATCAGTGATCCGGTACTGAAAAATATGCCCTCGGTAAGAGCAGGACAGGTCTACGGGTTGGGCAAACACTCTTTTCGTATCGATTACTACAGTGCGATGGAAATTGTGGATGGTATAGAGAAGCACTTCAGTCATGATTAATCCGGCAAAAACGGTCAGTACCGGCTATCACTATCATTCTAAGAAACGGGCTATCCGTCTTGCTGCATTAGTTTTTCTGACAGGTTTACTAATGACAGCAAACCTGTTTTCCGGCTCCAGAACGATAGACGCTTCCACTACTCTGAGCGCCATTTTTCAGTTTGATGCAAACAACAGTCAGCACCTTTTGGTTCATTATCTTCGTCTGCCAAGAATTTTCCTAGGATTGATAACGGGACTGAGTTTAGGTATAGCCGGTACGTTTATTCAGGCTCTCACCCGAAATCCGCTTGCCGACCCGGGAATACTTGGTATTCATGCCGGAGCCACAACCGCAATTGTTATCGCTATTGCACTACTGGGGATTCACAATACCGGTCAGTATTTGTGGTTTGGCATGATTGGGGCGGCTTTGTCTGGCGGCCTCGTCTACACACTGACTCATAATAAAAATTCAGCGTCGTTCAATCCCATTAAGTTTGTTCTCTCCGGAGCTGCAATTTCAGCAGTTTTGCTGGCTATCGCCCATATCATCATTATCAACAGCGAAAATGCCGTGTTCGATCAGTTCAGACACTGGACTGTAGGCTCGCTACAAGGAAGAGGGTTCAATGTTCTGATTCCCTGTACCATCGGGCTGATCACTTTCATCCTTCCGTCCCTGTTTATCGGCCGCACCCTGAATGTCCTTAGCCTTGGACCGGAATCAGCCCGGAGTATGGGAATCAATCTTAAAATCATTACCGTCACGGTCGCTTTTATTATTATCGCTATTTCAGGACTGACCACGGCAGCCATCGGTCCGGTGAGTTTTATCGGCTTAGCTGCACCACACATTGCCCGTACCATTGCCGGTCCGGATTACCGGTGGATTATTCCTTACTCTGCGATCATAGGCGCGCTGATGCTCATCTGTGCCGACCTTCTCGGAAAATGGGTTGGATACCCGGGAGAAGTCAGTGCCGGAATCATGGCTTCGCTTCTGGGAGGCCCGTTTTTCCTCTTCCTGATTAGAAAATGGAGAATTTCACAACTATGATGCAAAATGAACAGGGTGTTCAGCGTCATTCCATCTTTCGCATACACCAGACCACCTTTTTATATTCCCGCACGGAGAATAAGCTTATTCTGGTGCTGTTGATCTCGCTATTGGTGCTGACTGGTTACCGATTGACTCTCGGCTCAGTAACCCTCTCCTTTTCAGACTTAATACCGACGCTTTCCGGAACCGCCCCATCACCACTGATACACATGGTATTCTGGAACATTCGCTTACCCAGAGTCGTTACCGCTATTTTTGTTGGTGCTTCCCTAGGGGTCGCCGGAGCAGTTTTTCAATCGGTAGCCAGAAACGCACTCGGTTCACCGGACATCATAGGCTTCACTACCGGCTCCGCATCAGGAGCCCTTATTGCCATTATTGTTTTCCAGACTTCCCAGAGTGGCATTATCCTCGGGGCTATCGCGGGAGGGATCTCAACAGCTCTGATTGTTTTGATGCTCTCCCGTCATGGGAAAACCACTTCCAGTTATTCACTTATTTTATCTGGGGTCGGCGTCGGTGCCATTTTATTTGCTTTCAATGGATTATTATTAGTTAAAGGAGACCTTGATCAGGCAGTCTCGGCAAATTTATGGCTGGTCGGCTCTCTCAGCTCCAGAACCTGGCAGCATGCCCTTCCGGTTTTTTTTACGTTTATCGTAATATGGCCCACTCTCATTTATCTTGCCCGTCCTCTCCGAATGATCGAAATGGGCGATGAATATGCAAAACAACTCGGCATCAACGTAGAAAAGAGAAGACAATACGCCATTATGCTTGCCGTCATCCTTACTTCTGTCGCCACTTCCGCATCCGGTCCCATTGCATTTGTTGCTTTAGCGTCGCCCAGAATTTTTGCCCGTTTAACCGGCTCCGTACTTCCTGTTACAGGCAGTGCCCTGACCGGATCCATATTACTTGTCTGTGCCGATCTTATCGCCGGAAAAAACCCATTCAATATTGTTTTACCTATTGGACAAATCACCACTCTGTCAGGCGGAATCTATTTACTGTGGATTCTCGTCCATTCAGAAAAGTAAGGTTTCTATATGTCAAACTCATCACTTTCCCCGACCTCTCGCCTTTCAGGACAACGCCTGTCTTTAGGCTACGATGGCATTCCCATCAGTAATAACCTTAATATCACCATTCCCACCGGACGGTTTACAGCTATTATTGGCCCAAACGGATGTGGTAAGTCCACATTGCTCAAAACGTTGTGCCGGTTAAACGCCCCTATATCTGGTGACGTTTATCTCGACAATACACCAATTTGTGATTTTGGCTCTAAATACCTGGCCCGGCAGATTTCATTATTGCCACAAACAACACAAACACCTGATGGCATTACCGTCCGGGAACTGGTATCCCGAGGACGCTACCCACATCAAAGTTTTTTCCAGCAATGGAATGATGCCGATGAAACGGCAGTAACACAGGCAATGCAATCAACCGGTATCGCCTCTCTTTGCAATCAGAAAGTCAATCAGTTATCCGGAGGACAAAGGCAACGAGCCTGGATTGCCACTTCTCTGGCGCAGGATACCCATATTTTATTTTTAGACGAGCCAACAACGTATCTGGATTTAACCCATCAACTTGACATACTGAAACTGTGCCGGACACTGATTGAAGAACAAAATAAAACCGTTGTGGCTGTTTTACATGATCTTAATCAGGCTTGCCGGTATGCCGATCATTTAATAATGATGAAATCTGGAGAAATCCAGGCAACAGGCACTCCCCGAAACGTGATAACCGCAACGAACATCGAGCAGATTTTTAACCTTAAAAGCCAAATTATCTCCGACCCGGTAACCGGAACACCTCTGGTGATTCCTTTTTGAGACTTTTAAATATTCCATAAAAATGCAATTGAGAATAAATATCATTATTGTTAATATTATCATCTTTTAGAATTTAACAAGAAAAGGATAAAATAATGATAATGACTTCCATCAATGCTCCCGGGCATACAAAAAAGAGACTCTCTGTCCAAATCGCCGCAGTAATTGGCACCGCATTTTTACCTCTCTCCGCTTTTGCTGCCGATGACTCCCTACGTAATGATTCTTCATTAGAAACCATTACCGTGACGGGAGAAAAGTTAGATAAGAGTCTGAAAGATACGACTGCTGCCGTCACAGTAATAACAGAAGATGAGTTCGAAAATGGTAAAACCCAAACCGTTGATGAATTAGCCACAATTTCTCCTAACGTCATAACCGGTGGATTTGGTTCCATTTCTATCCGGGGTATCAATGGAACGGGAGCATCTGTTGGCGGATATTCATTTATAACCGGAGGACGTCCGAGAATTTCAACCATTGTCGATGGTATTTCCCAATCCTGGTCCGGCTATGGTTTTACACCTAATAAATTGTGGGACACCCGTCAGGTAGAAGTTTTGAGAGGCCCGCAATCAACTGTTCAGGGAACGAACTCTATTGGTGGCGCTCTTGTTGTTACAACCAATGATCCTACCTATCAGTACGAAGCATCGGCAAGAGCCGGAATGGAAACCTATAAAAACGGCAACGTCAAAAGCAACCTTGCAGCCATGGTCAACGCACCAATAATCGACGATGAACTGGCATTTAGGTTGGCAGTTGATGGCATAAAAGGCGAAGGATGGATGAATTACGATCAGGACACTGATGAGCTGGATAACGGACCTGACGTTGATGATTCAGAAAACTACAATATTCGTTCTAAATTACTTTGGGAGCCGGCTTCCATTCCAGGATTATCGGCAAAACTCACATTCAACCACCATAAATACGACGGTGAATATCTCAACTGGGCTAATGACACTGAAAGCGGCTATTCAACTCAGACCATGACTTTGAAGGATGCCAGTGATAACATTCGTTTACAGGATTCCAGTGTTGATTCCATTGCTGCAGACATAAATTATGAAATAGTCGACGGTATTATCAACGCCACTCAAATCAGCTACATAAAAACAGATGTTTATTTTGAGCAGTACCCACGAAATGGTGTCGTTAAATCAGACAAAGAGCAATGGACACTAGAAAACCGTCTGTTATTTAATGCTCCCGATTCTGACTGGTCAGGTGTTACTGGCTTATATCTGTCAAAAAATGACAACAAACTGAGTGCGACTTTTACCACTCCCACCTTTGATGGTAACAGTACCGTTATTACTTCAGCCCTCTATGGTGAAGCGTCTTATAAGCTAACCGATAAATGGACATTAACCGGTGGTGCGCGCCTGGAGAATGAAGATACAGACCGTTATCTGCTTGCTTATTCAAGTTACACAATCGATAAAGATCTCTCTGAAACCATCCTCTTACCCAAAGCCAGCATTATGTATAATATCACACCGGACACAACGCTTTCAGCCTCAATACAGAGGGGTTATAACGCTGGTGGTGATGGTATCAGCTGGAGCTCTACCGGTTTCGGAGATTACTATTCTTATGAGAAAGAAACGGTTACCGCCTACGAAACCAGTGTGAAAAGCCAGATTACAAAAAGTGCAGAGTTAACAGCAAGTCTGTTCTACAACGATTACTCCGGCTATCAGGCCTTTTTAAACAATGAATACATCTCCAATATTGATGATGCTCATACCTATGGTCTGGAAATCGAAAGCTCCCTATGGGCAACAGACAATTTACAACTGCACGGCTCTTTAGGTCTTCTGCAATCCGAAATCGATAGCGATGATATTGCCCAGAAAGGAAATGAACTGCCAAGTGCTCCTAACTCGAACATTGCGGCAGGCTTTACCCAATACATAGGGCAAAACTTATCCTTTGGAGCAAATGTTACCTATGTTGGTGAATATTACTCTGATTTAGCGAACACTGACAGCTATAAAGCCGGTGATTATGTAACGGCTGATGCTCAAATCCAGTATCTGATCGGTGACTTTATCATTGATGGTTACGTTAAAAACCTGGCTAATGAAGATATTATTTATTATGTCAACAACTCAACCCGAGCCGCTGTCGGCCAGACACGAACCTTCGGCTTCAACGTGACTTACAAAATGTAAGAATAAAAAATGTGAATAACAAAAAAGGCTGAAATGAAATCCATCTCAGCCTTTTTAAGTTGAATAACAGAAACGTTGTCTGTTACTTCGCGACCATCACCATAGCCGGACGGATAACACGGCCATTAAGTTCATACCCTTTCTGCATAACAAACATGACAGTATTTGACTCATGATCCGGGCTTTCCTGAATAGACATCGCCTGATGGAACTCAGGATTAAATGCTTCACCTTCAGGATTAATTTCTTTCAACCCAAACTTCGCAATCGTATCAACGAACGATTTATGCGTCATTTCAACCCCTTCAAGAATGGGCTTAACAATTTCATTTTCAGGATCCGCAGCCTGAATCGCACGTTCCAAATTATCGATGACCGGCAGTAACTCTTCGGCAAAACGACCCAGGGCATATTTACGTGCTTTATCAATTTCCTGCTCAGTACGACGACGCATGTTTTCAACTTCCGCTTTTGAACGAAGAACGGCGTCCTGCTGATCTTTTACTTTGGCTTCACTAGCTAACAGTGCGGCTTCAAGCTGAGCGATTTTCGCATCCTGATCATCCTGCTCTGGTTCGTCGCTACTTTCATTCCATTCCACATCAGCATCGCTACCTACTACTTCAGCTTCAGTTTCTTCCTGTTCAACGGTTTCCTGCTGAAGCTCTTCTTCTTTAACCTTGTTTTCTTCGTTGCTCATGATATCTCCAGAGTTTAACGATCTATGTAACAAATGTGTGAGTTTGGTTTACACTGGCTACACAAAAATTCGCATAAAAGCATAACTTGCCTTTATTATGGGGATGATGAGTCCTGATTCAAGCCCAAATTGTCTGGAAAAATTATGAAAAAATCTTTCGACGTGATTGCTATCATAGGAAAACCCCGGGATCAGAAAGCAATTCAAACTCATGTCGACTTATATCACTGGTTAACAAAGCAAGGATACAAAGCCTTAATCGATGCCAGGCTGAGCAGTATTCTGACGGATATTCCCGATGAACATTTCGCGTCTATCGTAGATGTCGGCGATCTAGCAGATTTGGCCATCGTCGTTGGTGGTGACGGTAACATGCTGGGGGCGGCGCGGGTCCTGTCCCGTTTCGACATAAAGGTCATTGGAGTCAACCGCGGAAGCCTCGGCTTTCTGACTGATCTTAATCCGGAAAATTTTAAGGAAGCATTATCCAAGGTACTGGCCGGTAACTACATTGAAGAGCAACGTTTCCTTCTGGAAGCTGAAATCCACCGCCACGATCAGATAAAAAGCCATAATGCCGCGCTGAACGAAGTCGTCCTACATCCGGGGCAGGTTGCTCATATGATCGAGTTTGAAGTTTATATTGATAATACCTTCTCATTTTCTCAGCGATCGGACGGCTTAATTGTCTCCACACCAACAGGCTCAACAGCCTATTCTCTATCGGGAGGTGGACCGATTCTTTCTCCAAGCCTGAATGCCATCTCTCTGGTACCGATGTTCCCTCACACCCTGTCATGCCGCCCAATTGTGGTCGACAGTAACCGTCATATTAAGTTGCTGATTCCACCTCACAATCTCGGTATGCAGGAAGTCAGCTGTGACGGACAGGTTTCACTTCCGGTTTCACCCGGAGATGAAGTACACATCTACCGGAGTCCGAATACGTTACATCTTATCCATCCTGAGCATTACAGTTATTACCATGTTCTGCGTGAAAAACTCGGCTGGTCAAATAAACTGTTTTAACCGGTAGCCGATCACAAAAATCGCATTCGGTAATAAAATGATGGACCAGCTCTTTACTGTATAAAGAAACAGTATATACTGTTTCTTTATACAGTATTGTTTTAATATACAGGTACTATCATGCTGGCTCATTTAAGTGTAAACAATTTTGCTATCGTAAAATCTTTGCAGTTAGAACTGTCAAAAGGAATGACAACCATTACCGGAGAAACAGGGGCTGGTAAATCCATCGCTATTGATGCGCTCAGTTTATGTCTGGGCGGACGGGCAGAAACTGGCATGGTTCGCCAGGGAGAAGAGAAAACCGATGTGAGTGCCGCCTTTTCTCTCGACAATAACCTGAATGCCTCCCGGTGGCTGGAAGACAACGATCTGCTTGACGGTACCGAATGTATTCTGCGCCGGACCATTTCAAAAGAAGGACGTTCCAGAGCGTTCATCAATGGTAGCCCGGTCCCATTATCACAACTCAAATCTCTTGGTCAGTTGTTAATCAATATTCACGGCCAACATGCTCACCAGCAGCTAATGAAAACCGAGCATCAGATATCCATGCTCGATCAGTATTCCGGGCACGCCTCCTTATTAAGTACCACCAGAAAGACGTATCAGGACTGGTGTCACGCCAGAAATGAACTGGCACAGCTAAAAGAGAACAGCCAACAGAATCAGGCTCAGATCCAGCTTTTAGAATACCAGCTAAAAGAATTAGATGAGCTGGCGCTCAACGAAGATGAATTTATGGAGCTTGAACAAGAACATAAACGTCTTTCAAACAGCGGTGAACTGGCTGCCCACTGCCAACAGGCGGTTGATCTTCTCAATGACAATGAAGAATGCAATGCTCTTAATTTATTACAGACCATTAATCATCACCTTATCAGTTTATCGGAACTGGATGACAAGTTAACCGGGCTTCCTTCGATGCTTTCGGAAGCCGTTATCCAGCTAGAAGAAACCAGCAGTGAGCTGAGGCTTTATCTTGATAACATTGATGTTGATCCGGAACAAATGGCCTGGGTGGAAGAGCGTTATTCAAAAGTCATGTCTCTGGCCCGTAAACATTATGTCCAGCCGGATGAACTTTACTCTCACCATCAGGCGCTTCGGAAACAAATTGAAACACTGGACAGCTCTGATGAAAAAATTCAGGAACGGGAAGCGGACGTTGAAAACAAATTACGCCATTTCAGGAAACAGGCAGAAAAGTTACATAAATCCCGGGCCAGATACGCAAAAGAACTGAATAAACTCATCAGTAAGAGCATGCATGAACTAAGCATGGAAAAAGCCAAATTTTCGATTCAGCTTGACTACGATGAAAACCGCCCTTCTCCACTGGGGTGTGATTCCGTCAGCTTTCTGGTATCAACCAACCCCGGGCAACCTTTACAGGCAATCAGCAAAGTGGCATCCGGTGGTGAACTTTCTCGTATATCACTGGCGATCCAGGTTATTACTGCCCAAAAAGTCGATACACCAAGCCTTATTTTCGATGAAGTCGATGTGGGTATCAGTGGCCCAACGGCAGCTATTGTCGGCAAAATGCTACGCCAGTTGGGCGAATCTACTCAGGTTTTATGCGTTACCCATTTGCCTCAGGTAGCCGGATGCGGTCATCAGCAGCTCTTTGTTGCGAAAAATAGCAAGGCAGGAAAAACAGAGACCCAGATGCTCCCACTGAATACAGAACAGAGGATTGAAGAGCTGGCAAGGCTTTTGGGCGGAAGTACTATTACAGAAACCACGTTAGCTAATGCAAAAGAGTTACTAATTGCAGCATAAGGTTTTTTTTGTGCTTATTGATGAAACCAATTAAAAAAACTGTGGTCATAAGTATTCAGAACACTAAGTATGCTTTTACATCTGCTCTAACCTTGTTTATTATCGGAGCAGTTTCTTGAATAACGACATTATCAGTAATCTTTATGCAGTTGAAAAAATGGTTTTTCCTAGTACCAGCCTCGCTCATTATGTTGAGCGGCTGTTCCGTTGCCAACAAATTAGTGTACCGAATCGATATCAATCAGGGTAATTATGTTGAGCAACAATCCGTTGACCAGCTAAAATTTGGCATGAGCAAAGATCAGGTCCGTTATGTAATGGGCTCACCAATGCTTGTCGAGAACGGCTATCCAAATACCTGGTACTACATATACAGCCATAAGCCAGGCAACGGAAAAACCGTTCAGAAAAATTTAATTGTTAAGTTCAATGAAAACGGTAGTCTGGTTAAGATTGCTGGCGATTTTAATAATGGCGAAAACTTCTTCGAAGGCATTCATTAAACCGTTCTTTTCAGAATCTTACAGAAATAAAAGAAAGAATACGGACAGTATAAAGCTCGCAATGGCGAGCTTTATTGGTTTGCAGCTTTGGCTTTTTTTCTCGCCTCTTCTGCCCGTTTCCGGCGAATCTCTTTCGGATCCGCAATCAAAGGGCGGTAAATTTCAATGCGGTCTTTATTTCTCACCAATGAATCAAGCTTAACGGTACGCCCGAAAACGCCGACTTTATTTTTGGTTAAATCAATTTCAGGATAAACATCGATAATTCCGGATTGCTTGATAATATCTTCAACGGACATGGAAGACTCAACAACCAGAGAAATTACCCTTTGCTCATGGGGCAGCGCATAAGCCACTTCAACCTGAATGGTATCAGACTCGGCATTCATTGTTTTCATACACCTGTTTTGCACGTTTGGTAAATGCATTCACCATATTATTCGTCAGTTCATTAAAGATCTTACCAAAAGCCATTTCAATCATTTTACTGGAAAATTCAAACTCCAGCTTCAGCTCGACCTTGCAAGCCTGTTCATCAAGCGGCGTAAAATACCACCCGCCACTCAACGTCTTAAAAGGTCCGTCCACCAGCGTCATTAAAATTGCTTCGCCCGGTATCAACCGGTTAGATGTCGTAAACGTTTTACTGATCCCGACTTTTGATACATCCACAGATGCCACCATTTTTTCCGATGTTGCTTCGATCACTTTCGAACCGGAACATCCCGGCAAAAATTCCGGATAGCCGTCAACATCGTTGACCAAATCGTACATTTGTTCAGCACTAAACGACACTAACGCCGAACGACTCATCTGCTTCATAATGACTCCTCTGTATAGCCTAAACAGCAAGGCTGTCGCAATTTTACTTTTATTCTCGTCAGACGCAATAAAAGGATTTCCTTAACGTAATCTGATACGTATAATGAGCCACACTATGGCAAAGAAAAAAACGAAACCAAGCAGCAATACCATTGCTCAGAATAAAAAAGCTCGCCACGAATTCTTCATCGAAGATGAAATAGAAGCGGGGCTGGAGCTTCAGGGCTGGGAAGTGAAATCACTTCGTCAGGGTAAAGCCAATATCGCTGAAAGCTACGTTTTCCTTAAAGAGGGCGAAGCCTTTATCTCTGGTATGACGATCACTCCTCTGAAACAGGCATCCACTCATGTTGTGGCAGATCCAACACGCGTACGCAAACTGCTTCTGTCCCGGCGTGAACTTGACAACCTTATCGGCAAGACAAACCGTGACGGTATGACGCTAGCCGCTTTGACGTTATATTGGTCGCGTTCCTGGGCCAAATTGAAAATCGGCGTCGCTAAAGGTAAAAAACTTCACGATAAACGTGCCGATCTGAAAGAAAAAGACTGGCAGCGCGAAAAATCCCGGGTAATGAAAAGTTCATTGCGCTAGCTTTCCGGCTGATATTACCAAGAGGCAACGACACTAAGATCTGTTGCCTTTTTTATACTCCTAACTTTTACCTCGTCATTTTTTTTACAAATACAACTACAAACAAGGCCATCATAAAACTTCCCAGAAAGGCTTCCGTTGCCGCCACAAAACGGGCAATCCCCACCGGAGATATATCGCCATAGCCCAATGTCGTAAACGTAACCACGCTAAAATACACCGCATTCAGAAACTCAATAAGATAAAAGACCACAACCCGTTCCGGATCATACTCACTGGATATCGGCACGGTATCCAATACAAAATAAATGCAGGCACAACTTAAAATAAGAAAAATGGAGAACAGAACCACCCGTATGGGCTCTTCACCATACCCACAGAACAAATCGACTATCTTAGACACCGCTCTTTTTGAACTGAAAAATGGCATCTGATAACGCCGGAACCGCATTTCCCGTTTAAAAAAAACACCGGCATTTTCAAATAACCCCTGTTTTTCACACTGTTTTCTGATATTACGGCAGACTTCTTCCGATTCCTGAAACAGTAGTCTGGCTTCTTCAGTCTGTTTCGATTTCTGGTGTTCATACGCCAGCTTTTCCTGTTTCAGAAAATGTCCCCAACTTACATTTTCCAAACGCATCCGGGACAGATCGGCCCCCAAAAAATTAGCCCCTTCAACCTGAGCGCAATTTAGATTGGCATCCAACAACTTAGCTTTCATTAATGAAGATCCACGTAAATCCAGTCCGAAAAAGTGTGCCTTGGTTAAGTCCGCCCGGTAAAAATCCACGTTACGACACTGAAAACCACATTTAGCTCCGGAGTTAACCAGATTAATGTCTCTCAGGTTGGTTTTTGCCAACTGAAAGCCATCAAGCGGCCGCCCTGAATGCGCCCACTCTTCGACTTTCACTTTTACATCATCATCACTTTTATCAATGTCGGGATCGTGCCAGTAACAGAGACCTGACTCTCCGGCAGGCTGATCGCATTTCCACCCATCAGGAGAAACGTATCCACACACATGATCCGGTTTCTTCATACCGATACACTCTCTGAATATCATACCTCATTTTATCAAGTTTAGATGCTATCTCTTATGCTGCCCAAATCCGCAATCTCATTTAAATCACAAAAAGTGGATTAAAGTTAATCACTTGATAGGTGCAACACTGGACACTATCCTTATATCTGGTAGTATGCACAATCTACCTCAGGGGCTGATTTAGGATTCGACGGGAATGCTGAAGTCTGAGGTGCATGCCGAGGTGCGGTAGGCCTCGTTAACAAACCGCAAACAAATAGTCGCAAACGACGAAAACTACGCACTAGCAGCTTAATAACCTGCTCAGAGCCCTTCTGCCCTAGCCTCCGCTTGTAGGACGGGGAGTTCAGAAGGTCAAACCCAATCAAGCTGGCGTGGATTCCCCCACCTGAGGGATGAAGCGTAAGATTTAATTCAGGTTAGTCATTCGGTCGCGTGTCGGTTCGCAGTCGGGTGGTGAAATTAAAGATCGACTAAGCATGTAGTACCAAAGAGGAATGGTTTCCGGACGGGGGTTCAAATCCCCCCAGCTCCACCAAATTCGTATACGAAAACGTTCGATAACGTTATCTAAAGCCCCGAAGGCACTAGCCTCGGGGCTTTTTGTTGTTCATAATAGTTCGATGCAGTTTTATTGAATTCGGAAGTTTTGGTACTAAACAATGTACCAAGATATAGGTTAGTACTAATGCTTGGTACTAACATGTTTTCTATATAAGGAACATCGACATGGCACGCTTAGTTAAGCCTCTATCGCCAACACAAGTACAACAAGCTAAATCCAAAGAGAAAGAATACACATTAAGCGACGGACAGGGTTTAATGCTAAGTATTCGCCCATCAGGTAGTAAAGTTTGGATTTTCAAATATCAAAAACCGTATACCAAGAAGCGTACAAACATTTCATTCGGTAGTTTTCCAGAAATCAGTCTTTCAGAAGCCCGTAAGCTTAGACTTGAAGCTTTAACACTCTTAGCCAAGCAAATCGATCCAAGAGAACACAAACAGCAAGAGACACGTGGAAAACTCGCTGAACTAGAACACACTTTCGAAAAAATATCTGAATCCTGGATGACTGTAAAAAAATCTACTGTTTCAGAAAATTATTCCACGGATATCTGGCGTTCATTTGAATTACATATTTTCCCAAAGCTAGGCAAATTACCTATCAGCAAAATTACGGCTATAGAAACAATCAATACGTTAAAGCCAATTGCAGCTAAAGGTTCACTCGAAACTGTCAAACGTTTGTGCCAACGCATAAATGAAGTCATGGACTTTGCCGTCAACACTGGGATTATCCATGCCAATCCACTAAGCAAGATTCACTCAGCTTTCCATGCTCCTAAAAAGAAAAATATGCCAACCATTAGTCCAGATGAACTCCCTCAGTTTATGACTACCCTCTCGAGAGCAAGCATTAAGCTTACTACTCGGTGCTTAATCGAATGGCAACTGCATACAATGACAAGACCTCAAGAATCATCAGGAGCTAAATGGTCAGAAATCGATTGGGATAAGAAAGTATGGACAGTTCCAGCAGAACGGATGAAGAACCGTCGTGAACATACAATTCCCCTAACCCCTCAAATGATAGAGCTGCTAGAGGTAATGAGACCTATCAGTGCTCATCGTGCATTTATATTTCCAGCTGATCGAGATCCCAAAAAACCGACGAATT
This sequence comes from Vibrio salinus, assembly GCF_021272385.1. Lineage (GTDB taxonomy): Bacteria > Pseudomonadota > Gammaproteobacteria > Enterobacterales > Vibrionaceae > Vibrio > Vibrio salinus. Next base: position 789,015 of record NZ_JAJSDZ010000005.1, read on the forward strand.
CTCAAACTGCAAACGCTGCCATTAAACGAATGGGCTATCAAGGAAAACTTGTTTCACACGGACTAAGAGCTATTGCCAGTACAGTGTTAAACGAACAAGGCTTTAACCCTGATGTAATTGAAGCAGCTCTATCCCATGTTGATGGCAATGAAGTGCGCCGAGCCTACAACCGCACTGACTACCTAGAACAGCGCCGCCCTGTAATGTGCTGGTGGAGTGAATACATTGAACATGCAGCTCAAGGAAATTTAAGTCTAAGTAAAAGCAATGGAATCCTTCGCATAGTCAACCAGTGAAAATAATCTTATGAGTAAAGAAAAAATATTCCCTAACTTATTTACCGCTAATCGTCCCAAAATAAGCCTAAAGAAAAAAGAACTATGCCAGTATGGCGACGTAGTCAGAGTAATCAGCATCATTCCTGAAGGACAGAAGCTCTTAGAACACATTGTAGAACAAGCGAATAACCTACCCAATAATAGATTTGAAACAAGAACCTATGCCGAAATTTCGCTACTGAATAAAAATGAAATCATCAGAGAAGCTTCTGATTCTATAGCAGCTTTTAGGTCTGTGGAAAAACACTTAATAGAGGCAGGAGCGAGCCCATCAATGTTAGAAATTCTCGTAAGGAAAGCCGTAAACCTTGGCTCATTGATCGGTACTTACAACGAAACGACCGATTATTTGGAGCCCACATCTAAGTTAAGCATCGATGCGTTTAATAAATCCAAAGGGGCTAAAAAGACACAAGAAAAAAAGAACAGAGAGCGTGCTATTATTGAAAAAATGGTTGAATCAGTACACAACCATTACAGAGATAGGATGCCGAAAAAGACCAGTCTAGCAGAAGTCATCCTTAAACGACTACATGAGGCTAGTACAAAGCGCTTTGCAAAAAGCACAATAACAAGTGTCATCAAATACTACTGCGAACAACACAACGTTTCGTTAGCTAGAAGACCTGAGAGTGATTACCCTAAACAAAATGAAGTCTACTTATTATTAAATGATAATTTCAATAACAAGATAATTATTGATGCTCTAAAATAATTTCAAAACATAGTAAAAACGCTAGCACTTCTATCTAGTTCCTTTCTCAATAAACCACCACAATAGCCTTCGAACACAATAATACAGCTTCGGAGGCTATATGGAAAATCAAGCACAAAAACTTCAATATTCGTTTATTGATCGCGTAGTACGAGAACCAGAAAGATTTCACTTAACAGGCTTATCAAGAGTTCGTACCTGGGAGTTAGAAAAGCTAGGTCTCTTTCCAAAACGCAGAAAACTCACACCAAACGGAAACTCTGTTGGTTGGCTTTATTCAGAGCTAATGGAATGGGTTCAAACAAGAGAAACAGCATAAGCACTGTTATTTAGTTTGTTAATTGGTTTGTTAGTGGGTCTACCTGACGCTAACTAAGTACCCACAAGACCATACAAAAAAGCCACAGTGAAAACGAACGTATCACTGTGACCATTATCAATTAACTGCATACGAAGCCGCCAAACTTATTTGCAGTAAAGGAATTATATCACATGACACCACTTTCAGTAATAAATGAATTATTAAGACAATCAGCAGAATCGAATAATCTCTCAGGAATCGATAAAGCAACTCTTATGACTCTATTTTCTTATGTAAACAGAGATTTTGAATGTTTTCCGTCAATAAAAACACTTTCACAAAATTCTGGATTCAGTGAATCATCTACAAAACGAGCCATAAAAAAGCTTGAAGAGCTCAATTTTATTACCAAAAAACGTCGCTATTCATCATCTGGTCCCACTAGCAATTTATACAAGATAAACATCTTATTATTGCTAAACGATAACCCCAGAAAACCGAAAATTAAAGCTACTCCGACTAGTTCTTTCTTAGCTCAAGACGGTAATTACTATTCATCCCCTATTGAGTTTTATAAAACCAGAGTCAGCGATTTTGGAGGTCAGATTCATGCGTAATACATATAACTGGCCGTTATTATCAGCTCAATTCCGATTAGCTACTGTTAAATCACCAAAAATATCAATGTCTGCTTTTGCTAGCGCAAGAGATATACCCTCTAGTACTTTTAGGAAAGGAATTCGACGACAAAGAATGAAGGAGTTACTGCAAGAAATTAAAGAACTTTCTCCAACTGTCTCAAAAGTAGTATTAGCCGTCATACATTTACAGATAGCAGAATCATTCTCAAATAATTAACACATTAATCATGTACGGAGCGAACAGCTCCGTACATACAGCGATAATAGCTATGAAAAAAGAAAGAAAAATAAAATCATTGGCAGTAAAAGAAATCGACTATGAATTAGATTCATATAGGCGAGCTCGTTTTATAAAAAATAACAAAGCAGCCTTAATTCACGGAGGATATTCCAGAGACATGCCTCCGGAGGTTAAAGACGCTTTTTTGGCTAATGATTATTCTTATGAGTTTGCCCAATTAAAAAATCAGGTTGCTCAAATAGCAATTCTGGGCGGTTCTCGTATTGAAGAACTCTATGAACAGGGAGATGTATCGTCTGCACTTGCCGTTTCTCTTGCTTGTGCAGACCGAGTATCTAAATTAATACCTCAAATACAAAAGGCACTTGAATCACCACTACTCGCTGATGACGAACTTCCACCAGCAAAACAAAAAATAAAGAATCGATGGCTCAAGAAACTCCAGACTGGTGGATGTACTGCATTAGATGTTGCTTATCAGTTTGAAGTTAATGACCTAGGTTCCCTTCCGACATATGTACTTAAAAAGCTCGATTTCGAGTTAAAGAACACAACAGTCGAAATCGAGGATGAATTATTCACTCGCCAGGATATCGATAAGATGACCGAAGAATATTGGAACAACATTGAATCAGAACGAACCAAACAGGAAGATAGACTTAAGGCAATTCATCTCGAAAAAGCACGCATAAACAAAAAGTTTTTTGGTGACAATGAAGAATCAGATAAATGAATAAACTTAAAACTATTTTATCAGAACCCCGTTACCCTCAATTCTTATTTCAGTACCGATATAACTGGATTGAATTTGCACTACTCTGCGGCAAAAGCCCCACTTGGCAACAGCGACTAATCATAGAAGCAGTCCAAAAAAAAGGCTCAAGAGTCTCAGTCTCTAGCGGGCATGGCACCGGGAAAAGCGATATGACCAGTATTATGATTTTAGCCTTCATAATACTAAACCCAGAAAGCCGAGTTGTTGTCGTTGCTAATAATGCGGCTCAAGTAAGAAACGTTATCTGGAAATACATCAAAATAAATTTCAGAGCACTTTGTACCAACGTGCCTTGGTTATCACAATACTTCGAACTTAACGAACGAGAATTCTTCGCAGTTGGTTACAAGGGCGTATGGAGCTGCATTGCAAAATCCGCCCGCCTAGGTAATGAGGAAGCCCTTGCCGGGGAACACTGCCACACATACTTAGTCGTTGTTGATGAGGCTAGTGGCTTACCGGATAAAGCACTTCAAGTGTTAAGTGCAGCACTAACTGAAGAACACAACAATATGTGCCTGTTAAGTCAACCGACAAGAACATCAGGCTTTTTCTATGATACTCACCATCGGCTTAGTGATATATGGGAAGCAATAACACTTAACTCCGAAGAATCACCTTTAGTAACCCCAGAATTCATCGGTGAAAAGTTAATTTCATATGGTGGTGAAGACTCTCCAGAATATCAAATCAAAGTACTGGGGCGTTTTCCTAACAACATGGAAGGTTATTTACTAAGCCGATTAGATTGTGATCGAGCGGCATCGTGCCACATTGACATATCCAATACCGATTGGGGATGGGTTGCAGCGTGTGATGTGGGCAATGGGCGAGATAAATCCGTTATCAATATATGCAAAGTATCTATCGATGAACCAGAACATCGAATTGTACTATCGCACCAACTATTTGAGATGTCCTCGGAGATTGATCCTATTGACTTTGCCTATGAGATAAAAAAAGTAGTAGCACCTTATCTCTCTGAAAATATTTTAGTTGTCATTGACGGTGATGGCGTCGGGTTTTCAACCGTTAAAATAGCTCAAGAAATTGGATTAAACGTTCAGGAAATCCGTTGGGGAAAACCCGTCTTCAATAAAAATGCGAGAAGTCGATTTATCAACAAGCGCGCTTATAGCCATATCATGATGCGTAACGCAGTAAAAACAGATCGGTTAAAAATCGATTCAAGCGAAATGACTAAAGATCAAATGAGTCGACTACCTGTTTTTATTAATGAATTAGGACAATGGGTAGTTACATCAAAGAAAGAAATGCGGGAAAAATTAAACATAAAATCACCAGACCGTTCCGATACATACTGCTTTATGTTCTTAGCAACTCCTTCATCATCTAAAACTCGAAATGATGAACTATCTGCCGATAGACATGATTTTCTATCAAATTATAACTTTTCAGATAGTTAGCGAAACTCCGCGCGAATAACATACAATCAAATCAACATCAATAAATGAGAGAAAAAATGTTCCAAATACCCAACGAATTGAAAGGCAAAATATTACATGCTACAACCACTCAAAATTGGCATACAATAAAAGAAGCCGGATTTATCAGTACCACACCACCAAGTTTATTAAATTCAAATCCTATATCTCATTCTTTTATTACATCCATGAACGGGATTTGTCTCTTTGATTTTCGAACGCCTAATGCAAAAAAATGTGACACATTATTTAGTCATGTTCCAGGAATATCATCTCAGAATGAGACAGTCTGGTTAGAGATTGAATTTGAAAGTATCAAAAGTGATTTCTGGTCTGCTGAACAAGTCGTTGATGAATGGAGAAACTCTTCGAATCCACATAAAAGATGTTACTTGCATGCAGAAGGAGCATGCTTTTCAGATATACCAATTTCAGCCATTAAAGCTGTTATGATATATGAGAGAACCCAAGACAAATTCAACCCATTTAAATAGTAAATAACCTCAGCTCTGGATAAGAAATTGAGGATAAAAAAGGAACTAATTGCTCGTTCCTCGACCTGATCATTCGACCAAGAGTGAGCAGAACAAACAAGGAACGAGCATGGATAAGTTAATTGAAACCTTTTGTGATGTCGATGATTTCTGTCAGTTGTTTATCGGACAGTGGCAACAGCAGCTAATTGCCAATGGTCAAATGAAGCGTCGCCGAGCTTGCAAGCTCTCGCCAGCCGAGATAATGACCATCATCATCCATTTTCATCAATCCAGTTATCGTGATTTTAAAAGCTACTATCTGCTTTATGTATGCCGTTACCTCAATGACTACTTCCCAGAGCTTTTAAGCTACACACGGTTTCTGGGGATGACCGCCAGTGTAGTCGTACCCATGTGTAGCTATCTGACCTCTAAGCTTGGTAAACCAACGGGTATTCAATTTGTGGACTCAACCAAAATTGAGGTTTGCCACATTATGCGTGCAAAGAGAAACAAAGTATTTGAAGGCGTTGCAAACCATGGCAAAGGCACGATGGGATGGTCATTTGGGTTTAAATTGCACCTAATTATTAACCACCAAGGAGAGATCGTCTCTCTTAAACTGACCACGGGTAATGAAGACGATAGAAAGCCAGTGCCAGAGATGGCTGATGCTATTTGGGGAAAGCTATACGGCGACAAAGGCTACATCAGCAAAGCGCTGACCGGAGAGCTGCTGAACAAAGGCGTTGAGTTGATCACAACCATTCGAAAGAATATGAAAAAGAAATTCATTTCCTTGTGGGATAGAGCCTTGCTAAAGAAACGCTTCATTATCGAAACAGTCAATGACCAACTCAAAAACATCTCTTACATTGAGCACTCAAGGCATCGTAGCCTACATGGGTTCATTCTGAACCTTCTTGGGGGACTTATTGCGTATTGTCTGAAGGATACAAAACCAAGCTTGGATCTAACAGCTCATGAGCTTGAGCTGTTAGAAAGCAGTGATATTGTTCTGGCTTAACCAGATCTCAGGTTAAATAATTTTTATCCTTGCCCTTATTTTTGAACAAGGGCTTAAATTTTTTAATAATGAATAAGTTAATCTACGGTTGTATCAACTTAAAAGCACTATTGTCGAGGCATAACGATTTATTATGAAAAGGTTAATATTCTTAGCAATCACCGCAGTACTTGTAATCAGTGTATGGAATCATTTCAGTTCCCAAGAATGCACACCCCATGATATTTTTTGCAAACCAGCTAACGAGGTCATTAGTGGTAAGTAAACCATACTGAAGTACTACACCACCAACTTATGCACATTATCCTTGAGCCATTCCTTACACTCCCGGTAATCAGGCATCACACGCTCCACTTCTTTCCAGAACTGGATTGAATGGTCATGGTGGATCAAGTGGCACAGTTCATGTACTACGACGTAATCAACGATACGATTCGGTGCAAGGACAATTAGCCAGTTAAACTCCAGGTCACCATAGGGTGTGCAACTCCCCCAGCGGCTTTTGAATTCTTTGATACGGACCACGCCGGTTTCAACACCAACCTGTTTTGCGTAACGGGTGACTTTTTCGCGGATTTTCTTTTCAGCATTGCGCTTATACCAATTCAATAGCGCCCGACGAATGTAATGATATTGTGCGTCAGGATCTGGCACGGTAACCGTAATTCTGCCATTAATGAGTTTTGTGGGCGCTAAATCGCCCGTAAGCACTTTTAGCCGGTAATTACGTCCAAGGTAAGGGAATGATTCACCTGATACGTATTCTTTCTCTGAAGGCGGCTGAGCTTCCGCATAAATAGCAAGCTTTTCAATAATCCAATCGTGTTTGGAATCCACCAGCTGGTGGATTTTATCCATCGGCAAGGTTTTGGGTACCACAACAGAAACAATGCCCTCTTCTACTTTAATGGTCGCGGATTTTTTTCGGCTAGTACGTACTACAACGGCACAAAAGCCACGCCCTTCTACTTTTTCAGAAGCTGAAGTCATCACGATTTATTACCAAACTTAGTTTTTGCCAGCTCCAGAAAACGATCTTGCAGTATATTGATAAGGTCTATATCACCAAATGATTGCTCCAATACAAAGCGTTTGATTTTTTTCTTCATCCGCTTTATTTCATCAGATTTGTTAAAGAAATCGACAATATTGGTTGCTTCATCAAGTATTTTTACCAGAGCTTGAGTAGTGGTTTTAATTTCATCATGCACCGATTCTTCAATCACATCGCCATCTTTGGCTTTAGTCACTTCTGCCACCAGAATGTTATAGAACGAAAACTCTGTTTCACTTAATCCAACTTCTTGTGCTGCTTGCTGATGCCCTGTTTTTATATCACTGGTCATTTCCAGTAATAGCTCTAACTGTAAGGCCCAATTACCTGCGTTTTTTTCAATAATGTCACGCAACCGCAGACTCAGAGAACGGTAGTATTCCGGGTCTTCATCAAGATTAATGGTGATGTGATGTTTAATCGCACTCTCAATCTCAGAGGCTTTTGATTCATCGGACTTCAAAGACTGCACATTCGATTTGAAATTGGCTGCCAATAAATCGATAGGTGGAATTTTCGGATCAACACCCGTGCTGAGGATATGGTCATCCACCAATTGGCGAACTTTCTCGCCAACACCACTTAAATCCATCCCTTCATCACGATAACGATTTCTTGCAGCATGATGAACCTTGCCCCAAAGCTTCATATCAGCCACATAAGGCATAGCTGATTTATCCGGCAAAATGATATTTAACTGTTTAGCAAAACGTTTATATGCAATTTCAAACTGAGCCCTAACTGTGTCATCTTTCAGCGCAAGAACATAATCATCCACATCCGTACCAGAAACGTCACGGAAAAATGCCTTAACCCGGGTATGAGCCGCTTTCAGCTTTGGTAACTCATCTTTAAGACTTTGATAGGTCCCTTCCACATCATCGCTACTGAATAGATCTAATGCTTCAGTGAGATAATGAGTTAATCCGTAATAGTCGACGATAAAACCGCAAGATTTCCCCTTATAAGTCCGGTTCACCCTGGCAATCGCCTGCATGAGAGTATGATCCTGCAGTTTACGGTCGATATACATCACCTGAGCAATCGGGGCATCAAAACCGGTTAACAGCATGTCTTTCACAATCAGAAACGCCGTGTTATCGAACTTCTTATTTTGCTCATCAGTACCAGGCGCATCCTGACCAAATGGCTTTTTAAAATTAGCGATCACCTGTTTCTGGTGAGTTTTATCGGTGTATTTGGCGATTTCCGGTGAATCATTGTGATCGCCGGAGATAATTACCTCAGATTGTGGAGCACCGAGATCGTCCAGTGTTTCTTTAAAAACCGCGGCAGCGTGTCGGCTTCCCACGACAATCATGGCTTTAAACCCGTCAGGCAGAATATGCTCACGGTAATGTTTGAGCAAATCAATACACACCCAACGAATACGGGCAGGCGCTTCACGAACCGCCCGTTCTACACCGTATTTTTTCTTAATCTCAGCCTGTTCTTCTTTGCTATAACTGCCAAAATACTCATCAAACAGTTTATCCAGCGACTCACCAGCAACTTGGTTTTGTACTTCCCGACCTTCATAAAGTAACCGTACCGTTGCACCATCATCAATGGCTTCATTGATTTTGTATTTATCAATGTAGCCACCAAACGCATCATTCATTTTCTGCTGAGACTTCAGCAAAGGTGTTCCTGTAAACCCGATTTTTGGAGCATTAGGCAAAGCACTATTAATAGTAAGCGCTAACCCGCCGAATTGAGTGCGGTGAGCTTCATCGGCTAAGACAATAATTTTTTCAGATGTATTGAGGTCAACAAAGCTCTCATCGCCTTTCTCAAGTGCTTCTTTTTCAGCATCTCTAAACTTCTGGACCGTTGCCGTAACGAGATCTGAACTGTCTTTCTTTAACAGCGCTTTTAATGATTCAACCGAGGTTGCGTTGTATACCGTTTCCCCCTGCGCCCCAGTAAAAGTGGTAGAAAGCTGCTCATCAAGCTGTGTTCTATCGGTGACAAACACCAATTTGTACTGTTTTAACTCTGGGTCATGGCGCATTTTTACCGCCAACATCACCATAGTTAACGATTTACCACTGCCTTGGGTATGCCATACTACCCCTGATTTTTCTTTTCTATTCTTACCATGCTTAATACGTTCGATAACTTTATTCACAGCTCGGAATTGCTGATATCGAGCCACCTTTTTAATCAAACGCCCATCGACTGGTTCAAAGAGAATGAAATTACGGACAATATCAAGAAAGTTTTCACGGCTAAACATACCAGCAATTAAGCGCTGTTGTGCTGTCACTTCAAGAACTTGATAATCTGCCTTATCTTCAGCGACCTCTTGATACTCAAGCTCAACATCCGCAACGGATGAAGGCAATTCGATATCCATCTGTTCAGCCAACGAAATCACATTACTCAAACGTTGCTGAGTAATATCCTCATCTGTCAAAGGATAAGCGTCCTTCCATTCACCGAAATATTGTGCAGGTGAGCTAATCGTACCTACCTTTGCTTTATCTCGGCAGGTAGACACCATCAGTTGGTTATACCAAAACAGCTTTTCCGCACCTTCGAAGTGTTCAGGAATACGTTGATTCGCATAGCGTCTTAATTGGTCAATACCATGTGCTATAGGATCAGAGATATAAGGGGACTTACATTCAATAACGGCGAGTGGTAATCCATTCACAAAGCAGACAATATCAGGAATGATTTTTTGATTCAGACCTTCAACTTTAAATTGGTTAGTGCAGATAAAATCATTCTTACTGGGATCTTCAAAGTCAATCAGCTTAACGGTTTGACCTTTTCTACCTTTCCCCAAATCCTGTTCGACAGAAATATAACCGACCATCGTGTCATAAAAGCCTTGGTTATATTCCATTAAGCCAGCACAGTGAGGATAGGTAACCTCTCGCATCACTTTGCGCAAGTTCTCTTCATTGATCCATGGATTAATTCGAGTAATGGCAGCTTCTAAACGCTTAACCAATACCACATCGCTCAAATAATCACGTTCATGGTTTGGATGCTCTGGAGATAGGTTCTTGCCTGGTATATAAGTCCAACCAAGCCGGTGGAGCTGGACAATAGCAGGTTGTTCTACTTTGTCGAATTCATCATTAGCCATTAATATGCATTCCTATGATTGACTAGAAGATATCGCTTGCTGAGTTATTTTTAGATATTTATCAATTTTTTCTTTAACGGCCTGAACGCCGTCTTCTGTCAACAGTAAAGAAATAGGGAATTCGAATCCTGTAGTTAAGAATAATTTATCTCTTTTGAAAGAGTCATCATCCTGATAATCGGGATAATTTACACTATTCCATTGAGAGAAATAGTCTTTATCACTATTTTCAGCAGCCCGATATATACCAACTTTAATAATACTTTCAGCATGTTCCACATTTAGTGGCAACGCTAAAGCATCAAGTTCACCTTTCCCTTTCTCTTTAACGATACCAGTATCGTTAACCACAAGAAATTCGAGTGTAAAATCACCCTTTGTCACTTTGGATGATTCTTTCACCTGTTTAAAGACATAGCGAGTTACTGCGGCAGGAAGTAAATCCCACTGCCATTTTGTAAACGGATTTGCTCTAGCTGGTTTATCAAACAATTGAGGAGTCCAGAAATCAAAGACTGTATCAGCGAAAGTAGCCAAGTCATCAATGATAGGGTGCAATCGCTGGTAATAAGCAACTAACAATCGGTGAGCTGTGCGAACTTGCCAAAAGAGTTCGTCTACTTCTTCCATGCTGTAATGTCCTTTAGTGAAAGTGGTAACTGTTGGGTGTAATTCAATAACTCATCCCAGTTAGTTTTTATGGGATTCTTAAATAACAAGTGTTCTAAAGAGAGTTTAGGTAAAGATGCATTCAGTAATGCATCCCAACCGTAACCACTAGTTTTTAAATGATAGAGCTGAGCCGCTTGTAAAATATCATCGATAACCCGACGGTCCTGAACATTAGGCAGTTCGCCTTTTTTCAGTTCAAGTAGCGTATTGACCACAGGCTGCCACTCTAACGCATAGATACCGCTGAGCTTTTCTTTAAACTCATCTTGCAGTTCAGTGAACCATTGTTCTGACGTTTGCTTGTTAGGGATTCGACCCAGCGCAACAAAATAGAGTGGCAAATGAGTTTGCTCATCCGATTGAAGAAACGCCTCAATTTCACGCTGCCATTGGTCTTTATATTGATCCCCACCAGCTGGTGGTTTCACCTCAATAATCACATTAGCTGTTTTAAATCTCAGCACCACATCGGGCTCAACTCGTTTTTGATTGTGATTGTTCTCTAGATCGTAGTTAGACCAAAAATCGATGGTTTCAAAGTCGTCAAACGCTGGCTCAGTAACCCCGAGCCAGCTTTGCATCAAGTAAGATTGAACAGGTGCAGACAAATAGGCAAAGCGCCCAAACACCGCAGCGGTCATCAAGTCTTCTCGCTGTTTAAACACCTCACGCCAACTTTGTGATTCGCCTTCATCGGTGTCAATGCGTCCAGCCTTTCCATGGAGTATTGCCTGTAACATGTTCCTTCCTTGTTAATCAACCTGTACGCGAACTTTGCCTGTCAGAAGATCTTGCATAAGAGCTTTCTTTAACCTGCTTTTACTTTCTAAAGAATCCGACTTAAGTGCTATTTCTTTATCTAATTGTTCAAGAATATCAACAATCTTATTTTGTTCATTTAGTGATGGCAAAGCTAAAACTATGGACATTACATCTGAACCAGGCAAATTTGCGACAGTCCCCTTCCTTATAAAGGATTCAACTTGCGTTAATGCGCTTCTAGTCTGCATAAAATAATTTATATATTTTGAATTGAGTTGAGCCTTAGGAGTTAACTTAATAGCATATGCACTAGCAATGTATGGGATAGATTGCTTTTCAAATACAGCAGTAGCACCACAGTCAGCAGTTGTAATCATCACAAGATCGCCATCCTCTAGAGCATTTTGATCAACTAACTTTTCATCCAATTTTGCTGTGGGAACTTGTGTATATTTAATGACTCCATTACTAGAGAGATCTGTTCCTCGAATAGTTTTAACATTACCATTAAGAGCATAATCCTTGGCACTAAATCGAGGACCATATTTATAGCTTTTAAAAATCTCGCCAAACTGTCTAACCTCCCACCCCTTCGGTATCCGCCCCACTGGGGAATCCTTAAACTCGGTATGCGGTTTACCATCCACACCGACACCTTTAGTCAGCAGTTCCTGCATCATGCCGGTTTTTAGGTCTTTGAGCTTATCGGTTTGCGCCTGTGTTTTTTCAATCACTTCATCGACAGAGGTGAGAATTTTGGCGATTTTTTGTTGTTCAGGGAGAGGGGGAAGTACCAAAGGTGCGTTCGCTATGGCATCAGCTGTTAATCCAAAACGAGTAATACCATTCGCTAGTATATAAAAATAATGTTGAATGATAGGTAATCGAAATAAATGAGCTAAATACTCTCCACTAGCTTTATTTTTATATGGTCTCAATAAAGTTAGGTGATAACCACACACTACATTATCTAGTTCTTCACTCACATAAGCTGGTATTGCAATATCATCAGGAGTCTCAGAGTCTTTAGTAATAATTACATCATCAAGACATAAAGAAAATCGTTCTATTTCTTTATCTTTGGCAGTTGCAATCATGAAAGAAATAGAACTAGTAATTCTATTGTTGTAATAAACATCCGTGTAATTACACAACTGTACTATTTTATCACCATCATAGCTTTTTTTATCAACATTGCTTGACCGTGACTCGACAACATCTCTCAAGCAGAAGGAGTTCCACTCACTAGGATATGGTTTATTCATACCCCAACTCCTTAAGATACCCCTGCATTACACTTTCAGCAGTCGCAACTTCATCATCCAACGCTTTCAGTGAGACCTGATATTTATCCCACCAGCGTTCGAATTGAGCAATAACCGCAGCAGTCGCATCAGTAGCAAAAGCGCGAATCTGTTCTTTTGCTTCAATCTCTTTACGGAACTGGTAATAGCCTTCTGCTTGCACGGTAAACACAGTGGACACATCAAAGCCTTGCAGAATCTCTTCCTGAATGTATTCGTCTTCCACTTCGCGTACTGGTACACCGCCATGCAAAATAGCACGGACATCAAAAATTTCCGCTGGTGGCGCAGTATCGGCATAACGGCGAATATTAAGGTTGTAGTCGTTTTCTGCGATTTCGGAAAACTTAACGACTTTGGCGTAACGCTTAATATCTTGATAATTTTCAAAGGTGGTGACGATTTTTTCGATATCGATATCACGCAGTTTGTTCTGGTTTTTACCTTCTTCAAATTCCAGCTCACCATTGATAAACAGCACCTTGCCTTTGCGTTCAGTCGGTTTGTTTTTATTGATGATCAGCAAACAAGCCGGAATACCCGTACCGTAGAACAAACCCGATGGCAAACCAATCACAGCTTCAAACAAATCATCTTCTAAAATGCCCTGACGAATCGCCTTTTCACTCGACCCACGGAATAGCACACCGTGAGGCATCACCACGCCAACCATACCTTCGGCATTGGTGCTGGCAATCATATGCTGAACAAAGGCTAAATCACCCGCATCTTTAGGTGGTGTGCCATAAGGGAAACGTCCATAACCATCGTTATCACTCTCATCCTTACCCCACTTTTTCAGAGAGAATGGTGGGTTGGCAATTACGCGGTCAAAGGTCATCAACTCGCCAGCTTCAGTATGCTTCGGCTCGCGTAAGGTATCTCCTTTACGGATATCGGCACTCAACACACCATGCAGGAACATGTTCATCTTACAGATAGCCCAGGTGTTCAGGTTCATCTCCTGACCAAACAAGGATAAGTTTGCTGGGTTCTCTCCATGATCTTTTAGGTAGTTACGGGTTTGTACCAACATACCGCCAGAGCCAGAAGTCGGGTCATAGATACGCATCCCCGCTTGTGGTTTAAGCAATGACACGAGCAGTTGCACCACTTCACTTGGCGTATAGAATTCACCGCCTTTTTTACCAGCACTGTCAGCAAACATTTTGATCAGGTATTCGTAAGCAGTACCTAACAAGTCTGGACGTTCGAAATCTTCATTACGCAGGCGGTACTTGCTGAAATGCGACAACAAATCACGCAGCTTTTTATCTGATAGTTTGTTTTTGATATTGAAGTCGATGGTAACTAATACCCCTTCCAAGCTGGAGTTGTATTCTTCAATCGCTTCCGTGGCTTTGTTGAGTGTCGCACCGATATCGTGTTTTAAATCTTTCAGCTCAGACCAACGCGCACTTTTCGGCACATAGAAGGTTTTATCGTACTCATCTTCATCCTGTGCCAAGGCTTGCGCCTGCTCTTGAGTTTTACCTTTGCCAAGATAGTACTGAACCACGCTTTCCTGCGCTTCTTCAAACGCATCTGACAAGCGCTTCAGGAACATCATGCCAAAGATGTAGTCTTTGTATTCTGAGGCATCCATATTGCCACGTAATATATCAGCCGCTTCCCACAGGAAGGACTCAAGCTGTTGGAGTGTGATTTTCTGGGTCATTAATCAATGCAACCTTAAAATGATTTTGGATGTATCTTAACATCTCGATGCCAGTTAGTTCAGGGGAAGATGTATCGGTTCGAACGTGAAATTTGGTGTTATCAAGAAAGACAGGTGTTGGTGAAGGCTGGCAGTCAATTCGAACTATGGTTTTACCTTCAAACGGTACCTCAGTTAACAGGCAATACTCCGCATAATCAGCCCTAACACGCGAAGCTAATTGTGCGCCTAGTTCTTGGAAGTAGTTATCCATTTTCTTGAATCCAAAGCGCTTCGCCTCGATATCGACACCTGTGACTTTACCTTTATCATTCACACCAATTAGTAATATGCCACCAGCCGTATTTAAGAAAGAGACAATATCTTTAATTATATCGCCTTGAGTATCCCTATCTTTCTCTACTTTTACCTTTTCATTACGAATCTTATCCACATTAGCGAAAAATGATTGCTTGAATTCCATTTGTCTAGTTTCACCAAGAGAAATCAGATGCTCAAGATGCTTAACATCGCTTAATGCCGAAAGTCGATAAACCATTTCATCAGTACTGTCTTCTATAGATTTGTATTTTTTTGGCTCAGTCGTAAGCTTTTTGAAGAACTGGTCAATTTGTCCTCTCGCTATTTCTAATTTTAAGGCGACTTTTATCACTTCTAGCTGCACATCGATTGTCGGAATCGGGATACTTAAAGATTGAATTGATTTAGCTTGAAGAGTCTGGATACTTGTTCCAGTCGGAATTTGGCTCAACATTTTTCTCCCAAGCTGAGATTCAAAGAACAACTTGGCATATTCCGATAATAATTTATCTTTATTAAATAAGATCTTAACATATCCAACTGATGGGATTTTTTGACCTTTTAAACTGAGTAAAATAGAACCTAATTCTGGGCGAGTTCTTCGTAGAAAAATAGCATTTAATTCATTATCATCAATATCAGATTTGACGACACCAATCGATTTCACCAATTTTTTACTTTTCATAGAAACTTGCTCAAAGCCTTCATGATGACTCAGTAAAGCTTCTATTTCTTGAACCACAGGGGAGTTATTTACATAGAGTGAAATATTTAGATTTGCCTCTTTAGATAAAATGTCATCGACCGAAACAATCTTACTAAAGGTGCCCATCGATTCAAATTTATCATATGCATCAACAACAGTTTGAATATCTTGCTCCCGTAAAACATTCATCAAACTCGTGGATAAGAAGTCTTGTGATGCATCTATAAACAATACTTTACGCTGACGAATAAGTGACTTGTTTTTATTAATAATAATCAGACAGGTAGGAATACTTGTCCCGTAGAAAAGACCGGGGGGTAAACCAATTACGGCTTCAATCAAATCATCTTTCAGTATTCCCTCCCTAATTACTTTTTCGCTATTACCTCGAAATAAAACTCCATGTGGAAGAATAACGGCAGCCATTCCATTAGTATTAAGAGCAGCGATTATGTGTTGTAGGAAAGCTAAATCAGAGTAGTTTTTGGGCGGTAGTCCATATCGAAATCTATTATATTCATCATGATACAGGCTTTCTTGTTCATTCATTCTCATTGAATAAGGAGGGTTAGCTAAAACACAATCAAATTGCTGTAAACATCTATTGTTAACGTGCTTTGGTTCTACTAACGTGTCACCTAATTTTATATCACTATGAAATACTTTATGAATAAACATATTCATCTGACAGATTGTCCAGGTATCCAAATTAATCTCTTGTCCAAACAACGTTAAGCTATCAAATTTTGAGCCCTGTTCTCGAAGATAATTAACCGCTCGAACAAGTAAACCACCAGTACCACACGTCGGGTCATAAATATGCATCCCTTCTTTTGGTCTTAATAATTCAATCATTAGCTTAGCTATTGATTGAGGCGTATAAAACTCCCCTCCTTTTCTACCTGCTTCGTTGGCAAATAACTGCAACAAACTTTCAAAGGCGTAAAAGAATAAGTCGGAATTTTCAAAGTTATCATCACAAAAACTGAATTGTGAAAAGTAACAAATTACGTCAAGCCAAATTTTTTCTCTCGCTGATTTGGCAACAAAATCAACAGAGGTTAATACACCTTTGAGTACAGGATTATTACTTTCTATTTCATAACAAATACGATTAATTTTATGTCCAATTTCAGAACTAGAGTTTAATTTTTCAAGTTCAGACCACCGCGCAGATGAAGGAATAAAGAACATCCAATCAAATTCATCACGGTTCTCCGACAAAGTCACAGCTACATCTTTGATGTAACCATCATCTAAATAGGATTTAATAATCTTCTCTTGAGCTTCTTCAAATGTATCAGATAGCCGTTTTATAAATACTAAAACAAGAATTTGCTCTTTTATATCATTGAGTTCAGAAACACCACGGATATACTTTACCGCATTACTCCAGATTGTGTGAATTTGTTGAAAAGTAAGTTTGGAAGACATTTTAAATAGTTAGCGCATAAGCCAATATATGTTAATCACTTCATATCAGTTTACTCATGCATCCATATGGAAACAATGAGGAAAATCACTGTAGGACTAGTTACAACTTCCCTCAGAAGATACTACTTTATTACTTTCTGAATAATTGATGAGAGTTCCTTACTCCATTCATCTCGACTTGCTGAAGTCGATTTTTTAAGATACCAATCATGCTGTTTTAATTGAGCTTCAATTGCCATTTTCCATTGATTATCGGATTTATCCGTTTCCAATATCTGTTCAAAAGCAAAAAGCATTTGGGACACAAACCAAGGGTACTTTTTGTCAGTTTTACCATTTAAAACAATCTCATCTTGGTTTCCATAAGCAAACATCGGATTATCAAAACACAATCTTAGGTACTCTTGATAGGCAGCATATGCAGTAGCTCTTCGCGATTCTTTTCTACCTGATAGCAATTGAATAATGGTAAACACTAAAGCGATAACAGCAATTACAGCCATAATGATATCAGCTCGAGAGTTCCAAAATTCAAATGTAAAAAACTGAGCGATACTTGTATCTAGACACGTCATTTAAGGTTACCTGCTGGGGGAGTTTTAACTTTTTTATCAGATCTAAGAGACAATCCGCACTCTCTAAAATCAAACATATTCATTTGAAAGCTAGAAATTGCGACCTGATGTGAACCATGTGTATGGGTGATTAACTTATCAAATTTTTCTTTATAAGGGGCTTTAGCCACAGAGCCGCCATACTCTCCACTATTAACTAGAACAACATATTGATACATATGATAAAACAAAGCATCAACCATACTATCAAATGTCCCTACATCTTTATTCATAGCAGAAACGATATAGGCATGGGATTTGTCCTTCAGATCCGCACTTAACTTAATATCCGTTGCGTCATAACAGATGGACCCTGTCAATTTAAATCCTTCCTGATTTTCAAACGCGGGGTGGATCAATTCCACGATTAACTGATATGGCCTCCAAGGAGTAATTTTACTTAGTTCGCCAACAGTCATATTCTGCTTACCTTGTAAACGTTTAATAAAACGCCGACCAGAAGAGCTCTTATTAGGAATAATCCAAATCGCCGCATTATTTAATTCTCGAGCATTTTTAATATGGCTGAAGCCAATACCAGCAAAAATAATAGCGCCCGTTTTGTCGGATAATCGTTCAAGAATATCTAAATCATCTGGTGAAACAGATAACTCCGGCCATACAATAAGATCGACCATACCTTTAAGCTTTGGTTTAACATTAACACTATCTAAACTTGCGATGTTATGTAGTATTAATTCGGATACCGAGGCGATATGACGCCTATGTTTCGCTCGATATTTTGGATCGTTTAATTCAAAGCCGTAAGTATCAAAATCATTATCTAGCGGTAACAATGTCTGAACCATTACAACATTTAAATGACTTTTATCTTTGGGCCAGCCTAACTGAACTTTTTCTGTATATGTAGGGATATTTGATAATCCACAAAATGCATTTGACTGAACTTCAGTTCGTTGGTTGATACATTTTTCCAGCTCATCCAAGTCCCATAACTTTGGCCAGGAATATAAATCACCATTACTCTTTACGCCTGGCCATTGAAGAAGTTTAAACAGTAGAGAAGACAACCAATCGCTCATTGGGGCTTTAGAATCGCCAAAGGCCTCGGGTGAATGCATCATTCCAACTTGTCTTTTAAGCATGTTGGATTTTATTCCGTAATACGCAGAACGATCGTTTTGGTTAAACCTTGATCGACTCCAGTCCACTGAACCTAAGAGACAACTTCGAATAAACATCCCCATGAAATATAAAGGCTTATGTTCATCAGTTAGCCAATCTGGCGGATTATGAAGTAACTCATCTTCTTTCAAATATTTTAAGGTTATGGACAAATCACAATTTGAATTGAGTTGTAATAAGTCATTCCAATTTGAACAACTAATAGAAGAGTTCTTTATATCAATCGGGGCAATAAAATTGTTCTTATCAAGATCTACAAAAACTGACTGCAGTAACTTCAAAATACCATTTTCATGTTTGAAAGGATTATCATCAGTTCTAAGGACTGACAATAAAGAAATCGTTTTGTTATCGTAGTTTGATAAATTCCCCTTAACCTTTGAATAATCATTCAAGCCAAGATATTCAGCAAACTCGTAAGCTACGCTCGTCCACTTCATATTCAATTTTTTGGCTGAAAAATACAAAATTTCAAATAGTTCGGGATTGGCAAGCATGATGCCTTTACATATATCTTTAAGATCTCCCCTCCGGAGCGATCTTACTTTTCTTAACGTCCGACGAGTCAAACTTTTAGGTCTCGGTTTCACAGGGCGAACATCAAGAGAATAAATAGCTTCGAATGCGCAAGAAATAGAAAGATTCACTTTTGCTTTATCGCGTGATAACTGATTAGCCAAAATAACAGCAGTAGTAAAAACTTTCGGTTTTATGTTTAAATTTACTTTTCGGAACCCATTAAATAACTGAGATATTAAATCAAACGGCTCTCTATTAACTGGTTCCTTATGAATAGAATCATTACGAACAAGACAAAAGAACAGGACTTGCTCTTTCAATGCTTCACTTAAATTATCAAGTTCTGAAAGTTCACCACTTGCGTAATTCTCTAAATAAGCAAAATAGCTATCAGGATCGGAATGAGCTGGAAAAGCCCACCGATCTTTTGTATGAATAACTGTTGCAGAATGCCGTAGAATTTCACTAATACAATATTCAGCAAAAACTTTTAAAACTTTACTTTCTTGTTGTCGGACACCTTCTAAACTCTGCAATACAGGCCTTAAAAGATTTATATGGGGAAACAACTCCAAGCCCTTTTTAAGTAAAAGAATCAGCGAGGGATCTTTTGTCCAATTAGCAATTAGCTTTCTAGCCATTCGCTCTTGTAAATAATCCCATGGACCGGGTATCGGCTCACCTGAATCATTTACATCTTGCGAAATCATGTTACGTTTCCGACGAAGCAATAAATGTATTTTGTTCGCAGTAAAACGAAGAAGCGTGTCTTTCCGCACATCATTAAAAGTTTTATCAATACAAGCAAGTTCACCAATAAAACCTTGCTCATTTTCCAATTCATCCAAACTTCGAATGTCCAGATTATCAGCAAGTTCGATTAACCCTTCAAGGTGACCGAGCTGTTCATCCATTTCATGTAAAGGCATAGGTCCACTCAACTTACCTTGAATATCAGCCAGTTTTGCAGACACGGCTCCTTCTTTTGAGCTAAATACTTTTACTTTTGTTTTTTTATCTTGAAGGGTTAACCCTAAGTTATCCTCATCAATGAATTCTTCAATTATAGAGCGAACAATCCGAGTGATGTTTTCTTTGGCATCTGGACCTTTGCCCGATTTAACAATCAACCTTAAATCATCGACATAACGGCAAGCATCAATTAAAACAACGCTACCATCTTCATCTAATGCATCTCCGATTAATTTAGATAGTTTTTTATCGAACTCAAGCAAATATATATTCGCAAAAAATCCACCAGCAACTAACCCTTGAGGAATACCTTTCTTTTGTTTCAACGCCTCAACATGTTCATTTTTACAAACATCTTTATAAAGTGCTCTAGACTTGGGAGTCCAATTCCAACGTTCAAATTTTTCCAAAATATCTTGAAGACACTCATCAGGTTCTTCGTTAGTGATTTGTAGAATTAAATCACTAATTTTTTCGGTCAATTTAGTTTTATTTACCAAATCATAAAATTTTGAAAAATCTAATTGGACCTCATAAATCTCTTCATCGTTTGTTTTTACCTTTTTAGCCTCTCGCCCAAAATAGATAGGCCGAGCTAAAAACTGTTGGTAATCCTGAAAATATTTACTGTAGGTATTGCTATTGCCCCATGAATATTCGGCTTGTGAATCAACATATTTACAATGAAGTCGATTCCCGTAATTAATAACTCCTTTTTCATGCACTTCTTCGAATTTTACTGAGGGATCGCCTTGTACTGTTTCGACCTTATCAGCAAGAAGCATCATCAATGCCGTAAAAACGGTTTGATCATCTATTGAAATATGAGCCAAGGGGCGCATAGGCTGAATGGGATAGTCACTTTTATCTGACTCGGCATCACTATCCTTTGGTCTCCATATCAAGGAAGGTGGTTCATCGAAATAACCTTCCTCTTTTTCGAAAAACCAAGGATGTGATTTAGGGGCCGGAATCAATGTTAGAGAGGATAATCTCAAACTTTTATCTTGCAATTTATTGCTAAGTTGCTCAATTCTCACTTCCAATTCAATAGCAGATTGATCTAAATCTAAAAAATCCACATACCAGCTGGTGGTTCGAATATATTGATGGGCCTTTTTCCAAGCATTGATGAGAATAACTTCATCGGTAAGATAAGTTTCTGTCGGTAATAACTTGTTATATTTTTTATGGAGCAACATTGTATTGACGCAGGCTAATGTGATTCTTTTTATGTTACCTTACTTATAGCATCAATATGAATATTAACTAACTCAAAAAGCTATCACAAGATATCACTCATCATCACAGTTTTATCACTCTCCTATCACTTCGCTACTCAGATCAGCTTAGCTAACATAGACATATCAACTAACGATGAGGAATTAACATGGCTAACAACAATCACAAAGCAGATCAATCAAACGACAACAAAGGCACATCAGGAACTAATAAAACATATCAAAAAGTATTGGATAACCGCAGTGAACAACTCAATCCAAAAAGTCCTAAATACAACGGCAAGAACAAATAGGAGAACTCTATGAACCCTTCAGAAATGAGCCAAGATGAACTAGACCTTTGGTCTGATATTAACAATCCCAATAATGATGCAGATATGGATGATTGGGCCGATGGTCATAATCCCAATAATGATGATTATTTAGGTGATGACTAAAAAGATATATGATGGTGGAATAATTCTTCCCCACCATCATTTAAAAAAAACATAAACTTTATGAATAAAGAAGAAAAAAAATATCCGTTCACTAAGCGACTAGTAAATATAGCAATTGAAAACGGGTACACTAATAAAGATATTGCTAATGTCTCAAGAATAAGTAAAAATTCAATAGCTCAAGTTAGCAAATGGAGACATGGGGAATCTTTAGCTAAAGAGACCCAAATGGCCCACCTTATCAAAGAATTTGGACATCTTCTTAAACGTCAAACCGAACATCTATTTTATATATTTGATGAGAAATCAGAAAGAGAACTGGAACATTCCCCAAAATTTTTCATGGCATCAGGCGAAAGATTACTCAGTCAAACACTGGTTAAAAACATTTTTGTAAATGGAAGACCTTCCAATATTTCTCTATTTCGCATAATCATCTTATGTATGGATAATAGTTTTCAACTAATTGTTCAAGTTCGCAGAGGATTACAAAAAATACAGACTAACAATCAGTATCATTTCCGTAACATTAGCGAATTAGCCCACAGTAACATCGAAGATGCAATGTGGATTGTGATAGCAAACTACAACAAATTATCTTTAGGTGAACTACTCAACCAAGTTGATGAATTTGCAGATAAGCTAGAACAGAAGCAACTATGCCCAGACATCGAGCCCACTGAAGGAATTAATTTAAAATTTAATGTTCGTCAGAGGTTGCTAAAAAATGGATATAAACCATTAGATATAAAAGAACTTCCACAAATCTCGTTAACTTAGCTTACATTGACTCACAACTTAATTCGGGCATAATAATTTTTAACCCATCATAGGAGAATTATCTCCAAATTTGAGCTGAAAAAACCGGCTTAGTGTATGTGTTTTCATCTTTATATGATGACACCAGTCCTCAGACCTAATCAATTATGTCTCGGACTCGTGACCACACAAACTTCGGAGCTTATCTGTTCGCCACTGGCTAGATGAAAGGGACCACTCAAGTAATCGAACAAACAGTAAGCATCAAGGGCAAGGGGTGGGAAAAGCCGGACCATTATTCTTTAGGATTAATCGTCCGGCTTTTAACCTTCTTGGCGACCAATTTCACATAAATAAAATTTTCTTAAAATCGCCTAGCGGTGTTTTTTAGTACCAATATTAGTACCAAGATGGTTACCTGAATTATAGTTTATTTATAATTTTCATAGAATTAAAACTCCAATTCAGATGCCCCCAGCCCACCAATTCTAAGTTTAAAGACGTCCTAGGGCGTCTTTTTTCTTGCCTAAGATAAAATAAAATCAATAAGTTACATTCCAATAAGGTATTTTAAAGACCAAATTAGATTTGCAAAATCCAGCAATTTTAGGAACACTGATAGAAATACAACTACTTATTACTCTATTCATGTAGTTCATCAAAAAACAATTGTTACTACAAGCCCAGTAGAAATGAAGGATCCGGGCAATTGGAAAACAGTTTCACCTGTTCCTTTTCGCTGGCAGCACCATAGAAATCGCCCTTCAACCCATACATATCACGTATGACCTGAATGTGCAGATGAGGAGGCCAGCCTCCATTTACTGTTCTGTCGCCAATGCGAGCAAATTCCTGTCCCCGAAAGATAACCTGACCTTCTTGTAACCCTTCTAGTGAATCAAGCGATAAATGACCATAGAGCGAGTAAAATTCATTGTCATCAACGGTGTGTTTTAGAATGATTGTCGGACCATAATCGAAGGGTAGGTCATTGAAAGCAAAACTATGGACAACACCTTCAAGTGGTGCATAAACAGGTGTACCTGCTGCTACCCAAAGATCAATACCAAGATGGCGATCCCTTACCTCAGATGCCGGAAGTGCCGAAAAGTGGGATGCATTACGGTAGGTTGCTCTTTTTTCCCGATAACCACCAATTGCAACGGTACAGGATTCGTTGAAATGTGAGCAAACAAAATTGTCCAGATAATCTGGCTCACAAGTTCTGTCAAAATTCAGGTTAGGGTTGCTCTCGGAAAGATCGATTGGAACCCAGTGTTCTTTAGGGTGAGCGTTGCCAAAAATAGGGAAGTACTTATCTGTCATTACACGATCCTTGTGCTAAGACGACTATAATTAAAATTCGTTCTACCATCATTGTAACCCGTTGAAAAGAGCCAATGATCAGAAAGTGTCTCACAAACCGAAGCTAACTTCTTTTCAATCTGTCCTGACCGAAACATTTCACCCTCTTTCTGGCCTATAGAATAGCGTCTCTTTGTTGACCAAATTTATCTGTTAATCCATTATGCCATTAATGGAGTGGTAAGAAATCTCAATCAGTAGTCATTTGAAGGATAAAAATGCCAGTAAAATTAGTGAATGAAACAACATGGCCCGGCATACTCAAGGTTCAGTCTGAAGTTTATTTACAGATAGAACCAGAAAGTAATGATGTACTGAAAAGCAAATGGTATCAATCACCAGATTGCTGTTTTGTCTATCAGGAAGATGATGATGTCTTAGGATATTTATTGGCACACTCCTGGAATAAGGAAACCCCTCCCGAATTATTCCAGCCTTTACCGGAAGAATCTGATATATCAGGCTCTATATTGTTTTTACATGACTTAGCCATTTCAAATCAAATATCGGGGAAAGGCATCGGCGCTCAAATGGTCAGCCATTTATTAAACGTTGCAGTAGAACTTAAATTTGAACAAATCAGGCTTGTTGCTGTTCAGGATTCTTCATTATTTTGGAAAAAGATGGGCTTTACCGAAATTACTAATAAGAATGTCTCTCCTACATATGGTGATGGAGCAAAGATGATGGGATGCATTCTCTGATTTCATTCCTTCATCACCCGTAAGTAACTTATCTTTAATCTGAGTCCGTAACCCGACACAAGTTGGATCATAGTCCTGCCGGTGATGCGAGTATTGGTACACAGTAAATGGCTTTAAGTTTATAAACATTCGATTAAACGTTATTAGGGTCTGTTGATCTTTGGTGATGGTTTTTGCAGCGAGTTGATGGTGATTTAGGCAAGGCGGGGCATGTGAAGTGTAGTCATCTACATGAGTCATGACCCAACGCTGAATAAATCACCATCAAACGCTGCCCGAAGGGTTCATCTGAACTGGCTTTGCTCTTTGTTGCAGGTCATTTGCTTAGAATGACTAAGCTACATGCCCTGCGCCGCGATCAACACCCGTTCAGAGTGAACAAAAATCAACCATCAAAGGTCAACAGACCCTAGTAGCTGACGATATTCTGAAAAACAGCCTTCTCTGTGACAGCCCTGTATCCGTGAGGTTGATCAGCATGGAACCGAAACTTACCGCCACATTCAACAAGATGCCACGTTCCATTGACTAAAACTTCCATGTCCCCTTCCAGAACGATGACACTTTCTATTACTCCATGAGCATGCGGCTGTGATTTCTGACAGTGGTGAGACGTTAACGTAACTTTATGCATTTCAAAATTAACACTTTTATTATATGGAAAGATTGAAATCACTTTCATGTGTGGATCATTAGGAAAATCCAGTTCAGCACCCGGCTTCTGGTCCTGTTCAAAGAACGCAGAGAAAGAGGTCTCAAGCCCGGAAACAATTTGCCATAATTTAGCAATTGTCGGACTCGATTCCCCTCTCTCTATTTGTCCTAACATCGCTTTGGATACACCTGTTAATTTCGCAACAGCATCAAGGCTGAGATTTCTCTCACTTCGTATTGATTTGAGACGGGCTGCAACACTTTGTTTAAAATTCTGCTCTGACACGCTTTATCTCGTTCTTTTAAGGACGTTGAAAGACCCTTGATTATATTTAACCCACAGCGATATTCAAACAGCACTTTATCATGGTGATGTTTTGAACGGACAAACTCTCTTGTTTACATTTCACAATCATCTCAAATGTTCGCCATAGCGCCGGTTTTGACACTTTGATAAACTGCAAATACTTATTATCTACATTCTCATAGCAATCATTGTTAAGGAAGACGAATGCTAATACGGAAAATTAATGACAGTGACATTGATACCATTGTTAAAATCTATAATCACTACATTGAAAATACGGTCTTCACTTTTGAAGAAGACCCCATCACTTCGGACATCATATCTAAGCGTGTCAAAAAGCTCGAAAAGGCCGATCTGCCATGGTTAGTTGTCGAATCTGAAGGTGAAGTAAAAGGTTATGCCTATGCCAGCCCATGGCATACCCGCTCCGCTTACCGGTATACCGTTGAACCAACCATTTATCTCTCTCCGGACACTCACGGAAAAGGTCTGGGACGCTCGCTCTATACAACACTGATAGAGCTCCTGAAAGAACAAGGTATCAAAAACATCATCAGCGTTATCACCAAACCGAATCCGGCCAGTGTAAAACTGCACGAAAGTCTGGGATTTCGTCAGGTTGGTGAATTCAGTAACATCGGTTTTAAATTCAATCGTGATATTTCCGTTGGTTACTGGCAACTCGCATTACAGAATTAATCCGGTTTATGGATACGTTTCCCGTCAACCCCAAGATCGTTTAAGCCCGTCGTTAAACGCCGGGCGATATTGATGATACTCACTCATGACCTATTTCCTTCATATTTAGTAATAATTTTGTAATTAAGTAAGCATAACCTGTTTATTCAACCGGACAACTAAAGCATAAGAATAAGATATTTATTATGTACTTAGATATAGATAATAAATATATTTTAAGTCTGACCCGGAAAGAAAAATAATTACAGTTTTATACTTTGGTGCAAGAAAAGTTTTATTATTCAATAGCCTGAAGATACAAACCAAATCTGTCATTCTTAATACCTGCAAGCATGACTACTTTATAAAAACCTCTGCATCAAAGTGATACATACAAATTCTAATAATAAACCGTTTATTGGCGTTCTTTTTGTCTTTCACTGGTAGAAAACTCAGGTGTAGAATGTTTAAAAATTTAAAAGTAAGTATGAAGATTGGTGGCGGATTCGGCACGGTTCTGATCCTGCTGTCCATCACCTTGCTGGTAAGTGCGCTCTCATTTAATACAGCCGAAGAAGGAATAAAAACTTACCGGAAATTAGCCCAGCACTCCAACTTAATTGGTGATCTGCAAACTAACATGCTTCAGGTCCGGATGGACGCTAAAAATTATCTGTTGACCAGAAGTGAAAATAACCTCACTCAATATCAACATTTTCTTGCCCGGGTAAAGCAAGACTGGCAACAATTAAAAAATGTGATAACCGATTCAAAACAGTTATCAATACTGTCAAAAATGAACTCAGAGTTAAAGCATTACGATACGACCTTTGGTGATACCGTCCACCTGATCAAAGAACAAAACCTAATTCTCGATAAAAAACTGGCTCATATTGAGAAAGATCTGACAGCCAATGTTAATGACTTTGTTGACTTTTCTGACGGATGGAACGATCCCCAGATCACCATTCATGCCATGCAACTCAAAGACAAAATACTAAACGGCCGTATTTACATCGGTCGTTTTCTGCAATCGAGCAGTGAAAAAGACTACCGGATTTCTCTTGTTTATATGGGCTCTGATGTCAATACGGAAATCAACGGACTCACGCCTTTATTAAACACCGGTATTCAGAAAAAAATGCTAGCTCAGGTTGTAGAAAAACATAAAATCTACATGGAAAACGTAGATAAAATTCACAAGCTGATACTGAAACGCGACGATGTGGTTAAAAACAGTTTGAATAAAATCGGACCGGAAATCAGTCATCAGATTCAAACACTAAAAACAGAAATAATAAAAACTCAGGATACATTAGGCCCTGAACTGGATAGCAACATAGATCATCGTTTTCACTTTGTGGTGACTTTGTCATTTATCGCTATCATTATCGGCATTGTCGCCGCTTATTTAATAACAACGGCAATCACAAAACCAATTCATAAAGCCGTAGATGCAGCGCACCAGCTCGCTCACGGAGATCTGACTGTTAAAGTGGGAAATACAGGCAAAGATGAGACCGGTAAATTGCTTGATGCGGTACAGGAAACCGCAAACTACCTGAAAGAAATGATGTCAACCATTTCCAGTGCCAGTCACCAGTTAGCATCTGCCTCTGAAGAATTGGCTGAAGTAACAGAGCAAAGTGCCAGAGGAATAAGCCAGCAGGAAACAGAAACAGAAATGGTCGCCACCGCCATTAATCAAATGGCAGCGACAATTCATAACGTTGCAGACAATGCCGCCAAAGCTTCGGAAGCTGCCAATCAGGCAGATACTGAAGCCAACACAGGCGCTCAGGTTGTCGAACAAACCATTACTGCGATCAATTCATTATCCGACAGTGTCAATAATTCTTCCGATAAACTCGGCGAAGTTCAGCAGGAAGTTACCGACATTAATAAAATTCTGGAAGTTATACGGGATATTGCTGAACGGACGAATTTATTAGCACTAAATGCGGCAATAGAAGCCGCCAGAGCTGGTGAACATGGCCGTGGATTTGCAGTAGTCGCCGATGAAGTCCGACTATTGGCATCCAGAACACAAGGGTCAACGGACGAAATTCAGAACATCATTGAACAGCTTCAGGCCAGCACAAAGAATACCGTAGAAGTCATGGCAAAAGGGAAAGCCCTCGCAGACACTTGTGTTGCTCAGTCAGGAAAAACAGAGGGGGCACTCAAAGCTATTAATGGTACCATCCGGATCATTAATGATATGAACGTTCAAATCGCCAGTGCTTCCGAACAACAAAGCTCCGTAGCGGAAACGATCAATAAGAATATTATGAATGTTAAATTTATCGCTGGGGAAAACGCCAATGCCTCAGCTCAAACCCAAAACTCAACAGCTGAAATTGCAAAACTGGCAGAACGTTTAAATCAGATGGTTGACCAGTTTAAAGTAGCTTGACAAGCGTAATTAATATTTTATAAATCGTCCTCCTGTTCAAATAAAAAAACCGCTGACTATTTCTAGACAGCGGTTAGGCAAACAGTCCATGTATCCACCTATTTCTATATACATCTCAAAGTTTTAAAACAGAATAACCGTCGCTCATACCCTACTAAACTCACCCAATTAACCACCTGAAACATTTAACCATTGAATCCATTAAGTGGCTATCTGAGTTTTTATAGTAGTACAGACCATACAATTAGACTCATTTTTAACCTGATCTAAATCAAGTGAACGTGAATTAACCGATTTCAAGCATCCCCAGCGTCAGATTCAGTCGTAAACGAGACGGAAATGAAAAGAGCACCTGTAGGGTGCTCCTGTATAAATAAAATTGAATGCACTAATGTCAAATGCAAACGAAGCTATTTATTGTATTTCAACATCCACTTTATTTCTGATGGCATGCATACCACGGCCTATCACATCGGCAAACCCCAGTACCGGCGCGTTGTGTTTATTAACCAATTTTATTTTCATTGTCCGGTCTCCTTTCACCACAAAGTCAGCAATTTGGTGGATTTCATCCTCTGTAAAGAACGAACGTCCCGATGTCCGCTCAATCTGTTGATAAATCTCTCCCTGTCTGGAATCAACCACTTTGACCAATGCCTGTTCAAACTCATCTTTAGTCAGTTGTTTATCCTGATTATTATAAGGTTCAGGAAGCGAGGCATTACTCCGTTGAATACACACTTCTTTTTCTGCACATTTGTCGATGTAATCGCTGTAGAAACCGTGCAAAACATCGGTAAACATATATTTACCCTGCTCCACCGATACAGATACGTGATTCACAACCAAACTGCCCAGAATGCCAAATATATTACCCTGATTATGCACGGCCGATTGGGGATCTCTTAACACAGACTGATCCCCCGTATACGTGTATTTTATTTGAGTCGTTAACGATAAAGGCAAGTGGTTAAATTTCAGGGAAACTTTATCATCAGAAGTAATGCTGGCAGAAGAAACGTCATTTTTAACATTGGCTTCAATGAAGAAATCATTGTCTTTCAACGCTTTTTTTATTTCATCGGTCAGTGCTGAATAAAATTTCGGACTCTCGGTTGCAATAAGGTCACTCAATGTCTGGTTATCCAGAGAACGAATCCCTTCTACTTTCATATCAACCTGAGTTTTACCAACAGGAAGAACTGACTGGTGTGTTGCTTCCCTGCCAATAAACGACTTAATACCGGAAATACTTATCGATTTCGCCTTGAAGGATTGCTCCGGATTTCCCTGATTCTCAAATTTGAATCCGTTAAAAATACAACTGTCAGAAAAAAGCACACTGCACTGAATGTTATCAACGGTTATCTTCCCATACTGACTTTCTTGATTTGCATTAACAATAAACTTGTTAACCGCATTCTGTGCCTTGCTGTTCATCGTGCTGTTCACAGCAAAAACACCACCAATAACAACAGCCGCCGCGACCCCGCCAATGACGCTTTTTTTCATAATTTCTCCGAATTATTAAAGAAGATTTTTTTATTAGAACTTACCTAAGATACACTAAATCACTAATTAGTTCCGTGCCGATACTACTCTGGCACTGTTTAAATTTTATGATTTCACAGAATCTTTTCATTACAGCGCACTATATAGGCGAAAAAGCGCGAAACAAAAAAATTCTTTGTTTTTTGGAATAGGGAATTGATTTCAGATGGCGAAAAGTTCTTGACCTTTTTTTCAGGAATGTAATCCCTTTTGTTGACGAGAAAAACAAGTCAGTACTATTGCGAATAGCAGATCGGAAAAATAGATAATATCTTACTGTGGTCACTCAAATAGAAATGTCTTATCTGAAAAAGAAAAACAGTTAAGGAGCATAACTCAGATTTTGTCTCGGGTTGCGTACTTTAGCCTCCGAAAACCTCTGTCGGACATAACGCTGTTCCGATACCATATTTTTAAAACTTAACCCCTTAACCAGCTTTATCACGACTTCATTATTATCATCAAAACGCAAAATTGAACCTTCAACAATAACATCAACATCGTCATGCAAAGAGACTACGGCTTTCATTTTCAGTCCACAATAAAGGCTGGCCACGTGGCCCATCTTAACTCTTAAGCCTTTTTCAGAAGTCTCACTTACTGAAAATATTTTTCCCTGAACACGGATCATAGGCCGGGCACTTTCCGGGTAGCGTAAACGAAAATACTGACGTTGTTGTATACCATCCTGCTTAGCCATGATTTACTCCACTTTACAAACGCTATTGATAATAATGTAAGTTATAAGCACATTATATAGGCACACCTTATCAAAACTATAAGTCTCATTTATGAAAAAGACAATTTTTGCTTGCTATTTTTTTGTTAACCTGATCAAAAAACACTCGACAATCTGGGGGAAATATGACGAAAAGGTTTGAATCTGCTCTGATAAAATCAGGCCATAACAAAAATTATGGCCTGTCAGAACAAAATAAGCGAATAATGTAACTTTTACCTGTGTCCGGTAATACACAAAACTACGAAACAGACACGTTAAATGTTAATAGACTTAGTTCACTGAAACATCAAATCCGGTAAAGAATTTTTGCGCTAAACGCTCCAAGGTACCATCAGACTGAACCTCAGCAATGGCTTTATTCAATGCATCTTTTAATTCAGTATCGCCTTTACGCAAACCAAACCCTATACCGCTGCCAAGGATCTTCGGATCGCTCACTGGCTTACCGACAAAAGCATAGCCTTTACCAGCAGGCGTATTAAGGAAACCAGACTGACCCGCCGCAGCCATTACCAGTGTGCCATCGATCCGCCCCATGACCATATCGGAATAAACCATATTCTGATCTTTATAGGATGTAATGGTTACACCTTTTGGTTGCCAGTGAGCCTTGGCATACACTTCCTGAATTGATCCCTGAAGCACACCAATATTTTTTCCACGTAACGCCTCTGCTGTTGGTGCCAGCCCCTGACCTTCACGTGCGATAAGTTGAGTTGGTATACGGTAAATTGGATTTGTGAAGTCAATGGCTTTCATTCGTTTTTCGGTAATATTCATTGCCGAATTAATAACATCAAATTTTTTCGTGTTCAGTGCCGGAATAAGCGTATCAAAACTGCCTTCTGTCCAGGTACACTTAGCCTGCATTTTTTCACAGATTGCCTTCCCTAATTCAATATCAAACCCCACCAGCTCACCCTGGGCATTTTTGCTTTCAAATGGTGGATATTCAGCTTCCAGCCCATAGTGAATAACACTGATAGCCCAGGAAGAAGCCGAGGCCAAAAGACCTAAAGTCGCAAATAAGAAATGTATTTTTTTCATTCAGATTTCCTTAATTCTAATAAAAAACACGATTTTGTAACGCGGGTAACTGTTGGCGAATGCGTTGTAATGCCGGAATGTCCATATCGGCTATCACTACACCATTGTCCTCTTCCTGCAGTGCAAGAATGTTACCCCAGGGATCAATAATCATTGAATGACCAAATGTTTTTCGACCATTAGGGTGAATCCCTGTTTGTGCGGATGCAATCACATAGCACTGATTTTCGATGGCCCGGGAACGAAGTAAAACTTCCCAGTGAGCCTGCCCGGTTGTATAAGTAAATGCCGCCGAGACAGTCAGGATTTCGTAACCGCAGTTATACCGATAAAATTCAGGGAATCTCAGGTCATAACAGATTGAAGGCCGGACTGTCGCCTGAGCAAGTTCAAATTGCCGGATGTCTTTCCCAGCCGTTAAAACATCCGCTTCCCGGTAGGATTCTTCCCCATTATCAAAATTAAATAAATGCACTTTGTCATAACGGTTCACACAATTTCCATCCGGGTCAAAGAGTAACTGGCTGTTCAGAACTTTATCCGGCACACCGGATAAAATCGGGATAGTACCGGCCGCAATCCACACACCACACTCTTTTGCCAATACGGACATCGCTGTCTGCACAGGTCCGTTTCCGAATGCTTCACCTAATGCCAGCCGTGTCTGATCAGAGACACCCATCAGACAAAAATATTCAGGAAGCACAACAAATTCGCATCCCTGACTGACAGCATCTCTGATTAACGAAGATGCCAGAGACACATTATTTTCAACCACATCCCCACTGTTCATCTGAATTGCTGCAACTTTCATAATGCTTCCTGTTATATTGAGTTAGGCAAACTGATTTAATGCTCTGGCTCCGGCAATAATAGTTTCATCATCTTTAGCAAAAGAAAGCCTGATGAATCCATTATCTGTCCCATCGCTGTAAAATGCCGATAATGGTATTGTCGCAACCCCAAACTCTTTGATTAAACGAGTCACAACCTGAACGTCACTTTCATCGGTTAAATGTGAAAAATCAGCTAAGACAAAAAATGACCCATGAGATGGCAAAAGCCGGAACGGTCCATTTTTTAATTCACTGACTAATAAATCCCGTTTAGCCTGATAAAAGTCCGACAGATACAAATACTTCAGAGGATCATCCATATACTTAGCAAACGCATACTGCATCGGTGTATCGGCAGAGAACATCATAAACTGATGAACCTTTAAAATCTCTTTCATTATTTCAGCCGGTGCCACGCAATACCCGACCCGCCATCCCGTTACATGAAACGTTTTGCCGAATGAAGAGACGATTACACTACGTGCGGACAACTCACTGTGTGTTGCCATTCCGGAATGACGTAATCCATCAAAAACAATGTGCTCATATACTTCATCCGATAAAATAACGATATTGGTATCCCGGCAAATCACCGCTAACTGATTTAAATCTTCCCGGCTCATCACCTGTCCGGAAGGATTATGAGGCGTATTCAGAATGATCATGCGGGTTTTTGTCGTTACCGATGCACGGACTTCCTCCCAGTTAACTGAAAAGTCAGGCAAGGATAACTTAATGTTAACAGGTGTTGCACCCTGAAGACGCACAATAGGAGCATAACTGTCAAAAGAAGGCTCAAAATAAATGACTTCATCACCAGGATGAACAAGGGCAGAAATCGTTGCATAGAGTGCCTCACTCGCACTTGCAGTAATCGTAATCTCATTGCCAGCATCATAATCACAACCATATAGATGGGTGATTTTCTCTGAAATTTTATCTTTTAAAGAAAATAAGCCCGTCATATCAGAATACTGATTATGATTGTTATTCATTGCTCTGGTCACTTCATTAATCAGCAATGAATCACAGGGGAAATTGGGTGCACCCTGAGAAAGATTAATGGCTTTGTAATTTTCGGAAAGCTGACCGATAACGCTAAAAATCGTCGTGCCCACATCGGCCAGTTTTGAGCGAATCTGAACGGATGTCTGAATCATGAAAAATGTCCCACTGTCACAATTTGTCTCCGAAGAATCGCCCGATGCCTTTTTCAGGCCAATTATCCCCGGATAAATACTCAAAAAGTTGTTCCATTTAACGAAAAGAGTATTGTGACGACCAGCGAATTGTTGTCATAATGGCCATGAGTAAATTGCATACCTAAGTTGTCATTATGGCCAGAAAAACGCCTCCATTTAATGCTTTGTATACTTTTGTGATAACCGCAAAACATTTAAATCTGACTCATGCAGCAAAAGAGCTGTTTGTCACTCAGGGTGCGGTCAGCCGTCAGATAGCCACTCTGGAAGATTATCTGGGATACCGGGTATTTCAGCGTCATGCCAGAGGTCTGACGTTAACTCAGGATGGCGAAGCATTGCTTCCTGAAGTACAAAAGTCATTTGACACACTGATCGATATAGCAAAACCTTATGATGAGACCCATGGGAATATTCGTCTTAAAGCCCCAACCTGTTCAATGCGCTGGCTGGTTCCCAATTTAATGGCTCTGCAGGATTCTCACCCAAGTATCAATGTTTCATTAACCACAACGACCGATCATCATGTCGATTTTAATGCTGAAAATTTTGATGCTGCCGTCATTTATTCTCGGACACCGATAAATCAACCAAACTGCATTAAGCTGTTTGATGAAGCGATCACTCCGGTTATTGCCAGCCACCTATATTCAAAAGCAACATTTTTGGACTGGCAGCAATGGACGTATCTTCACCCGGCACAAAATCAGACAGACTGGCAGCTCTGGTTGGATAATACGGGCAATCAGGCAGTTTCTATGGAAAAGAATCAGTATTTCGATACCATGGATTTGGCAATCAGTGCCGCAATTCAGGGATTTGGTATTGCGATGGCCGATGCGATATTGGTTGAAGAAGATTTGAAAATGAACCGGTTAATACGCCCTTCAGAACAAACGGTAAAAACAGGTGCCAGCTACTATTTGATTCACAGGCCGGGAATGGAAACGCGCCCAGCCCTGTCCGAATTTATCCAATGGATGTCATAGGGGCAGCTGACCGGGATAATTCAGAAACATAATGCATCGCATGAATTAGTTTTGCCTCAGTAACAACGGTTGGCATATTATCCATGTCAGATGTTCTCACAGCTTTTTCGGCAACCTGCATTAATTCTTCTTTCGTAAGAAAAGCAATCTCATCCAGCGATGTGGGAACCTGGCAGGCTTTAGCCAGTTTTATGGCTTCAAGGACTTCATGATCTTCCCGCCCCTCAAGAACCAAAAGACACAAGTTTCCAAAACCCACCAGTAAACCATGACCAAAGCTTCTGGTTTTTTCCAGTACTGTAAATCCTTCAAATAAAGCGTGAGCGGCAGCAACATGATCGCCAACCCCCATGATTGAAGTAAAACCGGCAAAGGTAAAAATAGCATCCATTACCTGCTCAAGCGCTTTACCAGGATGTCTTAAAGCCACTTCCTGAACCGCTTCTGAGCCGAAACGCTCGATAATATCAAAACAGACTTTTCCATTTGCGTAAGCAGCCATATTAAGGCTCAGATCCGGGTGTCCTCCGGAAATAACCCGGTATTCATACAGCTTTGCTAAAGTATCACCAAGCCCGGCAGCAAGCCATCTCACCGGGCCTTTGGCAATAATATTACCATCCAATACAACGACATCCGGCGCTTTTGCCAGATGGAACATATCATCATACTGGCCGTGTTCATCATACAAAATAGAAACGGCAGACACCGCTGCGCAGGTTGCGGCTATCGTAGGAATAGTCACGACCGGCAATCCCGTCTTATCCGCTGCCGCTTTTCCTGCATCAATCGCTTTTCCCCCGCCAACAGCAAAAATCACATCGGCATTAAAAGCTTTTGCCTGCCGGCACATCTTATTAATGTTATTTGGTGACACTTCCCCACCAAACCAGTGAAAACAGATTTCACAGTCGACATTCTTTGCTTCCATAAGCTCAGTCAGCAAAGGAGTAACGACCTTAAGAGCCTTATGCCCACCAAAAACACAAATTCGTTTCGACTTAATAATGGTAAAAATTTGATCCAGGCAACCATTGCCTCTTAGCACATGGGCCGGAAAAGAAAGGACTGACGACATAAGAAATCCAACTGAAAATAACGGCTAATAAAACTCAATACAACACGAGATTCCGGATAAAATGAAAAACTTCGTGGCCATCGTGAACCACCATAAACAAACATGTTGTAAAAGCCGGAGAGGTATCAAGACAGAAGTTATTGTGCTTAATGTAATGGTTTACATTAGAAGGAAGAATCGATTTATCCTCATAATAGAGATGAGAAAAAATCATAACTAATTCATTTTATTTCGATGAAAACAGATCAGTGAGCAGATTTTACCTGTCATTTCAGATAAAAAGCCCGATAATTACCATTACCGGACCTTTGAGAGGGATCGATATTATTTAAGCGCGCCAGACAAAAACTGTTGCAAACGCTCACTCTTCGGATTAGTCAGAACCTGATCAGGATGACCTTCTTCTTCAATCACTCCCTGATGAAGAAATACGACATGATTAGAAACGTTTCTGGCAAAGCCCATTTCATGTGTTACCACGATCATCGTTTTACCTTCTTCGGCCAGTTGTTGCATGATTTTCAGAACTTCACCCACTAGCTCAGGATCTAATGCCGACGTCGGTTCATCAAATAAAAGAACTTCCGGTTCCATCGCAAGCGCACGGGCAATGGACACTCGTTGTTGCTGACCGCCCGATAAATGAGATGGATATTTCGCATGATTCTCTTCATCAATACCCACTTTATCTAAATAATATCTGGCTTTTTCTTTTGCTTCGTCTTTACTCATACCAAGAACATTGATTGGTGCAGCCATGACATTTTCAATGACCGTCAGATGCTCCCACAAATTAAAATGCTGAAAAACCATTGTCAGCTTCGTACGTAACAACTGAAGTTCTTTTTTATCGACAACATTCAATTGGCCATCTTTATCTGGCGTCATTGATATTGACTTTCCATTCACAAAAATTTCGCCGGCACACGGTTTTTCCAGAAAGTTCAGACAACGCAAAAAGGTACTCTTACCTGACCCCGATGAACCGATAATACTGATAACATCGCCAGGATTCGCCTGAAGTGATATGCCTTTTATTACTTCATTCTCGCCATATTTTTTATGTAAATCTTTAACGGCTAATTTTGTATTTTTCATGGCAGACCTTAGTGAGCTTGTTGCGTTACTGGTTTCAAATGTTTCAGCCAGTGTTTTTCAGCACGCTTGAATAAACTAATCAAAATAAATGAAATTATTAAATATAACCCTGCAGCAATACCAAATGCCTGAAAGGACATATACGTTGCAGAGTTAACGTCCCGGGCAATTTTCAGCAAATCCGGCACAGTAGCAGCAAAAGCCAGTGACGTTGAATGAAGCATCATAATCACTTCATTACTGTATGCCGGTAAAGCTCTGCGAAGTGCGGAAGGAATAATCAGTTTGGTATACATTTTCCATGGAGAAAAACCATATGCTTTTGCCGCTTCCACTTCACCGAACTTTGTTTCACGAATAGCACCGGCAAAAATTTCCGTCGTGTAGGCACAGGTATTAAGAACCAGTGATATTAGTACACAGTTATAGCCGCTGCGGAAAAACCAGTTCAAAAACTCAGTGCTACGAACAAAATCCAGTGTATATACTCCGGTATAAAAAACCAGCAACTGAACATAAAGCGGTGTTCCACGGAACACATAAGAAAAAGTCCAGACCGGTAACCAATAACGCTTCTTCTTAGATACCCGGGCAACGGCCAGAGGAATCGATAAACAAAAACCAATGGAAACAGATATCACAAGCAGCCACAAGGTAACGACAACACCGGTCCAACGGTATCCATCTGTCCACAGGTAAGAGATTCCGTACTCTCTTATTAAATCCATCATAGCTCTGCGTCCCTTTTACCTGTGGAATAACGTTTGTTCAACCAGTAAAACACCAGGTTAGATAACGTGGTAAAAACCAGATATAAGGCAGCAGCCACAATCGTAAAATAGAAAAACTGATAGGTTCCCTTACCGGCCTGTTGCGTTGCTTTCACCAGATCAGCCAAACCGATAATAGACACCAGTGCGGTTGATTTCAGCGTTATCAACCAGTTATTCGATAATCCAGGTAAAGCAAATCGCATCATCTGAGGGAAAATGATCATACTGAATACCTGCCATGGTGTGAATCCGTACGCAACCCCGGCTTCAATCTGACCTTTTGAAACCGTCAGAAATGCACCACGGAATGTTTCCGTAAAATAAGCACCATAAATAAAACCGATTGTCAGTACACCAGCAGTGAATGGATCAATATTGATCTGCGACCATCCAATAGCTTCCGTAACCGAATTCATCCCCATCTGAAGTCCGTAGAAAATCATTAACATCAGAACCAAATCAGGGACACCACGGATAAGGGTTGTATAAAGATCAGAAATCATCGCAACCGGTCTGGAAGCAAACAATTTTGCTGTTGCTGCCATAAGCCCGAGAACCACAGCGACAATAACCGAGAGTACTGCTAATTCAAGGGTTACGACGCAGCCTTTCCATATCAGCTCGCCATAATCGTAAAACATATTGAATAACCTCAACGTCTGAGCATGTCTATTCAGTCAGAACATACTTTTGTTGTTATTCACATGAGACGTGAATCACTAAAAATCTAAGAAAACTGCAAAAATAAACATTTGCAGCTTGATGGCGGTGAAGTCTACCACAGTTATTTTAATAGTGTGATAGTAATATTAACGGTTTAGTCAACTTTTCAACGAATTTTCTTCTGAATAAGTATGCAATAACAGAAAATTTAAAGGATATGAATGAATTATCTGAAGGTAATGAGGTTTTATTCATTATGTGTATATCAAAAAAAACGCCATCCTATTCAGGATGGCACAACTTAATTACCTGACTTGGCTAAATGTCTTTCTTTAGCAACCCACTGACCATAAAACTTAGCACTATCCTTAGCTTTTCTTTCAAATGTTATCGGGTCAAGCGAATGGAGGCCAAAGTGAACATCAAATCCACTTACCCATTCATAGTTATCCAGTAAGGTCCAATGTGTATAGCCAATTACAGGGATCTCACTAATAACATTTCGAAGATGTTCTAATGACTGTTCTAAAAAAGCAATTCGAAGTTGGTCATCATCGGTACCGATACCATGCTCAGTAACGAATATTGGTGTCCGTGTTTTTTCATAGATAGTTTTCACCGAATTCGCTAATGAGGTAGGATCAATCCAAGAACCAGAGAAATTAGTCATCTCACCATCAGGAACCTTTACAGGACCCTTATCATCCCAGACAACTTTTTCGTAATTTTGTACACCTATAAAATCAGCATACTTACTCACGGGTACCCAGCTTCCATATATTTCCTGCTGTTTATCGATATAAATACTATCAGGTCCAGCTGGCTGATCATCAAAAACGGCAAGACTAAATCCGACATTTAACGCCGGATGATAAGATTTTATAACCTTGCGCCCTTCTATATGGCCTTTAATAAGGTGGTCAGTTGTGACAGCAAAATCTTCACGATTCATAGCGTTAATACCGGAAAATTTTTCTGTATTAACTTCTTTGGCGGCGGCATCCAACATAGCTTTTTGTCCGTACCAAAAGCCTTCTGGAATACTACCTAATGAA
Source organism: Vibrio salinus (assembly GCF_021272385.1). Taxonomy (GTDB): domain Bacteria; phylum Pseudomonadota; class Gammaproteobacteria; order Enterobacterales; family Vibrionaceae; genus Vibrio; species Vibrio salinus. Next base: position 828,830 of record NZ_JAJSDZ010000005.1, read on the forward strand.
TTGAGTAAGATAAGAATATTCGGTTCGTTAAAAGTGATAACATACCGAACATTATGAAGTATAGTTTGCGATACTTTCTCACAAAACGCACCAAACCACTGAGAAGCATTCGGGTTAGTCCATCCCCCTTTAGCAGCAAACCAACATGGGGTAGAAAAATGACACAGCGTCACAACAGGTTCTATCCCTCTCTCAACACAACCATCAATAATTTTTTTATAGTGTTGAATTTCCTTTTCAGAAAATACACCTTCTGACGGCTCAATACGAGACCATTCCAAAGAAAATCGGTAACAATTAAGATTCATAGCTTGAACAAGTTTCAGATCCATTTCCCACAGTTCATAACTGTTGCAGGCTAAGCCCGATTTTTCTTTGAAAACGGAAGGTATTACATTCTCATACATGTAAATATCTGAGTTCGTATTATTTCCCTCAATTTGATGGCCAGCCGTAGCTGCTCCCCATAAAAAATTACAGGGATATGATACTGTATGTTTAGTCATGATTTAGTCCTACTCTAATAATATTCTGTACAATTTTTTGCTAAAATTCATATTCAATAGAAGAAGTTACACAAAATCCGCTCCCCCGTTGCCAATCTCCATTTTCATCAAGGATAGGGTTATTGAAATAATCGCGTTTGAAAGTCCAGTTTGGTCCAAGACCTAATACCAGCGTAAGGTTTTCTATGTTTCTTGGAGTCCACTTGTTGAATAAGGCCAGTTCAATATCATTCATATGATTCCCCTGATAATGATGGCCATAACCAAACCTAGACACGAATCCAAGCTCATAGTCTGGTGTGATTTTATAAATATTAATCAACGTTAATACACTTTCATTATCATTAATGAATTCTTCACTAAGCCCATAAGCCTGACTATGGAACGTCATATTATCGAGAGATTGTTGAAAACGACCCAGCCCGTTTTTTCTATTTGCTTGAGTAAAGGAGTAACCAATGACATTGACCCATTGCTCACTAAACCGGGTCAAATCCATATTGAAGTGATAAGCATCTTCATCGAATGTTTTATGATAATCCGACATTTGCTTCCAGAGAGTTAACGCATGATTATGGTATAGTTCTGCAGTATATTGGATAGAACCAGTATGCCTTTTGAATTCCAACCCATGAGTGAATAAATAATCTTTATATTCACCGGCAAGATATCGCAATGAATTGTTCTTATCCTTGTAGGTCAAATCTCCAGTTAATACATAATCGTAATTGTTTCCTGAAAACGTAGCGAAATGCTCATTATGAGGCGTATCCGCATTCATATACTGAGAAAAATAACCCAATCTAAATTCAACCTTGTCATACTGTAAATCTGCCAATGCACCTCGATAGGATGTATTCGTAACCTTATTCAACCCATCAAGAACTCCGAAGCCATCTAAGGTAATCTGTCCCTCTTTTAGAGTTAATTGAGAACTATCACTAGCAAAATATTGTTTTAAGTATGCTTGTTCGAATTTAGAAAAGCTTTCTGGAGCCATATCATCGCCGCTTGCATATAAATACTGCCTCGTATAGAAATAATCACTCGCTGCCAGCTTCGCAACCCCTGCATATGAAATATCAGCTCCAAAGTGCTCACCTATATATCCAGATTCAAAATCTAACCTCACTCCCTGAGCCCAGGCCGTCTGAACTACTGAATTTTCAACGGGGTAGTCATTACTTTTTAAATATTGAAATTTATTAGCTAAGCTAATTTTAGTCTTACTATTTAGGAAGAAATTTGATTCTCTCATCTCCCTCCCCGTTAAGAAATGGTCACTACTACTTTCGGTAGCACAAATAGGAAAACCATATAGAAATAATATAGATAACAAAAAAGGAATATATTTCTTTTTCATGCTTAATACCTTTACAGTTGAAATAACCATTAGAAATTAAGCTATTGTAAAATTGGTGATGTTTTTTTACCTTTCTAAACTATTTTTTAGCAAAAAAACAAATAAAATTAATTTTGAGAGATAGATCAACCGACTATAGTCTCAACTATAGTAGCATTAATTACAGCAGGACAATGGAGATATAGAATATATGGAGACAATAAGTAATTCTACTCACTTTGAAAAAATTATTGTTAACCACATATTAGAAAGTGGCCTCACATGGAATTATATCACACATGCTACAGGAATTTCTCAAGAAGTAATGTCTTGTAAAACAGCAAGAATAACACCAGAGCAACATTACAAACTATTAAATATGTTACAAAAACATAGAGGTTTGGACTGGTTAAATTTAAAAAATAATTTTTCTATCGAATATTTACTAAATAAAAACAACATCCTAGATTCATTTTCACAGTCATCTCCTGAATATGCAGCTTTAGTATTGAATTGTGAAAATCTGAGAACTGCTTTAAGAAACTTTATTAAATTTAGAACTATAGTAGGAAACATTAACGAATTTAACCTGATTGAATCTAGTAATACAATAACAATGACGTATAAGCATCACTTTCCTGAATTAAGATATAGTTTTGTTTCTATAATTAATTTTATTTTTGTTATATTTATTTCAAACACATATTCAAATAAAGAAAATATAAAATTTCAAATTTCGTGCACGTGTAGTAAAAGCCCATATTTAGAAGGAATTTGTCGTTACTGGAATAGTAAAATTCTATGGCAACAAGAAAGTGATAGTATAATATTTACGTGCAAAAATCTTGATACACCTTACCAACAATTCAATCAAGCCACTCATGATATCTTATTAAAGATAGTTCAAAATAAAAATGACGAAATATACAAAAAAGACAATATAAAAGATATTGTATCTTCAGTAATACGAAACAACATCAATGATAGAAATATTTATTATTCAAGTTCAAAATCAATACATTCTATATGTGAAATTTTAAATATTAATAAAATCAAATTATCAAGAAGACTCAAAGAAGTTGGTACTTCGTATAAAATCATTGAAAAAAGTGTAAAATTAGAAGAAAGTGTAAAAATGCTACAATATAGCAATAAGAGTATTGCAGAAATATCAGAACAATTAGGATTTTCCACTCAAAGTGTTTTTAATAGATTTTTTAATGAATTAATGAACACTACACCTTTAAAATATAGAAAAAAAATCAAAGGATAATAATTGTTATAATTCATATATTATCTCACTATAAAGTCACTTAATAACAAAATATATAATAGTGATATTTATCACAGAGTTGATCATAGAGTCATAAAGAAGAAAAAACTGTTAAAAAATGTAAAAATCTTGCTCATTTCTAGTGTTATATTTCCATTACCTAATGGTATGAACATAGTTGTTAATTTATTACTCTGATGAATAATAAACCAATACAATTCTTTGAGGCAATAACGTAATGGACATTAAAAACAAAACGAAAATAGGAATTCTCACTATTTCTTTATTTACAATGTGTTCTGTGGCAATTACTCCTTCTATAGCAAATATAGCTGACACATTCCCTGATATTCCATCTTTTGCAATACAAATGCTTTTTTCATTACCAAGCTTGACGTCATTAGTTTCAGCTTTACTTGTTGGAAAACTTGCGATTAATAAAGATAAGAGAAAATTAGTTCTATTTGGTATTGCTCTAATAATGTTAGGTGGACTGATACCTTACTTTTTAAATAATAATTTCTACTTTATTCTATTTTGCTCAGCATTTGTAGGATTTGGTACTGGTGTGATCACCACATTAACACCCACATTAATCGCTGAAAATTTTTCAGGCGATGAAAGAAACGCAACTTTTGGATTAATGACCGTCTTTGTTAGCATTGGTGCTATTTTATTTACTGTATTAGGCGGGAAACTGGCAGAAATAAACTGGCAAACAAATTATTTAGCTTATTTAATCGCTATTCCTCTACTTATTATTGCCTCACTATGCTTACCAACTAACTATAATGCTCATGTCACATCATCATTCGAGCCAGAGTCTGATAAACACATAAAACTTAACCTTAAAGTCTTTATAATTGGAATTATTGGTTTTATCTTTTTAATGATTTTTACTGTTTTTCCAACAAATATCGCCTTATTTCTCTCAGAAAATCATATCGGTGATGCATCGACTGCAGGACTAACCTCAGCCATACTGTTTGCCAGCGGATTAATTTCAGGTGTTCTTTTTGGTAGGATCAGCAAGATTACTGGTCACTTTACTATCATGTCTGCTTTTCTGATCCTTTCTATCGGCTTATTTATCGTTACAAAAAGCCATAGCCTTCCATTTGCTATACTGGGCAGCTTTATCGCTGGTTTCAGCTTAAGTATTTATATGGCAAGAGCACCGTTTGTTATCTCCTGCATCGTACCTGGGCCAACTATACCAATGGCTATTGCAATCTATTCTGCATTTACAGCTGTAGCAGCATTCAGCTCACCTATCATCATTAATGGTGCTTCCCATTATTTTTCAGATGGGTCATCCAACTCCGCATTTTTGTTAGCAAGTTTGCTTTCTTTTGCTATGTTTTTCGTTTTAACACTAACTCAGTTTGAAAAACGTTGTTTATTAGCCAACAATGCAACTTTAGAAAAGGACATTATCAAAGAAACATTATCAACCAACGAAGATTGCTTATCACATAAAAAGTCTTAATATTAGACCTTAGGAAATAATAATCTGACTCTAACCTTTAAACACGGGCAAAAACAGAGTTGCTGTTTCAGTGGAGGAGTCAGTATATTTTCATTCTACGTAAAATGGCTTTAATTTCCTCGAAAATCACTCATCTTCAATTTCCATCAGGATTAAAATAGAAAAGCCATCACTTAATATTACATATTCTGAAAAACAAGGTTAATTAAAATAATTAGCAAAAATAAAACACAATTAACCCTCAACAACAATCTCATCAGGTAAGAGCACTACCGATTGTCTGCATTTTGATTCTGCCTTTTATGTTTAGGCACATAATTCAAAATCGAAACCGGTACTGGCTTCTTCGGTTCAAAGCCTTCAATGATCCGCCTTTCAATCAAATGTCCCAAACGGCTTTCAATCATACAAAGGTTTTTAAAGTTATCTTTGGAAACAAACGAAATCGCTTCGCCGACAGCTCCCGCTCTGCCCGTCCGGCCAATACGATGTACGTATTCATCCGCAGGAAACGGGAGATCATAATTCAGTACTCTGGGAAGATTTTCAATATCAATCCCCCGTGCTGCCACACCCGTTGCGACAAGAAACTGAATGGCTCCTGACTTAAAATCTTCCAGTAACTTAGCCCGGACAGTCTGGCTACGGCCACTGTGAAAGGCCTCAGCTTTAATACCTCTTTTTTCCAACTGATCCACTAACTTTGCGGCACCGTGTTTGGTTTCAATGAAGATCAGAGTCTGCTTCCATTCATTTTCTTTAATCAAATAACTTAGTAATGCTGATTTTTTGTCTTTATCAACCGTTACCAGCCATTGTGCAATGTTTTTCTTTGACGCCTGACTGGCCGCAATACTGATTTCATAAGGATCGATAATGACGGTTTTTGCCAAATCTCTCACTCTATGAGATAACGTCGCTGAAAAAAGCAGGTGCTGAATGTTTTCCGGAAGCCGGTCGAAAATTTTGTTGATATCATCAATAAAGCCCATGTCCAGCATGCGATCAGCTTCATCCAACACCAACACTTCAACTTCTTCAAAATAAACAGCATGCTGACCGTACATATCCAGTAAACGACCCGGGGTAGCAATGAGAATATCAACGCCTTCTATCAGTTTTGCTTTTTGCACTTTGCTATCCACACCCCCATACATTGCAAGGCTGGTTAGCGGTAAATTCTGGCTGAACTTCTCTGTTTGCTCTTCAACCTGAATCGCCAGTTCTCTGGTTGGTACCACAACCAGAGCCCGAATGCGTTTTTTCTTCTGAGTCTGACCGTAGCTCAGTTTTTCCAGAATCGGTAACATATAACCGGCTGTTTTTCCTGTCCCTGTCTGAGCAGCCGCAATTAAGTCATTCCCATCCAGAATGACCGGAATGGCTTTTTTCTGGATAGTTGTCGGTTTTGTATAATCTAATAATGCTAACGCACTGGTTATCGATGGGCTCAACCCAAGTTTTGCAAATGGCATTTCAGTCTCGGTTAATTCAGGTCTGGAAAATCGTAATGAGAGCAGCAGAGTATATCACGTCGATCCAACGCAAATAGTGAAAAATTAAATGAAGACAAACATAAGCAAAGTCTAATATTATATTCCGAATGTCTGGCTCCCATGCTAGCATTGCTTTAAATGCGATTAATAAGGAACCCAAATTATGTCAGAAGTCGTTGCTATCTTAGGGGCCAGTTCAAAACCCGGTCGGTTTGCTAATAAAGCTCAGATAAAACTACAGGAACATGGCCATACGGTTGTTCCGATTAATCCCAAAGAATCCGATATTAATGGTGTTAAGTGCTTTACGTCTCTAACCGACTACCCGGAAAAACTGGATACTGTCACGGTTTATGTCGGCCCCAAAATATTAGAAACCCTGCTCAGTGACATTATAAAAGCCAAACCAACCCGGGTTATCCTAAATCCGGGAACGGAAAGCGAAGCATGTCGCCTGAAATTAACAGCTGCGGGGATAAAAGTTCAGGAAGCCTGTACTTTAATACTTCTGGACACTGGAAGTTATGACGACTAAAGCAGGGTTTATTGTCCTTTTTAGTACCCATTTTATTCAATCTAAAAAACATGATAACTCATAATAAAAAAGCCAATCACAAATGTGATTGGCAAAAACAGATGTGAACAAATTATTCACTAACAACGTCAGTTGGCTAGGTAAACTCCCCATTAAGGAAGTACTCCAGTAATATCAAGTTACGTGCCAACTAAAACTTATCCTATAAATCAATAGGTTGTATTTTTAAGGATAAATTGTTCTCAAACGTTGTCTACCAAATTGCAAATGTTGCAGTTACAAATTTGCATTATGCATCAAACTTAGCAATGGGAATATTCATCATTGAACCGCTGTCATTACCAATGGTAATTCGCCACTTTTTTCTTCGATTTTTTTTACAACCTCAGTATCAGCCGCTAACCTCTGCTTCAGTCCGCAAAAATAAACCGCAAGTTCCATTCTGGCAGGAACCGCAGCGACCTCATCACGCATAAAATCCAGTGCAACCGCCGTATATTGATCTTCATTTGCGGCTTTCAGTAGCCGGTTAACATACCAGCACTGCTTTTCACTCGCTTCATCCGACACCGCCCACTCAAGCACATCATTAAAATCAAAAGTATGTAAAGGACGATTCTTTAAGTCATGCTGAACTTTCATGTACGTTTCAACAAAACGTTTTCTTTTTTCATTGTAAATAATCGCCCCCGCGACAGGGTCTTCACAACGGGTTCCGGCAATGGGACGAGTATCGAAAGAGAGCTCCCATAACCCAAGCTCTTCGTTAAATTCATAATCATTGGGGTTGGCTAAACGATAAAGTCCACGTTTCACGTTCTTATCCTATAGATGTAGAGTTACCAGAGTCATCACATTATTCTCTCTCAAATGAAGACACCATAAAGCGAAATATCGGTGATCACTGTCATAAATTTGATGTTTAAACGATGAAACGAGGAAACAACGATAGAAAAGCTTTCCCCTTTTCCCTAAAAAGGGTCCGGTTAATCCTTAAATACTCTGGTTTATGACTTTTTCATCAATAACACATTTAGCCATTTTTCCCCTTTTCTATCGGGTCTCTGATCTTCCGTAATCCATAAGTGACGAATGGATACATTGGTTTCTGCCGCTACACGATCAATCCGGGATTCATTCATATTCGTAAAATGCCGTCCATCAACATCAGTATCTTCAGTCCCATATTTAAAAGAACAATATACAATCCCTTCCGGCTTCAGAAAATGCATCAGATGAGTCATCGTACTTCCCAATTCATCAAACCCGGTATGGATCAGAGATGCACACGCCCAAAGCCCGTCAACACTGGCCGGTTCAGTATAAAAATCGACAAAAGTACTGCATTCGATCTTTAAACCGGTTTTTTCCTGTGCCATTTCCACCAAGACTTCACTGGAATCAAACGCCTGAACTTCATACCCTTTTTCAGAGAATGCCAACGCATCACGGCCAGAGCCACATCCGGCATCAATAATCAAACCGCCTTCCGGTATCCGGTTTAAAAATGGCTGATATAACTTTTCCATATTGACCTGGAATGTCCCATCAAAAAAACGTTTCGCATTGATGTTGTAATATTCCATAACTACGCCTCTCTCTCCGACAAAGTGCCGAATTGCAATAACCTTGCAAATACAATAAAAATAAAACCACTATCCAATTGATATTAATGGATAAAATAAAAAAACAAGTTCAAATTATTTTTTAAACATGATCCAAAACGCATATTTATTAACCAAACACATAATATGGCTTTTGAAAATATTGACGAATGTTACAATAACACGATGATCACGTGTGATAATTAGAACAACAACACAAAACCAGATCACATTTTTGCTAATGGACTACGCACTGGGGTTGTATCAATATGACTATGAATGCCTTGTTTGATGTCGAAACTTTTTTAGCTGCAAGTGGCATTCCTTACGAATCGGTCTTTTTTAAGGTAGAGCGTCATGATACCTCTATCTGTGTCAATGATGGCGAAATTGATCCTCACACCATATACAAAACTTTAGCGTTAACGGGTAATACTACAGGCCCAATCATCGCCGTCGTGCCTCTTGATTGCCGGCTCAGTTACAAAAAACTGGCAAAAGTCTCAGGCAACAAAAAAGTGGGATTAATTCCCGATCAACAACTGGAACAGACTACCGGCTATATTCATGGCACCAATAACCCTCTTGGTATCTGGTTTACTAAACAATACCCTATTTATATTGACCAACAATCCATTGAACCCAAACGGATTTATATCTCAAACGGTCACCTGGGACGGGGAGTTAAAATTGATATTATTCATCTGACAGATTTAGTGGATGCCAGACTCTATGATTTGATAGAAGAAAAAGAATAAAAAAACTCTCTTGGCGGTGTGCATCCTCCAAGAGAGTAAACAAGGAAATAACCCTATCAAAGTAGTACTTTCACTGGAGATTACCTCTATCGATACGATACTTTAAAAAATAAGGTACCAGAACAAAAGTAACCTATTGATAGCTTAGCCTGTTTATCCACCAGCGCATGGTCTTTGTTCTCTTTAATAGAAATATTCCTTGTCTTTTATTTGTTTTTTTGATACTAGCCACAAAGTGCCATTTCAATTGAATGCACCTCATAATGACAACCTTCAATAAAAGTGACCGTTTGCGGAGCTAAAGCCTGCCAGTTATTCTTAGAATCCAGCGGTTCAGATACCAGTGTCATATTTCCATTATCACAACGTAGAAAAACGGTCGGCGGATGATTGTCCGTACTATACCGGACAGCCCAGAATGCATGGCCATCCGAGATACACATAGACGCTTTAAATGGCTCTGTTACATCTTTCTGCCGACAAACCTTTTCAATTTCCATAATCGTTTCTTTAATGGCCCTTTCCGGTTCCGTAAATAATCCATTTTTTACCATTAACAGAAAAATAAGTTCACTGTCGGTTGTTCCCTGTCTTTTTATATACAATGACTCCGGCAAACATCTTTCTAAAAGAAATTTGACTTTATCAAACTCTCCGATTTGCCCGTTATGAATAAACAGCCATTGATCAAGAATAAAAGGGTGGCAGTTAGCACGGGAAACCTGCGTCCCGGTAGAAGAGCGAATATGAGCCATAAAACGGTGCGAGCGGATATGGTGAGTCAGAGAACGCAAATTATCGTCCCCCCAGGCGGGTAAAACCTCATGAAAGACCCCCGGTGTGTCCCTTTCTGTATACCACCCCAATCCAAATCCATCAGCATTGACTCTGGTCACCGCTTTGCGGGCTTCTAAACTCTGGTGAATGAGAGAATACTCCGGCTCAAAAACCAGTTCATCAAGATAAATAGGTTGCCCCTGATAAGCAAGCCAACGACACATGCTTCACGCTCCTTATACATAGAAAGGTACTAACAATGGTGAATTCATATGCTGTAAGCAAAGAACACACCAACAGCAAGCATCCGAAGATCTTTTCAACAAAACATTACGCTAAACTAATTGGATTGCATTATTTATCGTCATTTTTCTAAAAATTTCATCTTTTCGTCACCACCATAATTCAGGCTTACACGATAAATGCACTAAGCTTGTGCCAGATTTCACCAAAATAATACACAGTGCCGATCATGGATCTTTCTACCGCCTATCTGAAAGATAAACGATTAAGCTATCTGGATTTTTACCTTCAATATCAGTTTCGAAACAAATTTTCGGCATTTCTATTGATAAATTTAATAAAAGTTTAATAAACAAATTATTTTTAATCTATATATTACTTGGCGAACACTCTCATTTATCTCAAGTCTATTGTGCTTTTTTTATCATTCGTGAAACACAAAAACTGGTTAATTATTATCACGATGATAGTTGTTAACCTCATCGGTTCTGCATTTTTGTTACTGCATGCCCACCATGAACAGTATGACTATGCACAACATCAGTCTGAACAAATTGCCGGCCAACTTGAAAATGTTGTGTCCGAAATTCTCTATATCTATTATAAAGATATGAATCACTTTACAGGCAGCTGCGACCTTTTCTTAGATAAATCCAAATACGCACTGCTGTCAGTTCCCTATATCAACGCTATTAGTCTGGCTGATAACGATGGCATCTATTGCAGCACCATCACTCAAAAAGAATTCATCCACTACCGGGTAAAAATGAACGCCCACCGGATAAAATTCACTTACTTAAAAAATAATCCGTTATACCCAAAAGACGATACCGTTTTACTTGAAGTGACATTATCAGAGAATCGCTATGCTCTGTTTGGCATCAATACTCATATTCTGAGAAGTTTTCTAACCTCAGAGATGAATATATTTTCCCCTTATTTCATCATCGATAACTACGTTTTTGAGCGATTCATTCCTCCCTACCTCAACAAGGATAATCCGGTCTATTCTGCTAACCGTTACACAGCCGTTGGCTACAAATTCACAAAAGAAAATATCATTAATTATTTAATTTTTAATAATACTCAATATTTTATCTGCTTATTTATCTTAACGGGAATCCTCGGAATCTGGCTCAACTGGCTAATAACTAACTATGATTTCAAGCAGATACCAATCCGGTTTGCAATCAGAAAAAAACAATTTATTCCTTTTTATCAACCGATTATGGATGATGAAGGAAAGCTCTATGGCTTGGAGGTATTAGCCCGTTGGTCACATCCGAAAAAAGGACTCATTTCCCCTGATATCTTTATTCCTACAGCAGAAAAAAGTGGACAAATAAATAGTATATTCAGCCAGTTAGTAACTCATGTAATTCAGGATACCAGTCATTTCATTGCCCGGAGAAACAAACCATTACATATCGCCTTCAATATCAGTGCGCCACAACTCACTAACCAAAGTTTTATTTATGATTGCCATCGTCTGATATCCAGTTACTCAAAGCATCAGGTACAGTTCGTTCTCGAACTGACTGAAAGGGTAGAAATTGAAGATAATGACATTAACCTGGAAATATTAAGAAAACTCAAACACTGGGGATTTTTAATTTCACTAGATGATTTTGGAACCGGACACTCTTCACTTCGATATATCAATAAATTAATGATTGATATATTAAAAATAGATAAAAGCTTCATTGATATGATTCAGCCAGGGGGCAAAGAAGATCATATTGTTGCCAACGTACTGGATTTAGCGAAGCGGTTTAGTATCCCGGTGATTGCAGAAGGAATTGAACTTGAACATCAAGTTACCTACCTGAAACAATATAAAGTCCGGTACTTTCAGGGATATTTTTACAGCCGTCCACAAAGTACCGATGAACTGATTGCCAACGGAATATTAGGCTGGACAATCAATGAAACTTCAGCACAAACAGATTCTGACCTCATCGTAGAAAATAATTGCTCTTTTGATGGTCATAAATTGAATGCAACCCAATACAACTCATAATTATTAGAATAAAAAACTGGTCAAAAAGTGTTCTATAGCACATTAATCGAATAATTTTCTTACAGCAACAAAAAGATAATTACTTTTAAATGTTAAATAAATTAACAACAAAACACTAATTAATTGCTAATTATTTAGAACTAAAAACCAAACAAAAACACAAAAATAGACAAAAATATTAAAAACTTATTATTGATATTCATAAGATAAATATATTAACATCTTCGCTACATTAAAATTAATGTATTTATGTGCAAGATAAAAGCACTTCTCTATAACTACAAAAAATAGCCTCAATATAGGAAGTTAAAATGCAATCTATTGTTGATTTTCTTAACGGAATCATCTGGAGCCCTGCACTCATTTATTTGTGTCTCGGCGCTGGTTTATTCTATTCAATTTTAACCCGTTTCGTACAGATCAGACATTTCAGAGAAATGGTCAGGCTTCTGTTTGTAAACCGTAATACTTCAAAAGGGATTTCATCATTTCAGGCTCTGGCCGTCTCACTTTCCGGACGGGTTGGTACCGGTAATATTGCCGGTGTTGCTGCAGCCATAGGCTTCGGTGGCCCGGGTGCTGTTTTCTGGATGTGGGTTGTAGCGTTTCTTGGTGCAGCAACCGCCTATGCAGAATCCACTCTGGCGCAAATCTACAAAGAAGAGGAAGACGGTGAATTCAGAGGCGGCCCGGCTTACTATATTGAAAAAGCAATGGGACAAACCTGGTACGCATGGGTTTTCGCTCTGGCAACAATTTTCGCCTGTGGACTGCTGCTTCCCGGAGTTCAATCAAACAGCATTGGTAATGCGGTTGAACAGGCCTTTGGTACCGGTGATATGGTCGAAACGGCACTGGGTACTTTTAGTTTTGCAAAAATTCTGACCGGAACCTGCATTTCCATTCTGCTCGCGTTCATCATTTTTGGCGGTGTTAAGCGAATCGCCAGTTTTACCCAGATCATTGTCCCTTTTATGGCATTAGCCTATATCATCACAGCCTTTGTCATCATCTTACTGAATATCGGTCAGGTACCCGTCGTTTTTTCCATGATCATGGGAGACGCCTTTACGCCAATGGCTGGGTTTGGTGCAGCAATCGGCTGGGGGGTAAAACGTGGGGTTTACTCCAATGAAGCCGGCCAGGGTACAGGACCTCATGCCGCCGCTGCCGCCAACGTTGAACATCCGGCGCAGCAGGGACTGGTTCAGTCATTCTCAATTTATATTGATACTCTTCTGGTATGTTCCGCTACTGCCTTTATGATTCTGATAACCGGAGCTTACAATGTTCAGGGGGCATCTGAAGGGATCTTCATTATCCAGAACCTTTCTGCGGATGTCGTAGCAAGCAGTCCGGCATTTACCCAGATGGCCATTGAAAGTGCCCTCCCTGGTGTCGGAAAAATGTTTGTCGCTGTCGCACTGTTTTTCTTTGCCTTCACAACCATTCTTGCCTATTACTACATAGCAGAAACCAACATAGCTTATATACGCCGCACGTTAAAAATTGACGGACTGTACTTTATTCTGAAAATAGGTCTGTTATCGGCAACGTTCTACGGAACAGTAAAAACGGCAAACCTTGCCTGGGCAATGGGAGATGTCGGAGTCGGCTTAATGGCCTGGCTGAATATTATCGGTATTCTGGTCATCTTTTTCCTGGCTCGTCCGGCGCTGAAAACTCTAAAAGATTACGAAGAACAACAGGCGAAAGGTGTCGAGCATTACACTTTTGATCCGATAAAACTGGGGATAAAAGGAGCAACTTACTGGGAAAAACGTCTGGAGCGTAAACTGAAAAAAGCCCATCACCATAAAAGTCACCATCATAAAAAACACAAACACTAAACAATGCTCAGCACAACATCACATAAAAAAGAGGCCATTTACTGGCCTCTTTTAATTGATAAAACATAGGTTTTAGCTATTGTACACGATTATACAATAGCTTTACCCACAGGAAGAATCGTCCGCCCATACTCAGCGTTTAAAACCTGGGCCATAGCGAAATAAATCGCACTGGCTCCACAGAAAATACCTTCGAACCCGGCAATGACACCAATATGTTCATTTCCGGTAAAATCACGAATAGCCAGAAGGGCAAATAACAGAGTCAGAGAGCCAAACACGACCTGTTTAGCCAAAGGATAACGCAAAGAGCCAATAAACATAAAACCGGTAAAAATGCCCCACAGACTCAGGTACCACCCCATAAATGATGCCGGACTGGATGCAAATCCCATTTTTGGTAAAACAATTAACCCAACCAACGTAAGCCAGAAAAGTCCGTATGATGTAAATGCCGTAGTACCAAACGTATCGCCACGTTTAAAACACATAACACCAACAATGACCTGACTCAGACCACCATAAAAGATGCCCATCGCAAGAATCATGGAATCCAATGGAAAGAAACCTGCATTATGAATATTAAGCAAAACGGTAGTCATACCAAACCCCATTAAACCCAATGGAGCCGGATTGGCTAATTGTGTCGACATTAAAATTACCTTTATAGAAAAATAAAATTGACGGCCATCTCTATACGTAAAAGACAACCAATAAAATGTATTATTATAAAAACGGCAGGATTATAAATATAATGAATACTTCCCGCCAGAATTATTTCTGACGGGAAGTTTTTCGTAGAAAAGATAATTTAATGTGGAAGTAAGAAATCTTAAGGCTAATTATGCAACGACACCATTCGTCACTTTTTCTTCACTTTTTTCGGTTTTCTCACCAACAGGCATAACTACCCGGCCATATTCTCCATTTAAAACCTGAGCTATCGCAAAATAAAAAGCACTGGCTCCACAGAAAATACCTTCCCAACCTGCTAATTTTAAAAATGTGTCACTGCCGGTAAAATTGTGTATAGAAAGCAAAGCAAAAAGAGTAGCAGCACCAGCGAAAACAACCTGTAATGCGAAAGGATGACGAAGAGTACCGATGAACATTAACCCGGTAAAAATAGACCACATAGCAAAGAACCATCCCATGAAACCTGCCGGGCTGGCTGCCAGTCCCATATCCGGCATCACAATCAGTGTAACCAGAATTAACCAGTAAAAGCCGTATGAACAAAATGCTGTCATACCAAACGTATCGTTATGTTTATAACATAGCAGGCCAGCAACTAACTGTGCCATGCCACCATAAAAAATCCCCATCGCCAGCACCATGGAATCTATTGGAAAAAATCCTGCATTGCTGATATTGATAAGAATGGTCGTCATACCAAACCCCATCAGACCTAACGGTCCCGGATTAGCTAATTTTTCGGACATTTATATTTACCTTTTGAACAATTTAAAAAACGGATTAAGCGTTCAGCAACAAAGAACATTGAATCTGCTGATGATTGATGACGCTATCATAATAGATAAAGTTGCATATTCGATTGACTTAAATCAGCAAAAATAAAATATATTTTTCAAAAAATATAAATTTTAGATTAATTATTTCATTTTTGGCAATAATGAATTTCACAATTGATCTTTCATTAATTAATGAAGTTTCTGAATGCAAATTAAACAATAAATTCTAATTATAATTTTTCTTCTTCGTATCCTGGTCATTATGTGACCACTGCATGGATTTCTTTATTAATACAATTATAGATTTTGCAGATAAGGAAACCGGTACCTATGCTTCTCCAGAAAGGAGAACAACAACGGCAGGTAGTGATTATGACAAAAAGAACCATTGTGTTAGGTGCTGGGTTAGGCGGTATTTCCATCGCTTACGAACTCAGGCAACGGTTACCGGCAGAACATGACGTTGTTTTGATAAACGAGCAAGAAGAATTTCAGTTTGTCCCGTCAAATCCCTGGGTCGCACTTGGTGTGAGAACCCGGGAACAAGTCGTTGTCAACCTCATTCCATACATGGAGAAGTTCAAACTGAACTTTAAATCATCCGGAGCAACTCATATTGATCCTGAGGCGAAAACTGTAATAACAGGTGATGGGGAGAGCATTGCCTATGATTATCTGGTCATCTGCACCGGTCCGAAATTAGCTTTTGAGACAGTATCAGGAGCCGGACCGGAAAATGGCTATACTCAATCAGTATGTACCGTTGAGCATGCTTTAAAAGCGTATAGTGCTTTTGAAAAGCTAATCACTACCCCCGGACCGGTGATTGTTGGAGCGATGCAAGGAGCCAGTTGCTTTGGTCCGGCTTATGAATATATCCTAAGTCTGGAGAGTGAACTCCGGAAACGAAAAATTCGCGACAAAGTTCCGATGACATTCGTTACTTCCGAGCCCTATATAGGCCATATGGGGTTGGGTGGCGTTGGAGACTCAAAATCACTGATGGAACATGAATTCCGTGAACGGGGAATCCGCTGGATCTGTAATGCCAAAATTCAGTCCTTTGAACCCACTGTAGCTCACATTGAAGAACTAAACCGAAAAAGCGACATTGAATTTACCCATGATCTTGAGTTTTCACTGGCTATGTTTATACCTCCTTTTAAAGGAACTCCGGCAGTTGCAGCCGTTCCTGGATTATGTAATCCCAAAGGATTTGTTTTTGTCGACGATTTCATGCGTAGCCCGGAATATAACCATATTTTTGCAGCCGGCGTTTGCGTGGCCATACCGCCTTTAGAAACGACACCCGTTCCCGTCGGTGCACCCAAAACAGGATTCATGATTGAATCAATGACCAGTACGATTGTAGAAAATATTATTCGTCTTGAAAAAGGCGAAAAAATGAATACCACACCAACACTTAATGCCCTTTGTCTCGCCGACATGGGCGACAAGGGCGCCGCTTTTGTTGCTTTGCCACAAAATCCTCCAAGAAATGTTAACTGGACATCAATGGGGAAATGGGTGCACATAGCAAAAATTGCTTTTGAGAAATACTTTCTTTACAAAGTTAAAAATGGCACCAGTGAACCTTTATATGAAAAATACATGCTAAAGGCCGCCGGTATTGAACGAACAAAAGAGCACCCAGATAAATAACATCCGATTCGTTCACAATAAAAAAACAAAAAGAGGAAGGCGAAAGCCTTCCTCTCATATTCTTCTGATAATCGTTTATTTTATTGCACCTTCAAATCGATTGTAGCTGTCCGGAAGCTTATTTTTAGCCCAGTATCCTGCCAATGCCGAACCAGATAAATTATGCCAGATAGAGAAAATAGTTCCGGCAACGGCCGATGCCGGTGTAAAAAATTTCATTGCCAGAGCAGTCGCCAGTCCAGAATTCTGAAGCCCGACTTCAAACGCAATAGTTCGGCATGTTTTCTCATTGAAACCAAGAGCCTTACAAATCCAGTAACCAGAACATAAACCAATGGAATTATGCAAGATGACAGCAAGTGCTACGATAGGACCGATTTTATCAAGCTGCCCAGCATTCAGAGCTACGACGACGGCAATAATCACCACAATAGCAAACATTGAAATAAGCGGTAGTACAGGTTCCAGCTTCCCGGTAAGAGAATGAAAAAAAGAGTTGATAAAGACACCAATGACAACCGGAACCATCACAATTTTAACCAAACTAAACAACATGCCCGAGACAGGAACATCAACCGACTTCCCTGCTAGGAATTCAACCAACAGAGGAGTAACAATAACACCAACTAACGTTGAAATAGCCGTCATCGAAATGGATAATGCAACGTCACCTTTTGCCAGATAACACATCACATTAGAAGACGTTCCCCCTGCGACGCTGCCAACTAAAACCATCCCAACCGTCAATTCTGGCGAAAATCCCAGAACCATACTAATCAGTAAGGCAACAAAAGGCATGATCGAAAACTGAAGAATCAAACCAACCGTCACCGCTTTCTTATTTTTAAGAACATTCGCAAAATCCGCCGGTTTAAGCGTTAACCCCATTGCAAGCATGATAATCATAAGCAAAGGGACAATATTACTTTTTAAACCGGTAAATGTTGCCGGAGAAAAATAAGCAGCTAAAGAAAACAAAACTGCCCAAACTGGAAATAAACTGGTGAGTGACCTTAACATAATCGTTCCTGATGTTGTGTTGTTTTTATGTACTGATACATTACAGGAAAGAGAATATTCTATTCAACCAAACAATGGTTTTTTTCAATCTTATACGCAATAAAAAAGCCTTTACGATGAAAGGCTTTTTAGTGAATACGTTATTCCTTCAGAAGGAATTATTCCCACTCAATTGTTGCCGGTGGTTTACCCGAAATATCGTAAACGACGCGGGAAATACCATCGACTTCATTGATAATACGGTTTGATACCTTACCCAGGAAGTCATAAGGTAAATGAGCCCAGTGTGCAGTCATGAAATCAATGGTTTCAACAGCGCGCAGAGAGACAACCCAGTCATATTTACGACCGTCACCCATAACACCAACAGAACGCACCGGCAGGAAGACAGTAAATGCCTGAGAAACTTTGTTGTAAAGATCCGCAGCATGCAACTCTTCAATAAAAATTGCATCAGCGCGACGAAGCAGATCACAATACTCTTTCTTGATCTCGCCAAGAACGCGAACACCTAAACCCGGACCAGGGAATGGATGGCGATATAACATGTTATAGGGCAGACCCAGTTCCAGACCAATTTTACGCACTTCATCTTTAAATAGTTCACGCAGAGGTTCAACCAATCCCATTTCCATATCTTCAGGCAGACCGCCAACATTATGGTGAGATTTGATAACGTGAGCTTTACCTGTTTTGGAAGCTGCAGATTCAATCACATCAGGATAGATGGTTCCCTGAGCAAGCCATTTCGCTGTTTTCAGTTTACCGGCTTCTTCATCAAAAATTTCAATAAACTGATGACCAATGATCTTTCTTTTCTTCTCAGGATCGCTTTCACCTTCAAGTGCTTTAAGGAAGCGTTCTTCTGCGTCGACTTTGATGATATTCAGCCCAAACTGATTACCAAACATGTCCATAACCTGCTGACCTTCATTCAAACGTAATAAACCGTTATCAACAAAGACACAGGTTAGCTTATCGCCAATTGCACGCTGAACTAGCATCGCAACAACAGAAGAATCCACACCACCCGACAAAGCAAGAATAACTTCATCATCCCCGACTTTTTCTTTAATGCGGGCGACGGCATCATCAATAATAGAAGCCGATGTCCAAAGCTGCTCACACCCACACACTTCAAGTACGAAGTTTTCCAGCATCTTCATACCTTGTTTAGTATGAGTCACTTCAGGATGGAATTGCACACCGTAATATTTCTTATCTTCATTCGCCATGATGGCATAAGGACAAGTATCCGTTTTACCAACCTGAACAAAATCCGATGGGATTTCGATGACTTTATCACCATGACTCATCCACACATCAAGCAAAGGGTTCCCTTTAGCGTTGTGTGCATCATGAAGACCATCAAACAATACACATTCTTCAACAACTTCAACCTGTGCATAGCCAAATTCGCGTTCATTAGAACCCGCGACTTTACCGCCAAGCTGCTCGGCCATTGTTTGCATTCCATAGCAAACGCCTAAAACAGGAACGCCACTGTCAAACACATACTGTGGTGCTCGGGGTGAATTTTGTTCAGCCACACTTTCCGGGCCACCAGAAAGAATGATACCGTCAGGATTAAATGCACGGATATCCTCTTCGTCTACATCCCAACTCCAAAGTTCACAGTAAACGCCAATTTCACGAACACGGCGGGCTACCAGCTGAGTATATTGAGAACCGAAATCTAAAATCAGAATTCGTTGATCATGAATGTTCTTAGTCATTTTGAGCCGTCTTTAAAGCTAAGTTATAAAAAACGAGGCGAGTTTACCCGCCTCACTTCAAGTCATCAAGTAAAAAAGCAAACGTTTCCGCTTAGCTTCTCTGATAATTTGGTGCTTCTTTCGTAATTTGCACATCATGAACGTGAGATTCCTGAATACCGGCACCGGAAATTCGAACAAACTGACCTTTTGTTCTCAGGTCTTCAATTGTTGCAGAACCGGTTAATCCCATACATGAACGCAAGCCACCCATTTGCTGATGGATAATTTCTTTCAGACGTCCTTTATAAGCAATGCGGCCTTCAATACCTTCCGGTACCAGCTTATCAGCCGCATTATCTGACTGAAAGTAACGATCAGAAGATCCCTGAGACATCGCCCCTAATGAACCCATACCACGGTATGCTTTGTATGAACGACCCTGATAAAGAACCACTTCTCCTGGCGCTTCTTCAGTACCCGCAAACATGGATCCGACCATAACACATGAAGCACCGGCACAAATCGCTTTACTGATATCTCCGGAGAAACGAATACCACCATCGGCAATAACAGGAATACCATATTCATCAGCAACAGCTGCCGCATCTGAAATTGCTGTAATTTGTGGAACACCAACACCGGTAACAATTCTTGTTGTACAAATAGAGCCCGGACCAATACCTACTTTAACAGCGCTGACACCAGCTTCAATCAGTGCTCGTGCACCTTCTGCTGTCGCAACATTACCACCGATTATTTGTAAATCGGGATAAGCCGCGCGAGTTTCGCGAATACGCTGTAGAACCCCTTCAGAATGACCATGAGATGAATCGATTAAAAGCACATCAACTCCGGCTTCAACGAGGGCTGCAACACGTTCTTCATTACCGGGAGCCGCACCAACGGCAGCACCACAACGTAAACGACCCATATCATCTTTACATGCATTCGGTTTACGTTCCGCTTTATGGAAATCTTTCGCAGTAATCATGCCTGACAATTTAAAATTGTCATCGACAACAAGCACTTTTTCGACACGGGCATGGTGCATTTTTTCCTGAACTTCTTCACGAGAGGCACCTTCTTTAACGGTCACCAGGCGCTCTTTCGGCGTCATCACTACGGATACTTTTTTCTCAAGATTAGTGACAAAACGAACATCACGGCCGGTAATGATACCAACAAGTTCCTGACTTTCGTTAACGACCGGGAAACCGGCAAAACCGTGTTTCTGAGTCAGTTCCATTACGTCTGCAATTGTAGCTTCCGGAGATACAGTAATTGGCGCAGTCACCATGCCGGCTTCATAACTTTTAACCTGACGAACCTGATCCGCCTGTAGTTCAATAGACATGTTTTTGTGAATGAAACCAATACCACCTTCTTGAGCCAGTGCAATTGCCAGGCGAGCTTCCGTCACAGTATCCATGGATGCTGAAAGCATAGGGACATTCAGAGTGATTTCTTTAGTCAGCCGAGTGCGAAGATCGGCAGTATTCGGAAGGACAGTTGAATGAGCAGGGACGAGTAATACATCGTCAAAAGTCAGAGCTTCTTTTGCAATTCGTAGCATTAGCAATATCTCACAACAAAGGTGTTAAAAGGAAAATCCAGCACTTTATCGTTTCGCGTAACAAAGTGTTTGGTATTTGATATTGCGGTGGGATTATACCGAGGCAATATCTGTTTTACTACACATTTTTTCATTTTTTATTTGCAATTCCCCCCTTGATATGTATTATATTACCGCTATTCTCCATCCTTACGGCCACGCATTTCATTTTGTTTACTTCAGATAGCCAAAATATTTTTACTGTCTCTCGTCTCAATGCAGAAGTCCGTATGCTGCTTGAAAACGAAATGGGAATGATTTGGCTGGTCGGTGAAATCTCCAATTTTTCTGCGCCGGTTTCCGGGCACTGGTACTTCACATTAAAAGATTCACGAGCACAGGTTAAATGCGCAATGTTTCGCGGAAATAACCGCCGTGTGACATTTAAGCCTCAAAGCGGTCAACAAGTCCTTATCAGAGCCCGTTTATCTCTATACGAACCCCGTGGAGACTATCAGTTAATCGCCGAGTCCATGCAACCCGAAGGGGATGGCCGTCTTCAGCAGGAATTTGAAAAATTAAAAGCAAAACTTGCCGGAGAAGGACTATTTTCTCAATCTCTGAAATCTCCGATTCCGGAACATCCCAGAACGGTTGGAATCATTACCTCAAAAACTGGCGCAGCATTGTTTGATATCCTCAATGTACTGAAGCGCCGAGATCCATCGTTACCGGTCATTATCTATCCGACGATGGTTCAGGGAGAAGAGGCCTCCATTCAGATAGCCCAGGCTATAGGTCGTGCAAATGAACGTGATGAATGCGATGTACTCATTGTCGGACGTGGTGGTGGTTCACTTGAGGATCTCTGGTGCTTTAATAATGAAATCGTAGCCAGAACAATCGCAGCCAGCCGAATTCCGGTTATCAGCGCTGTTGGTCATGAAGTCGATATAACCATTGCCGATTTTGTTGCCGATATGAGGGCACCAACACCTTCAGCAGCAGCAGAATTAGTCAGCCGCGATCATAGCCATAAGCAGGCTTTGTTTGATCATCACCGGCAAAAATTGTTTAGCATGGTCCGTTATTATTTATCGAATCAGAAAATAAAGCTGCAGACTCGTTTTTCCATCCTTGAGAAACATCATCCGATTCATCGGTTGCAAAGGCAATCCCAACACCTTGATGAATTAACTAATAAACTGATCCACTGCATAGAGTACCGGATCCGGGATGAACAACAAAATCTGCATAGAACCGAACAACATCTTAAATTCTCATCTCCCCTGACCAGAATTCATTATCAGGAACAGAGTATTACTCTGAAAAGGCAGTGTCTTCATGAAGCTATGAAGAAACACCTTACAAAATCCAGACATCAACTGAACATTTCGATGGAAACCCTGGATGCTGTTAGTCCTTTGGCAACGCTCAAACGTGGCTATTCTATTACTCAGCAACAAAACGGCGACATAATCAAACACGCCAAAGATGTAAAACCGGGAGATACTATCACTACCCTGCTTAGCGATTCAGAAATCACATCCAAAGTAGTTTAAATTCTTTCCATATAAAACCGAATACATGTAATTTTGACTTAAGTTCATTGCACTGAGGGCAGAAATAACTGGCTGACCCACATGCTGCAACCTTTTTCAGAGAACAGCTTGCCCAAAAAGAAATAGACCATTATTGATAAAAAATAATGATATTAATCACACAACAGTAACCGGTTACTGTAACCGGTTACTGAAAGCGGTTACAGTGAATCTAATAAAAACTACTACCTTATTTTAAAACCAAAGCGTAAGCATAAAGGACAATAATATGACTAAAATTCTACTTTGCTGTGCCGCAGGCATGTCAACCAGTATGGTCGTAAAAAAAATGAAACAAGCTGCGATTGACAGAAACCTTTCAATCGAAATTGAAGCTGTAGGACTGGAAGATTTTGAAGCAAATCTTAGCTTATATGACTGCTTTCTTCTTGGCCCTCAGATCAATTATAAACTGAGTGACTTTAAAGCTAAAACGGATGCTGTTGGTAAACCGATAGCGGTTATCAACCGGATGGATTACGGCATGATGAAAGGTGCAAAAATATTAGATGATGCGCTGGCTTTACTGCAATAATTGGAGGCTACAATGTCAACATTACTTTTCAACTTTTTAGAAAATACGCTAACCCCTATCGCAGGTAAACTCGCAACCCAAAAACATATCTGTGCCATCAGAGATGGTTTTATTGGTGCAATGCCATTTATGATTGTAGGTTCATTCCTACTCATATTTGCATTCCCTCCATTTTCACCAGATACAACATTCGCTTTTGGTCAGTGGTGGATAAATCTTTCAAAACAATACATGGATGAAATTATCACCCCTTTCAATATGAGTATGGGGATCATGTCTTGCTATATCTGCACATGCATTGCTTATAACTTAGCTCAAAGCTATAAATTAGACGCCCTTCCGACAGCAATGCTTGCTTTAATGACTTTTCTTCTCATTGTTTCCCCAATGAAAGACGGTCAACTCTCGGCATCTTATATGGGGGGAACCGGAATATTTACGGCTATTATCATTGCGATTTACATCACTGAACTAACACGTTTCCTCAAAGAAAAAAATATAGGAATAAAAATGCCGGAACAGGTACCGGATAAAATTCGCCAATCTTTCAACCTGCTCATTCCCGCCATATTCGTTATCTGTACAATCTATCCTCTCAACCTCTTTATCCAAAACCACTTTGGAATGTTATTGCCTGAAGCGATTATGTCGATGTTTAAACCACTGTTATCCGCATCAGACACATTGCCGGCAATCTTGCTTGCGACCTTTATCGCTCATGTGCTCTGGTTTGCTGGTATCCATGGCTCTGCCATTGTTACGGGCATTATGGCTCCTTTTTTTCTGTATAATCTGGGGCTTAACCAAGAAGCATTAGCTGCAGGTCAAGAACTGACACATATTTTTACAGATGCTTTCTGGGGAGTCTTCATTACAACAGGAGGGTCGGGTGCAACGCTTGCTCTGGTATTATTGTTCTTCAGAAGTAAATCTGCTCACCTGAAAACCATTGGTAGACTGGGCATTGTTCCTTCAATGTTCAATATCAATGAACCCGTAATTTTTGGGGCTCCGATCGTGATGAATCCCATTTTGTTTATCCCTTTCGTTCTAGCTCCCATGTGCAATGCAACATTGGCTTATTTTGCCATTACCTCTAATTTGATCGGGCATGTAGTCTCTCTGATTACCTGGACTGTCCCAGCCCCCATAGGAGCCGCATGGGCCACAGGTTGGCAGCTCAATAGCGCTATTTTTGTTATCGCTTTAATTATTATTGATATGCTCATTTATTATCCATTCTTCAAAGTCTACGAAAAACAGCTAATTAACGAAGAAAATAAAAACAAAGAAGAAACAACAAGTGAGCCCGAATACGCTTAATTTCAACTTTAAGCTTTTCTTATAATGAAAAGTTTTCGTCACAAATATCCGGAGTACAACATGGATCTTGAATCTACCGTTATGGAACTGATCATCAATGCAGGTGAATCTAAAAGTTATGCAATGAAAGCGTTACAGTGTGCAAAAAAAGAAAAATGGGAAGAAGTCAATGAACTATTAGCACACTCAACAGAATCCCTTAAACGTGCTCATACAGTACAAACTAAACTCATTGGTCTGGATGAAGGTACAGGCAAAGTTCCTGTTAACCTGATCATGGTTCATGCACAAGATCATATCATGACATCAATGTTAGCTAGGGAGCTGATTGAAGAACTCATTAATATCCATCGCCAACTTCAAAATGCATAAAACTAAGCTGTGCTAAAGAACAGATTAAAATCAATTATCAGGATTAAATATGCAAAATACAAAACCAACAAACTTTCCTAAGGATTTCTTTTGGGGGGCTTCAACTTCAGCCTATCAGGTTGAAGGAGCATGGAATGAAGACGGTAAAGGGCCATCTGTCATTGATATGGCCCACATCGCTGAAGGAATCACAGATTTTACAGTCGCAAGTGATCACTATCATCATTACAAGGAAGACGTGGCATTATTTGCTGAGCTAGGCCTTAGAGCCTATCGATTTTCGATTGCCTGGACTCGAATATACCCCGATGGCGATGGTGCTGTTAACCCAAAAGGTATTGAGTTTTATAGTAACCTGATTGATGAATTACTCAAGCACAATATTGAGCCAATCATCACTATTTATCATTTTGATCTGCCTTATGCACTGCAAAAAAAAGGGGGCTGGTCCAACAGAGATATCGTCGATAAATTCGCTACATATTGTAAAACTTTATATGAATCTTTTGGTAACCGGGTTAAATATTGGCTGACCATCAATGAACAAAACATGATGGTACTCCATGGAGATGCCATTGGTACCAAAAATGTCGATGAAACCAACCCCCTCAAAGATCTTTATCAACAAAACCACCATATGTTGCTAGCTCAAGCCAAAGCAATGCAAATTTTTCATCAGATCTTGCCGGAAGCAAAAATAGGTCCGGCACCAAATATCTGTGCAATTTACCCCGCATCAACCAAACCAGAAGACGTGCTAGCCGCCAATAATTTTGCAGCGATAAGAAACTGGTTATATCTGGATATGGCCGTTTTTGGCCGCTACAATCGAACTGTTTTAAGTTACCTGGAAGAACGACATGCTCTTCCTGATATAAAACCTGGGGATATGGAAATCATGGCTAGCGCCAAACCCGATTTTATCGCCTTTAACTACTACAACACCCATGCTATCGCAGCCAGTACTGGTGACGAAGATCAAAGTAACTCAACCGGCGATCAACAGATCACCATTGGTGAAGTTGGTGTGTATAAAGGTATCGATAATCCATACCTGAATAAGAATGAATTTGGTTGGGAGATTGATCCGGTTGGCTTCAGAATCACCTTAAGAGAAATCTATGAACGCTATGCACTACCACTAATTGTGACTGAAAATGGCTTAGGCGCTTTTGATATTGTTGAGAAAGATGGTTCCATCAATGACACCTATCGAATTGAGTTTCTCAAAAAACATATTGAGCAGATCCAGTTGGCTCTATCGGATGGCGTTGAAGTCTTTGGTTATTGCCCATGGTCTGCAATTGATCTGGTAAGTACTCACCAAGGGTGCTCGAAACGATATGGATTTATCCATGTTGATCGGGAAGAATTTGATTTAAAAAAACTAAAACGCTCCAAGAAAAAAAGTTTTTTCTGGTATAAGAATATAATATCAAAAAACAGCTTATAAAAAGAAACCACCCCAGAGGTATAAATTATATCTCTGGGAGTTGCTGTAACCATTGCAAAATTATAAGTCCAACCAACCTTTCTTTGCATGTAAAGGGATAACAGATCCGCGCTGAATCAGTTTACCATGATAGTGGTGAGCAGTAGGAGACCTTTTAGTCGTAGTCAACTCCAAAGCCAAATCCACAGCTTTCTTGGCCAACTTTTCTATCGGAAGTTCTACTGTAGTTAATGTCGGATTAAAAAACTCGGTAATAGGTTCATTGTCAATTCCTGCAATCGAAACATCACCAGGGACTTGAATACCCACTTCACTCAGTGCTTTTAATGCCCCAATAACCATACTATCATTAAATGCAATGACAGCAGTAAACGGTATGCAACGACTCAATAATTCTTTGCATGCAACATAGCCGCTTTTCATAGTGTAATCGGCAGAAACAATCAGGCTATTTTTAACTGGTATTCCGCTATTTTTTAGTGAATTTTTATATCCTGCAAGTCTGGCCTGCCCGGTAAGATTTGTAAGAGGGCCTGTAATGCAGGCAATTTGACGGTGACCAAAGCTAATCAAATGCTCCATCAACATAGTGACTGCACCTTCCTGATCAAATGAAACTGAATAAAAAGCCTGATTTTTTGAAGTTCTGTTCATAATCACTAAAGGGATCGTCAGGTGCTGATAAAGCCTATTTATATGTTCATCCGACAATGTACTGCTGTAAAGAATAACAGCATCACAACGACCTTCAAGCTGTCTGATAACCTCATATTCCTGATCAGGATTATTTTTACCGTTAGTAACAATTAGCTGTTTATGTTCAAGATCTACTCTGGCTTCGATTTGCTTCAACAACTCACCATCAAAATCAGATACAACCAGGCCAATACTGTTAGTTCGGTTAGTTGCCAGAGCCTGAGCTGTTTTATTGGGCCGGTAACCAAGCTGCTCCATTGCTGCATAAACTGTATCTCGAGTAGATTCTTTGACCTGCCCTGTGCCATTAATCACCCGAGAAACTGTCGCTTTCGAAACCCCAGCCAATTTACACACATCAACAATAGTACTCATTAATGTCCTTACTTTTTATCGATTTTATCATCCAGTCACATCTGACAGACGCTTATTTTGATAATATCACAAACTGTAACCGGTTACAGTTTACTTAATAAAGAAAACAGAAGTTAAAAGTTTCCCATTAAAGGATCCCTTAACATAAAATTTCTGTCAAATTAGCTTCTCCACCAATACCTATACTAGGCAATAAAACTAGTGATAATTATCTCACTAAAATAACCACTCCCGCAAATATTTAGATCATGTTTCTTTATCTGAAAAATGACAAGTAATTCAAATTTACTAAGCAATAACAATGTCATTTCCTAAGTCACTTTAGTCGTATTGATATTCTCCACCCAACCTTACACCATACAAAAAACATGCTGTTTTCAAAACTGACCAATAAAATGCCGATGCAGTGGATAACCGCAATCGAGACAAACATTGACTCGGGAAAAATGCTACTGACATTGATGACAAACATATTAGCCATCCCTCCCAGTCAAGTTCATCATCACATTCAGGACATATATTCATTCAGCATACTCTCCTTATAAAATAAACTCGTGGCCTCAGTCAGGGTAGCAGAATCCCACTAACTGCTTATACATTTATCCTAAACATGTCGCCAGATGAAAATACATCATTTTTAGAACATACTCGTATTATTTAAATTAACCATATAAGAAACATAAAACATTCACAGTATTTATGAGTAATCTTTTTTTGGCTTTTCTCCCTTTAAATTTATATAAGCCAAACTAAAGAATAAAAAGAAATTAATAAAAAATAAATATTAATCGCCCTGAAATTTTGATTTCAATTAATATTTCTACAAGTTATGCACAAATCCTCAAGACATCAATTTTTAGTCGCAGTAACATACACACATATACTAAAGTAACTTTTGTTCACGGGAGAGAATTATTATTTAAGGTTACTTCAGTATTAAAATTCAGACTTTTTATCGGGTTTATTTTTGACGAATTATGAGTTCAATAATCGATCATTAATGAAAAACAGGAAATTATAATTGGAATATATAATAATATGTAAGAGCAGCACGTAAAAATATTCTGAAGCTGTATTTTTGAAATAATAAAAATCAATAATAAGCTACAGAAGCAATAATTATCTTTAATAGCCTATCTATGCCACCCAATAAAAACAAGTGGTTAGGTATGATGTTGCCTAATATATTGCCAATAACTTATGCGTCTATTGCTTAGTGCCAGTATGGAAGTCTGAAGAATCTGATTTATTACTAAATCTTTATCTTTTAACGTGAGGTTCTTCATGAATAAGGGTTATTTATACATTGCAGGCTCTACCCTGCTATTTAGCTCTATGGAAATTGCGATTAAACTCGTTTCAAACGAATATAATCCAATGCAGTTAAACTTATTGCGATTTATTATTGGCGCTATTATTTTGGCACCACTGGCAATTAAAAGCCTGAGAAAAAGCAATTTTAAATTAACTAAAGAAAGTGCGCTTTTTTTAGCAAATTCGGGATTTTTATGTGTCGTTGTAAGTATGACATTCTTCCAATTGGCCATTATGTATACTAAAGCATCAACAGTTGCCATTCTATTTAGTTGTAACGCGGTGTTTGTTATTCCATTTGCCTATATTTTGTTAAAAGAAAGTATCACACCATTAACCATAATTTCACTATTATTTAGTATCGTTGGTATCCTGTTCATCGTAAACCCAATGAACCTGACGAACATTCCAGGCATTGCATGTGCGTTAATTTCGGCAGTCTCTTTTGCTATGTATGGTGTTTTTGGTCAGAGAGGCCGGAAAAAATTCGGTTTCAGTGGTGTTGCACTAACCTGCCTGAGTTTTGTTGCAGGCTCCATTGAACTACTCATTCTAATGTGGATTTCAGAAATTCCGGCTGTTGCACACTGGCTAACAGCAGACGGTTTATCTTTATTCGCAGACATGCCGATTGTCGAAGGACTTTCTTTACATAGTATTCCTTCTCTGATTTACCTTGGCATCTTTGTTACTGGTCTTGGATTCTGTTTCTATTTTCTTGCAATGGAAGAGACATCTGCTTCAACTGCATCGATGGTATTTTTTATCAAACCAGCGCTGGCACCGGTACTTGCTTTAGTCGTGTTAAGTGAAGGTCTGACCGAAAATGTCATCGCAGGCATTCTGCTGATCTTGATAGGTTCGATGATTACTTACGTTAATGATACCCGTAAGAAAAAAATCGCAGTACAACAACCACAACTACAAACAAACGAAAGATAACCCCATATAGAACCGTTCTTCTAAAAACGCTGCTTTTCGCAGCGTTTTTTATTGCAGAACAGATAATAAATCACTTAATATCACCAACAAGAGATCATTGTCTCCTTGTATTGATCTTTATCTGATCGTATGCTTTATCCACTTTGATCAGCGATCATGCCCAAAAAGAACTTTTATATAACCACACCCCGAAAGCATAAGTTACATGTTCTGCATTTGGACTTTAAATAGAATATAATATCAAAACAAATCTATTTTAATACCCAAACAACATTTTATAAAAAGATCTCTTTTCGGGCAGGTCTAATGTACACGTCATCCTGCAGATTGACAGAATTTTCAACTTCTACCTGGTCAAATATACTCAGACATAAAAAAACCCGGACAGCTCCGGGTTTTTTCACCAAAATATTGCTTATTTACGGCGATTCTTAATCATATTCATCAGTCGCTTACGTTTTCTTTCCTGAGATAATGTTGCTTTGCTTGTTTTCCCTTCATACGGGTTTTCACTACTCTGGAAATGAACTTTGATCGGGGTTCCCATAATTTCAAGCGATTTACGGTAGTAATTCATAAGGTAACGCTTGTAAGAATCAGGCAGCTCATTCACCAGATTACCGTGCACAACAACGATCGGAGGATTATACCCACCGGCATGGGCGTACTTCAGTTTAACACGTCGGCCACGAACCAATGGTGGCTGATGATCCTCAGTTGCCATTTTTAAAATTCGGGTTAAAACAGACGTACCGACACGGGTAGTGGCAGATTTATAAGCTTCCTCAACAGATTCAAACAAATGGCCAACTCCTGTTCCGTGTAATGCGGAAATAAAATGAATGCGGGCGAAATCGACAAAACCAAGACGACGGTCGAGTTCTTTCTTCACATACTCTTTCACATCCGTGGACAAACCATCCCATTTATTCACTGCCAGGACGATAGACCGGCCCGCATTCAGCGCAAAACCAACCAATGATAAATCCTGATCCGATATATTCTCTCTTGCATCAATTACCAACAGAACAACGTTTGCATCTTCAATTGCCTTGAGTGTTTTAACCACGGAGAATTTTTCAACAGCTTCATTAATACGTTTACGTCTTCTGACTCCGGCAGTATCAATCAATACATATTCGCGGCCATTGCGTTCCATGGGAATATAAATCGAATCCCGGGTAGTACCTGGCATGTCATAAACTACGACTCTCTCTTCACCCAGAATCCGGTTTGTCAGCGTTGATTTACCAACATTCGGACGACCGATAATAGCCAGTTTGATAGGCTGCTCCTGCAACCGTTTATAAACGGCTTCAGCCTCTTCTTCCGAATAATCCAACTTTTCTTCTTCATCAGCAAACTGGGTCAGGTCTTCAATTTCTCCGGCCTGTTGTGACTGAAGAGATTCTGCAAACGGATTAAGCGCTTTCTCTACAAGCGCGCTCACCCCCCGGCCATGTGCTGCGGCTATCTGATACATGTTATCCATGCCCAGTTGCCAGAATTCCGATCCGGCAGCATCCCCATCGATACCATCGACTTTATTTACAACCAGAAACGTAGGCTTCTCTATTCGACGAAGATGCTGAGCAATCGCTTCATCAGAAGACGTTAGCCCGGCTCGGCCATCAACAAGAAAGAGGACTACGTCAGCTTCATCGATAGCAGCAAGCGACTGCTGAGCCATTTTTGTCTCAACACCTTCTTCACTGCCCTCAATACCTCCGGTATCAATGACGATATAATCCTGAACACCAAATCTGGCCTGACCGTATTTACGATCGCGGGTTAACCCGGGGAAATCCGCAACAAGAGCATCTCTGGTTCGTGTTAAACGATTAAATAACGTTGATTTACCAACGTTTGGACGTCCAACAAGAGCGACAACAGGTATCATAACAACCTCTATAAACTAGTCTTCATGTTATGTAGGTATAGGTAAACACTCACTTAATAAGTATGTACACGGATACGGCTAATTGCCTGTTCACTATGTCCAGAAACTCGCTCAGACAATAGTTGTATTCGACTAATTTTACCTTTACCTACATATTTTATATCAACAAAACGGCTCCTGACTGTTTCCAACCAGGAGCCGGGGGAGCGAAGTGTATCACAAAAAATTATTTGATCGTCAGTTTCTTTACATCGCCATTTCGGGTAACAATCAAATAACCATCAGGCAATACAATTGGAGCAACGGCAAAACCACTGCCATTAACATATTGCCGGGAAACAAATTCACCTGTATTACGGTCTATCCAGTATAGATATCCCTCGTTATCACCAACAACCACGTAGTTATCAATGATTACAGGAGAAGTCAAAAGCCGATTTTCCAGTTTGGTGTTTTTCCATAGTTCCGTACCGCTTCTCGCGTCCACAGAAACAACATGGTCTTTCGACGTCACTAAAAATATACTGGCACCATCACTTGCCAGGTCCAGAGCCGATGAATAAACACGTTTCCACTTCGGCTTACCGGATCGGAGATCAATGGCAATTAACTGTCCGTTATAACCCACCGTAAATAATGTTGCTCCGATAACCAGTGGGGAAGAATCCACATCGACCAGACGATCAATTTCTGTCGAACCTTTTGGAATACCTACTGACTGCTGCCAGATTAATTGTCCTCTTGAAGAGATAGCAGCAGCAAGACGACCACTAGCCGTTCCCCAGAAAACACCACCGGAAACAGCAACTGGTGAACTGTCTCCTCTCAGGGTCAAATTCGGAACTTCCGTATTTATTACCCATTTTTGTTTTCCATCCTGCTGATCCAATCCAACAAGTTCACCTTCACTTGTATTTACGATCACAAAAGAACCATCGGTTGTCGGTGTCGCCAATACTTCCCCGGACACATTCGCTGTCCATAACAGCTTTCCGTTTACGGCATCCAGTGCGTATACCAAACCGGTCTCACTGCCAATAAAGACTTTGTTCAGTCCGGCAGCAATGCCTCCCGCCAGTTTAACCGCTTTTTCGCCTTCTAGCTCTTTGGACCAAAGAGTCTTACCTGTCTTAGGATCTAACGCTTTAACTAACCCATTTCGGCTTGCTACAAAAATCTTGTCATAAGCATAAGCCGGTTTAAGCTTGGAAAAGAAATGTCCGACACCACTTCCGACCGATTCGCTCCAGTCAACGGCAGGAGTAAACTGACTGTTCACCTCAGGAACGGGAGCCATCACAATCGAATCTTCTTCGCTGGAACAGCCCATCATAAAACCGGAAATAAGTGCAATAGCCAGCCAGTATTGATTCTTAAATTGAAATAATTTGCGCATGTTATGCCCTTATTTTGTCAAATCATCCAACTTAAACTGCAGTGTCTGACTTGCGTCTTTCGCCTGCTGGGCTTCCGTATAAGCAACATAGGCAGCATCTTTATCACCCTGGCGTAAAGCAATATCACCTTTGAGTTCAAGTACCCGGCCTTTCCAGCTTTCATCTTTAATCAAATCCAGAGAACTGGTCGCTTTCGCATAATCACCCTGTTCAGATAATACCCGGGCAATGCGGAAATTGATAAGTGTTGAAAGGGCATTATCGTCAGTATGACTTTTTGCCCATTCCAACTGAGCAAGGCCTTCATCCAGATGATTTGCATCTATCTGTATTTTTGCAAGCTGTAAAGCAGCCAGAACAGAATACTGGCTATCAGCATGTCCATCGATAAATGCCTGAACATCCGTTTCTGCTTTTGCCCCTTTGGAACTAAGAACAGATATCGTTTTTTCATAGGCGTGAGAAGCGGCTTCCTGAGATTCTTTTACATAGTTTTGGTAATATTTCCATCCGCCAATCGCTGCAAGTCCAACTACAGCCCCGATAATGACGGACTTACCATTCTGTTTCCACCAATCTTTGATCGCTTCAACTTGTTGTTCTTCGGTATCGTAGAGTTCCACTTTATGTCCTCTTTACGCTTAATCAAAAATTAGTGATTACACTAATCCCTTAATTTTATCCACGATGTCTGCCTGTGCGATCGTCTCTTGTTCACCACCAGCAAGATCTTTATATACTACTGTTCCCTCTGCAACCTCATTCTCACCAAGAACTAAGGCAACAGCAGCCCCTACTTTATCAGCGCGTTTAAACTGTTTCTTAAAATTACCGCCACCACAGTGATTCATGACACGCAGGCCGGGAACCGCCTCCCGCAAAAATTCAGCCAGCTTCATTCCTGCCATCATAGTACCTTCGCCGGCAGTAACGACATAGGCATCAACGCTCTGACGCACTTTTGTTAACCCGAGAGTCTCCACCATAAGGACCAAACGTTCAAGTCCCATAGCAAAACCAACGGCCGGGGCCGGTTTACCGCCCAATTGCTCAACCAGACCATCGTAACGTCCGCCGCCACAAACGGTCCCCTGAGCGCCTAAACTATCAGTTATCCATTCAAAGACAGTACGATTATAGTAATCCAGTCCACGAACCAGACGTTCATTTACTGTGTATTCAATACCCGCTGATTCCAAAAGTTCGCACAATCCTGCGAAATGTTGTCTGGAATCTTCATCTAAATATTCAGAAAGCTTAGGAGCATCACCCAGAATAGCCTGTATGTCCGGATTTTTTGTATCCAAAACCCGAAGCGGATTGGTATACATACGACGTTTTGCATCATCATCCAGTACTTCCTGATGCTGTTCAAAAAACTCAATAAGCGCCGTTCTGTAATTCGCGCGGGCCTCTAAAGAACCAATAGAGTTCAGCTCAAGCCGAACATAATCAGAGATACCCAGCTCGCGCCACATCCTTGCCGTCATCATAATTAATTCAGCATCGATATCCGGACCATTTAAACCAAAGACTTCCACACCACACTGATGAAACTGCCGGTAGCGTCCTTTCTGGGGACGCTCATGCCGGAACATCGGTCCCATGTACCACAAGCGCTGTTCCTGATTATAAATAAGGCCATTCTGAATTCCGGAACGTACACACCCTGCCGTGCCTTCAGGCCGAAGAGTCAGGCTATCACCATTGCGATCCGCAAACGTATACATTTCTTTTTCAACAACATCTGTCACTTCGCCAATTGCACGGCTGAATAAATGTGTCATCTCAACGATTGGCATACGTACTTCACTGTATCCGTACGCACTAATCACGTTTTTTACCGTATTCTCAACCTTTTGCCAAAGTGGAGACTGAGTTGGGAGACAATCATTCATGCCCCGAATTGCTTGAATTGTTTTTGCCACAAGATTTACCGTAATTCTTTAGATTATTTGTCCACTGGTGTTACATCAATACGATTACTTTCATCCAAAATGGATGCTTTGGCCCGTATTTTTGCTTCTAACTGATTCACCAGATCATGATTATCGAAACGTTCTTTCTGACGTTTACCATCTTCATAGAAGGCACTTTTCTTATTACCGCCAGCTAACCCCAACTGAGAGGCTTCTGCTTCTCCAGGTCCATTGACAACACAACCAATGATCGAAACGTCCATAGGCGTTAACACATCTTCTAACCGTTGTTCTAATTCATTGACCGTTCCAATTACGTCAAATTCCTGACGAGAGCAGGTTGGACAGGCGATAAAATTAATGCCCCGGGAGCGTATTCTCAGGGATTTGAGGATATCAAAGCCCACTTTGATCTCTTCAACCGGATCCGCAGCAAGGGAAACCCGCAAGGTATCACCAATCCCTTCCGAGAGTAGAAGTCCTAATCCAATTGCGGACTTCACAGCCCCTGCCCTCGCGCCACCCGCTTCGGTAATACCAAGGTGTAAAGGCTGATCAATTTGCTTCGCCAGAAGACGATAAGAATCCACAGCGAGGAAAACATCGGATGCTTTTACACTCACTTTAAACTGATCAAAATTCATTTTATCCAGAATATCAACATGACGCATGGCCGATTCGACTAATGCCTGAGGTGTAGGCTCCCCATATTTTTGCTGAATATCTTTCTCTAACGATCCACCGTTAACACCGATACGGATAGGAATATTTTTATCACGAGCACAATCGACAACCGCCTGAATGCGATCTTCCCGGCCAATATTTCCAGGGTTAATACGTAAGCAATCCACACCGTATTCTGCCACTTTTAGCGCGATACGATAATCAAAATGGATATCGGCAATTAAAGGGATCGAAACCTGCTGCTTAATCAGCTTAAAGGCTTCAGCAGCATCCATGGTAGGAACCGACACGCGAACCAGATCGGCCCCGACTTTCTCAAGTGATTTGATTTGTTGAACGGTCGCCTCTACATCGGTAGTACGAGTATTTGTCATTGACTGAACAGTGATGGGAGCACCATCACCGATAGGAACATCGCCTACGTAAATACGAGTCGAACGGCGACGTTTAATTGGAGATT
Organism: Vibrio salinus; assembly: GCF_021272385.1. Classification (GTDB taxonomy): domain Bacteria; phylum Pseudomonadota; class Gammaproteobacteria; order Enterobacterales; family Vibrionaceae; genus Vibrio; species Vibrio salinus. The sequence continues at coordinate 865,118 of NZ_JAJSDZ010000005.1, forward strand.
CCTGTTGCATATTCGTTTCTATGGTAAGGTGAATCGAGCTACTTTACCTGAAGTATACCGAGAAAGGTCGACAGGTTCACCTGCAAATGTAATAGAAACCCCTTCCGGAGCACCTAAAACAATACTAAATGGTGTTTCACCTTTAAGATTAAAATGATGACCAGCCTTTTTCAGTCCGACAGCCAAAGTATTGCCGTTAGCATCCTGAACCCGGACCCAACAATCTTTCTCAAATTTCATTGATAACTGAGCCTTTAATGACTGACTATTATTGGCAAGCGTTGTGACGCTTTTTTCTGGTGCGGCTGCCACTTCAGATTTCGTTTCAGATACAGTTGAAACTTTTGATTTTTCCGAAATTGCTTCATTTTTTTCAAAAGCAACGCCTGAGTCACTTATTTCAGAATGTTCTGCAGACTTATCTGCAGATGATATATTTTCAGGAGCGATTTCATCTTCAACCTTTTTCTGAACAACATTATCTGCAGGTGCAGCAGAATTTTCGTTACCGGATTTTATTGACTGAAATTCAGACGGTGTATCATTTTTGTCTGCTGCCGGTGAAACACTGCCATTGTCTGACTCAGATACACCAGTCGGCCTTAATGAATCCAATTGTTGATTCTGATACCACCATACGGAAGAAATACCGATAACCACCACAATAATACAAAAAGTCAGCAAATTGATTCGATTATTATGTTGTCTTTTGGACGTTTTTCTGGAAAAACTCTTCATATCGAGCGTATCGGTTTTCTCAAAACCAGAAAACTGATCAAATGAAGATAAAATCAACTGCTCGTCCACACCAACCAATTTGGCATATGAACGAACATATCCTCTTGTAAATGTAGCAACTTTATCAATGTCAAAATTATCAGCTTCAAGAGATTCAACGATAGTTGACCTTAAACGCAAACGCTCCGCTACCTGTGCGATAGATAAACCTAAAGATTCACGTTTTTCTTTAAGTAATTGCCCTGGTGTAATCTGTATTTCAGGGCTGATTGCATCAGTCTCTTTATCCATCCGGGAATTCGTTCTCTATTTTTATGATGATGCTCTTTTTAAAATTTTTTGATCATTATTGTTATAAAAAGTGCATACAATTAAATTGATATTTTTATATTAACGTTAAAAATACTACGGACTCAAATAGTTTGTTATCTGCAAGGATATTCTAAAGTATTATAAATGTTACACAATAAGATGCTTTGATAGTAACGCGTTTATACTTTAGGTTTTGCTTTTATTTGACAAAAATCACGAACGTTGCACAAAAAAGCCAGACATTTTGTCTGGCCTATTACTAGTTGACTGCTTTTACGGGAATTGGTTCCCCGATATTCCGATTTATTTTTGTTCGTTTCGTCTTATCTATCACATCACCGACTAACTGACCACAGGCGGCATCAATGTCATCTCCGCGGGTTTTCCGGCAGGTTACGGTGTGCTCATAAGCCATCAATGTTTTCATAAACCGATCAATTCTTGAATTACTTGGTTTCCGGTACGGCGAACCGGGATAGGGATTGAAAGGAATAAGATTAATTTTGCAAGGCGTCCCTTTCAGTAACTTCGCCAATTCGTGAGCGTGTTCTGTTCCATCATTCACATGATCCAATAAAACATATTCAACGGTCACTTTTCCCCGGTTAGCATTCGAAGACGCAATATAAGTGCGTACCGATGATAGAAAATCCTGAATGTCCCAACGATCATTAATTGGCATAATTTCACTGCGCAATTTATCATTCGGCGCATGCAAAGAAATTGCCAGAGCCACATCTATGCGGCCGGTCATTTGGTCAAGTCCCGACACAACCCCGGAAGTGGACACTGTGACCCGGCGTTTTGATAACCCAAAACCCAAATCGTCCAACATAATTTCCAAAGCGGGAATCAGGTTTTTCATATTCAGCAACGGCTCACCCATTCCCATCATGACTACATTCGAAATGGGCCGGCGACCCGTCTCTTTTTCCAGTCCGATTTCCCGGGCTGCGCGCCAGACCTGCCCGATGATTTCTGACACCCGTAAATTGCGGTTAAAACCTTGCTGAGCCGTCGAACAAAATTTGCATTCCAAAGCACAACCCACCTGAGAAGAAACACACAATGTGGCCCGATCCTCTTCAGGGATGTAAACCGTTTCCACATCCTGATCACCGACTCTCATTGCCCATTTGATGGTTCCATCCGACGAATGTTGTGCAGCCGAAACCAGTGGGGCTTTAATTTCACAACGTTGGCGCAGTTTTTCTCGTAATACTTTATTAATATTGGTCATTTGGTCAAAGTCATCACAACCAAAGTGATAAATCCACTTCATCACTTGATCGGCACGAAATGCTTTCTCTCCCAATTCATCAGCAAAAAACTTTCGCATATCCTGACGATTAAAATCGAGTAGATTAATTTTGTCCGTGGTCATGGTGCCTCTCAGTAACCAAACATTAAATTTAGGGCGCGCATTGTACAGCCTTTGCCCAATATCAACAAGTATTTCAGTGCGCCCATATGTTAACAGCCAAGCGGTAAAACAAAAATAAAATTGATGACTTTTTAACCAGACCAATCAACAAAAAAACCCGGTATCTGCCTGACAGAATCCGGGTTTTATATTTGAAACAAATTGTTAATTAGCGGGGACAGATTTCTGATTCAGGGAAAAAGAAAGCGATCTCTCTTGCCGCCGATTCAGGACTGTCACTCCCGTGAACGGAATTGAACCGTTTGCTCTTGGCATAATCCGCCCGAATGGAGCCACAGCTCGCCTCAGCCGGATCGGTTTTTCCCATTAACTCACGGTAGCGGACAATCGCATTTTCGCCTTCCAGTACCTGTACCATAATCGGCCCGGAAGTCATGAATGCCACCAGATCAGAATAAAAAGGTTTATCTTCATGCTCAGCATAAAACCCTCCAGCCTGCTCTGAGGTTAAATGCACCATCTTTGCGGCAACGATTTGAAATCCCGCTTTTTCAATGCGGTGGTATATTTCACCGATCAAGTTTCGTTCAACGGCGTCTGGTTTTATAATGGAAAACGTTTTTTCTAGCGCCATACTCATTCCTTTTTTATTTTCTGATTAAGCTGACTCACCTAATATTCCGGCTAAGGTGCGAATACCGCTTCCGGTCGCACCTGCAGCCCATTTATCGCTAGGTGACTTACGATAAGTTGCGGAACAGTCAAAATGTAACCACCCCTGATGATAATTTTCAACAAAATGCGATAAAAACCCGGCGGCAGTACTGGCACCCGGCGCATAATCCCCGGAAGCAATATTTGACAAATCAGCAAACGCCGATGGCAACATATCACGGTGGAAAGAAGCCAAAGGCAATGGCCACAAGCCTTCTTTTTCTTCTTTGGCAACACTTAATGCCTTATGGGAAAGCGAGTCATCGTAAGACAATAACGCGTGATAATCATTGCCCAGAGCATTTTTTGCTGCTCCAGTAAGTGTAGCGCAATCAATGATTAATTCCGGTTTTTGTTCACAGGCATAGATAAGACCATCAGCAAGAACCAAGCGCCCTTCCGCATCCGTATTGTTGACTTCGACGGTTTTGCCATTTTTGTAGGAAATGATATCACCCACTTTCAATGCCCGGCCATTCACCATATTCTCGGCACAACACAGAATCAGCTTCACTCTCTTATTCAGCCCCCGGAGAATCGCCAGAGCCAGACCTCCGGTGACCATTGCAGAGCCGCCCATATCCGCTTTCATCGCCGCCATAAAATTAGCAGGCTTCAAGCTATAACCGCCCGAATCAAAAGTAATGCCTTTACCGACCAGACACGCATAAACCGGTGCGTTCTCATCACCAGTCGGATTAAAATCAAGCTGCAGCATTGCTGACGTCCGGTTTGAGCCCCGTCCGACCGCAAAAATACCTTCCCAGCCTTCCGTCAATAAATCTTTATCTTTCACAATCCGGTAAGTGACATTGCCCGGAGCCAGAGATTTAATAAATTCCGCCGCCATCGTCGCCAGTTGTCGCGGCGCCACTTCCTCTGCGCTTTTATTCACGATGTCTCTTGCCCAACCAGACACTTTCATTCGGGCTTCCAATTCCGCCTGCTCAGCCTCATCAAGTTCCGGCCAGGTAAGTTGATTTAGTTTCTTAGGATCCCGGTATCCCTGAAAGAATGCCCATATAGATTCAAGATCCCATCCATCCCCGGTCAGTTGAGCGTTTCGAATCCCCTGACCATCCAGTTTTCTGGCGGCTTTTTGTGCTGATATTAAAATGTCGCCACCGGAGACATGAATAGTCACTCCAGATTCAGAAAAAGAAAGAAGGGCTTTGTCGCCCCATTGCTCAGGAGCCGATTCCTGACTAATAAATACTGACATGTATACAGACATGGTTTCTCCTTGTCTATGGCTTCATCTTCGCCATTTCATATAGTTAACGTTATTGATGTTAGCATTATGTAGAGTGAAAATGTCAAATAAATAAAAAAGCGGACAATAAGAGCCCGCTTTCTTAAAAAAATGTTAACTAAATAAAAAACTGAAAGAATTGAATGAGTTAATCCATTTCATCCATCCAGCAAAGAATGATGGCTTCCAGAATCTTTTCATTTGATTTATCAGGCTCATCATCAAATTCTTCCAGATCAACGATCCACTGATGTAAATCGGTAAAGCGTACATTTTTAGGGTCAATCTCCGGATATTGCTCACAAAGTTCAATCGCAATATCTCTGGAATCTGTCCATTTCATTTTATTGCCTCACATTGCTTTATGTCTAATGATCTTCCGCCGCGTGATTCAGCGTATACTTAGGGATTTCAACCACTAAGTCTTCATCTGCCACAGTAGCCTGACATCCAAGACGCGACTCAGGCTCCAGCCCCCATGCTTTATCCAGCATGTCATCTTCCAATTCATCACTTTCGTCCAGTGAATCAAAGCCTTCTCTGACAATGACATGGCATGTCGTACATGCACAGGATTTTTCACAAGCATGTTCAATTTCAATGCCATTCTCCAGTGCCACATCCAATATACTGTCACCGCTTTGAGCATCGATAACAGCCCCATCCGGACACAACTCTTCATGTGGTAAAAAAATAATCTTAGGCATACTGGCTTTCTCTACTCGTTATTTCTCTTATCATCGATTTATAAGTCATTAACAGAATGACCTGACAACGCTGCACGGATAGATTTATCCATCCGTCGTGAAGCAAACTCCTGACTGGTCTTATCTGCATTTTTAATTCCCAGCTCTATCGCATCGGCATCGTCGCCATTACGTAACTCAATCAAAGACTCGATGGCAGCAAGCAAATCCTGTTTTTCCTGCTCATTTAATAATTCATCCCCATCAGCCTGCATGGCGGATATCAGACCTTCAATGACACGGTCCGCTTCAACTCTCTGCTCAATCAGCATACGGGCTTTCATATCCTCTTCCGCATAAGACATTGACTCTTTCAGCATGGTCGTCACTTCATCATCACTTAAACCGTAAGAGGGTTTAACCTGTATTTCAGCATGAACGCCGGTGCTTTTTTCCATGGCTGTAACTGATAATAGTCCATCTGCGTCAACCTGGTAAGTCACCCGGATATGTGCCGCGCCAGCCGCCATTGGGGGAATACCTTTCAAGGCAAATCTGGCTAACGAACGACAGTCTTTCACCATATCCCGCTCCCCCTGAACGGTGTGAACCGTCATGGCTGTCTGTCCATCTTTAAAGGTGGTAAATTCCTGAGCTCTGGCAACCGGAATCGTGGTATTACGGGGAATGATTTTTTCCACCAGCCCGCCCATGGTTTCAATACCAAGAGACAATGGAATCACATCAAGTAACAGCATTTCGGCATCCGGCTTATTACCGGCAAGAATATCAGCCTGAACCGCAGCACCAATCGCCACCACTTCATCCGGGTTAATACTTGTTAAAGGCGTTTTACCAAAAAACTCACCAACCTGTTCCCGCACGGATAAAGTTCGTGTTGAACCACCGACCATGACGACTTCAAGGACATCATCAACATCGACTTCCGCATCTCTCAATGCCCGGCGACATGACATCAGCGTTTTCTTTATCAGAGGCTGAATTAACTCATCAAGCTGAGCTCTGGACACATTGCCCTGCCAGTCCCAAATCGCCACCCCGGTCTGATCCGAGTTGGATAATGCAATTTTTGCAGCCGTTGCCGTATCCAGTAATTCCCGATATTGTTCGGATGATAACGCCCCTTCGACGCCAGCCTGCTCTTTAATGTAATCAGCAAGCAAATGGTCAAAATCGTCGCCGCCAAGCGCCGAATCGCCCCCGGTGGCCAGCACTTCAAAAACGCCTTTGGATAACCGTAAAATGGAAATATCAAACGTTCCGCCACCCAGATCATAAACAGCGATAATACCTTCCTGTCCGGAATCCAGCCCGTAAGCGATGGCAGCCGCGGTCGGTTCATTTAACAGACGCAAAACATGGAGACCGGCTAATCTCGCCGCATCTTTCGTACTTGCTCTCTGGGCATCATCGAAGTAAGCCGGAACAGTAATCACAACCCCGGCAAGCTCTCCCCCCAAGGCCTCTTCAGCCCGCTTGCCCAGATTTTTTAAGATATCCGCTGAAACCTGTACCGGATTTTTATCACCCGATGACGTCTGAATCACAGGCAAACCATTTTCGCTGGCTTTAAACAGATAGGGTAAGTTTGGATATCGTTGCTGTATATCCTGCAAGGAACGTCCGATTAATCGTTTAACGGAAATAATGGTATTTTCGGGGTCGGTCTGAGCCAGATGACGCGCTGCATCACCAACAAATATCTCTTCCCCACTATAATGAACAACAGATGGAACGATACTACGTTGATTTTTTACCAACGTCTCAGCCTGACCGCTTCTGACGGTTGCAACCAGAGAGTTAGTGGTTCCCAAATCAATTCCGGCAGCTAATTTATGCTCATGCGGTGCCGCACTAAGACCTGGTTCGGCTATTTGCAGTAATGCCATTACAACTTTCCTTTACATCCGAATTAGCCCAAAAGCGATTCTTCTACCCGGGCTACTTCACTTTTTAATTTGGCGATAAATTTTAATTTACGAACGGAAATCGCAGCAGATTCCCATGATTCGCTATTCAACTGTGTTTCGACCTGATTGATCAAGGTTTTGTATTGTTTTGTAACTTTTGAATCAAAATCGAACAAAGCCGTTTCAACATCATCGGAGGATTCAATGCCTTCCAGCTCTTCACGCAGTTCCATTTGCTGCATCAGAAAATCCAAATCCTGCATGGTTTGCTGTTCATCCCGAATATCAACGCCACTCAGTGACAACAAATATTCTGCCCGACGAATGGGATTTTTTAACACCTGAAAGGCATCATTTATTTCTGACGCTTTCTGGACAGCCAGTAAGCGTTCACGTTCCGTGCCCGATGCAAAATTATCAGGGTGAAACCGCTTTTGTAATTCTCTAAATTGAGAAGCAAGAAGGCTACCATCCACAATAAACTGCGTTGGTAGCCCAAATAATTCAAAATAATTCATGTCGTCACTAGCCTTTATTATCACTGGCAGTTGAACTGTTCCGACTATCTGTACAATAAAACTACCGGTAACTTAAACATTGAAACTTTCACCACAACCGCATTCGCCTTTCACATTCGGGTTGATGAATTCAAAACCTTCGTTTAGTCCCTGTTTCACATAATCAAGCTGGGTTCCATCGAGGTAGACCATACTTTTCGGGTCAACAATGACTTTGACACCGTTGGATTCAAATACTTCGTCTTCTTCGTTGAGCTCATCAACAAATTCAAGAACGTATGCCATACCAGAGCATCCCGTTGTCCTTACCCCAAGGCGTAAACCAAGACCTTTACCCCGGTTTGTCAAAAAGGATTTAACACGATCTGCTGCAGTTTCACTCAAAGAAATGGACATACAAAAACCTTACGCACTGTAAAAATAAAATTCATTAAGGGGACGCCTTAACGCGTCCCGCTAGTTTACATCATTCCTGATGCTTTTTCTTATAATCAGCAACAGCAGCTTTAATTGCATCTTCCGCCAAAATCGAGCAGTGGATTTTTACCGGTGGTAATTCCAGCTCTTCGGCAATTTCTGCGTTTTTAATTGCAGCCGCTTCATCGATAGATTTACCTTTAACCCATTCCGTTACCAGTGAACTGGATGCAATGGCACTACCACAACCATAAGTTTTAAATTTTGCATCTTCAATAATGCCTTCTTCCGACACTTTGATTTGCAGTTTCATTACATCGCCACAGGCCGGTGCGCCAACCATACCGCTACCAACAGCCGGATCTTCTTTATCAAAAGAACCAACATTACGCGGATTTTCATAGTGATCGATTACTTTTTCGCTATATGCCATAATTTTTACCTCGAACCCTCGACTTCCCTGAAGTGATTAGTGACTCGCCCATTCTACAGAGCTTAAATCAATCCCTTCTTTATGCATATCCCATAGAGGAGACATGTCACGGAGTTTATTAACAGCCACGCGGATTTGCTCAGCCACGTAGTCAATCTCTTCTTCGGTCGTATAACGGCCAAATGAAAAACGGATCGAACTGTGCGCCAGTTCATCATCTAATCCCAGCGCTCTGAGAACATAAGACGGCTCCAGACTTGCCGATGTACATGCACTGCCTGAGGAAACCGCCAAATCTTTTAAAGACATCAGAAGCGATTCACCTTCAACAAACGCAAAGCTGAGATTCAGATTATGAGGCATACGCTGTTCCAGATCGCCATTCACCGTCACCTCTTCAAGCCCTTGCAAATTTTTCAGAAGGCGATCACGTAATGATTTGGCATGATCGTAGTCTTTCTGCATTTCTTCTTTTGCAATACGGAACGCCTCTCCCATCCCCACAATCTGGTGAGTCGGCAGAGTACCAGAACGGAAACCGCGTTCATGACCACCGCCATGCATCTGGGCTTCCAGACGTACCCGGGGTTTACGCCTTACATACAGGGCACCAATACCTTTGGGACCGTAAATTTTATGCCCAGACAAAGAAATCAAATCCACTTTTATTGCCTGTACATCAATCGGCAATTTACCGGCGGACTGCGCGGCATCGACATGAAAAATAATTTTTTTCTGGCGACACATTTCTCCAATTGCGGCGATATCCTGTATCACACCAATTTCATTATTCACGTGCATGATCGAAACCAACACAGTGTCTTCACGCATTGCCGCTTCTAACTTATCCAGATCAATCAGACCATTCGGTTCCGGATCTAAATACGTTACTTCAAACCCTTCCCGTTCCAACTGCCGGCAGGTATCTAACACAGCTTTGTGCTCTGTTTTTGAAGTGATGACATGCTTGCCTTTTTTACCATAAAAATGAGCAGCCCCTTTGATCGCCAGATTGTCGGATTCCGTCGCTCCGGAAGTAAACACAATCTCACGGGGGTCAGCATTCAGTAGATTTGCAATATGCTCTCGAGCGGTATCAACCGCCTCTTCTGCCTGCCAACCATAACGATGCGATCGCGATGCCGGATTACCAAACACCCCATCCATTGTCATGTACTGAACCATCTTTTCTGCAACACGGGAATCAACCGGACATGTCGCTGAATAGTCTAAATAAATAGGCAGTTTCATTTCTTACTCCAATGTAAAACTTCGCTATTATGAGCGAGCACTCAAATCGGTATTCGCCATGCCTAAAGAGGCTGACTGAGAACTATTCTGACTGTGCTTATTGTCAACAATGAGTTCTATTTTCTGACGATCGGAAACTTTTAATACTTCATGATCGTTCATTAACTCGCCTAGCGTAATATTATTTAAAAAATCACTGATACGTGAACTCAAATCTCGCCACAGGGCGTGCGTCAGGCAACGACTACCACACTGACAGTCCCCTTTACCGTTACACTTAGTTGCATCTACTGATTCGTCAACCGCTGAAATGATATGACCGACTGAAATAGCAAACGCGTCCGCGCCCAGGCGATAGCCTCCACCCGGTCCCCGGATACTGGCAACAAGGCCGGCTTTTCTTAATTTGGAAAATAACTGCTCCAAATAAGATAAAGAAATACCTTGTCTTTCTGAGATATCTGCCAAAGGCACAGGACTATTTTCTGAATGCAGAGCAACATCTAACATCGCCGTTACGGCATATCTTCCTTTAGAAGTGAGCCTCATAAAATAACCTTTTCCACAATTGAACTATGGGTAATAGTTTCACATACCTGACTAATTTGGTCAAGTATTTATTTGACTAAATTAGTCAGGTATTACAGATTCCAGAAGTTATTGTTATTTACCAATTTGGCTCAAACGTTTCTCAATAGAGGTAAGTATACCTCTCAGTATATTGAGTTCCTGCACTTCAGGTCTGGCCCGGTTATATAATCGACGCATCTTATTGATGACCTGATTCGGCTTATCCTTCTCTATAAACTCTGTCTGCAATAGGACGTTTTCAAGGTGTTCATAGAACATTTCCAGTTCTTTATGCCTTGGATAGTCATCCGGTTGTGTTTGCCGGTAGTGAGATTGCACTAATTGTAAATGGGCCATACGAACTTCATAAGACAGTGTCTGTACCGCCATAGCCAGATTTAAAGAGCTGTATTCAGGATTGGCGGGGATCGCCACATGGTAATGGCAAAGCTGCAATTCATCATTGGTTAATCCGGTTCTTTCACGTCCAAAAACCATTGCAGCCATATGTTGACAAGCTTCGGTTGCTACTTTTTCGCCACATTCCCGGGAAGTCATCATCGGCCATTCTAAAGAACGGGAACGGGCACTGGAGCCTACAACCAGCGCACAATCCTCAATCGCTTCCTGAAGCGTAGAAACAACGGTAGCATTCAAAGCAATATCGCTGGCTCCGGCAGCCAAAGCAATCGCCTGACCATCCACTGAACACTGGGGATCGACCAGAACCATGCGGCTCAGTCCCATCACTTTCATTGCTCTGGCAGCCGAACCAATATTTCCTGAATGTGAAGTACCAACCAGCACCACTTTTACATTTTCAAGCATGTCGTTACCGCTTCCGAATCTCAAGAGGTGGAATACTATCACACTCAACCAATAAAATAATCGTCAGCCTTCTATACCATCGACTAACAGAACATTATTTAACCACTTCCTTTTTAGCCAGAGTTTGCTATACTCACGCCGCTTTTATTCGTTCTTTAACATCCGTTGGGAAATTCGTATGCATCCAATGCTAAACATTGCTATTCGCGCTGCGCGAAAAGCGGGCAATCATATTGCTAAATCACTAGAAAATGCAGATAAGATTCAATCGTCTCAAAAAGGCACTAACGACTTCGTTACTAATGTCGATCAGGAAGCCGAATCGATGATTATCGAAGTAATCAAAACTTCTTATCCGGAACATTCTATTATCGCAGAAGAAAGCGGTCTTCTTGAAGGTAAAGACGCTGAAGTACAATGGATCATCGACCCACTGGATGGCACAACAAACTTTGTAAAAGGTTTACCTAACTTTGCCGTTTCTATTGCTGTTCGCATAAAAGGAAGAACAGAAGTCGCCTGTGTTTATGACCCTATGCTGAATGAACTGTTCACAGCTCAAAGAGGTTCAGGTGCTCAGTTAAATAACTCAAGAATCCGTGTTAACCCATCGAAAGAATTAACCGGCACCGTACTGGCTACGGGGTTCCCGTTCAGACAAAAACAACACTCTGAATCCTATCTGAAAATACTCACTGGTTTATTCTCTGAATGTGCAGATTTTCGTCGCACCGGTTCTGCCGCACTTGATCTTTGTTACGTAGCTGCTGGTCGTGTTGACGGGTACTTCGAACTTGGTTTAAAGCCATGGGATATCGCAGCCGGTGAACTGATTGCCCGCGAAGCTGGTGCGATTGTAACCGATTTTTCAGGCGGAACAGATTACATGAAGTCGGGCAACATCGTAACCTCAAGTGCCCGTGTTGTTAAATCTATGCTGAAACATATTCGTGAAAACGGCAATGAGGCAATAATTAAGTAATAAATCAGAGATAATTAGATACTGATTTTCTACATCCAACCAATCAAAAAAGACCGTTAATTTTTCAATTAACGGTCTTTTTATTCCTGGCGATTTAAACAGTCATAGTCTACGGAAGACTGTCAAATTCAGCCCCTTCTTTTTCTACTTTTGGTGGCATCAGATGCTCACGCGTAATTCCTAATTTCAGCGCTAATGCAGATGCAACGTAGATTGAAGAGTACGTACCAACAGTAATACCCAATAACAGAGCAAGAGCAAAACCATGTATCGATGGTGCGCCTTTTACGAACAAAGAAATAACTACAAACAGTGTCGTACCTGATGTTATCAGAGTACGGCTGAGAGTCTGTGTAATTGAACTGTCCATAATCTCGGCCGGGCTGCCTTTACGCATTTTACGAAAGTTCTCCCGGATACGGTCAAACACAACAATGGTATCGTTAAGTGAATAACCAACTACTGTCAGCAGTGCCGCAACGATGGTCAGGTCAACTTCAATTTGTAAAAATGAAAAAACACCAAGCGTAATGGTCACATCGTGGGCAAGTGCAAGAACAGCCCCGGCAGACAACCGCCACTGGAAACGCATGGAAACATAAAGCAGGATACAGATTAACGAAACAATAATCGCCATCCCACCAGCTTCAGCCAGCTCATCACCCACACTGGGTCCGACAAATTCAATACGTCTCATTTCAACGTTTTGTCCGGTGCCGAATTTAATAGCATGAATGATTTGATTTCCAATCACTTCGCCCGCGACATGTTCCCGAGGACGAAGACGAACCATCACTTCTCTAGTTGAACCAAAGTTCTGTACTGTTGCGTCATCAAAGCCTTCTTTAACTAACGCCGCCCGGACTTCACTCAGATTAGCCGGTTGTTCAAACCCTACTTCAATCAAAGTACCGCCGGTGAAATCCAAACCAAAGTTGAGACCTTTCACTGCCAGCGTCGCAACCGATGCAATAATCATCAAAGAAGAAAATGCGAAGGCAAACTTAGACCAACGCATAAAGCTAATAACATGCTTGGTTCTTAATAACTGAAACATAACGATTTCGCCTCCCTAAATCGATAATTTTTTAATACGTTTGCCACCATACAGCAGGTTCACGATACAACGTGTTCCGACAATAGCAGTAAACATAGAAGTCAAAATACCGATAGAAAGTGTCACAGCGAAACCTTTAATCGCCCCAGTACCCACGGCAAATAAAATAATAGCGGTAATCAAGGTTGTGATGTTTGCATCAGCAATGGTGCTAAATGCATTTGCATATCCCTGATGAATCGCCTGTTGTGGATTTCGCCCATCCCGAATTTCTTCCCGGATACGTTCAAATATCAACACGTTTGCATCCACAGCCATACCCACAGTCAAGACAATACCGGCAATGCCCGGCAAGGTCATGGTCGCCCCCGGAATTAACGACATCACACCGACAATCATGATTAGGTTCGCAATCAGGGCAATATCAGCAATAAGCCCAAACTTACGGTAATAAAGCAACGTGAACAACATAACCGCCACTAAGCCCCATATACAAGCCTGAACACCCATATCAATATTCTGCTGCCCCATAGATGGACCAATTGTTCTTTCTTCAACAATGGAAATGGGAGCAATCAATGCACCTGCACGTAACAACAACGCCAAATTATGCGCTTCTGCCGGAGAATCAATACCGGTAATGCGGAAATTACGTCCCAGAGCTGACTGAATAGTTGCCTGATTAATGACTTCTTCATGCTTAGACAAAATAACTTTGCCATCCGGTGTTTTGCGTCCACTGTCTTTATACTCAGCAAACACCGTCGCCATCAGCTTACCGATATTTTTTTGAGAAAAGGCCGACATTTTACTGCCACCTTCACTGTCCAGAGAAATATTAACCTGAGGACGGCCATATTCGTCCGCGCTTGAGCTGGCATCAGTGATACTGGAACCACCAAGAATCACACGCTTCTTCAAAACAACCGGACGACCTTGTCTGTCTTTCTTGACTTCTGTACCGGGAGGAATACGTCCCGCCGCCGCGGCTGAAATGTCGACACTGGTATCTACTTCGCGGAATTCCAACGTCGCGGTTGCACCAAGAATTTCTTTTGCTCGGGCTGTATCCTGAACCCCTGGTAATTCAACCACAATACGACTCGCACCCTGACGCTGAACCAGTGGCTCAGCCACACCAAGCTCATTCACACGATTACGTAAAATGGTAATGTTTTGCTCAACCGCGTAATTACGAATTTCCTGCAACCGGTTCTCAGTAAAACTCGCAATCAGACTATAACGGCCATTACTCTCTTCTGTTTTAAACGTCATATCACGATGTTTTGACGTCAACAAACCCAGAGCTTCATTTGCCTGGTCTTCATTTCTTAAAACAATTTCAATTTTATGATCATCAATGGTCTTAATAGAACGGTAACGAAGCCTTTTTTCTCTTAATTCAGAGCGGAAAGATTCTTGCTCCTGACCAACTAACTTATCCATAGCCGCGCCCATGTCCACTTCCATCAAAAAGTGAACACCACCACGCAGGTCAAGACCCAGTTTCATTGGAGAGGCACCGATATCCTGAAGCCAGGTCGGTGTTGAAGGCGCAAGGTTTAATGCAACAACTGAGTTTTTATCTAACGCGTTGTTAATTACATCCCGGGCCGTAATTTGAGTATCCGTATCTTTAAAACGAACGAGAATAGACCCGTTTTCCAAGGCAGCGGATTTATATGGAATATGCTCTTTTTTCAGAGCATCAGTGACAGTATCCAGCGTAGACATCTGAACAGAGGCGCCTCGCGCCCCTGTTATCTGAACAGCCGGATCTTCACCATAGATATTTGGAAGCGCATATAATGCACAGATGGCGATAATAAATACCACCATCAGATACTTCCACAATGGATAGCGGTTTAGCACAGCGAGGATCCTCTGGCTGTTTTTATAGAGATTTAAGCGTACCCTTTGGTAGCACAGCGGTTACGAAATCTTTTTTAATGACAACTTCGTTGTTTGCATTTAGTTCAATAGCAATAAAGTCATTGTCGTCAGAAATTTTAGCAATTTTTCCGACAATACCACCATTGGTCAAAACTTCATCACCTTTTGACATCGATGACATCAAATTTTTATGCTCTTTTGCGCGTTTCGCTTGAGGGCGGTAAATCATGAAATAGAAGATGACGGCAAAAACAGCCAACATAATTACCATTTCAAAACCACCACCTTGTGGGGCACCTGCGCCCGCAGCATGGGCAACTGAAATTAAACTCATCGAGAAACGTCCTCTAAGTTATTGTTGTTAAGTTGTATCATAATTGGGTTAAGACAACGAAAATTCAAGAATATATCACTATTTTCCGCATCTGAACCCGGTTATTTTTGCAAAGGTGGCACTTCACGCTCACGTCGGGCATAAAAATCTTCGACAAACTGCTCGAAACGATCTTCTTCGATAGCCTGACGAATACTGGCCATTAAACGTTGATAATAGCGCAAATTATGGATTGTATTTAATCTTGCACCTAAGATTTCATTACAGCGATCTAAATGATGAAGATAGGATTTAGAATAGTTCCTACATGTATAGCAATCACAATGAGGATCCAATGGTGTAGTGTCCGTTTTGTGCTTAGCATTACGAATTTTTACAACACCGCCTGTAACAAACAAATGTCCATTACGGGCATTGCGTGTCGGCATAACGCAATCAAACATATCCACACCACGTCTGACCCCTTCAACAAGGTCTTCTGGCTTACCAACTCCCATCAGATAACGGGGTTTTTCTTCCGGTAGCTGAGGACAGGTATGTTCCAGAATCCGGTGCATATCTTCTTTAGGTTCACCAACTGCCAGACCACCGACCGCATATCCGTCAAAATCAATGTTTGTCAGACCTTTTACCGAAGTATCGCGTAGATCTTCATAAACACCGCCCTGGACAATACCAAATAGTGAATTCGGATTTTCAAGTTTCTCAAAATGATCTTTTGAGCGCTGAGCCCAGCGTAACGACATTTCCATTGATTGTCTGGCTTCTTCATGAGTCGCCGGATAAGGCGTGCATTCATCAAAAATCATCACGATATCCGATCCCAAATCGTGTTGAATTTCCATGGATTTTTCTGCATCCATAAAAATTCTGGCACCATTGACAGGGTTACGGAAATGCACCCCTTCTTCGGTGATTTTCCGGATATCGCCTAAACTGAAGACCTGAAAACCACCGGAATCTGTCAGAATCGGGCCTTTCCAGTTCATGAAGTCATGTAAATCGCCATGCATTTTCATCACTTCCTGACCGGGACGCAGCCACAAATGGAAAGTATTACCTAAGATAATCTCCGCACCAGTTTCTTCAATCTCTTCCGGTGTCATTCCTTTTACCGTTCCGTATGTCCCTACAGGCATGAACACGGGCGTTTGAACTGTTCCTCGTTCAAACGTAATCTGCCCGCGGCGTGCATTGCCATTTTTTTTCTTTAATTCAAACTTTAACTTCACAAAGCCTCCAATTTGCCAGAGAAACAATCTGACGGTTTTTAAGTTATCAGTTGGCCGTAAAATTCCGCTGGTTTTCCGCGAAATCACGTCATCACGGATCACTGATAGCTTAGTTTACTTTCTTTTCGATAAACATCGCATCACCATAGCTGAAGAAACGATATTTTTGCTCAACGGCATGATTATAAGCCGTCATTACATGCTCATAACCCGCAAATGCACTCACTAGCATGATTAGGGTGGACTCCGGCAAATGGAAATTTGTTATCAGACAATCAATAATCTGATACTCATAACCAGGGTAGATAAATATGTCGGTATCACCAAAAAATGCTTCTAATTCAACACCTTTTTTCAATGCGCTCTGAGCTGCGCTTTCAAGAGAACGGACAGAAGTGGTACCGACCGCAATTACTCTGCCACCTCTCTCTTTTGTTTCTTTTACTGCATCAATCACTTCCTGAGGAACTTCAACATATTCCGAATGCATATGATGGTTTTCGACATCCTCAACTCTGACTGGCTGAAAGGTTCCTGCACCGACATGTAATGTCACGTATGCCAGTTGTACCCCTTTATTTTCAATATCTTTAATAAGCGCATTATCAAAATGTAGTCCTGCTGTCGGGGCTGCAACAGCTCCTGGCTTGACACTGTATACCGTCTGATAACGCTCTTTATCAGCATCTTCATCCGGCCGGTCTATATATGGTGGCAGCGGCATATGCCCAATATCATTTAAAATATCCAGAACTTTTTTATCGTCATTAAACTGTATTTCAAATAATGCATCATGACGTGCAACCATCGTCGCAGAATACTGATCATGCTCACCAATAAACAAGCCCGCCCCCGGCTTAGGTGCCTTTGATGAGCGAACATGAGCAAGAATAGAATGTTCATCCAGCATTCTCTCAACGAGTATTTCAATTTTTCCCCCAGATGCCTTTCGACCAAACATTCTGGCAGGAATCACCCGTGTATTATTAAATACGAGTAAATCTCCTGGCTGAACAATATCTAAAACATCTTTAAACGTACCGTCAGACAAATTGCCAGTGTTACCATTAAGTTGTAACAGGCGACTTGATGTACGTTCTTCTTTTGGATAACGAGCAATAAGCTCATCAGGTAAATCGAAATGGAAATCGGAAACTTGCATAATACAGATCTAACTATTCTTTGATATCATCATAAGCAGCGGGCTAGTATATACGGATTTTTGCTCAAACGTTACACCGAACGAGAAATAAAATCGTAATCAATGATAACCAAAATCCCTGCCCAAAAACTTTTCATCAAAAAAGTTGATGACTTCGCACCATTATATCGAAATAGCAACTACATTAACTATGTACCTAAACGCTAAAACGCTCTTAGCAACGGTAGTAAATTTTGCGGCTTACATTTCTTTCGTTACTTCTTCATGAAGGAGTTTATTATGATAAAAGTCGAAGATATGATGACCCGTCATCCTCATACATTGTCTGCCACAGACTCAATAAAAAAAGCCAGTATGTTAATGAGAAAATTGGACATACATCATTTACCGATTATTGATACAGCAGACAGGCTGCTCGGAGTGGTCTCACAAAGAGACATATTGAGCGCTCAGGAATCAAGTCTCACACAACCGATCTCTCAGGACGATTCAATGTCTAATCCCTTAATGACAATTATGCATAAGGGCGTAATGACGGTATCACCGAAAGCCGGATTAAAAGAAAGTGCATTGTATATGCAAAAGCATCATGTTGGCTGCCTTCCTGTACTGGATCACGGTAAACTGGTTGGTATCATCACTGATACCGACTTCGTAACAATTGCCATAAATTTACTCGAAATACAGGAAGATGCAGAACCCGATGAAATTGAAATAATCGATGATCTGAACGGCGACTTTTAGCAATATTATATTCGGTAGCCCTCAATAAATTACAACAGAGCTACCGAAACAAACTGAGTACTCCTGAAATCAGAGTAATTCGGACACCAAATCGGCCAGATGACCGAAAACTTCCCGCCGGGAAGAACTTGGACGCCAGACAAGTCCAATTAAACGGTAGGCACTCTGTCCGGGAGGATCCACAACAACCAGATTCTGGTTATCAAGCAAACCATGCTCTACCGCCATTTGGGGAATAAAAGTCGTTCCTAAACCATTTGCTACCATCTGGACTAACGTATGCAGACTGGTCGCCATAAATGGATTGATCTTCTCTTTTGCTGTCAGTTTACAGGCGGACACAGCATGTTCTGTCAAACAATGTTCATTTTCTAAAAGAAAGACCGATTCGTCTGGCAAATCAGCATACCGGATTGGTACTCTTACATGGCTGGCCTGATTCCGGCTTAGAATCATTTTAAACGGATCGTGTCCGACAACCCGGCTTTCCATCTCCCCGATTTCAACAGGAAGAGCCAATACCAATACATCAAGTTCACCATTTTTAAGTGCCGATAGTAGATTCGAGGTTGTATCTTCTCTGAGCAAAAGGTGTAATTTAGGATAACGGATGTTCACTTCCTGAACTAAATCTCCGAGAAGAAACGGAGCTATCGTTGGAATACAACCGAGTTTAACCTGACCTTCCATCAGGTCTCCTTGCCCTAAACGACCTAATTCGATCAAATCCTGCCCTTTTGCCAGTAATTCTCTACCCTGCTTAACGACCTGTTCTCCGGCATATGTAAACACTAAAGGGCTTTTTTTATCTTTCTTTTCGTATAAGGGACACCCTATCATCTCTTCAAGGTTCTGAATCCCCTTACTCAACGTCGACTGGCTTACAAAGCACCGTTCCGCTGCATCACTAAAATGACGTGTCTCAAATAAAGTCACCAAATAGTAAAGCTGTTTTAAACTAGGCCACTTATTCATATAAAACTCAATAACCTATCAATGTTTTTGTATTCTAACCCACAAATTAACTTCATCGTTTTTTTCGATGAAGTTAATCTATTTAATTCGCTTTTTTCTATACTACAATTTGTTCTATAGTTTGTCGCGTACAAACACGGTCCAAACACAAGGTCAAAGAGAAATACACCTGTGAGGTTTGGAAGCAATTATTACTATTAGGAGCAAAATAATGGTACTAGTAGGTCGTCAAGCCCCTGATTTTACTGCTGGAGCTGTTTTAGGCAACGGTGAAATCGTTGATAACTTCAATCTGAAAGAATTCATCAAAGGTAAAAAAGCAGTTCTATTTTTCTACCCACTAGATTTCACTTTCGTTTGCCCGTCAGAGATTATTGCATTCGACAAACGTCTGGCTGATTTCCAGGAAAAAGGCTGCGAAGTTATTGGCGTTTCTATCGACTCTGTTTTTTCTCACAATGCATGGCGTAATACTGCTGTTGATAAAGGCGGTATTGGTGAGGTTAAATATCCACTAATTGCTGATACAACTCATGAAGTTGTTGCAGCTTACGATGTCGTTGACCCTAACGGCCCTGGAATCGCACTACGTGGCTCTTTCTTAATTGATGAAGAAGGCGTTGTTCGTCACCAGGTTATCAACGATGGACCTCTTGGTCGTAACATCGATGAAATGCTGCGTATGGTTGATGCACTGGCATTCCACCAGGAGCACGGTGAAGTTTGTCCTGCTCAATGGGAGAAAGGTAAATCTGGTATGAAAGCCTCTCCGGATGGAGTCGCTGCTTACCTGTCTGAACACACTGATGATTTAGACAAAAAATAAAACCAGAGTCTGCGCTCAACATACTCTAAGGTTGGATTTAAAAAACAAAATAACTATCCGCCAAAAAAGTAAAGTCTAAACAAAATCGAGGCAAGTGCCTCGATTTTTATTTTCTGATTTTTACCGCTAAACCCACATTTATTTTAAAAGTTCATCAATTGATTCTTCACCTAAATGACGTACATCTTTCCCTTTTACAAAATAAATAATATATTCACAAATATTCTGACACCGATCCCCTACCCGTTCTATCGCCCGGGCCGACCACATAATCTGCAATATATGAGGGATGTTTTTCGTATCTTCCATCATATAAGTCATAAGTTGACGGATAACAGCCTCATACTCACTATCCAGCTTATCGTCTGTTTTATGCAAAAGAGCCGCTGACTCAACATCCATACGGGCAAATGCATCCAATACATCATGCAACATAGAGATAGCCTTCTGACACAAAGGCTCTAATGACACCCGGAATTTACGTTCTTCCGACAATGGCGACTCAATCACAACACGGGCCATCTTAGTTGCCACATCACCAATGCGCTCTAAATCGGTAATGGTTTTTATAATCGCAATAATTAAACGCAAATCTTTGGCTGTCGGCTGTCGCTTAGCAATGATTCGGGTGCACGCTTCATCGATCGAAACTTCCATTGTATTGACTTTGTGATCTTCCTGAACCACTTTTTTTGCCAATACCACATCCTGTTTATTTAATGCTTTCATTGCTAACGCAAGCTGCTGTTCTACCAATCCCCCCATAGCAAGAACATGGGTCCGGATTGATTCAAGCTCAACATTAAACTGCCCTGATATATGACGCCCTAGTTGCATTTTCTATTTACCTTACTTACCCATATCTGCCTGTAATGTAATCTTCTGTCTGTTTTTTCTCCGGTGAAGTAAAGATTGAATCTGTATCTGAATATTCAATCAGTTTCCCCATATGAATAAAAGCCGTATGATCACTTACCCTCGCAGCCTGCTGCATATTATGTGTCACAATAACCACAGTGTATTTCGTTTTTAAGTCATTAATCAATTCTTCAATTGTCAGCGTCGAAATTGGATCAAGAGCCGAAGTAGGCTCATCAAGCAACATAATTTCAGGTTCTATCGCAATAGCTCTTGCAATCACTAACCTCTGCTGTTGACCACCAGACAAACCAAAAGCATTTTCATGTAACCTGTCTTTTACCTCGTCCCATAATGCGGCAGAACGAAGCGCCCGTTCGACTGTATCATCCAGAACCCGGGTATCCTTAACTCTCTGTAGCCGTAGCCCATAAACAACATTTTCATAAATAGACTTAGGAAACGGGTTCGGCCTCTGAAAAACCATTCCAACCCGTCTTCTCAATGTCGGCACATCGATATCAGAAGAATAAATATCTTTTCCGTATAACTTGACCTGCCCTTCTACCCGGCAACTTTCCACCAAATCATTCATACGGTTAATACACCTGAGTAAAGTCGATTTACCACAACCGGAAGGGCCAATGAATGCCGTTACCTGACCGGTAGGAATGCGCATTGAAATATCTTTTAATGCATGAGCTGACTGATAAAAAAGATTCAGCTTCTCTATTTCAATCGCAGTATTTTTATCACTGAGATTATTAACATCAAGAGTATTTCCAAACCCCAATGGGGAATTTAAAGGCATGATAATTAATCCTGTCCTAACGTTCTGTACTTTTCTCGCAAATTATTACGGATCCCTATCGCCGTTAAATTCAAAGTCACAATGACCGCAACAAGTAAAAAAGCCGTAGCAAAAACCAAAGGTCTGGCTACCTCTATATTACTGGTCTGAAATCCCACATCATAAATATGGAAACCCAGATGCATAAACTTGCGCTCCAAATGTAAATATGGAAATTCGTTATCAACAGGCAAATCGGAGGTGTATTTAACAACACCAACAAGCATCAATGGCGCCACTTCCCCCGCCGCTCTTGCTATCGCTAAAATCATTCCTGTAATAATAGCAGGAGATGCCATAGGTAAAACAATACGCATCATGGTTTCAAATTGCGTAGCTCCTAATGCCATTGAACCATGCCTGACTGACATTGGTATACGACTCAATCCTTCCTCTGTAGCAACAATAACAACCGGTAAAGTTAATACAGCCAATGTTAATGCAGACCACAATAATCCCGGTGTGCCAAAAGTTGGAACGGGTAGATTCTCTGCGTAAAAAAGACGGTCAATACCAGAGCCAATGGTATATACGAAAAAACCAAGGCCAAAAACCCCATAAACTATCGAAGGCACACCGGCCAAATTTATCACAGCCACCCGGATCACCCGGGTAAGCACATTATCTCTAGCATATTCATGAAGATACACAGCTGCAATAACCCCAAGAGGCATCACTATCAGAGACATTAAAATCACCAGCAGAATGGTTCCGAATATCGCCGGGAAAACACCACCTTCAGAATTAGACTCCCGGGGGTTATCCGTTAAAAAGATCCATGCTTCATGTCCCCAGTGATGCATCTTATCCATCAATGACATATCATTCGGATACCAGGCATCCAGAATTTCACGGATAGGAACAGAAACAGTTTTTCCCTTTTGATACTCAAGAGTCAGCCATTGCTCTTTTAGCCGACCACGTAATTCATCCAGTTTCTTTTCGGCCTGAGTCAAATCATAATTTAACTTGTGACTTTTCACTTCATAGTGAGAAAGATATTCATCCGATACAGTTCCATTTAACTCTCTTTTTCTTCTGTCAGTCCGAAGCGATTCTAACGATGACCCAATTTTCTGGACCTTATCTTCAATCAATCTGGCAATTTGGGCCCGCACACTATGTGCTTTTTCAATCCCTGCTTCGAGTTGGGTACGAATATGATCCGTTGATGTTCCCTGAACGGAATGATAGCTGACCGGTTTACCATATAACTGACCATTACTGACCCGATCCAACACTATCCAGCCTTTGGGTTGCTGTTTTGATATCACCTGATAATCAAACAAAGAGGTAAAGTCTAAAGGTAGTAACTCTCTGTTAGCAATTTTGATATAAAAACGTTCAACGGAGTCTTCGCCTTTCGCCATTAACTTTTTTGCGTCAGGCAAATATTGAATATGTGAGAGCGGTATTGACTGGGTATCATAGAGTTGACCAACTACGACTCTGTTGTCAGAGGTATGCCACTCATAAAGCGGAGACGGCCAGAAATAAATCAGTCCTTTCCAGCCAATCAAAAGCAACAGGCCCATCACTGCCAGCAGACAAAAACTGACGGCACCACCAGTCAACCAGATCCACGGCGCGCCGGAGCGAAACCATCTGATAAAGGAAAAAGGGATTCGAACAGCCTTAAAGAGCACGGTATTTCTCCCTTAACCGCAATCGTATCCATTCAGCTAATGAATTCACAATAAACGTAAATACAAATAATATCAGTGCAGCTAAAAACAGAATACGATAATGAGAACTCCCAACTTCAGACTCAGGCAACTCAACCGCTATCGTCGCCGCAAGCGTTCTCATACCTTCCAGAATATTCCAGTTCATAATCGGAGTATTGCCTGTTGCCATCAGAACAATCATAGTCTCCCCGACGGCACGGCCAAGTCCCATCATAATCCCGGAAAAAATGCCCGGGCTGGCTGTCAGTAAAACGACATGCTTAAGGGTCTGCCACTGCGTGGCGCCCAGAGCCAGAGAACCATCAGAAAGATGTTTAGGTACAGAGAACACCGCATCCTCAGCAATCGTAAAGATAGTAGGGATGACCGCAAACCCCATTGCCAGCCCGACAACCAATGCATTTCTCTGATCAAAATTGAATCCATACTCTGCCAGAAAAACCCGGATGTCACCGCCAAACAACCACTGTTCAATATCAAAACTTAACGGCAAAACGATTGCCATCACCGCAGCAAGAACCGGAAATAAAACAATGGTATGCCAGCCTTTTTTCGTCCACCGACTATATTTTTTTGGTAATAACTTCCATAATGCACCGGCAACAATTGTAGAAACAGGCAATACAACGATCATCAGAACCGAGGAAACCAAATGCCGTTCGACAATAGGAGCAAACCATAAGCCAGCCAGAAAGCCGATAATAACGGTTGGTAATGCTTCCATCAGCTCGATCGTTGGTTTCACAATGCCACGCATTCTTGGTGTCATGAAATAAGCCGTATAAATTGCAGCTAAGACAGCGATGGGAACCGAAAACAACATAGCAAACATCGCCGCTTTAATCGTGCCAAAAGCGATCGGAACCAAACTGAATTTGGGTTCAAAAATATTACTGGCAGAAGTAGACTGCCACACATATTCAGGCTCGGGATAATTTTCATACCAAACTTTGTTCCACAAGGCAGAAAAAGAAACGTCTGGATACCCCAAATCGACATCGGCAATATAAATATTATCCTGGTTCAACGTTACTAACTTTCTTTCATCCTGAGAGAATACCGCCAATCCGGGAGCAGAAGGATATACGGTACCGAATTTAATCCGTTTATCACTGGTTGTGAAATAGCTACGAACCGATCCATTCTGATAAATAGCAAAAAAACCTTTTGAAAAAACGTTAGGTAAAATGAAATCCAGTCCACGACCTAAAGCAAACGAGCGTATTGACGTCAGTTTTCTTTGCCCGTTTTTCAGAACATCAAACCACTGGACCACATCACCATTACTGTAAACAGTTAATAATGAACTGGCTCCCGGTAATAAATGCATAGATACGATATGACTGTTTTTTTTCTCTGTATCAATAACATCACGGATATATAAACCGGCCTTGTTTTGTTTCGCAACCAACAATTCGTGGTTTATGTTACGGATATACAATGTCTTACCATCCGGCGTCAAACGCAACTCCTGAACATCAGGCAGAGAAACCGATAGCTGAGTTTTCCTTTCAACAGAAGAGTGGGTACTTAGATGTTGGCTGAACCAATGCAACTGGCCTGCAGTCGTATAAACCGCCATTTTTAATTGCTCAGAATGAACAGAAAAACTGACTAATTTAGCATCAATCAGTAATTTTTTAACGGTCTCTGACAACTGAATCATTCTCACCTGTGGGTGAAAGTGGTGACTTTTCCCGGAAACAGTGTCTGTAAATTCTGGCCTGATCAGAAAACTCTGCCCTCGCTCACCAATAACTAACAACCAATGTCCCAAATCAGATTTAAACCATTTATCCGGATGAAACGGTAACTGTCCATGTTGATCGTTTAGTTCAGATTGATGTTTCTTTAACGACAGAAACTCGGTTTTCCCCGATTTATCAACAATAAAGGCATACTGGCCATATTCATCAATGGATAAAAAAGCCGGTACAGTGACAGAAATGGCAACTTTTCGGTTTTCAATGTCTAACGTCGCCTTTGAAAACAAAGGAACCACAACCCAAACCAGATAAACAAAAATAAGAATTAATGCACCAAGCACACTGATGCCTCCCGCTGTTACAGCACACCGAGCGAGTCGATCTTTTAACAGCCGGATCCGGTCTGAAGATTTTAAAGAAAACCTAATTTGAGGCATGATATTCCATACTACAGAAAGCCTTTCCCATTTTATGTCGTTAGTTTGACACTTTTATTACAAAGTAAACTTAACCCACTGAAATCAAAAAAATGATGACAAGAAAAAAAATGAAATAAAAGTGTAACAATTTACACATACTGTCTAAACTAATTTGAGTAATATTATCCGATATCATCCTTCTTACATTACTCATTTTTTGTCTATGAAAACCATCGATTTTATCAGGGAACCGGTAATGAGTTCGGAAAAATTGTATATTGAAAAAGAATTAAGCTGGCTATCGTTTAACGAACGTGTGCTTCAGGAAGCAGCTGACAAAAATGTCCCTCTTATTGAAAGAGTCCGCTTTCTCGGTATCTTCTCTAATAATTTAGACGAATTTTATAAAGTTCGCTTTGCCGATGTTAAACGTCGCATCCTGATTGATATCGAACAAACCGGCAATAACAGCGCAAAACACCTGCTCTCAAAAATGCAGTCTAAAGCACTGAAATTAAATGAAGATTTTGAAACACTTTATAACGACCTTATCAAAGAAATGGCCCGCCGGCGAATATTTCTGGTCAACGAAACCCAGCTTGATGAATTTCAGCAAAAATGGATCACAAATTATTTTTCAGACAAAGTTCTGCCGCATATCACTCCGTGGCTAATTAGTGAAGGGGCTGATATTCTGCAACACCTAAAAGATGAATATGCCTACATTGCCGTCGATCTGAGAAAAAACAATCAGTCTCAGTATGCGTTAATCGAAATACCAACTGACCAGTTACCCCGGTTCATCATGGTTCCTGAACAAAAAGGAAAGCGACGGAAAACCATTATTCTGCTCGATAACATCATTCGTTACTGCCTGAATAATATCTTTCAGGGCTTCTTTGATTATGATGAGCTTAACGGCTATGTAATCAAAATGACCAGAGATGCCGAATACGATTTAAGCAACGAAGTCGAATACAGTCTGGTCGAACAGATGTCGGAAGGGCTAAGTCAACGTTTAACCGCAATGCCGGTTCGCTTCATTTATGATAAAGAGATGCCGGATGAAATGTTGCAGTTTTTATGCAATAAACTGGAAATATCGAATTATGACAGCCTGGTTCCGGGCGGGCGTTACCATAATTTTAAAGACTTTATTTCTTTCCCGAATGTCGGAAGAGAATATCTGGAAAACCGCCCGCTACCTCCAATGAAATGTGCGGACTTTGAAGGATTTGCCAATAAATTTGATGCGATTAAAGCTCAGGATATCCTTCTTTATTATCCTTACCATACTTTTGACCACATTACAGAGTTCGTCAGACAGGCATCCTTTGATCCCAAGGTACTGAGTATAAAAATCAATATTTACCGGGTAGCAAAAGATTCTCTTCTGATGCACACCTTAATTCATGCAGTTCAAAACGGGAAATCAGTCACTGTAGTTGTCGAACTGCAGGCCCGGTTTGATGAAGAAGCCAATATCGAGTGGTCTAAAATTCTGACCGATGCCGGTGTTCATGTTGTCTTCGGAGCTCCAGGGTTGAAAATTCATGCCAAACTTTTACTGGTAAGCCGCAGAGAAAATGGTGAAATCAAACGCTATGCTCATATCGGTACAGGTAACTTTCACGAAAAAACGGCAAGAATATATACGGACTTTGCTCTTTTAACGGCGGAGCAGGAAATTACCAACGAAGTACGGAACGTATTTAACTACATTCAGAACCCATACCGGACCTATCAGTTTAATCATCTGATTGTTTCTCCTCACAATTCCCGGAACAAACTGTATACATTGATTGAACGTGAAATTAAAAATGCTAACAACGGCAAAACAGCGGCATTAACGGTAAAAATCAATAACCTGGTCGATAAAGGACTTATCAGTAAACTATATGAAGCCAGCAATGCAGGGGTTGAAATCAAAATGATCATCCGGGGGATGTGTTCTCTGGTTCCCGGAGTCAAAGATGTCAGTGAAAATATCAAAATCATCAGCATTGTTGATCGTTTCCTTGAACACCCGAGAGTATTTATTGCGCATAACAACGGCAAGCCAGAAGTTTATATCTCATCTGCAGACTGGATGACCCGTAATATTGATTATCGTATTGAAGTTGCAGCCCCGGTACGTGACGAACGTTTAAAACAGCGTATTATAGACATACTAAATATACACTTTACTGACACTGTGAAAGCGCGCTGGATCGACAAAGAAATGAGCAACAGTTATGTTAGTCGCGGGAATAAGAAAAAAATCCGCTCTCAGGTTGCCATTTATGATTACATAAAATCAATGGAGAAAAAAACGCGCAGACAGAAAGATCAAAAACAGACACAATATGAGTAATGATATAGATAACTCCCGCTACATCGCGGCCATCGATTTAGGTTCCAATAGCTTTCATATGGTCGTAGCAAAAATAGTCAATAATGACTTACAACTCATTAGTAAACATAAACAGAGAGTTCATCTTGCTTCTGGTCTCAAAGAAGATAAAACCCTCGATGATGACGCAATACAAAGAGGGCTTGATTGTCTGGCTATGTTTGCAGAAAGGCTTCAGGGATTCAACGAAGACGACGTCCGGATTGCGGCGACTCATACACTGAGACAGGCTCGCAATCGTCACGTTTTCTTAAGCAAAGCCAAAGAGGTTATTCCTTACCGGATTGAAGTGATCCCTGGTGTTGAAGAAGCCCGCTTGATCTATCTGGGTGTTGCCCATACCCAACCTCAGTCAGATGGTATGCTGGTTGTGGATATTGGTGGCGGAAGTACCGAAATGATCATCGGACAAGGTTTTGAGCCCCAGTTAGTCAATAGCTTGCAAATGGGCTGCGTAAGTTATACCGAGCGTTTTTTCTCTAAAGGAAAGCTTACCGAAAAAGCGTTCCACAAAGCGACACTGGCAGCAGAGCAAAAATTAGAAGCCTTAGCCGCACTTTACCGCCGCCTTGGATGGAATACTGCATTTGGCTCATCAGGTACCACTAAAGCCATAAAAGAAGCCATCATAGGCATTGGTTATGATGATGGCATCATCACTCCGGAACGTTTAAGTGATCTTATCGAAAAAGTATTACACTTCAGCACCATCGATGAATTTGAGTTAAAAGGACTCTCTGATGATCGAAAACCCGTTTTCATCGCCGGTCTTGCGATCATGAATGCGATTTTTAACTCACTAAAAATCAAAAAAATGTCTTTTTCTGACGGCGCCCTTCGTGAGGGACTACTGTATGAAGTCGAAGACGCTTTCAAATACGAAGACATCCGTATTCGTACAACAGAAAGTTTAGCCAGCAAACATTACGTTGATTTGTCTCATGCTCATAATGTTAAAAACATGGCAAGTCATTTCTTTAAACACATTTCTCCTCAGATAAATCTGCCAAAGAGAATGAAAAACGAACTGTTCTCGCTACTGAAATGGGCAGCACTGCTTCACGAAGTCGGACTGAGTATGAGCCTTCAGGGATATCACAAGCACTCCGCTTATATTCTTCTGAATACGAATATGCCTGGATTTAACAGTGAACAACAACTCGTTATCTCTACATTGGCCCGCTTTCATCGTAAAGCGCTTAAACTGGGTGAAATGCCCGAGTTCAACCTGTTTAAGAAAAAACACATTACTCAGCTAATTCGTATATTACGCCTTGCTGTTGTCCTGAACGGGCAACGGAATGATATGCCACTGCCACAGGTTTTCATTGAAGTATCCAGCGATGATGAGTGGTCAATCTTTTGTGAGGATAATCACTGGCTGACTGATAACCGTCTTCTTGATGCAGATCTTCAGAATGAGCAGAATCATTGGAAAAACGTTGGCTGGACACTGAACATTACCCACCAGCCTTTAACCGTTAATAATGAGTGATCCCTACTTTTGCTAACTCTTTCCCGGCCACTTCTGGAGAAACTGGAATGTAACCATCTTTTGCCACCAGTTGCTGGCCCTGTTTAGAGTAAATAAACTGAATAAATTCCCGTTCCAGAGGCGTCAAAGGTTTATTCGGTTTTTTATTAACATAGACGTAGAGATAACGTGAAAGCGGATATTTTCCGGTAACAATATTATTGTCAGTCGGGGAAATATAGGTATGGCCTTCTTTTGCGATAGGAACCAATCTTACTCCTGACACCATGTAGCCCATTCCTGAGTAACCGATCGTATTAATGGAAGAAGCAACCGACTGAACAACCGAAGCTGAGCCAGGCTGTTCATTTACATTCATCGCAAAATCGCCACCGCACAAAGCTGTCTTTTTGAAGTACCCATAAGTACCAGATACCGAGTTACGACTGAATAGCTGGATGGATCGTCTTGCCCATTTGTAGGGGATACCAAGCTGTTTCCAGGTCGTTATACGATGCTTAGCCCCACATAACATTGTTGACGAAAATATCGCATCAATTTGTTTAAAATTAAGCCCTTTGATGGGGTTATCTCTCTGGACGAAAATCCCAATAGCATCAATTGCTACCCGCAATTGCGTCGGTTTATAACCGTAAACATTTTTAAATGCCTCTATTTCCCGGTTACGCATTGGCCGACTCATCGGGCCAAACTGGGCAGTTCCTTCCGTTAGTGAAGGGGGTGCAGTAGATGAACCAGAAGCCTGAACCTGAGCATCAACATTAGGGTAATAGGTTTTAAAAGCTTCAACCCAGAGGGTCGTAATACCGGCTAAAGTGTCAGAACCTACGGTCAACAAAGAGCCGGTAATACCAGAATGCTTTGCATAATTCTTCAACTCATAAGAAAAAGCATGAGAAGAAATACTTAATAAAATAAGCAGGGAAATAATCGTCTTTAACGGTTTCATTGATTCACAACTAACCTATCAGGCAATACAAAAGAAAACTTACTGCCAACCCCAACCTCACTTTGAATTTCCAGTTGAGTATCATGATGAGACAACGCGTGTTTCACGATGGCCAGTCCCAAACCACTACCCCCGGTATCCCGGGATCTTGCTTTATCTACCCGATAAAAACGTTCTGTTAAACGATGCAAGTGTTGTGGCTCAATACCATCACCTGAATCTTCAACTTCCAGACTGGCCCCCTGTTCCGTCTTGAACCAACGAATCTTGATTTCAGAGCCGGGGGGAGTATATTTCACAGCATTGTAGACCAGATTCGAAATAGCACTTCTTAATTGATCTTCATCACCAAATACTTTCAGAGAATTATCGACATCAAAATAAAACTCATGAGCCTGATCGCCACTCAAACTTTTTGCTTCTTTTTCCAGGATATCAAGCATTGCCGGGACATCAACCACATCTTCAAGCTCATGAGTTGCGGCCGCTTCTATTTTAGACAACGTTAGTAACTGATTGACCAGACTGTTCATACGGTTTAGCTGCTGAGTCATCACACCATGTGCTTTTGACCACATCGGCCCTACCAACATATCCGGATCTTCTGTCATTTCCAGATACCCCTGAAGGACCGTCATTGGAGTCCTCAGTTCATGAGACACATTGGCAAAGAAATTTCGCCGCATCCCTTCCAGCTGTTTCAACTGAGTTACATCACGGACAACCAGCAGATGCTCGCCTTCGGTATAAGGTACAATACGAAGTTCCAGAATCTTATCTGTATTAATAGGCGAACGAATGTCTAAAGGTGATTCAAAATCCCCTTTATTCAGATACTTAATAAAATCCGGTGCACGAAGTAAATTCGAAATAGGCTGACCTTCATCATCAGGCCAGCGAAAACCTAGCAGATGTTGGGCAAGTTTGTTACACCAGACAATATTCCCCTCATCCCTGAAAACAACCACAGCATCAGGTAATGATTCAGCACCATTTCTGAATCGTCTGATTAAGTTAGTCAACTCTTTACGCTTACGCCTGTGTCTTTGGTGAAGGCGATAGATACCATTAAAAAGGGATTCCCAATTGCCTGAACCAGAAGGCGGTGTCAGCCTTTTATCATCCCACAACCAGACAGACAGACGAATTTGATTGTTCAAATGCCAGATAAGCTGAATCGCAGTTGCGGCAAACAGCAACCACGGCATATAACCGAATACCCATCCAATAATAACCCATGGAAGGTAAAAAAAAGCCAGCTCCCATGCCAGCCTTTTCCAGGTAAGACGTTCAACCATTATTATCCTTTACTTATAGATATTACGATTTGGTTGAAAAACGATAACCGGCGCCACGAACCGTCTGAATCAATTTGTCGTGACCGGCATCTTCCAGGCACTTACGCAAGCGACGAATATGAACATCCACTGTGCGGTCTTCAACATAAACATTGGTTCCCCATACATTGTTGAGCAACTGTTCACGGCTGTACACGCGCTCCTGATGTGTCATAAAGAAGTGCAGTAACTTAAATTCTGTTGGCCCCATGTCCAAAGCCTGTTCATGTGCAGTAACCCGATGAGAGACAGGATCTAACTTAAGTCCCTGAACATCAATCACATCTTCAACAGATGTTGGCGTAACACGACGAATAACCGCTTTTAAACGAGCAACCAGTTCCTTAGGTGAAAATGGCTTGGTAATATAATCGTCCGCACCGACTTCCAGCCCTCTGACTTTATCTTCTTCTTCGCCACGTGCCGTTAACATAACGACAGGAATATTTCGGGTTAACTCTTCCCGTTTCATATGTTTAATGAAATTAATGCCGCTGCCACCAGGAAGCATCCAGTCTAACAAAACAAGATCTGGATAGGGCTCAGATAACCGATTGATTGCGGTATCATAATCTTCAGCTTCTACTGCCTGATAACCCTTCTGTTCGAGAACAAAACATAGCATCTCTCGAATTGGTGCTTCATCCTCGACTACCAGAATTCTTCTAGACATAAAACTCTCACCTATCGTTTCTTTATCAACAATTTTTCTATCAACGCAATGCATTATTAAAGATAATTATGACACTTTTGTGACCCTTGAAAACAAATTTTCATATAATTTTAGCAGCAAATTCATTGTTATATTCAAAAAATGCGATAAGACTTTCTCGCATTATTAGCTTAATATATCGCCCCAACAAAGGAACTTAAGAGACTATTATGTGGTTTAAAAATGCTATCGTTTATCGGGTAAATAAAGAGATAAAATTCGATGAAAATCAACTAGAAAAACAGCTTTCTGAATTTCATTTTACTCCTTGCGGCAGCCAGGATAGACAAAAGTTCGGTTGGGTTCACGCCATGGGAAAAGCCGGCGATATGATGACTCATGTCGCGGATGGAAATATACTTCTCTGCGCCAAAAAAGAAGAGAAAATGCTCCCGGCTTCTGTCATAAAAGAATCATTAAGTGACAAAGTTGACAAACTTGAAGCTGAAGAAGGTCGCCCTCTAAAGAAAAAAGAAAAAGATACAATTAAAGAAGATATTATTATTGATCTCCTGCCCCGGGCATTTTCTAAAAGCCAGTTGTCTTACGTACTCATCATGCCGGCTCACCACATGATTGTCGTAGATGCAAGCAGCTATAAAAAAGCAGAGGATGTCATTGCACTATTAAGAAAGTCCATGGGAAGCCTGCCTGTTGTCCCGGCAATTCCTGAAAAAGCTGTAGAAACGACACTCACAAACTGGATTCAGGATCAAACCACACCAGCAGGCTTTGATATTCTGGCAGAGGCTGAGCTGAAATCACTTCTTGATGACGGCGCCACTATCCGCTGTAAAAATCAGGATTTAACCAGTGATGAAATTCTAAAACATATTGAATCAAATAAAGTTGTCACAAAATTAGCTCTAAACTGGGAGGACCGAATATCATTTGTTCTCTCAGAAGACGCAACACTGAAACGCCTGACATACAGTGATGACCTGAAAGATCAAAATGATGATATTCCCAGAGAAGATCAGGCCGCCAGATTTGATGCCGATTTTTCACTTTTATGTGGTGAACTCGGCTTGCTACTACCAAACTTATACAATGCATTAGGCGGCTTCCCAGACCAGTAATAGTTCGATTAGCGAGAGAGGAAGTCGAATCAGGCCCCTCTCTTTTCTACCTTCATGGAATAAACCGCAACAGCCCCTAGCCATTAAGTATTAATTAACGTAAAATTTGCGCCCTCTCAGTACCATCAGGTGGTGCTGACCTGACTTGTAATCAGATTTTGGAAAGAGCAATGACGACAGAAAAAACATTTATTCCGGAGCTATTATCTCCAGCCGGAAGCCTTAAAAATATGCGCTATGCGTTTGCCTATGGTGCAGATGCTGTATACGCAGGACAGCCTCGCTATAGCCTGCGTGTCCGCAACAACGAATTTAATCATGAAAACCTGAAAATAGGTATCGATGAAGCCCATGCTCAGGGAAAACGCTTCTATGTGGTATGTAATATTCAGCCACACAACTCGAAACTAAAAACGTTTATTCGTGATTTAAAACCTGTTGTAGATATGAATCCAGACGCATTAATTATGTCAGATCCTGGCTTAATTATGATGGTTCGTGAGTCTTTTCCAGATATGGACATTCATTTGTCTGTTCAGGCAAATGCGGTTAACTGGGCTTCAGTAAAATTTTGGGAATCTCAGGGAATTACTCGAGTTATTGTTTCTCGAGAGTTATCTCTGGAGGAGATAGAAGAAATTCGCCAACAATGCCCTAAGATCGAAATTGAAGTATTCGTTCACGGTGCTTTGTGTATGGCTTATTCGGGCCGTTGCCTGCTTTCCGGTTACATTAATAAACGAGATCCAAATCAGGGAACCTGTACCAATGCCTGCCGTTGGGAGTACAAAGTTGAACAAGGGAAGGAAGATGACGCGGGTCAGATCGTCGAGCAGTTCACTCCTAATGAAGCTCAAAAAATTGATGTTCAGCAAGAACGTCCGGACAACACCATTGGTTTGGGTAAACCTTCTGACGAAGTTGTTCTGCTGTCTGAAAGTCACCGCCCGGAAGAGAAAATGGCCGCATTTGAAGATGAGCATGGTACTTACATCATGAACTCAAAAGATCTTCGTGCAATTCAACATGTGGACCGCCTGACAAAAATGGGCATCAACTCTCTGAAAATCGAGGGAAGAACCAAATCATTTTATTACTGCGCAAGGACAGCTCAGGTATATCGTAAAGCGATCGATGATGCTGTTGCTGGTAAACCGTTTGATGAAGGCCTGATGACGACATTGGAAAGTTTAGCTCACAGAGGCTACACAGAAGGTTTTTTACGCCGTCATACCCACGATGCTTATCAAAACTATGATTACGGTTACTCCATTTCAGATTCTCAACAATTTGTCGGAGAATTTACGGGGAAACGTCGAGGTGATTTAGCTGAGGTCGAAGTAAAAAACAAATTCTGTCTTGGTGACAGTTTAGAATTAATGACCCCTGACGGTAATATCCTGTTTACGCTTGAGGCAATGGAAAACCGCAAATCACAACCAGTTGATGATGCAAAAGGTAACGGCCATTTTGTCTTCATTCCAGTTCCTCAGGATCTGAATCTGGACTACGCTTTACTAATGCGTAATTTACAATCCGGACAAAACACGCGTAACCCGACAGGCAAGTAATATGGCATTACTTATTACCGGTAAATGCACAAATTGTGATATGTGTGAGCCAGAGTGTCCCAATAACGCTATCTCTTTTGGCGACAGTATTTATGAAATTGATCCTGCGTTATGTACAGAATGCAAAGGTCACTATGATCAGCCAACCTGTCAGTCTGTTTGCCCGATTTCAAACTGCATCATTATCGATCCTGAGCATACAGAAACAGAAGAAGAACTGTTAGAAAAGTTTGT
This sequence comes from Vibrio salinus, assembly GCF_021272385.1. Classification (GTDB taxonomy): domain Bacteria; phylum Pseudomonadota; class Gammaproteobacteria; order Enterobacterales; family Vibrionaceae; genus Vibrio; species Vibrio salinus. The sequence continues at coordinate 900,647 of NZ_JAJSDZ010000005.1, forward strand.
CATCATCCAGGGGCTGGCTTAGTTCTCTTTAAAAACATAAGCCCGATAGTTACATCGGGCTCATGTTCCTTTACCTTTTCGCCAATTCTTTGCTATTCAGATAGTTTAAAATATACGGCCTTGATTCCTTCTCAAGCTTTGCCGTCGCTTCTTCCGACCACCCCGATATTTTTGAATTTTCAGTCCGGGTTTGATAATACCCTCGTATCGTTTCATCATACTGGCTAACAGCCTCTTTATCTAAAGGCTGATAAGCGTTTTCATGAAAAATAACCCTCTGAGGCAGCCTGGGTTTTAGCTGAGGGTCCTGATCAGGGTATCCCAGACACATACCAAATAAAACAGCACAATGCTTGGGAAGCTCCAGTAGTTCATCCACTTTCTCTATCTGGTTACGTAAACCACCAATGTACACACCGCCTAATCCCATGGATTCCGCTGCTAATAAACAGTTTTGAGCCATTATTCCGGCATCCACTGCTCCAATTAACGTCAACTCCATGTAATCACTGTGAATCTTAGGATTCAATTCAAAATGGCGATGATAATCGATGCAAAACACCAAAAACTCAGCTGCAGAGGCAACATAAGGTTGACCACCCGCGTAGTCAGCCAGTTTGAGACGTTTTTCTTTATCCGTAACCCAAATAACAGAAACAACCTGAAGTAAGCTGGAAGAGGACGCCGATATCCCTGCCTGAATGATCTTTTCCAAATCACTCGCTGGGATCGAATCTTCTTTAAACTTACGAATAGAACGATGCTTCATTATTGTATCAATAACGGCTGTCATCCAGTCTCTCCTATGAATGAATCGGTGAACTAAAGTTAGTGAGTCTGCTATCTAAAATATCGGCAAACAGAAAGGATTGAAATAGGACTTAATATATTTTTATACAAAAAAACCTCAGCTTTCGCTGAGGTTTTGTAATATGGCAGGGGTGGAGAGATTCGAACTCCCAACACGCGGATTTGGAATCCGCTGCTCTGCCAATTGGAGCTACACCCCTAGAAATCAAATTTTAAAATGGCGGAGCGGACGGGACTCGAACCCGCGACCCCCGGCGTGACAGGCCGGTATTCTAACCAACTGAACTACCGCTCCGCATTGGCTAGCTAAAGTGCTAATCTGTGTCATCAGAATCTCTGATAACAGAAAATAAAAGCCTGGCGATGTCCTACTCTCACATGGGGAAACCCCACACTACCATCGGCGCTAATTCGTTTCACTTCTGAGTTCGGCATGGAGTCAGGTGGGTCCAAATCGCTATGGCCGCCAGGCAAATTCGTTAATTCGGAAAGCTGTCTTATTCTCAATCCACAACCAAGATTCTCTCTTGAGTCCGCCAAAACCTTTTCGGTGTTGTATGGTTAAGCCTCACGGGCAATTAGTACAGGTTAGCTCAACGCCTCACAACGCTTACACACCCTGCCTATCAACGTTCTGGTCTCGAACAACCCTTCAGGACGCTTAAAGCGCCAGGGAAGACTCATCTCAGGGCTCGCTTCCCGCTTAGATGCTTTCAGCGGTTATCGATTCCGAACTTAGCTACCGGGCAATGCGATTGGCATCACAACCCGAACACCAGAGGTTCGTCCACTCCGGTCCTCTCGTACTAGGAGCAGCCCCCTTCAATCTTCCAACGCCCACGGCAGATAGGGACCGAACTGTCTCACGACGTTCTAAACCCAGCTCGCGTACCACTTTAAATGGCGAACAGCCATACCCTTGGGACCGACTTCAGCCCCAGGATGTGATGAGCCGACATCGAGGTGCCAAACACCGCCGTCGATATGAACTCTTGGGCGGTATCAGCCTGTTATCCCCGGAGTACCTTTTATCCGTTGAGCGATGGCCCTTCCATTCAGAGCCACCGGATCACTATGACCTGCTTTCGCACCTGCTCGAGCCGTCACTCTCGCAGTCAAGCGGGCTTATGCCATTACACTAACCTCACGATGTCCAACCGTGATTAGCCCACCTTCGTGCTCCTCCGTTACTCTTTGGGAGGAGACCGCCCCAGTCAAACTACCCACCAGGCACTGTCCTCATCCCCGATTAGGGGACCAAGTTAGAACATCAAACATACAAGGGTGGTATTTCAAGGATGGCTCCACACAATCTGGCGACTGTGTTTCATAGCCTCCCACCTATCCTACACATGTAGGCTCAATGTTCAGTGCCAAGCTGTAGTAAAGGTTCACGGGGTCTTTCCGTCTAGCCGCGGGTACACTGCATCTTCACAGCGATTTCAATTTCACTGAGTCTCGGGTGGAGACAGCGTGGCCATCATTACGCCATTCGTGCAGGTCGGAACTTACCCGACAAGGAATTTCGCTACCTTAGGACCGTTATAGTTACGGCCGCCGTTTACCGGGGCTTCGATCAACCGCTTCGACCAAAGTCTAACAGCATCAATTAACCTTCCGGCACCGGGCAGGCGTCACACCGTATACGTCATCTTACGATTTTGCACAGTGCTGTGTTTTTAATAAACAGTTGCAGCCACCTGGTATCTGCGACTCCCGTCAGCTCCATCCGCAAGGGACTTCACCATCAGGAGCGTACCTTCTCCCGAAGTTACGGTACCATTTTGCCTAGTTCCTTCACCCGAGTTCTCTCAAGCGCCTTGGTATTCTCTACCCGACCACCTGTGTCGGTTTGGGGTACGATTCCTTACTGTCTGAAGCTTAGAGGCTTTTCCTGGAAGCATGGCATCAATGACTTCACCACCTTAGTGGCTCGACATCGTGTCTCAGCCTTAAAAAGAGCCGGATTTACCTGACTCTTAAGCCTACGCACTTGAACCTGGACAACCATCGCCAGGCTCATCTAGCCTTCTCCGTCCCCCCATCGCAACAGTAAGAAGTACGGGAATATTAACCCGTTTCCCATCGACTACGCTTTTCAGCCTCGCCTTAGGGGTCGACTTACCCTGCCCCGATTAACGTTGGACAGGAACCCTTGGTCTTCCGGCGTGGAGGTTTTTCACCCCCATTATCGTTACTCATGTCAGCATTCGCACTTCTGATACCTCCAGCGTGCGTTACCACACACCTTCAGCGGCTTACAGAACGCTCCCCTACCCAATACGATAAATCGCATTGCCGCAGCTTCGGTTTACAACTTAGCCCCGTTACATCTTCCGCGCAGGCCGACTCGACTAGTGAGCTATTACGCTTTCTTTAAATGATGGCTGCTTCTAAGCCAACATCCTAGCTGTCTGAGCCTTCCCACATCGTTTCCCACTTAGCTGTAATTTGGGACCTTAGCTGGCGGTCTGGGTTGTTTCCCTCTCCACGACGGACGTTAGCACCCGCCGTGTGTCTCCCGGATAGTACTTACTGGTATTCGGAGTTTGCAAAGGGTTGGTAAGTCGGGATGACCCCCTAGCCTTAACAGTGCTCTACCCCCAGTAGTATTCGTCCGAGGCGCTACCTAAATAGCTTTCGGGGAGAACCAGCTATCTCCGAGTTTGATTGGCCTTTCACCCCTAGCCACAGGTCATCCGCTAATTTTTCAACATTAGTCGGTTCGGTCCTCCAGTTGATGTTACTCAACCTTCAACCTGCCCATGGCTAGATCACTCGGTTTCGGGTCTATATCCAGAGACTAAACGCGCAGTTAACACTCGCTTTCGCTACGGCTCCCCTAATCGGTTAACCTTGCCACTGAATATAAGTCGCTGACCCATTATACAAAAGGTACGCAGTCACCTAACTAGTAGGCTCCTACTGCTTGTACGTACACGGTTTCAGGTTCTGTTTCACTCCCCTCACAGGGGTTCTTTTCGCCTTTCCCTCACGGTACTGGTTCACTATCGGTCAGTCAGGAGTATTTAGCCTTGGAGGATGGTCCCCCCATTTTCAAACAGGATATCACGTGTCCCGCCTTACTCGATTTCACTCATACAATGCCGTCAGTTACGGGGCTGTCACCCTGTATCGCGTGCCTTTCCAGACACTTCACCTGACACTGTATCAGCTTAAGGGCTACTCCGATTTCGCTCGCCGCTACTTTCGGAATCTCGGTTGATTTCTTTTCCTCGGGGTACTTAGATGTTTCAGTTCTCCCGGTTCGCCTCATTAAGCTATGTATTCACTTAATGATACTTACTGCTGTAAGTGGGTTTCCCCATTCGGAAATCTCAGATTCAGGTGGCTCTTACTGCCTCATCTGAGCTTATCGCAAGTTAGTACGTCCTTCATCGCCTCTGACTGCCAAGGCATCCACCATGTACGCTTAGTCACTTAACCATACAACCCGAAAAAGTTTCGGAATGTGGTCTTGTCACCAAGATTTGTCTGCCATTTTTATACATGCGGCAGACTATGATATTGCCGGACTCAATTTCCAAGAACACTTGATTGTGTTGGTCTTTCTTATACAAGAAAGTATTGAGAACTTTTACAAACAGTTTTGTTTAAAAAACAAAACTGCTTTGTCAGCTTTCCAAATTGTTAAAGAGCGTGATTCATAAAGAACCATGTTTAACCATTCTCTTCCTATTCATAAAGAAAAGAACACTTAAAGATGGTGGAGCTATGCGGGATCGAACCGCAGACCTCCTGCGTGCAAGGCAGGCGCTCTCCCAGCTGAGCTATAGCCCCATCAGGTGTCGATACCGCTTCAATTCAATGTGAATTGGTGGGTCTGAGTGGACTTGAACCACCGACCTCTCGCTTATCAGGCGAACGCTCTAACCACCTGAGCTACAGACCCAGTATCGTCTCTTAATAACATAAACCTTCAATCTGTGTGAACACTCGACAATAACCATCATCGTGTAAGGAGGTGATCCAGCGCCAGGTTCCCCTAGCGCTACCTTGTTACGACTTCACCCCAGTCATGAACCACAAAGTGGCAAGCGTCCTCCCGAAGGTTAAACTACCTGCTTCTTTTGCAGCCCACTCCCATGGTGTGACGGGCGGTGTGTACAAGGCCCGGGAACGTATTCACCGTGGCATTCTGATCCACGATTACTAGCGATTCCGACTTCATGGAGTCGAGTTGCAGACTCCAATCCGGACTACGACGTACTTTTTGGGATTCGCTCACTCTCGCAAGTTGGCCGCCCTCTGTATACGCCATTGTAGCACGTGTGTAGCCCTACTCGTAAGGGCCATGATGACTTGACGTCGTCCCCACCTTCCTCCGGTTTATCACCGGCAGTCTCCCTGGAGTTCCCACCCGAAGTGCTGGCAAACAAGGATAAGGGTTGCGCTCGTTGCGGGACTTAACCCAACATTTCACAACACGAGCTGACGACAGCCATGCAGCACCTGTCTCAGAATTCCCGAAGGCACTCCTCTATCTCTAAAGGATTTTCTGGATGTCAAGAGTAGGTAAGGTTCTTCGCGTTGCATCGAATTAAACCACATGCTCCACCGCTTGTGCGGGCCCCCGTCAATTCATTTGAGTTTTAATCTTGCGACCGTACTCCCCAGGCGGTCTACTTAACGCGTTAGCTCCGAAAGCCACAGCTCAAGGCCGCAACCTCCAAGTAGACATCGTTTACGGCGTGGACTACCAGGGTATCTAATCCTGTTTGCTCCCCACGCTTTCGCATCTCAGTGTCAGTATCTGTCCAGGGGGCCGCCTTCGCCACCGGTATTCCTTCAGATCTCTACGCATTTCACCGCTACACCTGAAATTCTACCCCCCTCTACAGTACTCTAGCCAACCAGTTTCAAATGCGATTCCGAGGTTAAGCCCCGGGCTTTCACATCTGACTTAATCAACCACCTACATGCGCTTTACGCCCAGTAATTCCGATTAACGCTCGCACCCTCCGTATTACCGCGGCTGCTGGCACGGAGTTAGCCGGTGCTTCTTCTGCAGCTAACGTCAAAATAACAGAGTATTAATCTGTCACCCTTCCTCACTGCTGAAAGTACTTTACAACCCGAAGGCCTTCTTCATACACGCGGCATGGCTGCATCAGGGTTTCCCCCATTGTGCAATATTCCCCACTGCTGCCTCCCGTAGGAGTCTGGACCGTGTCTCAGTTCCAGTGTGGCTGATCATCCTCTCAGACCAGCTAGAGATCGTCGCCTTGGTGAGCTCTTACCTCACCAACCAGCTAATCTCACTTAGGCGTATCCGGTAGCGCAAGGTCCGAAGAGCCCCTGCTTTGACCCGTAGGTATTATGCGGTATTAGCCATCGTTTCCAATGGTTATCCCCCTCTACCGGGCAACTTCCTAAGCATTACTCACCCGTCCGCCGCTCGTCAGCAAGAAAGCAAGCTTTCTCCTGTTACCGCCCGACTTGCATGTGTTAGGCCTGCCGCCAGCGTTCAATCTGAGCCATGATCAAACTCTTCAATTAAAGTTTTGTGTTTCTCTTAAAAAAGAGAAACGGCTCAATGAATACTGATAACATGCACTACTTTATTAAAAGTAATGTTATGTCGAATTGACTGTGCCAAACATTCATTCTAAAAAGAAATCCTGTTCGTTTTGGTCACTCGTATCATTGATAAAATCTTTTGGATGTTTATCCGACGAGTGCCCACACAGATTGATAGGTTTATATTGTTAAAGAGCTTTTTCACCAAGCCACTTTGCGACTCAGTGGGAATGCATTATAGGGAGTTAATTAAACTTAGCAATAGCAAAGCGGATAATTTTTTATACTTTTCTACCAAGCGTTCAAAAAGCATCCATTTCGTATCTTTTTTAACAAAAAACCATTATCTCTAATATGCAAAAAGCTCCGTTAATTCTGTTAACAGAGCTTTTTATCCAACAAATACTAATTTTGAGTAGCCAGAATTTTTCCGTCTTTGGCTTCTAATTTTATTGTCACTCCGGGTACAAAAGCACCTGACAAGATGGATTTCGCCAGTGGGTTTTCAACCTCCTGCTGAATAGCCCGTTTTAATGGTCGTGCCCCATAAACCGGGTCAAACCCAACCTGCGCGATCAACTCCAGAGCATCTTCTCCAATATTTAATTCAAAGTCTCTTTCTTGCATTCGTTTGCGTAAACGTTCAATCTGTATTGACGCTATTGACTTAATATGCTCTTTGCCCAATGGATGAAATACCACACTTTCATCAACCCGGTTTAAAAACTCAGGTTTAAAATGATGAGAAACCACATCCATTACCTGAGCTTTCATCTGCTCGTAATCAAGTTCTTTAAAATGCTCCTGAATTTTAGTCGAGCCAAGATTAGAGGTCATGATGACTACCGTATTTCTAAAATCAACAGTTCTGCCCTGACCATCAGTAAGACGTCCATCATCCAGTACCTGCAATAATATATTGAATACATCCGGATGGGCTTTTTCCACTTCATCCAGCAAAATAACCGAATACGGTTTACGACGTACCGATTCCGTCAGATATCCCCCTTCTTCATAACCAACATATCCAGGAGGCGCACCAACCAACCTAGCTACTGAATGTTTCTCCATGAACTCAGACATATCAATACGAACCATGGCATCTTCGCTGTCAAACATAAAGTTAGCCAGTGTCTTACAGAGTTCAGTTTTACCAACACCTGTTGGGCCAAGAAATAAAAATGAACCAATAGGACGGTTAGGATCTGATAACCCTGCCCGGCTACGACGAATGGCATTAGATACAACTTCAACGGCTTCTAACTGTCCAACAACCCGTTTATGAAGTACATCTTCCATTTTCAATAATTTTTCTTTTTCAGCTTCAAGCATTTTTGAAACCGGAATACCGGTTTGTTTCGATAAAACCTCAGCAATCTCAGCATCTGTCACTTTGTTTCGTAGTAACGTCATTTCCTGCATTTCAGCCTGTGCCGCTAAATCCAGTTGTTTTTCTAATTCGGGAATACGGCCATATTGCAATTCTGACATCCGGTTCAGATCACCAGCCCGTCTTGCAACATCCATATCCATACGAGCATGCTCAAGCTCACTTTTAATATGTTGAGTTCCGGAAAGCGCTGCTTTCTCAGCGTTCCATACTTCCTCCAGCTCAGCATACTCTTTTTCTTTTTCAGATAACTCTTCATTAAGAATTTCCAGACGCTTACTGCTTGCGCTGTCATTTTCATTGCTAAGCGCCTGTTGCTCGATTTTCAGTTGGATAATACGACGATCCAAACGGTCAAGTTCTTCCGGTTTAGAATCAATCTGCAAACGAATACTGGATGCCGCTTCATCAATTAAATCGATCGCTTTATCCGGTAACTGTCTGTCAGAAACATAGCGATTGGATAAGCTCGCCGCAGCAACAATTGCCGGATCCGTAATCTCCACATGGTGATGCAACTCATACCGTTCCTTCAGTCCACGTAGGATTGCAACGGTATCCTCAACACTGGGCTCATCAACCAATACTTTCTGAAAACGTCGCTCCAAAGCCGCATCTTTCTCGACGTACTGACGATATTCATCCAGAGTCGTCGCGCCAACACAGTGGAGTTCTCCACGAGCCAAAGCCGGTTTAAGCATATTTCCGGCATCCATTGAGCCCTCTCCCTTACCGGCGCCAACCATAGTATGAAGCTCATCAATAAACAGAATAACGTTGCCTTCTTCTTTAGAGAGTTCATTCAAAACTGATTTCAACCGTTCTTCAAACTCTCCCCGATATTTAGCTCCCGCAACTAACGAGCCCATATCAAGAGAAAGGACCCGGCGTCCGCGAAGGCCTTCCGGTACCTCATTATTGATAATTCGCTGCGCTAAACCTTCAACAATTGCTGTTTTACCAACTCCTGGCTCACCAATTATCACAGGGTTATTTTTTGTACGGCGCTGCAAAACCTGAATAGTACGACGAATTTCATCATCACGGCCAATCACAGGATCCAGTTTCCCCTGTTCGGCTCTTTCGGTAAGATCAACGGTAAATTTCTCTAATGCCTGTCTTAAATCCTCCGCATTTTGATCTTTTACTGTTTGACCACCTCTGACTTTTTCGATGGCTTCAGAGACTTTTTGCTCGGTGATACCTATCTCTTTAAATAAATGCCCCAGAGGTCCTTTATCCTGAATAGCGGCCAGCAAAAAGATCTCGGAAGAAATATAAGCATCCTGACGTTTCTGAGCAATTTTGTCACAAAGATTAAATAAGTAACCTAATCCCCCCGATAATTGAACATCGGCACCAATTCCGGTGACTTTGGGTAAACGATCAAGTTCTTCACCCAACTTCGAACGCAACTGCATCGCGTCAACATTCATCATGGTCAAAAGAGGACGAATTGGACTTCCATCCTGGTCCATTAAGGCGACCATCAGATGGACAGGCTCAATGTATTGATGATCCCGGCCTAAAGCTAAAGACTGAGCATCCGAAATTGCAACCTGAAATTTACTGGTAAACCGATCAAGACGCATAACCACCTTCCTAATCACTGATAATAATTTTTACTGTTATCAAAATGGTTGCTGTATGGCTATTTTTCAAGAGGGTATAAGAATTTTTTGATTGAAAAATGTTCAGGCATTTATCCAGATAAAACAAGCCTGACGGCCAGTCTGACCATCCCGGCGATAAGAAAAAAACTGAGCTTCATTTTTATATGTACAAAGGCCACTAGCGGAGACATCTGAAATCCCAAGTTTAAGTAATTTCTGCTGAGCAATCATAGCCAGATTTCCCATCCATTTACCGGGAAAACCTTCTCTGGGTTCGAAAGCATTAATGAAATTGGAATCCATTTCTACAAACTTTTTTACCACTTCTTTACCAATTTCAAAAAACTGGTCACTAATGGCTGGCCCAATCCAGCCAACAACATCACCCGGCTCAGTAAAACACCGTACTGCATTTTCTAAAATACCGTCAGCCAATCCACGCCACCCAGCATGAACAGCCGCCACTTCAGTTCCTTGTGTATTCGTGAGTAAAACCGGCAAACAATCTGCTGTCATTACTGAACACACAATACCGGGGGTAGTTGTAAAAATCCCATCGGCATCTAATACTTCAGAAGTCCACTCAGAAACAGTGATAATCTTAGTTGAGTGTGTCTGATTAAGCCAAACTGGCTGAGCAGGTAAAACCTTCTGCTCGACTAACCATTGTCTGTTTTTCGCTACCAGCTCCGGGCTATCTCCAACATGATTGCCCAGGTTCAAACTTTTATACGGTTCTGCTGAAAACCCGCCTTCTCGGGTACTGGCAACTGCTGAAACATTTGCAGGAATTTTCCAGTCTGGTTTAAACATAGCTAAAACTCATCTAATGGATTCAATAACGCATCTTCACGAAGGGCTTCTGTCATTTCAACCATATCATCCGGAATAGGAGCATGAAATTCGAGTAATTCTCCGGTAACCGGATGTGTAAAACGGAGCATTGCTGCATGTAATGCCTGTCGGTCAAAAGATCGAAGCATAGATGTCAGATTATCGCTGGCACCTTTAGGTATTCTGACCCGCCCGCCATAAGCAACGTCGCCAAGCAACGGATGCTGGATATAGGACATATGAACACGAATCTGGTGAGTTCGTCCGGTTTCTAGACGTAAACGTATGCGGGTATGCTCTCTGAAATGTTCAGCAACCCGGTAATGAGTCACTGCGGGTTTACCCATCGGAGAAACTGCCATCAAGGTTCTCTTTGTAGAATGACGACCAATTGGTTGATCAACAATACCACCACCAGTCATTCTTCCGGTCGCAATCGCTTCATATTCCCTTGTAATATTTCGTTTCTGCAACTCCCGAACCAGTTTCGTCTGAGCAGGAACCGTCTTCGCTACAACCATCAAGCCTGTTGTATCTTTATCAAGCCGGTGAACAATACCTGCTCTTGGCACCTCGGCGATGGCAGGATAATGGTACAGTAATGCATTCAGCACTGTACCATCTGGCGTGCCAGCGCCCGGATGAACAACAAAATCTCTCGGTTTATTGACCACAATGATATCGTCGTCTTCATAAACGATATCCAGCGGAATATCCTGAGCCTCCCAACGTTCTTCATCTTCTAACTCGGCCAACAGAATAATTTCTTCTCCTCCAAGAACTTTGGTTCTTGGCTTAGTAACAACGACACCATTCAATGTTACTTTCCCCTCCACCAGCCATTCTTTGAGCCTTGAGCGGGAAAAATCAGAAAATAATTCTGCTATCGCCTGATCCAAACGCTGACCAAGTTGGTTCTCTTTTACGGTATTCTTTAATTCTATCTGCTGAGCCATATCGAACTTTTTAAAAAACTAAGAGACTAATAGTCCTTAGTATGGATAAAATAATGCACTATTGTATCTGTTACCTAAAAGAAAGTAACCTAGCGTTTTAAAGACAGCTTAGACTTTTAGTCGATTTATCAAGGAATCAACGTCTGATATGAAATACCAAGCTTTATCTGGTTTACTGGCAATCTCATTACTCGCTGGCTGTTCGAGCAGCAAAAATGTCGTGCCAGACCTCCCACCATCTCAATTATATTCAGAAGCCAAACTGTCTTTACAAAATGGAAGCTGGACTAAATCGATTGAAAAACTGGAAGCACTGGATTCTCGTTTTCCATTTGGAGCATATTCACATCAAGTTCAGCTTGACCTCATTTTTGCTTATTACAAAAATGAAGAGTATGCACTAAGCATAGCCACTATCGACCGTTTTTTAAGATTAAACCCGTCAAATCCAAATGTAGATTGGGTTTTATACATGCGTGGCCTAAATAATATGGCACTGGACAGCAGCTTCATGCACAGCTTACTTGGCATTGATCGTTCAGACAGGGATCCTGAACCGGTAAAAGATGCATTTAATGACTTTAAAAAATTACTTGAACGCTATCCTCATAGTACCTACGCCAATGATGCCCGTAAGCGGATGGTGTTCTTAAAAAACCGTTTAGCTAAATATTATCTTGCAACTGCAGACTTTTACTTAAGACGTGAAGCCTGGATTGCGGCAATCAACCGCTGCCAGGAATTACAGAAATCGTTTCCGAACACAGAAGCAGCCAGAAAGGCGTTAAAAATTCAGCTGAAAGCATACAAAGAGCTAGGTTTACAGGATGCGGTGGAAAGAACCAAAGCCCAAATAAAACTGAACCCGGCCTAACTATTTCTTCAAAAAACACTAAAAATAAAAAAGCTCCCTTTTGGAGCTTTTTTGTTAAAAACGATTTATGAATATCAAATGAGACATTTTTTGAACAAATTCTTTTTTCAGCCGAACTAAGACACTAAAAAATGAGACATTTTTTAGTTACCATAAACACCACATTACCGTGAAATTTAAATAACTCAATGTTTTTCTGTTAATGATTTTCATACTTCTTGCGAAGGATCACGTTTGCAATCACCAATTTTATAACACCCCATTTAAGTGATATATGTCACACTTTTTCCACCATAAAACAGTATTCTGAAATTAAGCCACAGGGATAACAACAGAGGATAGCATTATGAAAATGAATATCACTGGTAAAAATATCGACATTACCTCTGCAATCCGTGAACACATCGAGGAGAAATTCAAAAAGTTAGAAAAATGGCAGGTAGATCTGATTGGGTGTCAGTGCAGCTTTAGCGAGGAGCCCAACAAACAGAAAAAATTTGAAGCTACCGTCAGTATACCTAAAGGTCAATTGGTCGCATCGGCTCGTAACGAAGATCTTTATACTGCAATAAACGAAGTTGTACAAAAACTTGAAAGGCAGTTAAACAAGCTACGCCATAAACCTGAAGCCAGACGAACTGATACACTCACAATTGAAGAAGAAAGTTAACTTTTTTCATTTTTCATTGATAACAGCGCCAACAAGGCGCTGTTTTTTCTTGACGCTCCTGCATACCTTGCTTATTGTGTCCTTAATTTTTTCATTTAAAGTATTTATCATGTTCACATTCTTTTTTTCATTTCGTTTCAAACAAACCTGATACCTGAGGCAAAGATCGATTAAGAATGAACGAACAATAAGCCTCCCAAGTGGAGGCTTTTTTATAAAGGAAATATCTATGACCCCGGAATCACAAAGCTATTCTCTGGATGACATACGCTTACGCCTGAACGAATTGGATGATCAACTATTACAGTTATTATCCGAAAGACGTAAATTAAGTACAGAAGTTGCAAAAAGTAAAGTAAAAACATCGAAACCGGTCAGAGATGCCTCCCGCGAACAAGAATTACTTGTTAAATTAATTACTAACGGCCAAAAAAAATACAATCTCGATACTCAATACATTACCAAAATTTTTCACACCATTATCGAAGATTCCGTATTACTGCAACAAACCTATCTTCAAAATCTGGCGAATCCGGAGATTCACCTAAATCCGCATGTTCGTGTAGCTTATTTAGGTTCAAAAGGATCCTATTCGCATCTAGCAACATTGGAATACTTCAACCGAAAAAATACGGATGTAATTGAACTGAATTGTGATGGATTTAAAGACATTACAACAACCGTTGAATCCGGTCATGCCGATTATGGAGTGCTTCCAATTGAAAATACCAGTTCAGGTTCGATTAATGAGGTCTACGATCTGCTTCAGCATACTACCCTCAGTATTGTGGGTGAAATTACACTGCCTATTGAACATTGCATGTTAGCAACATCAGATATTCGCTTAGAAGACATTCGTACTCTATATTCTCACTCTCAACCACTTCAACAATGCGGCGAATTTATCAGTGGAATGAAAGATGTCACTCTTGAGTCCACACTCAGCACAGCTGACGCAATGATGAAAGTAAAAGAATTGAACCAAAAAGATTGTGCGGCTATCGGGAATGCCTCAAGTGGTAAGTTATACGGTCTCCAGCCTATTCAGGCTAACATTGCGAACCAAACAGAAAACTTTACCCGTTTTATTCTCGTGGCCAGAAAACCCGTTGAAGTGTCCCAGCAAATCCCGGCGAAAACAACCATCATTATGTCAACGCCACAAAAAGTTGGCTCTTTGGTCTCGGCATTACAGGTACTTCAGCACTACGGTATTAATCTCACCAAATTAGTTTCTCGTCCCATTATTGGGAATCCATGGGAAGAAATGTTTTATGTCGACTTAGAAGCACACTTACATTCAGTTCAAATGCAACAAGCGTTAGAAAATTTAATAAAATTTACCAAGCATTTGAAAGTATTAGGCTGCTTCCCAATTGAAAATGTAAAACCGACTCAAATTCAATTCAATGAATAGGAAAGAACGTTTTTTGCTGAAAATTTTACCTATTACCCATACAATATAAGCTATTACTGTCGAGCATATATAAAAACAATCATTCGGCAGATGTACAGTTGACTAAAACCATCACCTTATGTGCGCATTAGAATAATTAAGACTAATCGTACGTAAGTTTGGTTGATAGCGATGAGACGCTTTTGGCTTTATGATAAATATAAAAAAACTACTACTTACGGTATTCATTTTTTTTCCATTAATAAGTACCGCAAAAGGGTTAAACATTTACCTCTGGGAAGATACACTTTCAGAAAAAGTTATTACAGACTGGGAACAACAGACAAAAGTTCCAATTAATCGGTTTCATTTTGATAATGATGATGAAAGAAGTCTGTTAATGCTGAAAAGTGTCCAGCTTCCTTTCGATATCATCGTACTCGACAATGTGTCGGCTCAAATTTTTGCCCGGCAGAAGACTTTTGTCGACTTATCCGATCTCAAAGGCAGAGAAAACATCAATCCTAAATGGAATAAAGTATGTGGCTCTCATGCTATTCCTTATTTTTGGGGAAGTGTCGGCATCCTTTACCGCAAATCTATTTTTGGTTCTAATCCGCCAAAAACCTGGAACGACTTTATGAATCCTTCCCCCAACATAAGGGGGCATATCGGTATGATACAAGATAGTGTCGAAACACTACTCCCAGCCATGTACTCCATAGGGGCATCACCGGTATCAGATAATATGACCACACTAAAAACCGGTTATGAAATGATGACCAATATGAGTAAAAACATTCTTACTTATGAGTATGCCCTTAGTTACGTTCGTAGTCACAAAAACAGAGATAACCTGTTTGTTGCTATCGCTTACAGCGGAGATCAACACTCCTTAAACAAATTTTTCCATAATAATGACTGGAATTTTATTACTCCCAAAGGCGCCCCTTACCTCTGGTTTGATTGCATGGCAATAAACAGCAATTCTGAACATAAAAAAGAAGCGAAAGAATTTTTAACCTATCTGACTCAACCCAAAGTTGCGGCCCAAAATGCATTAGATATTGGAGGTGGGACACCAAATATCAAAGCGCTTAAATACCTACCGGAGAACTATAAAAACAATCGTGCCATATTCCCTGCCCCCGAAAGGATGAAATACGCAATTATTGACCGGGAGTTGTCACCACACAATTTAAGCATTAGAGCAAAAATAATTAACAGCCTGATTACACAACATGAAGCTCACCAATAGAATATTATTACTGATTGCGCCAGTCATTTTATTTAGCGCCGCAGCATCAACTTACATTATTTATGTAACACAAAAAGATGCTCTTATTAAAAGAACTGACAGCTATCTTCAGCTTAATATGGAGAAACTGGCCGGCTACTATACCCAGGCTAATTCTCTTCTGAGTAGTTACGCCTATACGTTGTCAAAAAGCGATATTATCCGACATTATTTTTTTCATGAAATTAATCCATTCAGAGAAATGGAGTTAGTTGATAATTTACATGAAACCATTAATACACTTCAGTCAAATAATACCAATTTTGTCGCTTTATCTATATTAGATGGAAATAAAGAACCACTTTATTATGCAGAAAAAAGTGATGATCCATTTGCTAAAATGGATCCATTAATTCTGAAACATATAAAGGTAATTTATGATACAAACCACAAGACTTCTTATGTCGGTTATTCCGAGAACTCTGCAGGTCAAGGCATACTACTTCGTTACGATGTATTAGATACAAAAACACTGGAATCTCCACTGAGCTATAACCAGAATCAAATCTTTTTTGTGGTTGTCTACACGGTATTAAACGAATTTAATCATTTAAGAAAACAAATTGAATTCGATAACAAAAGCTCAATATTTTTCTCACAAAAGAAGCTAAAGAAAAAAGGATTAGCTCAGGTAGTCCAGTTACAAAACGGTGTTTTTGCAACACTAGACCCTGCGCCTTTTATCCTGAAAAATAAGCTTCATGCCATTCAAATAGATCTGTTACTGGCTTTTTCCGTTTCTGCATTTATGACCGTCCTCTTACTTCTTCTGTTGCTAAACAAGCATGTCATCAACCCGATAACAAAGATGGATATCCAGCTACGGGAAGTTGAAAATAATAAACGAAGAAATATTGAAGTTTTAGGAACAAATGATGAAATAGGCCGATTATCTTCGCGTTTCCATGCTATGTATTCAGAACTGGAAGATACTTACCGGCGAACAAAAGCATTGGCTGAAAACGATCATCTGACAAAATTAGCAAACCGGCATCAATTTCAACGTCATGCTGAGATGATCATAGGACAAAAACAACATCACGTCTGGGTACTTTATATCGATCTTGATAATTTCAAATACGTTAACGATAAATATGGCCACCAAATTGGTGATACATTACTGGTTAATTTTGCTGACCATGTAAAAAAACTCTGCATCAGCTTTTCAAACAAATACCAGACGTATGGTTTAGCTTCTCGTTTATCGGGCGACGAGTTTGCAATTCTACTCTATTCACCATTTGAACAACCGGATTGTGCAGATCAATTTGCTTCCAGCCTGTTAGAACCAATACAAAGTGGCGAAAATTCACCAATTGGAAATTTCCCGATAACTGCCAGCATCGGCATTGCCACCTATCCGGATGATGGTCAGCACATAGAGAAGCTTCTTTCTAATGCCGATACTGCAATGTATCAAGCGAAAAATGCCGGTAAAAACCAGATTGCCCATTACTCCCGTGAATTAGATAAAGTGGTCCAGCGCCGATCAAATATTGAAAGAGCACTACGGGCTGGTAACTATGATCAGGAATTTAGTCTGGTGTACCAACCCTATTTTACCTGTAAAGATAATAAAGTATCCGGATTTGAAGCACTCCTTCGTTGGGAATCTGAAACTTTGGGAGAAGTATCACCCGATGAGTTTATACCAATTGCTGAACAAACCGGCTTATTTGCCACAATAGATAGATGGGTTATCCATCAGGCATTTAAAGAATTTCATGATATTCAGGCGGCTCTTGGTCATCCATATAAAATAGCGATTAATCTTTCTTCTGCTGAGTTAAACTCAATAAAGCTCGCCGATTATATAAAAAACTACTCTGCAAAATATGACATACCCAATCACTTGATTGAGTTTGAAATCACGGAAACCTTTGCCGCCGAAACCCAAAGCTTTCCTTTACTTCATGAATTGTCTAAACAGAAATTTGGGCTAACAATCGATGATTTTGGATCAGGCTACACCTCTATTGTTCAGCTCGTCCAGTATCCTGTCCAGAAAATCAAATTGGACAGAGTATTTCTCGATACTCTGATCGCTGGTAATAAGCATAATGTCGTTAAGCCTCTTATCGATCTCTGCCACTCTCAAAATATGAAAGTCACAGCTGAAGGTATTGAAAGCCAGGATATGAATACGTGGCTGGCAGATTACAATTGCGATTATCTTCAAGGTTTCTATCACGGTCACCCACTGAGCTTGGAAGAAATTTCACAACACTACGGCACTAATCAAATTCAGGAGAACAGTTAAACCATGAAAACAGTCATTGTCGCATCACTTAATCCTGCCAAAATCCGGGCAGTCGAAAGTGCTTTTACTACCGTATTTCACGATGACGAATTTGATTTCATCGGTGTGAGTGTTCCCAGTAACGTCTCAGAACAGCCAATGACAGACCATGAAACTCATCAGGGTGCTTTAAACAGGGTAAAAAATGCCAAATTAAAAGAACCGGATTGTGACTTTTATGTCGGCTTGGAAGCAGGATACGAAAATGGTTCAACTTTCGCATGGATGGTAATAGAATCTGAAATACAAAAAGGGGAATCACGTTCGGCCAGTCTTCCACTCCCTAAAACCATTCAGAAAGAGTTGCTGAAGGGAGAAGAGCTGGGTAATGTGATGGACGAATTTTTTAATACCTCAAACATTAAACAAAAAGGCGGGGCTATCAGCATTTTTACCGATGGTATCTTAACCAGAAGCTCAGTTTATCATCAGGCATTGGTCCTGGCTCTTACCCCGTTTTGTCATCATGAATTATTTCTATCGAACAAATAACAATGGATGCTTTTATTTGCTCATTTCTCACTCAGAAGAAGGGAACTCAAAACGGATTTCTCTTCTTCTGAAATACTTTTAAGTTCATTTGAACCTCTGGTAATAGTTGCAACCCCAACACCCAATAACTGGCTAATCTGACGCTGAGACAACTCCCCTTTTAATAATTCGCAAAAGATGTTAATACGGGAAACCAACACTGCTCTTTCATCGGATGTCATTAACATTGTCAACAGCATTTCGTGCTGTCCTGATTCTACTGACTTTTTTGCCAACTCAAGAAATGATTGCCAATTTTCGTATTCTGGTTGTGACGACATAGTTGTACTCGTTGATTGATACACTCTCTTATTTTAGATAATTACAATCTAATTGGAATCAATATTTTGCTTTTAACTCTGATGGACTAAGAAATTCCCGGTTAGTATTAAGCAAGCTTCGATAATACGTTTCAAACATAAGAATATTTTGAACATACCCGCGGGTTTCTTTGAATGGAATACTTTCAATAAACCGATATACATCCAGAGAACCCGATGATTTATTTAACCAGTTATCAACTCTTCTGGGACCTGCATTGTAGGCAGCAAACGCTAAAATCCGGTTACCATCGTATTTTTTTAATAGCTCATCAAGATAGCGGGTTCCAATCTCAATGTTTTTTTCCGGGTCATACAAATCAGAACGCCGGCGATAATCCAGACGATACTTACGTGCTGCATATTTCGCCGTATTAGGCATAACCTGCATAAGCCCCCTGGCACCGACAGGTGATCTGGCACTCTTATCCATAGCACTTTCCTGTCTGGCAACGGACATTAAAGTCACAGGATCAACATTATACTTATTCCCATAACGCTCGAAATCGTCTTTATATGCCACAGGGAAACGAAGAGATAAGTTATCCCACATACTCGCTTTTATCGATGCAATAATACTGAAATGGTACCAATGTGAATCCCGGGCAAAATAAGCAAGAGCTCTTTTTTCAGACAAGTTAGCCCTAGACAATAACCAATACCATTCACTTTTTGCAGCAGACGCTTTATCCCGTAATACCAATTCTCGAATACGGGCAAGTGATCTTTTAAAGTGCCCCAGCTCGACTCTTTTTTCTACATGAGAATCAATGCTGTATCTGGGAAGCTTATGTAAAACCGTTGCTGCTGCTGCACTATAAAAACTCCGTTCATCGGTTAATTGTCTCAGGCGTTCCTTGCCTGAAACATTATCTCCTAAATGAATTTCTGACTGGGCTTTCCAGAATTGCCATCGTGATGAATATACTTCTTTCCTGCTTAGCCGGTTAATCCAGTCGTTGATATCCTGCCAATTTCCTTTTTTAATCGCATAACGAATACGGCGTTCTATCAATTGATCATCACCACTTTTTGCAATCACAGAATCCCGCCAACCATTCAGATGATTGAGAGACGTCGTATCAGCTTTGTACAGAAGTTGGCCTGCAACATTATTTTGAAGTGTTTTTAAAAATGTTCTGTTGGCCGATTGAGATAAATCAAGAGAATGGGAAAGGTCATTTAAAAGAGCATAAGCACTTTCAACATTTTTAAAAGCAAGGCGATTCAACGATAATTCGATTAACTTCCGGTAAAAACGATCCTGTTTGCCTTTACCAAAGACACCAACAATATTTTGAGGCGAGCGATAAGCTTTTAATATTTTTTGAGCAAGTTGCCTTTTTTGCAAAGTAACCACTTTACCGGATAAATACTTCAATAATGAATATTGCCTATTTTCAAATGACAACAACATACGTTCAATAATTAAGTCATCCGATATTTTATGCTCTTGCTCCCAGTGAACAAAAAGCCCATCGCATTGTTTTGATACACTATGACCTTGTAACCAGAGCTTTTGAGCGCCTCTGAAAGCCGCTTTTTTCTGCCCCGTATGATAAAGAGCCGTATAATAGTAACACTGAAACTCTTCGCCTCTGGGTTCTGATTTTTGAAATACATTGATAAGAGACCATTTTTTACCTTTAGCCAATGCTCTTAAGTAAGGAGCGCTAATCCGTGCTGAGAAGGGAAATTCACGGTGACTATCAATAAAATTACGCACCACAATTGGTGATTTTTTATCAAGATCGATTAATATGGCCCGGTAATCCAGATATGGCCGTAACGGGTAATCTGCCAGTTTACTTTCAATTTTGTAATACTTAGAAACCTGTCGATTATCTAACCATTTCTGAGATTGATCGTACAGTGATCTCTGTTCTTTCAATGTCAGTGGTGCCCCTTTAACTGACATACTGTTCAGGCTGATCAGAAATGCAACAGCGGCCAGAACAACAATTCGGTTACTCAGAAATATCATTATTTATTAATCCCTTAACAGGCACTACTTATTGCTACAAACGCATATTATTAAAGAATGGTGACAAATTGCATAGTCCCGTCGGAGTAAATTAACAAAAAATTCAAGTCATCTTAAAGTTAAACTTATAATTCCTCAGAATGAGACATTTTACAGAGATAACAACCCAAACTTATTTTTCTGATGGTACAAAGCCACCCTAATTAGTATAGAATACTGCTTTTAATCTATAGGCAATTATTAGGAACGATCGGCGATGGCTGAATACGTGTATACCATGTCAAGGGTGAGTAAAATAGTGCCACCCAAGAGGCAAATTCTTAAAGATATTTCACTAAGCTTTTTCCCCGGAGCGAAAATTGGTGTTCTTGGCCTGAATGGCGCAGGTAAATCAACATTGCTTCGGATCATGGCTGGTATCGATAAAGATTATGATGGTGAAGCTCGCCCTCAACCAGGACTGAATGTTGGCTACCTTCCTCAGGAGCCGGTACTTGACGAAACCAAAACAGTTCGTGAAATCGTTGAAGAAGCCGTATCAGATGTAACCAACGCTCTAAAACGGTTAGATGAAGTATACGCGGCCTATGCAGAACCGGATGCAGACTTTGATCTTTTAGCAAAAGAACAAGGTGAACTGGAAGCTATAATCCAAACCAAAGATGGTCACAATATCGGGAATGCTCTGGAAAGAGCGGCTGATGCCCTCCGGCTCCCGGAATGGGATGCAAAAGTTGCTAATCTTTCTGGTGGTGAACGCCGCCGGGTTGCTATCTGCCGTTTACTTCTTGAAAAACCAGACATGCTGCTTCTGGATGAGCCGACTAACCACCTGGATGCTGAATCTGTCGCCTGGCTGGAACATTTCCTGTGTGATTACAGTGGTACTGTTGTTGCCATTACTCACGACCGCTATTTCCTGGATAATGCGGCCGGGTGGATTCTGGAACTGGACCGGGGGGAAGGTATACCATGGCAGGGAAACTACACTTCCTGGCTTGAACAAAAAGATGACCGGTTAAAACAGGAAGCTTCTCAGGAAAAAGCACGCCAGAAAACAATCGAAAAAGAACTTGAATGGGTAAGACAGAACCCTAAAGGGCGTCAGGCGAAATCAAAAGCCCGTATGGCCCGATTCGAAGAACTGAACAACTCCGATCACCAAAAGCGTAATGAAACCAATGAGCTGTTCATTCCACCAGGTGAACGTCTTGGTGACAAAGTCATCGATGTCACCGACCTAACTAAATCATTTGGTGATCGCGTATTAATTGATAACCTATCATTTAGCATCCCTAAAGGGGCCATCGTAGGTATTATTGGTCCAAATGGCGCGGGTAAATCAACTCTGTTTAAAATGTTAAGTGGTACAGAGCAACCCGATTCCGGCACGATTAATGTTGGCGACACCGTCAAAATAGCCTCTGTCGAACAGTTCCGGGACAGCATGAATGATAACAATACAGTCTTCCAGGAGATTTCTGAGGGTGCGGATATTATTCGCATTAATAACTTTGAAATTCCGGCTCGTGCGTATTGTTCTCGTTTTAACTTTAAAGGTGTTGATCAACAAAAAGTCATTGGTGAATTATCCGGAGGGGAACGTAACCGGGTCCACCTGGCAAAACTACTCAAAGCAGGTGGTAACGTACTGCTACTCGATGAACCAACCAACGATCTTGATGTTGAAACTCTGCGGGCATTAGAAGAAGCGCTCTTAGAATTCCCGGGATGTGCTATGGTCATTTCTCATGACCGCTGGTTCTTGGACAGAATAGCGACTCACATTCTTGATTACCGTGATGAAGGTAAAGTCAACTTCTACGAAGGCAACTACACCGAATACATGGAATGGCTGAAACAAACGCTTGGGGCACAGGCTGCAGAGCCTCATCGTATCAAATATAAGAAAATTGCTAAGTAATTAGTGAACAATAACGAATTATCCATAATAAAAAGCCGCAAATATTGCGGCTTTTTTTATACTACATTCTACAATTGATATATCACTATATTTAAATCACTTTCGGGAGTTACTCCCGCTAACTTAAAAGAGATATTTATGTCAGAATCAGAACGCCGCCGATTTGCGAGAGTTCTCTACCGGGCTCCAGCTTTAGTTACACAAGGGAGCAAACATGTTGCAACAACCATTCAGGATCTGTCATTACACGGCATACTTCTGTCAGCCATCGATGAACCCGATTTAGACAATAAACAATCGATTCACGTTGAATTTCCACTTCCGGAAAGTGATATTGTTATTCAGCTTACTGCCAGTATTGTTGCAATGAATAAAAGCACAATTCGTGTAGAAGTTAAGCATATTGATATCAATAGTATTGCTCACTTAAAACGATTGGTTGAACTGAACATCGGGGATGACTCTTTACTTCACAGAGAGCTGGAACACCTATCCGAACTTGGCGAAGATGAACACGGAGAAAACAAATAAGGAAAGTCGAACGACTTTCCTTATTTTTGCCTGACTAATGGTAACGAACTTTACCGACAGTTACCTGAATCATCCACGATGAATTGAGTCGTTGGCGTGCTTGAGTAAATTCTGACTTTCACTCATAAATTGCAAAGAGTAATCGCCAAACCAGTCACTGACATCCCGGAAACTGTCAACAAACCTGTTTTTATCTTTATGATTCAGTAATTCAACTGCTTCTGTAAACCGCTTATGGAAACGCTGAATCATCTCGATATTTTCTTCTGATGACAGAATAATATCACCATATAGATTAGGATCCTGTCCAAAAAGGCGCCCGACCATCATCAGTTCCAGCCGGTATATCGGAGAACTCACCCGCAATAACTTGTCCAGACTCGGATTCTCTTTGGAAAGATGGTATCCATACACAAAAGAAGTAAAGTGTCTTAATGCCTGTATCAATGTCATTGAATGGTCATGTTCTTCAGCTTGAAGCTCACATAAGCTTGCCCCCCAGATAGCACACTGATCAATTAGCCATTGGTATTGTTCTTTACTACGACCGTCGCAATGCACAATGACCTGCTTCGCCAAGCTAGGGACATCTGGCCCAAACATTGGATGTAACCCAACAACCGGACCTTTATGGGCATCCAACATGTGCTGTAAGGGCTTCTTCTTCACCGAAGTTAAATCGCAAAGGATGCAGTCTTCGGGCAGATTCGTTAATTTATCAATGACACCCAGAGTCAAATGAATAGGTACAGTAACAACGACCAAACCAGCATCACTTAACAATTCATCAGCTTTATCCCAATCCTGACTTCCGAGTATTTTCACCTGATACCCGGATAACTTAAACATACGGGCGAATAAGCTACCTAACTGACCTTTCCCGCCAATGATGACAACAGGTCTCAACTCAGGTTTTAAACACTTAAAACCCGCATCCTTTTCACTGGAATATGACTCCCGCATCGTACGGCGGAGGATATCTTCAATTAATTGTGGAGGAACGCCCTGTTTCTCTGCTTCCTTTCTTCTGGAAGCAAGCATTGCCGCTTCTCTGTCAGGAGCATAAATTGGCAATCCATGTTTACTTTTCACTTCCCCGACCTTTTCAACTAATGTCAGACGACGGGAAAGCAGCTCAACCATCAGCTTGTCTACTTCATCAATTTGATCACGTAATTCATCGAGTTCAACAGACATTAACGATACCCTTAATTTTTAATGCGGTTTGCCAGAAATGGAATCAATTCTTTATGAGCCCTGCGCAACAAATCTTCCGTTGTATCCCAATTGATGCAGGCATCTGTAATTGAAACACCATATTGCATTTCGGATAACGGCAAATCAGCCGACTGATTTCCTTCATTTAAATGACCTTCAATCATTAACCCTATGATTGAGGTATTTCCTTTACGGATCTGGTTAATTACATCTTCAGCCACTAACGGCTGACGACGATAATCTTTACGTGAATTTGCATGGCTGCAATCCACCATCAGGGATGGCTCAAGATTGGCATTGTGCATTTCTTCTTCGCATTCGGCAACAGAAACTGAATCATAATTTGTCTCTTTTCCACCCCGAAGAATAACATGTCCGTTATGATTACCCTGGGTTGTCAGTAATGCAACCTGTCCTGCCGTATTAATTCCCATAAAGCGATGACTGGAAGAAGCGGCCTGCATTGCATTAATAGCCGTAGCCAGACTACCGTCTGTTCCGTTTTTAAATCCAATGGGCATTGACAAACCACTGGCCATTTCACGGTGAGTTTGAGATTCTGTAGTACGGGCACCAATCGCAGCCCAGCTAAAAGTATCAGCAAGATACTGAGGACTGATAGGATCTAAGGCTTCAGTGGCAAGAGGGATCTCCATTTCAGCAAGTTCAACCAAAAGCTGACGACCGACATGTAACCCATATTCTATATCAAAGGTGCCATCCATATGAGGATCATTGATTAAACCTTTCCATCCTACTGTTGTCCGAGGTTTTTCAAAATAAACCCGCATCACCAGATAAATCTGATCTTTCAATTCATCGGCTAATTTCTTAAAACGCTTCGCATATTCTCTTGCCGCATCAAGATCGTGGATTGAGCAGGGACCGCACACAACCAGTAAACGATGATCCCGCTTATGAATAATATCTGCAATGGTCTTACGGGATGATTTAATAAAATCATGGGCATTGTCACTTAGCGGGATTTTATCTTTTAGTTGATTGGGGGTAATCAGTACTTGTTGATCAACAATATTAATATCACTTAATTCATTCTTAGTCATAACTCTACCTGTATATATTTTTTTACACCCAAACAAACCATAAAATAATCGCAATCACCATATCATCAAGAAATATTAAATCAACTGTAAATAATAAAAAACACCAAATGTAAATAATAATTTACAACCTTAAATCACCGAAGTCCCATCACGTTATAAAACTTTTTAATACCCCTCTCTTTCTTGCCCGGCGCTTTCTGTTTATCTTACACTAAGAAAAATCAATTATTATGGTGAGTCATGGATATCATTTTGTCACTGCTACAACAAATGTGCGTCTATCTGGTGTTGGCGTACATGTTGAGTAAAACGCCGGTATTTCTACCTCTGCTAAAAATATCCCCCCGACTTGATATCAAACTGGCCACCTATTCCTTATTTTCTCTCTTCTGCATCTTAGGCACTTATTTCGGCCTGCAAGTCAATGATGCCATTGCCAATACCCGGGCCATTGGAGCCGTCATGGGGGGACTCTTCGGTGGTCCTGTTGTCGGCTTTGCCGTTGGGCTGACCGGAGGTATTCACCGCTATTCTCTGGGTGGATTCACAGATGTTGCCTGTGCAGTATCAACCACAGCAGAAGGCGTTATTGGTGGCCTGTTCCATTTGTATTTTGTTTTACGTGGACAAAAATCACTTCTTTTTAATACATGGATCGTTTTTGTTATCACATTAATTGCAGAAATAACGCAAATGCTGATCATTCTCCTGATAGCAGAACCTTATGATAAAGCATTCCAGCTGGTATCGACCATTGCCGCACCGATGATCATTGCAAACTCCGTCGGTGCCGCATTATTCATGAGTATTCTTCAAGACAGAAAAACCATTTTTGATCAATATTCAGCGGCCTTTTCCAGGCGGGCCCTTCGTATTGCAGAAAGAACCGTTGGAATTCTTTCTGAAGCATTTACAACAGAAAACGCAGATAAAGTCGCCAGAATTATTTATGAAGAGACAAATGTCGGTGCCGTTGCTATTACCGACAGAGATAAAATCCTCGCCTTTATTGGGATCGGCAATGACCATCACCTTCCCAATAGCCCCATTTCATCCCCAAGTACGATGCAATCGCTCAATGAAAACCGGATCATTTATCTTGATGGTAAAGAAAAAACCTATCAATGCTCCATTTCTCCCGATTGCAAACTGGGATCGGTATTGATTATTCCACTCCGGGCCGGAGATCGGGTAATTGGGACCATTAAGCTTTACGAAAGAAAAAGAAAATTGTTTTCATCGATAAACATTGCTATGGCAGAAGGTATTGCTGAATTACTATCCAGTCAAATTCTCTACGGAGAATACCAAGAGAAAAAGATACTGCTATCAAAAGCTGAAATTAAACTGTTACAGGCCCAAATCAATCCTCATTTTCTGTTTAACGCCTTAAACACTATTAGTGCCGTAATACGAAAAGATCC
The DNA here is from genome assembly GCF_021272385.1 of Vibrio salinus. Lineage (GTDB taxonomy): Bacteria > Pseudomonadota > Gammaproteobacteria > Enterobacterales > Vibrionaceae > Vibrio > Vibrio salinus. The sequence goes on from NZ_JAJSDZ010000005.1 coordinate 927,323, forward strand.
GACAAAAGCCCGAAATTTAGTACAGCACCTTTCCCAGTTTTTTCGCAGTAATCTCAAACAGAATGTCGAAACCGTAACTCTGAAAGAAGAGTTACAACATGTTAACTCATATCTGATGATTGAGCAGGCTCGCTTTAGTGACAGGCTAACGGTTTCGATCGATATCCCGAATGAATTACTAGACACAACTCTTCCCAGTTTCACATTACAACCTTTAGTCGAAAATGCGATTAAACATGGAATAGCAACACTACTCAGCAATGGCGAAATTAAAATTTATGCAAAATCAACATCGATGGGAAATAAAATCATCGTTGAAGATAATGCCGGAAATTATAATCCGGCAGAAAAAAACAGCTCAGGTTTGGGAATGCAGATAGTCAATCAACGTCTGATTCATTATTTTGGTGACAAATCGAAACTTCTGGTTGATATACAGCCAGACACCTACACCCGAATGATGTTCTTACTCCCCAATACACTCAGGTAAAAAATGATGATAAAAACGCTTGTGATTGATGATGAAATGCTGGCCAGAGAAGAGTTAATTTCACAATTAGAAGACTACGAAGAGATACAGGTCATTGGTGAAGCCAATAATGCGATTGAAGGTCTTAAGATGATTAATCAATTAAAACCGGATGTGGTATTTCTTGATATTCATATGCCCCAGATTTCCGGTATGGAATTGCTATCGATGCTTGATCCTGACACCATGCCATTCGTTATTTTTGTGACCGCTTATGATCAGTATGCCATTAAAGCATTTGAAGATAACGCTTTTGACTACCTTTTAAAGCCGATTCAGGAAGATCGTCTGAATAAAACAATCAATAAGCTTCTCCGAAGAACGTCTATGATCCAAAACACCAGTACTATTGTCCCAAAATGCCTGGAACAAATTCCCTGTGTCGGGTTAAACCGGATTCTGGTTATTCCGGTAAAACAAATCGAGTATGCATTTAGTGATATTTCCGGAGTGCACGTTAAAACAAACAAGCAGACGGCCACCAGTCAGTTAACATTAAAACAACTTGAAGAAAAAACGCCCCTGATGCGGTGCCATCGTCAATATCTGATTAATACCTCATCCATCAACGAAATCAGGTTACTCGACAATGGCCTTGCCGAGATCATTACAATTTCCAATCATACCGTTCCGGTTAGCAGGCGATATCTGAAACAACTAAAAGAAGCCATCGGTATCTCTTCTTAATCTACTTTATCAAGAAGCTTCTCTAACTGTTGTCTGGCTTGTTTCCACTTTTCAGATCCTCTTAATTCATCCAGAGAGAATTGCTGTTTTTTTATCAGATTTTCAGCTACCGGCACTTCCATTACCGGTAAATTATCCAGAACGTCGATTGCGGCTTCGGGACGGTTACAGACCAGAATCATATCACATCCGGCAGCCAGTGCCTGATGTGCCCGGGAAACGACTCCGCCCATCACTGCGGCCCCCTCCATACTTAAATCATCGGAAAAAACAGCCCCCTGAAATCCCAGTTTTTTTCTCAAAATATCTTTTAGCCAGAACGAAGAACCACTGGCTGGCTGACTATCATACTGAGAGTAGACAACATGAGCCGGCATCACAGCATCCAGTAACTGATTTTCAATATGGGAACGAAACACCGACATATCATTATCCAGAATATTATCTCTGTTATCTGTCGGAAGTGTTTTATGTGAATCTTCTTTCACTCCGCCATGTCCCGGGAAGTGCTTCCCGGTCGTAGCCATACCCAATTGTTTCATTCCTTTAAGGTAGGCCTGACTGTAACGGATAACGGTCTCTACATCCGTACCGAATGACCGGTCACCGATGGCCGGACATTCATAACCAAGATCCAGAACAGGAGCGAAACTCAGATCAACATCATGAGCAATAAGCTCAGATGCCATCATCCATCCAGCCTGATAAGCAATATTTTCATCCTGACCACACAGTGCATACTGTTTCGCTGCGGGAATAGTGGTAAATCCATCACGAAATCTCTGAACTCTTCCTCCTTCCTGATCAACACCAATCAAAACCGGACGTTTAGAGGCTTTTCGTATTGATGCAGTTAACGCCGACAACTGCTCACTATCGTGATAATTTCTCGCAAAAAGAATAATACCTCCAACGGTTGGATGCCCTAAAATTTCTCTCTCCTCAGCATTCAACTCGTAACTTGCGACATCAAGCCAAAGCGGTCCCATAGTATCTCCTTTTGGATATTGCAGTTGTCAGACGATAGTGACATTATTCAGTTTAAATGCTGATTATATAGGATAAATCAACATGGCAGGTGAGCTTTATTTAGGGATTATGTCCGGAACCAGTCTGGATGGAATCGATCTGGCATTGGCAACCATCGAAAAAGGCTCAGCCAAATTAATCGATAGCCACTTTGTTGCTATGCCGGAAAAATTAGCATCAGACTTGAAAGAACTGCATGCTAACCACACAATAACACTGAGTAAGCTAGGTGAACTGGATCACCGTCTGGGAAAATTATATGCGGAATCCGTAATTGCTTTACTGGAAAAAACGTCCTTTTCAGCCAAAGACATAGTAGCTATCGGTTGTCATGGACAAACTATCTACCACCAGCCAGAAGGTAAAAATCCTTTTACCATGCAAATTGGTGATGCCAATATTATTGCCGCCAGAACCGGAATACAAACCGTTGCGGATTTTCGACGCAAAGATATGGCCTTTAACGGACAGGGAGCTCCTTTAGTACCGGCATTTCATCAGGCCGTATTTCAGCAATCTCATTCATCTCTGGTCATTCTGAATATTGGTGGAATTGCCAACGTCTCCGTGATACAACCCGATGGTAGCGTAACGGGATTCGATACCGGACCCGGAAATGGGCTGCTTGATGAATGGTGCGAATGTCATACGGGAAAACCGTTTGATGAAAATGCCAGATTTGCAAAGCAGGGAGAAACAAACACCGCATTACTGACTCTGTTACTTAGCGATAACTATTTCTCAAAACCCTTCCCGAAAAGTACCGGAAGAGAATATTTCAATTTATCCTGGCTGAAAAAATGCTTACAAATATATGGCGAACCTATTCAAAAAGAAGATGTGCAAAGAACTCTGGTTGAACTCACAGTTCAAACCATTCATCAATCAGTTAAACCTTTAGGTCAGGGAAAAGCGCCAACGCTCATTGTTTGTGGCGGTGGAGTTCATAACCCACTAATAATAAATGGATTAACAAATAAACTTCCTGACTGGACAATTACCACGACAAAAGCTTATGGAATCAATGAAGACGATATGGAAGCCATGGCTTTTGCCTGGCTGGCCTACCGCCGGATACATCACCTTCCGGCAAACCTTCCGTCTGTCACAGGCGCCCAGAAAGCAACCACACTGGGTTGTGTCTATCTGCCAGATTAACTAAGGATTACCATGACGAACGAAACGTTACTCAATACCCTGTCTCTGCTTGTCTCAGAAGGCCGGAATCCGGACACCATGGATATCGATTTACTGTCCACCAACGACATAGTTGAACGCCTGAACCGACAAGATAAAATGGTGCCACTTGCCGTTGAAAAAGTTCTTCCTCAAATAGCACGGGCTGTAGATAACATAACCCACTGTTTTAAAAATAACGGGCGATTAATTTATTGCGGAGCCGGAACCAGTGGGCGTTTAGGTGTTTTAGATGCATCAGAATGTCCCCCAACATTTGGAGTTTCCGATCAAATGGTTGTCGGACTAATTGCCGGCGGTAAAGAAGCGATGTTTAAAGCAAAGGAAGGAGCTGAAGATTCCCGCGAGCAGGGCAAATCCGACTTACAAACCATTAAGCTAACACCTGATGATATAGTCGTTGGTATTGCGGCCAGTGGCCGCACTCCCTATGTGATTGGCGCAATTGACTATGCCAATTCAATTGGAGCCACTACCGTCGCAGTCAGCTGTAATCCTGACTCGCCCATCGCCCAATCAGCAACCATAGCCATTTCTCCTATCGTCGGCCCGGAAGCCTTAACCGGATCTACCCGCCTGAAATCAGGGACAGCACAAAAACTGGTTTTAAACATGCTGACCACGGCCAGTATGATCCGTCTGGGTAAAAGCTACGAAAACCTGATGGTCGATGTCAAAGCAACCAACGAAAAACTGGTTGCACGAGCTATCAGAATTGTCATGCAGGCAACAGAGTGTAATAAATCCAGAGCAACAGACTTACTGAGACAAAGTAACAATAATGCAAAAATAGCCATACTAATGGAACTTACCGGGCTATCCTGCCAGGAAGCAGAACAATCATTATCCCGCTCGGATGGTTTCCTCAGACAGGCCATTCGTTCCTCAAAGGAGAGCTGATGCTCTCTGCTCCCCTAACAACAAGAGAGGATTACATTCTTCCACGGTTATATTGTTCCCAACCCCGTTTCCATTCCATACGGAATTTATTCCCATTTTTCAAACCATTGCATACACCTTCGTAATACTGGCCACTTAAACCAATCTGATAAGCAAAATTCGGGTTGCAGTACTTATCCACTCCATCGATATATCCCTGGTCATATTCAGACTGATTCACAATCCCCAGTTCAGATAAGGCGCTGTTAGACCGTTGTAACAACCCGGCAATGCCATCATTATAACCAATCTGATACCAGTTCCCCTCTTTAGCTAAATCCACATCGGTAACAGAGCAGCCAAACAGAAATAAAACACACATCAGTGCAATCCACTTTTTCATATAACATTACTCTTAATATTCCATTAGTTACAACTATGACACCAAATTGCATACTCTGGCTAGAAGAAATCCTATTGCAATGTAAAACCACTTAACTCGTCACAGAACCACTTAAATATAAATACAGCCTCTTATTTAAGAACTGAATGCATTTTTTCTTACCGTCCAATACGATTTAACATGAATAAGAACATCGTACCTACGCACTTAGAATAACGAAACAAAAGGATTACACTATGATTTGGTTTTTAACCTGCGTCGCAGCATTAATAGGAGGCTACTTTATTTACGGTGCCTTCATAGAACGAATCTTCGGTATTAACGTCAAACGTCAAACTCCAGCCTATACCCAGCAGGACGGAGTCGACTACGTTCCGATGTCTACAAAAAAAGTCTATCTGGTACAATTACTTAATATTGCCGGTGTAGGACCGATTTTCGGCCCGATAATGGGGGCACTATACGGTCCGGCCGCAATGCTGTGGATTGTTGTCGGTTGTATTTTTGCCGGAGCTACTCATGATTATTTTTCAGGAATGCTGTCGGTTCGAAACGGCGGAGCATCCGTCCCTTCAATTACCGGTAAATATCTGGGCAATGGCGCAAAACACTTTATGAACATCTTTGCCATTGTCTTATTGTTACTGGTTGGGGTTGTCTTCGTATCGGCTCCGGCTGGAATGCTGACAAATTTAATCAATAACCAGACCAGTTTTCATATCAGTGGTACGGTAATGATTGTGGCTATTTTTGCTTACTATATTCTGGCTACCATTGTCCCTGTAGACAAAATTATCGGACGTCTGTATCCGTTCTTTGGTGCATTGTTGATTTTCATGTCTGTTGGTTTGTTTATTGCCATCAGTGTATCCGGACAACACTCTGTTATGAGTGACTTCAAAGTAACCGATATGTTCTCCAATATGAATCCTAAAGATATGCCTTTATGGCCGGCTCTGTTTATCACCATAGCCTGTGGTGCAATTTCCGGATTCCATGCAACCCAAAGCCCTTTGATGGCCCGTTGTATGGAAAACGAAAAAAATGGCCGTTTCGTCTTTTACGGCGCAATGATCGGTGAAGGTATTATTGCGCTTATCTGGTGCATGATTGCATTATCTTTCTTCGATTCACTGGACGGACTCTCTGAAGCCATAAAAAATGGCGGTCCGGGTAATGTTGTATACAGCTCTTCATTCGGACTGTTAGGTGTCTTCGGCGGAATTCTGGCATTTCTGGGGGTGGTTATTTTACCTATTACATCCGGTGATACAGCATTCCGATCCAGCCGTTTAATTCTTGCTGAATATTTTAATATGGAACAAAAAACGCTAAAAAGCAGACTGATGATGGCTTTGCCTTTATTTGTCCTTGGCGGCGTACTTACTCAGGTTGATTTTGGGATTATCTGGCGCTACTTCGGTTTTGCCAACCAAAGTACAGCCGTCATTATGCTTTGGACCGCATCGGCTTACCTAATCAGACATAATAAGCTGCACTGGGTAACATCGGTTCCTGCCTTATTCATGACAACAGTTTGTACCAGTTTTATCCTGAGTAACAATACTCTTGGATTTGGGTTGCCAATGCAATTATCTACAATTCTCGGATTTATCTTTGCCGTAGCGGTAATGGGATATGTCATCAAGCAATCAAAAGGAACAGAAAGCGAAGATATGGGTATAGTGGGAATCAAACACGAGTAGCTTTTCGGTTAACACTTCTGAGCCCACAAAAATCCCCGTCTCACTGAGAGTGCGGGGATTTTTTATGACTCGTATCTAATCCGGTTAGTTAACCTGTTTGACCTGAAGCTCTTTCGGGACTTCAAAGAACATATTCTCTTCCCGTCCATGAATCTCTTCAACACAAGAGGAATCAAATGAAGTCAGTTTGCTGATAATCTGGTTAACCAGCTCTTCAGGCGCTGACGCACCAGCGGTAACTCCAACCGTTTCTACGCCTTCAAACCAGTGTTCCTTAATATCTTCGGGACAATCTGTCAGATAACCGGGTGTCCCTAACTTTTCAGCCAGTTCTTTGAGACGGGTCGAATTAGACGAATTTTTTGATCCGACAACAATCATCACATCAGCCTGCTGCGCCAGCTCCCGGACAGCATCCTGCCGGTTTTGCGTTGCGTAACATATATCGTCCTTTCTCGGCCCCTGAATATCAGGGAAAACCGCTCTCAACCGGTCAATCACATCCGCCGTCTCATCAACGGAAAGTGTTGTCTGACTGACATAATGCAAATTAGAAGGGTCCTTAACCAACTGAACAAGCTCATCTACATCACCGGAACGTTCAACCAGATACATCCCCCCTTCCTTACTGGAGTATTGCCCCATGGTCCCCTCTACTTCAGGATGTCCGGCATGACCAATAAGAACCACTTCCATATGTTTACGACTTGCACGGGCGACCTCCATATGCACCTTGGTTACCAATGGGCAAGTCGCATCAAAAACTGTCAGAGCACGATTGGCCGCTTCATTTCTCACCGCCTGTGAAACACCATGAGCAGAAAAAATAACAATATTGTTATCCGGAACTTCACTCAGTTCCTCAACAAAAATAGCACCTCGTTTCTTTAAGCCTTCAACGACAAAACGATTATGAACAACTTCATGACGAACGTAGATAGGTGGCTGGTACATTTCTAACGCTCGATCCACAATGCTGATTGCCCGATCCACACCGGCACAAAACCCCCTAGGGTTTGCTAATAATATTTTCATCTTGTACTGCTCATCGAATAATTATTTATCAGTTAATAGCAAAAAGCGCTATCTGAATCAACAGACAGCGCCTAAGGTTATTACCTCTGCTTATTAGGATTCTTTCTTACGAAAGCCATCAAATATCAGCATACAGGCACCAATGCAAATGGCACTATCAGCTAAATTGAATGCAGGGAAATGCTCACCAAAAAGGTAAAAATCAAGAAAATCAACAACAAAACCGTGAACGATACGATCACAGACATTGCCCAGTGCACCACCAATGATTAAGGCATAAGCACTATTATTCCATTTTTCAGTTACCGGCAGCTTTTTCATCCAAAAAAGCAGCAACATCACAACAAAAAAGGCTACGCCGGTAAACAACCACCGCTGCCAGCCCGACTGATCACTTAAAAAACTAAAGGCTGCCCCGGGATTATGTACATAGGTAAGGTTAAAAAACGGAAGCACGTTAATCTGATTTTCAGGACCATAGCCCATTGAATTCATTACTAACAACTTAGTCAATATATCAGCAATAAAAACAAGGAGCGCCAACCATAGCCAGCGCAATCCTGATTTTTTCTCAAAAAGCCTAGTCATGAAACCTCTTAAGCAAATTTACGAACTTCACCCGCACCTTCAATGTTAGTCACACAGCGACCACAAATGTGCTCATGTCCGGCAATCGTACCGACATCTGACGTATGGTGCCAGCATCGTTCACATTTTTCAGCTTTTGTTGCATTGACTTCAACAAATAAACCTTCCAATTCTGTTTCGTGCGCGGTATCTGCCTTCTCTCTCAGAGGTTTCACTTCCGCTTTTGAAGTCAGTAAAACAAATCGTAATTCATCTTCCAGTTTATTTAATTTATCCGCTAAAGCATCATCGGCAAACAGAACAACTTCAGCCTGAAGTGAGCCACCAATAGTTTTATCGCTACGGGCTGCTTCCAGCAATTTATTAACAGAACCCCGAACAGACTGAATATCCGTCCAGAAAGCATCATTGAGTTCCTCATCCTCTGCAGGACCAAACAGACCTTCGAACCATTCGCTTGCAAATACAAATTTACCGCGTTTTTGACCATCAGCCTGCAATTCAGGCATCGCATTCCAGATTTCATCTGCCGTAAAGGAAAGTACAGGTGCCATCCAACGAACCAGAGCTTCCACAATAAAATACAATGCGGTCTGACAACTACGCTGCGCGTGACCACCACGTTTTGCTGTATATTGGCGATCCTTGATGACATCAAGGTAGAATGATCCCATTTCAATTGAACAGAAATGCATCAGACGTTGCACCACGGCATGAGTATTGTATTCGTCGTAAGATTTCACGATTTCATTCTGTGCAGCCAGCGCCTGCCCTACAGCCCAGCGATCAAGTGCGACCATTTCGTCCACCGGAACAATATCCGTTGCCGGATTAAAACCATTCAGGTTTGCAAGTAAGAAACGGGAAGTATTACGGATACGACGATACGCATCGGCACTGCGTTTCAGAATCTCATCAGAAACCGCCACTTCTCCGGTATAATCCGTTGATGCAACCCACAACCGTAGAATGTCAGCACCTAATCTCTTAGTAACATCTTTCGGAGCAATAACATTACCAATTGATTTCGACATTTTACGGCCCTGACCATCCACAACGAAACCATGAGTCAGAACTTGCTTATAAGGCGCTTTCCCTTTCATTGCCATAGAAGAAATCAGCGATGACTGGAACCAACCGCGGTGTTGATCGGAACCTTCCAGATACATATCAGGTTCATTACCATGAAATTCTTCACGGTTATCAACAACAGCATAGTGAGTCACACCGGAATCAAACCATACATCCAGAGTATCCAGAACTTTCTCATAGTTTTGAGCATCTTCAACGCCAAGCACAGCTTCAGGTTCCAGATCCCACCAGGCCTGAATGCCTTTTTCTTCAACAAACTTGGCCACTTTTTCAATCAGTTCCAGTGAGTTAGGATGCAACTCCGCCGTTTCTTTATGTACAAACAGCGCAATTGGAACACCCCAGGTCCGTTGACGGGAAATACACCATTCAGGACGACCTTCAATCATGCCTTCAATTCGGCTTTGACCCCAGTCAGGCATCCATTTGATACCTTTAATGGCTTCCAGAGCCTGAGAACGAAGACCCGCCTGATCCATAGAAACAAACCATTGAGGAGTGGCACGGAAAATAATCGGGGTCTTATGACGCCAGCAATGAGGATAACTGTGCTCAAATTCTTCATAATGAAGTAACGCGCCTTTCTCTTTCAGCAATTCAACAACGGCAGGGTTTGCTTTAAAAACATGCTGACCAGCAAAATATTCAGTATCAGGTAAAAACACACCATTCGAACCAACCGGATTCGCTACTTCCAAGTTATATTTCTGACCAACAATGAAGTCTTCCTGACCATGGCCGGGAGCCGTATGCACAATACCAGTACCAGATTCAGTCGTAACATGGTCGCCGAGAATAGCCGGTACAGAGAAATCATAAAACGGGTGGAAAAATTGCTCCAGTTCAAGATCAGCTCCTTTGGCATAACCCAGGAATTCATAATCTTCAATTCCAGCGCGCTCCATGACTGATTTAGCCAGCTCAGAAGCCAGAATCATACGTTCAGGTTGTTCACCTTTAACCTGCACAATGACGTATTCCAGATCTTCGTGCAAACATACGGCTCGGTTAGCCGGCAACGTCCAGGGGGTCGTTGTCCAGATAACGACAGACAAATCACCTTCACCCTGAGAACCTTCTAACTTAAATTTAGATAAAACCGAATCCGCATCTTTTGCTTTAAAACGCACATCGATAGATGGTGATTTTTTATCTTTATATTCAACTTCCGCTTCGGCCAGTGCAGAACCACAATCGGTACACCAGTGAACAGGTTTGAACCCTTTAAGAAGATGACCATTATCAGCAATTTTGCCTAAAGCCCGGATGATATTCGCTTCTGTAGCAAAATCCATAGTGCGGTATGGTTTATCCCATTCACCCATAATGCCTAAGCGTTTAAAGCTTTCTTTCTGACCTTCAACCTGTCCGGCTGCATACTCACGGCATTTTTCCCTGAATTCTGCGGCAGTAACTTTCTGTCCTGGTTTACCAACTTTCTTCTCTACCATCAATTCGATTGGCAGACCATGGCAATCCCAGCCAGGCACATAAGGCGCATCAAAACCTGAAAGTGTTTTGGATTTTACAATAATGTCTTTAAGAATCTTATTCAGTGCGTGACCAATATGAATATCGCCGTTGGCATAGGGAGGACCATCGTGCAAAATAAATGATTTTTTACCTTTTTTCGCTTTGCGGATTTCACCGTATAAATCTTCGGCGTACCAGCGGTCAAGCATACCTGGCTCACGTTTAGCCAGATCGCCGCGCATTGGAAACCCTGTTTCAGGTAAGTTCAGGGTATCTTTATACTCACTCATCGATTCTTAATTCCATTATGTTGGGCGAAGTTAGACATTAAATACCAACAAAAATCATGACCTCTGTTGGCCCTTAAACTGAAGCAACCACACCCTTGCTGCTTCAGCATCCAAATTTATTTGTTTTTTCAACGCATCAAATGTATCAAATTTAATCTCATCTCTTAATTTATGTAAGAGAACAACCTCAAGCTGTCTGCCATACAGGTTTCCCTGAAAATCAAACAAATGCACTTCCAGTTGCTGACGGACACCATTAACTGTCGGACGCTGACCAATATTAGCGACGCCACCAACAGGCGAGCCCGATATTCCTGAAGCTTCAACAACATAAACTCCGGACACAGGCGATACGCAACGCTTCAAAGGTATATTAGCTGTAGGGAATCCGATTGTTCGTCCCAGCTTGCGTCCGTGAGATACCCGACCACTGATACTGTAATTGCGCCCCAGCATATCTGAAGCGGCTTCTAAATCATTTTGAGCCAGTGCCTCACGAATAGCAGTACTGCTTACCCGTAAAGACTGCACACAAAAACTTTTTGTGCTGACGACTTCAAAGCCGTATTGTTTTCCGGCCTGTTTCAGCATCTCAAAATTGCCCTCCCGGGCTTTACCAAAACAGAAGTCATCACCAACAACAAGAAACTTAACACCCAAGCGAGTTACCAACAAGTCACGAATAAACGTCTCTGCTAATAAATCGGCAAAATGGCGATTAAAATTGACACACAACAAACGATCGATATCCAATCGACTCAATTGCACGTATTTGTCTCTTAAACGTGTTAGACGCGCAGGTGCATGCTCTTTAGCAAATAATTCCATTGGTTGTGGTTCAAATGTCATCACAACCGAAGGCAACCCCAGCTCTTTCGCTTTTTTCGAAACCTGACTTAAGACCTCCTGATGGCCTAAATGTACACCATCGAAATTGCCTATTGTCATCACACAGCCCTGGTGCTGCACTCGAATATTCTGTATACCTCGGATCAGTTCCATGGAGCTTGTTGACTACCTGCTAACGTTTAACTCAATGCAAAAACCGACGGATTATATACTAAACTACTTTAGTCTGTCGCCGCTTTTAAATGTTTTGGCCGGATTCCCAAAAGGGAAAGCACCAGAATATACGCAAATGCACCGACACCTATCATAATTGCCAGTGCAAGAGCTCTATGAAGAAGATCCCAGTTCAGCCAGACCTGCATATCTTCAAGAAGGTACCAGATCACTGCTATCATGCCTACACCTGCAATAAATAAGCGAACAATAAAAAACAGCGTTGTTCTGGAAATTTGGTAAACATTAGCCTTATGCAATCCCTGATAAAGTAACCCCATATTAATAAAGGCAGAAACCGACGTCGCTATAGCTAAACCGATATAACCATAAAACCAGGCAAAAATAGCATTAAATACCATATTCGATACCATTGCGACAATTCCGAATTTCACCGGTGTTTTCGTATCCTGTCTTGAATAGTATCCGGGCGCTAACACTTTAATTAACATAAAACTGAGCAACCCGGAAGCGTAAGCCAGTAGAGACAAGGAAGATTGCTCAACATCTGTCGGAGAAAACTCACCACGCATAAAGAGAACCATAATCATGGGTTTTGCCAGAATCATCAGGCCAAGCATCGCCGGAATCCCCAGCAAGCAAACCATCCTTACTCCCCAATCCATGGTATGAGAAAACTCAACCGGCTGAGCGTCCACATGTTTTCGGGATAATGCGGGTAAAATAACGGTTGCGATAGCAATACCAAATAACCCGAGGGGAAATTCCAGAAGCCGGTCAGAATAATATAGCCAACTGATAGATCCTGTCTGCAGAAAACTGGCAATAAAAGTATCGAACAATAAGTTTATCTGACTGACTGAAACACCAAATAAAGCCGGCACCATCAGAGTTCGGATCTGAACAACTCCCGGTTCATTCCATCCCCACTTAGGCCGGACTAAGAAGCCAGCCCGTTTGAGAAAGGGCAATTGAAAAATAAACTGAATCAATCCTCCCAGGAAGACCCCTATAGCCAGCCCTATCTCGGGCTGAGCAAGATGAGGAGACAGAAACAAAGCACAGCTAATGATGGATATATTGAGAAAAACAGGCGTAAACGAAGAAACAGCAAATTTACCTATCGTATTTAATATTGCGCCGGACAATGCCACAAAAGTAATAAACCATAGGTAAGGAAACGTTATCTTAAGTAGCAAACTAGCCAATTCAAATTTAGGCGCAGCCGGACCATCGTGTAACCAATCCATAAACCAGCCAGCGCCAAAAAGAGCCGTCACAACACTTGACCCTAAAACACCCAATAACGTCACAAGAGTCACAATCCCGCCCAGTGTCCCGGACGCTTTGGCAATCAACTGACGGGTCTTATCCATATCGCCCTGAGCATAACTTTCTGTCAGAACAGGAACAAATGCTTGAGAAAAGGCGCCTTCAGCGAAAAGTCTTCTTAAAAAGTTAGGGATTTTATTCGCAAAGAAAAAAACATCAGCACTTGCCCCGGCTCCCATCAAATTTGCAACAACAACATCCCTCACTAATCCCAAAACACGAGAGACTAAGGTCATGGCACTTACAATCATGCCAGACTTAATAAGACGCTTACTCACTAATACCTCAACTTATAAAAAATGCTATAGACTCAATTTACCCTAAGAATGTTCGGGTTAGGCCATATAAGTATTAGCATTCAAAAAAAAATACTGTTAGAATCCCGCCATCTTAACCGTGAAGACCACCAGACGCCAAAAAATGTTTTGTGTCGACGGGTTTTTACACAAATCATTTGACATTTAAGAGCAAATAGTGGATATTCCCTGCCCTTAAAATGTCACTGAACTAATGTTTTTTGGGAGTAAGACCCTTGGCAAATAGTAAATCTGCTAAGAAGCGCGCTATCCAGGCTGAGAAACGTCGTCAGCACAACGCTAGCCGTCGCTCTATGATGCGCACTTATATGAAAAAAACTATCGCAGCTATTGAAGCTGGTGATAAAGAAGCTGCAACTGCAGCATTTACAGCTGTAACACCAATCCTAGACCGTATGGCAACTAAAGGCCTTATTCACAAGAATAAAGCAGCTCGTCATAAGTCTCGTTTTGCTGCTGCAATCAAAGCTCTGTAATTTAGCTCTGATTCATCACTGCAGTGATAAAAAAAACCGGCCTTCGCCGGTTTTTTTATATCCGGATTATCTCACCGAACAATAGATATCATGCAGTAATTCAATCATTCTCTTCACTTCCTCACTTTTAAGCGAATAAAATACCGTCTGAGCCTCTTTCCGGGTCTGAACCAGCCCATCTCGTCTTAACCATGCCAAATGCTGAGATAATGCAGACTGACTCAGGGATAATTTTGAGCTTAATGCTCCAACAGACAACTCAGTGCCAAGCAACAAACATAAGATCTGTAATCGTCTTTCATTTGCCATCGCTTTTAACAATGCGACTGCTCTTCCAGAGTTAGCCTCCATCTTTTCTAAGTCAATCATTTGAAATCCTCAAATCTTGGGAATACACATTTGCATATTCATTTTCAATAAATAAGGGTATTCTCAAAAAAAAGAACCCAATTAACAATGCAAAATCATGAATAAAGAGTCTCATTTTTAACTATTAGCTATAGATTTTACTGAATATCCATCATGGTGTCATAAATGTAGCAATTTACAAATGAAACAAATTTCTTAAGTCAGCATCACATAAGTTTTTAACAGAAGGGTGCTGAATCATTCTTTCAGCAAAAATAACATAGTAACCTTCGGAAACAGAAGGGATTTCCCCAACCAGATTAGGCATTGAAGGTGCGGTACGATTTAACAAAAATGAAGAAGGAGCAATAAACACCGTATTCTGGTGTGACTGGGCAAACGCCAGCATTAAAGCCACATCATCAAATTCTCCCAAAATATCCGGTTGAATACCTTGCTGATCAAACCAATGAATGACATTTCGCCCCATGGCAGTCCGACTACCGGGGATAAGCAGTTTCTTTGTTGTCAGATGCTCAATCAAATCGCTCTCCTGCCCATCATAATCACCATAAGTAAAAAAGCTCATCACACTTTCGCCGAGTTTCTTACTAAAAAGACCAGGACTTCTGGTTGAATCAACAGGGCAATCGGACAAAATCATATCCAACTTATGCTGTGATAATTGTTCAAGTAACATTTCATGAGTCGATTCAAAACAACGCAAATGGATTTTACTATCAGATGGGATAGCATAGGATAAAATTTCACTTACCAATTCTTTCGATAAAGCATCTGCCACCCCAACATCAAATAGCAAATTTGAACGCTGACTATAATTAACAATATCCAACATTTCATAACTCAATCCAAACATTCTGTCAGCATACTTAAAAACTAACTGACCCAGTTCCGTTGCCTCTATACTACGGCCTGCTCTTTTGGTCAGTTTTCCCCCCAGCCTTTCTTCTAAGCTTTTTAACTGCCCTGTCACCGTTTGTGGCGTTAAAAAGAGGGCATCCGCCGCTTTCGTCACTGAATTATTTTTGCAAACCATCCAGAAATAATAGAGGTGATTGTAGTTTAAATGCGACATTTGAAGCTCTCTCTTTAATACTTCGAATATTTTGAATTATTTTAGCTTTTATATCGGAATTTTCGATGTTTTATATGACAATAAAATGATCATTATGTGACAAAGCTAACTTTTCTTTATAATCTGAAACATTTAAAAATTAGTATTAATCACTATTTTTCAAATGGTTAATCAAAAGAAAAACAATTAATGCATATAAAATATCAATTATTTATCACTGTCATATTTTTGAAATATTTAAGCACTACTATCGCCGAGCTTATTAATTAATGGTCTCTGACCATGGAGAATATCAATGATGAACCAGGCGACGACGGCTGTAACCCCCGTAACAAACACGCTACGAACGCTACGCTGGGCAAACTTGGCATTCATGCTATATTTGTTACTTCTTGCTGTTGCACTAGTAGGAAGTGGTTTTAAATGGGCAACCGGGGATCAGGCAAAAGTACTCTTCGAATTTGCTTCTCACCCTGTTGCCGGACTGATGATAGGACTAGTAGCAACAGCTCTGATCCAATCATCCAGTACCGTGACATCCATTATCGTAGGGCTTGTTGCGGGAGGACTTCCTGTTGAAACTGCAATTCCTATGATTATGGGAGCCAATATCGGAACAACCGTAACAAACACATTAGTCAGTCTGGGACATCTTCGCTGCAAAGAAGAATTTAAAAGAGCCTTTGCCAGCGCCACAATCCACGATTTTTTTAATCTGCTGGCGGTGCTCATTTTTCTGCCTTTAGAACTTATGTTTGGCTTTTTAGAAAAGATTTCTCATTGGCTGGTATCACCTCTGCTTTCAACCGGTGATATGAGTATTAAAAGTTTTAACTTCATCAAACCAATCACAAAACCGGTCATACACGCACTAAAAGAGCTTCTGACAAGCTTTGGTGATGTAGCCGGTGGGATAACCTTAATCTTTTTGGGAATAGCCTTAATTTTCATTGCCATCACTGTTATGGGCAAACTAATGAAAAAATTAATGGTGGGACGAGCCAAACATATATTAAAAAATGCAATTGGCCGGGGCCCTGTTCACGGTATTGCGTCCGGCACCCTTGTTACTGTTCTGGTTCAGTCATCATCCACAACTACCAGCTTAATGGTCCCTCTTGTCGGCTCTGGAATTCTGAAAGTCAAAGAAGTCTATCCATTTACTCTGGGGGCCAATATCGGAACATGTATTACCGCACTATTAGCAGCAACAGCTGTATCTGGTGAGTTTGCCATATTTGCCCTTCAAATCGCTCTGGTACACTTAACCTTTAATATTCTGGCCACTATCGTTATCTTTGGCATCCCTTTCTTAAGGAATATTCCACTGAAAGGAGCTGACATGATTTCAGAAATGGCCGTAAAAAGTAAAGCAGTTGTGGTCGGTTACCTGACTACTTTGTTCCTGATCGTTCCGGGCTCTATTCTGGCATTAACCGTCTGAATAATATAAGAGTAAAACAAAAAGCCCGGAGTAAAATATCTCCGGACTTTTTATTAACAAATCAATATAAATAAACTATTTTTTATACAGAGAACGGATATTTTATGGGTTCATGAAACTCATAACCTGTCACTTCAAAATCATCCAACGTTACCCAGGTTTCCAAATCTTCCAATGACTTAATATCAGGATTAATTGTGAACTGAGGTGACGGCTTTGGCTCTCTTTTCAGCTGAACATCACGCATTAATTCAAGTTGGTCTTCATAAATATGAGCATTAACGATTTTATGATAAGCCAGCCCAGGTTTTTTACCAGAAATTTGGGCCATCAATGCTAAAAATACATAAACCTGAACCATATTAAAATTTAACCCCAGTGGAACATCACACGATCTCTGAGTGCTGTTCAGATACAAAGTATCTCCCAGAAGAGAAAAATGATGACTATACATACATGGGCGAAGGCATCCCATATGAAATTCACCAGGGTTATAGAAATTTAAAATTTCTCCGCGGTCATCGACTCCCCGGGTCAGATCATCTACAATTTTTCTGAGCTGATCAATGTGACCACCGTCCGGTGTCGCCCAATTACGTCCCTGAACACCATAGACTCGCCCCATATCATCCGTTCCCTTACGATATGGATTATTAAGCCATGCCTCATTTTCATTAGAATTGGCATCCCAGGTTTTCGTCCCCAGTTTACGAAAATCAGCAGCATTATCATAACCACGGATATATCCTAGCAATTCAGCGACAGCGGCCTTCCAAAAACTTTTTCTGGTCGTAACCAACGGAAAATGATTAGCGGCAACATCATAAGTTAAATCGGCATTGATGACGGTTAAACAACGTTTGCCGGTTCGCTCATTTTCGATCCACTTACCTTCATCGACGATTCGCTGACAAAGCTCAAGATATTGTTTCACTATAAATCCTCATAAACTTCATTATTGAGTAACTTTATGATTTGCTTTGTATGCCCACAACATAAGCACTACACCCACAAAAATCATCGGTATTGATAAAATCTGTCCCATTGAGATCCCCCCGGCAAACAACCCTAACTGAACATCAGGCTCACGGAAAAATTCAACAAAGATACGGACACAACCATAACCTATTAAAAAGAGTCCGGATACCGACCCCGCTGGTCTGGGTTTCCGGATGAAGACATTCAACACAACAAAAAGAAGAATGCCTTCCAGACACAATTCGTATAACTGAGAAGGGTGTCTGGGTAAAGGACCTGCACCGGGGAAAATTATTGCCCAGGGTACATCCGTTGGTCTCCCCCATAATTCACCATTCAGAAAATTACCTAACCGCCCCAATCCCAGCCCGAAAGGAACTAACGGAGCTACAAAATCTGATACCCCAAAAAATGTCCTTCCATTTTTTCTTGCATACAGAAACATAGCGGTAATAACACCAAGTAACCCGCCATGGAATGACATTCCTCCGGTCCAGATTTTAAACAAGTACAGCGGATCATTGAGAAAATAATCAAACCCATAAAAAAGCACATAACCGAGTCGTCCACCTATAACAACACCGATAAAGCCCGCAAATAATAAATCCGAAACCTGCTGACGGTTCCACCCACTATCCTTTTTATCAGCCCTTCGATTTGCTAACCATGTAGCAAACAAAAAACCAAACAGATACATCAAACCGTACCAACGCACAGAAATAGGACCAAGAGAAAAAACAACCGGGTCTATATGAGGAAAATGAAAATAACTTTGGGTCATAAATAAACCTTTAATTATGCCGGGAAAAGTTAATGGAAAAGCATGTTAATCGAAACTAACATAAGAAAAACAGCAAATACTTTCTTCAACATCGTTGTCGGCAGCTTTGTTGCTAACCTGACACCAATTCGTGTTGTCAGCATCGATGTGCAGGATACAAACAATAATGCTGGTAAATAGATATAACCAAGACTGTATTCCGGCAATACATCAATATGCGCACCATGCCATATAAAACCTATCATTCCCGATATAGCAATAATACAACCACATACCGAAGATGAGCCCACGGCTTTTTTCATTTCAACCCCATAACGGTTCAGAAATGGTACAGTCAGAGCCCCACCACCAATACCAGCCAGACTTGCAATAGTACCGATAATAACACCGGATAGGGTTGTAAACATCGCATTTGGCATTGGGTATTGATTGACAATTTTTATAGAGCGGTACATTTGCAGGGCAAGCAAGAAGACAATGACACCAAAAATTCTGGGGAGGTACTGTCCCGGAATTAATTCAGCAACGGTTGCTCCGCAAAATCCCCCGATAACGATACCCGGCAAAAGAAATTTAACCGCAAATATTTCTACATTACCAAACTTTAAATGATGCAGGGCTGACGATCCTGATGTAAGAATGATTGTCGCCAGTGACGTCCCTAAAGCAAACTGCATCGCATCAACAGGATCAATACCAACCTGAGGTAACAGATATAATAAAGCGGGCACTACTATCAGCCCGCCCCCAATTCCTAATAACCCTGCCAGAACGCCGACAATACAACCCAGCATTAATAACTGTGCAATCAATTCTATTGTTATCATTAATTACTACTATTATTTTTTACCCGCACGAATAAAGCCTGCGAAGTTATTTTCCTCAAAATATTCCGACATCATACTATAAATATCATGACCGTAGGATTTCAGTAACGCTTCATCGACAAGTTTCTTCAAATCTTTTACAGAAGAGTTTCGGAGCAAGTACTTTATTTTGGCCACGTTGGATGTATTCATACTTAACTTCTGATAACCCATTCCAACCAATAACAAAGCCCCTATAGGATCACCGGCCAACTCTCCGCAAACACAAACATCTAAACCTTTGGCTTCGCATACATCAATAATGTGCTTCATTGCCTGCAACACAGAAGGATGCAATGATTCATAGACATCAGAAACTCTGGAATTGTTCCGATCGACAGCAAGTAAATATTGCGTCAAGTCATTGGTCCCAACAGAAATAAAATCGATACGATGAGCAATTAAAGACAATAAATACAGCATCGATGGAACTTCGACCATTATACCGACTTTCGGCATATCGACATCATAGTCTAAAGCCTTTACTTCCTGATACGCCTGCTCAATAAGTTGAATAGCATCATCTAATTCAGAAATACCAGACAACATTGGCAGCAAAATAGATAGATTTTTAATACCGTTGCTTGCCCTTATCATAGCCCGCAACTGAATCAAAAAAATATCCGGATGATCCAAAGAAAAACGAATACCACGCCAACCTAAAAATGGATTATCTTCTTCAATCGGTAAATAGGGTAACGGCTTATCTCCACCGATATCCAAGGTTCGCATCACAACGTTTTTACCCGGATAACTCTGTAATACTTTTCGATATCTTTGAACCTGTTCTTCTTCAGAAGGAAAACTCTGCTGCAACAAAAATGATATCTCTGTCCGGTACAAACCGACACCATCCACCCCCTGATCCACAGCCAGACTGGTATCCGCACTTAAGCCGGCATTTAATAAGACCTGAATACGATGATTATCCAGAGTTACGGCGGGCTCAGGTAAAACACGATCCGCCATTTCCGCCAGTTCCCGTTCTTCCCTTGCCAGTGCCTGATACTCATAAATCAAAGCCCGGTCCGGTTCAACATAAACGGCTCCACTGTAGCCATCTACAATTCCCCGTTTCCCACTAATTTTATCGAGGTTGAGCGTAACCCCCATGACCGTCGGTATACCCATAGCCCGGGACAAAATCGCTGCATGAGAATTAGGAGCCCCCTCAAGAGAAACAACTGCAAGGAGTTTGTCCTTCGGTACACTGGCTAAAATAGAAGCCGTCAGTTCCCGAACAACTAAAATGACAGGGGAACTAATCTCATACTGTTCATTTTCGCTATTATAAAGAAAAAACAGTAGGCGTTGTCCTAACTCTTTCAAGTCCTGAGCTCTTTCACGTAAATAGGTATCGGACATGCTGGCAAACCGCTCTGAGTACTCTTCAACAACCTGTCTGACGGCCCAGTCAGCCCGATCTCCGGCAAGAATCCGTGTCTTGAGATCGTTTCTGAGCATAGGATCATTCAACAGGTGGGTAAAAAGATCAAAGATGGCTAACGTATCTTTATTGATATCGCTGTCCAGCTTCTTGCGCAATTTACGAAAATCAGCAAGAGCACTATCAATGGCCCGGGACAACCATTCCTGCTCGTAAGCAGGATTAACACAGGAAGCAGGCAAAACATCGCCAAGCTCAGGCTGACTGTTATCCCACCAATACTCTCCTATTGCTACGCCACTTGAAGCCGGTATTCCGGTAAAAAGAATCTGTCTTTTCGGACGCTTTGATGTCTTCCATAGTCCCTGAGTCTGAGCAGAAGCCATAATCACAGCCAACTGAGCCGCCAATGTGACAATAAAAGACTCTTCAATCTCATTAAACTGTCTGGGTTCCCTCTGCTGAACCACTAAAACACCTAATATCTGTTTTCTATAGATAATAGGAGTACCAAGAAAGCTGTGATAAATCTCTTCTCCGAGCTGTTTAAAATATTTAAAATTGGGGTGGGTAGAAGCCTCAGCCAGATTCAAAGGTTCCGCAGAACGTTTAACCAGTCCGACAAGACCTTCGCTATAACTGATATGGATCTTATTCCCTCTGAATTTTAATCCCTGAGTCGCCATCAGCTCTAATCGTTGCTTCTCTTCGTTAGCGAGGTAAATAGTACAACACTCGGTAGACATTGCCTGACAGGTTTCTTTGACTAAAACCTGTAAAGCCTGCTGAATATTGTCTATTTTTGAAACCTGCTCGACGATACTCCGAAGCTGAGACAGCATGCTTATCCTCTTTTTAATCTACGTTTATTTTTCATCTTACGCTCTTTAAAAGGCATAGCTGAGGATGAAAACTCCTTCATCGCACGACGATACACATCTCTCTTAAACGAAACAACTTGTCTTACCGGGTACCAATAACTTACCCAGCGCCAACCATCAAATTCAGGGGTAGTTCCTCGCTGCATATTAATTCTGGATTCCTGGCAATCCAAACGCAGAAGAAACCATTTCTGTTTTTGTCCGATACAGACGGGTTGGGAATCCCAACGAACTAACCGTTTTGGTAATTTATACTTTAACCAATGCCGGCTGGTCGTTACAATTTTGACATCTTTCTTTGTTAACCCAACCTCTTCATATAACTCCCGGAACATAGCTTGTTCAGGGGTTTCTCCTTCATCGATTCCACCTTGTGGAAATTGCCAGGAGTGTTGTCCGTATCGTTTCGCCCAGAATACCTGACCATGGTTGTTACAAATTACAATACCAACATTCAATCGGTAACCATCGCCATCGATCACTGGCAAACCTCTAAAAAAATTTAAGTTATTATGATTTTTCCACATATCCCCATCAGGAGCAAATTTCGCAGAAAGATTGTGACAATTTTTATGCGTCAGAACCAAAAATCACTGTTTTATCTTTTTCAAAAAAGTTATTAACAAATTTTTGTGACAAAATTCAATTTATTCACCTTTTCTGTGAATAACCCTGTTAAGAAGATATCAATTAGTATAAAAACACCAATATTCAAATTACTCCCTTAATTATCAATAGTTAAACAATTAATAAAAAAAATATTTAAAATCATCAAATTAAGTCCAACAGCCATCATAAGAACAAACAAAAAGATCAACAAAGATCCTGAATGCAATTTTTCTGTTCAAAGATCCATCACATCAGGCTTTATCCACATTAATTTAAAAAATTGTCTATTTTTTTTCATTTTTTTCCGTATAAACATTCATCTTTGCACTGTATACCCATACATTACCTTGCTTTTAGCTTGAACAATTTCATTCTTTGTGGATAAGTTATGAATAAGAGACGATCCAAAATTAGATCACTATGACAGAAGATCTCATACAAGGGGTTTGATAGAATTTCATTTATTTTTTATCTTTATTTCATATGAAACCAGAACCAAAAACAGAAGAAGAGCTACTGACGAGAGCCCGGTCAATCGCAGGACGCACACTTGCCGAACTGGCCGGTGATGCAAACATTAACGTTCCCGAAAACCTACTGAGAGACAAAGGCTGGATTGGACAGCTTATTGAATGGCATTTAGGCGCACCATCGGGTAGCCGTCCTCAACAGGATTTTGACAAGCTGGGAATTGAACTGAAAACCATTCCTATCAGCCATACAGGTAAACCTCTTGAAACCACTTTTGTATCGGTTGCCCCATTAACCGGAGTTCAGGGACTGACCTGGGAAACCAGTCATGTAAAAAATAAATTATCCCGTGTACTCTGGGTGCCTGTTGAAGGGGAACGGGAAATTCCAATTGGAGAAAGAAAGACAGGCTCACCATTGATTTGGAGCCCATCACCAGAAGAAGAACAATGGTTAAAAGACGACTGGGAAGAACTCATGGAATTTATCGTCCTAGGAAAAATTGAGCAAATAACGGCAAAGCATGGACAATATTTACAACTCCGTCCTAAAGCTGCAAACGGAAGAGTTAAAACGGAAGCTTACAGTTCAACAGGGAAACCAATAAAAACGCTGCCTCGTGGATTCTACCTACGCACACTTTTTACTGCTTACATTCTGGAAAATTATTATCTCTGAACCGGCTATATTAATCCGAAAAGAAACGGTTTCTCTACAAAGCTTACATTATATACTGGACATTGACGCCTAAAAACGCTAACACTGACGGTAAAAACAACGATAAAAGGATGTGCGATGCAATACGTTAAACTTCCCCACTCAAATTTAGAAGTCAGTAAACTTTGCTTAGGAACCATGACGTTTGGAGAGCAAAATACTCAACAGGACTCAGAGCAACAATTGGATTTTGCCTTAGATAGTGGTATCAATTTCATTGATACGGCAGAAATGTATCCGGTTCCACCGATGGCAAAAACTCAGGGAAAAACAGAAGAATTTATTGGCCACTGGCTTAAAAAGTCAGGTAAAAGAGAAAAAGTAATTCTTGCCACTAAAGTAGCTGGTCCCAGAAATGTCCCCTACATTCGCGACAATATGACACTTGATCACCGAAATATTCATCAGGCTGTCGACGCCAGTCTGGAAAGATTACAAACTGATTATATAGATTTATATCAGGTACACTGGCCCCAACGAGAAGCAAACTATTTCGGAAAATTAAATTATAAAACATCTGCACAAAAAAACGATAACACACCTATAATTGAAACCCTTGAGGCGCTGAATGATGTCGTCAGAGCAGGGAAAGTCCGGTACATCGGTATTTCAAATGAAACACCATGGGGATTAATGACTTACCTTCGACTTGCCGAAAAACACGATCTTCCCAGAACTATTACCATTCAAAACCCTTTTAACCTGTTAAACCGTAGCTTCGAAGTCGGTCTATCGGAAATATGTCACTATGAAGGAATTCGTCTGTTAGCCTACTCGCCAATGGCTTTTGGCATTCTGAGCGGAAAATATCTCAATAATGCACGTCCGCAAGGCGCAAGATGCACACTGTATGAACGCTTTAAACGCTATTTTACTCCTCAGGGGATAAAAGCAACAGAAGCTTACATACAGTTGGCACAGGATTATGGATTAAACCCAGCTCAGATGGCTCTGGCATTTGTAAACCAACAGCCTTTTACCGGTTCAACCATTATTGGCGCAACAACAATGGAACAGTTAAAAACCAATATCCAGAGCAAAGACGTGATTCTGTCAGAAGAAGTAATGGAGAAAATTGACGATATCTTTACGGTTTACTCAAACCCTTGTCCATAAACCTTCATCTTGGTAATAAAATAAAAGAGCTTCATCTGAAGCTCTTTTATACTCATAAACAAAAGCTGATTGGTTAAAAGACTTCTTCTGAAAGAAGATTATGCTTGTTCAGCAAACGGTACATTGTCGCTCTGGAAATACCCAGTTCTTTTGCAGCCTGCGAAACTTGTCCGCCGTTCGATTCCAGCACCAACATCAACGCTTCTTTTTCTGAACGCTCCCGAATATTTTTCAGGCTCATCTTACCTTCGCTTCTTTTTGGAAGATCCAATGCATCTTCTTCCAGAATCACCGAGTCTGACATCAGTACAACCCGTTTTATCTGATTCATCAATTCACGAATATTACCAGGCCATTGATATCGGGCTAACGCTTTCAATGAACTGTCAGTAAACCCCTTAGCCTGAGCATTATATTCTTTAGAAAAGACCTGAAGATAATGATTGGCTAATAAAGGAATGTCCGCCATTCTCTCTTTCAGGCTGGGAACGTTAATTCTTAACACATTAATATAATGGTACAACTCTTCATTAAAATCGCCATCAATCAGTGCTTTTTCAATATCGGATGAATTGGCCGCTAAAATCCTAACATCAACCTTTTTAAAACCCTGAGAGGTTTCAACGGTTCCTTCCTGGAAAAAACGCAACAAATTAAGTTGCTGAGTTTTCGTAATCGAAAGAATATCGTTAAGTAAGATCGTTCCTCCGTCAGCCTGTTCTAAAATAGACTGATGTTCATTGTTACTAAAGTCTAAACCAATACCAAAAAGCTCCGTTTCAAACCGCTTTTCAGACATAGCCCGACAATTAACAGGAACAAATGGCCTCTGGGCACGAGAAGAAGTCTGATGAACCGCTTTTGCAACTAATTCCTTACCACTACCACTTTCGCCGTGAATAAGAATACTGACATCTGTAGGTCCTATACGTTTAATTTGATCCCTCAGACGCTTCATCGGCACTGATTCACCAATGAGCCCCAGATCACCATTCATTCCCCAGTTTGGCCATACTTTTTTCTCTAGCTTTAGCATGCCCAATTGATGGCCGATGGTACTTAGTAACTGAGCATCCGGGATTGGAGCTGTAAAGAAATCAATACAAAAGTTCACAATAAACTGGCAAATTGTATCTGAACTTAGTTGAGACTCGCGAATAAATGCAATCCAGCGAACCTGCCTGTGACTGCTCACTAAGTTTGCAATACCGTTCAGACTGAACTCATCTTTACTTAAATCGACAATACCAATAGAGGGTCCCAGCTCCGAAAATAACGCATCTGCTTTTCTCAGATCTGCAACCTGTGAACAACGCCATCCCACTTGTTCTAACACGGATAACCAAGGTTCATAAGTTCCGCCAACGACAACTAAAGAACCAGGAACTGAGTCCATTCGGAACTGACTAGCCATGAACTTTTCCTTATATTTGTTAGTGAATATTCTGTAATTATACTTATTAGAATTTGGTTTATTTCTGAGACGCTACCTTACAACTTGTCGAACAAATATACCATCTCACTTTTGAGACTTCACCTAAAAATAACCATTTTATGAAACTACACCCTTATAAAAAAAGAAACAAAAAACTTTCATAAATTAAAAAAACCCTTACTTATGAAAAGTAAGGGTTGAAAGTTTTACATTTATTTAACTAGTGGTGGTTAATTCACCTGTGGTCTCATTGCTGGGAACAAGATGACGTCACGAATAGTATGACTGTTAGTAAACAACATCGCTAAACGATCAATACCAATGCCCTGACCCGCCGTTGGTGGCAATCCATGTTCCAGTGCAGTGATGTAATCGGCATCGTAGTACATGGCTTCATCATCCCCGGCATCTTTAGCCGCAACCTGAGCTTTAAAACGAGCATCCTGATCTTCTGCATCATTAAGCTCAGAGAAACCATTCGCGACTTCACGTCCACCAATAAAGAACTCAAAACGGTCTGTAATGAATGGGTTCTCATCATTACGGCGGGCTAATGGCGAAATATCCGCCGGATAACCGGTGATAAACGTTGGCTGGATCAGCTTAGGCTCGGCGGTTTCACCAAAGATTTCTTCAAGCAACTGACCGGATGTCCAGAACGTTTCCGTTTCCATATGAAGCGATTTAGCAATAGCCATCATATGCTCGCGATCTTTCACACCGTCATAATCAAGCTCCTGAATATCTTCATGATCCGGATTATAGTGCTTAATCGCTTCAAGCATACTCATCCGTGCATATTTGCCACCGAATTCAACCATTTCATCACCATATGGCATTACGGTGGAACCAAGCACTTCCATCGCAACCGAGCTTAACATTTCTTCGGTCAAATCCATCAAATCATTGTAATCGGAATACGCCTGGTAGAACTCCATCATCGTAAATTCAGGATTATGGCGAATAGAAAGTCCTTCATTACGGAAGTTACGGTTAATCTCAAAGACTCGATCAAATCCACCGACAACCAAACGTTTCAGATACAGCTCCGGCGCAACACGGAGGTACATATCAATATCCAACGCATTATGATGTGTCACAAAAGGACGGGCCGTTGCACCACCAGGAATAACGTGCATCATCGGAGTTTCAACTTCCAGATAACCTTTTGATATCATGAACTGACGAATAGCACTTACCAGCTTAGAACGAATGATAAAGGTATGACGAGAGTCTTCATTTACAATAAGGTCAACATAACGCTGACGATAACGCATTTCCTGATCGGTTAAACCGTGGAATTTTTCAGGCAGCGGACGTAGTGCTTTCGTCAGTAACTCGTACTCTTCCATATTCACGTAAAGATCGCCTTTACCCGACTTATGAAGCGCCCCTTTCACGCCAATAATGTCACCGATATCCAAACCCTGATATTTTGCTTTGAGTTCTTTCTGAACCGGTTTAGCCGCATAGGCCTGAATTCGCCCTGAGGTTTCCTGAAGCACAATGAACGGGCCTCGTTTCGCCATCACACGGCCGGCAACCGCCACAATGTGATTCATCTCTTCCAGCTCTTCCTTAGTCTTTTCACCGAATTGAGACTGCAAGTCGCCCGCTAAGCTATCACGGCGAAAGTCATTTGGATGACCATTCGCCTTGCTGTCTTTGCGGATATGTTCCAATTTACTGCGGCGCTCTGCTATGAGCTTATTTTCTTCTTGAGTGTTTTCGTTTTGAATAGCATCAGTCATTTTGGATGTACCCTGTTATCGGTGAAAAGCTAAAGGCCTGATTTCAGGCTAGCTTCAATAAATTTGTCTAAATCGCCATCAAGGACAGCTTGAGTATTACGGTTTTCTACACCAGTACGTAAGTCTTTAATCCGGGAATCATCTAATACATACGAACGAATCTGA
Source organism: Vibrio salinus (assembly GCF_021272385.1). GTDB lineage: Bacteria > Pseudomonadota > Gammaproteobacteria > Enterobacterales > Vibrionaceae > Vibrio > Vibrio salinus. Next base: position 955,424 of record NZ_JAJSDZ010000005.1, read on the forward strand.
CTGCCCCATCCGATATCGGATTTAGCGTCTTCATTCGCCTGCTTCTCAGCATTCTGCTTCTGCAGCTCATATTCAAATAATTTTGCACGCAACTGCTTCATTGCCTGATCTTTATTTTTATGCTGAGAGCGATCATTCTGACACTGAACAACAATGTTGGTTGGTAAGTGCGTGATACGCACAGCCGATTCAGTCGTGTTAACGTGCTGACCACCGGCACCGGAAGCCCGATAGACATCTATCCGCAAATCAGAAGGATTAATATCAATGGCAATATTGTCATCAACTTCAGGATAAACAAACGCCGAAGCAAAAGAGGTATGACGTCGGCCACCGGAGTCAAATGGTGACTTACGAACCAAACGGTGAACCCCGGTTTCTGTCCGTAACCAACCATAGGCATATTCGCCTGACAATTTCACCGTTGCAGACTTCAGCCCGGCAACTTCCCCTTCGGAAACCTCGATAACTTCAACTTTAAATCCTTTATCTTCGGCCCAGCGGAGGTACATACGCAACAACATTGATGTCCAATCCTGAGCTTCCGTACCTCCAGAGCCAGACTGAAGGTCCAGGTAACAGTCAGAGACATCGTGTTCTCCGGAGAACATACGACGAAACTCAAGTTTCTCCAGTTTTGCTTCCAGATCAGCCAGCTCCGGTTCAATTTCATCAAAGGTCTCCTGATCTTCTGCTTCAATGGCCAGTTCCAGTAATCCTTCAACGTCATCAACACCCTGATTCAACTGATCAATTGTCTCAACAACAAGTTCCAGGGATGAACGCTCTTTGCCTAAAGCCTGAGCCCGTTCTGGTTCATTCCAGACATCCGGTTGTTCAAGCTCAGCATTCACTTCCTCTAAACGTTCTTTTCTAATGTCGTAGTCAAAGATACCCCCTTAGGACTTCTGTGCGCTCTGACACATCCTGAAGACGGTTTTTAATTGGGTTGATTTCAAACATGTTTGCTCAATTTTCTGGTGTAGAATTAACCGCGGAATTGTACTGAAAAATGTGATGAAGATACAGGGAAAGTTTAAAATTGCTAAGGTGAAAACTATCCTCTCACTTAAAATCCAAAGTGAGAGGAACGAATCATCTAACCTTTTATTGCTTCAGAGGAAACCACTCGCTTATTCTCAGGAACAAAATACATCACAGAAATAGCAATAGAGGTTGGCAGTAACCATGCCATACCAATGCTAAACAGAGGAAGCATTGAGAGTGCTGAAACATCAATACCCGCTACTTTTGCTGCATCGATTAATGCAAAAATAAACGCCGTAAGAAGAACAACACGATATGTCGCCTGTTTATTTGAAAAATAATCCCGGATAAACGTTAATGCAACTAATGCTATCGCCACCGGATACAATGCAAATAAAACCGGGATAGAAAGGGTAATTAACTGTGCAAGTCCAACGTTAGCTATCACAGCACACAGAATGCTGTTAATAACAACCCAGGTTTTATAATTAAATGGAGTATAAGCACTGAAATAATCTGAACAGGCAGAAATCAGGCCTATTGCCGTCGTCAGGCAAGCCAGCAAAACAATAACTGACAGAACAAATTGTCCTTTAGTACCAAACAGAGCCTGTATATAAATACTTAATATCGTACCACCGTTATCCACACCACTGGCAATAGAGGAACTGGTCGCTCCCAAATAAAAAAGTGAAGTATAAACAAATGCCAGTCCGGCGGCGGCAATAAAAGCGGCAGCAATAAGATATTTCGTAGTGGCTTTACTTTCGGTAATTCCTTTGTTTTTCAGGGAATCAACCATCAGCATACCAAACATCAGAGAGGCAAAGGTATCCATTGTATTATAGCCTTCCAGGAAACCTTTCGTTAATGGCTGAACAAGGTAATCTCCAACCGGAGTTTGCATCATTCCCTGAGGGTTAGAAAACACTCCGACAGCGACAATCACTAAACCGATAAAAAGAGCAGGAGTAAGAACTTTACCAATAAGATCAATAAGTTTTCCCTGATACCAAGACAATAGACCGGCAATGGAAAAAAACAGGACCGAAAAAAGAGTCAGATAAAAAGCGCCGGTCGAATGAAATAACGGATTTACCGCCATTTCATAAGCGACAAGTCCGGTTCTTGGCGCGGCAAATGCCGGACCAATAATAATAAAAATCAAAGAAGCCATGATAGTGGAAACACGCTTAGGTAAATCTCTTGTCAGATGTTCCCAACTACCACCAACTAACGCAACTGCGATAATACCAATAAGAGGTAACCCAACTGCCGTCAATAAAAAACCACTCATTGCAGGAAATAAATTTGTCCCGGCAAGTTGTCCTGCCAGAGGCGGAAAGATAACATTACCAGCACCAAGGAAAAATGCAAAAAGCATAAAACCTAATGCAATAATATCGAATAATTTTAATGTCTGTTTCACAGAACACCCTTTTTATCATGTTGTGTTTATTTTTGTATTTGCTTATTAGTACCCAACGGTACTAATAAGAGGCGCATAGTGAGCAAATAGAATAAAATATTCAAGAAAAGCGATAAATTTAGTGTTTTATAGATCGTAAAGTATTTTTTACTAGCATAAAAAACCAACAAATGACAAACAACAAATTAACAAAAGATTTTCGGTTTAAACAATTTACCATTGTGGGGGGGCACTCCGGCATGCCTGTCAGTACCGACGGAGTACTGCTTGGCGCCTGGGCTTCGGTCCCTTCACACGGACACGTACTGGATATCGGGACAGGAACCGGATTACTGGCTCTGATGGTCGCTCAGCGATATAAGGAAATAGCCATTACAGCATTGGATATTGATGACTATGCTATTCAATCAGCAAGAAAAAACTGTCTGATGTCGCCTTGGGCGGAACGAATATCTGTTCAAAAAGAGGATATTACTCATTATCAACCAGAAAAGAAATTTTCCGGAATCATTTGTAATCCACCGTATTTCAACTCCGGGAAAACAGCCCGGCTAAATCAAAGAGCCAAAGCAAGACACACCATAAAACTAAAACATCATATTCTACTTGAACAGGCCTTTACGTTAACCACAGAGAACGGCGTAGCCAATTTTATTCTTCCGGCAACGGAAACTGAACGATTTCTGGAACTTGCTCAAAATTGCGGATGGTATACCACTCATCTGTGTCGTGTCTTCCCAACAACAAACAAAACAGCGTCAAGATACCTGATACACCTGAGTAAGCAGCCTGGTAATGTTTGTGAAGAAGCACTCACCATTCTCTGTAACGGTCAATACAGCCATGATTTTATCTCCTTAACTAAGGACTTTTATCTTAAGATGTAGAAATAAAGTGTGATCAACAGAGAAGATCCCACTATAATACCGCCCCTTATTTGATCTTATGACCGCGGAGAAGCTGCTTGTGATACGAACTTTTGCCGATTTAGACCTCGACCCAAACATTCTACAAGCGATTGAAGAAGCCGGATTTGACAGACCAACTCACATCCAGGCTCAGGCAATACCAGAGGCTCTTGATGGTAAAGATGTGCTGGCATCGGCCCCAACAGGCACAGGTAAAACAGCCGCATTTGTTCTGCCTGCATTACAGTATCTGCAGGATTTTCCGCGCCGTAATCCGGGACCGGCAAGAATTCTGATCCTAACCCCCACACGCGAACTTGCCATTCAGGTCGCCGAGCAGGCTAAACTGCTAGCCACACATACACGGCTAAATATATTTACAATTACCGGAGGCGTTCAGTATCAGGAACATGCTGATATTCTCGCACAAACACAGGACATCGTTGTTGCAACCCCAGGCAGGTTAATGGAATACATTGAAGCTGAAAGGTTTGACTGCCGGGCCATTGAATGGCTGATTCTCGACGAAGCAGACCGTATGCTCGATATGGGATTTGCACCAACCGTAGACAGACTGTCCGGAGAATGCAGATGGAGAAAACAGACATTACTCTTCTCTGCCACATTAGAAGGAAAAGGGGTGGAAGGATTTACGGCCGATCTTCTTAACAACCCGGCAAAAGTGGACGCAGAACCACCCAGACGAGAGCGTAAAAAAATCACGCAGTGGTATCACCGGGCGGACACCCTGACGCACAAGAATGACTTACTGAAAAAGATATTAACAGAGCAGTCTGAACGGGCTATTGTATTTGTTAAGACCCGGGAACGGTTAGCGGCCCTGCGTGCTGTTCTGGAATCAGAACAAATTGAGTGCGCCTGGATTCAGGGAGAAATGCCACAGGACAGAAGAAATAACGCCATAGCCCGTTTCAGGGACGGCACCGTCAATGTTCTTCTTGCTACTGACGTTGCTGCGCGGGGCATTGATATTCCTGATATCAGCCACGTAATCAATTATGATTTACCAAGAACTGCTGATGTATTTGTTCACCGAATAGGACGAACAGCCCGGGCCGGTAAAAAAGGCATTGCAATATCGTTAGTAGAAGCACACGACCAACCAATGATGGACAGAATTCAGCGCTATCTGAAAGAAGAAGTTAAAGAGCGCTTTATCGATGGCTTACGTGCTAAACACAAAAAACCTATTTTTAAAAAGAAAAAGAAAGTCAAAACATCAGCGGCCAAAGATAAGACAAAAAAACAGGGAAAGAAACAGAGAAAAAATAAAGGCAAAAGATAATACCGGTAAAAATAAAGCTCCAGACATGGAGCTTTATTATCAGATATAAGATTAATGTTCCCGTGTCGCCCGAAAATCCACATCCGGAAAACGTTCCTGAGCCAAATTTAAATTCACCATTGTTGGTGCGATATACGCTAAATTATCGCCCCCATCCAAAGATAAGTGAGACTCATTTTTCCGCTTAAACTCTTCCAGTTTCTTAGCATCATCGCACTCGACCCAGCGGGCGGTTGCCACATTGACGCTCTCATAAATCGCCTCAACGTTGTACTCCGATTTCAAACGGGCAACAACAACATCAAACTGAAGGACACCAACAGCCCCAACAATCAGATCGTTATTCTGCAAAGGACGAAATACCTGTACAGCCCCCTCCTCTGACAACTGCACCAAACCTTTTAACAACTGCTTCTGCTTCAATGGATCTTTCAGCCTGATACGCCGGAATAATTCCGGAGCGAAATTAGGAATCCCGGCAAATTTCAGCGTTTCTCCCTGAGTGAAAGTATCACCAATCTGAATGGTGCCATGGTTATGCAAGCCAATAATATCACCGGCAAATGCTTCTTCTGCTCTGGCTCGATCACCAGCCATGAAAGTGACAGCATCAGAGATACTAACCTGTTTCCCGGTACGTACATGATTCATTTTCATTCCCTGCGTATAAGCGCCGGAAACCACGCGTAAGAAAGCAATTCTGTCCCGGTGCTTAGGATCCATATTGGCCTGAATTTTAAATACAAAACCAGAGAACTTTTCTTCTGTCGCTTCAACAACCCGCTCATTTGCATGTCTTGGTTTGGGAGATGGTGCCCATTCTGTTAATCCATCCAGCATATGATCAACACCAAAGTTACCCAGTGCAGTACCGAAGAAAACCGGTGTTAATTCACCCTGAAGAAACAATTCTTCATCGAATTCATTAGAGGCACCCAATACCAGTTCAAGATCATCACGAAGCTGGGAGGCGAGTTCATCTCCAACAGCAGTGTCAAGGTCCGTATTATCCAGACCTTTTATAATCTTCACTTCCTGTATCGTATGGCCCTGTCCGGTTGAATACAAAATCGTTTCATCGCGATGAATGTGATACACCCCTTTGAACTCCTTACCACAACCGATCGGCCAGGTAATCGGAGCACACATGATATTAAGCTCGTTTTCTACTTCATCCATTAATTCCATTGGATCACGAATATCACGGTCTAGCTTGTTCATAAAGGTCAGGATTGGCGTATCCCTTAAACGGGTGACTTCCATTAATTTACGGGTACGATCTTCGACACCTTTCGCCGCATCAATGACCATAAGGCAAGAATCCACCGCGGTCAGTGTACGATAAGTATCTTCTGAGAAATCCTCATGTCCCGGAGTATCCAAAAGGTTAACCAGACAGTCGTTATAAGGAAACTGCATCACAGAAGTGGTAATAGATATCCCACGTTCTTTCTCCATATCCATCCAGTCTGACTTGGCATGGTGAGCCGCACCCCGTCCTTTTACCGTACCAGCCTGCTGAATGGCACGTCCGAATAACAGGACTTTTTCTGTAATAGTGGTCTTACCCGCATCCGGGTGAGAAATGATTGCAAACGTACGACGCCTGGATACTTCTTGAGGAACATTAGACATGACTAAAAATCTTCGTATAAACAGATCCGATACCGAATATATCGATATTGGGTATCTAATCTCAATGGTTAATAAATTGCGGGGTATTTTCGCTGATTTGGAGATGAGAAACAATCACAAAAATTAACCAGACAAAAAGAAGCACTCTATTGTATATCAGGACTTTCAACTTAGCGCTTTTAAACTTTAGTTAATGATTCCAACGCATCATGAACCAGTTGATCGGAAATGTTATCTTTAGAACTGGCATATCTCGCATCAAATTCAGCCAACCCAATAGTAATACTGACTTCATGTTGTTGATTACCCAAATCCTCTTTGACATGTTTCTGGATTCTCTCGGCAACAATTTTAGATGATATGTAATTGCAGTTATACAAAAGAAGAGCAAACTTGTCTTCACTGTAGTGAGACAGAACATCGCTGTCTCTTGAAATGGATTGAAGTAAATGAGCACTTTCTCTTATCAGATTATCAGCTGCTGAATTGCCATACTTATCTTTCAGAGAAGCATAATGAGCAAAATAAATCATAGCGAGCGATACCGGCATTTTCTGACGAATTGAAATGCGTAATAACGAATCTGCAACTTGTGTAAATAATTCCTTATTGTATAACTGAGTCAAAGGGTCATACATGCCAGAAATACTCAAAGCGTTGTTATTCATTGGAGTCGTTGGTTTTGTATACATATCATGAGTACTCATTCTGCCTTTTCATCATTAATAATAGTAGGCAAAAACGCATTTTCTATATACAAACCGTATCATACATGAGAAATTAAAACTTACGTACCCATTCTAATGCAGCATCTTCTATCTTGTTAAAAACGAGACGAAAAGTCAGATCATCTTTCTGATATGGATCGTCTATATTGACTGCACCAATCCAGCGAGAAAATAGAAAAGCTTTATAATTTGCCTCAGGAAAATTATGACAGATTTCTTCCAGTTGCTCTCTCTCCATGACCAAAATAACATCATGTTCATTAATTAATTCAGATGTTAATTGTCTGGCTCTGTGTTCTTTTAAATTAATGCCATACTCAGACGCAATTTGCACCGCCATAAAATCAGCAGGTTTCCCTTCCAAATGACTAATACTGACTATTGTGCCAGCAGACGTCACCTTTAGATCCGGCAACAGTTTTCGGAGTGTATATTCAGCGTAAGGAGAACGACATATATTACCAGCACAAACAACTAAAACACTTTTAAGCACATAAAAATCCTTATATTACAGTTCATTATCTCTGTCTTTGATTAGCTCCTTAAGCCAACGTTTTCCTGCCAACTTTTGAAAGCTTTTATCATCCTCGGTCTCAGATAAAATTTTTCTCTTCTCTCTAATCATTTTATCCAAATGTTTTATAGTCAAAGTCTTACGGTATAGAACATCATCTAAAACTTTAGTCACTTCCGCTAAAGTTTTATACACTTTTTCTATATCATGCAAGTCATTGTGAGTAACTTTAACGCCAGTATCGGTATCGGCACCGTTTAGGTTTCGCATTTTGTATTTGGAAGCATTCTGTAGCCCTCCTGAGAGTTCATCCCCCATCTCAGTTTTAACACTTTCAATGTGTTCCGTTGAGATGAATGTTATATTTTCCAGAAAAGCAAAAAGAAAAAGCCTATCCATAAAAATATTAATTTTACGAGGTACTCCTTTCGTATAATCCGCAATTAACTCAAAAGCCTCACTATTTAATTGTGGATTATCACTCCAACCAACCAATTTAAGCCGATGCTGTATGTAATTCTTCGTTTCTTCATTATCGAAAGGTTTCAGATGACACGAAGCAATAATTCTTTGCCTAAACTGCTCCATTTCAGGAAGCTCAATGATAGGTTTTAACTCTTCCTGTCCAAGTAAAAAGCTTTGAATAAGGGGCTTATCATCAATCTGAAAATTAGACAGCATTCTCAATTCTTCTATCGTTTCAGATGACAGATTTTGCGCTTCATCAAGAACCAGTAATGCTCTTTTCCCTTGGCGATGTAAGTTATTTAAAAAAGCTTCTAACCGCCTCAGAACATCCGCTTTCCCTAACCCTTCAACTTGCAATCCAAAATTGGCAGCTATCAAAGACACTAATGCTTCTGGTGTTAATCGCGTTGTAGCAATTTGAATAGCAACAATAGATTCATCAAGAGAAGAGATTAAACTCCTGGCTATGGTTGTTTTCCCTGTACCTATAGGGCCGGTAATGACAATAAAACCTTCACCTAATTCTAATCCATAACGCAGATAAGAGATGGCTTTATTATGGTGTGCACTCCCATAAAAAAAATGAGGATCTGGACTTAACTTGAATGGTTTATCAGAAAAACCAAAAAAAGACTCATACATAACTAAAGTTCTTTCCTAATGTTTATACTAATTCTGCTTTCCTGATATGCATCATTACTATTTGTCGATGAACGATCTTTATAAGATAGATCTAAGTTCATAGATAAATCACTGGCAAAATTTTTAGTAAAGGCAATACTCCAGTTTCGATAGTAATCCTCCTGAGTTATTTGTCCCTGATTATAAAAATCGTAGGACTCAAACTCAAAACCAGGAGATAATGTTGTTTGTCTTGTTAAATGATGTTCTAAAGATAACTTACTACTATATTTATCAACATTCGCACTTTGTATCGATAGGCTATTCATTGACTTTTGTTTTTCAGAAGAAACTTCCAGATTCACAGTAGTCCGACGTAATGCTAAGGACGATAACCATGACAACTTTTTAGAAATAGTCAGTTGCTCTATTTGGCTACCTTCGACATAAAGCTCTCTATTATAATTTGTTACTTCCTCTACATAAAAAATAGAATTAGTCAGTCTTCTCGTCTTATGAGTTAAAGAAAAAGCATAAGCATTTCCATAAAAGCGCTTCGTATAGTTAAAATCAAGAACAGTCTTTTCTGATGGATTAAGATGTACTCCGCCTCGCCAAAAGTCTGAATTATCGCCATCTAATACAAAATCGTACCCAAGTTCAATATAAGAACGCTTATCGATGTAGTACCTTACACCAGGGCCCCAGCTGGAAGAATCCGCACTATCATCATCTGTTTGTCCACTATATTCCTCATAGTACAAATGCACCAAAGGGCTGAATCTATTAACTGGCTGTAACCCAAATTTTTGATCTAACTCGGACGAACCAGTACTCTTTTCATCCTCTTTCCCAACTGTAGCTTTATAGTCATAATCAACAGACCAGAAATATTTCTTTACCGCACGACCTTGCTTAGAAACAATTTGTCCGGTGTAAGTGGTATTATCACCCACACTATCTTCATTATCAGTAAGTGAACTATCGATACTTGCAAGTAAATCCATAACACCAGAGGGATTACTCTGATAAGACAACCCGACTCCGACATTACGACTTTCAATCGTATTTTCGGTTGAAACATCTGTATTCGCATTTTCTTTTATACTTCGGGCAACATTCGAAACCGAAGCTATCGCTTTACCTCTGAGATTTATCTTTGAAAATAACCCCTTATCCGCAGAAAAACTCAATTTGTTATACAATTTATCTTTATCTGAATCATAAGAATATAGGAGCTGCTCAATTTGGTAATCGAGAGATAAATTGCCATTATTACCATCAGACTTTAATTTCAAACCGGCAATAAGAGAAGTAATATTACTGCTTCTTTTATCTTCACTGGTTAAATTAACGTTATCTGTATAAGTAAATTTACTCTCTATTCTTGGTGTCACGACAACATCAGCAGCATAGCTATACCGCATAAACCAAAGCACCAGAAGAATCAGACAGCTCTTATTTATTCTTATCCTTTGTACCATAGCCGTATCCATAGCCGTACCCATAACCGTATCCACTACCGGCTTTGTGCACCGCTTTATTTATAACGAATCCTATATCAACATCGTTATTTAAAAGTGAAACTGCTTGTTTTACATCAGAAACTTTTGTTTTATTCTGTTCAACGACAACAATCACCTGATCAACCAAATTTGACATCGTAACTGTTTCAACCACCCCTATTAATGGAGGACTATCAAGCAAAATAATCCTATCCGGATAACGATTTGCCAATTCTTCCATCAAAGCTTCCATTCTGGAGCTGGAAAGCAATTCATAACTCATGTCATGAGACACACCCGCAGGCATAATACGAAAGTCAGGGATTGAGGTTGGGTAAATAATCTCACCGATATCATCTACATTACCCAATAAATAATCGTTTAATCCGGGTTTCTCTCCAAACCCTAATGTATCTGCTACACTGGGACTTAATACATCGGCATCGATAAGTAGAACTGTCTTATCTCTTTCTGACGCAATACTTAACGCTAAATTTATCGAAATAAACGTTTTCCCTTCATTTGCATTTGCGCTGGAAATCATAATTAAATTTCGGTTATGCTTTTTAGCGCCATTTTCCGCAACAACTGAATTTTTTAGTAATTTATGTTTAATCACCCTAAATTCATCTTTAATGAATCTTTCTTTTAAGCTGCTGTTATTACTTATCATTCCTAACCTTTCCAGCCGCTCATCATCAATAAAAATGCTCCGGTTATGCTGCTCTGGTTTTATTTGGAACGTTATATTTTCTTTTATGTACTTTGCTTCATTTTTCTGCAAATGTTCTGAATCGGTCATTGAAGCAACACCAGAAGAAGAATGATTCAATTTCCCCATTGCTTTTTCAATAGTACTCACTATGCGCTCACTCCATGCATCAGATATTCTTGCAAAGATGGGACTATGCTAATTGTTAAAAAAGCCACAAAAAGTATCACCAACAAAATATTAGAGAGGATAAAATATCTTGTTTTCCTTTTTTCCCACGCAACCATACAAGAAATATCAGTTGCACCTACGACACCATATACAGGGCACCCAACAGCCTGCATAATCTGACCGGTAGATGAAATAACGGGAGATATTTGGCTAACAAAAAAAGAAAGACCAATCCCTCCGCCAATGCCGAGAATAAGAATAGCAGTCAAAAATAAAGCTCTTGGTGGACCTGATGGTTTTTCTGGAACTCTTGGTGCATCAATGATTCGGAACTTGATATCATCTGATGAGTCACCAACACTTTGTGAGATCAGTGCACTTTCCTTACGCGACAATAGCTGCTCATACTTTTCTTTAGTAATGCGATAATCACGAGTTAAAGCTGTAAGCTTAGCTTCAACATCCGGGACGGTATCTATATTTTTCTGAAGCTCGGCAATCTTTTTTTCATAACTCTGAACACGCACTCTAAGAGATGCGACATCACTTTCAGACTCACTGTAATTTTTCTTTATGTCCTGGTAAACCAGATTATTGGCCAACACATCTTTCACAGTATAGGTAGCAAGCCTTTTTTTCTTCAGAGCCTCCAGTTTCTTAAGCTGATGACGTGTTTCTACTACATCTGGATGTTTATCCGTATAACGAAATGAAAGATCATCTAACCTTTGATGAAGTGCAATAATTCGATCGTCATACTCAGTTTTTCCTCTTGAAACAAGAGCTCCAGCTCTTGACTCTTCTTGCTGCAACTGTGATTTGATAGACTTCAGCTTTGTTTCCGCTTCTTTTAACGCTAACTGAGCATCTTCCAATTCAGATTTATTTTTAGACAACATAGAATAGTAATTGCGATCACTTCCCGGCATTAATCCACTATATTTGCGCTTAAACTCAGCAAGCTTCGCTTCTGCACTCTGTAATCGGGATTTGTAATCAGAAATTTGGCCGGCAATGACCTGACTAGCATTATCGGTATCTAACCGCTGTTCTGAGAGGGTATTCTCTACAAACACATTAAGAGCAGCCTGAACGACCTCTTTCGTATAACTTGGCTCCAGTCCAGTGTAACTGATTGAATATAAATTTTCTCTTCCCGCAGAGCGAATATCTATATTAGACTCTAAATCCTTGATAATATCTTCATATTCTTCGCTGTTTTTAGCTCTTACGTCAGCATCGACATCCCGGGCAATCGTTTCTAAATTTGAACGACTTAATAAAGTTTTAACCATTAACTTTAATTCCCTTGATGGATCCGTCTGGACGGCTAATCCATGCAGCAAAGGTTGTAATATTGATCGAGTATCAGCATATACTCGTGCTTCTGAAGTATATTGATTTGGCAGTAATGTAATAAAAATCCACCCAAGCACACATACAATCCAACTCACGACCATAATGTAACGTCTTTTGAGCCAAATTCCCTGAATATACTGGATAATTTCTTCAAACATTTCTTGCATTTATATGCCCTTATTTAAAACCATGCTTCAGGGATAATAATGATATCTCCCGGTAAGATATCGACATTTGCTTTAATATCACCATCTGTAAGCAAATCATCAATTTTCAACCCAAATTGCCTTTGCTTTCCATTCACTACTCTTATTAAACTGGCATTATTTCCATCCGCATATTCTGTCAATCCACCAACCTGAATCATTACATCCAACAAAGACATATTTTCTATATAACTTATCGCCTTGGGTTCAGATGCTTCTCCAATTACACGAACCTGTTCACTAAATGGACCGGTAAACCCCTTCACTATCACCGACACAATGGGCTCTCTAATATACTGTGATAATCGGGATTCAATCTCTCTTGCGAGTTCTGTAGGTGTTTTCCCTGAAGCTTTAATATCTTCCACTAAAGAGGTTGTTATCATTCCATCTGGCCTGACGGTGTAATCACCTGAAACCTCAGGGTTTCCCCAAACAAACACATTCAAATTATCTCCAGGACCAATCAAATAAGAATAATCATCAATATTTTTTGTTAAAGAGGCATGTACTGTTGCAGAAGGTAACTCCGGAAGAGAACTCGAGCAGGCAATGATAAATAAAGAACAACACAGAACGATACAGCGAGAAACGAAAAATAATAATCTACCAAGTCCTTTCATGGTAATATCCACCGTAAATTTGAGTGTCCTCCCTACTTCTTCGTCTTTTTTTTAAAACAAACTGACGACGATGGGGCGGAAGGCGACTGTTAGACAATTTATTAATATCAATAATAATATACAATCACTTAATAGCACCTATACTTTTATCAGCAATCCTCTATTGTCTCACAAATTAGACAACAGACAATTTCACACAAAAGTTTTCGACAAAGCTAAAAAGCATAGTAAAATATGTCATCATAATATGATGAACATATATAGAAAACGTTAACTTAAGTGTCATAATTAACAAAAGATATTAATGAGAATTATAACCATCTAATTATTCTAATAAATAAAAAGTTCTCAAACAAGTATATCATTTTTAAAAAATTGCTAAGTATGAATAGGCTAAACTAGTTAACCTACTCATTTTACTTGAATTAACAAATTTGTAATTTACATAAGCGTTTATTACATGTTAAAGAGTACATAAAATTTAATTTCTATTGATAGTAAGGCTTAAGGATTATTAGTCAACAAAGCTTAACACATTGAAATAGCAAAAATAATCAAATTAATGTTAATCATTGCTATTAATTAATAGTAGGGTTGAATATATGAGTAGGTCACATTTTAACGAACTAAAACTGAGCAGCATCATAATAATAGCAGCAGATTTAATTGCCATACTTGCAACATATCTTATTAATGAGATGGTTTTGAATAAAGCTTTTATCTCCGATACATTTGAATATAACTGGGAATCATCATTTGTATATCCAGTTATCTTTATGTCTATTATTTCTTTATGTATTCTTTCTGTTGGGCTATATAATCAACGACTGCGAGAGACATTTAACGGCATTACTATAAGAATTTTCGTCGGAATATTACTTGCTTATTTTATTATCAAGCTTATTTTCTCAATTACCATACTTGATGAAGTATCGGCTAATTTCTCCGAATATTATCTTTTCAGCACTTTTTTAGCTTTAGCGTTGGTACGTTATATCATTAGTAAAACTCCCTATCAAAGTATTGGAATACGTAGGGTCTTAGTTCTGGGAGCAGGAGAGAGAGCAAAAATAATTGAACAGTATATGCGAAGAAAAACTGATCGTATTGGTATTGAATTTGTTGCATTTATACCAATGAGTGGCGATTCAGAAAATGGCATAAAAAACGAAACCAAAATTGAGTTAAACCAGCCTTTAGAACAATTTGTATTAAATCACGATATTGATGAGATAGTGATTGCATGTGATGAGCGACGAAATGTATTACCAAATGACAGTTTATTCATATGTAAAAAATACGGTATAAAAATTACTGATATTATAGACTTTTTTGAAAGTGAAACCGGGCAGGTTGCCGTTAATCAGATTTATCCCTCATGGATTATTTACGGTTCAACTAACTACTATAACCCACTTCACAAATCAATAGACTGGCTTTTTAACTGTTTAATTGCATTAGTGATATTCGCTCTTACCTGGCCAATCATGATACTGACAGCATTTGCAATCAAACTTGAAGATGGCTGGAAGTCCCCTATTTTGTACTCTCAGAAACGGACTGGTTTGGAAGGAAAAACATTTGATATCTATAAATTCAGAAGCATGAAAACTGATGCAGAGAAAGATGGTGTCAAATGGGCTCAGAAAAGTGATCCTCGTGTCACTAAAGTGGGAAACTTTATAAGAAAATATAGAATCGACGAATTACCACAGCTGTTTAATGTTATAAGAGGAGATATGGGATTTGTCGGACCAAGACCTGAACGTCCTCAATTTACAGAGGAATTTGAACTTGATATTCCGTACTACAACCATAGGTTCAATGTTAAACCAGGTTTAACCGGCTGGGCTCAGTTGAAATATCCTTACGGAAGCAGCAAACAAGATGCTGTAGAAAAATTGAAATATGATTTGTATTACATTAAAAATCGAGGTTTTCTTTTCGATTTACTCATATTACTGAGAACAGCAGAAATAATTTTATTTGGTAAAGGGCGTTAGGCAAATAAGGATATTTGATTCAAATAGATAAGGTAGTCAAATCATGGTTCAGACAAGCTGTAATGCTATGACTGTTGATGTCGAAGATTATTTTCATGTCGCTGCGTTTGAGAATAAAATTCAATTTAAAAATTGGGGCTCAGAATATTCGATCCGAGTAGAAAGGAATACAGAACGATTATTAGAAATTTTTGAAAATCATAATGCTAAAGCAACTTTCTTTATGTTGGGTTGGGTGGCAGAAGCTTGCCCTACGCTAGTAAAAAAAATTGCGGACAATGGTCACGAATTAGCCAGTCACGGCTACGCCCATAAAAGGGCAAATACTCAATCGCCGAAAACGTTCCGGGAAGATATCTACAGAGCAAAAACGTTTTTAGAAGATACATCCGGTATTGAAGTTCGTGGATACAGAGCACCAAGTTTTTCCATCGACCCAAGTAATGAGTGGGCTTTCAGCATTTTAGCAGATTTAGGTTTTACTTTCAGTAGTAGCACATACCCGGTTAAACATGATTTATATGGTGCTCCAGATTGGCCTCGATTCAAATATTTAAGACCTGAAGGAATAATAGAAATACCAATACCAACTAATAATAGTGTCGGATTTAATGTACCAATTGGTGGAGGTGGCTTTTTCAGACTTTATCCTTATCATCTTAGTAAATTTCTGATACAAAAATTTATTGAACAAACAGGTCAACCCTATAGTTTCTATTTCCATCCTTGGGAAATTGATACAGAGCAACCAAGAGTATCTGGTATACCAATCAAATCACGATTTAGGCATTACCTGAATATTAGTCGAATGGAAAAAAGATTAAACCGATTACTGACTGACTTTAGCTGGGACACAGTAAGCAATACATATCAATTAAATGGGTAACAAGATGAACGCAACTCTAAAGATCAGAAAAATAACTGATCAAGATTTTGCTAACTGGGATCATTATGTTGATAACCATTCTGATGGCACTTTTTTCCATTTATCAGGATGGATTAATGTAATTACAGAAGTATTTAATCATCGTCAGCATTACCTTCTGGCAACAAGGGGAGAAGAAGAAAAAATTGTGGGTTTGCTTCCTCTTTTTGAACAGAAAAGCCTGATTTTTGGTCATGCTCTAATCTCTACCCCCTTCTGCGTCTATGGCGGGGTAATCGCAAATGATGAAGATATTCGTCATGAGCTGGAAGCTAAAGCTTATAAACTGGGATGCGATTTAAATGTCGATTATGTAGAAATACGTGACAAATACTGTCGTGAATCCAGGGAACCATGGCAAGCACATTGCCACCATTCAACATTTTTTACGACTATTGAAGACTCTTCAGAACAAATTCTAACTTCTATAAAAAGGAAACAAAGAGCCGTTGTCCGGCATTCGTTAAACAATGAGCTTAGCTGGAATAATACTGATAATCCCGAATTATGCTATGACGTATATGCTGAAAGTGTTCGCAACCTGGGAACTCCGGTATTCAGTAAAAAGCTATTTTTAAACCTGAAACGTACATTTGGAAACCAATGTGAAACACTTATTATTAATGATAATCAAAATCATGCTATATCCAGTGTCCTCAGTTTCTACTATAAAGGTAACGTACTTCCTTACTACGGAGGCGGAACACTTCAAGCCCGCTCTTTAAAAAGTAACGACTACATGTATTACCAACTCATGTGCACCGCCAGGGAAAAAGGAATAAAAAGCTTTGATTTTGGAAGAAGTAAACATAACTCTGGGTCTTTTAAATACAAAAAAAACTGGGGTATGCAAGAGGAAAAGTTGCATTACAAAGTAGCTTTAGTAAAAAGCAAACAATTGCCTAATTTTTCACCAAACAATCCCAAATATAAATTTTTTATCAGTATGTGGAAAAAAATGCCACTAACTTTAAGTCGAGTTATTGGGCCCAATCTATCAAAGTATCTGGGATAACATAATATAATGAAAGAAAAGCTGCTTTATCTCTGTCATAGAATCCCTTTCCCTGCAAATAAAGGAGATAAAATCGCGACATGTAATATTCTTAAATATTTAAACAAGCACTATGATATTTATTTAGGATGTTTTATCGATGATCCTTTTGATTTTCAATATAAAAATGATGTACGGCTCTTATGCAAAGATGCATTCTTTGTTGAATTAAATACAACTAAATCAAAGATAAAAGGGTTAAGTGCTATATTTTCAGGCACCCCCATTACATTGCCGTACTATCACAGCCATAAGATGAATCATTGGGTACAAAAAACAATTATTGAAAACAACATAAAAACGGCTTTCGTATTCTCCAGCTGTATGGCCCAGTACCTATTGGGCGATAAATTACCAGAAATGCATAATGTCATACACTTTGCGGATATCGATTCGGACAAATGGAGACAATATGCAGAAAAAAGAAAAGGTTTAATGCGCTGGATCTACACAAGAGAACATAAAACTCTTGAACAATATGAAAAACATGTTGCTGATAAATTTTCAATTAGCTGTTTTGTATCTGAAGCAGAAACCGCTACATTTCAAAATATGTTAGCTAAAGAGCAACAACAAAAAATTCGAACTCTATGTAACGGGATCGATTGTGATTTTTTTTCACCTGAAACAGATATAAAGCTTAGCGAACAATATTCTTTAAAAGAACAAAACTACATTGTTTTTACAGGTGCAATGGATTATTGGGCAAATGCAGATGCAGTAAGCTGGTTTGCGGAACATGTCTGGACCAAAGTAAACAAAAAACTGCCTGACAGTTTGTTTTATATTGTTGGTAGCTCACCTTCTAAACAAGTACTGAACCTTCAGGAAATCCCCGGAATAATAGTGACAGGAAGAGTCGAAGATATCCGCCCGTATTTATCACATGCAAAAGCTGCTGTCGCCCCCATGCAGATAGCCAGAGGGATACAAAACAAGATTCTGGAAGCCATGGCAATGGAGAAAATCGTCATCACAACAAGACGAGGTATTGAAGGAATCGAAAATTACCCAAAAGATCATCTCCATGTATCAGAATCTTCAGATGAGATCACAAACTGGGTTATTGATCTATTAACAAACAACAAACAATCAGCGAGTAAATCTAGAGACTGGTTAAAACAAACCTACAGCTGGGAAGCGAAACTAGCACCATTATTAAGTTATTTAAAAGACAGGGATAGCTTATGCTAAGCATGCTTCTACTGAGATTCACTCTTCCTTTTGCTGCATGGTTAGTATTCTTTCATAAATCATTAATCAATATGATTGGTGTATGGGAGCACTCCAAAACATATGAACACTGTTATTTAATAATACCGATTAGTATATGGTTAGTCTGGCAAGAAAGGCAAAAAGCAAAGGATGCATCTGTCACTATATCCTGGATACCTGTTGCTCTTCTTATCCTGCCTTGCATATTATGGATAATAGGTCACACTGCCAATATAGCTTTCTTTGAACATATAGCTACCATCACAAGCTTGCAACTCATTATTTGGGCAATGATTGGCACAAAAGCCGCAAAAGCATATTATTTCCCAATACTTTATTTAACGTTCTGCATTCCATTTGGAGAAGAATTAATACCATTCCTACAAAATATTACTGCAGAAATATCTGTATCTCTTGTCCAATTAAGCGGTATTCCGATCTACAGAGAAGGCATGTACCTTACATTACCTAATGGGCAGTTTGAAATAGCAGAAGCTTGTTCTGGTATACGCTTTCTTATATCAAGCATCGCTCTTGGGACTTTATTTTCATTTATTTTCTTTAAGAAGTGGTGGAAATTCTTTCTATTCATTATATTTTCCTCCACTTTTCCTATAATTGCTAATGGAATTAGGGCTTATGGTATCATTATGATTGGTAATTTCAGTAATATGAAATATGCCACAGGTGCTGATCACCTTATTTATGGGTGGTTTTTCTTTAGTCTCGTCATCATTTTTATGTTTTTCATTGCATATTATTTCCAGGATGAAGAGAGAGAAGCCATAAACATAACGACCACCTCACAAAAATCAGCAATTAAAATTCACTCTCAACTTAAAGTTTCAATATGTATAATAGTTATTTTCTCGATCTTTACAGCTTGGAGTAAATCCATTTACTACAGTACATTTCAAATAAATAAACCGATAGCATTATCACCACAACTCAAGCAAATACCGTCTTCAAAATGGGATATTTCATTTCCTGATGCTGATCAAACCATATTAGCCTCTTCATCAGACCACTCAGTTCAATTTTTCTCTGCAAGATATTATTTAGGAGAAAAACATGGTGAGCTGATTAGTAGTAGAAATCACTTATATAACAAAGAAGAGTGGTCATTAGACGATACATCGACATTAAAAATAAGTAACAAAGAAGCATCTGAAATATCATTAAAAAATGCAAAAGGTGATACAAAAAGAATCATTTATTGGTACTGCATCAATAATTATTGTTCAAGTAATGACTTAAAAATAAAACTGCTTAAATCCTATAAAATTCTACTAAAAAAACAAGCATATGCAGATATCATCGCCATTTCCAGTACAGTTTTATCATCTAACCGTTTAAAAACAATATTTTTAAGAAATACCAGACACAAAAACAAAGATAATTAAGGTAATACAATAAGCTATAACACCATTACTCTAATAACACAGCAGAATATATGAGCCCCTTACAAGTCGATATGGAGGACTAAAATGTGCGGAATATCAGGGATTTTCAACATACAACAAGCCTCTCCTATAAATAAAGAAATATTACAAACTATTAACCGGTTACAAAGTCATAGAGGGCCGGATGATGAAGGTTATTTTATTGATAATAATATAGGTTTGGCCCATAGACGACTGTCGATCATTGACTTATCAGGAGGTCACCAGCCGGTTTTTAACGAAACAAAATCTGTCTGCGTTGTTTTTAATGGGGAAATATACAACTATAAAATCTTAGTCACTGAGCTCAGTGAACTGGGACATCAATTTGAAACACTCTCAGATACCGAAGTCATTGTTCATGCCTGGGAAGAATGGGGAGTAAACTGCGTCGAACGTTTTCAAGGGATGTTCTCTTTCGCCTTATGGGATCGTTATAAACAACAGCTTTTCATTGCACGGGATCGGTTAGGTAAGAAACCTTTATATTATACACAAACACGAAAAGGTCAGTTCATTTTCGGCTCAGAACTAAAAGTTCTTTTGGGCCACCCTGACATAGACAAAACATTGCGCAATGAAATTGCAGAAGAATACCTTATGTATGGATACCTTCCAGATCCATACACAGCTTATAAGAATATTTTCAAATTAAATCCTGCTCATTATTTGCTTCTAACACCAGGATCTACACTTAAACCAGTTCAATACTGGGATCTCCAAACACCAAAATCAACATTGTCCTGGCAAGATACTCAAGACTCTTTGATCTGTAATTTAAAAGAAGCGGTTCAAATTAGAATGCTAGCCGATGTCCCTCTGGGGGCCTTCTTATCAGGGGGCGTCGACTCAAGTGCTATCGTCGCTATGATGGCTAACCTACAAAATAATCCTGTTACAACTTGTGCCATCGGCTTTAATGAGAAATCTTATGATGAAAGTGAATATGCAAATCAACTTGCTCATAGATACAAAACCAACCATATATCAAAAATTGTATCATCTGATGATTATGATCTTATTGATCGACTAATTGATATATATGATGAACCTTTTGCCGATAGCTCTGCACTCCCAACCTATAAGGTATGCCAATTAGCCAGACAATCTGTAAAAGTTGCCCTTTCGGGAGATGGTGGTGATGAAGTTTTCGCTGGTTATCGTCGTTATCGCCTTCAAATGGCAGAAGAAAATTTACGTTCTAAAATACCGCATCAACTACGTAAACCTCTATTTGGTACATTGGGAGTGTTATACCCTAAAGCAGACTGGGCACCCCGGTGCTTAAGAGCAAAAACGACGTTCCAGTCACTCGCAATGAATACAATAGAAGCCTATGGAAATACAATGTCCAGACTTCGTGCGGATCAACGGAAGATGCTGTTTACATCCGAATATACAAAGCAATTAAATGGTTATTCAGGATTAGAAATAATAAAACAGCATGCAGCTAATTTTTCTTCAGAAGACCCACTTAAGTTAATTCAATATCTTGACATCAAAACCTGGCTACCCGGAGACATTCTGACAAAAATAGATCGAGCCAGCATGGCAAATTCTCTGGAAACAAGAGCTCCACTCCTAGATCATCAATTTATTGAATGGGCATTCTCAATTAATAACGCTGATAATATCCGGGGAACGCAAGGTAAATATGCCTTCAAAAAAGCACTGGAACCATACGTTGACGACAATATTCTCTATCGCCCTAAAATGGGATTCAGCATTCCTATGTCTAATTGGTTCAGAGGACCATTAAAAGAAAAACTAAAAACAAATGTTCTCTCAGAACAGATGTTTGACAGTGGATATTTTAAACCGGAATATTTAACTAAATTAGTTAATGAGCACACCAGTGGCAGAAGCGACCATAGCGATGCTCTATGGTGTTTACTCATGTTTGGCCAATTTCTTAACCGGCAGTAATTACCTATGAAAATATTAACCGTTTCTACTTTATTTCCTTTTGTAAACAATCCCAAGCATGGAATATTTGTTGAAACACGTCTACGCCAACTTCAGCAACATTATCCAGATATTGAAGCCAAAGTTATTGCACCAATCCCTTATTTTCCTTCTAAAAACGAAATATTCGGGAGCTATGCTCAATATGCAAAAGCGCCTGAATTTGAAGAACGATATGGGATTGATGTGTATCACCCTCGCTATCTTGCTATTCCTAAAGTAGGAATGACACTAACACCATTAACACTGGCATATAGTATCTATAATCAGGCAAAAAAAATAATTAACAATGGCTACGATTTCGATTTAATAGATGGGCATTATTTTTATCCGGATGGGGTTGCCATTAGAAAAGTGGCAAAAAAATTAAATAAGCCATTCACTGTTACCGCCAGAGGTACCGATATTAATCTAATTCCCAGCTTCAAAAAGCAGAAAAAACAAATCCAGCAAGTTCTGAATCAAAGTGATCATAACATGGCAGTATGTGAGGCTCTTAGACAAGAAATGATAAAGCTAGGAGCTTCCCCGGGAAAAGTCAGCACATTACGCAATGGTGTAAATTTGGAGTTATTTTCTTTCGCTGATAAAGAAAAACAAATGAACTTAAGAAAGAAACTCCATCTGTCGGAAGATAACCCTGTCGTAATATCAGTGGGTCACCTCATAGAAAGAAAAGGTCATCATCTGGTTATTGATGCTATAAGTCAAATCCCAAATGTTGAACTTCTTATCGCTGGAGAGGGTCCCGATATAAAAAGATTAAAAACATTAGTAAAAACAACAAATATGGAAAAAAGGGTGCATTTTCTTGGTAGTTTAACTCAAGAAAAACTGTCAGATTATTACGGAGCATCAGATGTACTGGTTTTAGCATCCAGTAGAGAAGGTTGGGCAAATGTTCTTCTGGAAGCCATGTCATGCGGAACTCCAGTAGTCGCAACAAATATTTGGGGGACACCAGAAGTTGTCCAGACACCAGAAGCCGGAAAATTGGTTGATAGAAATGCATATGATATAAAAAATGGTATAACAGATATATTAAACAGTCCTATTGATAGAAATAAAACCAGACTGTATGCAGAAAAGTTTAAGTGGGAATCCACTTCAAAAAAACAACATGAAATCTTCAATAGTATAAATAGAAAAAATTAATTTTTATTTGTACTTAACATGCTATGAGATTATTTAATGAAAATACTATATCATCATCGTATTGCATCTAAAGATGGACAATATGTACATGTCGAAGAAATAATAAAAGCACTTACATCTTTAGGTCATGAAGTCATTATTATTGCCCCAGAAGTAACAAAAAATGCTAAATTTGGTAGTGATGGTGGATGGATCTCGAAGCTGAGATCCTGTGTTCCCAAAGCTATTTCTGAGTTACTTGAATTCGGATATTCACTATTTGTATTCGTAAAACTGTGTTTAGCTGTCATCCAACATCGACCTGATGGAATTTATGAGCGATATAATTTATTTTTACCCGCAGGTATATGGGTCAAGAAAATTTTTGGATTAAAATTATTATTGGAAGTAAATTCGCCATTATATGAAGAAAGAAAAAAATATGGAGGAATCTCATTAGATCGGTTAGCCAGATGGTCTGAGCGCTATGTATGGCAAAATGCAGATCAAGTCTTACCGGTCACAAACGTCTTAGCTTCATTTATCATCAAAGCAGGCGTCCCCAAAGAAAGAATTACAGTAATACCAAATGGTATCGATCAAAAACGTTTTTATCATACTGAAAATGTGCAACGCACTGATAAATTTTGTAATAAACTTGTCATCGGTTTTGTCGGTTTTTGCAGAGAATGGCACCGCTTAGACGAAGTAATGACTCTCGTTGCTAACGAAAAAAATCCAGACTTAATATTTCTAATTGTTGGTGATGGACCAGTATCTGAACAATTGAAAACACTATCCAAAAGTTTGAATATTGAAAAAAACTTTCATATCACCGGACTTGTTGAGCGTGAAGATATGCCATATTGGTTAGATCAAATAGATATTGCAATTCAACCAGCGGTTACCCCCTGGGCATCACCATTGAAATTGATAGAATATCTAGCCAAAGGCAAAGCAATCATCGCTCCCGATACTGAAAATATACGGGAACTCTTACAAGACAAACATAATGCATTACTATTCGACGAACAATCAAATGATAGTATTATTGATTGTTTAAAATATCTTTTAAAAGATCCTATCCTAATAAACAAGATCAAATTAGAAGCGCTAAATACAATTCAGCAAAAAAACTTAACATGGATCTCAAATGCAGAAAAAATAATAAGTCTATTTGAATGATATTTTAAAACCAATACATCCATATAAGGATATGAATAAAGTATTGCTAATGTATAAATATTAGCAATGCTTTTTTCTTATACATGTAATTCTAATTTAAAAATCAATCTACCGTGTTTATTTTATTAATATCATCTTTCATTACCATATCCAAACAAACTACAATAGAAACTATTGCATAAAACAACTCTAAATAAGCTAATGAAACTGCAGCCCCTGCAACACAATAAGCCATAATTGAAATTTTTATCATCTTAGACAAACGATATTGCCAACAATTTTTGGATTCTAAATCAAAATAAAATTTTTCAATGGATGCCAATTTTTTAAAACTAAGAAAAATAATAGAAAGAAACAAAAATAGTCCTGGAAACCCCTGATCACCTAAGACTTCAAAATAAATACTATGTGCCGCCCACCCCTTATCTCCCGGTGGTGGAGTTGGAATAAAATCAAACTTATCGATATTCACAGCTAATCGTTGCCAGACATACCCCATTTGTGGCCCTTTAAATCCTCCACCAACAAGAGGACGATCCAAAGCCATAAGAGTATGAATTTTCCATGAATTAACCCGAGTTACGAATGAACTGTCTTGCATAGCAGTATCAATTGTATCCATACGATGGTACCAACTCTCTGGTAAATAATTATATGAAATCATTCCGACTAAAATGATAACGACAATGCTTTTTATTTTATGCTGACTTTTTAACCAAAAATATCCTAAGACGATGATCAGCCCAATCAAACCACCTCGAGAGAAAGTACCTAAAATAGCTAATACACATATGGCAGCTAAAACTCTCAACCCAATTTTTAAAAATTTCTCTTCGGTTTCCTGAATAAGATAAATAATAAAAGGCATTGTCATACATAAGGCTAAAGCCATGTGATTATTATCCGATAATATATTTCCTGATGGCCCTTTTATATGATGACCACCACCAGAAGCTATAAATTTCAACCCTTCAACAAAACCTAAAAATCCAATAGAAAGAACTATCATCCATAAAAACAAATTAAAATGATGTCTTTTCCTAATTATTAGCATTGTAAAAATAAATAATAAAATCGCTTTAAAAAAATTATTCCATGACATCCATACAATAACTGATGGGGCTAAGGAAAAATAGCTTGTTATCGTAGTATGTATTAAAAATAAAATCACAAAAAAGAATATTTTATCCATTCTAAATTTAGGTTTTCTTCTATAAATAAAATACCCCAAAATAGTGATACCAGCAAAAATACTGTTATAACTTATTGTCGATGCAAAACCATAAATCCAATAGAAGGGAACAAATAAACCACTCCACAACCATAAGCTTACAGATGCAAATGGTCGCCTAATAGCAAATATAACAAGAATAATAAAGGCTGCTAAAAATACAATACCACGCATTTACTTACCTTGGTTATCTATTTTAATCGCCTGATATACTATATATATCAAAACAACTAAACATCCTAAAAATAACAACCCTTCAATCATTAAGCTTCTCCACTATATATTTTTTCATAAGAAGAAATCATGGTATCTTGGCTAAATTTACTTTGTACACGCTTTCTTGCCATTATCGACATTTTATATCTGGAATCCGAGTCCGTATAAATTTCAAGCATTCCTTTCATAAAACCAGAAAGATCCTCGGAATTCACTGATAAACCGGTTTCCCTATCAATAATAACCTCGTTAATTCCCCCGACCCTAGTTACAATGTGGGGTACAGACATAGACATCGATTCAAGCAGTGTCATTGGAATACCTTCTGCTACAGAAGACATAGTAAACACATCGAATTGCTGGTAGTAATCTTTAACATTGGTTTTAGAACCCACAAACTTTACTCTTTTTCTTAGAACAGAGTTATCGAAAACAAACTGCTCTAAGCAAGCTCGGTCCGGACCATCACCAACGATCCAAAGAACACAATTTTGGGCAAAATCCGTTCTTTCCATACAAGCCTGACTGAATGCTTTTAATAAAAATATCTGGTTCTTTATCTTATGTAACCGAGCAACATGCCCAAAAACAAAATGGCTATTTTTTAAGTTATCTCGAGCACTATCTTCTGTATTCTCAGGATCAAAATAATGGGTATCAATACCATTGACAATCAATCGTAATTTTTTCTCAGGTATTCCCACATCATCAGATAACCATTTTTTAAGGTCATCAGATACTGCTACGAAACGGTGTATAACCAAGCTGCACAGACGTCTTATTAATTGATATTTTTTTACTGTACCATCAGGATCATAGCTGTCACGACCATGTTCAGCATGAACTCTTAAAGGAACACCAGCTAAAAATGCTACCCACTGATATTCAATAGTGCCTAAGTTATATGAATGCATAACATCTGGTTTTAACTGTTTTAATAATTTGTATAACCGAACATGAACAGAGAAATCGTTACCCGGTTTTTTATGCAAAGAGTAATGTTCAGCCGGTACTGAGATTTCAGAAAAAAAATCTCCAATCTTAGTCAACGATATGATGACATGATGATATTTTTTGCTATTGAGGTTATTTATGCAATTGGCAACAATCCGCTCCAATCCTCCGACGTCATAACAATAAACCACATGACATACACAAATTTTTTTTTCCATATCATTATTTTCATTTTTAAGAAAACAAACCAATAGTATAGAGTTCACCCTAATATTTGGTGTTATAGACCTTGGTATACTATAAAATTAAACGTAATTTCGAACTAGTCAATAACATAACTTTTTAACCGTTCAGTTAAGAATGAGACAGGTTAGTCAGACTTAATGTGAGACCAAAACATCTAACTCACTTCAATCTTCAGCATTGCCTACTGGTAACACAAAGAAAATGGCAGTTTTAGAGGTCATCGATTCATGTTAGCAAGGTTAAATTTTATGCGGTACATGCCCAAATCGCAAAAACAGACAAACATAGGGAATTTCTTTACACATTAATTTTTGATATGGAAATATATAAAACTCATCTATTATCACAGAAAAGACTTTCCAATTTGTTATTAGATGAGACTGTTATTATTCCTAATTGGAGAAAAAAATGATATCGACATTCACGAAAATAAAAAGAAAATTAGAAAAATATGATTGTGAAAAACAAATCAAAAAAGTATTAGATACACCTCCATCATCATATCAAAAATCTGATGATGTTATTATATTTTCGATGATTGGTAAGAAGTATTTAGCAGCATACTTAGTAGCAATTAAATCTTTTCTCTATTGGTTTAATAACGTAAATGTTCACATTCTAAATGATGGAACGCTTGATGAGGAAGATTACAATATTCTATCCTATCATATTCCAGGAATCGCTATCAGCCATATCGCCGACGTAGATGTAGGAGATATGCCACACGGTGGATGCTGGGAAAGACTGATAAAATTGCTGGATCTTCTTCAAAAAAGTTATGTGATTCAACTTGACTCAGATATCGTTGTTACCGGTCCCATGACTGAAATATCTCAATATATTGAACAAAAACATTCATTTACAATAGGAAATCCTCGATGGTCAGAAACGGCTTCAATTCAATACATTTCTGACATAGCCAAAAAATGGAATTCCACACATGTTCAAACTTATTCAGAAGTTGCTATGCCATCTTTACCCATGTTCAAAAACACGGACTTCAAAATAACAAGAGGCTGTGCTGGTTTTTCTGGTTTTCCAAAAGGTTCGGTAAATAAAGAGACATTAGCTAAGTTTTCGATTCAAATGGAAAAAGCGATTGGGAAAGAGAAGTGGTCTGAATGGGGAAGCGAGCAAGTTGCTTCAAACTTTCTTATCTCAACCTGTTCTGGTTCTCATATTTTAAAATGGCCAAAATATCAAAATTTTTTACACCCCAAATCCAATGAACCGATAGAATGCTCCTGTCTTATACATTTTATGGGCACGAACCGCTACGATAAAGGGGCCTATAAAAAAACGGTAAAAAATATTATAACCTCTTTAAATAATATCAAGAAAAACATATAGTTACCGGATTTATAAAATTGAAGGAATAAATCATGACTAAAGCACAACGATATTTCAATTTACTTATTAACTACAAAGAATCATTTGCACCTAAACAGAATATTTTCATACTAAGCCATATGCGCTCAACAAGCTCATTGCTAAGCCATATTTTATCATCACATAAACAGATATGTGGACATAGAGAGCTACATTCTTCTTACACAAAACAATATCATCTGATAAAAACGAGAGCCGCTTTATACTCAGAAAAAGAAAGTTTTGAAAATTCAACTTATCTTGCTGACAAGTTATTACATAATAGACTTGTTATAAGTGAGAAAATTTTCAAGACTAAACCAAAATATATATTTCTACTTAGAGATCCTGAACGGACAATGAGTAGTATGATTAAAATGCACTTAAGAGATCATAACCTTGAAGAAGATATTTATAAACTCGAAAACTACTACTTAAGCAGAATAGATAATATGATAGAAAACTGGAATAATTTGAAAGGAGACAAGATATACATTTCATCTGAAGAACTTGTTGAAAAAACACAAGAACAACTACGTTCACTTTCTAATTTTCTTTGCTTATCAGAACCATTAACTGAACACTATAAAATATATAATGATACTGGGAAAGGCGGCGTTGGAGATCCTTCAAGCAATATTAAATCAGGAAAAATATTAAAATCAACACCTATGGATAAAAAAGGAAAAGAACTATCAGAAAAATTAAATATGGAAAAGATATGTGAGAAATATCAGCAAGCCATAAAAGAATTCATTTAAAATGGTCATACTATAGATTTGATTTTTATAACTATAGGTAATAAAAATGTTTTATATAAAAAATCATATTCATAAACTTTTGGCTTAATAAAATAACTAGTAACTAAAATCAATAAAAAATAACTAATTGCACCCAATGAAATTTCAAAAATTAAAAATAACACATTATTAAGATAGCCATTTAAAAAATAAAACAACTTTAAAAAAATGATCATTATACAAGAAGAAAAAATTATTGGAAAAAGTAAAAAACAAATTCTATAAAAACTTATAGGTATGATGCTACGTAAGGTTAATATTATTAATAGAAGCATGACATAAGGCATAATCATACGTAAAATAGAAAAATAATATAAATCATTAAATTGAATAGAAATATACATTACTGACAAAAAAATAATTGAGGTTATAGATTCATATATAAATTGTCTTTTTACTTTTCCTGTCAATGTGAAAATATTAGTCAACACACTCACTAATACACCAGCGAATGTCATTGGTAAAAATAAATTAAATAAAGGAATAGCATGTGTCCATTTGTACCCAAAAATGGTCGGGACTAGAACATCAGATAAAAAAACACCACCAAAAACCATAGGCATATAAATACACCCAAGAACTAAAAGAGACTTATTAATTTTGTCAACAAAAACAGATTTATTTCCAGAATATTCAGACAATCCTGGGTATAACACCTCTTTTATTGGATTTATAATTAAATTAGATGCTGAAGAGGCAGATTCCATGGAAAAATTATATAAACCTAACTGCTCTATATTATAATTTCTACTTATCAATATTTTATCGCATGATACTTTGATGTAACTCACTATCCCTTTAAGCATAATCCACTTAGAAAATTGCCACTGAGTAAAAACATTTTTCTTAACTAACTTAACTTTATGTTGTACAATAATATGACTTCCAAGAGATCGTAAAAAATAATATAATACTTCAGCGATTATAACAGCCCAATAACTGTGATAAAGAATGGCAATTGTCATAGAAGTAGAGCTTGAAACAAGCTGACAACCAACAGTCAGTAGTGATACTTTCGAATAATTTAATTCTTTTATCTGAATATTTATTGCCATATTATAAAAGCCTTGGAATATGGCAGATAAAGACATCACTTTTAGAACTATCGATAATTCAGGTATTTTCAAAAAAATAGCAGCATAATCAGAAAGTACAAAAACAGCTATCCCCATAAATAATTTTGAAAATAAGTTTATTGTCCAAGCGGCATTAATATCTGAGTCAGTGATTATTTTTTTTCTCAGTAAATAACTTCCTCCACCAGTATTAACCATCGCATTAAAAAAACTTTGAACGACATAACATCCTGATACTATACCAAAATCATGCTCATTAAGATTTCTTGCAAGTACAATCATTGTCAATACAGAAAAAACTCTTGCACACCAAGACATGACTAATAATACAAAAGAAGCTTTTAATATTTTGTTCGTCTTACTACTCATGATATCTACCAAATACTCACTTAATTAAGTGATACTGACATTTATTAACAAGCTTATTTCTTACATTAAAATAAACATCTTCACATTTCTTCGTTAGGTTTGGGTCTATAATTATATCACCATACTTATTTTTATCAGGATGAATAACATGTCCCGCATTTATATTTAATGATGAATCTCCAAACTTCTTTTTACCCGTCAATTCAAACTGCTTATATTCAGATGATAATTTTTCTTTTAAATTTAGTGTTTCTTTTAAAAAGAATAATGATTCATCTGTATTATTTATCAAACATTCAGCATCTAAGTAGACACATCTTTGATAATCGTCTATTTTATCAGCAAATAATTCAATATCTAGCAATCTATTAATATAATAATCTGCTGCTCCTTCTACTGAAGATAATTTATTTTTAGAATCTACTCTTCGATACAATTTACAAATACTTTTTATTGTTCTTTCAGGCTCTCTTAACATGAAAATAATATTAAAATTATAATTATTAACCAATTCAATATTTATTTCGTGTTCACTATGCAGTATTTTATCAAAATAATATTTAGTAACAGGCTCTTTTTTATGTATAGAATGGTATAGTAATTTTTGCCTATATAAACTTTTCCAACTATAATAGCCTATATGCATTTCATAATAACCGGACACTTCATTAGACGAGCCGATCAAATGTCCAAATAAACTTGTATTTGCTCTCATATGACTTATAAGAAAAATATGCTTACTAGGTATTAGTATTAATGGTTTATTTATAATTTCACCAATCATTTTTTTCACCTAAATAGAAATTTATTTTCATAAAACTATCAATTAAAATTATATACTTCTATCTCAATAATGAAAAATATAAATAAAGAACAAAAGCAAACCATCTAAACGAAAATTTAATACCTAAAGCCTCTTTGGCAAAAATCAAACTACGCTTAATATCTTTTTTCTTAAAGAATCCTTCTGATAAATGTTTTAAAATATACATCTTACCATTAGAACAATATTCAACTAAAGCTTCAGAAGATGATGTGGCAATACCTTTATCATAAACCCTTAGCTGATATATTAATTTTTCAGTAAAATCTACTAAGGTTGACATATTATCTTTCTTTTTTTTATCTGGGATATTATGACGAGAAATAACTTCAGGATTGTAAAGAATACTTTTGGCTGAATCAATTGTTCTTATATAAATATCCCGATCACATTCGTAACGAATATTTTCATCCATTCCTCCAATACTATTATATAAATTTTTACTGATAATAGAACAGTTTAAGTGTGCAAAACCTTCACTCTTTAATAGAAATTGAATATCAACAGGAAAACTTCCTTCGTTATCTTTAATTTGAACAGTAGAACAATGTTTAAGATCTTCAATCCAGACATTATTTTTTTGTTTGGTTCCATCTGAATAAAAAGCATCCTGGTTGGTATAATAAACGTCAACATTTCCGGAATATTCTGTTATAGATTTAAATGCTCTCGATAAATGTAAACTATCGACCCAATAATCATCGTCATCTAAAAAACAGATATATTTCCCCCTTGCCTTACTTACGCCATAATTCATTGAATAACTCTGCCCATGGCCATTGGGTCGATGAATTAAGTCATAAAATTGCACTTTTTCTTCGTCTGCAAACTCAGTTCTTATTTCGTTATATCCTTGCAGAAATGCATCCGTTGAACCATCATTAACAACAATAATTTCTAATTTATCAAACTGTTGACATAACACTGAACTTAGAGCAGCTTTAAATAATTCAGGTCTGTTTCTTGTTGGAATAATTACTGAAAAAAATACATTCCCATCATCTATCATCACTGTCTACCCTCCTTCAACAATTCTTGCGCTATAACAAATCGACTATTTTCAATCTCATTAAACCACTTAATATATTCAGAAATTGTTTCACGGAAATGGTTAACATCATCTAAAGAAGAAACATAAGGGGTTAAACCTTGTTTAGTGCTTGGAGAATGGAAGGACATAATAAATTCATTTTGCTCAACTTTGAGTAAACTTTCCGTTACCTGTTTCATTTGCCTAAATGTGAATCCCTCAGGAGAAAGGCGATATCTCTTCAATCTGAGGAATTTCCCGATTATTCTGAAAACTTTATTTTCCTGCATCAAAGAAAAATATTCTGGATTACGATTCATATAATTCCTGATCCATGGCACTACAGATAATATTGCGCTTGTATGGGGCAAATAAGTCACTTGATTACGCTGAAATCTGGTATTAGTAAAATTTGAAAAATCTGGTCCCTGCTGATGAGAAAAATCACAATATGCACTAATACTTAGATCCATTTCATAACCAAGTCTTTTGATTATGCTTTGAGTATTTTTTCCTATGCCATACCGACCGGCAAGGTAGGTTTTCGGTCTGAATCCACACGTTTTTTCAATTTCTTCGGTCAATACC
Organism: Vibrio salinus; assembly: GCF_021272385.1. Classification (GTDB taxonomy): domain Bacteria; phylum Pseudomonadota; class Gammaproteobacteria; order Enterobacterales; family Vibrionaceae; genus Vibrio; species Vibrio salinus. The sequence continues at coordinate 988,220 of NZ_JAJSDZ010000005.1, forward strand.
TTTAATTTTTGATATTCCAGCTCTTCTGACAAATTTCCGGGATAAGACAATTCATTAGAAACACTATCGTCATTCGTTTCATATGGTGGATTTACCCACGGATGAAGGTGTGTTGCAAACTCAACATTTTTACCGTGCTGATTCTTATAATAATTTATTACTGTTTGACCACCTTCGCTGGTAACAAATGGATAATCCATAGCTAATGTAACTTTACCTCCAAATCCAATAATCTGATCTATAGTGGCAATAAGATTATCAGAATGAGTTACATTTCTATTCGAGCGGTAAAAACCAGAATTCCAATCGAACTCTTCTTCTGCATGAATAACAATAACTAACTTTGACTCTGGCACAGCTTAACCTCCTTATATATGGCAATTAAGCCTGCTACTGAGTTTTTTATTTGGTTATAGCAAGTTATCACGCCATTCAAGCTTTGGTCGTAAGGATCTTCAATTTCAGGAGATAGTGAAAACGTGTTATCTAATAAGTCAGACGCACAAAATATATGATTTGCTCTATAATATGCCGATAATTTTTCACGATTCTTACTATCAAAATAAATAATGATATCAGTTTCCTTAAGGTCAATCTGAGTTAACCATTTAGACTTATGCTCAGATAAATCCAATCCAATACATCTGGCGGCCTTAAGTGCTTCTTTTGGGCTACGACGCTGCTCATTTAGGTGAAACCCATATGAATCAAACTCCAATTCCCCATCCATGCCGGCCAGTTTATTCATACAGGAAGAAGCCAATGGGCTTCGCATGATATTTCCATAGCATACAAAAATAATTCTGCGATTAATGTTAAGCAAAAATAATTTACGGATTGCCTTTTTCGTTCTGTGACGACGTACAAATAGAAAAAACTTATTTTTTCGAAATGCAGAAATAATTAAAGACATGACTAAAAACTTAGCTTCAGAAAGAAATGGAATAGGGTCTTTGCCAGAAAAACTATCTATGGTTTCATCAGGTCCGAATATTCTAAAAATCTGGAGTAACCGACAAACAAGTGAAATTGACGCTTTTAATCTTCCTTCCTGAATACTCGCAATTTCAAATTCACGTTTAATCTCATAAATATCAGCAAGCAACGAACGAGCATAAACATTTTTATATTTCAGGATCGGGTGGTCTGGTTTTCTACGAAAAATCAAATAATCAGCATACAATTTGGGAAAATTAACACCTGAAAAAATAGCTAGCGGCAAAGATCCCCAAAACCGGGCGTTGACTTCAACCAATATCCATTCTCCGGTCTCTTGATTCCGACGAAATTCGAACATAGCAACGCCAGTTAATTTAGTAAACCGGCACATAGATTTAGTCGCATGAAATAAATCATTATCTATCTCAATCGTTTTTCTATAAGAACTTCCTCCGCCACTATTTGGCTCAGCAACTCTTTTGTGAGCGAAAGCAGCACAAACCTCCCCCTCAACAGAAAAAACAGATACACCTTCCCCTTTTCCACTAAAAAAGGATTCAATCAGAAAAACAGATTCTTTCTCATTAAAATTCTTGCGTCTTGCAAAGTCATCTTCCTTGTTAACAATGATTACCTTTTGTCTCTGACTCAAATTTGATTGTTCGAATGACTGCAAAGGCTTAATAACAAATTTATTACCAAATTCACTTTGCAAATCGGAGTAATTTGCTTTTGATATATCAACCAATCTTCCTTTGGCTACAGGAACATTGCAGGCTATTGCTACCTTTTTCGTTTCCCATTTATCAAATAACGTATCCAAAGCTTCCTGATTTGCAATTGCCAGTTGAGTCTGTTCTGGTAAATTATCTCGAACAGACCACAGCGGGTAAATAGCTCGCTCATCACAAGGGATGACAAGATCAAACTGATATTTATCAATAAGTGAAATAACATTATCCAGCCATTCACTCTCACTAAAAGCTTGATAATTATAAAACTTAGCTGTTTCTATATACCGGCTCCTTAATGCAGGGCTAGTTCGATCATAGCAAACAACATGAACTGAATAACCGGCTTCACCCAAAGAACGAATTACAGAGAGAAAACTACGGGTATCTTCCCCCAGAACCAGTACCTTTTTATTTCTTTCTGTAATTACTTCTGATTCAATGTGATCAGCCATTTTTAATCTTTCCTAACAAATTGTTATTAAAAACTTTTTAGACCAATCATTATCTTCCAAAAAATGTCAGACGATTCAATCAAAAAGCAAATTTTTGTTTTATTGAATAACATGCTCTAATAATAAATTTATAAATATACAGATAATCTGGTAACACCGTTTTTACCAATACAATCAACAAAAACATCGACCCCATAAATATCAATATTCCCAAAAATACCAGAATGATCAAATTCACAGCTTGTGAGAAATTCAGCAAGACTTCCATACGTTCAATACTCCACAGCATTATCATTCCAGGTAAAACAGGCATAATGCAAACAATGGAAAGTCTTTTTAAATTTAATTTAAGTAATATTTTATATGCGGCCAAAAGCAAGGAAATAAATGCAATAACAAGTATCACCCGTGCTAAAGTAAAAACCTGTAAACTGTGAACGTTTTCTTGATGAAGAAGAAAAAAAACCAACACTATTGACGTAATCATAATTAGGTCAATAAATACCAGATATTTCACTTTAGATAAGCTTATAAGCACTGTTTGCAATACCATATTTAACGGCATTGAAAGCATTAAAAAGCTCAGCAAACCGATGATAGGTGTAGCTGAAAGCCATTGTTCTCCCATGACAACCACAACAATCAAGTCTTTCAATGCATAGATGCCTAAGACGGAAGGGATAACCAGCAAATAAGCGATTGCCTGATATTTAACAATTTTATCGTACAATTCTTCTCGATTATGAGAAATTTTTGAAATTCCGGAATAAAAGGAAGAGGTTGCTGGTGAAATAAGCTCTGAGAATGGTAACCAGGCAAACTCCTGACTAATTCGAAAAGTACCTACAGCATCACTAGGAAGAAAACGCCCCAACAGAAAAGCATCGATTCTGGAACGAATGTACCCGGTAATGGTTGAAAGCAGCATCCACTTTGAAAAATCCCATAAGCGCCCCCACTGTTTCACAGACCAAACTGGTCGGTAGGGATGAATAAAATACGAACCGACTGCGTTTATACACTCACTTGTCAATGAGCCAATAATCAATGCCCAATAATTCTTTAACCAAACCGCTAACCCAACAGTAACAGGAAAAACAATCAGTTTAGCAACAACTGACAACCGGGCTAAGGGTTTATAATTTAGTTCTCTCTCATAATGGATAAGGCCAATATTACTCATTGCCCCAATAACCGGAATTACACTGCATAGCAATAAAACATTTTTTAATTCCGGTTCATGAGTGAAGAGCGCAATAGAACCTGAGAAACCGGCGATAATAACACCAGATAATACTTTAAGAACGATATTTAAAGACCATGCACTATTAAGCAAATCGTTATTACATTCTTTTGACTTTATAAGATATTTTTCAACTCCGACATGAGATAACACCATAAATAATGCAATGGTAATACTAGCCAGCGTTGCAATACCAAAATCTTCGGGCTTCAAAAGTCTAATAAGAATAAGAGTGCTGATTATACCAATTGAACGTGTAATCCACTTTGCTACCAAATTCCACAAATACCCAATAGCTATTTTCTTATTCAGACTATCTGCCATCTTTTTATAAACCCATTTTACTATGAATTTTTTCTTTTAAAGTTTCACCTAAAGGTGATTCAGACAGCTTGTGTTTTACTTCTCTGGCAAAATTTTCGACAGAAAGTAAACACCTGGGATGTTCATACTGACACACAACCAATTTACCCTGTTTATTTGCAAACGTAGACTTATAACGAGCCTCACCTCCCATAAAATCGTAAATATCGATACCATCATCTAACGCTTTCTTAATAAGAAGGTAATGAGAAACCAATCCCGGTTTAAAATGAGAGCTTTCATGGCTATAGTTCATTGAACAAAAATAAAAATAGAGTACTTTTTTATACCGAAAATTATAAACAATCCCGATAGTTTCATCGCCGGCTTTTATGTGATTTAATTCAATACACCCGCTGCTAAGCCCTCGGGATATCAGCATTTCATGAAAGGAAATGAATTTAGGATTAGCTAATCCACTACCGGACTGACCGTTTCCCCAACGAGCTAAATGATATGGTTTAGCAAGTTCGAGAAGCTCCAGAGCTTCTGCTCTTGTCTGCATTTGTTTTACTGAAATTTCACCAATATTTTCATATTCTCTTAAACTCCGGGTAATTTGATAACGAGAATTACGTGAAATAGATTCCAGAACTGATTGATTATTCTCTCGCAGCCAATTGAGCTCCAGAAAATAATTGGTTGTTTCCCATATTTTACGCTCAAATAATCCCAGAGCATTAAGATCAGAGAATTTCTCAGGCTTACTGGCTCCTGCAATAAAGGCATCACTCGGGCCTAACCAATAATAAACACTTGCACACATAGCATGTCGGATTTCGGCAGTGTTCTGATCCGAAATTAAGAAGTCATTGTATTCTATCCAGATCTGATCTTCTTCGGAGATGCCCGTACGATGCAAATAATGTTTAACTCTTATCCCTTTAGTTCCTAAAAAACCAGATTTAGTAACGACAATTCCCAACCCAACTGTTTTTCCTAAGCGTTTTGCTTCAAGTAAAAAAAAGTGGTCAACAAAGCAATCCAGCCAAGATCTAATCCATAACCAACTTAAAAAAAAGTTAGAATCAGCCCTGTTTTCAAGGTCTGTCCATACTTTCTCTAACCATTGCTTATCAGGGTTTTCAAACCATTCACATTGAATCCCTTTTCTTTCTCTGGACGACGACATATGTATATCCTTAATATCCTGTATTACTATATACCTGAGTAATCAAGGTATAAACTTGAAGCTTACTGTAAAGTGAGTTCTAACCGGTCTCATCAGCCATCCACCTGTTTTACACTATTGTAAACACATGACATTCTTAATATTGAGACAAGAACAAAAAGATTGAATGATGTCTTAATACCCAAGATAAAAAGTGTCTATCATGGAAGTGTTTATGGTTCATCAACTTGCATCAGGGAATGTTATGTCTCAGCACAAGCAAAATAAAAAAACGACCAAACGTCTTTCACTTGTCGGTTTAACTGCAACTGTCATACTTTTTACAGGCTTAGCTTATGCGGACAATTATTTAGAAAGTGCAGAAAAATACCTGAGCAATAATGAAGTTAATGCCGCTATCATCGAACTAAAAAATGCTATTCAAAATACGCCTAAAGACGCCCAACCCAGATTGGTTCTGGGTAAGCTGTATTTACAACGGGGCAATTATGCTTCAGCCGAAAAAGAGTTATCAAGAGCCTTACATTTAGGTGCCAATAAACCGGAAGTATTACCTCTCTTGGCCAGAGCACTTTCAGATCAGGGTAAACACGAAGATGTTATTGAATTAGTGGATGAATCCTCTATATCAAATTCCATATCGAAAGCCGAATTACTTGGACTTAAAGCCTTATCTGAAATTAATCTAGGGAACGCAGATAGTGCCAGAGCTGTATTAAAAAACATTAAAAAAGACCTCAAACAACAATCCACATATCCTCTCCTTGCTCAGGCCAGACTGGTAGCAGGAGAAAATCCAGTAAAAGCTATAAAATTGATCAATCAGGCATTAAAAATAGCGCCGGAAAACAGCGATATATGGGTATTAAAAGGTCATCTTGAATTTGCGCAACAACAATTTAACAAAGCAACAGAAACATACCAAAAAGCCTATAAAATTTCTCCAGACGCTCTACATTACAGTCTCTTTATTGCCCGATCTCTTGTCTATTCAAAACACTTTGAGAAAGCTTCTCCTTATATAGATAAGGTGCTGAAAATAAGTCCAAATCATCCTCTTGCTAACGAATTAAAAGCAACCATACTTTATTCTGAAGGAAAGTATGATGATGCGAAAGAACATGCTGATAAAGCATTGAATAACGGTTCAAAAAATATAGCAACGACGCTAATATCGGCCATTTCAGCCTATAAATTAAACTTATATGAACAAGCAAACAGAAGACTGAAACAAGTGCTCCCCCATCTTCCGGAAGACCATTTTGCCAGAAGACTTTACATTGTCACTCTGATGAAACTTGGCTATATCAATCAGGCAATTCAAAGTATGGACAAACTGAATGTTGATTCAAAAGATAATAACCGCTTTATTTCGCAAATGAGCATAGAGCTATCCAAATTAGGTCGTGATGAAGATGCATTAACTCTGGCCTCGAAGGCTTATGATAGCGACAAGAGCAGTTCAAATGAGCTCATGTTAGGACTGGTAAAACTGGCAGATAATGATGCGACCGGCATAAAAGAACTTCAGTCTGCCATATCAGAGCAACCCGACAAAAGAAAAGCAGAAATAGGAATTGCTTATTACTATATCAAACTGGGAAAAATTACTCAGGCAGAAGCCGTTGCAAATAAATGGCTCAAGCAAAATGCAGATGATATTGATGCTCTAACATTAAAAGGGAAAATTTATCAGTTAAAAAAACAATTTAACCTTGCCGAAAAAGAACTGAAAAAAGCCCTAAAAGTACAACCAGACTTTGTTCAGGCTAAAATAGCCCTCGCACAAGTATTAGCAAATCAAGGCAAATTCCCAGAGTCATATCAACAAGCATTTGAAGCAAAAAAAATGCTCCCTGGTGATGAGTCGGCAACTCAGGTATTAATTCTTAGCGCTAAACGCTTAAATAAAATGAAACAGGCTTTAAGTCTTATAAACAAGCAGATTGATAATGATCCTACAAATTTAGCGCTAATACATCAAAAAGCCGAAGCCTTGGTGATCGATAACAACCCTCAAGGTGCGGCCAAACTTCTTGAAGACTTACCCGATGAAACAAAAAATGCCAAAACATGGTCTTTAATTGGTGATATTTATTACATTGAAAAACAATGGTTTAATGCACAAAGAGCATACAAAAAATGGTTAGAGATGGCACCAACAGATGCTCAGGCCTATATTCGTAACATCAGCATCAGTGAAAAAACGACAAAATTTGGCGCCGGAATAAACCTAATTAAAAAAGCCACGGAAATATTTCCAAATGATGTCCGTTTTCCTCTTATGAAAGTGGGCTTGTTAATCAAATCTAAAAAGCTGGGTCAGGCACAGCGTCTTTTAAATACGTTACCAGAAAGAATTAAAGAAACGCCTTACTCAGCCAGACTACAAGGATTAATTTACGCCCTTCAGAAAGATTTTTCTGAAGCCGTAGCATTTCAGAAAAAAATATTTAAACATAATCCCGGGCTTGAAACCGCCAAGGATCTGGCTTCTGCATATGTTTTAAACGGGGAAAGCCAAAAAGCTATTATCTTTTTATCAAAAGTGATAAAGGACCACCCAATAAAAGGGCGTCCATTAAATATTCTTTTGGCTGATATACAAAGTAAAACTGATCCGGAAAATGCTATTAAACTGTATGAAACTATCATAAAAAAAGAGCCTAAGAATATTATTGCACTAAATAATCTGTCATGGCTTTATATGGATAAAAATCAATATACTAAAGCATGTCAATATTCAAAAAAAGCATTTGAATTAGCGGGGAAACAACCAGAAATAGCAGATACTCATGGCTACTGCCTTCTTAAATCGGGTAACGTAGATGAAGCGACTTCATTATTAGAAAGAGCCTACCAATTAGCAAAATCCAATTCTGAAATCGCCTTACATTACGCTGAAAGCCTGATTAAAGAAAATAAAACGGAACAAGCTCAAAATGTATTGATGGGAGTGACAACAAAGGATCCTAAACTCATAACCCTTAAGCAGGATTTAAATGAAGCAGCAATAAACAATCAGTAGCAATTTTACCTGTTATAATTTAACCAAATAATGATAAGTATGTGGAATAAATTTCGATTCTGGTCTGTTTTATGGCTATTTTTAATCGCAAAGCCTGTGTCGGCCGGATTACCAGAAACGATTCAGTCAATACAACCATCTGTTGTTGGCATAGGTACTTACAGCAGAACTCTTGCTCAGCATACCCGCTTTTTAGGAACAGGGTTCGCGGTATTAAATGGAAAATTTATCGTTACAAATGCCCATGTAATACCCACACTTCTGCATAGTAATCAGAAAGAAAAAATCGTGATATTTGCAGGAAGAGGGAAAAATCCCAACATACGAGATGCTGAAATTGTCACCATAGACCTGACCTATGATATTGCAATTCTAAAAATATCAGGTAAGGCTCTAAAACCTGTAACACTTTCAAACAGAAAAGTCAGAGAAGGCGAATCGATAGCATTTACCGGATTTCCTATTGGCGCCATTCTTGGTCTTTATCCCGTTACACATCATGGAATCATTTCATGCATTACTCCAATTGCCGTTCCTGTCAGAACGACAAAAGAACTGACCGTAAAACAGCTAATCAGACTCAAAAATCCTTACCTTGTCTACCAGCTTGATGCAACAGCTTACCCTGGGAATAGTGGAAGCCCTGTTTACGAACCAGAAACGGGAAAAGTAATAGCGATCATTAATAAAGTTTTAGTGAAATCAACGAAAGAAGCACTATTATCAGATCCAAGTGCTATCACTTATGCCATACCGGTCATATACTTAAAACACATACTAAAAAAAGTTTCGTTATCCCACTAGCACATGAAAATCATAAAATTAATTCTGCTGGTTATATTTGCGTCTCTTATTGGATACGTATCCCTAAGCGGTGGAACCACACCAAACATTCATATACCAAGCATGAATAGTTATGGAATTAACCACTTAGATAAGATCCTACATCTGCTGGCTTATCTTATATTTACCTGTTTGGGTGCTCTTATCTTCCATAAAAAGAGAAGTCTGAATCTGTATTATCTGGGGCTTTTTTTCTACAGCTTAGCCCTGGAACTGTTACAGATTCCCATGCCCCTCCGACAAGCCTCTTTCTCTGATTTATCTGCCAATATACTGGGAATACTCACTGGAATAATACTTAATTATCTTCTGAAAAAACGAATAATGTATGTTTATACACATCAAATATCATCTAGAAACATAAAAAAACGATAGCTCTGCAAAACAAACAAGAGCTATCGTTATTAACGGGATATATCAAAAAATTATTCCTTTATTTATAGTAAATCACGTTGATCGGCAAATTTTCGTGCCGCTAACATACGTTTAATGCGTTGCAACGGACCTTTATTTCCCCAAAGCAACCTGCCTTTCCGATATAAACACCTATAGGCGTCAAACTGCATATAATGAGGCGCAGCCATTGGTGGTCGTTTATTTAGCAATATAATTAACACTTCTGATGTCAGTAACCCTGTGGCAATATCACAGGCACAGGACAGAGAAGGTCCCGCATGATCCGATGAATCAACTTTACTGGTATCCATATAACCCCAGTGAGTTCCCCTTGGAGCAATTCCGACCGCAAAAGCTATCAGCTGATCGAACAACGCCATATCGTCTGTTATGTCAAAATAGTCCTCAAATTTCATGCCATCCGGCATAAAAACATTTAATGTTCCTGAAAATCCTAATGGTGCAGAAAAAACAACCGGCTTGCCATGCTTTCTGGCTGAACGGTAAAGAAGCAAACGAGCCGGCATAGAAAAAAAATCTATCGCATCAACGATTACATCGGCATTTCTAACAAAATCCTCGACATTATCGGGTTGAATACCCTTGGGAAATTGAGTGATATCAACTCCCGGATGAATATCCTTAGCCATCCCGGCCATCACTTCAACCTTTGGCCGATCAACAGTAGAGGACATCGCGCCAACCTGACGATTGATATTCTTAATGCTAAACTCGTCAAAATCAGCAATATTGAAGGAGCCGATCCCCATTCTGACAAGATCGATCAGCTCCCGACCGCCTAATCCCCCACAACCCGCAACAGCGACCCGGGCATCTTTGAGTATATTTTGCTCTTCCTCGCTAATAAGTCCTATGTTACGAGTGACAGCAAGTCTGTAATATTCTTGAGTATCCATCAGTTTCACCTTTGATTTTTTATGTAACCTAGCCAGTGATCCGATTACATCTTTAAAAAATCAGATCAAAATGGGAAACGGACGCCTATTTCTTGATACTGAGCTCTTAAACAAGATAAGTCTTTATCTTCCAAAGTATCGACAAAATGTGTTTTCTCAGAAATAAAATACGTCAGTAAATCCTCAGACAATGGCTTACCTTCGCCTTTGCTACGGTTATAGCTTTCGGTAAAGAAAAAACGATGTAAGTCAGCATCAAATTCTTTTCCTGCATAAAACAACTCCGCTTTTTTATTTGCTTCTTCGATATTAAGTCTGTGCCCCTGAACCTTTAATTTATAAGCCGCTGAGTAAGGTACTAAATCCCCAATAGGCTCGAAAAGGCATACTTTCCGGTAAAATCTGATATGCCGCTGAGTCACAGAGCAGCATAAATCGGTAACATTTTTCATAGCAGCATATTGAAACATCAGCTTAAACATATGTAGGAAAACTTTATATTTTGAATATTCAGGATTAAGCGCAAATGCAACAACTTCTGCCAATCTCTTTCCCTGAGAACGCATTTTCGCGATTTCTTCACCACAAAACTCTTCCATCGGCAGTCCCATCGGACTATCAAGAACTAAGCTCACAGTACCAACAATTTTACCGTTACCTTTCTTAAATTCTTCTGGTTTTCCTGCCGCTAATTCTTCATGGTAATTAGCAATAAAAACTTTTGTATTAGGTAATAAATGATATTTAGTAAAACGAATTCCTTCGTGATTGTTTTCCTGCAATCCCGCTTCAACGTAGTTATTCCATACCAGTCTGAAAGCATCCTCAATTTCTTGTTTTCCCACTGCAATTTTATAAGTCACAGCCTGAGATTCTTGCCTACCCTCGTCACCTTTGGAAATACGAACTTCATTACGTCTCTCAAATGGCACAGTCTTTCCGTTTAATTCAGGCTTGATAACCTTTTCTTTATTCACAGGACACCTCCAACCAGACGTCATCAAGTACAATTGCACTCCGTCTAATATAGTTCTAGCACATAAAAGTAAGATAAGTTCACAACGTGGAAAAGCGACAGAAATGTATTTTTTTGTTGATAGAAAGGGAAAAAATAATTTTATTAATTTCAGGGTGTTACACAAAAGAAAAATCTCATTTATGAGATTACATTTCACACAAAAGTTATTAATAATGGAGCAAAATCTAATTTCTGCAACTCGACGCTGTCTTATAAATTTTACAATTAATTTATCAATAAGAACAACTGTCAAAAAGTTTTACAATGGTAAATTTATTGTAAACACAATCAAAGATTTAAAAATAAACTATTGTTTTTTAATAAAAAAAAGATAATTAATTTACTTAAAAATATATGAATAAATATTATTATCAAAAGTAAGCACAAGTTAATGACAGTATTTTTTACAATTTTATTTTTTATAGTTTAAAAAACACAAAAAAAAATCATAACCATTTGATAAATAAGAAATAAAAAGAATGGCACTATTAATGCATAAACAAAACATGATGAAATTAAACCCGTATGAGGAAACGATTTATGTTAAGCAAGATTTTGAAACCTCTTTTAGTATGTTTTGCGTTTGTTTTATGCAGTCAGGTAAACGCACAAACACTCAACTTAGTTGGAGTAACATGGGGAATCGATACCGACCATGACGGCGATACTTCTAATATAACTGAAGTGTCAAATTTCGACTACATCGGAGCCACATTCGTTCAATTTTCCGACAATGATGGCAGCGGATCAATAACGGAAAATGACAGCTTCACCGATTACAGTTACCTTAAGTCAAATGTAAGTGATTTTGGAGACATGACGGCGTCGTTTTCCAACTGGACCGGTTCTTTTGGTACATTTTATAATTTCGGAAGCGACTATTTGACAAAAGTTACTTTCGATACTGGCTCTTTGATGACTCTCTATTCAGGTACTCAAAGTGTCATGGAGTTAGAACTTAACACAGGTAGTATTAATGTTCAGATTAATTCAGAAGGCTCTACAATTACTCAGTTTGGTCAACTTGCTTTAGAGCTTCAGGTTACCTCTGTTGAAGAAGGCTACTTTTATATAAAAATTGATGGTAACTGGGTAGATTTATACGAACTGCTCGATGAGACCTCTTCATACTATGATATGTATGACGGTAAAGTAATCGCTGAAGTCGCAAGTACTACCCAGACGGACAATATCTCGCTGGATAATATTACCGATGAATACATCGAACAATTGGCTGCTCTGACAGGCCTGAGTGAATCTGATATAGAGAGTGCGATTGGTAATGATTTGGCCAGTGGCTATTTCGTTACCTACAATGACGGCAACTTAGATTTGGGAGTTGTCCCTGAACCTGGAATGTTAAGTTTAATGGGGCTTGCATTTTTAGGGTTAGCTGGCTTCCAGTATAGACGTAAAACAAAAAACTCAGAAGGCTAATAAATAAAGATTTAATTTCATCATACTCACTGCTTCATTTTCTTAAAAATGAAGCAGTTTTTTTTATTCATGAGCCAAAGCGAAATCAAACTAGTGCTATTATCGAAGAGGAACTGAAATACAAAATAAAGTGCAAGGATTTGGATCTTGAACATCGCATTTGGAACCACTGGATATGTCATATCCACCGTTGGCTTTTTGTTTCTTTTTTTACTGCTACTCACCACCAGACAACAAAGTTTTCAACGTTCTTTACTCATCTTTGCTTCTCTCTCTAATTCCGTCTGGGCTCTTAATTCATCGGTTTATTTTTACCATCACTTTTCTGTCCTATCGCTTTTACCCGTGGAAACTATCCGGAATTTAAGCTGGTTTCTATTACTTCTCAGTTCACTTTCCAGAAAACCTAACATCAAAACTCTTATCTCGACAGATAAGGTAACCCGACAAATCATACTATTTCTAACCTCTTGCTTTTTTCTGGAAAGCTCATACTCCTGGATAGCCTGGTTACCCTATCGCTATATTATCCTGTTACACCTGGTTCAATCCTCCGTTGGACTGTGGCTAATCGAACAGTTATACCGAAGAACCACGAAACAAGATCGCTGGATGATAAAGCCAATCTGCCTTGGTCTGGGCGTTACATTTGCCTATGACTTCGCTCTTTATGCCAACGGGGTATTAACTAACAGAATCGACACGATGTTTTTCTACGGGCGAGGATGGGTCACTATCATTACTCTACCGTTGATTATCATGACAGCACGACGAGTTAAAGAATGGTCAACCCGAATCTATATTTCCCGGGATATTGTGTATAGCAGTACACTGTTAACCGTCGCCGGAATATATTTACTTATCATGGCATTTACCGGTTATTACATACGATATATTGGCGGTGATTGGGGAAATATGGTTCAGAATATCTTCTTCGCTCTCAGCGGATTAATTCTGGCCAGCTTATTTATGTCCGAGTCATTAAGAAGACAGCTAAAAGTATTTATAACCAAACATTTCTACGCCAATAAATATGAGTATCGAGAAGAGTGGACAAAATTTGCATCAACACTTGAGGAAGACGCCGACTCACCATATCAGGTATCTCTCAACGCAATGATACGTCCTTTTGACTGTGAACGGGGGATGCTTGCTATTATGGAAAATGGCAAATTAAAAAAGAAAGCATTTTATAATCAAACAGAAAAATACCCTGAGTCCGATAACATACTGGAACAACTATCAGCTAATGCTATTGAGCACCACTGGATTATTGATATTCAGGACTTAAAAAATGAAACAACTAAGGTTCCATTTAAATTTGATTCAAATGAAATAGCATCCATAACAACATTCAGTTATATCATTCCCATTACAGATAAAAATACCGTAAAAGCCGTGTGTTTTCTTTCTCCACCAAACTCTACTCATCATTTAAACTGGGAAGACAGGGATCTCATGTGGGCTATAAGTAAGCAACTAGCGGTATATTTAAGTCTGTACCATACCAACAAGAAATTAACCGAAAATGAACAATTTGATACATTCAACCGAATGTCAGCTTTCCTTGCTCACGACCTGAAAAATATTCTGGCACAACTGCAATTATTATCAAAAAACGCCAAACACCATAAAGATAATCCAGAATTTATTGATGATGCTTTTGACACAATAGACTCAGCGGTTATCCGTCTGAATAAAGTTGTTGATCACCTGAAAAAGAAAAATCCACAATCCAATTCAGCAGAAGTGTTCGATGTTGAAAAAATTATTCAACAAGCATGTCATGAAAGAGAAATAGGACAACCCAATCCTACTTATGAAACAACCAGTGAGAAACCATTTTCACTCAATACAGATCGCGAACGCTTCCGAAATATGCTTTCACATTTAATACAAAATGCCCAGGATGCAACGACACCAGAGGGCACTGTGGCTGTAAAGACATCAACATCCAAAAACGACTACGTTATTTGTATAGAAGATAATGGGATTGGAATGAGTGAAGACTTTATCGAAAACCGATTATTCAAACCTTTTGATACGACAAAAGGAAACTCAGGAATGGGAATCGGAGCCTACGATGCAAAAAAAATGATTGAACAACTTAACGGACATATCAGCGTAGAGTCAAAAAAAGGCCAAGGCACCCGTTTTTCAATTCATATTCCTCTATCCGAATGCTCAGATAATAATACATATCTGCACTCTTCGAAGTGAGGGAATACAAATAGTTAGACCTAATCTATAAAGCTAACAACACCAATATCAGCCTTACACCATAGATGTCTTATTTTTAATAATGAAGATGAGTTATATTGAGTGTATTAAATAGTTGAACAAGGAAAATAAGGCCACTGTGTGATGGAAACATTACTTATAATAGAAGATGATCCCGGTATACAGAAACAGCTAAAATGGACTTTTTCTGATTATCATGTTGTTCAGGCATACGATAGAACAGAAGCGATCAACGCGCTGCGACGGCATGAACCTAAAGTCATCACTCTCGATTTAGGCCTGCCTCCTGATCCTGATAATTCCAGCGAAGGACTGGCAACGTTAAAAGAGATTCTTGCATTATCACCAAAGTCAAAAGTCATTGTTATTACAGGGAATGATGAAAAAGAAAACGCTCTTAAAGCCATAGAAATAGGTGCTTATGACTTTTATCCAAAATCAATTGATAAGGATATACTGAATGTCAGCATCAATCGTGCTCTATTTTTAGCAAATATTGAACTGGAAAATGAAAATTTAAAAAAATATTCTCTGGATAAAAACGGATTTATTGGTAATAGCCCGCAAATTCAAAAAGTCTGTCACCTGATAGAACGAATTGCTCCGACAGATGTAACAACATTATTACTGGGAGAAAGTGGTACGGGTAAAGAGGTCTTAGCCAAGTCAATTCACAATCTGAGTGAAAGAGAGAAAAAACCATTTGTCGCAATCAACTGTGCATCAATACCAGAAACATTACTCGAAAGTGAGTTGTTTGGCTATGAGCGAGGCGCATTTACCGGTGCAGTTAAAATGACAAAAGGTAAAGTGGAATGTGCCGAAGGCGGAACACTGTTTCTTGATGAAATAGGAGATATGCCAGCTCCCCTTCAAGCAAAAATTCTTCGTTTTTTGCAAGAAAAAGTAATTACCAGGGTTGGAGGGCGCGAGGATATTCCTGTCGATGTGCGAATCATCTGTGCAACCCACCAAAATTTGCAGCAAATGGTTACAGAAAAAACATTCAGAGAAGATCTTTTTTATCGCATCAGTGAAATAACCATTAATATCCCCCCACTCAGAGAACGGGGAGAGGATATAATTCTGCTTGCCCGATCTATTTTACATACCAGTTGTCAACAAATTAACAAACAGATTAACGGATTTACCGACGAAGCCGTTCAGGCATTAATCCAATATTCATGGCCAGGGAATGTCAGAGAACTCCAGAACAAAATAAAAGCGGCCTGCATAATGTCCGACGATAAAAGAATTACTGAAAAAGATCTGGTGCTTATCAATGACGAAAGCAACAAATCCAATATAGAATTAAACCTAAAAACTGTAAGAGAAAATGCAGAAAGAGAAGCAGTTAACCGTGCTCTGTCTATCAGTAATGGGAACATGTCCAATACGGCTTGCTTACTCGGTATTACCAGACCAACCCTTTACGCCTTAATGGAAAAATATTCACTAAAAAAATAACCATTAGCTGAATATCTTCCTCAATAAAATCGTGAATGGGTATATACTTATACATGATACAAAAACAACCTTTGATTAATATACTCAAAGGTTGTTTTTGTTATTTAGAGTCTCTCCAACAGGGGGTGAAGATGGATATTAAGGATAAAAACCATAGCTCTTATCTGGATACATGGATAGTAAAAACTGTCAGGTACCCCATATTATCCATAATATTAATTTTAACTCTGATTGTCCTTGCCAGTATAGGTGCTAAGGATCTAACCTTCAGAGGAGATTACAATATCTTTTTTGATAAGGGGAATCCTCAACTACTTGAATTTAATCACATACAAGCTGAGTTTTCTAAAACAGACAATCTGGCTATCATTATAGCTCCCCGTAATAAAAATGTTTTTACTCCCCAAACATTATCCATCATTCAAAAAATAACAAATGATGCATGGCAAACACCCTATTCAAGCCGAGTCGACTCTCTTACTAATTACCAACATACAGAATCAGTCAGGAACGAGGAAGAAAATGAAGATGATCTTATCGTTCAGGATCTCGTCCCGGATGAATTCAGCTTTTCGGAGCAGGCAATACAGAAAATCAAACAAATAGCACTATCAGAACCCGTCACTAAAAATTCTATCGTTTCTGCCAAAGGAGACGTTGCTGTCGTAAATATTACGGTCCAGCTACCTGAAAAAAACAAAACCACAGAAATAGTTGAAGTTTACGATTACGTGACTAACTTACTTAGCAAGTACCAGAAACAATATCCGGATACTGAGTTTTACCGGGCGGGCCTTGTCGCCATGAACTATTCGTTAATGGATTCCGCCCATCAGGACATCATAAAATTAGTCCCGATGATGTTGGTCGTCATTCTCATGTTTCTGATTCTATTGCTCAGATCTTTTCTCAGCGTTCTGGCTACATTGGTCGTGATCATTACATCAGTATCAGCAACACTGGGCATATCTGGCTGGCTTGGAATGTCGATAAACGTCGCAACGGTTAACATTCCAACACTAATATTAACGTTATCGGTAGCTGATTGTGTCCATATAATTTCGACAATGCGACATCAGATGCTTAATGGTGAAAATAAATCCCAAGCCATCATTCACAGTCTGAAAATCGATGTCATGCCGGTATTAATCACGTCAGTCACAACCGCTATTGGTTTCTTGATGATGAACATGTCAGATTCTCCGGTATTAAGAACGTTTGGCACCTTGGCAGGATTAGGTGTCATGCTTGCTTGTATACTATCGTTAACCTTGCTCCCGACACTACTTTGTTTACTACCTATAAAAGCTGAATCGCCGGCAGAGAACAAAAAAACGAACCGGATTGATTATTTAAGTAATTTCATTATTAAATACAGAAAATTTCTGCTGCCAGTATCCGTAATTGTAATTATTTCAACAGCAATTTTAATTCCTCAGAATAGGATAAATGATGACTCGGTAAAATATTTCAATAAAGGGAGTGATTTTCGTCAGGTTGCTGATTTTATGCAAGATCATATTAGTGGAATGGGAACAATCAGTGTTGTCATTAACTCTTCCAGAGAGCATGGTATCGTTGACCCTGATTTTTTAAAGACGGTGGAAAACTTTACCCGGTGGCTAAGAAAGCAACCGGAAGTCGATCATGTTTCTTCACTAACTGATATTCTCAAAAGACTTAATAAAAATATGCACGGCGATGATCGCTCTTTTTATCGTTTACCTGATAATCGGGAATTGGCTGCTCAATATTTATTAATGTACGAAATGTCTCTCCCTTACGGACTTGATTTAAATAACCAAATAAACATAGATAAATCGGCACTTAAAATTCAGGTTACAACAGAAAACTTAGGAAGCGATAAATTTATAGACTTGGAAAACCGAATTCACAGTTGGTTTAATCACAATAATATCAATGGAAAGGTTCATGAAATTAAAGAATCCAGCCCATCATTGATGTTTGCTCATATTGGTGCAACCAATATGAAAAGCATGCTGATATCACTACCTATTAGCCTCATCATCATTTCAGGATTATTAGTACTGGCACTGAACTCCTTCAAACTGGGACTGTTTAGTATTATCCCCAATATGGCTCCAGCTATTATTGGGTTCGGATTATGGGCATTAATCTCAGGAGAAATCAATCTGGCACTTTCTGTGGTTGCTTCTCTAACACTTGGAATTGTCGTTGATGACTGTGTCCATTTTCTTACCAAATATCGGATAGCCAGAATCAAAGGAGAATCTCCTGAAAACGCTATTCGGTACTCATTTCATAGTGTGGGACGAGCACTATGGGTAACCTCTGTCGTACTCGTCGCTGGCTTTTCTGTACTTGCAATGTCATCGTTCAGACTGAATTCTGATATGGGTAAACTTAGCAGTATCATTATTTTTCTGGCTCTGATCATCGATTTTTTCTTTCTTCCATGTTTATTAATGATGTTCGATAAAGATAAGAAAAAAAAAGTATCAGTATAATCAATACTTTTTCTTTCAAAGACTACTCACTTACAGTTAGGAGGAACAGATGAAACTCTTTTTTTTATCATGGCACATGAAGATTGGTCGAAAAATGTTATGTACTGAAATAATATGTGCAATATTTCTTTTAACTGTTACTCCTACCGTCTTTGCTGATCAGGCCAAAGGTTTAAAGATTGCGAAAGAAAGAAAAGCCAGAGATAAAGGTTGGCTGGATAGTACAGCATCCGTCATTATGATTCTGAAAAATGCAGAAGGAGATGAAAGCAGACGAGTCATGAGAATGAAATCACTGGAAGTTGAAAATGATGGAGATAAAGGACTGACAATCTTCGATGAACCACGGGATGTCCAGGGAACAGCATTCCTGACTTATTCACATATCACCGGAGCTGATGATCAATGGCTTTATCTTCCAGCTCTCAAACGGGTCAAAAGAATTTCTTCGCGAAATAAATCCGGACCATTTATGGGTAGTGAGTTTTCATATGAAGATCTGAGTTCATTTGAAATCGGAAAATATCATTTCAATTATTTACGAGACGAAACCATCAGCGGTCAACCTTGCTTTGTGGTTGAAGAAAAGCCCCTTGATAAAATGTCTGGTTATACAAAACTTATCACCTGGGTTAATAAATCGGAATACGTGCCGATGAAAGTGGAATACTTCGACCGCAAACATACCAAATTAAAAACATTGATTTTAACAGATTATAAGCAATATCTTAATAAATACTGGCGAGCATTAACTCTGAAAATGACCAACCATCAGACAGGAAAAATTACGATTCTAAAAACGAGTAATATTGAGTTTCAAACGGGCTTAAAAGAAAGAGATTTTAATAAGAATATTCTCAAACGAGTAAGATAACTGCACATAACGTATATGGAAAGAAAGAACATGTTTTCTATCAATCCTATTGTATCTGTTTTCGCTATTACCGGGATTTCATTTCTATGTCAGGCTCAGGAAAAATCCGTCTTAGAACCGGAGCTTAGTGGACAGGTAAACTTTGAATACCGACAATTTTTCAAAGAAGGGAATGACTCTCAGGATAAAGAGCAGCCATCGGCTGTGATGAAACCGGAATTATACTGGAGCTTTAATGATGACAACTCCAGTATTACCTTCACCCCTTTTTATCGCTATGATCACATGGACAGCGAAAGAACTCATGCAGATATACGAGAATTAAAATATCTTACTTATTGGGATGACTATGAGCTCAGAGTTGGCATTAATAAAGTTTTTTGGGGAGTTACCGAGTCAGAGCATTTAGTTGATGTCATTAATCAAACAGATTCAATTGAGTCTGTTGATGGTGAAGATAAACTGGGTCAGCCAATGATCCAGTTTACCGCTATCAAAGACTGGGGTGTCACAGAATTCTACCTACTGCCGTATTTCAGAGAAAGAACATTTCCTGGTTCAAAAGGTCGGTTGAGAACCACGATTCCTATTAATACGGACAAAGCACAATATGAGTCATCTGACAAACAAAAACATATCGATTATGCAGCCAGGTATTCAAATACTCTTGGAGAATGGGATATAGGAGTCAGTTATCTTCATGGAACAGACAGAGAACCATACTTAATTTCTCAGGGAGCAGAACTAATTCCATACTATGCTCAGATGAAACATGCCGGAGTTGATATACAAGGAACCATGGGAAGCTGGCTGTGGAAACTTGAAGCGGTTTACAAAGACAGCTACAAAAACTATACGTCGACAGATAGTGGATTTGAATACACTCTTGTTGGTGTTTTCAATACGGTTTGGGATTTAGGACTCCTCTCCGAATATTTATATGATTCACGGGGGGAAGACTCTTTAGCGATAGGACAAAACGATGTCTTTGCCGCTTTCAGACTCTCACTAAATGACGAAGATAGCACTGAAATGCTATTTGGAATGACACAAGATCTGGATAACAGTGATGTCCGTCTATATAAGTTGGAGGCATCGACAAGGTTGACCAACGAACTCAGCCTTAGTATTGACGCATGGGCGAGTGAAAACCGCACGACGACTGACCCACTTTATTCTATTAGAAACGATGACTTCATCCAGATGGCCATAGAATATTATTTTTAGAGAGATAAAACGTCTTACTCCGTCATTCCTCACCAGAAGAATTAAAGCAGCCATGTCTATTAATAAATGCTCCAATAAATTTGTCTTTTCCCGTGATTGTTTTTCCACAAAAATCGGTCAGATACTCATCATTTTTAACTGGATATGAAACGGCATTTTTCTTAATATCTAAGCTCTTATCCGTAATACTAAAGTTTCCGGTTTCAGGTGACTGAAACATATCTGTTAATGCGTCTTTATTTGTAAAAAAATCTCGGGGAAAAATTATATTTCCTGAATTCGAAATAATTTTTCCTTGATCCCGAGATCTTAATTTGCCACTAAATAAATTATTAACAACCAGAGCACTACTCTGAGGGAATCGAATATCAATTCCAGAAGTGTTATACAATGTATTATTATTTATAACACTATTCTTCCCGCTATTAACATAAATTCCGACGTCACTACAATGAAAAATGATATTATTTCTAATCGTAGTGTGATTAGCCTGATATGCAACTCCACCTCTTCTATCTGGCATACCACCACCGCCAATTGACAGACCTACCGAGGCCCCTGGATACTGTTTCTCTGAGGTATTACAAATAACCAGATTATTCTCAAACACACCATTATTTGCACCACCTTTCATAAAAGCACCATAGCTAATTTTATTTCCTCCAATTTTAATAAAGTCACGAATGATATTATAAGAAACCAACCAATCATTAGCATGGTCAATATTAATAGGAGTAACAGAAAATTTAGTGTCTCTGGGTTTAGTATAATAAAAATGGTTATACTCTACCTTCCCTCTATCCGGATATGCTCCAGCCCTTTTATTCACTTTAATTGCTGCATTAAAATCCACAAAATCATTGTTTGTAATTTCAATATCGTGAGCATTTCCAACAATATGTACAGCATGTTCACATGAGTTATGATTACTGCACGTTCCTATAAATTTAAAACCCGTAATTGTCCAATAAGGTTTATTCAGAAAAATTCCTTCCAGTGTATTCATTAATAAGCTGGCTTTCCCTGGGTGTTCAGCTTTCACTACCACCGGTAACGATTTTGTTGGTATTTTATTGCTGGTAGGAAAACGCTTTGAATTTAATATGTACTCACCATCAGCAACGACAATGGTACTACCAGGCTCTACTTTCTTAAGTGCTTCCATGAATTGTTTTGAGTCAGACACATAAATTTGCTGAGAAGGGCTTTTTACTACCACCGGAGGAGATTTAAAATCAGGTCCCACCGTTGGCCACTGACTTCTGTCAAAAGGCTTCCAGTAATACATAGGTGTAATCAAGCTCTTTCCAGCTTGATTTAGAACATCAGCCACGGGTTTTGTCACAGAATGACGGGCAAACTTATTTGCGGTATGAAAAAGAACTGTTGGTAAAGATTGATCTTCAAACAGAATCCTTCCAAAAGAATAAACTGAATATCCCAATACCAGATTAAATACAATACCAGTCAGAATCAGATATTTTTTAATCAACACAGGTATCATAAGCTTCTATCCTTATTATTTCACGAATTCTGCTGTTTGTAGTATTATTTAAAACTGAACTTGCAGATACATAATATTCACCTGATTATCTGGCGGTTTCAAGCAAAAAAGACATTGCACATATTATCAGTTTTATTGTCTCAAGAATAAGAACACTGTAAACAGATCGTACACATTGAAATTTAAAGTCAATAGTAAACTGTTAACTATTGACATAATAATGTCTACTCTCTGTGAAAGATAAAAACAAAGGATAAGTATGAAGTATCTAGTCACAGGTGCTGCCGGATTTATTGGCAGCTTTGTAGCAGAAAAACTTTGCAACGAAGGATATGAAGTAGTTGGCATTGATAACTTAAACGATTACTATGATCCTCAACTAAAGCTTGCTCGGCTGAAAAGACTAAAAAACCTGTCAAATTTCCACTTCATGAAAATGGATCTCTCAGACAGAATTTCGATTGCTGAATTGTTTGCGACTCAAAAATTTAACCGTGTAATTCATTTGGCAGCTCAGGCAGGAGTTCGTTACTCAATTGATAATCCAATGGCTTACGTTGATTCAAATCTGGTTGGGATGGCAACTATACTGGAAGGATGTCGTCATAATGCCGTTGAACATTTAATTTATGCTTCATCAAGCTCAGTATATGGTATGAATAAAAAAATTCCTTTTACTGAAGACGACAGAGTGGACAATCCTGTTTCTCTCTATGCTGCAACGAAAAAAGCCAACGAGCTAATGGCTCATACGTATAGCCACCTTTACCAATTACCTGCAACCGGACTACGTTTTTTCACTGTCTATGGCCCGTGGGGCAGACCTGATATGGCACCTTATCTTTTTACTGATGCAATTAGCAATGGTAAAACCATCAATGTGTTTAACTATGGGAAAATGCAAAGAGACTTCACTTATATAGATGACATCGTTGAGAGTATATTTAGAATTCAGAATATTATACCAAATAAAAAATCTGGTTATAACACTCTGTATAATATAGGTAACAGTCATCCAGTCGAGCTTAGTCACTTCATAGAATGCATAGAGGACAGCTTAGGTATTAAAGCAAACTGTAATTATATGCCGATGCAACCCGGAGATGTTGAAACTACCTATGCGGACTGTGGAAAATTAGAGCAAATCACTGGCTATACACCAAATACTCCATTATCAGAAGGAATTAACAAATTTGTAGAATGGTTCAGGGAATATAACAAATACGAATAATTTTCACCTCTAACCTTATACTATCAAAAAGGAGGTTAGAGGAAAATGAGAAAACAAGCTCACCAGGAACAGTAATGTTTATAGCAATTTTCTTGCCCATGCTTCTAAGGCTTTATCAATATTAATAAAGGCCTGGCGAAATTCATGTTCACTTTTATTATAAGGATCTTCGATCTTACTAAGTCCAATCCAATGGCCTAATAAAAAAGACTTATGTCTCGCCGTCGGTATTTGATCGCAAAGAGCTTCTATTTGTTCACGTTCCATAGCTAAAATAAGATCATATTGTATAACAAGATCCAGAGTCACTTGCTTTGCCCGATGAAAAGAAATATCTATACCAAACTCAATAGCAACTTTTACCGCTACAGGCTCTGCCGCTTGATCCTGCAATCCACTTTTTAGAGTAGCAATACCTGCAGAGTCAACTTGTTTATCAGGTAATAAATTGTGCAGTTTTTCTTTTGCATATGGTGATCGACATATATTACCTGTACATATAATTAAAATCTTATCAAACATCTATTATAAATACCTTTATTATTTCAGTTTTTTTTGAACAAAGATCTCTTAATTATTTTTATTAGTAATCAAAATGATAAAAATACTTGTTTTTTCATATAGTAAAGACAAAGATTAATTTAGAAAACGATAAAAATAACACACTTTAAAAATTCATATAAAAATGACCAAAGCATTTTTGATAAATAAAATATTGACGACTATAACATAATCAAACACAAGCTAAAGCACAGGTACGATTTTGTATAAAAAAATATGTCAAACAGGTTACTCAATACTGATATTTCTTTTATTTGTTTTCTGCACATTAAGTGTGCAAGCATCGGAAGATTTACCAACCCCCAATAAAGTACTGTCCTTCGATAGTACAGAGGACTGGAATACTTCAGGAGGAGGTGAATTCACTACGGTATGCCCAATCGCAGAAGGAAGCGGGGCCATGCTAATTACCGGAAACGGTAATAGAAATTCTCAACCAAAAGCAAAAAAAACACTAAATGGATCGATAGATACTGCTGATTTAGGGGTTATTGCATTTGCAATTAAAAAAAATCTTCCCCGCGTTACAACCAATGTTACCCTGCGCTTCGGACAAGGCAGCTCATATTCAAAGGTAAATTACAATGTTAATGTCGCTAATCTCAGCTCAACACGTCCGCTAGGTACCTACTGGATAGCTTATGACTCCTCAGAAGACAGCTCATTATCTGCCTACGACTCAATCAATTCTGTTCTGGTATCTTCTCCATCAGCCAGTGCTCCTTATTTTATCGATAATACAATTGATGCTCTCTACACCAATGCTAAGGGTCAGGCGACCATAGTGATTGGATTCGACGATGCCGAGGATACAATAGAAACTATCGCCTATCCCTATATGCTACAGTACAGCATGCTTGGAACAGTTTACCTTCCAACACAAATAATAGGTACAACAGATTCCCTCACATGGGATCAAGTCACGACTCTTTACAATGCGGGTTGGGCAATATCTATCGATGGCTCTCCTGATGATACCAGTATGATTGAAGCTGACAGTCTTAGTGATGCTGTAGAGAACGCAACAAGCCAGTGGGAAGACTTGGAAGAGCACAGTGTTAACTCCGATGCGA
The DNA here is from genome assembly GCF_021272385.1 of Vibrio salinus. Taxonomy (GTDB): domain Bacteria; phylum Pseudomonadota; class Gammaproteobacteria; order Enterobacterales; family Vibrionaceae; genus Vibrio; species Vibrio salinus. The sequence goes on from NZ_JAJSDZ010000005.1 coordinate 1,013,389, forward strand.
TGTACCATATGTGTTACCCGAATGGGGCTTATTTTAATCCTAAACTTAAACCTATCCAGGTATCAGGCATGACGTCCGATGGAACAAATACTGTTGTTTTTGACAAAGCCTATGATATTCAAAATGGCATGCGTGTATATGGAGTCAATGTCCCTGAAAATACATATGTTATAAATAATGGTGGTGACGATGTCTATTCAGTTAAGCTATCGTCAACAATCCCCACTCAAACTGTACCGGTTATGTTTAACGATGAAACAGAAGATTTCTACCTAGGTTCCTTACCCGCAGCATTAGCTAAGGCTGGAATGAAAAGTGGTCGAATTACCGGCGGTGGAGGTATGTACACACGGTTTGGATTTGGTGACCGAGAAATGACAACTCCAGGGCAGGGAGTGTCATATATGACATACAATCAATTTAAAAAATTAATAGATCAGGTTGTATTGCGTGGAACAACAATGGAAGTTTACTTCCACAGAATAGTAGATGATCCAGATGATGGCTGGACAACAGATACCCCTAATCCTGGCATTAATGTGTATGAATCATTCTTTAAAGCTTTTATAGATGATATAAACAGCCGTGCATCTGATAATGAATTGGTTGTATTGACCAAACCTGAATGGTATGAAAGAGACATAGACGCTACAGTACCAAGTGATTAATACTGATGTAGGGAAACATCTCATGTTTCCCTTTGGCATTTATTCGTTATAAAATGGATTAATTCTGCTCGATCATCCACTTCAATAATGCTTTTTTCTCTATATCACTGGCATTCAGATACCAAGCTTTAATTTTTTTAATAAACTCATCTGAATTAGTATTAATATTAATTTTTTCCGGTCTTGAAACCTGACTTAATGTTGTTGGTGAGATATTAATATTATGAGAAAGGTTATACTTTTCTATTAATTTTTCTATATTAGCATACGGGAATAACCCCTCATTTCCCGGTAAGACATCTGGTGTCAGTGCTTTAACATCACCATTAGAGTAAGATAACTTCCAATTAACATTATCCTTTCTGAAAGCAACTTCAGCCATTGCGTAGGTGTTAAAAACCCGATGACTCAAAGTCAATATACGATCCTGAAACACGTTAATAACAGAAATCAGAGGAGCAGATTGATACTTTTTTTTCTTCGTGCCATGTTTTAATACTTCAACATAACGAAAAACCAATTCATTATTCCCTTTATGCAACTCAACTAAATGCCCATCTACTTTCATTTTCTGCCCATTAACAGCCATTAGCTCAACTGTATCCGGAAACCGAAGAGTTGCAGCATTTGTAAAAACACTAAAACATAGAGCTAAAAAAATTATCCAATATTTTTTCATCACGAAATCCAATATTCAAAATAAAACCACCCGCAGGTGGTCTATCGAGACATAAAACCAAAATTATCAGAATGTGGCATCCAGACCAACAACGTATCCTGTTTCCATATCATCTTCGTCAGTTAGACCAATTTCAGCGTATAATGCTACTTCTGTCGATAAAGAATACGTTACGTTGGCATAAAAATCGTTTATATCACCATTTTTAACCGAACTCTCGATACTGTTCTTGGTATCCGTTATAGCCCACCCTGCAGCATACTCAAAACGCCCGCCATCAGCCCAACTAGCAGTTACACCATAAGTATATTTATCTCTATCGGTACCATCCGTTTGCTCAGTTTGAGATGTACCATATGTTCCCGCAAATAACCAATCACCAACAGTATAACGAGCTTCAATATCATATGTGGATATATCTCTATCCTGTTCTTGAGCCCGGGCTAAAAATAATGTCAATTCCAAGTCGTTTATTCTGGCGCCAATATTCCCATCAACCTGATAGTCATCAGAAAATGTAGTTGTCGAAGTCGAATTTCTGTTTTCTAAATATGCAATGCCACCATAAAACATTTCACCACCATCATATTTATATTTAATAACCTGATCGCCTTCATAATCTGCATTTTCAACAAATGAAGTAAAGCCAAACTCATAGTCATCACCGATGCCAGCTTCATCCAAAATAGTTGACTGAGAACCAAATGTTATAGTATGCACTTGATCAATAACAATTTTACCGTAAACATCACCACGGTTAACATCATCTTTACCATCATTATCGCTATCACCGTCGTTGGCATCAATATCCATATGTGTACCAACAAGAAGATCTTCAGTCATTTCATAGGTCAAATCAAACCCAAAATTAGCTTCATTAATAGTCCATTGTGAATGAACTGATTTATCCTGATCTTTAAAATACTGAACATCAACTTCACCTGATAAATCCAGAGTCACCCCATCCATCGAGTAAATTTCTGCTGCATTTACCGAAGAGGCAATACCAGCCACTGCTAATGATATAAACGTTTTTTTCATTATTTCCTCTCCCAAAATAGAGGCATTAATCCACTAAGCACATTACTATCTATGTACTCATAACAATAAATTTCACTTTACGTGAAAACATTCAAATTTTTGAATGGAATAAATATTGAACTTTGCTGTAATCTCATTAGTAATACAAATACAACATAAATTACCTATTACTAAAAAAATCTTTGTTAGACACTTTTAATTGACAAGAAATACCGGCTAACACCAACACTAAAATAAAGGTCATAACATTCGCCATTGCCTGTAAATTAAAATCAACTGAAATATGAATTAATTCACCAATAATGGCCATCAAACAGCCTATTGCTGTACCTTTTAAGGTTTTACTATGTCGGGTTCTCAGAGCATTAAAAGATTTAAACAATGCAAAAATAATAACCACTCCCAAAAAAATAGTAGCGGGAATACCAACTTCCGTCGAAAATTGAATATAATCATTGTGTGCATAGTTATAATAACCAATATTATAATGGGAATAAGACGGAAATGTTGAATAAAAAGCACCCAATCCTGTGCCTGTAAAAGGAGCTTCTTTTAAAATATCCATACTCCACTCCACAACTTGATCCCTGGTCTCAGTTGTAGCCGATGTGGCTTCCAATCGCTCTTTCACTTTTTCTAACCCAAATAATGAACCAACAATCACGGTATCAATCAAAATAATTGAAATAACTAAGACTGTTAAAGCTCTGGGGCGATTTTTATAAAACAGCATTGCAATACCACCACCAATTAAAGTGACGGAGAAAAAAGCGGTATTTCCCATACGAGATCGAGTCATGACTAATGCTATGACCATAATAATAAGACACAAACGAACCAGCATCTTGGGTGACAAAACGGCGTCAAACCATCTTTCTAAACGAACACGCCACGAACCAGACTTAGACTGATGCATCTGAGAAATAATTAATCCCGTCCCCAGACATAAACACATCATAAGGTAGTTCGCTAAATGATTATAATATACAAAACTGCCTGTCACTCGATTCCCTTCCGGAATACCAAATATCAAGCTATGGTCAATTCTAAGCAAGACCATAATAGCACCATAAAACGCCTGAAAAGTTCCACTGGCAACTATTACGTACAGAATTAAACGTACTCTTTTAAGGCTATTTATTAATAAAACACTATTCATTGCAAATAATGTATAAGTGAGACCTTTTAACAATCCGGTTTGCGTTGCATAAGAATCAAGCGAAATAGTGCCATATAAACGATGATAGTCATGGTAAAATTGAGCACTGTATGGAGATACCCAATGTAACAAGTCAATTGGAATAGGAATGATTTGGATAAAGACCCAAAGCTGAAAAATACTCAATGGCAGCAATAACCACGTAAACTTAATTAAACGACTTAAATCTAAATGTTTAAAATTAAAGCTAAACAGGATAATTGTTTGAGTAGCAACGATAACTTCAACTATTGACCAAGCCCATATTCGATGGCTAGCTAAAGGTATTGGTAACCAAAAAATTAATCCAAGTAATAAATAAAAACAAAATAGTTCAGATTTTGACATTCTTAACCAATTTAAATAAAAAGTAGCCCATAAATGGGCTACTTAAGCTGACCATATTTACATGAAAAAACTAAGATGATGGCAGAATTAGCTTTGTGATATACCGCTACCTCTTACCCGGCGATTAATGATAGGTTGCTGTCCCAAAGGACCACCAGCAGCCGTTGCCTGAGCAATAATAGTAGGATCTATATTGGCTGCCAGTGCTAACTCAGGCAATAATGTTGGATCTAAACCCAATTCAAGAGCCACATTTGCTATAGATAACGCATTTTCAGGAGCAGATTGAAACGCAGCAACGACCAAAGCAGCTAAATCAGAACCAGAAGATTCTTTATAAATAGCTCTTAATCCTTCTGAAGCATTTGCAGGGAAATCGGAAGCAAATTTTGACATGGCCTCCTGTGGCTGAAACTTTTTAAGTAACGTCTTCACTTGCTGCTCAACTGACGCGACAGTCATATCACTTTTAATAGTGGCATCCGACTTAGTGTCTACAGCAAAAGAATAAGGTGACATGACCGATGCCAACAAACTTACAACACCAACTGCTAATAACTTTCTCATTATCATCTCCAAATAAGCTATAAAAATCATTTAGTTAGAAAATCAATCGGTTATAAAATAATAATTTTAATTATATCGGGTAATAAACACCCGAAAACCACATTTTTCACCTTATTGAAGTTCAATTTTATGTTAAAGACATGCAAATTTCTTTCAAAACCAGATTTATATTGATATCTGTATCATTATTGAGATAATAATCTCATTATTAACATAAGGAATAACTAAAATATATTGCGCGCTTTTTAGCCAGAACAGTGTTAAAATATTTCTACTGAAAAAGTCAAACACCAAATAAAAGAACTTCTAATAAAGAAAGATATTTATGGAAAGTTATATTAGAAACTTTATCAGACTTAAGGGAGATTTCTGACAAAAAGAAAAGCCAGAGAGAATTAAAATAAAAATAAACATTCAAAGAAATAAATATAATATCAAAATAAATATCTCCATACAGCTACATTAAAAATCATTGAACTGGACAGATTGTTAATATAAAGATTTCCACCAACAATACCTTTAACACAAAGAGTCATGAATGTCCCCTAAAATCAACTGATGTAAATTCAATGAAAATAATCGTCATTCACAACTAATTCTATTATTTAATAAAATCTAAAATCCATATCAATTAAAAAAACGTTGCATAATATTATAATATGTATCAACTTTGAATCGTTCCCTATTTTCATTTAAATAAGTTAAAATTTTATCATGATCTTTCTTAGATGTTGATAAGTAATCACCTCCGACCCCATGGAATTTCAATATAATTATCTTAACATGCTTATTTTGGTAACTATTTTCTATATATCTGATAATTTTTTTAGCTGACATACCTGATGGGGCTAAATAAGCAACATGCTCTTTTTTGAACGTTCGACCATAAATATACGTTGATAATTTCTTAGCGACTGCTTGAGCATAATTACCATTAGATGTTTGGCTGTCACCGCAAGGTAGTGTTAAAGATCGACGTCGTTTCTGACCATCGATTAAGTAAAGAAAAGTGTTTGCAACTCTGACCTCTGCAACCATTTCCTCTACCGTTTTATTATCTAAATTTGCATAAGGTTTTACCCATGTTCTGCCTTTAGATACACTGCATTCATGAAATAATGTGTGGTTACCAAGTTCATGGCCTTCTGCAGCAGCATTGCGCCATTTTTCAACTTCCGGCCCACTAACAGTTTTTGATGTAGGGAGTATATAAAATGATGCCTTAAATCCATAATGATCTAACGCCGGGATAGCATTATCCAATTGTGACTGAAGCCCATCATCATAAGACAAACTTACACTGACCTGCCTTTCGTCCATAGCATGAGATAGGGCTGGAATAATAAAAAGTATCGAACAAATAAAGCACTTTAAACGGGAGAATATCATAGTCTGTTTTCACTTTTCATCATAACATCAGAATCACTTTGAGGTACGGTATCAGCAGGTATTTCCTGAACTGGAGGTAAAATACCTAAATATCCTAAGTGAATACCTCTTTTTTTTATCACTGCAGGATTTCCAGCAACCAGACAATTACTGGGAACAGATTTAGTAACGACCGCACCAGCAGCAACAATACAGCTATCACCAATTTCCACATCCGGTAAAATCAGTGTATTGCATCCTATATGACAATTTTTACCTACAACAACCTTACTGGTCTTTCTCCTACACATATCGTGTGCCAGCAGCTTAGCTTCAAACGCAATATAAGAACCTTCTCCTATATATATTCCCTGACCATTTCTTTTATCAAGCTTTGCTTTCAGAGAAATTCTTGCTGAAGGATGAATATGCATTCCATAAACAGCATTTAAGTATTTTACTTTATAACTAAGTAATTTCTGTCTGAGTTGGATCTGAATAAAATCTTTTACATATCTCATTAAGTGCTTAAGCATACCAAAGTCCTATTATACTAAATTGTTAAATAAGTCCGGATAAATACTCAACTAATTGTTCACGCTCTGGAGTTTCAAGCCCCACAGGACTTTCTAAGCTACGATAATTTTCTAATAATTGCTTCAATTCCTGCTCATTTGTTGCTATGTATAATCCTTTAACTCCTTCAAATGAGCTTACGGTGTCTAACTGATGGTCATTTCGGTGTTCGCCGAATTTAGCCATTCTTGGAAACAGTATGATCGTCTTTTTTAATCTTAAACAATTGATAATTGTTCCCATACCAGCATGAGAAATAACGACCTCTGCTTGATTAAATAAATTATCTAAATCATCAGGTGGGTAAAAATTTTGAGATGAAATCGCTCCTGGAATATATGTACAATCTCCAATTTGAGCCTTAATATTCAGTTGTAATTCTTTTGCTAAAGAATCGACGATCTTAGTTAAACGTAAAAATGGCAACTGAGTTCCAACTGTTAAAAAAATCATAATTAAATCACTCTTCCTTGATATTCCAGCCCATTTTTTTCTGCAACATTTTTCCATTGAGATAATACTTTTATTCCAAATTTACGAGCAATTTTTCCTGATAAGGATAATTTCTTCGAATTTGCAATACTATCGATCCAAACGGATTTCGTTCCAGTTATTTTTGCCATAAATGCAAATATCAATCCTGGAGCCGCTCCCGTTGTTACAACTAAATCAGGCTTTTCAGACATTAATATTTTTATAGCACTAATAGACACAAAACCAGCTTTATACGCATCGGTACGACTAAAATCTCTTATCTGATAATATTTTTCACAATGCATAAATGATGGAGATTTGTCATATGTACCAACAACGATACGCTGGTTACCAAGCATTTTTTCCGCAATCAAACTCAATTGGACAAAATGTCCCCCGGGAGAAGCCACTAATAATATTTTACTCATTGCTATCGGTTACATTTGTAATTGTTAAGGATCTTAATTCAACACCCATATTGGTATCGATCGTTTTATCTCGATATATTCCCATCTTAAAATAATGGAAATAATCATTTAGCATTATCTGATCGGAAAAGCTAAACTTATGCACAGTTCCATCGATAGTACAGCTGCCTTTTACCGAACCTTCACTCTCGTACAACCAGTGAATTGTATTATTACACTGAACTTCAGAACCTGGGTTTACATCGAATACATGCTCCTGATTTTCAGAGTGAAGCACCAATTTCAGACCATTGTCATAGCGTAGCTGATAAGACAATGGAGGTGAATGTTTACCAAAAGTAGACCATGTTTCACCTTTATTTGGATTTGGTTGGTCATGCCATTGAGCTATAATAACCCAATCTCCATCCCATGCCTGATAATAACCACTACTATCCATCAACGCCAAATCAAAATCGTATTCAACAGTATCACCAACATCATAGGAAGTATTAAAATCAATTTCAGAACGTTCTCCATTAAAAATATAGGAGTTGTCTCCATTTAAAACGATTCGAACACTGTTATCTCCGATATTAATTGCTCTTTTTTGAGATTCAATATAAATATCACTGTACGACTGATTAAAGCTAAGAGCATCTTTAACTTTCGAAGCCTTCACTTCATCGGAACAATCAGCATAGACAGACAAAGAAAAAAACAAAGTAATATAAGCAATAACCGGAAACTTATTTCTACTAATCATGGTAATTACCTTTTCAGCTAATCATTTAGTTGTAAATAAACTCTATCTTCGGAATAATTGCAGACACATCATACTCAGCATCATATAACGCTTTAGCATTGCTTGATATCAACGTTAAGTCAGCATTATGTAATGCTTTATCCACAACTTGCTTTATACAATCTACATCGCCAGGCGTAACGATAAATCCGGTATTATCGTCTATGATGACTTCAGGAATTCCTCCGACCGGTGTTGAAATAACGGGTAGACAAGATGCCATCGCTTCAAGAATCACAACAGGTAACCCTTCATTGTAAGATGGTAATATCAATAGCTGACTTTGTGCCATTAACTCCGCTTTTCTGGTTTTATCAACCCAACCATGAAACTGAATCTGCTCACGCACGCCCTGCTCATCAACAGCTTTCCAGAATGCATCGACATCACCGCCACCGCCAACATTCAAAGTAACATCTGGCATCTCCTTCAATACTTTCAGTAAATCAAAAATACCCTTTCGTTCAATTAAAGCTCCTAAAAAAAGCAACTGCATCGGCTGTTTTTTTATATCAGGGATAGGTTCTATTACAGCAAAATTAGGAATAACCAAGACATTATCCTGTTTTTTCCCATCGAATATCGACTCAATATAAGCCTGCCAAGAGTTGGACAAAACAACGAAATAATCACAACCCGATATCAGTTTCCTAATTTTGTTCTGAACGCTATCAGTCTGACTTCGATAAAATTTTTTAAACTCTGAACCATGCAGGTGAATAATAACTTTTTTAGAAAATGCTTTAGCTATTTTTAAATAAACATACTTTCGCCAGAAACTTCCGCGATATGACATATGTAAATGGAAACAAATATTGCTAAAAAAGAGAGAATAAAATAAAACAATAAAAACGCCCCACACTGACAAGAATAAATCTTTCGTTTTCCCTTTTCCTGAATGGGTGATAAAGCGTTTAAATGTATGATTCTCAGAAGCATTAACCTCAATATTTTTAATAACAGAGTCAATACCGCCTTGTTGACCAGTACCTAAAACAATAATTTTCATTTTATACCTTAGGATTAATAATAAGATTCGATGAACCATTATACGATAATATTTTTGCCGGGTTTCCAGCAACAACAGCATTGTCCGGAATATTTTTAGTTACAACTGAATTAGCTCCAACAACAACATTATTTCCTATAATAATACCTCCCAATATACATGCACCGCTTCCAATATAAACATTATTTCCTACAGTGGGAAATTCACCTGATTTACCTGCTATTGTTACATTATGGACGATGGTAACATTGGAACCTAGTTTTACTTTTGGACCCCATGTTGTTCCAAATACATGATGAATTCTAAACCCCTCTCCTATATTACTTTTAAAATTAACATCTGTATTATAAATAACCTTCGCTATTTTATAGAGAATTAATGTTAGAACATTTAACAAAGGAACACTATTAGTTCCTTTACACAATCGTAAAATAAAGGAAAATCTAAACCCTTTGTTTTTAATCAAACAATTTACAAAGGATAAAAAACTTATTTTTCCTTCCCATCGATAAACATCAGAATAAATCAACTTCCACATAACTCTTCCTTCAAATGATTAAATAATGATTATCAATCTTATCGTAAAGAGTTTTTAATTAGTGAGATATGAAAAAAATTAACCTAAAAATTTCATTATTTTTACAAAGGGCAATCTATTAAAATAGATGACAGAAGCCAAACTTAAAAATCTATTTTAATAGGATATGAAATTAGCTCGAAAGACCCTTTATATGAGATGATCTTAGCTGGATTTCCAATAACTATAGCATTATCTGGAATATCCTTTGTTACAACACAATTAGCACCTATGACAACATTATTTCCTATTGATATATTTCCTAAAAGAGTAGAGCCTGGTCCTAAATATACATTATCGCCAATGGTCGGCCACATTCCATCGATATTACCAATTGTAACATTATGAGCTAGAGTTAAATTTATTCCAGATATCACATCAGGTCCCCAAACAGTACCTATAACATGATGAATTTTAATTCCAGGAGCGATATTGGCTCGAAAATCAATATCACTTGAATATATTATTTTAAAAATCTTATATAGAATTCGTGAAATATAATTTAAAAAAAATATTTTTTTTGTACTTTTAGCCAAACGCATAAAAAAAACAAATCTAAAGCCTCGATAGCTAACGAGGGCAAGAAAAACATCAATCAGACGTGTATTAGCTCTCCATCTATATACATCTAACTTTATAACTCTCCACATAAAAAACCTATTTTATATTTACAATTTTAAAAATAATGAAAAGTATCTATCAGCTACAATATTTTCCGAAAAATCTTCTGCTCGTTTGAGTCTTATTGATCTAGAGCAGCTAGGAGAAATTATTTCTGAACAAATAGCCTCAGATAACAAAATATGATCTCCCACTGGAACCAATCTCCCATATTTTCCGGATTCCAGAATTTCTCTTGGACCACTTCGGCAATCTGTAGAGACAACAGGTAACCCAAAAGCTAACGCTTCTACAATTACATTGCCAAATCCTTCCCATGCAGATGACAAGACAAAAAGGTCCGCCTGAGAATAAAAACTAACAACATTGTTACTGAACCCTGCAAAATCTACTCTATCAGAAATATCTAACTCATTAACTAAACAAGATAGTTTTGCCATTTCAGTCTTATCATGGGTTCCACCCAATATGGTCAAAGAAGCTCTGACAGATCTATTTTTTAATTCTGCAACAGCTTTAAGTAACGTTGTATAGTCTTTTTGAGGAGTAACTCGCCCAACAGCTAATAATTTAAATTTTTCGGAAGAAGTTGCCGATTTTTTAGAAATATCACAGCTGTTTTTTGCCTGAAAGCGAATGGGATTATGAATAAACGTGCATTTTCCAGGTTGTTTAACAAGAGGAATTAAATCACTCATAACACCTTCAGAAACAGCCACAACTTTGTCAGCTAACGGATACAAATACTTAACGATAGCCGTTACTTTTTTCTTAGTAAATTGAGATTTAGAGGAAAAATGCTCAACAATTGAGGCATGCTCACTCACTACAACCTTTGCCTTTGTACGTGCTAACTTCGCCGAAAGAATACAAGCTGCATTGGTATCAGGATATGCAGAGAGAATTAAGTCAGGATTAAACCCCTGAATTACTTTTTTAAACTTCAGGACACTCAGAAAAGTACGGTTACATTCAAGACTTTTCACAGGAATATTTAACTCCTGCAAAGTTTCGTAACTTGCCCCCACACTTTTGTCTGTAACAAAAAGGATCTGATGCTCTTTCAACCACTGCTTAGCTAATGAAATGAAAACCTGTTCAGCCCCACCAAATCCCATATAGGAAATGCGAAAAATAATCTTCATGATTTTTTCAACTTGTATGCTAAATAGTATATAAAAGGTAAAACGCCGACCAAAAATTTTCTCTTTGTAATTTTTCCTGTTCGAAACAACTTTACCCAATTGAATAATCCAATTTTTTTCTTCCACATTATCCAACTAAATTTAATTATATTTAGATTTCGTTTAGCTGCAGAATGATACATATAAAATAAATGTGCTTTAATACAAAGCAAGGTAAGTAAATTGGGAATATTTTTGTTACTTAGAAATGTGTTGATATGATTACAATCGCTGAGTGTCACTTTTGATATTGCACTAACTTCACCGATCTGATAGAAGTACAAGCTTTTTTTTGAGGAAAAAACATATTTTGCATTTTCATATAAACCATACAGATAAATAAGATCTTCACAATAACGAATACCGACAGGAAATTGTATTGATCTAGCCAGGTCAGACTTAATCAACCTACACATAACCAGCCAAACAAAAGCCTGACAGGCATTATCGAGCGCCTCTTTCGATGAATACAACCCTTCCTTTGAAGTTGTTACTTGTCCATGCTCAACAATATTGTTGACATTATTCTTATAAGCTTCAAACTTATACTCTATAATGTCAGCTTGAGGATTATCTTGAGCAAGTTCAAATAACGAGTCTAAATAAGTATCACATACAAGATCATCAGCATCACAAAAGGTAATGTATTTTCCCGATGCCGCGTTTAATCCTGTATTTCGGGCCATACTTACACCACCATTCTTTTGGCGAATGCATTTTATCTTTCCGCTAACAATTTCTTGTAAAAAATGAGATTCAATCATATCATTGACAGGCTCATCAGAACCATCATCAATAATAACTATCTCATAATAATAATGTCCATTTGCACTAGACAATATCGAATCAACAGTAGCACACAGGCTAGAACCAGCATTGTATGCCGGAATTATAACACTAATCTCCATGAACGGCCTTAACGGGTTTATTCAAAACAAAAAATAAAGTTTTCTTAGTAGAACTTATAGGGTTTGTCAATAGTGACCATAGCTCCTCTATCACTACATAAACAAAAATTCGAGTATTTCGAAACAGCAAATAAGACAATAAATCAGCAATAGCATATGAGGCAACGGAAACAATAGCGATCGCAATAAGGCCATAGCATTGGATAAAAATAACAGAACAGGATAAAGAGACAAAAGAAGCTATAATCGTTTTAATTAACTCAATATTCGACCAGCCCTGTATAATTAAAACTCTTGAGAAAAAAGCGCCAAAATAAGCAAAGAGCAACTTCCAAACAACTATTTTCAATATAATTCCAGATTCGATATATTTGTTCCCATACAAAATTGAAATGACATAGTCTCCAAAAAAGTATGTAAATACACCACCCAAAATACCGAAGATAAGCATTAAACGAATAATATTTCGAAAGACATTTCCACCTAAGCCATTCTTATCAATCTCGTGATTCAATTTATTGAAAAATGAAAACACAAAAATATGACCAATAAACACAACCTGAGTAACAAGTTTTACTGCCGCCCCATAAATACCAACATCTTTTGCGGATAAAAATTCCTCTATAATAATAGAATCAAAATACATAAACAAAGGTAACAAAATAGAAGAAAACAAGACAAAACGAGATTCTTTAAACAGATAAACACATTTTAATAAAACATTTTTAAAATAAATATTATCATTGTATTTTTTATTTATTGAAAAAAAAGCAAACAGCAAAATCACTTGTGACACAGCAGAGTAGATAAAGAGATATAAAGCTGCATAATAAAAGTTAAGTTTAAAATGTAATACAACTAAAATATAAGCCAATGCAACCAATCTCGACAGCAGTGTTGATAATGATAAATATTTTGGATTCTCGGTTGCCTGAAGAAACAACCGCACTATGGTAGACTTCCCGAAATAAGCCGCAGAGCAAGCTGATAATATAAGTGGTAAAATCAATTCTCTAGGTGTATCACTAAAAAAATAGACCCATGAAGTTACCGAAACAATAAAAAAAATCCCACCAATACCACGAATAAATGACACAGCAACAAAGACTAATCTTTTATTATCATCTTTAATAAAATCTCGCATTACTACATTGTCCATCCCTAATATAAAAATGAAGGAAAGAACACTAGCCACAGCTTGAACATAAGAAAGATGCCCCATATTTTCAGGACCATAAAATCTAGCAACAAACACAGTACTGAATAAACCAAAGACAATCCCTCCAAGATTATCTAAAGCAAATAACATTATCTTTTTTATATTATTCATATTTTTTATCAATATCTATAAGAACTTTTGCTTTCAATAATAGATAAGCAAAAATAAAGTTAAACCAACTAAAGCTTGCGGCTAATAAAAAAGTTGTTTCTGTAATATTATTAATTACAGAAAAAGTTCCAACACAAAACCCCAGCCAAGTATATTTATCAGCTTTCCCCAATGTAATTATATGAATATAAGTTTTAAAAAAATCAATAATCACAAAAACAAATAATCCAAACCCTACAGCCCCAATAGCTATAAATATATCAACATATCCACCATCTGAAGCAGCCAACTTATCAACCCACTCTATCGAATATTTGGCCAACTCAGTTTCCTGAATTAAATTATTATCACCTAAGCCCCAAACAGAGGCATATCCCATTCCATACAGTAGATGTCCGAAAGACTGATTCAGCATAACAAGCCATAATCTTCCCCTACCTGTCAACCAGTCATCCTGTAAATGTGTATACAAAAAACTAAAAATAAAGTCATGATTAGTAATAATAAGAATTGGTAAGATAATTGCGGCTACCCAAAATAATAAACGTATAGGGAAAAAAAAAGTCAGCCGGGCTTTATCAGAAAAATATTTGCTTCCATTATTCAGAAAAAAAGACACACCAAGTATTAATATTGTTGTTGCTATTGACGTTTTTGATAAAGTCATAAGAAGTAGAAAAAAAACACAACACAACATAGAAACACGAATAAAATCCCAGCGATTAATGGAAAATATGTAATAAAAAATCATCATTCCAATAATAGGACCAAGATTATTTTTATTAGCAAATGCACCAGAGATTTCTAAGATACGTCCATGAGCCAAATCATTTTTTAAAACTAAAGTAAAAGTAAGAACAACCCAAAAAACACTTAAAATTCTTATCGATTTTACATTATCAACACTTAAAAAAGTCGCAATAAAAAAAACAACATAAAGATAAAGAAGTAATTGCCAAACCAGCTCATAGAGAGTTTTTCCAGGCCATTGAGACCAAAATGAAGAAATAAAACACCAACAAAAAACAAACAAAAGAGGTAGTGATTTTTTAATTAAATCATATGAAAATTGAATTTTAATTTTTTTATTAGCACAAAAGCAACCTAAAACAATAAAAAAGAAAAATAGAATTGGACGTTTTAAAAGGCCATTTGAAAGTGTTAGCATTAGTACCGTCGATATAATGATACTTTCTTGAATAAACAGTTTTGATATTTTCATAAAATAGACTTAATTGTTTTTTCTTCGTTCTGATAATTGAAATAAAATTTGATATAAAATAAAAGAACAAACCATTCCAAAGCAATCAACTAAAAAGTCCATTAATGATGGCTTCCTAGACTGAAAAAAACATTGTATAAGCTCATCGGTGCCAAACACCCAAATCAATGAAATAAATCTAATAGTAAATAATCCCCAGATTTTTCTATAACTCGACACCATGGAAGTAAAGCCAAGGATAAAAGCCAAATAAAAATGTAGGTGTTTATCACCACCAACGTAGCATTCAACGATTAAAATGTCAGTTGTACGAATTTCCAAACTTTTCATTATTGATAAAGCCGCAATAAAAAGAAGGATCAAAAGAAAGTAAACATGACCCTGCTTAACTTTTTGACCAGCTATTATCATGATTTAGACTTATAGTTTCCGCATGTCCAAAGAGGAATATGGGCCAATATAGCGACACTACACATCCGCTCTTTATTCGGAGAGAACTTAAAAATCTCATTCAACCTCCAATTTTTAATTCCATACTTATCGTGTTCAGTAATGAATTTTAATGCTATTTTTTTTTGCTCAATGTTCAGTTTATCCCAATGTGAAAACAAAATTTTTATTGACGTTTCTGCTGTATCCTTTTCAAAGGGGCCAAATTGATAAACAGATCTTAAGACTGTATAAACATCTTTTAAAGAGTCGCCCCGGTAATCCATAAGATCAGCCTTTTGAGAATAAGCATCAGGAAACAAAGGCCGGAGACGAATCGAAGAATCCAGATACTGAATAGAAGAATTTAATAAATTCTTACGTTCATGTTCTGATTCTATAGTCAAAGATTCTAAATAGCTAACATATGATGCATCAATTAAGTAATCGGGATTGTTTTTTTTCCAATATAACATCCCGTTAGAGGCCTTTTTTATCTCTTCAATATTTTTGATGCCTAATTTTTCACTATTTATTGAAAGTAATTCATTTGACAAAACATTATGATATAAATTTCCCATTATTGAACAATAAGCAAAGCCAATAATAAAAAAAGACAGCATTACTATAGCTACAGAAAAAACTATTCGGCGAAAGACCATTATTAATTAACCAAAATATTATTATATATTTCAACTTTCCTGATAAGCACCATAATAATTACCATATGAGTAATTTTCACGAGCTGCTTTGAAACTAATTTTATTCACCACAATTCCTTCCAGTTTTATTTCATGATTTGTCAATTTAGAAATAGTATTATTAATTATAGGTTGTTTAGTAGAATTAGCTTTAACAACAACAACCATTGAATCAACCAATTTACCAATAATCAATGAATCACTTACAGGTAATGTGGGGGGGGTATCTATAATGATTTTTTCAAACTTATTATCAAGTAATTCAAACAATTCGACTATTTTCTTTGAACTTAATAATTCTTGTGGACTAGATGTTAACATACCGGCAGGAAGAACGTTCAAACCGGATGTTTCATCTACATAGATGCATTCATCAATAGGCTTATTCATCAATAAATGGTTCGTTAACCCCTGATGATATTTTTTCAAACCAAATCGTTCAGCAACCGCTGGCTTACGGAGGTCTAAATCAACCAGTAACACATTTTCGACTTTAGCAAATGACATGGCCACATTAACGGCCACCGTTGTTTTTCCTTCTTCAGGTAAAGACGAAGTAACAGCAATACGCTTTGTTCCTCCTTCATTTAGCTGACTAACCATCAAAGATGTACGTATAGAGCGGATTGATTCACTAAATGCTATCTCTTTATCACTAAAAAAAAGTTTATTATCAATTGGTACCTTTTTGTATTTCTTGTCTTTCACAACAGGAATGCCACCAATGGGAATCAAACCAAACTTATCCTCAAAATCACTAACAGACTCAATAGTGCTTTTTAATAAATCAACGATAAAAACAAAAGTAACAGCAAGAAAGATACTTGCAATAAACGCCCCGATAACAATCAATTTTCGCTTTGGAGAACTCGGCAACTGAGGAACAAGAGCCTGATCAGTAAAACGAGCATTAGCCGCATCATAATTACTTGTTGCTGTGGTTTCTTTCTGGCGAGTCAGGAAAAGATTAAGAATTTCTCGGTTTGTATCTACTTCGCGCTGTAAGGCATCATATCTACTTTTCTTAACCGTTAATTCCTGAAATTTGGCTTTTTGTTTTTGTATCTCAGCTTGTAATAATCTTTCTTGTTGTTTAGTCGCCTGCAACTCCTTACCAAAACCTTTAACCAGCTTACGGGTTATCTCCTCAGCCTGTTTTTCTATGGATTTCAGTTTCGCGTTTGCAGCAATCATTTTGTCATGCTTAGGACCATAGCGCTTACTGAGTTCATTAACATCATTTTGGGCTTCTAGCTCTGCATTTCGAATATCAATGACTTGTGGATGCTGAGAAATTGCGGGTATCGCCGATAGCGAAGCAACATCTGTCACATTACCTGATGTAAGTGCATCATATGCGGATTCAATTCTAATCCGGCCATCCCGAACCTGAGCAAGACGGGTGGTTAAACTGGTAAGCTGCTGATTTGCCAAAGCTTCAATACCACTATCTGTGGGATTAATTAATTTTTCTTTCACTAAAAAATCTGACAATGCTTTTTCAGAATCCGATAATTGTTGTCTTAGTTCACCAAGACGGCTTGTAATCCAACTTGATGCATATTTAGTAACAGATAGCCGGGCATCTAAATTACTTTCTATGTAAGCAACTCCAATTGCATTTGCTACTTTTGCCGCTAGTTGAGGATCTTCAGAAGTAAAACTAATATTAACTAATTGTGTCTTTATGATAGGATCAATACTCAAATTATTTTTAAATAACTTTAAAACTATCTGTCTGGTTGCTTCATCAGAGCCAGCTTTCTGATCTGACTCAGACTTAAAAAATGATGAAATAAACTTATTCTCTTTTAAAGATTGTAAAATACTTTTCTCAGAGTCAATACTGGGGTTAAACTCTTTAAAATCATCAATACCTAATTTATCAATGACAGCCTGAGCGATTTGATTAGAACGCAAAATTTCAAATTGAGTTTGGAAATAATCTTTCTGATTAGCATCAATACCGACAACATCATCAATGGAAACCGCTTTTTTTTCCTGCGCTTCAATCAACAAAGTCGCTGTCGCTGTATATTTAGATGGCATTGATAATGCTATTAGCACTGTAATTCCAGTTACCAATATCGCAAAAATTATAATTGCCAGCCATTTACGTTTAATCAAATCTATATAATGGCTAATATCAATTAGCTCACTTGATTTATTATTGTCATCAGATGGTAGTTTCATCACTTTTACCTTATACAAAATTCATCATATGGAAACGTATTACCAGAAAGAACTAACTACATAAATCGTATCGCCAGGATGTACGATATCGTTCAAATCAACTTCTTCTTTATTTTTTAATAATTCTTTGATTTGTTCATCAGTCATACCATCTGTCTCATTTTCTCTGGTCAAATAAATTCCCTTTGTTTTTCTGTACTTAGCTAAAAATCCACCAGCTAATGCAATTGCTTTCTGCACTGTTAATCCTGGCTGATATTCATATCCGCCAGGTGCGTTAACAACGCCATTCACATAAATATTCCGATATTTCACCATATTAATGGTTACCTTAGGATCAACTAAGTAATCTCCTTTTAGTCCTTTGGTAATCATATTTCTTACCTGGCTTAACGTTTTTCCTTTCAGATCAATTGTCCCTAAATATGGGTAATCAATTTTTTCACTACTATCTATTATTAACTGGTCATACGATAAATCAGGTTCTCCATATACGGATATTTTAATTTCGTCACCCGCACCTAAACGATACCCCGCAGCAAATGAGCTAACAGAACAGACTAAACCCGCCATTAGCAGTAAAAATTTAAAAATATGATTTTTCATCTCAGAAACTCGAATAAATAAATAAAAGGGTGAATACGTTTTTATCGTTGGTATCAATATGCTGTTTTTCCTACAAATCCTTTAAACACAGTCAAAAATACAATCTTAATATCAAGCCATAATGACCAGTTCTGGATATAAACCAGATCATATTCAACACGTTTTTCCATTTTATCCAATGTATCCGTTTCTCCCCGGTACCCATTAATCTGAGCCCACCCGGTAATTCCCGGTTTGACATGATGGCGAAGCATATATTTATCAATTAACCCCCGATATTGCTCGTTATGAGCAACAGCATGAGGTCTGGGACCTACTATCGACATTTGCCCTGTAATCACATTAATAAACTGAGGAAGTTCGTCCAGTGATGTTCGACGAATAAAAGAACCAAATGGCGTTATACGAGGATCATTTTTCGTTGCTTGTTTTACGACCGGTCCATTATCCATCGCTCGCATAGAGCGAAATTTCCATACTTTAATGGCTTTACCATCCAATCCATAACGCTCTTGCTTGAAAATAACCGGGCCAGGAGAAGAAAGTTTAACGCCCAAAGCCACAAACAATAAAACTGGACTAATAAGAAGAGTAATAATAGAAGCAAGAATGATGTCTTCAATTCGTTTCACCAATGACGTGAAACCATAGAAAGGTGTATCATACACACTAAGAGTCATAACATTACCTACTGATTTAAAACGACTTTGCATCAAATCAAAGGTAAAAAAATCTGGAACGACATGGACATGAGCATTCGCGTCAGAAAAAGCATTTAAGATTTGTTTTATCCTTTTCGATGCTTCCATGGGTAAAGCGATATACACATTTTGAATGGTATGGCTTTTTGCTAAATTAATTGCATCATCAATATTACCTCTCATTGCCGCAGGTAACATAAGCCCTATTCGGTCAATTGACCGGTCATCATAAATTCCGACTAACACATTCCGTTTATCTTTTGTCTTTTTAAGCTCATTAGCCAATTGTAATCCTGCTTTAGTCGCCCCTATTATTATCGTTTTCTTTTTATAATTATTCGGTGTTTTTAGCAGTCCCAACAACCCGGTACATCCCCAACGCCAACTCAATAAAACAAAAGGTACAGTAACAAACCAACAGGATAAAACGACTCGTGAATATTCATCGGTCACCTTCAGAACAAATCCGATCATTAGTCCAATAATGATACTGGCCAGCCATGATGTACAAATGAGGGAAAAGGTTTTCCTTAACGACGAATAGCGTAACGGTCTGTAAATCCCCAGAATTTCTGACGTTAAAAAGTAAGAAATAAGGAAAATACCCAGGATAGATTGGTAATGAGAATTAAACTGACCGACGTACCCTTCTGCAATAGCGAAAAGGCAACTAGCAATTAAGAAAAGATCAAAAATCTTAAAAGCAACTGACGATTCTTCACCATAATATTTTATTCGACTACCATATGCCATCTTTCACACCAAACTCTTCAACTGATTTAACACGCTACCGCCCTCGGGTTCACAGCATCCCACGAGCTTATTTTTAAAATTTGAATTTTTTAATGACTATTCATAATCGTTTCAAATGCTGACCTTGTTAACGAAATTGTAATTATTTGTCATTTTTTCATGTCTTAAATCTGACTATATTTAGCCTCGATTTATTGGCCTCCATTATGAGTGATCAGTCACATTCTTTTCAAGAATTGTGCAAGGGAGAGTGGCTTTAAAGTATGGCATGTTTTAAAATCGAGACAATTACGGTCAATTTCATTCATTATCTGAACGTAATTCAGATAGTTTCTAAAAGTTAAAAAATTGACACGTCTCTAATATAAGAAATTAAAGACTTTGATATCATAGAGAGATAGGTGGGAAAAAATCATGGCAATGACCGAATTTATAAATGTCAAATAGTTGCTTTTTTTCTTTTTTATGAAAATAAATCAGAAAAAAGTGTAAGAAAGTTTTATTCCATCTCGCATTTAAAGTGTAAGCGTCATTATAATAGCGTCTTCTCTTCCCTTATCTGATGGGTAATAATTTTCTCTCCGGTCAATTTCATTAAACCCGACAGATTCATAGAGGTGAACCGCATTCTGATTACCGGCTCTAACTTCAAGCCATATACTTTCCGCTTTTTTCTGCTCACTGTATTCAGTCAAAAACTGAAGTAGTCGTCGGCCAAATCCTCTGTTCTGACACTCTTTGGCAATGGCAATGTTAAGCAAACTGACTTCGTCAACAATGTTCTGAGCATAAAAATAACCAATCACCAAATCCTCTTCCAGAATGACATGGTGGATCGCCCCTCGACTACTCAGATTGTTAATACTTGCTTTTGACCATGGATGAGAATGAACAAGCTGTTCAATTTGCCAAATCCGGTCAAGATGGCACGGCTTGGTTGGAATAATGGAAATCATATAATTGAGTACTCTACCTACCAGTCAAATCAGAGAAAAGATTTAATACAAACTCTCACTAAAGCAAAGTATTCTTCCAGAAATTTTCTTTACTTATCACAAACAAAAAAATAGCCATGGGTATCCATTTGCCCATGACTATCTCTGTAATTAACAAATAATCTTAATCGGCACCAAACAGATCACGCGTATACACTTTATCTTCTACCTCGGAAAGCACATCCGCCATACGATTAGAGACGATGACATCAGACATCTGTTTAAACTCTTCAATATCTCGAATCACCCGGGAATTAAAGAACAAATCGTCTTTCATAACAGGCTCATAAACAACAACTTCAACACCTTTAGCTTTCAACCGTTTCATGATGCCCTGGATAGATGAAGCCCGGAAATTATCAGATCCAGCTTTCATAATTAAACGATAAATCCCTACCACTTTAGGGGAACGTTTCAAAATACTGTCCGCAATAAAATCTTTACGGGTCCGGTTTGCATCGACAATAGCACCGATAATATTATTTGGTACCGCATCATAATTGGCCAGCAACTGCTTAGTATCTTTCGGCAAACAATAACCACCATAACCAAATGAAGGATTATTATAATGACTTCCTATACGAGGATCTAAACATACTCCCTGAATGATCTGCTTACTATCCAGTCCATACGCTTCCGCATACGAATCCAACTCATTAAAGTAAGCCACTCGCATCGCCAGATAGGTATTTGAAAATAACTTAACCGCTTCCGCTTCGGTCGAATTGGTAAACAAGACTTCAATGTTCTCTTTCTTAGCCCCTTGCATTAACAAATGAGCAAATTTTTCAGCCCGCTGACTTTGCTCACCAACAATAATACGGGAAGGGTACAGGTTGTCGTACAGGGCCTTACCTTCTCTCAAAAATTCAGGTGAAAAGATCAGATTATCGCAACTTAATTGTTCTTTTATTTTTTGCGTATAGCCAACTGGAACCGTAGATTTAATTACCATGACAGCATTAGGATTAATAGACATCACATCATTAATAACAGCTTCCACAGAAGAGGTATTAAAATAATTGGTCTTGGGATCGTAATCCGTTGGGGTAGCAATGATCACATAATCAGCATCAACATATGCTTCTTCTTTATCTAACGTGGCCTTGAAGTCAAGATTTTTTTCAGAGAGAAACATTTCGATTTCTCTATCGACGATCGGTGACTGCTTGTTATTTAACATCGTCACTTTTTCCTCAATAAGATCCAAAGCAACAACTTTATTATGTTGTGCTAATAACATCGCATTTGATAGGCCAACGTAACCCGTCCCTGCTACAGCAATTTTCATATCAACCTCACTACCTGACAACTGTTGTTGTGATTATTAAAAATAAGACACCAATAGTACCGAGGGCCAATACTATAAGAAAAGAGGAAAATGTACTAATATTCTGGAAATTTACGACGTGTAAAAGTTCTGAGACTAATTTCATTGAAAATCAACTTTGAATTCCATTTTGTAATCAATTAGTTAAACGCCATCCCTACCCAAATTAACCTGAATCTGCTGCCAAAGATAACGCTTCGCCTGAGTATTATGGTTCATGTCTGACAATAAAGACGATTCCAGAATTTTATGAGAACCTATGAATGGCTTCTGAGTACGACATCCTGAAAACCAGATCCATTCAAGGCTCTCATAATCGACCAAATTTAACTTTTCCGGGTAAACATGCCGGATATTCTGCAACTGAACCTGAAAACTACCTGCTATTTTTTCCAGTAAAGTGATCTCTTCTGAGGTTGCCGGTTTAACAGGACAAATAAATAACACATCCACTCGGCTATCCGGTTTCACCTTATGGACATCGTAATTTATCAGTCTTTCAGGGTATGACAGAATCCAGTTATCGAGTCCCATTTCATCTAAATAGCAAAGATTGTCTTTCATTTATGTTCAATCATCCCATTGACTACCCAGCCAAACCAGTCCGGCTTGGACTCTATTTCACCCAGATAATACTCATATCCCCACAACTCGTTGCCATATGGACTGAAGCCAAACTCTTGGTATTTCTCATCGCCTTCAGATCCAAAACACGCTGGATATCCTAACTCCCCCAGAGTATTCATGGCTTCCTGAATCAACGAAATCTTAATATCTGTTTCCCCGATATGTTCAGAACTCACGGTTATCGGCGTCATAATTTGCCAGGTACTTTCCACACCGTCACATATAACCGGCCTGAAAGCAACATGTCCGATAACCTTCCCCTCATCACTACAGACAACAAGAGATAAAGTCAAAGAAGCATTTTCCCTCATTGTCATTATGTCACCGGCTAATCTATCGTCATTCGCATGCTCTTTCAACAAGCTATCAATAAGCAAAATATCAGCAGGTGCTTCAGTTCGTATAAGCATTCGGTTTTCGTTCCTTACCGGGTTGCGGTGATGATGAATTTTCAAGCCCTTTATACACGAAGTCAGCCAATTCTTTTATTGATATTTGCATCAATTTTGGTAATCCATCAAAATCCACATTATCAAGTAAATTTTTTACTTCTAGCCCCAGTTCTGTATCCCCTTCAATGACCAACCTACGCTGAAAAAACAGAGTATCCGGATCCTCTTTCCGTCCTGCAATTAACACAAGATCATTCAAATTTCCTGAAAAAGTTACATCGGCAACATGGCCATTGTTCAGACTATCGACAATAAGATGGCCCTGTTTAAAACTGATCAATTTATAAACATTGAGGTCTTTTATACCGACTTTCAGCCACTTATCTTCAAGAAATTCAAAATCCCCTTCTTCAATAGCTTCTTTACAAACGTATTTAAGAAAAGAAAGAAGGGCTTTTTTTTGCAAAGTATCCGGTAAAAACTGGACTGGAGGTCTCAAAATTGATGCTGAGTTCTCGACTATTCGCCGATGGATATTGTTAATCATACCGATTCTCCGATAATTTATCTCAACAAACTATACTAATAAATGACTAGCTGCAACACGGTGCTTAACGTCAAAGTTATTAGTGATTTATACGCTTTCTTCCAACTTTAAAGAAAGTTATAGTAGATTACATTGAACCGTAATCGTCAGGCTGCCTGCACATTCACAGAGTAATTTTTAGTGCCAATTTCCGAAGAACTTAAATTTTGGTTTACCGAGTTAACATCACATAGTCCATTCTTCTTTGCATTAATCGATGCAACCTTTCGTTATGCATTCGTAAATCACCGATATGAAGAAATATCAGATCTTTCACAGGAAGAAATGATTGGTTTAAGTGACAGAAAAATCTTTGGCAACAGCTATTATAATCAGGTAAAGCCCCTCTATGATCAGGCTCTGAACGGTCTTCGGGTCGAGTCTGAAATCAACTTCAAGATCAATGATATCGACAACAGTGTATTCTGCATCATTTTCAGCATAAGTGACAAAGACGATAAGAAATACTTGCTGTTTCAGGGTATCGATATTTCAGATAAAGTTCTTTTGTCACAATCTCTGTCTGAGTCTGAAGGAAAATTTAATGCTTTGCTCCATTCAGTAAGTGATGGGGTAATTCTTGCCGACCAAAACACGATCCTTTCTATTAACCCAGCCGCAACAAAACTGCTGGGATATGAATCAGCCGAAGAGTTGCTGGGAGAAACCCTTAATGCATTATTCATAGATAAAACATCAAAAGATCCTTACAAGATTGAAATAACCAATCTTCTTCGGCAGCAATCATCTATTGAATGTCTCACCAGTTCAATATGTGATTCAACTAAGCCAGTTAAACTGAGATACAGCAGTTCCTCTTTACTGGGCACTTCTGTTGATTTTATTTTTCTCAAAGATTTATCACAGCCAAGTGCAAATCTGACAAAACAAATTGACAAGAATCCCAAAAATATCATTTCAACAACCGAACTCACTATTGACTCTTTAACAGGATTATATAATCGTAGTGGTTTTATCAAACGATTAGATCTGTTGATAAAAGATAAAACACCGCTAATTCTTTACTATATCGATATTGATAATTTTAAGAATATCAACGACTCTCTTGGTCATACTATTGGCGATAAAGTTATCCGGGAAATATCAACACGGTTAAAACGAACGGTCCCTTCAGACGCTGTACTAGGCCATCTTGGTGCCGATGAATTTGCTGTTATTTTACCCGAACCTCCAATGCCTGAAATTGAAACGCAGCTTGCCGAGAAAATTATTGCTCTGATCAATGAACCCTTCAATCTGAATTATTTTAGCAAGCGCCTTGCCTGCTCGATTGGTACCGTCTCATTTCCTGAAAATGGTACCGATGCCAGAAATCTTCTGCAAAATGCCGATACGGCCATGTATGAAGCTAAATCCCGTGGACGAAACCGAACCATAGCTTTCGAAGAGCGAATGAATAAAGAAGCCAGAACCCGGTTATGGCTGGAAATTGAATTGCAAAAAGCCCTGCAACAAAATGGACTGGAAGTCTGGTATCAGCCAAAAGTCAGTGCACGAGATTACAGTATAAATGGCGCAGAAGCACTGATTCGCTGGAAACACCCAGTTGAAGGATACATTAGTCCCGGAGCCTTTATCCCTGTCGCGGAAAAAGCTGGGCTAATTGAGCAGGTTGGCCGGGTCGTCATGAGAGAAGTATTCGCTACTGTAAAACGGTGGAATCAACAAAAGATTTTACCCGGGAAAGTGGCAATCAACCTGTCACCAGAACAGTTTGGTAATCCTAAATTGATTAAATATATGTCTCAATTGTTAAATGCTACCCGGCTAGAACCTTCATGCATCACCTTCGAGCTAACGGAAACAGCAGTAATGAGTGATGGTGACCATACCATTCAAATGCTGAATTCCATCAAAAAACTGGGATTTACCCTGTCCATCGATGACTTTGGAACAGGCTATTCATCATTGTCTTATCTTGCCCGCTTTCCTATCGATGAACTAAAAATAGACAGGGCATTTATTACAGATGTGGATACTCTGCCTAAACAGGTAACCGTTATTGAAAATATAATCAACCTTGGTAAGTCATTGAATCTAAGTGTTGTTGCTGAAGGGGTAGAAACACAAAGTCAGGCCCAATTACTCTCCAGCCTCAACTGCCACTCTATTCAGGGTTTTCATTTTTATCGGCCACAACCTAGAAACGAAGTTGAAATATTATTCGCAAAGCAGATGAGAAGACGGTGAACATAATGACCTTTTGAGTCTAAATCTGGCTCATATCAAACTTTAAATACTTTTTTTTACCTAGAATACATATGTTTATATTCTACAAAATGAGTTCATATGGAGTTGTTATGCCCAGCAGGTAGTTTACCTGCTCTCAAAGCAGCGATTGATCATGGAGCCGATGCTGTCTATATCGGATTTAAAGATGATACCAACGCTCGCCATTTCGCTGGATTAAATTTCACAGGAAAACGTTTAGATAATGCGATCAATTATACTAAACAGCACAGAAAAAAAATCCATATTGCCATCAATACTTTTGCCCATCCAAACCGTTTTAAGACATGGACTCAGGCAGTGGATAAAGCCGCCGACTTAGGCATAGATGCTCTGATATTAGCCGATATATCTATTCTGGAATACGCTACAGAAAAATACCCACATATTGACCTTCACTTGTCCGTTCAAGCCTCAGCCACTAATAAAGCAGCAATCCGATTTTACACCGAAAACTTTAATATTAAACGGGTGGTATTACCACGAGTATTATCCATGCCACAAGTAAAACAACTATCAACCGAGCTAGGTAGCAATGCCGAATTAGAAGTCTTTGCTTTTGGCAGTCTTTGTATTATGTCGGAAGGACGGTGCTATTTATCCTCTTATCTCACAGGAGAGTCACCCAATACTGTTGGAGCTTGCTCACCAGCCCGGTTTGTTCGCTGGCAGGAAACAGAAAGCGGACTTGAATCTCGATTAAATGGTGTACTCATCGATCTCTATAAACATGGAGAGAATGCCGGGTATCCAACCCTGTGTAAGGGGCGGTTCTGTACAACCAATAAGGGTGAAAAAAAGTGTTACCACACGCTTGAAGAACCAACCAGTTTAAATACTCTAGGGCTTCTTCCTGAATTATTTTCCGCTAACATTGCATCAGTCAAAATTGAGGGGCGGCAGAGAAGTCCGGCTTATGTCGCCGAAGTGACCAAAGTGTGGCGCAAAGCCATTGATGACTATCAGCGCCATCAACATGACTACTCAGTAAAACCAGAATGGAACCGCGCTTTAGAAAATCTTTCAGAAGGAACACAAACAACGCTTGGTGCTTATCATAGAAAATGGCAATGAGGAGATGAGAATGAAATATTCTTTAGGGCCAATTCTGTATTTTTGGTCAAAAAATGACATCAATGCATTCTATAACGCCGCTTTAGACAGTGATGCAGATATCATTTATTTAGGTGAAACCGTCTGCTCAAAACGAAGAGAGTTGAAACCGGCCGAATGGGTAGAACTGGCAAAATCACTAGCAAATTCAGGTAAGCAGGTCGTTCTGTCAACCATGGCTCTGTTAGAATCCAGCAGGGAAATCGATGTAATGAAAACGTATATTGATAATGGTGGACTACAAATAGAAGCTAATGATATGTCTGCCATCCAGTTGGCTACCGATAAAGGGGTGCCTTTTGTTGCCGGTCCTGCTATTAATGCTTACAACGCCCATACACTGAAAGTTTTATTAAATAAAGGAATGACCCGGTGGTGCATGCCGGTGGAGCTTTCCAGAGACTGGTTAAAAAATACGCTACAACAATGCGAAGAATTAGGTATCAGAAATCAGTTCGAGGTGGAAATTTTCGGGTACGGGTACCTTCCATTAGCTTACTCTGCCAGGTGTTTCACTGCCAGAGCCGAAAACCGCCCCAAAGATCAGTGTAAAAAATGTTGTCTGAATTATCCAAACGGTATTTTAGTAGAAAGTCGGGAAGGAGAAGAAATTTTTACACTCAACGGGATTCAGACACAATCAGGACACTGCTACAACCTGATTAATGAGCTGCCTTCTATGCATGATATGATCGATGTTGTTCGTCTCAGTCCACTCAGTATTGATACCTGCAGTTATATTCGTGACTTCAAAGCTAACGAGACAGGTAGTCACCCGGCGTTATTATCCAATAAGGAATGCAACGGCTACTGGCATCAGTTATCCGGTATGGAAACATTCACTCCGTGATATGAGCAATACCATTGATGACAACCTAAATCACCTGAAACTATTGTGTTCAGGTGATATCGGCACATATCGTAATCCTTACACTTTTTCTTTCCCCTTGATCTGTAGGGCTTTCAGATGGTGATAAATTTTTTCCAGCTCAAGCATGGCATATCGATTTTCAATATACTCATAAATATTAAACGACAAAGACAACTTATAAAGTGCAATCGCATCTGCATATTGACCTTTCATCTGATAACGTTTAGCCAGGTAGAAATAAGCTTCAGTTAACCTCTGAGCTAACACCGTATTATCTTTGGTACTATCAAGAATTTGCTTAAACGTCTGGCTATCAGCTTTGGGGTTAAGCATCATCCTGACAAGAGACCATCCCCATACATCTGGGTGATGTTCAGAATAAGTTCGCTTAAGATCCGCTTTCGCTTTTACCGGATCCAATTCACTTTCGATAATATAGACCCACAAGTAATGAAATGGTGCTTCAACCTTATCTGGTTTTACCTGTTCAAGAGGTTCTATAGCCAACTTTGGCCTCTGACCATAATACAGCGCGATGGCCTGATTTCTTTTCGCAAACGCGTTTTTCGCATTTAACTCAATTGCGGAATCAAATGCCTCATATGCTGAATCAAACTGCCCGGTTTCAGTATAATAAACCCCAAGCATATTAAACGCTTCGGACTGAGCAGGATTCAGATCTAAAGAACGCTCTAAATCAAGGCGGGCTAAATTCTTAAGCCCCACAGAATCGTATAAATCGCCTCTTTCTAAAAACATTTTAGCCCTGACATCATCAGGTATATTTTTCCGGCCTAATAATTCTGTCAATTGAGCAATTTTGACTTCTTTGTCCAGACTGACCTGAACAGGTCTTGCCATCGGGGGATACAACCAACGGATATTTTCTGAGTTTTGCTTATCCGATGATGCACATCCTAACAGAACCATACTACTCAGAATGATCGATAACCATTTCACGGCATTGATTTCCTTAAATAAAAAGGGAGCATACTGCTCCCTTTATAACATGCTTTTCAGGTAAAAAGCGAACTCGTAGAAAACAACCTACACAGTCCTGACATTAATTACTAAGCAGAAGGTTGTTCTGAAGAATCTTCTGTCACGTTTTCTTCAGCTTTAGGTTCTGTTTTTTCAACCGCCGCTTTCATACTCAAGCGAATACGGTTCTGACGGTCAATTTCCAGTACTTTAACCTGAACTTCCTGACCTTCTTTCAGATAATCGCTCACTTTATCAACCCGCTCTTCAGCGATCTGTGAAATATGCACTAAGCCATCTTTACCAGGCAAAATAGTGACAAAAGCACCGAAATCAGCCAGACGGGCTACTTTACCGGTATAAATACGACCAACTTCCACTTCAGCAGTAATCTCTTCGATACGACGAATAGCTTCTTTAGCAGCTAAACCATCAGTTGCAGCGACTTTAACAGTACCATCATCATCAATTTCAATGGTTGTACCGGTTTCTTCAGTCAGCGCCCGGATCACAGCCCCACCTTTACCAATCACATCTTTGATCTTATCTGCGCTGATCTTCATTTTATGAATTCGTGGTGCAAATTCAGAAATATCTTCACGTGCAGAACCAATTGCCTGATCCATAACGGAAAGAATGTGCATGCGCGCACCTTTTGCCTGGTTGAGTGCAATCTGCATAATTTCTTTGGTGATACCTTCAATTTTGATATCCATTTGCAGCGCCGTAACCCCGGTAGAAGTACCTGCAACTTTAAAGTCCATATCACCCAGATGGTCTTCATCACCAAGGATATCTGAAAGAACAACGAAATCATCGCCTTCTTTTACCAGTCCCATAGCAATGCCGGCAACCGATGATTTGATTGGCACACCAGCATCCATAAGAGCAAGAGAAGAACCACAAACCGATGCCATTGATGATGAACCGTTAGATTCTGTAATTTCAGAAACAACGCGGACCGTATATGGGAAATCATCCACGGAAGGCATAACAGCTGCGATACCACGTTTCGCAAGACGACCATGGCCAATTTCACGACGCTTAGGAGAACCGACAAAACCGGTTTCACCTACGCAGTATGGTGGGAAGTTATAGTGAAGAAGGAAATGATCTTTACGCTCACCAGTCAGTTCATCAATGATCTGAGCATCACGCTGAGTACCGAGTGTTGCCGTTACGATTGCCTGTGTTTCGCCACGGGTAAACAAGGCAGAACCATGAACCCTTGGAAGAACGCCTGTACGAACGTCTAACGCACGAACCATGTCTTTTTCACGACCATCGATACGGGGAGCACCGGAAAGGATACGACTACGTACCACTTTTTTCTCCAGAGAATGAAGCATATTATGCAGTTCATTTTCATCCAGAGATTCATCCTGCTCCAGTAAAATACGAACAACATCTTCTTTGATTACGTTAACCTGGTCATAACGGGCCATTTTTTCAGTAATCTGATAAGCTTCAGTGAAACGGCTTTCTGCCAATTCAGCAATTTTCTCTTTCAGAGGCTCATTAGTAACCGGAGCTGTCCATTCCCACGCAGGAGTGGCAACTTCCGCAGCAAATTCGTTAATCGCATTAACAACCGCCTGTTGCTGCTCGTGACCATATACAACCGCAGCCAGCATCTCTTCTTCAGAAAGAATGTCCGCTTCTGATTCAACCATCAGTACCGCATTTTGAGTACCAGCCACAACCAGATCCAAACGAGAGGTTTCCAGCTCAGCCTGACTTGGGTTCAGAACAAGCTGACCGTCGATATGACCGACACGTGCCGCACCGATAGGACCATTAAAAGGAATGCCGGAAACAGCAAGAGCAGCAGAAGTACCAATCAATGCTGGAATATCAGGCTGAACATCTGGATTAACCGCCATAACAGTTGCAATGATCTGAACTTCATTCGTGAAACCTTCAGGAAACAAAGGACGGATAGGACGGTCAATAAGACGTGCTGTCAGTGTTTCACCTTCAGACGGACGACCTTCACGTTTAAAGAAACCACCGGGAATTTTACCTGCCGCATAAGTCCGTTCCTGATAATTGACCGTCAATGGGAAGAAATCCTGACCTTCTACAGCTTCTTTTTTACCAACAACAGAAACAAATACGGAAGTGTCATCCATTGTCACCATAACAGCGGAAGTCGCCTGACGGGCAATCACACCGGTTTCTAGAGTCACGGTATGATTACCGTACTGGAATTTTTTAACTACGGGTTTTTCAAACATTCATTTTTCCTTTTTCCGGATTGATCCGGATAGTGTTATCAATACACTCAAGGCATTACGAATCGCGACTAGTAAGAAGAAGCTAGTGATAACACCTTCTTAATAGTCGCGACCATCTGGCCGACATTAGTGACTGTAGTGCTTTGAGTATTTTATTGCTTTTTTTCTGCAATAAGCAGGTAGTATAAACTACTTACCTGAATTTTTGTTAAACTTAGATACTAAAAAAGGGGCTTAAAGCCCCTTTTTTAACAAACTCTTCTTAGCGACGTAGGCCCAGACGTTTGATTAGTGCGTGATAGCGTTCCAGATCCTTACCTTTCAGGTAATCCAGAAGTTTACGACGGCTTGAAACCATACGCAGAAGACCACGACGGCTATGGTGATCGCCTTTGTGTTCCTGGAAGTGACCCTGAAGGTGGTTAATAGAAGCAGTCAGTAGTGCTACCTGTACTTCTGGTGAACCTGTATCGCCTTCGCTACGTGCATATTCAGCAACGATTGCTGCTTTAGTTTCTGCATTCAGAGACATATTTCTCTCCTGAGAGTTAAGTTTATGTTTGTGTCAGCCAATCTCTGATTCAGCCGACACGAGGAAGCGGGATTATAGAGTATCTGCTACTGACTGTCTAGTACTCAGAAGAACCGAATCTACTGCTAAAAAATTATTTTCTGACAACCAGTCTTTTGGGTGCGACCTTACCATCGTGATCAATTTCACCGACACCAAGAAAACACTTTTCTTCTCCAGCCGTGATTCGCACCTGACCGGAAACCGGACTTCCCGAGACCTGAACGGCTTGGCCGTGTAATACCATTTCGGCCAATTCAGCAATAACATTCACTTCAGGTAACGCTTCAACGGCGGTATCCATTGGTAACAATAATGGGTCCAACAATTCTCTTGGCTGAACATCCTGAGAATGCGCCACCTCCAGCAATGCTTCTAACTGTTCAAGCGTCACCATTTTTTCGTATGGATAGCGGCCGACTTCGGTCCGGTGCAAGCTGGTTACATGAGCACCGCAGCCCAGCATTTCACCAAGATCATCGACAATGGTCCGAATATACGTCCCTTTAGAGCAATGAATATCCATTTCAATTTCATCGTTATCAAAACGCAGTAACCGGATATCATATACGGTTATTTTTCTGGGTTCTCTAGGAATATCAATCCCCTGCCGGGCATATTCATATAAAGGCTTGCCCTGATATTTCAATGCAGAGAACATGGATGGCACCTGGTCGGTTTCCCCCCGAAAGTGTTCAATCTTGTCGAGTAAATCCTGCTGACTGACGTGAACATCGCGGGTCTGGACCACGTCACCGTCTGAATCGGACGTATTCGTCCGCTGCCCCAGTCTGGCAATGACGATGTAGCGCTTATCCGAATCCAGAAGAAACTGAGAAAATTTGGTCGCTTCACCAAGACAAATGGGTAACATGCCGGTCGCCAGCGGATCCAATGCGCCGGTATGACCGGCTTTTTCGGCAAAATAAATACGCTTCACTTTCTGAAGCGCATCATTTGATGAAATGCCTGTCGGCTTATCTAACAGGACGATACCATCAACAGGGCGTCCTTTACGACGTCTGGCCATTACTCATCATCTCCACGTCCGGCTGCCTGTTTTTTCATCTTATCGTTACTGACTACTTCGGATACCAGATTCGACATTTTCATGCCGTCGACCAGAGTATTGTCATAAACAAAACGAATTTCAGGTGTTAATCTCAGGCGGATTTGTTTGCCTAATAACATGCGGATATGAACTTCGTGTTCCTTCAGCGCATTCAGACAACTTTCCGGTGTCTGCTCACCAACACACAAAAAAGTCACATAAACTTTTGCATAGGCCAGATCTCTGGAAACCTGAACTTCTGAGATGGTCACCATTCCCAAACGTGAATCACGAATTTCACGCTGCAGGATCATCGCTAATTCTTTTTGCAGTTGCTGGGCAACTCGCTGTGTACGACTAAATTCTTTAGACATATGTTCTCTCACTATAGAAAGAATGGGGGGATGGATATACCAGCCCCCCATGGCGTATACAACAACCTTTACCGCTTCTTCACTGAAGCCGTAATTGTCGATTAATCGTCAATTGAACGTTTAATTTCAACCGTTTCGAAAACCTCGATCTGGTCACCGACCCGAACATCATTGTAGTTTTTAACACCGATACCACATTCGTATCCGTTCTTAACTTCCATGACATCATCTTTGAAACGACGTAATGATTCCAGCTCACCTTCGTAAATAACAACGTTTTCACGCAGAACACGAATTGGGTTATTACGTTTGATGAGACCTTCCGTCACCATACATCCGGCAATCGCACCCAGCTTCGGTGATTTGAACACATCACGCACTTCAGCAAGACCAATGATTTCCTGCTTGAATTCTGGCGCAAGCATACCACTCATCGCCTGTTTCACTTCATCAATCAACTGATAGATGATCGAGTAGTAACGAAGATCCAGATGTTCAGCTTCAATCGTTTTACGCGCAGAAGCATCCGCACGAACGTTAAAGCCAAGGATAATCGCATCAGAAGCTGCTGCCAGCGTCGCATCAGTTTCCGTGATACCACCCACACCGGAACCAACAATGCTGACTTTCACTTCATCGGTAGACAGTTTAACCAATGCATCGGAAATGGCTTCAACTGATCCCTGAACGTCCGCTTTCAGTACCACGTTCAACTCAGCGACTTCACCAGCCGCCATATTAGAGAACATGTTCTCCAGTTTGGCTTTCTGCTGACGGGCCAGTTTCACTTCACGGAATTTACCCTGGCGGTAGTTAGCTACTTCACGGGCTTTGCGTTCATCACGTACCACTGTTGCCTCATCACCGGCAACAGGAACACCCGATAAACCAAGGACTTCCACAGGAATCGATGGGCCGGCTTCGAGCACTTCGTTACCCAATTCATCGCGCATCGCACGAACACGACCATATTCCTGACCACAAAGAAGAATGTCACCTTTGTGTAGCGTACCGGACTGAACCAAAATCGTCGCAACAGGACCACGACCTTTATCAAGACGTGATTCAACAACGACACCGGAAGCCATACCGTCTTTCACGGCTGTCAGCTCAAGGACTTCGGCCTGAAGCAGAATCGCTTCTAACAGCGCATCGATGTTTGTTCCCTGTTTTGCAGAGATATGAACAAACATGTTATCACCGCCCCACTCTTCAGGGATGATGTCATACTGAGCCAATTCGGTTTTCACATTATCCGGGTTGGCATCTTCTTTATCGATCTTGTTCACAGCAACGATCAAAGGAACGCCAGCGGCTTTCGAGTGCTGAATGGCTTCAATTGTCTGAGGCATCACACCGTCATCGGCTGCCACAACCAGTACCACGATATCCGTAGATTGAGCACCACGGGCACGCATTGCCGTAAATGCGGCGTGTCCGGGAGTATCCAGGAAGGTGATCATGCCATTATCGGTTTCAACATGATAGGCACCGATATGCTGGGTAATACCACCGGCTTCGCCAGAAGCCACGTGAGCCCGGCGGATATAATCCAGTGTCGATGTTTTACCGTGGTCAACGTGACCCATAATGGTCACAACCGGAGCGCGTGGAACCGCATCCGACGTGCTGTCACGATCAGACAGAACCTGCTCTTCCAGTTCGTTTTCTTTACGAATTACAACTTTGTGACCCATTTCTTCCGCCACTAATTGCGCCGTTTCCTGATCGATCACCTGATTAATGGTTGCCATTGCGCCCATTTTCATCATCACTTTGATGACTTCGGTCGCTTTCACAGACATTTTCTGAGCCAGCTCAGACACTATGACGGTTTCCCCAATCACAACTTCCTGTTTCTGAACCACTGCATTTTTGTCAAAACCATGTTGCATTGAAGATGGCTTGGCGATACGTCCTTTGCGTTTGCCTTTGCGAGAGTCACGTTCCTGACGATCATCATTCTTAGACATTTTACGCTTATTCGCTTTGGTACGACGACGGCCACCTTCCTCACGACGGTCTGCTTCATCTTCCGCTTCTCGTGCATAACTAGAAGTCGTCACATGGTAATCTGTTTTTTCCTCTTCCATATCACCTTTTTTCTCTTGTTCCGCAGACCAACGCTCTTTATTTTTTTCAGCCAATTCGCGTGCTTTTTCAAGCTGTCGCTGACTTTCCTCTTCAGCCTTACGCCTTGCTTCTTCATCCCGGCGGCGTTGTAATGCTTCGGCTTCTTTTCGCGCTGCCTCTTGCTTAGATTTTTCTTCATCAGAAAGCTCAGCCACTTCCTGCTGTACATTCGCTTTACGTTTTGCTTGTTCTTCCGCGTCACGCTTCGCTTTTTCTTCTACGTCACGTTTCGCTTTCTCTTCTGCTTCACGTTTCGCTTTCTCTTCTGCTTCACGTTTCGCTTTCTCTTCTGCTTCACGTTTCGCTTTCTCTTCTGCTTCACGTTTCGCTTTCTCTTCCGCTTCACGTTTCGCTTTCTCTTCTGCTTCACGTTTCGCTTGTTCTTCCGCTTCACGCTTCGCTTCATCTTCTATTGCACTACGCTTGACGTACGTACGTTTTTTACGTACCTCGACCTGCACATTTTTACTTTTACCGCTTCCGGCACTAACACTTAATGTGCTGCGCGTTTTACGCTGAAGTGTTAAACGAGTTGGCGATGTCTCGTTAGATTCATCACCATTGCCTTTACGAAGAGAAGTCAGTAATTGCTGCTTCTCTTCTTCTGAGATTGTATCAGAACTCGTCTTTTTCATTCCAGCTTCGGCAAGTTGTTCTATTAAGCGGTCAACAGGTGTACCTATTTCGTCACTCAGTGCTTTTACTGTAAATTGTGTCATGCCGCTTTCTCCCCTTGCTGAAATTATGCATCTTCTTCTTCGCCGAACCAACAAATATTACGAGCAGCCATAATAAGTTCACCGGCTCTCTCTTCTGTCAGATCTTCGATGCCTTCCAGATCATCAATGCCCTGTTCTGCTAATTCTTCTAACGTTGAAACGCCTTTCGCTGCTAGCTTATAAGCCATATCACGCTCTAACCCTTCCAGGTTTAATAAATCTTCAGCAGGCTCTACACCTGAATACGATTCTTCTTTGGCCAAGGCAAGAGTAGTTAAAGCATCTTTCGCCCGGGAACGCAATTCTTCGACTAAATCTTCATCCAGTCCGTCAACTTCAAGCAACTCATTAACCGGAACATACGCAACTTCTTCCAGGGTTGAAAAACCTTCCTCAACAAGAAGCTCTGCGAAGTCCTGTTCAATATCAAGATGTTTCATGAACGTTTCAATCGATTCCAGGGATTCTTCCTGATGTTTTTTCTGAAGATCATCTACTGTCATAACGTTCAGTTCCCAACCAGTTAACTGAGAAGCTAAACGAACGTTCTGACCGTTACGACCAATGGCCTGAGCCAGGTTATCGGCTTCAACCGCAATATCCATTGAATGCGCATCTTCATCAACAATAATGGATGCCACATCAGCAGGAGCCATGGCATTAATAACAAACTGAGCAGGATTATCATCCCATAAAACGATATCAATACGTTCGCCGCCGAGCTCACCGGAAACAGCCTGAACGCGAGCGCCTCTCATACCAACACAGGCACCAACAGGATCAATGCGTTTATCGTTTGTTTTTACAGCAATTTTGGCACGAGAGCCAGGATCTCGAGCAGCACCTTTCAGTTCAATCAGCTCTTCACCAATCTCAGGCACTTCGACTCTGAATAATTCTTCAAGCATCTCAGGCTTAGAGCGGGTAATAAATAACTGAAAACCTCTTGCTTCCGGTCTTACCGCATATAATAGGCCCCTGACACGATCACCACTACGGAAGTTTTCCCGGGGTAATTGATCATCACGTAAAATTACCGCTTCCGCGTTATTTCCCAGATCAAGGATAACCGCATCACGATTTACTTTTTTTACTACACCGGTAACCAGATCACCTTCGTTATCAATGAACTGTTCAACAATTTGTGCACGCTCAGCCTCACGAACTTTCTGAACGATAACCTGTTTTGCTGTCTGAGTTGTGATACGGTCAAAAGTGACAGATTCAATCTCTTCTTCAACATAATCGCCAAGCTCAATCGAATCATCATCATAACTTGCGGCGTCGAAAGACATCTCTTTCGTCGGATTCTGAACTTCTTCAACGACTAACCAACGACGGAAAGTATCAAATTCACCAGTTTTACGGTCAATCGCCACCCGGACGTCAATTTCAAGTTCATATTTTTTCTTTGTTGACGTAGCAAGAGCAATCTCTAAAGCTTCAAAAATTCTCTCACGAGGTACCGCTTTTTCATTCGATACTGCTTCTACTACCGCTAAAATCTCTTTACTCATCTTTTAGAGCCTCTACGTTAAGACTTAAAATTTAGGGATTAGGTTAGCTTTAGCTATGTTGCTAAGCGCAAAATGTTCATTTTCTCCATCAACGAGAATCGTCACCGTTTCACCGTCAATTGAGTCAATAACACCTTTCCACTTACGTCTGTTATTCATAGCCATTTTTAATACGATGCTGACCTCGTGACCAACAAACTGCTCATAATGAGCAGCTTTAAAAAGTGGTCGTTCCAGCCCTGGAGAAGATACCTCTAAGTTATACGCAACAGAGATAGGATCTTCTACGTCAAGCACTGCACTCACCTGGCGACTTACATCTGCGCAATCATCTACATTGATCCCATTTTCATGATCAATGTAAATACGAAGCGTTGAATGTGCGCCCGCACGAACGAACTCCAATCCAACCAACTCATAGCCTAAAGCCATTACCGGCGCTTCCAGCATTTCAGTCAGTTGTCTTTCTAAGCCAGTCATTAAACCACTCCAGAAACAAAAAAAGGGCCCAGAGCCCAATAAACTTTCCAAGCATACACCTAAAACTTAGCGCAAACTCCATGGAGCGACACAAAATTTCAGATAATAAAAAACCCCGATAGTCGGGGTTTTTTATTGCTGGACCCTGATATATTGAAAACCTAAGGCTTTCAATAACAGTGTTCAATACACTGCAAACTTGCAAAACCCATATAAAATGGTTGCGGGGGCCGGATTTGAACCGACGACCTTCGGGTTATGAGCCCGACGAGCTACCAAGCTGCTCCACCCCGCGCCAATTGCTGCGCATATTAACCAATGCGAATCGTATTTACAAGTTTGTAAAGAATAATGGTGCCGAGAGAGGGACTCGAACCCTCACACCGAAGCGCTAGCACCTCATGCTAGTGTGTCTACCAATTTCACCATCTCGGCAATTCAATAATAAACAGCAAAAAACTAAGCTATTTATTCAGGAATCTCGTCGCTGTTATTTGTTTTAACAGGAACTTTTTTAACTGCCTTTTCTGCTTTTTTCTGTACCTGTTCCTGAAGAGCATCAGGAGCATACTGGGATTTTGATTTATGTGTAGACAGATTACCTAACACCAAGCTTATCACCAAGAAAATTAAAGCAAAAATTGTTGTCATCCGGGTTAAGAAATTACCCGAGCCACCAGAGCCAAATACAGTATTTGATGCTCCAGCCCCGAATGAAGCGCCCATATCTGCGCCTTTCCCTTGTTGAATCAACACCAGGCCAATGATAGCAATCGCTGCCAACAGGTAAAGCACAAGTAGAACTGTAAACATTACACCCACCTATGGTCCAAATTGTTGAGCCAGCGCCGTCCTCATTACCCTTTTCAGGTTATATTCAGAACAAAGCTAGCGCCCTCCCAATCAGAAGGTGGACGCAATACTAACGGAAGCCTTTAACGCTGACAAGTAATTATCCGGATTTTTTTTCGCATTGCTCTTCAAACGGTTAAAAAAGGGACATTTTGATCAATCCCAGCCAGATCATACAAAAATTAACAGCTTAGTTTCACCGTTTGAGCGATATCAGAAGCAGACTTTTTGACCAATGCCTCGTCTTCCCCTTCAACCATGACCCGAATCAATGGTTCCGTTCCTGATTTTCGGAGTAAAACCCGGCCTTTATCCCCTAGCTGGTCCTCAGCTTTTCTGACTGATAGCTGAACCTGTTCACTATCCAAAGGGTTAGTTTCACCACTGAAGCTGACATTTTCCAACACCTGAGGGTAAAGCGTCATTCCTTTGGTTAACTCATTCAACGTCATTTCACTATCAACAACCGCAGCCAATACCTGCAATGCCGCTACAATAGCATCACCTGTCGTTACTTTATCCAGCAGAATAATATGCCCGGAATTTTCAGCGCCTATCTTCCAGTTCTTTTCCTGCAATTTTTCTAGAACGTAACGATCTCCCACAGCCGCACGAATAAACGGAACACCCAATTGTTTGAGCCCTACTTCCATCCCCAGATTCGTCATCAAAGTACCGACAACACCACCTTTTAACTGTCCCTTACGTAATAAATCCCGGGCAATAATATAAGCAATCTGATCACCATCAACTTTATTACCAAGTTCATCAACCATGATGATTCGGTCACCATCGCCATCAAACGCCAGCCCCAAATCGGCTTTTTCATCAATCACTTTCTGTTGTAATGCTTTTACATCCGTAGCTCCAACTTTGTCATTAATATTGAGACCATTTGGTTCGACGCCCATCGCAACAATTTCTGCCCCCAATTCTTTAAATACGTTCGGAGCAATGTGATATGTGGCACCATTCGCACAATCCACAACCAATTTCAATCCGCTTAAATTGTGCTTTGAGGGAAAAGTGCTTTTACAAAATTCAATATAGCGCCCGGCCGCATCATTTAACCGGTTTGCCTTACCCAACTCTGCAGAAGGAACACATTCAATGTCTTTATCCAGTTCTTCTTCAATCGCAAGTTCTATTTCATCCGGTAATTTTGTTCCTTCAGAAGAAAAGAATTTAATTCCGTTATCATAATAAGGATTGTGTGAGGCTGAAATTACTATTCCGGCTTCAGCACGAAAAGTTTGAGTCAGATAAGCAACTGCCGGCGTTGGCATCGGGCCGGTAAGTGTCGCTTTTAATCCGGCTGCAGCTAATCCGGCTTCTAATGCTGACTCGAGCATATAGCCTGAAATACGGGTATCTTTACCAATGATGACCTGCTTAGTTCCTTGTTTGGCCAATACACGTCCTGCTGCCCAACCTAATTTTAAAACAAAATCAGGGGTAATAGGATATTCTCCTACCTTGCCCCGAACACCATCAGTACCGAAATATCGTCTATTGTCGCTCATGTTTTGTTCTCTGGTTTATTACTTTTGATATTTGTTCATTGTATTCAGAATTGTAATCGCTTCAGCTGTCGCTTTTACATCATGAACCCGAAGTATTTGTGCGCCTTTCCCGGCACAGATAACTGCTCCAACCACACTGGATAACTCACATTCTGCTGGTTTCTTATTGAGTAACTTATGCAACATTGTCTTTCGCGACAGCCCGGTAAGAATAGGAAGATCGTATTTTTTAAACTCTTCCAGATTCGCCAGCAAATAATAATTGTGCTCAAGAGTTTTACCGAAACCAAATCCGGGATCTAAAACAATATTTTCTCTTTCTATCCCACCATGAATACAGGCTTCGATTCGATCTTTCAAAAAACAATGTACTTCCGGCAAAAAATGTTCATATTCCGGCGCTTTCTGCATCGTTCTTGGCTTGCCTTTCATATGCATAATACACACAGGAACAGCTGCTCCGGCAACAACATCAATTGCCCCCGGTTCCTGCAATGCACGAATATCATTAATAAAATCGGCACCGGCTTCGATGGCTTGTTTCATCACCTCAGGCTTACTGGTATCGACAGAAATCCATACGTCTGATTTTTGTCTTAACTCCGTCACAACCGGAATGACTCTTTTCAGCTCATCATCTACCCCTACTTCAGGAGCTCCTGGCCGGGTTGATTCTCCACCGATATCGATGATAGTTGCCCCATCCCGAATCATCTCTTGTGCATGTTCAATTGCACTTCTGACAACCGTATACTTTCCACCATCAGAGAAAGAATCCGGCGTCGTATTCAAAATGCCCATAATCTGAGGCTCAGTTAAATCAAGAACTTTGTCTTTATATCTAATTTCCATGATGTGCCCATAAAACAAAAACCCCGAGTATTTTCCCGGGGCTTTAAATGAAATCAACAAATCATTTTTTAATCAACTTTATTTGTATCATCTTGCTCTTTATTGTCTGAAGACTCAGCAGCATCATTAGTGTTATCCTGATCTTGCTCTTTTACAGTGTCACTGTCTTTTGACACTGACTCTTCAGCCACTTTTTCTGCTTTTGCTTTCTCTTCTTTTGCATGCTCTTGTTCAAGCCAGCCAGCTGGCTCTCTGATGGTTTCTTTGCGATCCATCAGATCATCTATCTGCCCGGCATCAATAGTCTCATATTTCATAAGAGCATCTTTCATTGCATGCATAATATCCATGTTTTCATTGATGATTTTCTTAGCCCGCTCATAATTTCGATCGATAATTTTACGAACCTCATCATCGATCAACCGAGCTGTATCATCTGACATATGCTTCGATTTGGTCACACTACGTCCGAGGAATACTTCCCCTTCATCTTCAGCATATAACAATGGACCCAGTTTTTCTGAAAATCCCCATTGCGTAACCATTTTGCGGGCAATGTCAGTAGCGCGCTCAATATCATTTGAAGCGCCTGTCGATACTTTGTCGGTACCATAAATAAGCTCTTCGGCCAAACGACCACCATAAAGACTCGAAATCATAGACTCCAGATGTTGCCGGGACATACTGATGCGATCTTGCTCAGGCAAATACATAGTCACACCAAGAGCCCGTCCACGCGGAATAATTGAGACTTTATAAACCGGATCATGTTCAGGAACCAAACGCCCCACAACAGCATGTCCCGCTTCATGATATGCCGTTGATTCTTTCACTTCTTCGGACATCACCATGGAACGACGTTCAGCCCCCATCATGATCTTATCTTTGGCCAGCTCAAATTCCACCATCGAGACATTTCGCTTATTACCGCGAGCGGCAAACAAAGCAGCTTCATTAACCAGGTTTGCCAAATCTGCACCGGAAAATCCAGGTGTACCACGTGCAATTAAAGAGGGTTCCACATCATTAGCTAATGGTACTTTTCTCATATGGACTTTCAGAATCTGCTCACGGCCACGAACATCAGGCAACCCAACAACGACCTGACGGTCAAAACGTCCCGGACGCAACAAAGCTGGATCAAGAACATCCGGACGGTTTGTCGCAGCGATAACAATAATACCTTCATTACCTTCAAAACCATCCATTTCAACCAACATCTGGTTCAGTGTCTGTTCACGTTCATCGTGACCACCACCAACACCGGCGCCACGTTGACGCCCAACAGCATCGATTTCATCAATGAAGATAATACATGGTGCTGCTTTTTTAGCCTGTTCAAACATATCTCGAACACGAGAAGCACCAACCCCGACAAACATCTCAACGAAATCAGAACCGGAAATAGTAAAGAATGGTACTTTAGCTTCACCAGCAATGGCTTTTGCAAGCAATGTCTTACCAGTACCCGGAGGACCAACCATTAACACACCAGTTGGAATTTTACCGCCAAGTTTCTGAAAACGGCTTGGATCTCTCAGGTAATCAACAAGCTCTTTCACATCTTCTTTGGCTTCATCACAACCAGCAACATCACCAAAGGTTGTCTTAATCTGTTCTTCAGTCATCATCCTGGCTTTACTTTTGCCAAATGACATTGCGCCTTTTCCGCCGCCGCCCTGCATTTGACGCATAAAGAAAATCCAGACGCCGATAAGAAGAATCATAGGGAACCAGGAAATAAAAATAGTTCCCAGCAAGCTCTGTTCTTCAGGTGGTGTTCCCTGAACTTTTACGTTTTGATTAATCAAATCATCAAGTAATTTCTGGTCATAGACCGGCATATAGGTAACGTATTTAGAATTACCACCCCGGCGTGTGAATGTAATCACACTATCCTTAAAGGTTGCATCTTGTACCTGGCCCTGACCAACTTCTTTTACGAAAGTCGTATAGTCAACAGCTTTGCCACTATTGTCTCCCGGACCAAAGCTCTGGAAAACAGACATCAAAACGACAGCGATAACCAGCCATAGGATTAAATTTTTTGCCATGTCACTCAAGGTGTAAGCCTCTCGATAACTAATTGTAATTAAAGGTAGGGTACTACAGATTCTAGCGTCTAGCTACTTTGTTAACAGTGACCGATACCCACAAAATGGTTACCCTTTGTAACCAGTCGCAACAATATAGACCTCTCTTGAGCGAGCTCGCGATGAGTCTGGTTTACGAATTTTCACGACTTTAAAGAGCTCGCGAACCTCTTTTACATACTGATCAAAGCCTTCGCCCTGAAATACTTTAACCACAAAACTACCATTAGGAGCAAGAACTTGTCGACACATATCCAGGGCCAGTTCAACTAAATACATTGCCCTGGGCTGATCAACCGACAGGTTCCCCGCCATATTAGGAGCCATATCCGACATCACCACATCTACTAAAGAAGGCTGAATGCGTTCTAACAAAGCATCCAGTACAGCGTCTTCACGGAAATCCCCCTGAAGAAAAGCGACACCGGCAATTGAATCCATAGGTAAAATATCACAGGCAATAACCTGACCACTTTCCCCAACAATATTAGCAGCATATTGAGACCAACCGCCGGGAGCGGCTCCCAAATCAACGACTGTCATATCAGGTTTGAGAAGTTGATCTTTATTTTGAATCTCTTCAATCTTAAAAATAGCCCGAGAACGATAACCTTTTTTCTTCGCTTCGTTGACATACTTATCATCAAAATGCTCTTTCAACCAACGGCCAGAGCTTGCCGAGTGCTTTTGTTTACTCATGATTTACCTAAAACGAACGACATCTACTGAGAAAGTATGGTAGAAAATATAGTCTTCCAACATAGATGGCGTTAAAATGCCTCTTTTCAACCCTTATATTAAATAAAATCGGCCGCATAATGAACCTAAGTACGAAACAAAAACAGCATCTAAAAGGCTTAGCACACAATCTGAAACCGGTTGTGCTGATGGGCGCAAATGGACTGACAGAAGCTGTATTGGCGGAAATAGAGATCGCACTCGATCA
Source organism: Vibrio salinus (assembly GCF_021272385.1). Lineage (GTDB taxonomy): Bacteria > Pseudomonadota > Gammaproteobacteria > Enterobacterales > Vibrionaceae > Vibrio > Vibrio salinus. Next base: position 1,058,247 of record NZ_JAJSDZ010000005.1, read on the forward strand.
CCATGAACTGATAAAAATTAAAGTAGCCTCTGAAGATCGGGAAACCAAAAACCTGATTGTTGACGCTATTGTTCGTGAAACAAAAGCGGAAAAAATTCAGACAATTGGAAAAATGTTAATTCTTTATCGTCCCACGGAAGACCGGAAAATCGAATTACCAAGAAAGTAAGAAAAAGGCCACTCAGATGGCCTTTTTTAATTTTTAATAATGTGGCTGACAATTCATATATATGCGTTAACAATAAATAAAACAGACTTACACATAATCAACGTTATCGACTTCGAAAACTTTTTCGCCACCAGGAGTAACAATTGTCACCTCATCACCTTCCATTTTTCCGATAAGTCCCCGGGCAATAGGTGAACTGACGGAGATTAAACCGGCTTTAATATCCGCTTCATCATCGCCAACAATCTGGTAAGTTTTCTCTTCATCTGTGTCCACATCAATCAGGGTAACTGTTGTACCAAAAATGATTTTACCGGTATTTTCCATTTTCGATACATCAATAATCTGAGCAACTGACAGCTTATATTCAATATCCCGGATCTGCGCTTCACAGATTCCCTGTTCTTCTCTTGCTGCGTGGTATTCTGCATTTTCTTTAAGATCACCCAACTCACGAGCTTCAGCAATGGCTTGGGAAATCTTTGGTCTTAACTTCAGGAGTCTATCCAACTCTTCACGTAACTTCTGTGCTCCACGCACAGTCATTGGAACCTTTTCCATCTTTTACCTCTGGGCCAAAGTTATCTTTGGACAAAACAAAAACTACCCAACCAAAAGTTAGGCAGCTTAAACCGTGAATGTATTACCTCAGTGTAAACAAAGTTAATGATGAGATCATCTGAATTCAAGGCCTATTGTCATAAAACCTTCTTTTTTTCTTCTTAATTTTCTTTCCTCCCCTACTATAAATGGAACAGAAATCACAACCAGTCCAATCCTTTATCAGTAAAAAGAGATTAAAAAAAATTAAAAATGCATAAATCATTGAACTTTATATCTCTTCTTTATTTTAAAATAAACAATTAAAAATCAATTAGTTGATATTTATTTATAAATAAATAAAACCCTTATCACACCTATTTTTATATCGTTTTACTAACTTTTCTGCCCCGCTCTCAGTTAAAACTAGATTGCGTAACTTAATAGCCAAATGAGGTTTCGCAGCGTCAGCTTTTTATCGTTGGCAATGATTAATTTCATATTTGGCGATGATGATTTTGATAGAGACAAATAAGCAGCCATTAAAAAAGTGACTAAGATTTTTCAGCTTTATGGTTGTTCTTATTCTTCTAAAAAATTGAAACGGACAAAATTTTAGGATTAACAAGATGAAAAAAACTCTGATTGCTCTTGCAGTAGCAGGTGCTGCAGTGGCTACTGGTGCAAACGCTAGCGAACTTTACAATCAAGACGGTACGTCCATGACTATTGGTGGCCGTGCAGAGGCTCGTATGTCTATTCAAGACGGTGATGTATCAGACGCATCTCGCGTTCGTGTAAACTTTCTTGGAAAACAAGAAATCACAGATTCTCTGTATGGCTTAGGTTTCTACGAAGCTGAATATACAACCAACGACGAAAGCTCTACATCCTCAGACCAGGATACTCTTGATTCTCGTTATATTTATGCAGGGCTAGGCGGTTCATTTGGTCAGGTTACATACGGCAAACAAGACGGTGCGTTTGTTGCTGTCACTGACTTTACTGATATTATGGACGCCCACGGCGGTAATGCATCTCAGGAACTTGCAATCGCTGGTGACCATATCGATAACATGCTGGCTTATACTGGCTCATTCGGTGATTTGTCTGTTAATGCAACTTACCGCTTCGCTGATCGTGACGATGATCCTGTATCTGGTGATGCAACTTCCTATGACGATAACGCCTTAGACGGCTACGCTGTATCTGGTATTTATAATTTTGCTGATACTGGTCTGGCATTCGGTCTTGGTTTCGCTCAACAGCATGGAAAATTAGGTGCAACTGCTGGTGATAATGACTCAAGTGCAATGCAATACCTTGCTGCGGTTTCATATACTCAAGATGCTCTGTATTTGTCAGCAATGTATACTAACAAAAACTTCGACGACACAAACAATGACTACGAAGGCTACGAAGTTGCAGGCCAATATACTTTAGACAAAACTGTCTTTATTGCGACCTATAACTCTGGTGATAAAGATGATAGCACTTCAAAAGTGAATGACCTTGCTTTAGAAGTTGCGTATATGTTTAAACCAAATGTTAAAGCCTATATTGATTATGACTTTAACTTCGTGACTGGCGATGAAGCAGCGAATGCTGTTAACGGTTCAGAAGACGAAGCAATGCTAGGTCTACGTTACGATTTCTAATATAGAAAAACCACTGTTTTCTTAAATTTACACCTGTCAGGTATTGGCAGGTGTTTTTTTATCCCGTTATACTGCCTGTCGAATTTATTATAATTTAAGGCTTTCCTGACATGAGACATTTTTATCTTTTTGCTACCTTTTTCTTCTCTTGTCACGTTTTTTCCCAGGAACTCCTGCTTTCACAGTACCTTCCACAATCCACCCGCTCAGCTCTTCTGATAGAAACCATTCATGGAAATGAGACATTTTCTCAAAATACTAACCAATTTTTTCCACCAGCCAGCACAGCAAAGTTATTAACCGCCTTATCCGCAAAACTGGAGTTAGGTGATAATTTTTCTTTTTCAACCAGACTGAACACCAACCAAAGCGATGTTGTTATCCATTTTTCCGGCGATCCTGAACTGACCTACCATGATCTTCTGTTGTTGTTTAAAAAATATAAAGAAACACTAGGCAGTAAAATAAAAGGAAATATCTGGCTGGATAACAGTGCCTTTACCGGATATCAAAAAGCAATCGGCTGGCCCTGGGATATTTTAGGCGTCTGCTACAGTGCTCCTTCAACAGCTATTACGCTGGATCATAATTGTGTTCTGGGCTCCATTTACACTCTAAATAACGGGAAAACCCGGGTTCATACTCCGGAGCAATTCCCTATTGTCGTATCATCAAGAGTCAAAGTGGTGTCTGACGAAGAGCAAAAACACACACTTTGCGAGCTGGAACTGACGTCAGACAACGAAAATCACTATCTGCTCAATGGCTGTATTACGAAAAAAGCTTCCCCTTTACCACTAAAATTTGCCGTACAGAATCCTGAGCTTTATGCAACCCGGATGGTCTACAAAATCATCAATAACCTAAACATGAAGCTCGGAGGGCAGATCTATATAGGAACACCAAAACATAAATCCGAAAAATTAATTGCGGAGCACCTTTCTCCCCGCTTACCAAGCCTTTTAAACAAGATGCTCAAAAAGTCGGATAATTTAATTGCAAACAATTTAACAAAAGCAATGGGAAAACGATTTTTCATTCAACCAGGCTCATTCGCAAATGGAACTGAAGCCATCAAACAAATTTTATTAACAAAAGCAGGTATTGATCTTTCCAGTGCTCAGCTGGTTGATGGTTCAGGACTGTCAAGAAATAACCGCTTAACAGCTCACCAGGTAGCTTCTGTACTGAAATATATCCTGAAACACAATAAACAGCTCCAGATATTGGATCTGCTACCGGTTGCCGGCAAAAGTGGCACTTTGAAATACCGTTCAAGCATGAGAGACCAAGCAATAGTTGGACGAATAAAGGCTAAAAGTGGGTCATTATATGGAAGTCATAATATGGCCGGATACGGACTTGATAGTGACGGTAATCCCAAAACCATTTTTGTTCAGTTTATTACCGATTATTTTCCGGTTCAGGAAGGAGAAACATCACAAAAATTGCATCCTTTAAGAAATTTTGAAACCGCCTTTTATAAGAAAATTATCAATACACATTAATGCCTCAAAAAGCACCTTGCTCCCTGAGGCATTAATAACAATAAAACAACGCGCATGACGCATGACTGACTTTATCTGAAACCGTTGTTCTAAATGCTTTACTGAATAGTCACCCGGGCAAATTTACGTTTTCCGACCTGAAGAACATAAGTGGATGCTTCCGGTATCCATTTCGTATCTTCGATTTTGGTGCCCTCCGATTTTGCGGCCCCCTGACGAATCATCCTCATCGCATCAGAAGTGGAGTTGACCAGTCCGGCATCTTTTAGAATATTGGTAATAGCAGTTCCCGCATCAAAAGTAAACTCGGGCATTTCATCAGGAATGGCCCCTTTCTGAAAGCGGTTGATAAACTCTTGTTCTGCCGCATCTGCATCCGAATCGGAGTGGAAACGGGCGATGATTTCTTTTGCCAGTAAAATCTTAATGTCGCGGGGGTTTGTGCCGTTGGTCACATCTGCTTTAAACTGTTCAATTTCCGCCAGAGGCCGGAAAGACAACAGTTCATAATAACTCCACATCAAATCATCCGAAATCGACATAATTTTACCAAACATCTCTCTTGGCGATTCAGCAATACCAATATAATTGTGTGCAGACTTCGACATTTTCTTCTCACCGTCCAGACCGACAAGAAGAGGCATCATTAAAACAACCTGAGGTTTCTGACCATTGGATTTCTGAAGTTCACGCCCCATCAACAGGTTGAATTTCTGATCGGTTCCTCCCAGCTCCACATCTGTTTCCATAGCAACTGAATCGTACCCCTGAAGAAGAGGATACATAAATTCATGAATGGCAATGGGTTGTCCTGTCGTATAGCGCTTTTTAAAATCATCTCGTTCCAGCATACGGGCAACCGTCTGGTTTGCAGCCAAACGAATCATCCCCTCAGCCCCAAGATCCGATAACCATTCAGAGTTAAACTGAATTTTGGTCTTTTCAGGGTCCAAAATTTTGAACACCTGCTGTTTATAAGTCTCAGCATTGCGAATTACATCTTCCCGCGTTAACGGAGGACGGGTTGTATTCTTACCGGTAGGATCACCGACCATACCGGTAAAATCGCCAATCAAAAATGTCACTTCATGACCTAAATCCTGGAAAGTTCTCAGCTTATTCAGGATGACAGTATGCCCCAGATGAATGTCCGGAGCCGTAGGATCCGCACCTAATTTAATACGAAGAGGCCGCCCTTCTTTCAGTTTCGCAATTAATTCATCTTCCGGTATAAGCTCTTCAACACCACGTTTAATTTCCGCAAGTGCTGTTTCTAAGTTCGCCATTCTTGTTTACTCCCACAGATTTGGCAGAAATTTGATAGTTGGACAGTTTACTTGAATAGCGATAGTTTTTGAAACCAGTTAGACTACAGATATAAAGATTTATGAATAATTGATGAAACAAAACAAAATATGTTGTCTATTTTTGCCCGACTGCCTCTTTTACATAAAATTTTAATTGGTCTGATCTCTGCCGTTATTGTTTTTTCAATGATATTTTTACCCAGCCCTTCGGCTTTGAGAAAAAATGAAAAACATCTTGAAATCGGGCGTCATTATCCTCTTTCAATCAACAAAGAAGCATTAGCTCCCGGAGAATCCATTCCACCAACTGCCGTTCTCCGATGGGAAAGACACATCGTCAAATCAGGAGAAAGTGCCGCGGTCCTTTTTCAACGTATCGGATTATCTTCACGCCTGTTATATGAAATAACAGCCAGTAGTGTCAGAGCAAAACAACAACTAAGTCGTTTAAAACCTGGCAATAAACTCGTGTTCGGTTTCAATCAGGAAAATAAGCTGATTCAGTTAAGAAGAACCATTAATCCTTATGAAAGCTTTTTAATCACCAGAACACCAACCGGATTTAAAACCAGTATTGATAAAAAAGAAATTCACTATCAATACAACTACACTGAAGCAACAATAGTATCTAACTTCTGGAATGCAGCAAAAAAAGCCGGATTAACAGGAAATCAGATCATGGAACTGGCTGGGATCTTTGGCTGGGATGTTGACTTTGCATTAGATATACGTAAAGGAGATCAATTCAGACTGCTTTATCAGGAAAAAGTGGTTGAGGGAGAAGTGGTCGGAAAAGGTAATATTATTGCCGCTGAATTTATTAATCAGGGAGATACTTTTAAGGCTATTCTGGATGATACCAGTGGTAATTACTACGATGAAAATGGCCGGGCAATGAAAAAAGCATTTTTACGTGCGCCACTTGATTTTCGTCGGGTATCATCCAATTTCAATCCAAGGCGTCTGCATCCTGTCACCGGCCGAATAAGGCCTCATAGAGGGACAGACTACGTTGCCCCGATAGGAACACCCATCTGGGCCGCTGGAGATGGCGTCGTCATAAAATCCAGTTACAATCAGTTTAACGGGAATTACGTGTTTATTAAGCACAGTAATACCTACATCACCAAATACCTACACTTAAAGCGTCGTCTGGTAAAAACCGGGCAGAGAGTAAAACAGGGACAAACAATAGGCCAGTTAGGCAGGACAGGAAGAGTGACAGGCGCCCACCTTCATTATGAGTTCCTTGTTCATGGTGTCCACAAAAACCCTCGGACAGTAAAACTGCCCGAATCAAAATCACTCGCCGGGTCCAGAAAACAGACATTTCTGGCAAGTGCAAAAATAAAATTAGCGCAAATGAAGCACTACAGCCTCGTTTTAACTGCGAAAAGATGACAAATCATGAAGTCTTTTTGGTGTACCGCTTTATTCTGCTTTGAATTGATATCGTAGGCTTTAAGGCTGCTGACTTTCAAATTTTAGATACTAAACGACGCACCGCAACCACACGTTGTGGTAGCGTTCGGGTTATTAACAAAGAAACGAGCACCTTCCAGTCCTTCGGTATAATCTACTTCCCCTCCAATCAGATACTGAAGACTCATTGGATCAACCACCAGGGTTACACCACTGTTTTCGATGGTTGTATCACCGTCATTAACATTCTCATCAAAAGTAAAACCATATTGGAAACCACTACAACCACCACCAGTGATATACACACGTAATTTCAAATTAGGATTTTCTTCTTCTGCAATCAGAGTTTTCACTCTGGTTGCTGCTGCATCGGAAAATGTTAAAGGAACATTTAACTCACTCACCACGACCTCTCTTATGTGCCCGTGTACTCATAATGCTTTTCCGGTATTAAAACATAAACACATGGCACTCTCTAATATTTTTCGAATTATCCAATACCCTACTATTTCGGTCAAGTAAGGTTTTTTGTTCTCACATCCATACTTCTGTCTTTTTTATTTATCACATTGATTAATGACTGAATTTCGATAAATTCAACAAAAAGGGTTCTCCTTCGAATATCAAAGAGTACAATGCGTACAACATTGGTCCGAATGACAATTAGAGGATAACCCATGACCAGATCCACAGACCTGTATCAGAAAGCCCAGTCAACCATACCCGGAGGCGTCAACTCACCAGTAAGAGCATTTAGTGGTGTGGGTGGTTCCCCTATTTTTATTGCCCGGGCAGACGGTGCTTTTGTTTTTGATGAAGATGGTCACGCTTATATCGATTATGTTGGATCATGGGGTCCGATGATCTTGGGGCATAACCATGCTGAAATCCGTGAAGCCGTGATGGATGCGGTACAACACGGTTTAAGTTTTGGAGCTCCGACCGCGATCGAAGTAGAGATGGCGGAACTCGTATCTGAGCTTGTTCCATCGATGGAAATGGTACGTATGGTGAACTCAGGTACAGAAGCTACCATGAGTGCGATTCGTCTGGCCCGTGGTTATACAGGACGGGATAAGATTATAAAATTTGAAGGATGTTATCATGGACATTCAGATGGACTGTTAGTAAAAGCTGGCTCAGGCGCTCTGACACTTGGCCAACCCAGCTCCCCCGGAGTACCTGCCGATTTTGCTAAGTACACACTGACAGCCCGGTATAACGATCTGAATTCAGTTCACGAATTATTCAGTGCTAATAAGGGTGAAATAGCCTGCATTATTGTCGAACCCGTAGCAGGCAACATGAACTGTATCCCACCTGTCGATGGTTTTCTGGAAGGATTGCGGGAAATTTGTGACAGCGAAGGAGCACTGCTCATTTTTGATGAAGTCATGACCGGGTTCCGGGTTGCTTTGGGTGGTGCGCAGGACTATTACCATATCAAACCAGATCTGACAACGCTGGGTAAGATCATTGGCGGAGGTATGCCTGTTGGAGCTTTTGGCGGCAAAAAAGAAATAATGCAATACATAGCACCCACAGGGCCTGTTTATCAGGCCGGAACTTTATCGGGTAATCCCGTGGCAATGGCTGCCGGCTACGCTTGTCTTAAGTTGCTAAGAGAAGAAGGAAATGAACGCAGACTCACTTTTAAAACCAAGCAATTGACCGATGGTTTTAGAAAGTTAGCGCAAAAACACGGTATTCCTATGGTAATTCATCAGGTAGGGGGAATGTTCGGCTTCTTCTTCACCGACCAAAAAACCATTACCTGCTATGAAGACGTCGCGAAATGCGATACCGATAAATTTAAGCAATTTTTCCACCTGATGCTCCAATTTGGCGTTTACCTGGCGCCTTCCGCCTATGAAGCGGGCTTTACCTCACTGGCCCACAGTTCAGAGGCCATCGATGCCACACTGGAAGCCATTGACAGAAGTCTGGCTATCATGTCTGAAGAGCTTTAATTCTCCCCGTATCCGTAATCAGAGGGAAATCGCCTCTGATTACCTTTTCATTTCTTTCTTCTAGTGCCAGTTCACGGCAACCAAAATTACAAGTGCCACTAATGTACATCCGAGCCATGGAATCTTTCTGAATGTTTTTTTCTCTGAAGAACAACATTTCTCATTATTACAGCATCCCATTATACTTTCCCCATTGATTACCTGTTAATAAATCGCCATTATAAGCATACTCATATGAACAAGGAGCCCGTTCCTCGTGTCTACTCCCAAGATATCCCCAAGTCATTGGGTTATTATCGTCGCCCTGCTTTCCGCTGCTGTCGCCTGTTTCTACCTTGTTGAACCTTATTTAAACGCGATTATTCTGGCCTTTATTCTTTCTTTAATTATTCATCCTGTCCACCATATTATCGACAAAAAGATTGAATCGGCACTTGGCCGGAGTAAAAATCTGTCCGCATTGATTTCATGTGTTCTGCTAACCGTGATTATTGTTATCCCGCTTTTGTTCGTCATTTCAGCCATTGTGCAACAAGGGGTGCGTTTTTCTCAAAACCTCTACGACTGGGTATCTCATGGAGGTATCCAGACATTGTTCAATCACCCCTGGGTTCAGTGGGCCATTCATTTTTCTAATGATTATCTGCCCTTTAAGCACATTGATTCAACCAGTATTGCTCAGGAAGTTGCAACCGCATCCAGTCAGGCCGGTTCAAAACTGGTTGGCACCAGCGCCAAAATTTTGGGTGATGCCACCGCGTTTATCCTCGACTTTTTTCTGATGCTGTTTGTCTTATTTTTCCTTTTACGGGATTACGACAGTATTATTGTTTCTCTCAGACACATTTTACCGTTATCAAGAAGTCAGGAAGATAAGTTGCTTGATCAAATTGAAAAAGTAGCAAAATCGGCTGTTATGGGTTCTTTCCTTACGGCATTGGCTCAGGGATTTGCCGGCGGTATCGGTATGGCGATTTCCGGATTTCCCGGTTTATTCTGGGGAACGATGATAGGCTTTACATCATTTATTCCTATTGTGGGTACTGCACTTATCTGGCTACCAGCAAGTGTTTACTTATTGCTATCCGGGCAAACAACCTGGGCAATTTTTCTGGCGGTATGGAGTATTACTGTCGTCGGCTCAATTGATAACCTATTGCGCCCCCTTCTGATGAAAGGAAGCGCGGGTATGAATACTCTGCTTATTTTCTTTTCCCTTTTGGGCGGCATTCATCTCTTTGGTCTGATAGGCCTGATTTACGGACCTCTTATCTTTGCCATCACCATCGTTCTGTTTAATATCTATGAAGTCGAGTTTCAACACTTTCTCGATGATCAGGATAACAGTTGATAAATCGCGAATTCCGGCTTTAGGAATTCGCGCTACTGTGCGACAATCTCGGCGTTTTTCAATCATTCATAGGGTGCTCGCTCGATGCTAACGTCCCCCAGCCAAATAGCTCAACGTCAACTGGACTATTTTCACGACAAGCATGTTTTAGTCGCAGGAGAAATCGAAGACGATTTTCCACTTCTTTTATCGTCACACTGTCGCTGCGTTTCCGTCTATACCACGCATTTTGGTTACTACCGTCAGATGAACCAAAACAAAGACATAACCTGTTACTTTGGCAGTGAAATGAGTGAAGAATGTCAGGCGGATCTACTCCTGCTTTACTGGCCGAAAGCAAAACAAGAAGCCGAGTATTTGCTCGCGATGCTTCTGAGTAAGTTAGGAAAAGGGACAGAAGTCGTTGTTGTCGGGGAAAACCGCTCTGGCGTTAAAAGCATTGAAAAGTTCTTTAAACCCTATGGGGTAATCCACAAATACGACTCCGCCAGACGCTGTTCTTTTTACTGGGGAGAATGTCAGACCACACCGACAACGTTTAATATTAATGATTGGTTCAAAGAATACACGGTATCTTTCGGTCAGACGCATCTGAAAGTGAAAAGTTTACCTGGTGTTTTTAGCCATGGTGAATTCGACACTGGTAGTCAGTTACTGGTTAGAAACCTTCCTCCACTGAGCCATAAAGTGCTTGATTTTGGCTGCGGTGCAGGCGTTTTGGGCTGTATGATGAAAGCCCTTAACCCCGAGATCGATGTTCATTTATGCGATGTCAGTGCTCTCGCGGTCACATCATCAATCAAGACATTAGAAGAAAACAATTTATCCGGACAGGTATTTGCCACGGATATTTACAGTAATGTTGACTCTGATTTTAATTTTATTGTGAGTAATCCCCCATTTCACTCAGGACTGGACACCAATTATAACGCTGCAGAAACTTTACTGATGAAAGCACCGGAGCACCTGAAGACAAATGGAGAAATGCTCATTGTCGCCAACAGTTTTTTAAAATACCCACCGATTATCGAAAATGCGTTTGGCCACTGCCAGCTTTTGGATAAAAGCAATAAATTTGCAATTTATCGGGCAACGAAAAAATAGCCGCCGCCAAAACATCCTTTCTGAATGGCCCAAAAAAACCTCAGCTAAAACGCTGAGGTTTTTAATACAACTAATCGAACAGCCTGTTATTTATTGTTTGCAAACTCAGGGTAAGCCTCAACACCACAATCGTGCATATCCATACCTTGAATTTCTTCTTCTTCAGTAACTCGGATTCCTGTTGTTGCTTTCAGGATAGCCCATACAACCAGACTGGTTACAAAAACCCAGAAGAAGATAACTACTGCACCCAGAAGCTGAGCGCCAAAAGTTGCATCGGCATTGCTTAGAGGTACAACCAGCAGGCCAAACAGACCACATACACCGTGAACGGAAAGTGCACCGACCGGATCATCGATTTTAATTTTGTCAAATGCGATAATGCTGAATACTACAATCACACCTGCAACCGCACCGATTGCTACAGATGCCATTGGAGAAGGAGATAAAGGATCTGCCGTAATAGCAACCAGCCCTGCCAAAGCACCGTTAAGGATCATAGTTAAATCTGCTTTACCCCAGGTTGTTTTACAAACCAATAGTGCCGCAATAGAACCAGCCGCTGCCGCTGCGTTAGTGTTCAGGAAAATCTGACCAACTGCCGTTGCATTCTCAAAATCTGAAACCATCAGCTGAGAACCGCCGTTGAACCCAAACCAACCGAACCAAAGGATGAAAGTACCCAACGTAGCCAAAGGCATGTTTGAACCCGGGATTGGGAATATTTCACCATTCTTACCATATTTCCCTTTACGTGCACCCAGTAAAAGAACACCAGCAAGTGCTGCTGCCGCACCAGCCATGTGAACAATACCAGAACCGGCAAAATCACTGAAGCCAGCTGCAGATAAGAAACCACCACCCCATGTCCAGTAACCTTCAACCGGATAAATAACGGCCGTCAGGACAACAGAGAAGATTAAGAAAGACCACAATTTCATACGTTCAGCAACGGCACCGGATACCACAGACATTGAAGTTGCAACGAATACCACCTGGAAGAAGAAATCGGATTCCAGAGAGTGATCCGCACCTTTAGCCTGAGTACCGATCAATGTACCAAAAGACGGTAACCAACCCGCTTCAGCATTTCCTACATACATAATGTTATAGCCAACTAACAGGTACATAGTACAAGCGATAGCATAAAGAACGAAGTTCTTAGCCAGTATTTCTGTTGTGTTTTTAGAGCGAACCAAACCAGCCTCTAGCATCGCAAAGCCAGCGGCCATCCACATTACAAGTGCGCCAGAAATGAGGAAAAAGAAGGTATCAAGCGCGTAACGTAACTCGGTCACTGTTACTGATAAATCCATAATAGTACTCCAGTCCTTTGAATCTTAAAGTGCTTCAGTGTCAGTCTCACCGGTACGGATACGAACCGCATGAGAAAGATCGTAAACAAAAATTTTACCGTCACCAATTTTTCCTGTGTGAGCGGCTTTGATAATCGCTTCTACAACACGATCCACATTTTCAGCTTGTGTTGCGATTTCAATTTTTACTTTTGGCAGAAAATCTACCTGATATTCAGCTCCGCGATAAAGTTCTGTGTGGCCTTTCTGGCGCCCAAAACCTTTTACTTCAGATACAGTCATACCTTCAATACCGACATCCGATAATGCTTCACGAACATCATCGAGTTTGAAAGGTTTTATTATTGCATTTATGAGTTTCATTGCGGTCCTCTCCCGAACATAGTCCTTTGACAAAATGTTTAATCCAAGGTACGTGCCAACTTTTTAATCCATTGAAAATAAAAGAATAAACAACAAAAAACCATAAAAACAAAAAAAGACCGCACACTTTTAGTGCGATCTTTTCACAAAAATAAGGCATTAGACAAAATACTCACCAGCTTTGTGCAAACAAAGAAATTACGATTTAATAAACGTCTGCCATTTATTGAGTAGTTCAACAAAATCTTCAAGACCGCAGCTTGAAGAGCTTTCACTGTCATAAAGATATAAATTATCTTCAAAATTTTCTTCTATTTCCTGATGAACCGCATTCTCAGCAACCACAACTTCATAATTATGAAATAATACTAATAACTCTGTACCACACCATTTAAAGTCACGTATTGGTGCACGGTGAGCCTGCCCGGCCAACAAAAAAAGCTGTTCTATTTTTGCACAATCCTGGATAAGTTCATCTTCCAGCAACCGTCCGAAGATGGTATGTTCCATCTCAAAATGAGCACGAAATTCACCCAGCATCGTATTTTTTGTAAATTCAAAATCCATTCATTACGCCCGTTCAGAATATATGCTTTTTATACTTCTATTATAAAATAAAAAAGGCTTCTCCTGAGAGAAGCCTTTATCATGATAGCAAACTGAATTGCAAAAAATACTACGCCGGCTGTTTAAAAATCACACTTTCAGCTTTATCCGTATACTGTTTCATTTTATCAAAATTCAGATAACGATAAGTATCGGAAGCTGTCGCATCAATCTGACGGGCATAATCAAGGTACTCATCCACCGTCGGTATCCGCCCTAATATAGCACCAACTGCAGACAATTCCGCCGAAGCAAGGAAAACATTCGCTCCGGTTCCCAACCGGTTAGGGAAGTTACGTGTCGAAGTCGACATAACTGTCGATTCATCAGCAACTCTGGCCTGATTTCCCATACACAGAGAACATCCCGGAGTTTCAATTCGTACCCCTACCCGGCCAAAGATTCCGTAATATCCTTCTTCAATCAGTTCATCTTTGTCCATTTTTGTTGGAGGAGCCACCCAGAGACGAGTTGTTAACTGACCTTTAAACTGGTCGAGAAGCTTACCTGCCGCCCGGAAATGACCAATATTGGTCATACAGGAACCGATAAAGACCTCATCAATGGAAGTGTTCTGAACATCGGATAATAAACGGGCATCATCTGGATCATTCGGAGCACACAAAATAGGCTCTTTCACTTCAGACAAGTCAATTTCGATGACATGAGCATATTCAGCATCTTTGTCTGCTTCCATCAAATCCGGCTCATTTAACCACTGCTCCATCGCAGTAATCCGGCGTTCAATCGTACGGCGATCGCCATAACCTTCTGAAATCATCCATTTCAACATGACAATATTTGAGTTTAAATACTCAGAAATGGAATCTTCTGACAGTTTCACTGTACAGCCGGCCGCACTTCGTTCAGCAGAGGCATCAGACAGTTCAAATGCCTGTTCAACGGTTAAATGCTCCAACCCTTCAATTTCCAGAATTCGTCCGGAGAATTCATTCACTTTACCGGCTTTCTCGACGGTTAATAAACCTTGCTTAATCGCATAATAAGGAATGGCATGAACCAAATCCCGCAGAGTAATACCTGGTTGCATTTTACCTTTGAACCGGACTAACACCGATTCAGGCATATCAAGGGGCATAACTCCGGTTGCCGCTGCAAATGCAACCAGCCCGGAACCTGCAGGAAAAGAAACACCAATAGGGAAACGGGTATGAGAATCACCACCGGTACCGACAGTATCCGGCAACAGCATGCGATTTAACCATGAGTGGATAATCCCATCTCCGGGTCTCAGAGCAACACCACCCCGGTTCATAATGAAATCCGGCAATGTGTGATGGGTCTGAACATCAACAGGTTTTGGATAAGCGGCAGTATGACAGAAAGATTGCATCACCAAATCAGCAGAGAAGCCCAGACAGGCTAAATCTTTTAGTTCATCTCGGGTCATTGGGCCAGTGGTATCCTGAGATCCGACCGTGGTCATTTTCGGCTCACAATACGTTCCTGGGCGAATCCCCTCCACGCCACAAGCTTTCCCAACCATTTTTTGAGCCAGAGTAAATCCTCTATCGCTCTCAGCAACCGGTGCGGGACGAAGGAACACGTCCGACGCCTCTAATCCCAGAGACTGACGGGCTCTGTCTGTCAAACCACGACCAATAATAAGAGGGATACGGCCTCCGGCACGAACTTCATCCAGAATGACGTCTGTTTTCAGTTTAAACTGAGCCAAAACTTCACCAGAATCATGATGACACACTTTGCCTTCATACGGATAAATATCAATGACATCTCCCATCGTCATTTTGGAAACGTCCAGCTCTACCGGTAATGCTCCGGCATCTTCCATCGTATTAAAGAAAATAGGTGCAATCTTACCGCCTAAGACATAACCTCCGGCCTTCTTATTCGGTACATGAGGAATATCCTGTCCCATGAACCACAATACGGAATTAGTCGCAGATTTACGTGAAGAGCCGGTACCAACAACATCACCGACATAGGCAAGCGGATAACCTTTTTTCTCCAGTTCCTGAATTTGAGTAACGGGACCAATTGTTCCGGGTTGATCAGGGGTAATCCCCTCTCTTTCATTCTTTAACATCGCCAAGGCATGAACCGGAATATCAGGACGTGACCATGCGTCAGGAGCCGGCGATAAATCATCCGTATTTGTTTCACCCGTTACTTTAAAAACGGTTACCGTTATTTTTTCTTCTAATGCTGGTCTGGATAAGAACCATTCGGCATCAGCCCAGGACTGAATAATCTCCTTCGCAAACAGATTGCCGGCTTTGGCTTTTTCTTCTACATCATAAAAAGCATCGAACATCAAAAGCGTGTGAGATAAGGATTCAACAGCAGCCGGAGCCAGAGCGTCATCATCAAGACAGGCAATCAGCGGCTCAATATTATAACCACCCTGCATCGTTCCCAATAGTTTGACGGCTTTAACTGCATCAACCAGTGGTGAACTTACTTCTCCTTTTGTGACCGCAGCCAAAAAACCGGCTTTAACATAGGCCGCTTCATCAACGCCCGGCGGTATACGATTTTCCAGTAAATCTAAAATGAATGGTTCTTCGCCTGCTGGGGGATTTTTTAGCAGTTCAATCAGACCGGAGACTTGTTCTGCATTCAGAGGTTTTGGAACAACCCCTTCTGCGGCACGCTCTTCGACGTGTTTACGGTAGGCTTCAAGCACGACTTATTCCTCTCATTGCGGTTCAACCTTATTGTTTTAAATATAGGTGAACATCCTTGGAAACTTGATGCATCAACACGAAAAAAGACACAATGTCATCTTCCTGTTGATGATCAAACATTGATCAAAGGATAGCAAACTTACATTAAAATGAAAATCTGCCCTCTTTGATGCATGCGTCAACTTCCGATAAAAACGCCCCAAAAGAAAAAGAAATAATTCAGATAATTACGGAGTAGCCCGGAACAAGTACCCTACCAATTCCCTTACCAGGTAAACAAGCGTTTAATCCAATGAAAAGACTTGCCCTGGGCTTTGCATTTTTGTTCCCATTTACCATCCGGATCCCAAACAGGTAAAACCAAATCCTGACTAGAGCAATCCAGAGTCAGACCTCCGGACCGTTCTTTATCAAATCCCACCATTTTGATTCCTTTTGGCCAGGGCAATGATAACTTTTCCGGCCTCCGGCGGGATAAATAATCCGCATATACCCGTAATGCTCCCGATGCACCTGTCAGACCGGTTGATCTATCGTCATCCCGGCCAACCCACGTCGTTGTTACCTCTCTTCCATCCACACCAACAAACCAGCTGTCTCTGGTATCATTACTGGTTCCGGTTTTACCGGCAAGAGCGGCCCAACCAAACCGCCGGTTGAGATAACGGCCGGTACCTTCCATTACTCCTCGTTTCATAGCATAAGTCGTGAGCCAGGCGGCCTGTTGTGAAACTGCCTGAAAGCTTTTGGGCACAGACTGATACAACACATTACCATCCAGATCAATCACTGAACGGAGTGCTGAAAGTTTTGCCTGCCGACCAGAATTAGTAATCGTCTGAAACATCTGAGCAACCTGAATCGGTGTCAGAGAGAAAGCACCTAAAAACATCGATGGCACAGGTCGCAATTCCTGACGATTAATACCAAGATCAATCAATGTCTGACTAACCTGTCTGATCCCCAGAGACATACCCAGTTTAACTGTCGGAACATTGATAGATTTTGCCAGCCCCATATACAACGGGATGTCACCGCGGAACTGACGGTCAAAATTTTGTGGCTCCCAAATCTCACCTTTATTGGATTTTAGCGCAATAGGTTTATCACTGAGAGTGGTTGCCAGGTTATAGGTATCAGGATGAGACAAAGCCGTTAAATAAACCGAAGGTTTGGCAAGAGAACCAATCTGTCTGCTGGCATTCAGAACCCGGTTAAAACCATCAAACCGGGCATTTCTGCCACCAACCATGGCCCGAATTTCCCCCGTATTCCGGTCAACAGCAATGGAAGCGGCCTGCAATTTAGAGTTACCAATCTTAGGTAATGTTTTTGCAACGGCATTTTCCAGCTCACTCTGTGAAACCGGATCTAAAGTAGAAAACACTTTTAATCCGACATCAGATTTAAATTTATCCCCGACTTTTTCTTTTAATTCATTCGCCAGTTGTTGGAAATAAGCAGGTTGCCGTCGGGCGATATGAGGATGCTTCTGAACATCCATAGGTCGTTCAACCGCCTGCGCATATTGTCTTGCCGTCAGAATATCCTGCTGAAGCATAATTTTTAAAACCAGATCACGTCGGATTTTGGCTCTTTCAGGATAACGGGTCGGATTGTAATACGATGGACCTTTTACCATGCCAACTAACAGTGCTAACTGATCAATCCGAAGCTCCTGAAGGGGCTGCCCAAAGTAGAGACGGGAGGCCAGTCCGAAACCATGAACTGCTTCGGCACCATTTTGTCCGAGATATACCTCGTTCAGATACGCTTCTAATATCCGGTCTTTACTGTATTTGTGATCAATAATCAAAGCCATGTAAGCTTCCTGAAGCTTACGCCAGATAGTTCGTTTATTACTCAGGAAAATATTTTTCGCCAATTGCTGAGTGAGTGTACTTCCACCCTGAACAGTCCGGCCTGCTTTAATATTAACAACCATAGCACGGGCAATGGCCAGTAAAGAGACGCCATCATGATGATAAAAATTCCGGTCTTCCGTTGCCAGAAGAGCATCAATCATAGCTTCCGGGAATTGCTCCCGGCGTAAAAATAAGCGGGTCTCTGAGGTATTTTTCTCGAGCATACCCAACATTTTCGGGTCCAAACGCAAAAAACCCAGATCCGCATTTTTCTCCAAAGAGCGAATTCTGGTTAATTCATCCCCTTTAAAATAAAGCATGACATGACGAGAAGGCTCAGGTCCGTCTGAAAACTCAAACGGACGCCTTATCAACTCAATTTTGGTTGAAGATGCAGAATACTCACCTTCAAATTTCGGATGAGAAACTTTACGATAATTCAGAACATCCAGTTCGTGTCTTATTTCGTCAACAGACAAGTTATCTCCGGGAGATAACATTAATATTCTGGCATATACAACTGTCGGAAGTTCAAACAGCTGACCATCAAAACGCTGCTTTACTTCATGATTTAAATAAAAACCATAAGCAATAATTAACGTCAAACAGGTGACACCAACTTTCCACCCAATTTGCCATAATTTTTTCCATACACTGACTGAAGGCTTCGTTGTTTTTTTGGGTGAGGTTCGCTTTCTCGGTGATTTTTTCGGTACTTTATTATTTGTCATGAATTTAACTGTCGTTTCGTTTTTGTTGTCGCTATATGATTTTCCGGATCATCCGGCCATGGATGCTTCGGATAGCGGCCTTTCATTTCTTTCTGAACTTCTTTATAAGATCCCTGCCAGAAAGCCTGAAGATCCTGGGTAATCTGAATTGGTCTTTGCGCAGGAGAAAGTAACTCAAAGACCAATGCTTTCGTTCCCATCGCAATCAAAGGTGAATGCGCCATCCCAAACACTTCCTGAATTCTGACCGATAACACAGGCTCATGATTTTTCAGATATTGTATCGGTTTTCGACTCCCTGTAGGTAACTCATATAACGTTGGCAATTCTTTATCAAGAATCTGACACAACTCCCATCCGACATAACTCTTCAAAGCTTCTGCCAAAGAAAGCGTCTTCAGTTTCTTTAATGAAGTAATACCTGCCATAAACGGGACCAGCCACTCATCTAAACGCTCCATAAGAGAGGTATCATCCATTGCTGGCCAGCTAAAATCCGGCAACCAAAGACTGGCACAAAGAACTCTTTCGATAAACATCCTGTCATTGTTGCTCCAGTTTAAAATACTTAATCCCGTCCGACGGACATAATTGAGCAAAGCTTCTGTCATTTTTTGTTTATCAGGTGTCGGTAGTGGTTTTCTGTCCAGAATTAACTGTCCCAAACAAACCCGCTGTTCAGCAACCAACTTTCCCTGCCGGTCATCCCAGTCAACCCACTCCACGTTATCAACCAGAAACGACAAATGTTCCATCAGATACTTAATATTCAAATTCACCGCTAAATCAACCCGGCTATCCATTGAATGATGCCGGGTCAAAAGAGGAACCACAATATACCGGGAAAAAATATCCTCAGCGTTAATCTCCGCCCCATGTCCATTTGATAAAACGTACTGTGTTGGCTTATCTCTGACAAAACCAACACGATCCGGATACGCAATGGCTAAAAGACTGGCAACTTTATCTTCATCAACCTGATCTAATAAAAAAGACCGCCCGGTTAAACGGGAAAAGTGCCGGGCCCTTTTATTTAATAATGATCTTTTTGTGTGATATCCGGATTTCCATGAATGCAGACTGGATAGCAAATTACACTCATTTCGTACCGGCTCTTCAACCAGACTTACCGCCGCACAGGCACTGCTGACCCAGTCATCGTCAAAATCCTGAGCATAGGTAAACATGGCAGCAAGACGAGGCTCTGTCCCTAATGAATATGCCCGCCGGCCACGGCCGGTTATCTGAAACCGCTCATCGACCAACCCTAAAGTCATCAAAAGTTCATAAGCCTGAATTATCGAGCGATGAGGAGGGATATCCAGCCATTGTAACTCTTCCGGATTCCGAACACCCCACTGCGCAAGCTCAAAAGCCAGACTGGTTAAATCACTGCGTTTTATTTCCGGCTCAGGAACAGCCTGTAACTGATCATATTGGGATTCACTGTACAGACGAATACAGACTCCCGGTTCAAGGCGACCGGCACGGCCAGCTCTCTGCACAGCCGATGACCGGGAAATTCGCTGTTGCTCCAGTCGGGTAATCCCTGTTTTCACATCGAATACCGGAATTTTTTCTAAACCGGCATCAATCACAATCCGGACACCCTCAATAGTAAGCGACGTTTCCGCAATATTGGTCGTTAATACAATTTTCCTTCGTCCGGGCTCAGATGGCACCAACGCCTGTTGTTGTATACGAAAGTCAAGCTGCCCGTGCAAAAGGAACACATCGGTATTCTCATCCAGATCCACCATCAATCCGGCAACGCGCTTGATCACTGAGATACCGGGTAAAAAAACCAAAATGGAGCCAGTCTCCTCCTTAACCGATTTCAGAATCTGCCGGACAACCACCGACTCAAATCGCTCATTGATTCTGGCCGGTGCATAATGGCATTCAACAGGAAATGAGCGACCTTCTGATTCCACATACATAGCCTGTGGCAATAACTCGGTCAGGCTGGTTTCATCAAGAGTGGCTGACATCACAACCAGTTGCAGGTCATCTCTCAATGATCCCTGAACTTCAAGCGCAAACGCCAGACTGGTATCGGCATGCAATGATCGTTCGTGGAATTCATCAAATAGAATCATACTAATCCCGTCAAGTTCGGGATCCGACTGAATCATTCTGGTCAGAATCCCTTCGGTGACAATCTCTAACCGGGTATCATCGCTGACACAGGTTTCTCCCCGGATCCGGTAGCCAACGGATTGTCCGACCTTCTCGCCCAGTTGTCCGGCAATATAATGCGCAATATTCCGGACAGCTAACCGCCTCGGTTCCAGTAACAGAATCCGACCACTGACACTCTCCTCTTTTAATAGAGTCAACGGGAAATACGTCGATTTACCCGCCCCCGGAGCGGCTTTTAAAATAATCTGAGTACAGCCGTCAGAAATGTGTTGAAGTAACTGAGGAATAACAGAAACGATAGGTAATTGTGACAAAAGAACAACCCTGTGCTTAAATATTCTGATTAGTTTACCTAAAAAACAATTCGTATGCAGTTTGATCCCCCATTAGAATCCGCAAAATTAATAAAGAGATACAAACGCTTTCTTGCCGATATTCTGTTACCGACAAAGGAACACCGAACCATTCATTGTGCCAATACAGGAGCAATGAATGGTTGTGCCATACCGGACTCAACAATCTGGTTCTCAACATCTGATAATCCCAACCGCAAATACCCGAATAGCTGGGAGCTGGTTGAAACACCGGCAGGACATCTTATTTGTATCAATACGATAAGAGCTAACCAGCTCGCTATAGAGGCCATCAAAGAGGGTGTAATCAGTGAACTACAAGGGTATGACAACATAAAAACTGAAGTCCGTTATGGACAAGAGAACAGTCGGATTGATATCTTACTGGACTCTTGTATGAAGCCTCCATGCTACGTAGAAGTCAAAAGTGTGACATTGCTTGATGAATCTGCCAGCGAAAAAATTCAAAAAGGAAATACACTTAAGGGACAAGGGTATTTCCCGGATGCGGTAACAACCCGAGGGCAAAAACATCTTCGGGAGTTAATACAAGAAGTAAGAAATGGAAGCAGAGCAGTACTTTTGTTCACTGTATTACATTCAGGGATTGAAAAAGTATCTCCCGCACTCCATATAGACGCGAAGTATTCACAATTATTAAAAGAAGCCCAACAATCCGGCGTAGAGATTTTATGCTACAAAGCAGAAATAACTCCGAATGGGATGACCTTGAAATATCCCATAAACTGGATTGGTGAGTAACAAAAAATTGATACTGGCAACATATTAGTATCATTTTTGTTAATGAGTGTTTGCCACACTCTCTTCTTTTTGCTATAGATAGCCGCCTTAAACCGCTGCTCTAGCAGTTGACTAGGTGTTAGTAGGAGATGCTGTATGTCAGAATCAGAATCCAAAAAGAAAGCGCTAGGCATCCTAGCCATCGCAGGTGTTGAGCCTTATCAGGAAAAACCGGGTGAAGAATATATGTCTCCGGAACAACTGGCTCATTTTACAAAAATTTTAGAAGCTTGGCGTGACCAACTTAGGGAAGAAGTAAGTCGTACAGTACATCATATGCAAGATGAAGCAGCAAACTTTCCTGATCCGGTAGACCGGGCATCTCAGGAAGAAGAGTTTAGTCTGGAGCTGCGAAATCGGGACAGAGAACGTCGTCTGATTAAAAAAATAGAAAAAACTCTGAACAAAATTAAAGAAGATGAGTTTGGATTTTGTGAATCTTGTGGGGTTGAAATTGGTATTCGCCGGTTAGAAGCCCGACCAACCGCAGATTTGTGTATTGACTGTAAAACACTTGCAGAAATTAAAGAAAAACAGATGCAGGGTTAATCCAGGTCAAATTAAAAAAGGGAGCACTAGCTCCCTTTTTGTACAGATATCAGAGAACTACAGACATGCACTACGTCGGTCGATTCGCACCATCTCCATCCGGCCCCCTTCATTTTGGCTCACTTATTGCTGCTTTAGGCAGTTACTTTCAGGCAAAGTCCTGTCACGGTATCTGGTTAGTTCGTATTGAAGATATCGATCCTCCCCGGGAAATTCCTGGCGCGGCATCCTTAATTCTGAAAACACTCGAAGCTTACGGACTTCACTGGGACAAAAGTGTTGTGTATCAAAGCCAGCGCACCGAAGCTTATCAGACCCAGATTGATCACTGGTTAAAGGAAGGGACCGCTTACTATTGCGAATGCACACGTAAAGCGATTAAAAATGCCGGAGGTTATTATCCGGGAACCTGCCGTAATAAAAAACTGGAAAATAATGGTCAGAGAGCGGTTCGTCTTAAAATGTCTGAGCCTGTGATTTCGTTTACCGACAGAAAACACGGCCAGCTGACCATACCGACTAAATTGGCAAATGAAGATTTCATTATAAAAAGAAGAGATGGGCTGTTTGCCTACAATCTTGCCGTTGTCCTTGATGATATTGACCAGGGCATCACTGAAATTGTCCGTGGCGCCGATTTAATTGAACCCACAGGCCGACAAATTTCACTTTATAAAATTTTAGGCCAATCTCCGGTCAGCTACGTTCATCTGCCTCTGGCCCTTGATAATCACGGGAATAAATTATCTAAGCAAAATCATGCTCCTGCCATTGATATCACTCATCCTAAACCCGCATTACTCGACGCCATGATCTTTCTGGGATTTGAAATAATGGAAGACATAAAAACAGCCCCGGTAGACGAAATCATTGCCTGGGGAGTAAAAAATTGGCAACTTTCTCAATTACCGGGTACATTGAAAGTCACGCCAAGATTCTCAAATGCCTTTGTGTAGGCTATTATTAGCCGCAATTGGTCCACACACATGACTATACTGTCCATTAAAAACGAGATAGCTATAAATCTATTCTTGTCTGATGCCCATGAATAAAGATGAACAGATGACGCTTTCACAACGCGTATATCCAGAGTTATCACTCAATGTGATCACTCGCCAGGAACATAATATTTCACGAAAACAAATTAGTGAAAATGCACTTAAAGTCCTCTACCGCCTCCATGGTGCTGGCTATGATGCATTTTTAGTTGGTGGCGGAGTCCGGGATTTACTGCTGAATGAAATCCCCAAAGATTTTGATGTTGCAACAAGTGCTACGCCTGAAGAAGTTCGGAAATTATTCCGAAATTGCCGGTTAATTGGCAGACGTTTCAGACTCGCTCATGTCATGTTTGGACGTGAGATTATCGAAGTCGCAACATTTCGTGGTCACCATCAGGAACAAAATACTCCCACGGCCTCACACGCAGAATCCGGTATTATTCTTCGCGATAATGTATACGGCAGCATAGATGAAGATGCAGAACGAAGAGATTTCACTATCAATGCCATGTACTACAACATTTCCAACTACAGTATTCATGACTATGCGAATGGCATAGAGGATCTGGAAGATCGGCTGATTCGTTTAAT
Organism: Vibrio salinus; assembly: GCF_021272385.1. Classification (GTDB taxonomy): domain Bacteria; phylum Pseudomonadota; class Gammaproteobacteria; order Enterobacterales; family Vibrionaceae; genus Vibrio; species Vibrio salinus. The sequence goes on from NZ_JAJSDZ010000005.1 coordinate 1,082,263, forward strand.
CGGTGATCCAGAGACTCGATATCGTGAAGATCCGGTCAGAATGTTGAGAGCGATACGCTTCGCAGTCAAACTTGACTTTGATATCGAAGAAGATACAGCAGAACCAATTGAACGGCTCGCGCCACTGCTAAGAGATATTCCGGCAGCTCGCCTGTATGAAGAATCCCTGAAAATGCTTCAGACTGGACATGCTCTGGAAACGTATCATCTGATGAGACAATATGGATTATTTCAGCAACTTTTCCCAGTGATTGCGGATCACTTTACTCCTGACTATTCATCTAAAGCGGAAAAAATGTTAGATATGGCATTTGATTCAACCGATTTACGAATAGAAGAAGGAAAACGGGTTAATCCGGCGTTCATGTTTGCAGCAATTTTCTGGTATCCAATGCTATCCCTTGCAGAAACGCTAATGGAAGAGAAAAATCTTAGCTATTACGACAGTGTTATGGAAGCCGGCAATATTTTAATCGACAGAGTGGTCAAAACCATTGCCATTCCACGACGTCATACCGCCACAATCCGGGAAATCTGGCAGCTACAGCTAAGATTCCCGAGACGAAACGGTAAACGGGCATTCAGACTGCTTGATATCAATAAATTCAGGGCTGGCTATGACTTTTTAGAAATGAGAGGTCTGATTGAAGGCGGTGACGTTGAAGAACTGGCAAACTGGTGGACAACATTTATATCAGCCGGAAGAAATATGCGACAGGCAATGGTCAATGATTTAGGAAACAGTGCACCACAGGGGAAAAAACGTCGCTACCGGAAGAAAAAAACAGCCTCAGGAAAGCCACAAACTCAAGAGTAAAATACCATGACTACCGCATACATCGCGATAGGCAGCAATCTGTCTGATCCTGTCAATCAGGCCAGAAAAGCCATTGATGCGCTAAACACCATTCCGCAATCGAGATTGATTAGCGCATCAAAACTTTATACCAGTACACCGATGGGGCCAAAAGACCAACCTGATTATATTAACGCGGTTGCCAAAATGGAGACGAACCTGACTCCGCTGGAGCTGCTAAACTTTACCCAGAAGATAGAGTCAGAACAAGGCAGAGTCAGAAAAGAAGAACGATGGGGACCAAGAACTCTGGATCTGGATATTTTAACGTTTGGTGATGAAACCATCACCTCCGAAAGATTAACCATTCCTCATTATGGAATGAAAGAAAGAGAATTTGTATTGTATCCGCTTGCAGAAGTTGAGCCCGATTTTATTTTCCCGGATGGAACAGAATTATCCGAATTATTAGAAAAAGTCGATCGAAACGGGCTAAGAATCTGGCAGACAACAGCAAAGCCGGTAAAGGAACAAGAATGAAAAAAATAACAATCAGTGACCTGATGAAATGGAAAAAAGCAGGGCATAAATTTCCGACTTCAACAGCATATGATGCAAGTTTTGCACAAATATTCGAAAATGAAGAAATGCCGGTGCTTCTGGTTGGTGATTCATTAGGTATGGTACTCCAGGGTCACTCCGATACTCTTCCGGTCACACTGGAAGATATTGCTTATCATACCCGTTGTGTACGCGCTGGAAGCCCAAACTGCCTTCTGATGGCCGACATGCCATTCATGACGCTCAACACACCGGAAAAAGCCTGTGAGAATGCCGCTGTACTAATGCGTGCCGGTGCCAATATGGTCAAGATTGAAGGTGGTCGCTGGTTAGTTGATACCGTCAAAATGCTGACAGAACGTGCCGTCCCTGTCTGTGCTCACATGGGGCTGACACCTCAGTCAGTTAACATTTTCGGCGGCTACAAAATACAGGGTAAAGAAGATGAAAAAGCAGAAGAAATTCTTAGCGATGCTTTAGCCCTTCAGGGTGCCGGAGCTCAGGCTCTGGTCCTTGAATGTATTCCGGCAGAACTGGCTAAACGCATAACAAAAGCATTGGATATTCCTGTTATTGGCATTGGAGCAGGTTCCGATACTGATGGTCAAATCCTTGTCATGCATGATATGCTTGGCATTTCTGCCAATTATATGCCGAAGTTTTCTAAAAACTTCCTCGCCGAGACCGGCGATATTAAAAGTGCCGTTGCAAAATATATGGATGATGTAAAAAACGGCCTTTTCCCGGATGAAAAGCATACTATTGCTTAAAGGAGTATTTCATGCAAACTTTTGCTGATATATCCGCTCTCAGAGAGCAGATATCAAAGTATAAGCAGGATGGGAAAACCATTGGATTTGTTCCGACTATGGGCAACTTGCACGAAGGACATCTTGCACTGGTCAAAAAAGCTCAGGAACTAGCAGATGCAGTTGTTGTTAGTATTTTTGTTAATCCTCTGCAATTTGATCGCAGCGATGACCTGAACAATTACCCACGAACAGTGGATGATGATCTTGCGAAACTGACAGAAAGAGGAGTTGATCTGGTATTCACTCCGACACCAGAGATCATGTATCCAAATGGAATGGATCAACAAACGTTTGTTGAAGTACCCGGAATTTCATCTATGTTAGAAGGGGCTTCTCGCCCGGGACATTTCCGGGGAGTGTCTACCGTCGTAACGAAGCTATTAAACATTGTTAAACCTGATTTAGCATGCTTTGGCGAAAAAGACTATCAACAATTAGCTTTAGTTCGCCAGATGGTAGCCGATCTTGCTATCGATACCGATATCATAGGTGTCCCTACCGTTCGTGAACTTGACGGACTGGCAATGAGCTCCCGTAACAGTCTTCTGACTCTTGACGAAAGGCAACGTGCACCGGTCCTGGCCCGAACAATGCGTTGGATGAGCAGTGCGATCCGTGGTGGCAGAAACGATTTTGAATCAATTATTGAGGATGCCAGTGATCAATTAAGAGCTGCGGATCTTCAAACAGACCAAATTCATATTTGTGATGCCGTGACACTTAAACCAGCAACAGAAGAAACCAAACATATTGTTATTCTGATGGCTGCATTTTTAGGACATGTCCGTCTGATAGACAATCTGGTGATTGAACTCAGCACCGATAAAGACGCAACTGAAACTTCGGCACAAGAAGAACAGCCAGAATCCGATACCAACAGCTAACATTCCGTGCCCCTCTTCGAGGGGCACTTTTTAACTTCTCAGACCCACGCCTTTTTTAACTAAATACAGCGCCAGTGAAAACAGCAAAATAACGAACAAAATCAGCACCGAAAATGACGTGTGAATATCAACATCTGATACCCCCAAAAAGCCGTAACGGAAAGCATTGACCATATAGACTATCGGGTTGATTTTTGAAACCCCCTGCCAGAACTCCGGTAATAGTGACAGCGAATAAAATACACCGCCAAGGTACGTCAAAGGCGTCAATACAAACGTAGGAACGATGGATATATCATCAAAAGTTTTCGCGTAGACAGCGTTGATAAATCCCCCAAGCGCAAACACAACAGAGGTCAGAAAAACACTGGAAACAATCACAGCCCAGTGCTCTATCTGCAGCGGAACAAAGAAAAGAGAAACGCCGGTGACCATTGCACCAACACACAATCCTCTTGCCACGCCCCCCATCACATAACCGCCAATGATGACATAATTCGGCACCGGTGCGACCAGCAGTTCCTCAATGTTCTTCTGCATCTTGGAGCTGAAAAAGGAGGAAGCAACATTCGAGTAGGAATTGGTAATGACCGACATCATAATTAAACCAGGCACAATATATTCCATATAAGTAAAACCATTCATGTGTCCGATTCTGGAACCAATCAAATTACCAAAAATAATAAAATACAAAGTCATTGTAATCGCAGGAGGAACCAGAGTCTGAACCCAAATCCGGCCAAAACGTGTTACTTCTTTTCGCAATAAACTAATAAATGCAGTCCAATATAAACGGTACATGTTCATCCTCACTTACTATCACGAACAATACTGACAAACAGCTCTTCCAAACGATTGGCTTTGTTTCTCATCGATAAAACACTGATTTCATGTTCGCTTAACTGAGCGAAAATATGGTTAAGGCCCTGACTTTTCTCAACTTCAATTTCCAGTGAACCATCAATCATGACTTGTCTGGAAACTCCTGTCAGTTCAGGGATGTTATCCATACTATCCAAATCAAGAATAAAGGTTTCCACTTTCAGCTTCGCCAGTAATCCCTTCATCGTTGTATTTTCAATCAATTCACCTTTATTGATAATACCGATATTCCGACATAACATTTCGGCTTCTTCCAGATAATGTGTTGTCAAAATAATCGTGACTCCCTGTCGGTTAATCTCTTCCAGAAAATCCCACATCGATCGTCTCAGTTCAATATCCACCCCCGCGGTCGGTTCATCCAAAATAAGAAGCTTTGGCTCATGCATCAAAGCTCTGGCAATCATCAGACGACGCTTCATCCCCCCGGATAAATTACGGGACCTTTCTTTTCTTTTATCCCATAGATTTAATTGTGTGAGATACTTCTTTGCCCGTTCTTTTGCTGCAACCCGGGATACGCCATAAAAGCCAGCCTGTTGAATCACTATTTGTTCAACGGTCTCAAACTGGTTAAAATTAAACTCTTGTGGAACCAAACCTAAAAACTGCTTTGCCTGTTCAAGTTCTTTATCAATATCGCAGCCAAAAACCGATACCTCACCAGATGTTTTATTCACCAGTGAAGAAATAATTCCTATAATTGTTGATTTGCCTGCCCCATTAGGGCCCAGTAAAGCAAAAAAATCGCCTTCCTTAACGGTTAAGTCAACCCCTTTCAGTGCTTCAAAACCACCAGAGTAAGTTTTCCGTAAACTATGGATTTCCAGTGCATTCATTCTATTTATCTCATACCTTATTTTTCTTTTAAATTTAATAAGTTGATTATTTTCCAACCATTAAAACATAAATTCCGATATTAAAAGTAGCAAATACAATCTATAACGTTATTTTTCATTTTTTATAAAATGTCTAATAAAATCAATATACTAAAAAACATAAAAAATTTAGCAAAATCTAATTTACAATGATTTTGCTTTCTTTCCTTAAAAATTGTTTCAATGACTGAAAAATGCAGACTTAATGAGTGATGTAAATCTCATTTTAAACAAGAACCATATGGAAAGTTTGTGTATAGTGACTTTGAACACAGTAAAACAGTCTAATAATACTATGACAATATTTAGATTGTACCGGAAAATAAAATAATAATGCGAAAAATAGCATTTAAGGGAATGATAAAATGCCGGAACTAAAACAACTATTTGAAAACAACGCAAAGTGGTCTCAATCGATTAAAGATGAGCACCCTGAATATTTTACCCAACTATCTAAAGGGCAAAGTCCGGAATTTTTATGGATTGGTTGTTCCGATAGCCGGGTGCCAGCAGAACGATTAACTGACTTACATTCAGGCGAATTATTTGTTCACCGTAACGTAGCTAACTTAGTCGTGCATACCGATTTAAACTGTCTTTCAGTTGTCCAGTACGCAGTGGATGTTTTAAAAGTAAAACACATTATCGTGTGTGGTCATTATGACTGTGGGGGAGTGAATGCGTGCATGGAAAACCACCATTTAGGTTTAATTAACAACTGGTTACTGCATATTAAAGATATTTATTTTAAACACCGGGCTTACTTAGACAGTATGCCGGACGAAAGCCGAGCAGACAAACTGGTTGAAATCAATGTCGCTGAGCAGGTCTATAACCTGGGTAATTCCACCATTCTGCAAAATGCATGGCAACGGGGTCAGAAAATTGAAGTACACGGCATTGTCTATGGTATCGATGACGGACGTCTTGAGTATCTGGGGGTCAGAAGTGACTCACCGGAATCAGTAGAAGAAAACTACCATAGCTCAATGGAAAAAATTCTGAACAAAGAACATAAATTGCTCTGCCGCCGTTAAAGAAAAATCCCCTGACTTCAGAAAGTTGAAATCAGGGGAGTCTGTATTCCACTCATCAAACACAAGAATATTTACTCTTCAGGGACAACCTTTCCAATGAAAGGGAGATGGCGGTATTTCTGTGCATAATCAATCCCGACACCAACGACAAACTCATCCGGGATCTGAAAACCAATCCATTTAACGTCAACATCAACTTCACGCCGGGATGGTTTATCAAGCAAAGTGCAAATTTCAACGGATTTAGGCTCGCGCAGAGACAGAATCTCTTTCACTTTATTTAAGGTATTACCGGTATCAATGATATCTTCAACTAAAAGAACATCCTTACCCTTAATATCATCATCCAAATCTTTCAGAATACGAACGTCTCTGGAACTTTCCATCGAATTTCCATAACTGGAAGCGGTCATGAAATCAACCTGATGAGTCAAATGAATCGCTCTGGCCAAATCAGCCATAAAAACAAATGATCCTCTCAATAATCCGACAAGAACAAGATCATCACTGCCTTTATAATATTCTGTAATGGCTTTCCCTAACTCTTCTACTCTTTTCTGAACATCTTGTTCAGAAATCATGACTTCTACCGTGTGTTTCATACCAAACTCATTGATTAATTTTTATGCAGGAGTGCTAGCCCGCCAGGTTCTGATGGGCGGGTATAGTATCATTAGTGATAAAAGAGTTAAATGCTTCTGGATTTATTGGGCATTTGCCAAATAAGGTTCGAAATTATTACTGATACATAGCATAATTAAATTAATTACAAAAATTTGATTATTTTTTTCGAATCATAATTGACCAATTTCATATGCACCATTACACTTATATCGATAAAAGCATTAATAGAATAAGTAATAATTTTTAATTTACAACGTATTGGCAAGGATTAAATATGGACGCATCAATTGAAAAACGCCCTAGAACAAGGCTGTCACCACAAAAAAGAAAACTTCAACTTATGGAAATCGCGCTTGAAGTTTTCGCCAAAAGAGGCATAGGCAGAGGCGGTCACGCAGATATTGCGGAAATAGCGCAAGTCTCCGTAGCAACTGTTTTTAATTATTTCCCCACCAGAGAAGATTTGGTCGATGACGTACTGACTCACGTCGTGCATCAATTTTCAAATTTCCTGGCAGATAACATCGATATCGATGCTTATATCAAAGATAACCTGTACCGCCTGTCTCATGAAATGAACCGGCTAGTCTTTAATGACTGCCACTGGTTAAAAGTGTGGTTTGAATGGAGTGCATCGACTCGTGAAGAAGTCTGGCCACTCTTTATCTCCAGTAACCATACCAACCGGCTACTGATTAAAAATATGTTTAATCGCGCGATAGAGCGCGGAGACGTCAATCCACATTATGATCCTGAGCAACTTACCAGCTTATTTATCGGCTTATTCTATGGTTTGTTTGTTCAGGCTAACCGTACAAATGATCAGAAAGTAGTCGAAGATCTTGTGCACAGCTATCTTGATATGCTTTGTATCTATAACCACAAAAAAGAACTGGTGTGATTATTCGTCTGGTCATACTGTAATTTTTTGGGTAAAAACCGCTTCCCGTGAAGCGGTTTTTTTCAGCGAAAAGCTCATCCTGCTTTCACTTTCGGTATCTGCTGGGTAATACAATGTATATTTCCACCACCAAGCAATATTTCTCTTGCTTTCACTCCGACCACCTGATGCTCAGGAAACGCACACTCTAGTACTTCTTTCGCTTGTTCATCACAGTGTTCATCCAAAAGAGGATATACCACCAAGTTATTGGTAACCAAAAAATTAGAGTACGACGCCCCTAAACGTTCACCAGCATGACGTTCCATACCATCACTGCTATCAACGCCCTCAGCTTCCTCTTCTGTTATGTACAATGGTCCGGGCATCGGTATTTTGTGAACTTTGATTGTCCTTCCTTTCGCATCAGTCTCAGAACTTAATACATCCAGCGCCTTCTGACTGATTCGATACTGAGGATCATTTGGATCATCACAACAGGTTAAAATGACTTCACCCGGTTTCACAACATGCATGATATTATCAACGTGACCATTAGTTTCATCATTGTAAAGACCATTAGGCAACCAGATAACTTTGTTTATCCCCAGGACTGACTTAAGCCTGTTTTCTATTTCCTGCTTTGACATGTCGGGGTTCCGGCTGGGATGGAGTAAACATTCTTCTGTGGTAAACAAGGTTCCTTCACCATCAGTGTGAATGGAGCCCCCTTCCAAAACCATTGGAATATCATAGATATCGTCTCCCATCAGATTCAGCATTTTCTCAGCAACCAAATCATCCAAATCCCAGGGGAAATACAGACCGTCAACAAGCCCTCCCCAGGCATTAAAATTCCAGCTTATCCCCCGACGCAACTCCTGTGTTTGGTGAATAAGGCACGTTGCTCCCATATCTCTCATCCAGCAGTCATTGTATGACATTTCAATCACCCGGATATGAGACGGTAATTGTTCCCGAGCATTCTTATACTGAGACTGACTAACCAACATAACCACCTGCGTTTCTTCTGCAATCACCCGTGCAACGTCAACAAATGCTTTCTGAGCCGGTTTAGCCCCATTACGCCAGTTATCACTACGAACAGGCCATGCCATCCATACCTGCTCCTGAGGGGCATGCTCACCGGGCATGTAAAAATCGTGTTCAACCGGCAAACCATCAATGACTTTGCTCATTCCATTTTTCCCGTTTTAAAGGAGCTTTTAATACCTGTAAGACGAATAAAAGCACTCCTTATTAGTAATGAATTCATAACATTAACCTTTCAGGCCTCCATCCAGCGTTAACAACGGCTCATAATGCTCAGGACGTCTGTCCCTGAACAGCCCCCATGCCCGCCGCTGAAATTCAATGTTATCCAGATCAAACTCATGTGTCAGAACTTGCTGGCCCTCCCGCGGTGCTTTTTCAACGACTTCTCCGGTGTAATCTGTAATAAAAGAAGATCCAAAGAAGGTCAGAGAAAGATCCCGGAATTGCGCTGTTTCGGTTCCGGTACGGTTAGAAGCGATGACCGGTATTTGATTTGCCGCTGCATGACCCTGCATGGTCCGCTGCCAGTGAGGCTGGGAATCCATCTCAGGCTGACTGGGTTCACTGCCAATCGCAGTCGGATAGAACAACAACTCGGCGCCCTGCAGGGCCATACTGCGGGCCGCTTCGGGAAACCACTGATCCCAACATATCCCAACCCCAATATTGGCATAACGGGTTTTCCAGACTTTAAAACCGGTATCTCCCGGACTGAAATAGTATTTTTCCAGGTAACCATCACTGTCCGGTATATGTGTTTTCCGGTAGATACCGAGCAAAGAGCCATCAGCATCAATAACGGCAACCGAATTAAAGCTGACGTTTCCAGCTCTCTCATACCAACTGAACGGCAGCACAACCTGCAACTCTTTAGCCAGTCTGGATAAGCGCCCGAATGCTTCGTTATTTTCAAGTGTTGACGCCAGCTTGTGGTAGGATTCGCTAATCTCAATACAAAAGTACGGTGTTTCAAAGAGCTCTTGTAACAGAATAATTTGGGCACCTTGTTTTGTCGCTTGCCTGACAAGTTTCTCAGCAGTCTGAATGTTCTTTTCTATATCCCATGAACATGCCATTTGCGTCGCAGCAACCGTTACCTTTCTCATCACATTTCCTTGTCAATCTGTAAAACTTAACTCCTTTTTACTTATTATCAGGTTATTATTGAAGTGCATTATTTTGGTTTTAATATGAGAATTTTCGATAACCTATGGATATTGACATTAATCAGCTCCGGCTTTTAGTCGTTTTGGAGAAAGAAAGACACCTATCTAAAGCGGCAAAAAAAATGTTTATGAGCCAATCCGCAGCCAGTCACGTACTGGCAAAGTTAAGAAACCGTTTTAATGATCCACTCTTTATTAAAACAAAAACCGGCATGGAACCGACGCCACTGGTAAAACGGTTGCTCCCGGATATCCACAAAGGATTAACGTCCATCGATATGGCTTTAGAACGCATGAAGCCATTTGATCCCCGACTGGATGCCAAGACTTTCTATATTGGCGCTATTGATTACTTTGAATTTTACGCATTACCCAGACTGGGAAAGACGTTTGAAGAGAAAGCACCGAATGTCCGTATTGCCATCGAAATACTCTCGGAAAACATGCAGATAGAGAGGGTTGCTCAGGGGCATATCGATTTAATACTGGGGGTTGACGACCTACAGACCATTCCCCGTTATTATCATCGATATCACTGGCTGACTGACCGTTATGTCGGCATCGCCGCTAAAAATACGAATTTACCTGATAAGCTCAGTTTTAAAACCTTTCTTGAAACCCCTCATGTCCATTTACCCCTGATTAATTCGGGAGCCGATCCGATTGATCGCTGGCTTTATCATCAACATCAGGCCAGACAAATCGCCATGATCGTACAAAGCTTTGCCGTCGGCGGGTTGGTGACGGCAAACACCGGAAATCTGATGTGTGTTCCGCTGAGAATCGCACTGCAACTGGAAAAAATGCTTCCTTTAAAAATCCTCGAACTACCACCCGATCTGCCGGAGTTATCGCTCAGTATGTTCACTCATCAGTTATATGACAGCCAGGACAGTGTTCAGTGGCTGATACAAGAAATACAACAATGTATCGATTAGGAAATCGTCAGACATAAAAAATGGCGATAGTCATACCGACATCGCCACTTTCTTTTTTGCTGTCAGGCTTTTACTTTTTCTTCGCCTTTGCGTTTGGCAGGTCAGTAATAGAACCTTCAAACACCTCAGCAGCCAGACCGACAGACTCATGTAATGTTGGGTGAGCATGAATAGTAAGCGCCAAATCTTCTGCGTCACAGCCCATTTCAATAGCCAAACCAATTTCACCTAATAATTCACCGCCATTGGTACCAACAATGGCACCACCAATGACCCGGTGAGTATCTTTATCGAAAATCAGCTTAGTCATACCATCAGAACAATCCGATGCAATCGCTCTTCCGGAAGCCGCCCATGGGAATGTTGCCACTTCGAAGTTAAGACCTTCCGCTTTTGCTTCTTTCTCTGTTTTACCAACCCATGCCACTTCCGGTTCGGTATAAGCAATAGAAGGAATGACTTTCGGATCAAAGTAATGTTTCTTACCGGCAATCACTTCTGCGGCCACATGACCTTCATGTACCCCTTTATGCGCAAGCATTGGCTGTCCGACAATATCGCCGATCGCATAAATATGAGGAACATTGGTACGCATTTGTTTGTCCACACCGATAAAGCCACGCTCATCCACATTAAGGCCAGCTTTTTCAGCATCCAGCATCAGCCCGTTAGGAACACGACCAATGGCAACCAGAACTGCATCATAGCGTTCTGCTTCCGATGGCGCTTTCTTACCTTCCATTGAAACATAGATACCATCGTCTTTTGCTTCAATAGCGGTGACTTTGGTTTCCAGCATCAGATTGAATTTATCTTTAATACGCTTAGTAAAGATTTTCACAATATCTTTATCTGCCGGCGGAATAACCTGATCAAACATCTCAACAACATCAATTTTTGATCCAAGAGCGTGGTAAACCGTTCCCATTTCAAGACCGATGATACCTCCACCCATGATGAGCAGTTTTTCAGGCACTTCTTTTAATTTAAGGGCATCTGTTGAATCCCAGATACGGGGATCTTCATGAGGAATAAACGGAAGTTTAATCGGACGTGAACCGGCGGCAACAATCGCATTATCAAAATTAACGATGGTCTTTCCTTCGCCATCGACTTCAATCGTATTTGGCCCGGTAAATTTACCAAAACCGTTAACAACGGTAACTTTACGCATTTTAGCCATACCGGAAAGACCACCAGTTAACTGGTTAATCACTTTTTCTTTCCAAAGACGAATTTTATCAATATCCGTTGAAGGCTCACCAAACACAATACCGTGTTGTGCAAGAGCTTTTGCTTCTTCGATAACTTTTGCTACATGAAGCAGGGCTTTTGAAGGAATACAGCCAACGTTCAGACAAACACCACCTAATGTGCTGTATTTTTCAATCAGCACGGTATCTAAACCTAAATCTGCACAACGGAATGCGGCAGAATAACCAGCAGGACCGGCACCAAGCACTACAACCTGGGCTTTGATTTCTTTGCTCATTGTGACCTCTTGTAGTCATTATTCCTTACAGGCTAGCCGGGAAGACTTATTTTTCAGCGACTAATCAAACCAAAACAGTTTACAGAGATGTTAATGGAATGAAAAGAAAAAACCGACTACTGTAAAAAAACCAATAAATTAACTTTATTATTAATCAAAGTGTTACATTGGGTTTGTATCTACATTCAGGGCGACTCAATGTCGCCCTGATATTCCCAGAATTACAGTACCAGGCGACGAATATCGCTTAAGCAACCATTGAGGTACGTAATAAAACGAGCCCCTTCAGCACCATCAATGACACGGTGGTCATATGATAACGACAGTGGTAACTGTAGGCGAGGAATGAACTCTTTTCCATTCCATACTGGTTTCATCTCTGACTTAGATACACCAAGAATCGCGACTTCAGGCGCATTCACAATTGGTGTAAAGGCTGTACCGCCGATTCCGCCAAGGCTGGAAATGGTAAAACAGCCACCCTGCATGTCTGCAGCGGTTAATTTACCGGCACGGGCTTTCTTCGATACGGCTTTCAGTTCGTCAGAAAGTTCATAAATCCCTTTCTTGTTGACGTCCTTAAAGACAGGAACAACCAAACCATTTGGTGTATCAACTGCAATCCCGATATTGACGTATTTCTTAAGAATTAAACTTTCGCCATCTTCTGATAATGAAGAGTTAAACGAAGGAAATGCTTCCAGTGCTTTTGCAGCCGCTTTCATGATAAAGACAAGCGGTGTAATTTTAACCCCTGTGTCTTTCTTAGCTTCAATCGCATTTTGCTCTTTACGGAACGCTTCCAGTTCAGTGATGTCCGCATTATCCCACTGAGTAACATGAGGAATCATGACCCAGTTACGATGCAGGTTCGCACCTGAGATTTTCTTAATACGGGACAAAGGCTGAACTTCTGTATCACCAAATTTACTAAAGTCCACTTTTGGCCATGGCAGCAAGCCCAGTGCACTGCCATCACCACCGGATGCAGCTCCAGACTCAAGACGTTTCAGCGCTTCTTTTACGTAGTTCTGAACATCTTCTTTCAGGATACGGCTCTTACGGCCAGTCCCTTTAAGTTTTGACAGATCAACGCCAAATTCCCGGGCCAGACGACGCACAACCGGAGAAGCATGTGCATACTCATTATTTTCTTTAAATTCACCGCTGGATGCCGGCGCTGAGCTGGCTGGTGCTGCTTTCGGTGCTTCTGCTTTCGCTGAAGCTGCAGGAGCGGCGGCTGGCGCTGCAACTGAAGCTGGTGCTGCACCCGCAACTTCAAAGACCATGATCAGAGAACCAGTTGATACCTTATCACCAGTTGCAATCTTGATTTCTTTCACTGTACCTGCGAATGGTGCAGGTACTTCCATTGATGCTTTATCGCCTTCGACGGTAATCAGTGATTGTTCTTCTTCAATGGTATCGCCAACCGCTACCATGATTTCGGTCACTTCAACTTCGTCACCACCGATATCGGGTACATTGACTTCTTTCGCTGTCGCGGCAACAGGTGCCACCACTGAAGCTGCTTCTGCAGGAGCTGCAACCGGAGCCGCACCAGAACCAGCGACTTCAAATACCATGATAAGAGAGCCAGTTGATACTTTGTCACCTGATGCCACTTTAATTTCTTTCACGGTACCAGCAAGTGGTGCAGGCACTTCCATTGAGGCTTTATCGCCTTCAACGGTAAGCAATGACTGCTCTTCTTCTACTGAATCGCCAACAGCGACCATAATTTCAGTGACTTCAACTTCATCACCGCCGATATCCGGCACGTGAATTTCTTTCAACTCGGATGCAGCCGGTGCCGCAGCCGGAGTTTCTGAAGCCGGTGCTGGTGCCGCTTCTGAGGCACCCGCATCTTCGGTATCAAAAATCATAATTAAAGAGCCGGTAGAGACTTTGTCCCCTTCGGTGACCTTAATTTCTTTTACAATCCCGGCCTGAGAGGCCGGTACTTCCATAGAAGCTTTATCACCTTCAACGGTAATCAGAGACTGTTCTTCTTCAACTTTGTCACCAACGCTTACAAGAATCTCAGTAACTTCAACCTCATCCGCACCAATGTCAGGTACCTTAATTTCGATTGCCATTGCTATTTCCTACCTCATTAAGCGTATAGTGGATTCATTTTATCTGTGTTGATATCGAATTTCTTAATCGCATCAGCGACAACAGAACGTTCAACATCACCGCGTTTTGCCAGCTCAGTCAGAGCAGCGACAACCACATATCCGGCATTCACTTCAAAATGACGACGAAGATTATCGCGACTGTCTGAACGACCAAAGCCATCAGTACCAAGGACTTTATAAGACTCAGCAGGGATAAAGGCGCGTACCTGCTCTGCATAATTCTTCATATAATCCGTTGCTGCAATTGCTGGTTCATTGCCCAAAACAGTTGCAATGTAAGGCACTTTTTCTTCCGCTTCCGGATGCAACATATTGTCACGTTCGATAGCCTGACCATCTCGAGCCAGTTCATTAAACGAAGTCACAGAGAAAACGTCTGAAGCAACACCATATTCTTCACTCAGAATAGAAGCCGCTTTACGAACTTCATTCATGATCGTACCTGAGCTCATAAGCTGAACTTTACCCTTATCACCAGCATAAGTTTCCAGCTTATAAATACCTTTACGAATACCATCTTCTGCCCCTTCCGGCATCGCTGGCATAGCATAGTTTTCATTCATCAGAGTCAGATAGTAATAAACATTTTCATTGTCTCCGTACATACGACGGATACCATCCTGAACAATCACAGCGACTTCATACGCAAACGTAGGATCATAAGACACACAGTTTGGAACAGTACCGGCCATAATATGTGAATGACCATCTTCGTGCTGCAAGCCTTCCCCATTCAGTGTCGTACGTCCTGCGGTTGCACCAAGCAGGAAGCCACGTGCCTGTTGGTCTCCGGCCATCCATGCCATATCACCGACACGCTGGAAACCAAACATAGAATAGTAAATATAGAAAGGAATCATTGGCAGGTCGTTAGTACTGTATGATGTTGCCGCAGCAACCCATGAGGACATAGCACCTAACTCATTAATGCCTTCCTGGAGAACCTGACCAGAAGTATCTTCTTTGTAGTAAGAGACAACACCACGATCTTCCGGTGTATAGGTCTGACCATGAGGATTATAGATACCAATCTGACGGAATAAGCCTTCCATACCAAAGGTACGAGCTTCATCAGCCACGATTGGCACAATATTTTTACCGATATTTTTGTTTTTAAGCAGTACATTCAATGTACGTACAAACGCCATTGTTGAAGAGATTTCACGCTTCTGAGCTTCAAGCAATGGTTTAAACTCATCCAGCTCAGGGGTAACAAATTCCTGAGTGGAATTAAGTAACCGCTGCGGAGTATAACCATGCAACGCTTTACGGTGAGCATGAAGATACTCATATTCAGCAGATCCTTCTTCCAGTTTCAGATACGGAAGAGATTTAAGATCTTCATCAGATACCAGATCCTGAAGAGCAAGACGATCACGCAAGTGTTCAACATGAGTCATGTCCATTTTCTTCACCTGGTGAGCGATATTCTTACCTTCAGCAGCATCGCCCATTCCATAGCCTTTTACCGTTTTAGCAAGAATAACTGTTGGTTTGCCTTTTGTATCCTGAGCATTTTTAAACGCAGCATACAGTTTAGAAGAATCGTGACCACCCCGTTTAAGAGCAAAGATTTCTTCGTCAGTCCAGTCAGCAACCAATGCGGCTGTTTCCGGGTATTTATTGAAGAAATGCTCACGAACATAAGCACCATCTTTTGATTTAAATGTCTGGTAATCACCATCCACGGTTTCATTCATTAACTGAAGCAGTTTACCTGACGTGTCTTTCGCCAGCAGGCTATCCCAGTTATTTCCCCAGATCACTTTTACAACATTCCATCCGGCACCTTTGAAGAGACCTTCAAGTTCCTGAATAATTTTCCCGTTACCCATAACAGGTCCATCCAGACGCTGCAGGTTACAGTTAATGACAAAGCAAAGATTATCCAGTTTTTCACGGGCAGCAAATGAAATAGCCCCACGTGATTCCGGTTCATCCATTTCACCATCGCCAAGAAATGCATAAACACGTTGTGCTGACGTGTCTTTCAGACCACGACCTTCCAGGTATTTCAGAAAACGCGCCTGGTAAATAGAAGCAATCGGTCCCAATCCCATTGACACCGTCGGGAATTGCCAGAACTCAGGTAATAACTTCGGATGCGGATAAGATGGCAACCCCTTACCATCTACTTCCTGACGGAAATGATCTAACTGGTCTTCAGTCAAACGTCCTTCGACGAAAGCACGAGCATAGATTCCCGGAGAAATGTGTCCCTGATAATAAACCAAATCTCCGCCATCTTTTTCATTTGGCGCGCGGAAAAAATGGTTAAAACAGGTTTCATAAAATGCAGCAGATGACTGGAATGATGCCATATGACCACCCAGTTCAAGATCTTTCTTCGAAGCGCGAAGAACAATCATGACGGCATTCCAGCGAATAATAGAGCGAATACGACGTTCCAGGATGGTATCTCCCGGATATGCCGGTTCTTTATCCACCGGGATAGTGTTAATGTAGTTTGTCGTGGCTCCAGTCGGCATATCAATACCATCCAGAGTCGCTTTTTCTAAAACCTGCTCAAGTAAATACTGAGCACGTTCAACACCTTCTTCACGTACAACTGATTCCAGAGCTTCTAACCACTCTTGGGTCTCCAGTTGATCTACGTCATGCTTCATGTCAGACATGGCGATCTATCCTTTTGTTGGTTTGATCTAACAAACAAGTAATAACTAATTAGTCATCACCCTGCTGAATCCTGCGAAGAGAGCGCTCTCGTCGAGTTTCCTCTCTGTCTAAATCCAGCAACGTTTCTTCAATGAAAGCTAAATGGGTATGCGACATTTCGCGTGCTTTCTCCGGCTCGCCTGAAACGATAGCATCCACGACATTAGCTCTTTGCTTACTTACTTTCTCCACCACTTCAGGGCGGCGGTATAATAATTTGAAATTCTGTTGAACATTTTGTTCGAGAAGTGGCGCCAGACTACGGACAATGTGCAGTAAAATCATGTTATGTGCTGCTTCTGCCAGCGTGATTAAAAATTCAACCACTTCTACCGATTCTGCTTTTACATCATTGCTCTGTTGCTTTTCATGAATTCGATCCAGACACGCATAAATTCGGGCAAAATCTTCTTCCGTTCCCCGCAACGCGGCAAAATAGGCAGAGATTCCTTCTAAAGCATGTCTGGCTTCAAGAACATCCAGTTGAGTTTCCGGGTGACTTGATAATAAATTTAGCAGAGGATCAGAAAAACTGGACCATAAACGCTCACTGACAAACGTTCCTCCACCCTGACGACGAGTCAGCAACCCTTTCGCTTCCAGACTCTGAATGGCTTCTCTGACCGATGGACGAGAAACGTCAAACTGCTTAGCCAGTTCCCGTTCAGGAAGAAGCTTCTGCCCTGCGGCCAAAGACCCTTCCAGAATTAACCGCTCTAATTCCTGTTCAATAACATCGGACAATTTAGGCTGTCGAATTCTTTGGTAGGCCATAAGCTCATTCTTCTTATCATCATTGCAACAGGCAATTGGTAATACCAATTTAAGAGTGGAGCAAAAAATAGCATAACGCAAAGATAACTGTCCAGAGAAAAATTGACCTGAATCATGGAATTGCAGTTTCAGACACATTCTGGTAACAACAATTCCATTAAAATAGAGGGGATTAGGTGATTTGAAAGAAAATTAATAACAGTTGATTATAAAACATCGATTTATATGACTAGCTTATTAGTTTCTTTTCTTTCATAAATGGAAACTTATAATTCAAATAGATATAAATTATATTCTCTATTTAGCCGTGATATTCTCAACCATCAGCTGAACGGACTGATTACCACGAAACTCATTAATATCAAGCCGGTATGCTAAGTGCACCGTATTGACGGTGGAATCCGGCCAACGGCGAATATCCACATTGAATGCGATACCATCCACCATAAGATGCGTCGGATGACCTTTGAATAAGGGTTCCAACATCAATTTCAGGTGTTTCTCCCCAACCAGTTTCTGATGTAAAACTTTAAATTCTCCATCAAATACCGGTTCCGGAAATCCTTGTCCCCAGGGGCCTCCCTGACGAAGAATGCCTGCGGTATGCAGAGAAAAATCTTCAGGTTTCAATTCCCCATCGGATAGAATCTTACCTTTTAAGGTGCTATCGTCGAGAAATTGTCTGGCAACATCATCAAAAAGGCGGGAAAATTCGTCAAACCGTTCTTCAGATATCGATAGTCCGGCCGCCATTGCATGCCCACCAAATTTTAAAATAATGCCTGGATTTTTGGTATCAATAAGGTCAAGGGCATCACGCATATGAAAACCGGGAACTGACCGGCATGACCCCTTAATGATACCATCTCCGGAATCGGCAAAAGCAATGACCGGGCGGTGGAAACGCTCTTTGATTCTTGAAGCAAGAATACCAATGACTCCCTGATGCCAGTCCCGCTGAAATAAAACGATACCATGAGGCAGTGACTGCCCCTCACCAAACTGCAGTCGCTCACAAAAGGCCATGGCTTCCTGCTTCATGCCTTCTTCAATTTCTTTCCGGGTCTGGTTCAACCCATCCAGCTCGGTTGCCATCCGACGAGCAGCATGAATGTTGTTACAAAGGAGCAATTCCACACCGAATGACATATCATCAAGACGACCGGCCGCATTAATTCTTGGCCCCAAAGCAAAACCGAAATCCGCTGCAATGATTTTTCTCGGATCTCTTTTGGACACTTCAATCAGCGCCTGAATTCCCGGCCGGACAAAGCCGGAACGAATTCGTTGCAGCCCCTGATGAACAAGAATCCGATTATTTTTATCCAGAGGCACGACGTCTGCGACGGTCCCCAGAGCAACAAGATCAACCAATTCCATTAATTTGGGCTCGGTTATCTTTTTCTCAGAAAACCAACCAGAATTACGCATATGAACACATAGTGCCATCATCAGATAAAACGCAACTCCAACGCCAGCCAGCGCTTTAGATGGGAAATGACAGCCATCCAGGTTCGGGTTGACCATCGCATCCGCGTCCGGCAGCAGATCGCCGGGCAAATGATGGTCCGTAACGATGACCGTTAATCCTTTTTCCTTGGCATACTTCACCCCTTCAATCGAAGATACGCCGTTATCTACCGTCATAATGACTTCCGCACCCAGCGATAGCGCCTGATCGACCACATCCGGACTCAGTCCATAACCGTCCTCGAAACGGTTCGGGACAAGATAATCGACGTTATGACAGCCCAGCATCCGGAATGCCAGCACGGAAAGCGCGGAACTGGTTGCCCCATCGGCATCAAAATCCCCAACCACAATCATTCGTTTTTGCTGTCTGATGGCATCAAACAGCAGTTCGACAGCCAGACTGATACCATCCAGCTGTTGGTAACTGTGCAACGAACGAACGCCACGCTCAAGCTGTTCTGTCGTAGTAATTCCCCGACTTACGTAAACCCGGCGTAAAATATCTGGAATATTATCCGGCAAAAGGGAAATATCCGGTTCAGGTCTTTTTTGTATCTCTATCATAATAGAATTTGGCTCACCCACGGGTGAGCCACTCACAGAAAGGTTCTTTAACGAAATGGAAATTTACATGCGCTCTAATCGGTCCAACAGGTTCTTCGGAGGGAGATACCCGCCAACCATCATGCCATTGGGCAGGTAAATCGCCGGCGTTCCGGTTACTCCGAGTTCACGGCCAAGCTGATGCTGTTGCGCTATTTTTTTCTGACATGAAGGGAAGTTCACCGTTGGAGAAGGCAGTTTTCGTTCTTCCTTGGCCTCGGTTAGTGCCTTAGCCGGATCATCCGCGCACCATATTGCCGCCATTTGATCCGCCACGGGCCCTTTTGCCCCCTGTCTTGGAAATGCCAAATACCGTATCGTGATACCAAGCGCATTATACAGCTTCATGTCCTTATGCAACTTAACACAATATCCGCAGGTAATATCCGTGAAAACGGTCACCACGTATTTTTCGTTTTTGGCTTT
Organism: Vibrio salinus; assembly: GCF_021272385.1. Lineage (GTDB taxonomy): Bacteria > Pseudomonadota > Gammaproteobacteria > Enterobacterales > Vibrionaceae > Vibrio > Vibrio salinus. The sequence continues at coordinate 1,102,362 of NZ_JAJSDZ010000005.1, forward strand.
ATAGACGATCATATCATCCGATAGCGCATTGATTTTTTTCGCATCTAATGGCGCCTGACGTTTTGCAATAACATCATAATAGGTACCGTTTTTATTCATTTTATACAATTTTCCGGCAATGAAAAAATCGCCATTCGGGCTGGAAAAAATCACACCACCCGAGGTCTGAAGTTCAACCAGGCCTTCAATGTCCGATGGTCGGACGTCGCTAACCGTCACTCCTAATCGTGCAAACTTTTTCGTCAGCTCTTGTTTATTAAAATCGGTCGCGTTTGCCGCGGTCAGACTACTAATAAAAACAAAGACGGTTATTGCTATTATTTGGCGTATCAAACGCATGTGTTCACCTTTATGCTCTTGGATGATGATCATGATGGATCTGTTTAAGTCTTTCAGTCGCTACATGAGTATAAATTTGTGTTGTCGATAAGTCACTGTGGCCCAATAACATCTGTACGACCCGCAAGTCTGCCCCATGGTTCAGTAAATGTGTCGCAAAGGCATGGCGTAACACGTGAGGCGACAACTGGTCCACATCAATACCGGCCACAACGGAATAATGTTTGATTCGGTGCCAGAACGTCTGCCGGGTCATCATTCTTGCCCGTTTACTGGGAAAAATCACATCCGATGACTGTTCTCCCAACAAAGCCGGGCGGCCCGATTTCAAAAAGCGCTCGATCCATTCAATGGCATTTTCACCCATAGGAACCAAGCGTTCTTTCCCGCCTTTACCGACAACACGAACCAGCCCTTGTCTCAGACTCATATTTTCCATTGTCAGGGTCACCAATTCAGAAACCCTCAGCCCGGTCGCGTAAAGCAGTTCCAGCATCGCTTTATCCCGAAGCTCAATGGGGTCATCGGTATTCGGAGCCGACAATAAGTCATCGACCTGTACTTCCGTTAAATCTTTCGGTAATCGTTTCGGCAACTTAGGGGTAATCAATAATGCGCTGGGATCATCGGCCCTGATTTTTTGCCGGTGTAGGTACTGAAACAAGCGGCGAATCGCAGACAACATCCTGGCACGGCTGGTTTGCTTATAATTCTGATCCATCAGCCAGGACTGGTAATCCTGCAACCCAGAAAGACTGATAAACGATAACCGATAGTTCCCCCGTTCCATCCATTCCAGCAACTTATACAAATCATTACGGTATGAGTCCATTGTATTTTGTGATAACCCTCTTTCTAACCAGAGGTTATCAAGAAATTCATCAACAATACGTTGCTCCGCAAATACTTTTTCTGACACGTTTTTTTCCGAATTCTGCGCGTATTCCTATAGTTAATACCATTCATGAGGTAATGTGAAGTCATATACTGATTTTATTTACAGTATATGACATTCCCTTGTCGATAGATGGCTCGCAGGGTAAACTTCTCCTCATGATAAAATAAATACAATTCAGCATGAAAATTGGTCTTTTTTACGGTTCAACAACCTGCTATACAGAAATGGCGGCTGAAAAAATCCGCAATCTCATCGGTGAAGACATTGTCGACGTCTATAACGTTAAAGAATCCCCTCTGTCATTAATGGAGAACTACGATTTTCTGATTCTCGGCATTTCGACCTGGGATTTCGGAGAAATTCAGGAAGACTGGGCCGCTATCTGGGATGAATTAAGTAAGCCGGATCTGAGCGGTAAATTTGTTGCTCTCTTTGGTCTGGGCGATCAGGAAGGTTACGGTGAATGGTTCCTCGACGCCATGGGATTGCTGCATGATGAACTGACGCAATGTGGTGTCCGGTTTCTGGGCTACTGGTCAACGGAAGGCTATGAATTCGACTCATCTAAGGCCATTACTAACGATGGTTCTCAATTCGTAGGATTAGCTCTGGATGAAGATTCTCAGTTTGAGTTAAGCGACGATCGTATCGCCACCTGGGTAGAGCAAATATTAGTGGAATACCACGAATCACTTTAAGCCTTTAAATAATGCTGACTATTTATCTGTCAGGCTTTTACGGTACCGGCTCCAGTCAAAAGACAGACCGGGGTCACTTTTGCGAAGCGGTGCAATGAATTGATGCCCGGTTATCCGGTTTTTTTTAATTGCCGGGTATTTTTCCTGAATCGCTTTCGTTAACTCAGCCAATGACTGATATTGTTCCTCCGTATAGGTAACCATGTCGGTTCCTTCTAACTCAATTCCAATCGAGAAATCATTGCACTTTTGCTTTCCCGAAAACGATGACACCCCGGCATGCCATGCCCTGTTATCAAAGGAAACAAACTGAACAATCTCGCCATCCCGGCGAATAAAACAATGAGCAGACACCCTCAATGAAGCAATTTGGACAAAAAACGGATGGCTGGCAGAATCCAGCTTACCGGTAAACAATTGCTCAACATAAGGACCACCAAACCGGCCCGGTGGCAAACTGATATTATGAATCACCAGTAAAGAAATATCATCAGTCTCCGGACGTTTATCATAGAAAGATGAGGGAACTCTCCTTGCCCCCGGGAACCATCCGTCACTACTGATCTTCATGTTTATTCCACCTTTCCGTTATAAATTTTTGATATTTGTGGCTGAATTTATACAGGGGTAAGCGTATCATCTGCGACTTGTCTAACCAATACTGAATTAGTGATGAAAGAGAAACACGATAGCCAGACTCGTCTGGACTACCTGAAAACTCAGCTACCCCTGGATATCAAAAGAAGTGTCACTGATGCCCTGAAAGAAGATTTAGGGGGCATTCTGGATACATCTGCCGATATTACTGCGAATCTGATTCCATCTGACCAACAAAATGTTGCCACACTGATAACCCGGGAACACGGTGTTTTTTGTGGCAAACAATGGGCTGACGAAGTTTTCATTCAATTAGGAAATGAAGTCACCATCGACTGGCATGTCAATGACGGAGACGTTATCGAGCCCAATCAGAAGCTTTGCACTCTACGGGGACCATCCCGGGCTTTATTAACAGGCGAACGTAACGCGATGAATTTTATTCAAACGCTTTCAGGTTGTGCCACATTAGTCTCAATTTACGTGAAAGCCATGGAAGGTACTGGCTGTCGTTTACTGGATACCCGTAAAACTATCCCGGGACTTAGAAACGCGTTGAAGTACGCCGTTTCCTGTGGAGGTGGTTTCAATCACCGTGTCGGGGTTTTTGATGCCTATCTGATTAAAGAAAATCATATTATTGCCTGTGGAGGTATCAGGAAAACCATCGAGACTGCCAAAACATTAAATCCGGGAAAACCCGTTGAAGTTGAAACAGAATCATTAGCTGAATTATCCGAAGCAATTGATGCCGGTGCAGACATTATTATGCTGGATAATTTCAGCAGAGAAATGATGATTAAAGCTGTAAAAATTAATGCAGGACGCGCCGCATTAGAAACATCCGGCAATGTCACTATCGATACACTAAGAGAATATGCCCTTACCGGCGTGGACTATATTTCTGTCGGAGCGTTAACAAAAAACATTAAAGCACTGGATCTTTCAATGAGATTTCAGCAATAGCATTTTTATTTTACCCAACAAAAAGGGAGCGAAACGCTCCCTTTTTGCTAATTACACCGGAAAAACAAACTCAACAAGCTTTCACACTGATTGAAATATTAATCATTATACGATTGTCCCTGCAAATGTAATTCTGGCTTATAGCAACTCAAAAATTAATTCCCGGCACGTACGTCCGCACTGAATAAGTCTTCATCTGAAGGCTGGTGACTTGGCGTAGGAGACGCAATCCAGGTAGTGTTCAGAAGATGTTTCCAGTTAACGTTCTCGCTGGCTGCGTTACCACCCCAGGTACCACATCCCAATGTCAGCGTAATTGGCATATAGTTTGTCCACGAGCCTGAGTTAGCCAGACATTGTGGCTGATTAACCATAACACGGGAAACTTTAACTGAACGACCTAAATGAAGAATACGTTCCTGATTTGTTGAATGGATACCGCAAGAATGACCACTACCAGAATAATTCGTAATGTCATTAACAAGCTGAACCGCTTCATCGAAAGAATTCCATTGATAAAGCGTGGTTATCACAGATAACTTCTCACCAGAAAAAGGATAATCCTTACCAATTCCAGTTTCTTCAACCATCAGAAATTCTTTACCTTCAGGAAGCTCAATACCGGCAATCTCTGCGATTCTGGAAGCGGGTTGGGCTACGATATCCCGGTTCAATGTACCATTGAGCCACATTGCATCCTGCAACTTTTGCTTTTCTTCAGAACTAAGCAGATAACCTTTGTGATTTTCCATTGCAGAAATAAAATCAGGGTAAATTTCTTTATAAACAATGCAACCATTTTCTGAAGAACAGCTGGTTGCGTAGTCAAATGTTTTTGACTGATAGATCTTCTCAGCAACTTCATCCAAATCAGCCGTTTCATCAACAACGGTATATGAGTTACCAGCACCGACACCATAAGCTGGCGTACCGGAACTGTATGCAGCCGAAACCAGACCACCACCACCGGTAGCAAGAATCAAATCGCACTGTTTCATCAGCCCCTGAGTGTTTTCCATAGAGACTTCGTCCATGTGAATCACCAGGTCAGCCGGAAACCCATTTTTAACCAAAAGCTCTCGGATAAGATCGGCAATGATTTTATTTGTCTGAACAGAACGGGGATGTGGAGCTAAAATGATGGCGTTTCTTGTTTTAATCGCATTCATCGATTTTAGTACAGGTGTTGCTTCACAGTTAGTTACCGGAATAATTGCACCAATAACACCAACCGGTTTCGCTATTTTAATCAAGCCTTTGGCTTTATCTTCTTCAATGATATCGACTGATTTTTCACCTTTCATGTCAAACCAGCCGCCTTTGACTTTATTCACCATTTTGGCATATTTACTTGCTACTTTCCCCATTTGGGTTTCTTCAACCGCAAATTTGGCAATCCGGTGAGCAAATTCGTCTGTCGATGTATGATAGGCAATTCTTTCACACATCCCATCAACTTGTTCCTGAGTAAAATGTTCTATCTGAGCCTGCGCTTTTCTTGCACGCTCTATAAGGTTCGAAATGTAATCAGACACTACCTGTGTTCCTCCGATTATTGTTATCTGTTATTCGTTATTATTTTTATACGTTTTTATTTTTTTGAAATTCAAATGCTATAAGCAGCACGCATATTACTAACAATGCACCCGAAGCACAAACAATAGGCCCTTATGAAGGTCAAAAACACCAATATCTGGGGGGTAGCGCCGAAATTTTTCTATTTAATAATTATCTGAACATCTCAACACATCAAATTGAACAATGTTTCCTTATTGCAAAGTCGTTTCAAAACACTATAGCTCCCTCCCCTTTTTATGAACCTCATTCAGCGAACCTCTCATGACTATTTTTGTTATTTGAATCGAAAAAATAGTAATAGGAATATGTTTAATGAGTATGGATAAATCAATAGGTCATTCCCAACAAGCGGCCTCATCATTTTCCGAAACTAAAATTGTCTCTATCTTTCCGTCATCAATACTCAGGTGGAGAAAAACATGAACAAAAGAAATTGCCGTCAAGATCAACAAGGTTTTACACTGGTCGAACTAATGGTCGTGGTTGCAATCATCGGTATCCTTTCCGCAGTCGCTATCCCGGCCTACAAAAACCATACAAAAAAATCTGAAGTGGCAGTAGCTATGAGTACATCCAGTGCTTTAATCACAAATATTGAGCTCGAAGTACAGACAAATGGCTCCTTCCCCACAGACTTGAAAGAGATTGGCGCGAATAAGAATCTGAATTCTCTTGGGATATTATCGCTCTCTCAGGACAAAACGAATAAAGAAAATGGCTCTGTACTGTTTACGTTTGGAGCCGACAGCTCTGTTCAGGGTAAAAAAGTTCAGTACACAAGAAGTAAGACGGGATGGGAATGCCAGCAAGATACTGGCCTAGATATAAAAGGGTGCACGAAAGGCTCTGAATGATCATGACATCAAATCTTCTTGACCTACTGAAACAAGAAAAAATGTTATCTGAAGGACAATATAAAAGTACCATAAAACAAATAAAAAACACCTCAGTTAAGGCTGTACAAGCCTTAACTGATTCAAATCTCATCAACCCGGGTTCTCTGGCAGACTTTTTAGCCAGATATTTTTCACTACCCAGAGTCAACCTTAGATCTCATGAATTTTCCGATCATCTCTGGACTGATTATGATCTGATGTTTAAATACTCGGCAATTCCGGTTGATGAATCCGGACAAAGCATCACGCTGGCCGTTGCCGATCCGACAATCCCGAATCTTGAACAGGATTTTACATTCGCATCAGGAAAACGAATCCGCATTGTCGTCACTGACTGGACAGAACTCTCAGAAAAACTCGAACGCCATAAAAATAACCATATCATTGCAGAAAACACATTTAGCCACTACACAATAAACTCTGACCCAGGAGAAGACACTGAAGACATAGCAGATGACGACTGGGAAACACATCAGGCACCGGTAACTCAATACCTGTACCGGGTTTTGCTTTTTGCCAATCAAAATCAGGCTTCCGATATCCATTTTGAACCGTTTGAGCAACAATATCAGATAAGAATGAGAATAGACGGACTGTTATCTGCTCAGTTTAAACCGGATAAAGCCATGAGCCGCCGCCTCACAGCAAGAATTAAAGTACTGGCAAACCTGAATATTGCAGAAAGACGTCACCCACAAGATGGTCGTTTCAAAGTAAAAATTTCAGATCATCTCATTGTCGATTTAAGAGTTTCCACACTACCGACGCTCTGGGGCGAAAAAATTGTATTACGCCTGCTAAACTCAAACATTCACACACTAAAAAATCAGACACTGGGAATGAATCCGCGGCAACGATCAATCTGGAAGCAGTCTCTTGACCAGCCTCAGGGACTGATTCTGGTTACCGGCCCGACCGGTAGCGGAAAGACTTATACTCTCTACTCTGGATTATCAGAGCTGGATACATCAGCAAAAAATATAACAACCATTGAAGATCCTGTTGAAATTCAACTTCATGGAATCAATCAGGTTCAGGTGAACCCAAACATTCAGCTCACTTTTTCAAGCGTGTTGAAAGCAATCCTGAGACAAGATCCGGATATCATAATGGTAGGTGAAATAAGAGATAAAGAAACGGCAGAAATGGCTTTCCGGGCAGCGCAAACCGGTCACTTAGTTCTATCCACCTTACATACCAACTCATCGCTAGACAGCCTTTCCAGACTCCGTCAAATCGGTATTCCTGACTACCTGATAGCAAGTTGTACCAATTTAATTATTGCTCAAAGACTGGTAAGACGGTTATGTCCACATTGTAAGATCCCCACACCGGTGCCAGAAGAATTTGATTATCAGAGTTCTCTCTCTTCTGGTTTGGCTTTCAGAGAAAACCCGGACGGTTGCTCATATTGCTATAACGGATTTAAAGGCCGCATAGGTCTTTTTGAATTACTTCCTTTTACAGCAAACAACAAGACGGCGCTTTTTCAATCATCTCAGACACCTTCATCCGAGGAAGTGCAATTTCAAACCTTATGGCAATCCGGGCTAAGCGTACTGAGTGAAGGAGAAACCAGTTTCAATGAACTTCTCAGAGTACTTGAACATGAATAAAACCATTAAATATTTTCGCTGGACAGGAATTAAACATGGCAAAAAAATGAAAGGGGTATCTGTTGATTTTACTCCTGAAGCACTACAGATAAAACTTCAGAAACAGCATATTTACGCAATATCGCTTAAAGAAACCCCTCGCTTTCTTAACATCATCCAGCACACCGGATTAACCAGACAGCAATTACTGATATTCACCCGGCAACTGACAACCACCATCAATGCCAATATGCCTTTACTTTCATCTCTGGAAATGATGACGGGCCAACAACAACCTGTTGCTATACAAAAAATATTAATTCGTATCGAACAATCCATTCAAAATGGCTCAACGTTATCTTCAGCTATGAAAGCCAGTCACCCATATTTACAGGGAACCTATGCAGATCTGATAGAAATCGGCGAAATCAGTGGCAAACTACCAGATTGCCTGCAAAAACTCTCAATGCTTATCGAACAGCAACAACATATAAAAGCCAAAATAATCAAAGCATCGATATATCCGGGATTTGTACTCCTGACGTCCATTATTGTTACTTATCTGATGCTAACCAACGTCGTGCCTGAATTCAGTAAAATTTACGCTTCGATGCATGCTCAGTTACCTGCTTTTACCAACACACTCATTCATTTATCGGATCTGATGCAAACTTACGGTCTCTTAGGATTACTAACCATAAGCTGTTTAATTGGAATTGGACGTTTAAGCTATGTTAAACATCCGACATTCCGCTGTTTGGTTCAGGGAATATTATTCAAACTTCCCATCGTCGGACTCATCATATTTAAAGCCGATATTGCGCGGACAATGCAAACTCTCTTTACCTGTTATAGCTCCGGTATCCCAATCATGGAATGTCTGAACATGGCGCAAAAATCTGTATCAACTGATAAATTCCGTCAGGTACTCAAACAAATCAGTTTTGATATGGAAACCGGTCAGCCACTGAATCTTGCGATGAGTAAACAACTGTGGTTTCCGGTCATTGTTGAACAAATGGTTCATATTGGTGAAAGCTCTGGAACACTCAGTCCGGTATTTGAAAAACTGGCCAATGACTACACAAACCAAATAAACGACACCGTAGATAATTTAGGGAAAATAATAGAACCTATTGTGGTTTTATTAATAGGAACACTGGTCGGAGGCATAGTTATCGCAATGTATTTGCCCATTTTTAACTTAATGAACATGTTAGGCTAGTACAATATTGCTGTCGTTTAAACCGGTTAGACTTTCGGGGACAAGAAGTCGAAAAAATATGCGCGAAAGATCAACAGGCTCTAGGTATACTTATCAGAGCAAGACCAGCCATTATTCAGGTATATGATTTGTTAAATACAGAAACAATAAACGAATATCCAACACTTTTTCTAATACTTGTTACTCTTTTCGGTATTATTATTGGCAGTTTTTTAAATGTAATCATTTACCGCTTACCTCAAATGATGCATCAAAACTGGCTAGAAGATTTCGCAGAGACTTTCCCGGAATATCCGATATCCGTCCCGGACAAAAAGATGAATCTCAGCTTACCGGGATCATTTTGCCCAATCTGTAAAACAAAAATAAAACCCATTCATAATGTTCCTATCTTAAGCTGGTTGTATCTTAAAGGTCATTGCGCATATTGTGGTACCAAAATAAGTATCCGCTATCCCCTAGTTGAGGCTTTATCCGGAGCCATCAGCTATCTGACTTATTCTCATTTTGGCCCGTCTGCGTACACCATTTTCTGCCTGATTTTTGCTTATTTATTAATTTCTGCCGCATTTATTGATGCAGATACAAAACTGCTACCAGACTCCATTACCCTTCCTTTATTGTGGTTGGGATTATTGCTAAGCCTGACTGGAGTATCACCGGTCTCATTGCAGGATTCCGTTACCGGAGCCATCATAGGTTACCTTTGTTTATGGAGTCTGTACTGGCTGTTTAAAATTTTCACCGGCAAAGAAGGCATGGGATACGGAGATTTTAAATTATTAGCGGCTTTAGGTGTCTGGTGCGGCTGGCAAGCCTTACCGATCATTGTATTATTATCATCCGTATCTGGTTCAACATTAGGTATAATTCAGCTATGGATGAACCGCCATCATAAAGAACAAACCACGACTTTTGCTTTTGGCCCTTATCTGGCTCTGGCAGGATGGTTCTGCCTGTTGTGGAAGGATGACATTATGCAATGGTATATTTTTCATATTTTAGGATAAGTACGTGTCATTAATTATTGGGCTGACAGGTGGTATTGCGAGCGGGAAGACAACCGTAGCGAATCTGTTTAATAAACATTTTGGTATTGAAATCATTGATGCTGATATTATAGCCAGACAAGTCGTGGAACCCGGAACCGAGGGTCTGTCTGCTATCATCCGCCGCTACGGCGAAACAATGTTAAATTCAACCGGTAACCTGAACCGTAAGAAATTAAGAGAAGTCGTGTTTTCAGACCCGGCCGAAAAAGAATGGCTGAATAACTTATTGCACCCGATGATTAAACGGGAAATCACTCACGATCTCAATAATATGACTTCACCATACTGTCTACTTGTGATTCCATTACTTGTCGAAAATAACTGGCAATCTCTTTGCGATCGAATTCTCGTCGTTGATGTCAGCGAAAACACACAAATAGAAAGAACAGTAAGCCGGGATCAGGTCAGCCAGAAACAAGCAGAAAAAATACTCTCAGCTCAGGCATCCAGAGATCAAAGACTGGCAATTGCAGACGATATCATTGAAAATAATTTAACTTGTGAACAACTTTTGCCTCAGGTCACACAATTACATAAAAAGTACCTCGCAATTTTTAGTGAAAATCGGTGAAATATAAAGGTTAATAAATTTAAGGCTCGCTTAATGACAACGCATCAGTTTGAACATCCTCTTAATGAAAAAACCCGAATTTACCTTCGAGTCGAAGCGTTATTGCGCCAGTTAGAGCATGCTTCTCAATTTTCTGATGGATATCAACACCAGTTGTTTTTTCGTTCTCTGTTTGACTTACTTGATATATTTGAGCAGATACAGCTTAAAAATGAACTTGCCAAAGATATGGAAAAGCAAAGAATTTTATATCGAAGCTGGTTAAATGTTGATGGTGTCGATGAGTCAACTCTGGTAGCTTTGCTGAGTGAAATCGATCATGTCCACAGTTTACTGATGTCTTCAGACCGATTCGGATTTTCATTAAAAGAAGATCGCTTTTTATCATCTATTCGCCAACGTTTTAACCTCCCCGGAGGATCGTGCTGTTTTGATCTGCCGGCTCTGCACTTTTGGCTGAACTTACCAGCAAAACAAAAACAGTCCGATGCCGCTGACTGGACAAAAACGCTGGAACCCTTATCTAAGGCCCTGAAACTTTGGCTGAAACTCACAAGAGAGACAGGGACTTACCGTTCTCAAACCGCCAAAGCCGGTTTTTTTCAAAGTGATGCCGAAGAAGCTAATATTCTCCGGCTTCTTATTCCTCTGGAATATGGTGTCTATCCAATGATTTCTGGGCATAAGAACCGCTTTGCGATAAAATTTATTGAATTTGAAACCAATCAGGCATGCAGTCAGGATGTCACTTTTGATCTCGCTGTCTGCTGCTAATGTACAATTTTATGAAAGCCAAAATAACCATCGTAAAATGTCCTCAATGCGGCGCATCCGTCGAGTGGACAGAAAACAGCCCATTCCGGCCCTTTTGCAGTAAAAAGTGTCAAATGATTGATTTCGGAACCTGGGCCAATGAAGAAAATTCCATACCCGGAGCTCCGGATTTATCGGATAGTGACCGTTGGTCTGAAGATGAACATTAACAAAAACCGGGAATTATCCCCGGTTTTTTTCTTTTTAGTGAAATAAAACCGCCCGTTATTCGTCTAAACTCTAGTCATACTAAATTTAACCAGAAGTGACAGACTTCATGAATGCAACAACCGCAACTGCACAACAAACTATTAATTCCGGACAAGCTGAAATTTTTCAGGATAAAATCTTCATGCATTCTTTACGACAGAAAATGATGAAGTTTGCTTTAATTCAGGTAAGAAATGAACAACTGGCAGAAGATGCTGTTCAAGAATCATTAATTTCAGCTTATCAGCATATCGAAAAATTTGAGCGTAAGGCCGCCGTTCAAACCTGGATATTTTCCATTCTGAAAAACAAACTTATCGATCTGCTTCGTAAAGAGAACCGACTCACCTCCGCCAGTCAGCTTGAAGATGGTGATGGCTTACATGGCGATGAATTAATTGAGTTTCTTTTTGATCAAAGAGGCCACTGGCACAAAGAACAAAAACCCATTCACTGGGAACAACCGGATTTGGGCGTCGAGAATAGCCATTTCTGGCGTGTCTTTGACGTTTGTTTAAACCACATGCCCGCCCGGTACAGCCGTTATTTTATGATGAGAGAATTTCTGGAGCTGGATACGAATGAAATTTGTGAAAACGAAGATTTATCTGTAAATCAGCTTAATGTCACCCTTTACCGGGCCCGGTTAAAGTTAAGAGAGTGCCTGGAAAACAACTGGTATTTGCAGGAGGATCAATCATGATGAATTGTAAGCAGGCCACTCAACTCCTGTCGGAAAAGCAGGACAGAGATCTTTCCTTAAAAGAACAAATGTCACTGGGCGTGCACATAAGTATGTGTCCTGCATGTCGTAAATTCGGTCATCAAATGAAAGAAATTCGCTTTATATCAAAATGTTACCTTAAAAATCCCACATCAGATGACAATGAATAATTTTTTTTATTTTTTAGTGTAAGAACTTTTCGGTCAGTTACGTCTTATAAATGCACAAACCAATAATATGAGTGAGGAAATATATGAGCGTATCTAAATCTAACATTGCACTTGCTTTATCCGCTGCGGTCGCTTTATCTGCTGCAGCATTGCCTGCACAGGCAGCCGGAAAAGAAAAATGTTATGGCGTTGCCATGGCTGGACAAAATGATTGTGCTGCCGGCCCGGGCACCTCTTGTGCGGGCACCGCAAAAACAGATTATCAGGGCAACAGTTGGAAATTAGTACCGAAAGGAAAATGTGTTGAAATGAAATCACCGACATCGCCAACCAGCTATGGTCAGTTAAAAGCATTTTAATCTCAGGTGGTCACCATGCTGTCATCCATTTCAAAGGGCACTGACGTGCCCTTGCATTTCCCGGACAACACCGGCGTCAGTCTGAAACCTTGCTACTATCAACACATTCTTGATGAAAGTCCCGATGTCGGTTTTTTCGAAATTCATGCGGAAAATTATTTATCTGCCGGAGGGCCGGCTAAATATTATCTGGATAAAATCCGTGAAGATTATCCCCTGACAATCCATGGTGTGGGCTTATCTATTGGCGGAGAACAACCTCTCAATCTGGATCATTTGCAAAAAGTTACAGAGCTAGTCAACAGAATCGATCCTATCGTTTTTTCTGAACATCTCGCCTGGTCCAGTCACTTTGATCATTATTTTAATGACTTACTTCCTTTGCCTTATACCAAAACGACTCTGAATCGGGTCTGTTCGCACATTGATCAGATTCAGTCGGTACTACAGAGAACCATTTTACTTGAGAACCCTTCAACTTATATCGAGTTTGAACAAAATGATTACTCCGAAGTGGAATTTCTTAACCAAATTGCAAAACAAACCGGCTGCCGGTTATTACTGGATGTAAATAATGTTGAAGTGTCCTGTTTTAATCATGGCTGTAGCGCCAGAGATTACTTGGCACAATTCCCGTTAGGTTATGTCGAACAAATACATTTGGCGGGATATACACTCGATGAAAACGAAAATATTCCATTAAAAATCGATTCACACAATGCTCCCGTTTCCTCTGAAGTATGGGAGTTGTACCGGCAGGTTCAGTCCGGTTCCCGTCTCATACCAACACTAATAGAGTGGGACAGTAACCTTCCCGTATTTGATCAGCTCCAAGATCAGGCTCAGGAAGCAGACCGAATCATGACATTGCTAAGGAATTCTTATGCCGATACAGCATCAGCTAACGCAACATATTCAATATAATGCAAAAGACATTCTGAAGGTCATCAAGGGTAAAACACCATCAGAAAAGCGCTCACGTTTATCCGTGTATAAAAATAACGTGTTTCATTCTCTTTCTGCCGCAATGCAGGAAATTTTTCCGGTAACACGGCAGATGGTCGGTGAAGAATGCTTTCAGGCACTCTGCCATCTTTATATAAGCACTGCTCCCCCATCAGGTCCGGTCTTAAGCGAGTATGGCCACCAATTTGCCACTCTTATTGCCAGACAAGCTGAACTGGCTGATTATCCCTATCTTTCAGAACTTGCGGATCTGGAGTACCAGCTTCTCCAGCTCACCAATCAAAAGGAAGCCACGCTCCTGACAGCAGAAGATATCGCAAGCCAACTGGATAATCTGTCCCTTCCACCAGAACAAACTCACTGGCAACTAGCATCAAATGTACAACTGATTAAATCGGATTATCGTATTGGAACGCTGTACAAATCGATTTCCGGTAACCCTGAATCAGACAAGTCAGTCAACTGGTTTGAAAATGAATGGATAGTTCTGTGCAAAAACCAGCTGTGGGGAACATTCTATACTGTCAGTCACAATGAATGGATTGTCCTAAAAACACTTCAACAAGGCGAAATACTTTCGCAAGCAACAGAACATTTACCACAGGAAGAATGGATACCAACGTTTCAAAGTATCATCCAGAAACCACTTTTTGTCTCAATTCAATGAGGAGGACTGTCATCATGATGTTCATACCCCAGCGTTACCAGCCAGCCATCGAATCCTTTGTTCTTTTACTGGGCCGCCTGAGTCTGGCCTGTGTGTTCTGGCTTTCAGGACAGACAAAAGTGGAAGGATTCAAACTGAATATTATCAATGGGGATTTTTCTTTGGGAATACCGAAAATCAGCGATACCACGTTTTTTCTTTTCGAGCACGAATACGCACTGCCCATCATTCCGTTTCACATTGCGGCGTACATGGCAACCGCCGCTGAACATCTCTTCCCAATACTGTTGATTCTGGGTCTGTTTACCCGCTTTTCTGCTTTCTCTCTTGCCATCATGACACTGGTCATTCAGATTTTTGTTTATCCGGATGCCTATGCCACCCACCTGACCTGGTTATCTGTTTGTGGGTTTCTGATGTTAAAAGGCGCGGGAAACCTCTCTGTTGATGCCAAAATAAAAGGGTCACAAGCGTGACCCTTTTAAGTTCAGAACAAAACCTCAACGCCATGATTTATGACGATGACTGGTCGGTCTCCGGTTTCTCAACCTGCTCAATATCAATTGTTGTCACTCTTTGCAGACCTCTTGGCAACAAGCCACCACGACGACCACGTTCTCCCCGGTAATTATCTAAGTCATTAGATTTCAGACAAAGCTTCCGTTTCCCTGCAAACAATGTAACTGACGCTCCCTGAGGAACTGCTACCAGATGAGACACAATTTCATCACGGGCTTTTGCCTTCGCTGACGGAATGTTAATAATTTTGTTGCCTTTCCCTTTACTTAACTGAGGCAGCTCACTCAGCGGGAACAGCAACATCCGCCCCTGACTGGTAATAGCCATGACTTCGTCGGATTCGAGATCATTAATGGAGGTAGGTTCAAGAAGCTCCGCGTTAGCCGGTAAATTTACTAACGCCTTTCCGCTCCGGTTTTTCGACAAAAAGTCTGCCCCTTTGCATATAAAGCCATAACCGGCATCAGAACCAACCAACCACAATTCCTCATCTTCACCCATAATGACTTTTTTCACCTGAGTGCCTTCGGAGATATTCAAACGTCCGGTAATCGGTTCTCCCTGACTTCGGGCTGAAGGCAGCGTATGCGATTCAAGTGAATAACAACGTCCGTCACTGCCAAAGAATATCGCCTGCTGATTGCTCCGGCCACATGCATGAGCCAGATACTTATCACCGGATTTGTAATTCAGCCCGGCGCAATCGACATCATGACCTTTCGCATGACGAATCCAGCCTTTATCAGAAAGGACAACCGTAATGGCTTCACTCGGGATGAGATCCCTCTCCGTCAGAGCCCGTGCTTCAGCTCTTTCAACTAAGGGCGAACGACGTTCATCACCATATTTTTCTGCGTCAGCCTGAATTTCTTTTTTGATCAACGTATTCAGACGTCGTTCAGAACCGAGTAACTGCTCCAGTTTCTTACGTTCCTGTTCAAGCTCATCCTGTTCACCCCGGATTTTCATCTCTTCGAGTTTAGCCAGATGACGTAACTTAGTATCTAAAATAGCATCAGCCTGAATATCAGTCAGTTCGAAGCGCTTCATTAATTCGGCTTTAGGATCCTCTTCATTACGAATGATCTCTATTACTTCATCAATATTTAGATAAGCAACCAGCAAACCTTCTAATATATGCAGTCTGGCAAGTATTTTATCTAAGCGATGTTGTAGACGACGACGAACAGTAGAACGTCTGAATTGAATCCATTCGGAAAGAATCTCAACCAGACCTTTCACCTGAGGACGGTTATCCAGCCCAATCATATTCAGGTTGACACGGTAATTCCTCTCCAAATCCGTCGAAGCGAACAAATGGTTCATCAGAACATCGCAATCAATACGGTTAGAACGTGGCACAATAACAATACGGGTTGGATTTTCATGATCGGATTCATCACGTAAATCTTCAACCATTGGCAGTTTTTTCGCCCGCATCTGACTGGCTATCTGCTCAAGCAGCTTGGCTCCGGACACCTGATGTGGCAGTGCCGTAATCACAATATCGCCGGACTCTTTGTGCCAGGTTGCTCTCATCTTCACTGAACCGCGCCCGGTCCGGTACATTTTTTCCAGATCAGCGCGTGGCGAGATAATTTCAGCTTCGGTCGGATAATCAGGCCCCTGAACGTATTCCATGACATCATGAATGGTAGCTTTCGGATTATCAATCAGGTGAACGGCTGCATTGGCTACTTCACGAACATTATGAGGCGGGATATCTGTCGCCATACCCACAGCAATACCGGTAACACCATTCAGCAAAATATGAGGAAGCCGGGCTGGTAGCATTAGCGGCTCTTTCATTGTGCCATCAAAGTTAGGTTGCCACTCAACCGTTCCCTGGCCTAACTCACTCAGTAATACTTCGGAAAATTTCGATAATTTGGCTTCGGTATACCGCATCGCAGCGAATGACTTAGGATCATCCGGAGCCCCCCAGTTACCCTGCCCGTCCACAAGCGGATAACGATACGAAAAGGGTTGAGCCATCAGCACCATCGCTTCGTAGCATGCAGAATCGCCATGAGGATGATATTTACCAAGCACATCGCCAACGGTACGCGCTGATTTCTTGTATTTTGCCGCTGCAGACAAACCAAGTTCAGACATGGCATAAATAATACGCCGCTGAACGGGTTTCAATCCATCACCAATATAAGGAAGAGCCCGGTCCATGATGACATACATGGAATAATTCAGATAAGCTTCTTCTGTAAATTTACGAAGTGGTAACTGTTCCACTCCATCAAAATTAATCTCACTCGTCATGCATTACACCTCTGCCAGATCGCCATTGCTCTGCAGCCATGAACGTCTGTCATCTGCACGTTTTTTACCTAAAAGCATATCCATCATTTCTGTTGTTGCTTCAGTATCATCGATCGTCAGCTGAACCAGCCGGCGGGTATTGGGGTCCATCGTGGTTTCACGCAACTGAAGCGGATTCATTTCCCCCAGACCTTTGAATCGTTGTACGTTAATCTTCGCCTTTTTCTTACTGAGTCTCTCTAATACAGATGCTTTTTCGGCTTCATCAAGGGCATAATGCACTTCTTTTCCACAGTCAATACGGAAAAGAGGCGGCATCGCCACATAAACATGACCACCTTCAACCAGCTTACGGAAATGCTTGGTAAACAGAGCACAGAGAAGCGTCGCGATATGAAGCCCATCAGAGTCAGCATCAGCCAGAATACACACTTTACCATAACGAAGATTATCCAGTTTATCGGTATCAGGATCGATACCCAACGCCACTGAAATATCATGAACTTCCTGAGAAGCCAGAACCTGATCCGCAGCCACTTCCCAGGTATTCAGAATCTTACCTCTAAGCGGCATAATAGCCTGAAACTCACGATCCCTGGCCTGTTTGGCACTACCACCGGCCGAATCCCCTTCCACCAGAAATAATTCTGTGCGGGACAGATCCTGAACGGTACAGTCGGTTAACTTGCCGGGTAAAGCGGGACCTGATGCCACTTTTTTACGTACCACTTTTTTGCTGGCACGCATGCGCCGGTGAGCATTGGCAATACAAACTTCCGCCAATAATTCTGCCTGTTGAGGTCGTTCATTAAGCCATAAACTGAATGAATCTTTTACCACTCCTGAAACAAAGCCGGCAGTCTGACGGGATGACAGTCTCTCTTTTGTTTGCCCGGCGAACTGAGGGTCCTGCATTTTTATGGAAAGAATGTAAGAACAACGCTCAAAAACATCATCACCGGTAAGCTTCACTCCCCGGGGCAATAAATTGCGAAATTCACAGAACTCGCGCATGGCTTCCAGTAAGCCCTGTCTCAAACCATTGACATGCGTTCCTCCCTGAGGAGTAGGAATCAGGTTGACGTAACTTTCCGTTAATAAATCACCACCTTCCGGTAGCCAGGTTACCGCCCAGGTTGCGGTATCTGTGTCGCCTGAAAAATCGCCAGTGAATGGATCTTCCGGTAATAACGTAAACCCTTTAACACCTTCGATCAGATAATCTTTCAGACCATCTTCATAGAACCAGCGATAGTCTTTATTATTGACCTTATCTTCGAAAATAACTTCGAGACCGGGACACAGAACCGCTTTCGCTCTTAAATTGGTAATCAAACGGGAAACAGAAAAATTAGCGGAATCAAAATATTTGGCTTCCGGCCAAAAATGCACACTGGTACCACGATTACGTTTGCCACAGGTTCCGGTCACGGTTAAGTCCGAAACCTTATCACCCTGTTCAAACGCAATATCATAAACATTTCCATCCCGGCGAACGGTTACTTCAACGCGTTTGGATAAAGCGTTAACAACAGAAATACCCACACCATGTAAACCACCGGAAAACTGATAACTCTTATTGGAAAACTTACCCCCTGCATGCAATTTACATAGGATCAGTTCAACACCGGAAACTTTTTCTTCCGGGTGAATATCTACGGGCATTCCCCGTCCATCATCCGTTACTTCTAAGGACTGATCACTATGAAGAATGACCTTCACCTTTGTGGCATACCCGGCTAACGCTTCATCGACACTGTTATCGATCACTTCCTGGCCTAGATGGTTAGGTCGGGTTGTATCGGTATACATTCCAGGTCGTCGGCGTACAGGCTCTAAACCATTAAGAACCTCAATGGCTCCTGCGTTATATTGTTCACTCATAGTTTGGAATACTTATCTCAATCAATGATCAAAATGGTCTGGTTTATTGATTTCATGGCCCAGAAAAACCAAATAAGTCGTAATCTTATATTCTTTATCGTGAAATCATAAAAGAAACATACTTATTGACAGGCAGTCTTCTGTCAAGTTTTGCGAAGAGGTTTGAAACATTTATGAATATAAAAAATGCCGGAAAACAGACATCTCATAACTTAAGAAAATCGATAATATCCGCAGCATAGCGTTCAAAATTGACAAAACTATGATCACCACCTTCTTCCACAGTGCATTGAGAATGCCCGAATTTGGAAACAGCCTGCCGGTAGTCTAACACTTCATCGCCTTTTTGTTGTAACAACCAGAAATCATCAGGAGAGGTTAGTTCAGGAATATCAAGTTTTCTTAACTCATTAATATGCTTATCTTTAAGAACATAGCGTTCATGCGTATAAGGATTTTCCTGTTCACCCAGATAGTCATTCAATAATTCATAGGGTTTCACTGCCGGATTTACCACAACCGCACGACAATGAAACTGGCTGTTAATCCATATCGCCAGATACCCCCCCAGAGAGCTTCCGATAACACCAATCCGGTACTGGGAAGCATATTGAGAAAACAACGCCTGAAGTTCATTGGCAGCCTGTTCAGGGAAAGAAGGTAACTGCGGTACCAGTACCTTAACGTCAGGCCGGTACTGTTGGCAATACTGAGCCATCACCCGGGCTTTATGTGAAAGAGGGGAACTATTAAAACCGTGTAAATAAATAAGCAACGAAGGCCGGTCGCACATATCAGTAACCGCCGGCATAAAAATCCGGTTGAAACTGACCGTTTGCAAGACGTTTGACTTCCGTTTCTATTGAGCCATCATCAAAAAGGCGAAACTCCCGCCACCCCGGTGACAACAGATCCAAAGCAAAATCATCACTCTCAGGTTTAAACTGGACACAGGTAGACGGTGTTGCAATAACCCGTATACCATCAACAATCTTATCCATATTCTGATGAACGTGACCACAAACCACCGCTTTCACCGCATGTTTGTGTTTTGCCACAACCTGCCAGAAGTTATGGTTCTCTTTTAGTGCATGTTGATCCAACCAGGCACTACCCACAAATACCGGATGGTGGTGCATTAACACAAGTGCATGTTTTTCCGGATACTCACTCAGTAACCGGTCAAGTAACGTCAACTGCTCTGGCTTAAGATGACCATGGGGAACACCTTCAACCTGAGAATCGAGAAGAATGATCTGCCAGGAATCCCCAGCCAGAATATGAGGCACACATTTGATTTGCGGTGCTGGTAATGCTGATGCCATATTCCGGCGGTAATCGTGATTTCCCGGTAACCAAAAACACGTTTTTTTTAATGGTTTAATTCCTTGAATAAACTTTTGATAAGACTCCTGAGTGTGATCCTGCGAAATATCACCTGTTGCAAGAATTGCACTAAAATCAATCGGCTTTTCTAAAATTGCCTCCACAACAGCAGCAAAACTTTCGGTCGTATTCACGCCCAATAAACTACCGTCATCGTCAACAAAGAGATGTGTGTCGGTTATCTGTAGTAGTTTTATGCAGTTATTCTTCTCTGCCTCTATAGAAATGCTGTCTGACATCAACTGTCCTACTAAAATTCAATCACTACCCAACATTAATCGGTGTTCGACTAATTCCGTGCTTTAAGCAGAATGTAAGCCAATCACCCAGAAAACGGTTCAATTGAGCTTTTTCATCTTTCTGCGCCATTCTGTTATTAGGATATTCGTATTTTGCCCTAACCTGATGAAGTTGCTCCGCTTTACACACTTCAGCAACCCGAGCATCATGGTATAGTCTGACAGACATTGTAGGCAATGGAAAAACAGAAAATTCATCACTTTGACAGATTGTGACTAAAGTTGTGTATTTAGTCACTTCTTCTATTTGTAACTGATACATCATTGCAGCCGCTTCGTAACACCTGACATCATCCTTACTTGGACGTGAAGGCAGTAACGCATTCAGCTTTGCATAATTGGTTTCATACACACGCATCAATTCCTGAAGATCAACGTGATACGGCTTCTGTATCATGATTCCTGCCATCTATCCTTTAATTCATTTCTGTTTAATTCGAGCCATTGTAAAGCAATAATTGATGCCCCGTTTTCAATTTTTCCATTTTTGACGAGTTCGTAGGCTTCCTCACGAGACATAATGTGAACTTTGATATCCTCACCTTCCTCATCCAGACCGTGGATGCCACCCGCTTTTGATGAATCCACTTCACCAACAAAAACATCCAGCATTTCATTACAACCACCGGATGATGGATAATATGCCGTAATTTTTTCGACGCGTTTCACATCAAGCCCGGCTTCTTCGAAGGCTTCACGCCTCACCACATCTTCCGGCGATTCGTCTTTATCAATAATACCTGCGACAATTTCAAGCTGCCAGGGGTGAGGATGCTCTAACGCGCCTACCCGGATCTGTTCAATAAGAACCACATTATCAGTCATCGGATCATAAGGGATCATTGCTGATGCCCTGGTTCTGACAAACATTTCTCTTTCCAGGACATCGCTCCAGTCACCACTGAATTTTTTATGCTTAAAGCGATACTTAATCATTTTGAAAAAACCAGAGAACAATGTTTCTTTATTCAGAATTTCAATATCTTTTTTTGAAAACACATCGAAACTTTTATCCGATTGTTGCATCCTATCTCTCCTTAAACAGGCGGAAGATCTAATCACGTCTTTGTCTTTTCGCCAAGGGTTTATTCAACTTTTTTTATAAAATTTATAAAAAAAGTTAAAACACATTTTAATGTGCTTATTCATTAGAAGCATAATTTAAAAAATAATTTCACTCTTTTGAGTAAATAGCATACAGTTTCTATGAACTCAGTCAGTAATAAGTGAATTTTCCGACACTGCAGGTAAATATCAAATGAAAAAACTGCTTCCCATCCTTATCAGCTTTACTTTAGGTGGTCTTTGTTTTAGTACATGGGCTGATACGCTATCAGATATCTACAATGAAGCAAAACAAAATGACCCACAGTTACTAAAAGCAGAAGCACAAAAAGAAGCGGCATTCGAAGCAATTAATTCCACCAGAGCGAATTTGTTACCACAAATAGACCTTTCTGCCGGATACAATGTTACCCGCTTTGACAATTATAATGCCGGAGACAGTAATAGAGTAACCGCTGGCGCCTCTTTAACTCAGATTTTATACAACCGTGCCAGCTGGGTTAATTTAGAAACCGCAGAGAAAAAAGCTCGTGAAGTGGATGCACAATATGCCGCTTCCCAGCAGGATCTGATCCTCCGGGTAGCAAAGGCATTCTTTGAAGTACTAAGAGCCAAAGACAATCTGGTTTTTGTCAGAGCCGAAAAAGCAGCAGTTGGACGTCAACTGGAGCAAACCAAACAACGATTCGACGTCGGTCTGTCGGCCATTACCGACGTACACGATGCTCAGGCTCAGTATGATAGTGTTCTTGCCAGTGAAGTTCTGGCTGAAAATGATGTTATTAACAGCTATGAATCCATCCGGGAAATCACCGGAATGGAACACAAAAACCTGAGTCCACTGGATACAAAACGTTTCTCAGCCGGGAAAATAAGCCAGAGTATCGATGCTCTCCTAAAAGAGGCTCAGAAAAAGAATTTATCATTGTTAAGCTCAAGAATTGAACTGGATATTGCCAGAGACAATATTCGCTTAGCCAGCTCAGGACACCTGCCTACTTTGTCCTTAAGTGCCGGATACGATTATTACGATGAACATGAAGATGATAATTCATTGTCCTCTTACTATGATCCGGATCACTCAGCCAATATTGGAATCAATCTGTCCATACCACTGTATCATGGTGGCAAAGTAGTCTCTGAAACCAAACAGGCCAAATTCGCTTTTTCAGAAGCCAGCCAGACACTAGAACAAACTTACCGCAGTGTGGTTAAAAATGTCCGTGCTTACGCCAACAATATAAATGCCTCTATCGGTGCCATCCGGGCTTATCACCAATCGGTTATCTCTGCACAATCGGCTTTGGATGCGACAGAAGCAGGCTTTGAAGTCGGAACCCGGACCATTGTGGATGTACTGGATGCAACCCGGCGTCTTTACGACTCAAACAAAAGTCTTTCTAATGCCCGTTACGACTATATTCTGGCGCGCCTGAATCTGAAAGCAGCGGTCGGAACGCTCAGTGAGCAGGATATTCTTGAAATCAATGCCGGATTAAAAAAACAGTAAACAATTAACTGTCTATTGTTTGAATTCCATAAAAAATGCCAGCAAACTGCTGGCATTTTCTTAGGGTGAATTAACCTTTTCCACCTTTAATTGCTTCAATGATTTCAGTGGTAGAACAACCATCTTCGAAATTAAGCACTTTCACTTCACCTCCGGCTGCAATAACTTCTTTACCACCGGCGATCTCTTCTGGCTGATAATCGCCACCTTTCACTAATAAATCTGGTAACACGCTTGCAATTAACCGCTGAGGAGTATCTTCACTGAACGGTACCACCCAGTCAACAGCGCCTAATCCGGCTAATACCGCCATCCGCCGCTCAGTTGTATTCACCGGCCGGCCGGAACCTTTCAGACGTTTTACGGATTCATCCGAATTCACTGCAACAATCAACCGGTCTCCGAGCTCAGAAGCGTGATTAAGATAAGACACATGCCCTGCGTGAAGAATGTCAAAACACCCATTCGTCATGACCACTTTTTCTCCGGCAGCCTGTGCTTTTTTCACTACATCAATCAATGCTTCTTCTGAAATAACGCCAAAATCGGTATCCCGGCTACCATGAACGGCTTCTGCCAATTCAATGGTCGATACGGTTGACGTACCAACTTTACCAACGACGACCCCGGCAGCCGCATTGGCTAATGCACAAGCTTCATCCAGAGGTTTCCCGGCCGCAACCGATGAGGCTAAAACTGAAATAACCGTATCTCCGGCACCGGTGACATCGTAAACTTCTTTTGCCTGAGTCGGCAGATGAAATGGCTGCTGACCTTTTCTCAGCAGCGTCATACCATGCTCACTACGGGTGACCAGCAAAGCATCAAATTCATATTGCTCAATAAGCGCCAATCCTTTTTCCACCAATTCTTCATTAGAATTGACTTTCCCGACCACATCCTCAAATTCAGACATATTCGGTGTTAATAGTGTGGCACCACGATAGCGCTCAAAATCAGCACCTTTCGGATCTATGAACACAGGTACTTTAAACTGACGGGCTTTTTGAATGAATGCCTGAACGTGCTCCAAAGCACCTTTCGCATAATCAGACAAAACAACCGCTTTCACATTCGGTAACGTATTCTCCATACGTGACAGAATCAATTCAGCGTCCGTATTCTCAAACCGATCTTCAAAATCCAGACGGATAAGTTGCTGACCACGGCTCAACACCCGAAGTTTTGTAATGGTCGGATAATCGGGCAATGACACAAAATTGCAGTGAACATTCAGGGAAGTTAATTTCTGTTCCAGAACCTGAGCCGGTTCATCTTCTCCGGTCAGGCCTATGATATGAGCGTTTCCACCTAAAGAAGCAATGTTCATTGCAACGTTGGCCGCGCCTCCGGGACGTTCTTCATTTTTCTCAACTTTTACAACCGGGACGGGCGCTTCAGGAGAAATGCGCCCGGTAGGACCATACCAATAGCGATCCAACATGACATCGCCGACAATTAAAACTCCTGCTTGGTTATAATCAGGCAGAATGGGTTTCATTCTTTTTCTCCAACTTTTTCATTTTATTCCCATAGTCGGGACTAATACTATCACAGAGCCATTAAGGGCAAAAATCATTGCGCCAGCCATTGATTCCAGACATCCGTGACGGCTTGTCTTTCCTGAACGAATTTATCCTCACTGACATCCGCGTCCAGCCCTAACAAATTACGTCGGTGAATCTGATCCCGTAGCAAGGTATAGGACGAAATCAGCTGCTCGGCCTGTTCTTTTAACAAGACACCTTCCTGAGCTAAAGATTCAAAAATCCGGATATTATCAGACCATTTTGTTAGCGATGGTTTATCATGACTGAAATTCAGTACCAGATACTGGGCTAAAAACTCAATATCCGTAATGCCTCCGGCGTCCTGCTTAAGCATGAAACGTCCGGACTTTTTGCCACCGAGATGTTCCCGCATTTTCTGACGCATACTGATCACGTCCGTCTTCAAAGTTTCGCGGTTTTTTGAGCATAAAATGTCTTTTCTGATTTCAGAAAAGCGCTGCTGTATCTGTTCATCGCCAAACACAATACGGGCCCGGACTAATGCCTGATGTTCCCATGTCCAGGCATCATTCTCCTGATAATCGGCAAAAGCATTAACGGAGGAAACTAACAGACCGGCTGAACCCGAAGGCCTCAACCGGGTATCGATTTCATACAATATTCCTGAAGACGTCCTTACAGAAAAAATATGGATGATTCGCTGAACCAGCCGGATATAGAACTGCCGACCGTCAATCTGTTTCTTTCCATCGGTATACACATTATCAGGACAGTCATGAAGAAACACCAAATCCAGGTCAGAATTATAACCTAATTCCCATCCTCCGATTTTACCATACCCCACCACAGCAAAACCCAATCCCTCCCGATGCGTTAAATGTTGCGGCTGACCATACTTTTCCGTCACCTGTTTCCACGCCAGTTTGACCACCGAATCAATCATCGCTTCAGCAAGATACGTCAAATGATCACTCACCTTCATTAAGGGCAAGACGCCTGCAATATCTGCCGCGGCCACTTTGAGCAGACTGATTTGCTTAAACTGCCGAAGCCCTTCCATCTGCTGCTCCATGTCGTCTTCCGGTATCCGGGCAAGATAATCCCGTAATTCAGACTGATAGGATTCCAGAGGAATGGGGTTGTATAACTGGGCAGGATCAATTAATTCATCAAGCAGAATCGGATACCGGGTTAACTGTTCCGATATCATCGGGCTGGCAGTACATAACCGGACTAACTGAGTTAATGCCCCCGGATTTTCATCGAGCAATTCTAAATACGTTGTACGGGTAACAATATTCTGAATAAGCGTCAGAACCCGGGGTAAACCAAATTCCGCATCCTCATGCTCCAGTGCTGATTTCAGTATTTTAGGCATAATACGGTTAAGTACATCACGGCCTCTCGGACCCAGCGTTTTTTTCGATAATCCGGATTTAAAATCAGTAATATGCCGGGCTGAGGGTTCCGCATGAGAAAAAGCCAGATCCCCCCCTAAAATATCCTGTACCCATTCGGTTGATTCAGCCCGATCCCACATTTCATGATAACCCAAAGGGACATCTTTCTCTTGATGCTCATCCTCCTCACCAATCAGCAGAGAAAATACCGAGTTAACCGCCTGCATATGTTGCCTGACTTCGGTTTCAAGCGCCTGCCAGTCAGAAAATCCCACAGCGGTATACAGCTTCATTTGCTCCACAGCGTCGGTTGGCAGGGTCTGTGTTTGTTTATCACCCAGAGCCTGCAGCAGATTTTCCAGACGTCTCAGGAAAAAATAAGCATCACGTAACTGTTTCACATCTCTGGAATCTAACAGCTCGAGATTCTCTACAGCATCCAGTGTTTCCAGCAATCCTCTGTTACGCAACGAAGGCTCCCGGCCTCCGCGAATTAACTGGAAAACCTGAACGATAAATTCAATCTCCCGGATACCACCAGCCCCTAGCTTAATATTATTGACCAGCCCCCGCCGTCGAACTTCACTCTGAATCATGCTTTTCATTCTTCGCAGAGACTGAATGGCGCTGAAGTCAATGTAACGACGAAAGACAAAGGGTCGCAGCATCTGTCTCAACTCCTGATATGCCGGATACATCTCCCGTCCCATGACTCTGGCTTTAACCATGGCATAACGTTCCCAGTCCCGCCCCTGTTCCTGGTAATAATCTTCAATCGCTGAATAACTCATCACCAGCGGACCACTGTCACCAAAAGGCCGGAGTCTCATATCTACCCGGTAGCAAAAACCATCCGCCGTCTGCTGTTCTAAGCTCCGGATAATCCGCTGCCCGAGCCGGGTAAAAAAGACCGGGTTAGCAATGGTACGTCTGACTCCCTGAGTTTCGCCGTTTTCCGGATAGGTAAAAATCAAATCGATATCGGAGGAAAAATTAAGTTCACCACCGCCCAGTTTTCCCATGCCAATGATCAACATGGGCTGAGCATCACCATTCGCGTTACACGGCGTTCCATATTCCTGGCAACATAAACGGTATTGCCACTGGTAGGTTTCAAAGATCATGGCTTCCGCCAACTGAGACAAATGGCGGAAACTGTCCTGTAAAGACCAGCCTGCCAGAAAATCCCGCCATGCAATGTAAACCATTTCCCGGTTGCGGAACCGGCGCAGCATCCGAAAACCATCGGCTTCATTACCACATTGACTGAGCATCTGATTTAGCTCAGTTCGGTAAGCAGAACACCTTTCCTCGGATCCCAGTAGAACAGGAAGCTGCTCAGCCAGGCATTCATCTCTTGATAAAGCATCCATGATAAACTGGCTTATACCCAGCAAATACTTGAGTTCTGTCATTCGGACCGCTGGCCATGAGGTCAGATCCGGATATAACTCAGAAAGCTTCCGATAGTTTGCCTGTGAAACAGAAATAAGTTCGGCGGGTAACTGCATCATTCTTCCTTTGGCATTACAGAGCAGGATTGCATTACTTAACTTAGACTAGTTATAACAAATTCTCTGAAATAAAAAACGCTCACGTTAGTAACCGTGAGCGCTATCCCTTAACTTAATGAAAAATCACACGGAAAAAGCATTAATCTTTTTATCCAGACTCTCTGCATTTTCCTGCATTATTTCCGATGTTTCCAGAAGCTCAGTGACCACCGTTACCGATGCCTCAACCAATTCTTTTACGTTGGTTAGGTTTTCACCCATATCTTCTGCAACCGTCCGCTGCTGATTTGCCGCAGAGGCTATCTGAAAATTCATCTCATTGATCTGCTGAACCTGTTCAACAATGCCGCTTAATTCGTTACCGGCATTGGTTACTAATTCAACGCCATCAGCTGCTTTGACCACACTTTTCTCCATCAAGTCTACCGCCGATCCGGCACTGGACTGCAGCTGAGTAATCATTTCCTGAATTTCGACCGTGGCCGTTTGAGTATTTTGTGCAAGATTACGGACTTCATCCGCAACAACCGCAAATCCCCGTCCGGCTTCACCGGCCCTTGCAGCCTCAATGGCCGCATTCAGAGCCAGCAAGTTCGTTTGTTCTGAAATACCCTGAATGGTTCCGACCACGCTGCCAATAGCTTCAACTCTTTCTTCTACCTGATTAACAGCACCGGCAGACTGAGCAATATCATCGGACAGTTCGCTCATTTTCCCGATCGTTTTCTGGACAAAATCCTGCCCCTGCTGAGCCCGGCCCGACGAATCTTTTGTCAGTTCCGATGCCTGCTGTGCATGATCAGCAACGACATGAACGGCCGTTGCCATCTGGTTCATTGCTGTGGCCAGACTATCAATTTCTTGAAACTCTTCCTGTGCGGACTCCCGGGTTTCGGACATACTGAGTGTCATTACTTCCGTCAAAGACGTCAGTTCCTGAGAGCTGTCATGCTGAAGAACAATAAGATCTTTCAGCTTACTGCGCGTTTTTTCAATTTCTCTGGTGATATCACCAAACTCATCTTTGCTGGCCATATTAACCGGTTCACGAAAATCACCATCGGAAATTTTAGCAATAGCCGATGTGATAAATTTCATCTGTCTCAGCATAATATTCGCCGCAGTAAGTAACACGACAACAAAGACAACAATCATAACCATTGTCTGCCAGACAATGGTTACCAGATAATCGTCATAATATTTTTGTGCGATATCCGCACTCTTGGTGACCGACAACAAAACGTGATAAAAAGTGCTTGCGTCCCAAAGCTGCTTTGTTACCAACAACAAGGTACTCAGTACCATAAGTAAAATGATTTTTGGTTTCAGCCTTACATTGCTGATTATTTTTTCCCATGGTCTAAATCTCATCTGAACCATTGGATTGTTCCCCCTTATTATTATTTACTACCTATCTCACAAATGAGTATTCTTTATTGTTTTATGTTGTAAAACGTACAGTATACGAATTAACTATTATTGAAAGGATTATTGCCCGAAAATTACTACTGAGGTCAAAAAGCAATTACTAATATATATAATTTGCGGGTAATTAAACAATTACAGACTTCATAAAAACAATTTTCGGCAGAAATGATTTTTTCTTGAAAATAAATAAAATATCCTCCCGGAATTTGCGGGAGGACAAACGATTATTCATGCCAATATGGCGAATTGGAAGCGGTGATGGCACGGGTTTGCTCCATCGCATGCAAAATGGAGTTTTCCTGACGGGCAATCCATCTTTCCAACTGCTCTTTTTCCTCGGCTTCTAACTTTTCTGTCAGTGCTTTAAGAGGCTCCAGAGTCAGCAGATCATCGATTCCCTGTAGCAAATCCGCCCAGGGTAAACGAAATGAATTTCTTTCTTCCTCATCATATAAAGACGCAAAGCCAATACCGGTGTACAAGTTTTTGGCTAAACATTCCTGCTGCTGAATATAAGCCTCGGCAGACAGCACTTTCTCGATAGGAAAAGCATCTTTTAGCTCAATCCAGGCACTACTGAGCTGCTCACAGGCAAATGGATTAACACCACTGTTTAAGTGTTCTAACGATTTATCGTCAATAAACGGCTGCCAGCCTCTGGCAAGAATCCACCGGCTCAGGTCAAGCAATAAAGCCATATAGCGGGAAGAGTGAATAAATTTAAGAACGGCTTCGCGATCCGGATACGTTTCCTGTAATGATTTCAGTTCGGCGATCAAAAACTTCCGCGCATCCAGTTTGCGTAATGCACACCCCCTATCTTTTAACAGATTATCAATCCGATCATAAGGGTTTAACCAGGCCAGTTCCTGCTCAATCCATCTTAACTCTTGTCTCAGTATAGTACTTGCACGGCGCGGAATAATCGTCTCATAAACCGTTAATGTTCTGATAATAAAAGTAATGGCGTGGCTGATTTCTCTGAGGGCATCAATACTTTCCTGTTCAACATAGATCTGTTCGTGATAATGCCAGTGTGATAGCGCATGCTCCAGTGTATTGATAAAGCAGTTTTCTACGCTATCCGAGTGTGATGTATCGACAAGACTTAAAGAATGGACTTCATCTCCTGTATGGCCATTAGCCAGCCGGTAGCCCCGTGCTGCTTTACTCAGATTCCCCAGTCTGACTCCACCATTATCACTAAGAGAACGCGCTAATGTAAACAACGCATCCGTCTGACCGGATTTCAGTTCCAGTTCCACTTCACAAATGGGTTCTTCAGACTCTCCGGCAACAACAACGCCGTTATCAAACGCAACTTCTATCTGACTGCCATCCTGCATAGAAATAAGCCACTGCTCTCTTATGAAATCAGTGGCAAATATTGGAATAAGTTGTTTCTGAAGTTGTTCCTTATCTCGCCCTTCCGGCCAGATATCATCAGGATGCAGATAAAGATTTGGCTCATTGCTGTCATGTTCTGCATTGTACTCCGGTCGTTGATGCAAACCGGCAACAACCCGGCCGGATGTCTTTACTGTCTGAACAAATACGTCATCGTAACGCCGGATACGAAGACCGATATCATGCTGACGAAGCCAGTTATCCTCTGTGTCAAAATAAGTATTACCTAATTGACGACAACTGTGTTGAAGAACTTTCGATCCGGAAATTTTTTGCTGTAAAATCGATGAATAATCTTGTGAAACAAAAAACTTAAGTTCTATCTCAGTTTCCATAATGATGCCTTTAGTAACAGATAACGACAGGATATTGCTATATTCGTATTGGAGCAAGAAAGAAATATCACGTTATTAATGTTCTAAAACGGTTTTAATGATCGAGTTAATGGGTTAACATGCGCGCCTTTATAGCCATGTTCAGCATCTTACCAACAGGTACATGTTTTTTTAGGTTATAGTGGGTTGAAGAACCATGCCAATGAATACAATTATGGGGTTATTTGCAAAGTCCCCAATAAAGCCTTTGCAAAGACACGTTGTGTGTGTCAATGAATGTTGCTCTCATCTCATTAATTTCTTTGAAGTTTCCTTCAAAGGCGACTGGGAAAAAGCATCCGAAATCCGATCTCAGATTTCTCACTTAGAAAAAGAAGCCGATGTGCTTAAGCGGGAAATCCGTCTGAAATTGCCTCGCGGGTTATTTCTACCGGTTGATCGTTCCGACATGCTGGAACTGCTGACTCAACAGGATAAATTAGCCAATTTAGCGAAAGATGTTGCTGGCCGTGTTTACGGTCGTCAGCTGATGATTCCTGAACCTCTTCAGGAAAAATTCATCCACTATGTCATACGTTGTCTTGA
Source organism: Vibrio salinus (assembly GCF_021272385.1). Taxonomy (GTDB): domain Bacteria; phylum Pseudomonadota; class Gammaproteobacteria; order Enterobacterales; family Vibrionaceae; genus Vibrio; species Vibrio salinus. The sequence continues at coordinate 1,133,803 of NZ_JAJSDZ010000005.1, forward strand.
TGCAGCCACTCAGGCACAAAAAGTCATCAGTGAACTGGATGAGCTGCTTGAAACCGGCTTTAAAGGCCGCGAAGTCACATTGGTTGCGGAAATGATTCATCAGTTAGATGAAATTGAAGACGATACCGACAACATGCAAATTGAATTACGACAAATGCTGATGTCGATTGAATCTGAATATAATCCGATTGATGTCATCTTTATTTATAAGATTTTTGAGTGGATTGGTGGTATTGCCGATCAGGCTCAACGCGTTGGCGCACGATTAGAGTTAATGCTCTCGCGCTCATAGTAGTTAACTTTAAATACAATAACTAAGGGCATTAACAAAATACAAAAAACTTTTTGGCACAAAATTTATGTGCCAAAGCTTTGTTCTGTTCAAAATTTGTGTGTTTTGCTCCGCTTGTTATAAAAAACTAGGTATTACGATGGATATCCTTGCAAACTATGGCCTAATCCTGATTCTTACAGCGTCTGCTTTTGGTTTCTTGATGGCGATCGGTATTGGCGCGAACGACGTAGCGAATGCCATGGGAACATCGGTTGGTTCTAAAGCTCTGACTGTAAAACAAGCTATTTTGATAGCAATGATTTTTGAATTCGCTGGCGCATATCTTGCCGGCGGTGAAGTAACTGACACCATTCGTAAAGGCGTTATTGAAACATCTCTCTTCGCTGCCCACCCCGACATCTTAGTCTTCGGCATGATGTCTGCTCTTCTGGCGGCCGGCACATGGCTGCTTCTGGCCTCGTATATGGGATGGCCTGTTTCCACCACACACTCTATCATCGGTGCCATCATTGGTTTTGCCTGTGTGACGGTCGGCACAGATGCCGTAGACTGGCACTCGGTACAGGGAATCGTGGGAAGCTGGATTATCACGCCTCTGATTTCCGGTCTTTTCGCGTATGCAATATTTATCAGCGCACAACGACTGATATTTGATACCGAAAATCCACTGGAAAATGCCAAACGCTTTGTTCCTGTCTACATGTTCATTACCACCATGGTGATTTCACTGGTTACCATTAAAAAAGGGCTGAAGCATGTCGGTCTGCATTTGACTAACACGGAAGCCTGGATCAGTGCCGTTATTTTTTCCGCCATCATTATGGTTGGTGGTTACCTTTATATTCAGAAACGTTTTTCAAACAAAGAACACAACGGTAACTTTACCGGTGTCGAAAGCATCTTTAGCGTATTAATGGTTATCACTGCCTGTGCTATGGCGTTTGCTCACGGTTCGAATGATGTCGCCAATGCCATCGGTCCTTTGTCAGCTGTAGTATCAACGGTTGAGAATCTGGGTCAAATCGCGGCAAAAAGTTCTATCGCATGGTGGATTCTTCCTCTTGGCGGATTAGGGATTGTCGTCGGTCTGGCAACGCTGGGTCACAAAGTCATGGCAACCGTCGGAACGGGCATCACAGAACTGACACCAAGTCGTGGTTTCGCCGCTCAGCTGGCAACTGCCTGTACTGTCGTCCTTGCCTCCGGTACCGGTCTTCCGATTTCAACCACTCAGACGCTTGTCGGTGCTGTGCTTGGTGTGGGTTTTGCACGTGGTATTGCTGCGCTGAACCTGGGTGTTGTACGTAACATCGTTGCTTCCTGGATTGTTACATTACCTGCCGGTGCATTACTTGCGGTCGTTTTCTATTTCATCTTAGAAAAGTTATTTATCTAGGTTGATTCGTCAATCTAATGTCAATAAGATGTGATTATTGACTCAATTCAAAAGAAAGGGAGGCATAGCCTCCCTTCTTTGTTGCACCGAAGGTCGAAAATTTTTACTATTTGCGCAAACCTAAAAAACGCAATCTTATAATAAAGGACTTACTGTGAAGAAATTGTTAATCATGGTGCTTTTTTCATTAATCGCTGCACCGTCTTTTGCTCAGGATCGGTATATCGCGGATAAGCTTTATACCTACATGCATTCTGGTCCAAGCAACCAGTATCGTATTATTGGAAGCGTTGATGCCGGTGATAAAGTTAAGCTTATCGACGTCAACAAAGAAACCGGCTATAGCCAGGTTGTGGACTCTAACGGGCGTAAAGGCTGGGTTCAGAGTAAGTTCGTTACCCGCACCGAGAGTATGGCAGTCCGGATGCCAAGGCTTGAAAAAGAGCTGGCAAGTGTTAAAAAGCAATTAGCCAACGCGCAAAGCAGTGCAAATAGTGAAAAAGCGGGTCTGGTCGACTCTCTTGAAACCCGCAATAAACAAATTGCAGAGTTGGAAAGCAACTATTCCGATATCAGTAACAAACTTGCCGCAGCTCAGACCGAAACCCGTGAACTTCGCGCCAGACTGGACACACAAAAAGAAGACCTTCTGATGAAATATCTGATGTACGGAGGTGGTATTGTTCTGGCTGGGATTATCTTTGGTCTGATTTTGCCTCACATCATTCCAAAACGCCGCAAATCACAAGGCAACTGGGTATAATCCGTTATAGACTTACTTAAATAAAGGCCATCTTATGATGGCCTTTTTCTCCTGTGGCAGACATTGGATATAAATGTGAAAATTTATCTTGTTGGCGGTGCTGTCAGAGACAAGCTGCTGAAAATCGACAGTGATGACAGAGACTGGGTTGTGGTCGGTTCTACACCTGAGGAAATGATGAAACAGGGGTTTACACCGGTCGGTAAAGACTTTCCGGTATTTTTACATCCAACAACTCAGGAAGAACACGCATTAGCAAGGACAGAGAAAAAAACCGGCAGCGGCTATACCGGATTTGAATGCTATTTTTCTGAAGAAGTCACACTGGAAGAAGATTTACGCCGCCGTGATCTGACCATCAATGCCATGGCATTAGATGAGTCCGGTATGGTTATCGATCCTTATGGTGGTCAGCGCGATCTCGAACATAAGCGGTTACGCCATGTATCTGAAGCCTTTAGTGAAGATCCGCTCCGCGTACTCCGTGTCGCCCGTTTTGCCGCCAAACTCGCTCATTTGGGATTCCGTGTTGCGGAAGAAACAATGCAGCTGATGAGTCACATTACCGAATCCGGCGAGCTTGAACATTTAACGGCAGAGCGTGTGTGGCTTGAGTGGCACAAATCACTCACGACTCCTTCTCCTCATATTTTTTTTAACGTACTCAGAGACTGTGGAGCATTAGCCGTCCTGCTGCCGGAGCTGAATAACTTGTTCGGGGTTCCTCAGCCAGAAAAATGGCATCCGGAAATCGATACCGGCATACACACTCTGATGGTACTGAAACAGGCCGCCCAGTTAAGCCCCTGCCCCCAAATTCGTTTTGCCGCCACGGTTCATGATCTGGGCAAAGGCATCACCCCACAGAATGAATGGCCAAGTCATAAAAAGCATTGCCATAACGGTCTGGCACTCATCAATCAGGTTTGCGACCGTTTCAAACTTCCAAATGATTACCGGGAACTTGCTCTGATTGTCTGTGAACAGCACTCTAACGTACACAGAGCGATGGAATTACGTTCTGATACGTTCGTACGGATTTTTGCAAAAATAGACGTATGGAGAAAACCAGAGCGTCTGAATGCCCTATTAACCTGCTGTCATGCTGATCACACTGGCAGGAAAGGTTCAGAAATGAAACCGTATCCGCAAAAAGCCATTTTTGAACAGGCTTATGCTGCCGCAGCCGCTGTCAATGCTCAGGATGTTATTGCCCTAGGATTTAAAGGAAAGGAAATCAGAGAACAACTGGATAAGCTCAGAGCCCATCAAATAAAGATGGAATTAAATCTCACCCACTAGAATTTGACTGAATTAGTCTAATATCGACTCATCTGCAAAACACAAGAACGATAACTTCTTACTCTAGCTGATTTTTTTATTAATAATATCAACAATAGGTTCTGGTTTGTGTATATAATAACCTTGTACAAACTGGACACCAATCTCGGTAAGACACTGATAAATTTCTTTATTTTCAACATATTCAGCTACCGTTTTTAATCCCATAGCCTTACCGATTTCATGAATAGACTTAACCATTTGATAGCTAATTTTATCTTTATCTATATCGAGTACGAACGAACCATCAATTTTAACCGTATCAAGTGGTAACTCTTTCAAATAAGTGAAAGACGAAAGGCCCGTTCCAAAATCATCAAGTGAAAAATGAAAACCAAGGTCAATTAATGAATTCATTATTTCTATTGTTCTGTTAAAGTCACTCATTGCAGAAGTTTCAGTAATTTCAAAGATGATACATGCTGGATCAAAAACATAACTATTCATCATTTTATTAATAAAATCTATCACAGTATAATCCGAAATAGTCTGACCTGATAGATTGACCGAGTATACGAACTCATTACCACTTCCCATAGAACTAAATAAAGTTTTCATAACATATCTATCAATTTCCGGCATCATATGATAGCGCTCGGCGACGGGAATAAAAGTAGAAGGAGAAAAGATATCTCCTCGAAGACTTTTTAATCTCAAAAGTATTTCATAATATCGACTGTTACTATCAATTGTGGAAGCAATTTTTTGACCATAAAGAACAAATTTTTCATTCTCAATAGCATTATTCAATTCGTCAACAATCCCAACTTCCTGAATATAATTTTCAAATTCATTGTTATCGCTATCAATGATATACGTACGATTTTTTCCATTACTTTTTGCCAACTTACAAGCCGTACTTGCAATACTAAGAAGTTTATTTAACTCTGGAGCAGTATCAATATAGAAAGGTGCTATACCACAAGAAACCGTAATTCGTACACTATTTTCATTAAGGTAAAACTGTCTTGAGCCTATTAATTTTCGAACACTCTCAGAAAAGCCCTTCGCTTCATGAATAGAATGGTCTTGGAGCAAAATAACAAACTGATCACTACCTATACGTGATATAAGTTGACCCTCTGAAACACGACTTTTTAAAATATTAGCAATTCTACACAGAACTTCATCACCAAGTGAATAATTAAAAGAATCATTAATTTTTGTAAAATTATCGATGTCAAAAAAAATCAATGCTGCATTCTGTCTAAAAATAAAATTATTTTGATTTATCAGCTTATGAAACCTTTCTTCAAAATGCTTTCTATTACTCAACTGTGTTAATATATCAATATCATCTTTGTATAAAGATTTTTGATCGTTGGTTTTAGTAATTAATATTACGACGCCTTTCAACATTCTACAGCATCGAATATTTATATTTAGGTCATCAACAATAAAACCATGTAAATCCAGCTGTTTGTATCTTCCATTTATCAACAGACATTCTATCTTATCGACTAAATCAGGAAATCTCTTAAGTATATTTCGAAAGTCCTGATCTAGCATATTTTCAGTTTTTTCTTCACCATCCCCTAATCCAAGCCAATTAATGGCGATGGTATTAATTAAATTTATTTCACCAGAATCAGAAAGTGCAATTAGTCCATTTGGGAAAGCGCTAATAACACCAGACATTAATTCTATCAGCGTTGATGAGTTTTGTTCTAATTCAATATGCATTATTATCACCTCCTCTGATAACTATCACAGTCGCGGCAAGATGCTCTAGAGCACAATCATCAAAAACTGTTGCAGCAATTTTGTAAGCATCCCATTCGGACCAATGTTCACCTTCACGAAGACGACTTATATCTATACCAAGAGAATGAAAAACTAGAGTAAAACGACCATTTCTTGGCAAGCTAGTATAGGATAATAATCCTTGCGATGACTTCTCTAAGAATACTTCAGAGTCACCTGTACAATCGTTTTCAAGCCAGTAGATATCAGGCATATTTACCAATAGATATTCAATATACTCATTGTTTATTCTAACCAAACCTATTTTTCTTCGATTTTCCTCTACGGCTGTATTACCAAAAAACGTTTTAAACTGCTCAAAAATAATTTCAAGAGGTATTTGAATATTTCGAGTCACTTCATCAACAAAATGACTTACCAACACGTCAAATTTTTGGTTAGGTTTGTTTTCATTGTAAGTATCATCGGCTAAAACAACAAAATAAGTATCTCCATGAAATTCTTTCACTACATGAATATTACTATTATATATATGACCAACGGCAGGATGAGAAATAGTTCTAACCAAGATATTCTTTTCTGAAACAGGAAGAAAGTGACGTAAAATTACAGAAGTACCCGTATTGTCTGACTTCTTTATTATCATCTCATCAGCACAACGAAGCGCCACTCCGAGCCCCAGACCAAAACTTTTCTCTTTGTAGGTCGAGTAACCATCTTGCATAGCTTTAGATATATCGGCGATGCCAGACCCACAGTCTTCAATAACAACTTCGATTCCTAAGTCATTAGCTGTATTTGATATATCGACATTTGCTCCAGAGGCATGGCGAACTGCATTTATAGCAATTTCAGACACTGCTATATTAAAAAGGCTTGCCTGATAATCTGAAAAACCAATTTCTATAGCATATTTTTTACAATACGATGCGATTAAGTAGGCATCAACTTCATTTTCTATTGAATAAGTAATATCTCCAGTATTTTTCTGTTTCACTAACGAATAGCCTCAGAAATAGGAACAAGATTAAAACCAGACTGCTTAATGCAAAAATACATCGCCGATTTTAAATCTCTTAAAATCTTATGGTTACCCAAATCGACACCAGCATTTACCATCGTTCTTGCTATCATCCCTTTTAATCCACAGAATATAGGTGATGATCCAACTAACACTATAGTGTCTGCAAGCCTAACAAGCTGTAATGCCACCGATGTATCTATCGCATAAACATTAGATAAATCCACAATGACAAAATTACTATCTGATGACTCAACCATATTCGTAAGCTTTGCGGTAACTGCTTCCATCCGTGCAGAGTCTATCGTTCCAAATAAGCCAGTATAAATACAGTTGTCAAAGATTTCAGATGCCACCATTGGTGATTCTCCACCCAACTGTTTACGACTAAAAGCAATATCACTCATAATTTACAACCAACCAATTGACATTTTAAATAATAAATTTTTATTAAAATAAAACGGTAAAATAGAAAAAAGTAGCTATTTTTCATCACAAACAGAAGATGAATATAGCTATCGCTTATTTATTAAAATAGACCAAATCTTCACATAAGCAATAGTTCTAATAAGAGAACTCTCTTTGAAGAATTTAAACGAGAAGCAGAACACAGACAGCATAGTGCAGGTATTTTTGATTACATAGAACGGTTCCATAATCCAAGAATGGAGCATAGACTAGCGAATCGAGACAGCCAATTTACGTCTTTACAAAACTGTCCGTGAGAACGGGAGAGAACTCCACAAATGACACCCATAAAAAAACGCCTCCAACCGGAGGCGTTTTTCGAATATCAGACAAACTTAAAAAATTAAGCCTGACCTTTCACTTCTTTAAGACCGTTGAAAGGAGCACGTTCACCCAGTGCTTCTTCGATACGGATAAGCTGGTTGTACTTAGCGATACGGTCAGAACGGCTCATAGAACCCGTTTTGATTTGACCTGCAGCAGTACCAACCGCTAAATCAGCGATAGTTGCATCTTCAGTTTCACCAGAACGGTGAGAGATAACAGCAGTGTAACCAGCGTCTTTAGCCATTTTAATAGCAGCTAAAGTTTCAGTCAGAGAACCAATCTGGTTGAATTTAATAAGGATTGAGTTAGCAATACCTTTTTCGATACCTTCTTTCAGGATCTTAGTGTTAGTTACGAACAGGTCGTCACCAACAAGCTGGATTTTGTCACCCAGAACTTTAGTTTGGTATGCGAAACCTTCCCAGTCAGATTCGTCCTGACCATCTTCGATAGAAACGATTGGGTATTCTTCACACAGTTTAGCAAGGTAATCAGAAAACTCTTCAGAAGAGAAAGTTTTACCTTCGCCTTTCATGTTATAAACGCCGTCTTCGTAGAATTCAGAAGAAGCACAGTCCATAGCAAGAGTCACGTCTTTACCTAGTACATAACCAGCCTGTTCAACCGCTTCTTTGATTGCAGCAAGTGCAGCAGCGTTAGATTCAAGGTTAGGAGCAAAACCACCTTCATCACCAACAGCAGTGCTTAGACCTTTAGCTTTAAGAACTTTAGCCAGGTTATGGAATACTTCAGCACCGATACGTAGTGCTTCTTTAAGAGTTTTAGCGCCAACAGGCTGAATCATGAATTCCTGAATATCAACGTTGTTGTCTGCGTGCTCACCACCGTTAACGATGTTCATCATTGGAAGAGGCATAGAGAATACGCCAGGAGTGCCGTTCAGTTCAGCGATGTGCTCATAAAGAGGCATGCCTTTTGCTGCTGCAGCTGCTTTAGCGTTAGCCAGTGATACAGCAAGAATAGCGTTAGCACCGAATTTGTTTTTGTTATCAGTACCATCAAGATCGATCATTACTTGGTCGATAGCAGCTTGATCTTTCGCGTCTTTACCGATAAGCGCTTCAGCAATAGGACCATTTACAGCTTCAACAGCTTTAAGAACACCTTTACCAAGGAAACGTGATTTATCACCATCACGAAGCTCAAGAGCTTCACGAGAACCAGTAGATGCACCAGATGGAGCAGCAGCCATACCCACGAAACCGCCTTCTAGGTGTACTTCAGCTTCAACAGTTGGGTTACCGCGTGAATCGATAATTTCACGACCTAGAACTTTAACGATCTTAGACATTAATGTTTCCTCTCATTGAATATAAATGTCAAATTTAAAGGGAAGCCGAAACAGACGACTTCCCGTGTCCTTTACTCAAGTTCGCCACGAGCCCGTGCGCCAGCCGCTTTAACAAAACCACTAAACAGCGGATGACCATCACGAGGTGTAGAAGTAAATTCCGGGTGGAACTGAGATGCCACAAACCATGGATGGTTCGGATTCTCGATAACTTCTACCAGTTTTTTATCCGCAGACAGTCCGGATACTTTCAGACCGGCCTTTTCAATTTGCGGACGTAAAACATTATTTACTTCATAACGATGGCGATGACGCTCATGAATTGTTTCGCTTCCATACAATTCATAAGCTTTTGTGCCTTTTTCTAAATGGCATAACTGCGAACCAAGACGCATAGTACCACCCAGATCAGATTTTTCTGTGCGCTCTTCGACATGACCATCAGAATCAACCCACTCAGTAATTAAGCCTACCACAGGGAACTGGGTTTCTTTGTTAAATTCTGTTGAATGTGCGCCTTCCAGGCCGACAACATTACGAGCGTACTCAATCAATGCGACCTGCATGCCTAAACAAATACCAAGGTAAGGAATTTTGTTTTCGCGGGCATACTGAGCAGCAAGGATCTTACCTTCGATACCGCGATCACCGAAGCCACCCGGTACCAGAATTGCGTCAAGATCCTGTAGTACATCAAGACCTTTTGTTTCAAGATCCTGAGAATCTACATATTTAATATGGACAGTCAGACGGTTTTTCAACCCAGCGTGTTTTAGCGCTTCATTGACGGATTTATAAGCGTCCGGTAATTCGATGTACTTACCAACCATGCCGATTGTCACTTCACCCGTTGGGTTGGCTTCTTCGTAGATAACCTGTTCCCATTCGGATAAATCCGCTTCAGGAGCCGTAATGCCAAAGCGGGTGCAAACTAAATCATCAAGTCCCTGAGACTTAATCAGTTGTGGAATTTTATAAATCGAATCCACATCTTTCATTGAAATCACGGCTTTTTCCGGAACATTACAGAAAAGCGCAATTTTTTTACGCTCGTTAGCCGGAATAACACGATCACTACGACATACCAGAATATCGGGCTGAATACCGATAGAAAGAAGTTCTTTTACAGAATGTTGAGTTGGCTTGGTTTTCACCTCACCGGCCGCCGCCAGATAAGGTACCAGTGTTAAGTGCATGAACATGGCCTGCTCACGACCGATCTCAACCGCTAACTGACGAATGGCTTCCATAAACGGCAATGATTCGATATCACCAACCGTACCACCAATTTCAACAATCGCGACCTCGTGGCCTTCAGCACCGGCAACAATGCGATCTTTAATGGAATTAGTAATATGAGGAATGACCTGGATCGTTGCACCAAGGTAATCACCACGACGTTCTTTACGCAGTACATCTGCATAAACCCGTCCTGCCGTGAAGTTGTTGCGTTTGGTCATCTTGGTACGAATGAAACGTTCATAGTGACCCAAATCCAGGTCAGTTTCTGCACCATCTTCTGTAACAAAAACCTCACCATGCTGAATAGGACTCATCGTTCCTGGATCAACATTGATATATGGATCAAGCTTCATGATGGTTACTTTTAAACCACGAGCTTCTAAAATCGCTGCAAGTGATGCTGCCGCAATACCTTTACCTAGGGAGGATACAACCCCACCAGTAACAAAAATATACTTTGTCGTCATGTTTAACCTGAAATTGGTTGAATGAGGGAAATGGGTTTCTTCTGGACGGGATGAAATAATACCAGAACCCCTTTACCACCACAACGTGAAACTTATCACACTCGAATTTTTTCTTTATTGCGTCAAATCAATTCAGGAGATTAACACACTGTGGTTTACCGACGATAAACAGGCCGGTTACCCAGTCATATTATTGCTCATTCTTTTCCGTATTTTTTACCTGTTGCCAAAAGTTTTCCAGTTCGTCCAGAGAATACTCTTCAAGACTTTTTTCTTGCTGACCAACGATAGATTCAATTCCCCGAAAACGCCGCATAAATTTCAGGTTGGCTTTTTGTAGTGCCGTTTCAGGATCGCACTTCAGATGCCGGGACAAATTCACAACCGCAAACAGCAAATCGCCGACTTCTTCCTCCAGTTTGCTCTGCTCCACCGGAACCCGATCGGCTTCTTCCATCACTTCGCCAATCTCTTCACGAACTTTGTCAACGACCGGTCCGACGCTTTCCCAGTCAAACCCATATTTAGCGCATTTCTTCTGAATTTTTACGGCCTTACCTAATGCAGGAAGTGACCCAGGCAACGAATCGAAAATACTGTCATTCTGAGACAATGGTTTCGCGGCCTTTTCCTGTTGTTTCACTTTGTCCCAGTTAGCCCGGATCGCTTCATCACTCTCAAAGACCTGATCACTAAACACATGAGGATGGCGGCGGATAAGCTTTTCATTGAGGTCTGAAATAACATCGTTGAAATCAAACAATTCCTGCTCTTTTGCCAATTGACTATAAAAAATGGCCTGAAAAACGAAATCACCCAGTTCTTCTCTTAAGTTATCCCAGTCGCGGTTATGAATCGCGTCAACGACTTCATACGTTTCTTCAATCGTGCAGGGAATAATGGAATCGAAAGATTGTTTCTTATCCCAGGGGCATCCATTCTCAGGATCCCGCAGTTGTGTCATGATTTTCTGCAATTCATCGATAGGGCTGGTCATCTCTGGCAATCTCCTTTAAAAATAGAAAAGCGAGGTATTATAAACCTCGCTTTAAGTAAGCACTAACTAATCGGGATAGTGATAATCAGCCAAGACGTTTAACGGAAAGAACGTCTTTTGTCTGTTCAATACGCTGAGTCACTCTGGACAAAACTTCCACACTCTGAACTTCAAGTTCAAAATCCATATAAATAATCTGACGGCTGTGATCAGAGCGGCTTCTCATACTGGAAACTTTGATCTTTTCATTGGCCAGTAACGTTGTGATATCTTTCAGCAACCCACCACGTTCCATCGCTTCAACCCGGACAGGTATAACATAAGAACCAACCAAACCACCGCCCCAGACGGTATCAATGATCCGCTCAGGTGCGTGATGACTTAACTCTTCCAATTGCTCACAGTCACTCCGGTGGACCGAAATACCGCGTCCCTGAGTAATGTAGCCTTTAATATCATCACCAGGAATAGGCCGGCAACAACGGGCCAGATGCGTCATCAAGTTATCAACGCCTTCCACCACAACAGCATCTTTCCCGGGGGCAGACTTAGCAACTTTTGTCTCACTTTCCTGAAGTTTTTCAAGCGCAAGCTTATCTTCTTCTTCCGCCGTGGGTTTATTCACCAGCGCATTAATGTGATTCACAATCTGGTTGATTTTTAAATCGCCGCTGCCAACACCAACGTACAGCTCATCCGGGGTATTCACATTAAACCGTTTCAGTGCATATTCACTGGCGTCTTTCAGGGTTGCCCCGATCTTTACCAGCTCAGATTCCAGAATTTCACGTCCGGCTTCCAGATTCTTCTCCCGGCTCTGTTTTCTGAACCACGCATTAATTTTTGCTCTGGCCCGGCTGGAATGAACAAATCCTAAAGAGGGGTTTAGCCAGTCCCGGGAAGGATTGGGTTCTTTGGCTGTGATAATTTCAACCTGATCGCCCATTTGCAGCTGATGAGTAAAAGGAACAATCCGTCCTCCTACTTTCGCTCCGATACACCGATGGCCAACTTCTGAGTGAATATGATACGCAAAATCAAGCGGTGTCGCGCCCATCGGCAAATCGACGACATCCCCCCGGGGAGTGAACGCATAAACCCGGTCATCGAATACCTGACTTCTTAACTCATCGAGCATCTCGCCCGAATCGGACATTTCTTCCTGCCAGTCAAGAAGTTTACGTAACCAGGCGATTTTTTCATCGTAGCCGCTTCTGCCAGCTGAGCTGCCTTCTTTGTACTTCCAGTGTGCTGCGACCCCAAGCTCTGATTCTTCGTGCATTTGCTTGGTCCGGATCTGGATTTCTATCGTCTTTCCTTCCGGCCCTAAAATGACAGTATGAATAGACTGGTAACCATTTGGCTTGGGGTTAGCCACATAGTCATCAAACTCGCTGGGCATATGTTTGTATTTGGTGTGCACGACACCAAGAGCGGCATAACAATCCTGAAGTTGATCCGCAATGATTCTCACCGCCCGGACATCGAACAGTTCATCAAATGCCAGATTTTTCTTCTGCATCTTTCTCCAGATGCTGTAAATATGCTTAGGACGGCCACTGACTTCGGCATTAATGTCTGCGTTATGCATTTCATCGCGAAGATCGTCAACGAAATCTTTAATGTATTGCTCCCGGACAATCCGCCGTTCGGACAACTGTTTGGCAATTTGTTTATAGGTTTCCGGCTGCTGGTAACGGAAAGCATAATCTTCCATTTCCCATTTAAGCTGACCGATTCCCAGACGGTTTGCCAGTGGCGCATAGATATTGGCGCACTCTTTCGCGGCAATCCGCCGGATTTCATCCGGTTGCCGTTTCACTTCACGTAAATTGCAGATTCGTTCTGCCAGCTTGATAACAACGCAGCGAAAATCATCGACCATCGCCAATAACATTCTCCGGACATTATCCACCTGAGCCGACGCTTCACTCCCCTGCAGGGTAACATTAAGCTGGCCGATCGCCGCCATCTCATCCACCCCATCGATGAGTTTAATAATTTCCTTGCCATAAGATTCCGTGAGTTCTTCACGATCAATCAGCCCACCAGAGACGATCGGAAACAAGATGGCCGCCACCAGTGTCGGCCGATCCATGGACAACGTTATCAGAATTTCAACCATTTCCCGGCCGCGCCACAACAACAAAGGGCCGTCGGGATTATTGACAACTATTGCTTCCATTTGCTGATAAACATCTTTCAGCTTTCTTGCTGTTTTGGATTCCTGATTCAGACCAGCAATCCACTTATCCAACTCAAATTGTTCGTCTTGATTCAAATGCGCGCTTCGTACAGCAACCATTAATTTTTCGTCCTAGTCTTAATATTCTTATCTGCTTTTAAACTTACCAACTGATTTGATAACGGGTCTGTCCCCCGCTATCTCACAAATAAAGCCATCGACTCCAGATGACTGGTATGAGGAAACATATCCAGCATTGCCAGTTTTTCGAGTCTGAACCCCTGTTGTATGAGTGACTGACTATCTCTTGCCAGGGTCGCCGGATTACAAGAGACATACACAACCCGTTTTGCACCCAACTCAGTAGTCTGTTCTATGATTCCTTTAGCGCCGGCTCTGGCCGGATCGAGTAATATCTTATCAAATTTTTCACGGCCCCACTCACTTTGCGTCATATCTTCTTCCAGGTTAGCCTGATAGAAAAGAGCGTTGTTCACATCGTTTTTCTGAGCGTTGGTATCCGCCTGAATCACCATCTCTTCAATGCCTTCGATCCCGATAACCTGCTTAACTTTCCGGGCGACAGGCAGACTGAAATTTCCGCCTCCACAGAAAAGATCCAAAACACGATCTTGTTCATTCAGATCAAGCCAGTCGATCGCCTGCTGAATCATTTTCGTATTCACAATCTTATTGACCTGTATAAAATGATTCGGCTGAAAATAAATGGGTAAACCGGCATCCTCATAAAAAGGCACTTTTCCGGCCAGCATTTCTACCATACCGGATTCCGGCATCAGATAAAGTGTTACTTCCGTCTGTTTAACAAACTGATGCAATTTTCTTTTGTCATCCTCATTAAGTGGTTTGACATGACGAAGTAAAACAACCCGCTCATTATCCGCTTTTATGAGCTCTACATGACCCAAACTCTCCGGTTTCGACAGACGGTTCAAGACCGGCTTGATTTTTTCAAGTACCAGATTTAAATCGTTATCCAGTACCGGACAATGATCAATACCGACAAGATCCTGACTCTGTTTTTTACGGAATCCGACAGTAAGCGATTTATTGACTTTATCCCAGACAAGGCTGAACCGTGCCCGGCGACGGTAATGTTGATGATGACTCACTACCGGTTCCGATAAGGAAAGTGACTGTCCGGCGAACTTCGCCATCAACTGTTCTAATGATTCCTGTTTGTATTTTATCTGAGCCTGATGCTCAAGGTGCTGTAACTGACACCCTCCGCAAGACGCATAGTGAGGGCAAAATGGGGTCACTCGTTCTTCACTGGCAGTCAGTACTTTAATCAGTTTCCCGCGTGAGTATTTACTCTTACTTTCAGTAAGCTGATAAACAACGGTTTCACCAGGTAATGCGCCTTCGATAAAAATCGGCTTTTTATTCTGGTAGGCGATACCGCTCCCAAGGTGATCAAGCCGGGCAATCGTAATTGACTGATGCTTTCGATTAATTTCTGTCTTCTTTTTAGGTTGGAAAAAACGTGCCATTCTATTTGCTCACAACATCTGATACGACGTCTTATTGTATGGAATCTCACTAATCTGCAAACGAGAGATTGTCGAAAAGCAGAGACTCGATTAAGCTAGCCTTTACATGGTTGCTTGAAGTCTCTACCGTTACTGCAAGTATTTTCCCATATCCACACGATGATGTTTAGATAATAATGACCAGATATGGCTTACGAGCTCGTGTAATCACACTAACTTTAGCTCCTACATTAATAATCGGCTTACTGCTAAGCGCTTTTTTTTCTTATAACCGCTATCATGATCTTGAAGCTCAGGTCATCGCCTCCGGTTCCAATATCATCGAACCTCTGGCCATTGCCAGTGAGGATGCACTAAAAAACGACAGCAGAGAAGAAGTTCGCCGGATCATCAGTTACGCACACAGGAAAAATTCCAAATTTATCCGCAGTATTGCCGTCTTCAATAACCGCCATCAGCTTTTCGTTACTTCAAACTTTCATCCTAACTTCCAATCTCTTATGTATCCCAAAGATAAGCGCATTCCAATTTTGAGCAGCGCTGAGATGAAAGACAATAACACCCTGATTCTGAGAGCCCCGATTTTAGCAGAAAGCCAGTTGTCCGACGGACGGACTAACGCAGAGAATATCCCGGTGCTGGGCTACATTGCCATTGAACTTGATTTGTCTCCGCTAAGGCTGCAGCAATACAAAGAGATCTTTCTGGCTATCGTTGTACTGGCACTGGGGCTGGCACTTTCAGCGGTCTTTGCCTTCAGGCTGATGCACGATGTAACCCGTCCCATCACTCATATGAAGAACGTCGTTGACCGGATCCGCCGAGGGCATCTGGATGTCCGGATTGAAGGACGGATGCACGGAGAACTGGATGATTTGAAAAATGGTATCAACGCCATGGCGGCATCTTTATCCGAATATCATGTTGAGATGCAACATAGTATCGATCAGGCAACCTCGGATCTCAGGGAGACACTGGAGCAGTTGGAAATTCAGAACGTTGAGCTGGATATTGCTAAAAAACGGGCTCAGGAAGCTGCCCGTGTGAAATCAGAATTTTTAGCGAACATGTCCCACGAGTTGAGAACGCCTCTGAACGGTGTGATTGGCTTTACCCGTCAGATGCTGAAGACAAAATTGACGAACAGCCAAAGTGACTACTTACAAACAATAGAAAAATCTGCAAATAACCTGCTCAGTATCATCAACGACATTCTCGACTTTTCAAAACTGGAAGCAGGCAAACTGGCACTGGAAAACATTCCTTTTGAATTCCAGGAAACCCTTGAGGAAGTGGTTGACCTTCTTGCCACCAGTGCTCATGAAAAAGGTCTGGAAATCACGCTGAAAGTCGATCCGAAAATCCCGGCCGGTGTGGTTGGCGATCCCCTGAGGATTCAACAAATACTGACCAACTTGGTCGGCAACTCAATTAAATTTACTGAGCGGGGGAATATCGATATCAGTGTCGAAATCCGTTCAACAAAAGAGGAACAGGTCGAGCTGCAGTTTATGGTTAGAGATACCGGTATCGGTATCTCTGAACGTCAGCAGGCCCAGTTATTTCAGGCATTTAGCCAGGCTGACGCGAGCATTTCCCGGCGTTATGGTGGCACCGGGCTGGGGCTGGTCATTACTCAAAAACTGGTCGGTCAGATGGGAGGCGAAATCAGTTTAACCAGCCGTCTTCACCAAGGCTCAACCTTCTGGTTTACCGTCAAACTTCAGTATACCGAAATACCGGTGGGCTCTTGGTACAACTCCACCGCACTGAAAGATAAAACAGCCCTGCTGATTGAACAAAACATTCAGTCGGCAACCATCATTCAGCGGACTCTGACTCTGGCAGGAATGGATGTCAGTTATATGGGTGAGCTGCCAAATGACAATACTCACTATGATTACATTCTTTATAATTTATCCCCGTCAGCAACAACGGAAATCAACGCTATCAGTCAGGAAATAGAAAAAGCCATGACCATGACAGGTACTGTTCTTATCGGAACTCCGAGTACCGAACTGGCACTGTCTGATTACCTGATGAGAAACTATCCGGTGAAATGTCTCACCAAACCACTGGCAAAACGCAAACTGATGCAGGCCATGCTGGATTCACACCCTCATCATGACTCTGTTGCTCTGGCGGCTCCTTCTGACTTTATGCCGGAAAAAATGCCGCTGCATGTTATGGCTGTTGACGATAACCCGGCTAACCTCAAACTCATTACCGCTCTGCTCAAGGAACGTGTGGAAGAAGTCATTTCCTGTACTGACGGGAAACAGGCAGTCGAAGAGGCTCAGAAACAGAAATTCGATATTATCCTTATGGATATTCAAATGCCTCAGATGGATGGCGTCACTGCCTGTAAAAACATCAAAAAAATAGACATCAATAGCCAGACACCGGTCATTGCCGTCACTGCACATGCCATGAGCGGTGAAAGAGACAGACTGCTTAGCGAAGGCATGGATGATTACCTGACCAAGCCCATTGAAGAGCATGTTTTACAACAGGTTTTAAGTCGTTGGAATCCACAGAGCATCATGCCGGAAACCCAAAATTCCGTGCAGTCTGGTACAGAATTGCCACCACCGTCAGAGAACGAAAATCATGCCGTCATTGATTGGTCAATGGCCCTCAAACAGGCAGCGAATAAAGACGATTTGGCCAGAGATATGCTGAAAATGCTGATTGAATATATTCCGGAAGTGAACCTCGTTATCGGCTCAGCACTAAACGGTGAGGGGGAACCGGAAACACTCATCCATCACATTCATAAACTGCATGGCAGTTGTTCATACAGCGGTGTACCCAGACTGAAAAAGGTCTGTGCACAACTGGAACAGGCTTTACGCTCAGGAAAAACAACAGAAGATCTGGAACCGGAATTGTTTGAACTGCAGGACGAGATGGAAAAAGTGATCAACCAGTCTCACTCAATTCTCAGTTAAGACTCAAGGATAACCGTTGCAACGGTATAGTGGCGTTCATCGGAGATGGATACATGACAATGCAATACGTCACTTTGCTCCGCAATATCCGAAGCCACACCGGATAAGGTAAGAACCGGCTTTCCTGACTTATCATGTTCAATAGCAAAATCATGAAACGTCACACCATGGGCAATACCGGTTCCTAACGCTTTCGCTGCGGCTTCTTTAGCGGAAAAACGTTTGGCAAGGAAACGGTGCGGCTGTTTATGGGCTTTATAATCATTCCACTCAGAATCAGCTAAGATACGCCGGGCAAACTTATCGCCAGAACGGGATAATGCTGCCTCAATTCTTGCCACTTCCGCAATGTCTGTTCCTAATCCGACAATCGCCACATTCGTTCCCTTTTTACACTCCCGCTTAACGGCGGGCTTCTATCATTGCCACTTTCATGTCTTTCACTGCGTCAGACAATCCATCAAATACTGCCCGGCCAATGATAGAGTGGCCAATATTCAGTTCATGAATTTCTGGTAAAGCCGCAATCGCCGCCACGTTATGGTAAGTAAGGCCATGTCCGGCATTCACCATAATACCAAGATCTGCCGCATAGCTTGCTGCCGCTGAAATCTTTTTCAGCTCATCCTGCTGATCTTCCACCGTTTCTGCATCTGCATAATGACCGGTATGCAATTCGATATACGGGGCACCACAAGCTTTTGCCGCATTGATCTGTTCACGATCTGCATCAATAAACAGAGACACTTTGATACCAGCCTGAGACAGCTTCTCTGTTGCCGCTTTCATTTTTTCCAGCTGACCGGCAACATCCAAACCACCCTCTGTGGTCAGCTCTTGTCTTTTTTCAGGAACCAGACAAACAAAATCCGGTTTAATTTCAACAGCAATATCGACCATTTCGTCTGTTACTGCCATTTCCAGATTCATCCGGGTCTGAATTGTTTCTCTTAAAATATGCACATCACGATCTTTGATGTGCCGGCGATCTTCCCGTAAATGGACAGTAATACCATCTGCACCAGCACGTTCCGCAATTTCAGCTGCATGAACAGGATCTGGGTATTTTGTGCCTCTTGCATTACGTAAGGTTGCGATATGATCGATATTGACACCTAATAAAATTGAGCTCATTTTCCTATACTCCGTGATCTCGAAATGCCGGTTTTTGGTGTGAATAACTCCCGACTTTTTAATGGTTTACTGCCAATGTACGGTTTTAACGCCATGCGTGTAAAACGTTTTGCAGCTTGTAATTGTGTTTTCGTAACAAACCGGCGCTCGCTAATCGCAATAAGTTCTTCACCGAGAAACGTCAGATTGTCTTTTCTTACCGAGGCAATAAATCCTTTTTGCTCCCGGTAGCGATAAGTCATTGTCGGAACAACCCCTTCTCCAGTTCCTGCACAGTGAAGCAGATCCACGCCATACCCAAGACTGGATAATAAAGCCAGTTCGAACCGCCTTAATGCCGGTTCCGGATTTTGTGTCTGAGCCAGTTCAGTCAGTGCCTGAAGATAATCAATAAAAAGTCCCGGATGAGCGACTTCCACCGGAATCACTCTGGCCAGCAGTTCATTCATATACATCGCCGAATACAAATTAATACCAGAGAGTGGCAACCCAAGGCTAATCGCTTCAGCCTGACGTAACGTTTTCATTTCTCCTTTACCAGACCACTTAATCAGCAATGGGGTAAAAGGCTGAAGCACACTTTTTAGATGAGAACGCGCACTCCTTGCCCCCTTTGAAAGCAGGGTCAACCGGCCATATTCTTCACTGAACACATCCACAATTAAACTGGATTCGCTGTACGGACGGCGGTGTAGAACAAAACTGCGCTGTAAACCGGCTTCAGACATACTTGTTCCTAAAGACAAAACAAGGAGTATTGTAAAATACTCCTTGTTCAGTAGAAACCTTTTCTTTTTAGAGAATAACCTCTTTACAGATCATCAATGTAACCCAAACTACGCAGGGCTCTTTCATCGTCTGCCCATCCTGATTTCACTTTAACCCAGGTTTCCAGATACACTTTCCGGCCAAACAATTCTTCCATATCCAGACGAGCTTCACGGCCAATTGTTTTTATCTTCTCACCCTTCTTGCCAATGACCATTTTCTTCTGCCCTTCCCGTTCCACCAGAATAAGGGCATTTATATGGAAACCATCGTTTTCCGGGTTGTAATCAAACCGTTCAATTTCAACAGTCACTGAATAAGGTAGCTCTTCTCCGGTAAAACGCATCAGCTTTTCACGAACAATTTCCGATGCCATAAAACGCTGAGAGCGGTCTGTCACGTATTCTTCCGGGAAATGGTGCACCGCTTTAGGCAAATGTTCTCTGACCAGTTTATGGATAACATCAATATTCTTGCCCTGCTTAGCTGAAACCGGCACCACATCCACAAAATCCATTTTCTTTGACATATCCTGCATGTGAAGCATGACTTCGTTTCGATCTTTGACGTTATCCACTTTATTAACGCACAATACGACCGGGAAATTGGATTTTTGCAGCTTATTCAACACCATTTCATCGTCTTTGGTCCAGTGTGTCCCGTCAACCAAAAACAATACAAGATTCACATCACTTAAAGAGCTGTTCGCAGCACGGTTCATCAACCGGTTAATCGCCCGTTTTTCTTCAATATGCAATCCGGGAGTATCAACATAAATGGCCTGATAAGCCCCCTCAGTATCAACCCCCATTATACGGTGACGGGTCGTCTGAGGTTTGCGCGAAGTAATCGATATTTTTTGTCCCAGCAATTTATTCAGCAGCGTTGATTTACCAACATTTGGTCTGCCGACAATGGCAATAAATCCACAATGTTGCTCTTCCGGTGAACTCTCTTTTTTCTGCTCTGAGGCAAAAAATGCATCGATATCAAATTCTTTATCAGTATCAGTCATTCGCTAGCTGCTCTAATGCTTGCTCTGCAGCCGCCTGTTCTGCCTTGCGGCGGCTAGTGCCTTTTCCAATGACAGGCTTTCCGATGCCTGAAACTTCACATGAAACGGTAAACTCCTGGTTATGCGCTTCACCTTTAATATTAGCAACAGAATAAACAGGAAGTGGTTTTCTTCTTCCCTGTAAAAACTCCTGCAACCGGGTTTTTGGGTCTTTTTGCGAAATACCTGGCTGAATCGAATCCAGACGGGTTTTATACCAGCCAAGAATGATTCCCCGTACCGATTCAATATCGCTATCGAGATAAATCGCACCGATGATGGCTTCTACGGCATCAGCCAATATGGAATCTCTTCTGAAACCACCACTTTTCAGCTCACCTGGACCTAATTTTAAGTAATCTCCAAGACCGAATTCCCGGCCTAATTCAGCAAGAGTATTTCCTCTTACTAACGTTGCTCTCATTCGGCTCATATCACCTTCATTCACTTTAGGAAAACGGTGATACAAGTCGTCAGCAATGACAAAACTTAAAATTGAATCGCCCAGAAACTCAAGACGTTCGTTATGCTGACTGTTGGCACTGCGATGCGTCAGTGCCAAATCAAGAAGCTCAGAATGAGTAAATTCATACTCAATTCTTTTTTCTAATTTTTTTATGTTAGAGTTCATTATTTCTTATTGTCTTCATGCCCTTTAAGGGCTCATTATTTGATACTACCGATGCGGTTAAATCTTACACCTGTCGGAATCCATGAAGGAAGAATACTATGCTCATCACGATCAAATTCAAAACTGATCCAAATGGCCACAGCCTTACCCACTAAATTTTCTTTTGGTACAAATCCCCAGTACCGGCTATCTGCACTGTTATCGCGATTATCCCCCATCACAAAGTAATGGCCTTCCGGAACGATCCACTCATTCACTCCCGGTCTCGGCTGATAAGCCGAAACACGATCACGACGGGCCGGATCAATTAAGATATTATGCTTAACTTTGCCAAGCTGCTCGTCTAACTGAATCAGTGGAATCCCATTGAGGTTAAAACGGCTTTCTTTTACATCGGATAAAGCAACCAACTTACAGGTACTTTCCCCTTTAGGCTGAATGCATACCCGCTTTTTACTGCTGTAGCGAATCGTATCACCAGGTAAGCCGACCACCCGCTTGATATAATCAATACTTGGATTTGGCGGATAACGGAATACAACAATATCCCCACGCTTTGGATCACCCACATTGACGATCTGCTTATGCATAACCGGATCTTTTAATCCATAGGCGTATTTTTCCACCAGAATGAAATCACCAACAAGTAAGGTTGGCATCATTGATCCTGACGGAATCTGAAACGGTTCATAAATAAACGAACGCACAATCAAAACAATCGCAATCACAGGGAAAATAGACACACTGTTTTCCACCATCCAGGATTGTCGCATGATTTTCTCTTTCGTTGCTGAATCCAGACCATTTGTCTGAGCTTCAATTTCGGCTAATTTTTGTTTTTTCTTCTTAGACCAAACCCATTTTTCTAATGCCCAAATGACTCCGGTCACCAAAGTAATAATCACCAGAATCAGTGAAAATGTATTCGCCATTGACTTCCCTTACCTAAAAACACGAAAGTGAAAGAGCGGAAACCCTTTCACTTAATAATATTATTCCCAAACCAATTTCTGGCGTGAATTAATCTTTACCAACATGCAAAATCGCAAGAAACGCTTCCTGAGGCAATTCAACATTACCAATCTGTTTCATTCGTTTCTTACCTTCTTTCTGTTTCTTCAGCAATTTTTTCTTACGGCTTACGTCACCACCGTAACATTTCGCCAATACGTTTTTACGCAGCTGTTTGACGGTAGAACGGGCAATGATATGGTTACCAATCGCTGCCTGAATTGCAATATCAAACATCTGACGAGGAATGAATTCCTTCATCTTCTCAACCAACTGGCGGCCACGGGTCTGAGCCTGCTCCGTATGCGTTATAATCGCCAGAGCATCAACCCTGTCACCATTCAGCAATACATCAACCCGTACCATATTGGAAGCTTCAAAGCGCTGGAATCCATAATCCAGAGAGGCATAACCTCTAGAGGTCGATTTCAAACGGTCAAAGAAATCCAGAACCACTTCAGCCATCGGTACATCATAAGTCAGAGCAACCTGATTTCCATGATAAACCATATCAACCTGTGTCCCACGTTTTTCAACGCACAACGTAATCACATTCCCCAGATAGTCCTGTGGAACCAGAATATTACAACGGGCAATGGGCTCTCTGATTTCAGTAATATCATTAACAGCCGGTAATTTAGCCGGACTGTCCACATAAATTATATCGCCACTCGTTTTTTCAACTTCATACACTACGGTAGGCGCCGTAGTAATGAGATCCAGATTGTATTCGCGTTCTAAGCGCTCCTGAATAATCTCCATATGCAGCATACCAAGGAAGCCACAACGGAAACCAAAACCAAGTGCAGCCGACGTTTCCGGCTCATAAAACAGAGAAGCATCATTCAGGCTCAATTTACCTAATGCATCCCGGAAGTTTTCATAATCATCCGACGACACCGGGAACAACCCGGCATAAACCTGAGGTTTAACTTTTTTAAAGCCAGGTAAGGCTGTTTCACAGCCATTTTTTGCCAGTGTTAGCGTATCACCAACCGGTGCACCCAGAATATCTTTGATACCACAAACAACCCAGCCGACTTCACCCGTTTCCAAAATCTCCGTATCGACCTGCTTAGGCGTAAAGATCCCGATACGATCAATGCCCCATATTTGTCCGGTACTCATGACCTTAATTTTGTCATTTTTCTTCAGGCACCCATTTTTAATACGGACAAGCGAAACCACACCCAAATAGTTATCAAACCAGGAATCAATGATTAGTGCCTGAGGCGCCGCTTCAGGATCTCCTTCAGGGGCCGGAACCGCTTCGACGATTTTTTCGAGAACGTCTTCAACGCCCACACCGGTCTTAGCTGAACAACGGATTGCATCAATCGCATCGATACCGACAATATCTTCAATTTCCTCAGCGACCCGTTCCGGTTCCGCTGCCGGTAGATCAATCTTGTTAAGAATCGGAACCACTTCCAGATCCATATCAATCGCAGTATAACAGTTCGCCAGAGTCTGAGCTTCAACGCCTTGCCCGGCATCCACAACCAATAAAGCCCCTTCACAGGCGGCTAAAGAGCGGGAAACTTCATAAGAGAAATCGACATGCCCTGGGGTATCGATGAAGTTTAACTGATAGGTTTCTCCATCTTTTGCCGTGTAATTAAGCGTCACACTCTGTGCTTTAATGGTAATACCGCGCTCACGTTCCAGATCCATAGAATCCAGAACCTGATCGGCCATTTCACGGTCAGTTAATCCGCCGCAAACCTGAATAAGGCGGTCAGAAAGTGTCGACTTGCCATGGTCGATGTGGGCGATAATAGAAAAGTTACGAATGTGCTTCATAATCGGGAATGACTAAACTCTTAAATTTAAAATGAAAAAATATCTCAGTTCCTTCTTCAATCAAAAGAAACCGGAGAATTTCTATTAAGTTGGGCGATTCTACCCAATTTCGCCCAGCTTCGCATCATAAATTCAATATCCCACCGTTAGTGGGTTATTCAGACTGAATGACCGGATCTCCCAGAACCCGCACTAATACCACTTCCTTGCCGGACCGTGCTTCAAGAATTTTTGAAAAACGTTTTGCCAGTGTGATACCAAGCCAGGCACAAAGGATAGAGAAGATGATAACAACCAGTTCGTTGTTACTAAAATACTGCAGGGAAACGGACTGACCGAATAGCGCTCCGATAATAAGCATGACTAACGGTAACAGATAAACCAACGCTGCAGACTGCAGAAGGCTTTTTTCCGGAAAACCAATTTCAACAATCTGGCCTTTTCTGACTACCTGTGTGGTATTCAGAGTCCAGCGTAATATTTTATTTCCAAACGCTTTTGATACAACACCGGTTCCACAACTTCCGGAAGAAGAACAATGGCTACAACTCGATTGCCGCTGACAATTAAGCTCAACATTATACCCATTTGATGTCGCTGAAACAGAAGCAACCGTCGCGAGTGCAGTCATCATTGTTGTATCTCCTTACTTTTATCGAAGACAATGGATTCAAGGATCTTTTTCGCCGTGTCTGGCGGTATATCGCCGATCACCGAAACCTCTTTATCCCCTTGTGTCATCGTTTGTAATGTACGTCTTCCCTGCCGTACCAGTTGATTTTTTAACGACGAGTTCTCTCCCGTCGACACATACACTGAAAAATTAAATAATCCGTCAGAATACATCTGACTCTCAACCAGACGTTTTGTCACTGCCATACGGTAACGATTCAGTTCCAGAGCCTTAAACCCTTCCGGTACCCATTTCACTGACCAATAGGTTTTACTGATGGTGCTTTCCGGTATCGACAAAACATCAGGGAGCTGAACTTTCTCCAGCCCCGACATTAATTTGGCCAGTTTATCACTGATAGAAAACGAAATTGTTCTGTATTGCTCCAGAACTTCGCCATCCCGGTCAACCAAATCAGCCCTCAATGGAAGGAAATTTCGTTCACCAACCCACAAGATGTAGGAATACCTCATACCATCTTTGGGAACAATCCGGATTACCTTACATGGCACGCCGGCTTCCCGTCCACGGCCAATTTTAACAAAATCATAGTAATGACTGAGCGCTTTAATATCGCTGTTTATCAGCGGAATAAGAGGAGCAACCATTTTCCCCGAATCAACAGAAAACGGCTCCGTACCCGGTTCGATATAACTGACTTCATTTCCTCTGCGAATGACTTCTTTTACCGGACCGCTGAGATAAAGAAGGTGAGCAAACACTTTATCGTTCTCTATAGCATGACGATATAGTAAAGGCTCAAAACCATGTTTCCGAACCTGGATATAAGACAATTCGTAGTTTAAATTTTGGCTGGCCTGATTCATTTGAAGCAACACAGCCTCTGCTGACTTATCGTCAGCAAAGGCTGCATTCACATTCAAACTGAGCAGTGCCAACACACCGACCAGAAATTTCTTCATTCAACTACCGACTTCTTACTGGTTAGATTTGTGTTGTTGCTCACTGTTGAGTTTCAACTGAAGCTCATAATCCTGTAGCAACGCATTCACTTCTTTCCGTTGTTCCTGAATTCTGGAACGTTGAGAGTGCTGATTTACAGAATCACGGGTTAAACTAACCGGTTCTGCAGATCCCGCCAGAGGAATGGTTTGTAAAACCGGAAGTTTCCCTGCCGGATTAGCTGTATTATCACTACCCGTATACTGCTGAACACCCAAAACCACAGCAAAAGAAACACAGGCCGCAATGGCAATCTGGCCAAACTGAGATAACCAGCGAGGTAGTTGACGTTTCGCGGTTTGTGGTTGAGGTTGTTCTTCCAGTGGTACAACATTATCAAGCTGACCATAAGTTGGCTCGGACTCTAAAGCAGCGGCCACCTTACCAGCAATATTCCAATCTTCTGAGGATAAGCTGTCTGAAACATCTCCGCGAATAACATCACCAATTAAATGGTAATTTCGCCATGTATCCTGCATTGCCGAATCATCAGTCAACTCCTGCAATAATGCCTTATCGACTAATTCTCCATCCATAAGTGCTGAAATATTTTCTTTCCCAGCCATTCTTTCCACCATATATTAAACTCTCATTTGCCTAGAGTAGTGAACTGATTCGTTGCTCTACTGCTTCTCGAGCTCTAAAAATACGTGAGCGAACCGTACCAACAGGACACTCCATTACTGCCGCGATCTCTTCATAGCTTAGTCCGTCTAATTCACGAAGAGTCATTGCTGTTTTTAAATCTTCAGGTAATGCATCAATCGCGTCAAAAACTGCACGCTTCAGTTCCTTTGACAACGTAATGTTCTCAGGGTTCGAAATTTCTTTTAAAACATTACCACTTTCATAATATTCAGCGTCTTCAGCATCCACATCATTGACCGGAGGTCTTCGACTCTGAGCCACAATGTGGTTTTTGGCAGTGTTAACCGCAATTCTATAAAGCCAAGTATAGAAAGCACTTTCACCTCTGAATGTTGGTATAGCTCTATACGCTTTTATAAATGCTTCTTGAGCGACATCAGCCACATCACCAGAATTGCTCACATACCTGGAAATAAGATTACATACTTTATTTTGATACCTTAGAACCAATAAGTTAAATGCTTGCTTATCTCCATTCTGAACTCGCTCAATCAATACTTGGTCGGTTAACTGCTCGTTCATTCGAGCGAATACTCCTATGTTTACGCCCTTACCTTCTCAGATATGGGCATTAATACTGCAAAATGTAGTATTGACACCACCGCTTACATGAGCACTATACTATGACCCATATGTGAACAGTAAGTTCCGTGACGCCAACACTTTTTTCTGTTTTTTTCGGAAATCGATAAGATATAAGCCTCATAAATAAGCTGATATACCTATCTTGGCGGAAAATAAACTAATTACAATAGCATTTAAATGACGTATTGCAATTAGAGCGGCATGAACAACTCGGTGCTCTGCACACTACAGATACCATCCATAATGGGCCTAACCTACTCATTATTCATAATATTTAATCGGTAATCTGAACTGAAGAGCACGATAAATAAATGGAAAGAGTTATTCGCTCTTTAAGAAATTTAGGATAGATAAATCTTATGAGTAACAAAGTAGAGCATCAATGTGATGTGTTAATTGTAGGGAGTGGTGCTGCCGGCCTGACCTTAGCATTAAGAGTCGCCCAACATTGTAAAGTCATTGTATTAAGTAAAGGTCCCTGGAGTGAAGGATCTACTTACTATGCTCAAGGCGGAATCGCCGCCGTATTTGATGAAACAGACACGATTGAATCGCATGTGCAGGATACTCTGATTGCCGGTGCCGGAATTTGCGAAGAAGATACCGTCCGCTTTATTGCTGAAAATGCTAAAGAAAGCGTTCAGTGGCTCATTGATGGTGGTGTACCATTCGATCTGGACGAAGAAAATAGTGATAAGGCTCATCCCAAATATCACCTGACACGAGAAGGCGGTCATAGCCATCGCCGGATTCTTCATGCGGCAGATGCAACAGGTAAAGCGGTTCAGCTTTCATTGCAGGACAATGTCATCAATCACCCGAATATTACGGTACTGGAACGGCATACCGCTTTGGACCTGATTACCGAAGATAAAGTCGGTGGTGATAAAAATAAAGTCATTGGAGCTTACGTCTGGAACCGTAACATCGAACATGTTGAAACCATTTCAGCCAAGTTCGTTGTTCTCGCAACTGGTGGCTCCTCTAAAGTCTATCAGTACACTTCCAACCCCGATATTTCTTCCGGTGATGGAATCGCTATGGCGTGGCGTGCCGGTTGCCGGGTAGCTAATCTGGAGTTTAACCAGTTTCACCCAACCTGCCTCTATCATCCGGCCGCAAGAAACTTTCTGTTAACAGAAGCTTTAAGGGGTGAAGGTGCCTATCTGAAACGGCCCGATGGCTCCCGTTTTATGCAAGACTTTGATGAACGAGGCGAACTCGCCCCCCGTGACGTCGTAGCCAGAGCCATTGACTTTGAAATGAAAAGGCTGGGAGCCGACTGTATGTTTCTTGACATCAGCCATAAACCTGCCGACTTTATCGAAAAACACTTCCCAACCATTTTCGCCCGGCTGAAAAAAATCGATATTGATATGACCAAAGAGCCGATCCCGATTGTACCGGCGGCGCACTACACTTGTGGTGGTGTCATGGTGAATAAAAAGGGTCAGGCTGATCTCAGAAACCTGTATGCCATTGGTGAAGTGAGTTATACCGGTTTACATGGCGCTAACCGCATGGCATCAAATTCTCTCCTTGAATGTGTGGTTTATGCCCGGGCAGCCGCAGCGGATATTTTAGAAAATATCGAAAATGCTGAAATCGCTACCAGCTTGCCAACATGGGATGAAAGTCAGGTGTTATGTTCCGATGAAGAAGTCGTCATTCAACATAACTGGCACGAGCTGCGCCTGTGTATGTGGGACTACATGGGTATCGTGAGAACAGACAAACGTCTGGAGCGGGCTTTAAGACGCATTCATCTGTTACAACAGGAAACTCATGAGTATTACAGTAATTTCCGTGTATCCAATAACCTGATTGAACTGCGTAATTTACTGCAGGTAGCAGAACTGATGGTCCGATGTGCGATGCAACGAAAAGAAAGCCGTGGGTTGCATTATACTCTGGATTATCCTGATCAGATCGAATCAAGTGGACCAACTGTCCTTGAACCGTAACTCATTGGTTATTTTACCAACGCAGAGGCATTCTGCCTCTGCTTTTCCCGGACGATTAAATACCGGTAAACCGGCTCATTACAACTGTCCCGCCACAACATTCTTACTCTGCCATCAGATAAAAACAGCATTAAAAACCAATGAGACCAGGTCGTATTCAATTCCTTGATTTCAGTCGTACTCTCATGATCCTGCCAACGGCCCGCTACAGAATAAGTAATATCGCCATAACATTTCTGTTTCAGAAGTGACCGGAAGTGTTGGCATTGAAAGAAATAACCGAATAAAGCAAAGCTGAGAGCAATATCCAGCGAGGAACTTAATACCACATACAAATAGAGCTGGATAAGTACCAGCTCTAAACAAAATGCATGAAATGAAAACCGACAGTAAAACTTAACGGTTTCTATTCTGGTTGTAAGCAACGACTTTATCTACCATAGATGCATGGGCCAAATTTTCACTGCGCCCCTGACTCATAATCCACTTAAAAAGGTCCGGATCATCACAATCAAGCAGAGAGACGAATTCCTGTTGCTCAGCTTCGGTCAGATCATCGAAGCAATCTTCAAAAAACGGCATGATGACAACATCAAGTTCAAGCATTCCCCTGCGGCATCTCCATCTAATTCTTGCTTTTTCTTCAGCGGTATACATTACAAGTTCCTCGTTGTTAAACTCAATTTTTATTCAGTGTATCAAGGGGCTAAACGAACAGCTACAAAATTAACTGTCGTTCTCGATCAAGCTGACAAAAAAGTGATTCCGTTTTACCATAGGGCATTATTCTCTTCATTATGGAAAATCAATTATGGATTGGAAAAACCGTTTTCAGTCATTACCTCTCCACCCACAAGAGGAGACTCAATCTGATTTACAACTCGCCTACCTTGAGTCCTGGGGACTCATCACGGCGACAGGCCCTGACAGCAAATCTTTCTTACAGGGACAGATTACCTGTAATGTCAGCACTCTGACTGAGAAAGACCTTACATTTTCAGCTCATTGTGATGCAAAAGGGAAAGTGTGGTCTGTTTTTCGTCTGTTTCATCACAAAGATGGCTACGCCATGTTGCAACCAAACGTGGTCATGGATGTTGAATTAAGAGAATTAAAGA
Organism: Vibrio salinus; assembly: GCF_021272385.1. Classification (GTDB taxonomy): domain Bacteria; phylum Pseudomonadota; class Gammaproteobacteria; order Enterobacterales; family Vibrionaceae; genus Vibrio; species Vibrio salinus. The sequence goes on from NZ_JAJSDZ010000005.1 coordinate 1,164,138, forward strand.
AATATGCGGTCTTCTCAAAGGTCGAACTGAAAGCATCAGCCGACATTATATTTAGCGTAACAGGCCGTAACGCCAGCGATTATATAAACCAGCTAAGTAAGGATGAAGGAAAAGTCAGAAAGATTTCCGGCGGCACGGCAGTAGAAGTTGCAACAAACCGGTGGGCACTGATTGTTGATAGTACTGATGCTGAAATGATTGTTGATCAGTTCAAAGGGGAGCTGGTTCATGAAAACACCTGGCTCTTAGCTGAAATAAAGGATGGTATTCCGGTACTGAATCAGCAGGAACAAAATACCCATATTCCTCAGGCTCTGAATTTACAAGGGCTTAATGGCATTAGTTTTACTAAAGGCTGTTACACCGGACAGGAAACCGTAGCCAGAGCAAAATACCGGGGAATCAATAAACGCGCGTTATTTACACTAAAGGGAATTTTAGAAAGTTCTGATAACGATGTGGAAATAGAAAGAACCGCGGGAGAAAACTGGCGGACTGCCGGACAACTGATGTCTTTTTGTCGTCTTGCCAATAATCAGGCTATCGGGCAAATCGTATTACCCAATAATCTGGATGACAACACTCAGTTCAGAGTAAAAGGCGGCCACTCAAACTGGGAATTGGTAGCAATACCGTATAGCTTAGATGAAGATGAATAAATGACCCGGTACGGTCTATGACACCAACAAAAATCAGTCAGTACTTAGAGAAAAACCGCATCCGGTTTCGCTGGTTACCTCACCAGACAGAAGCGGTCAGCATTGCCGATGCCGCGCAACAACGCGGTATCAGACCACATCAGATGGTGAAATGCATTCTGTTAAGAGACATGGGGAATAAGCATGCTTTAGCCTGTGTTCCCGGAGATGAATCGGTTGACCCCAAAAAGGTCCGCGAGGCGTTGGGCTGGCGGAGAATGACTTGCGTTTGCAAAAATGACATAAAGCAAATCATCAACTACCAAGCAGGAACGATTACCCCCTTGTTCATTCCGGAACATATTCCTGTCATTTTTGATTCAACGCTCTACGAAGAACCGGAAGTTACCATAAGTTCCGGTCACACCATGGCTGGAATTTTATTATCTATCAAAGACTTAAATAAATTGGTATTACCCAGAATTTATGACATTGTACGCAAAACAGAATTATCTGACTAAAAATTAATCATATTACATACAATCGACACATCCCCATCTTAAAACTGTCATATTCATGCGGCTTAATAAGCCGCGTGATTACAGGCTTTTATGACACAATTTTGTCTGTCTGCTCACACTAATCAGCGATTTATGCGTAGAATTCGCATATGACAGCACAAAAAAACAAACAAGTTAAATTTAATTATATTTTCCCCTGCAAGCTCACAAATTTTACTCATTAACTCGTTATAATTTTTTATGCGTCAGAAACAAAAGGACAATAACAATGAGACTGTTTAAGCATTACTCTCCAGGAATGATAGCTAAACATATAAGTCGTTTATTTAAAGGTAGAATTTATATCTATGGTATTGGCAAATTTGAATTCGATAACGGAAAATTAATACTGCCAGAAAAGGCTGAAGCCAAACATTTTCAAACAGTAAAAGAAATTAACCAGGAAATAATGAAGATGCGGCAACTGGAAGCAGCCTGAAATTAGTATCTGAAAAACAAGAATAGTGAAACAACGAAATAAAACAAAAAAGGCATTACGCCCTAATGCCGTTCACTTAAGGTGAGCGGCATTGTTTTTTTTGGTCGAAAAATCTGATCGCTCAACCAGCTTTTAGTTCCCTTCTACTTTTATCCCGAGTTCAGGTTAACTTACGTTTTCTGAGGGTTACTGTGTCAGTAAGTTGGTAGGCTTGTTCAATCAATTCCATTGGCAATAAATCAGACAACGTTTCTACTTGATTCGGTTGCCAGTGATTAATGATGTTCAGAGCTTGTGAGACGTGCATAAAAAATCCGATAAACAGTGCCTATCGGATTTTTACATACTGGGAGGATCATTCAATTGATCTGCCGATTAAAGTCTTAACTGATCGGCATTAGGCAGATTACTCTGCCCTTTTTTAATTTCTATCAAAAGCGTAAATTACTTAACGAATTCAACACCTTTTTTAATATCTGCTTTCAGAGTATCTAACATACTATCTAAAGCATCTTGTTCAAACTTGCTTAACTGACCAATTTCCAGTGTTTGTTCAATACCATTTTTACCAAGTTTGATTGGCTGAGCAAATAGAGGCGCATGACCAGTGTCACCATCAATATAGGCATATTCAACGATATCAGATTCACCCTGCAATGCTCTTACAAGAGCAAGACCGAAACGAGCGGCTGCCTGTCCCATTGAAAGCGTTGCACTACCGCCACCCGCTTTTGCTTCAACAACTTCAGTACCCGCATTCTGAATACGAACTGTTAATGCAGCAATTTCTTCATCAGTAAATGATACGCCTTTCACCTGAGAAAGAAGAGGTAGAATAGTTACACCTGAGTGTCCGCCGATAACAGGAACAGAGACTTCAGATGGTTCCAGACCTTTTAATTCAGAAACGAATGTTTCAGAACGAATAACGTCAAGAGTTGTTACACCAAACAGACGATTTTTGTCATAAACACCCGCTTTTTTCAAAACTTCAGCCGCAATAGCGACGGTTGTATTTACCGGGTTAGTAATGATGCCAACACAAGCTTTAGGACAAGATACAGCGATTTTTTCCGCCAATCCTTTAATGATACCAGCATTAATATTGAAAAGATCGGCACGATCCATACCTGGCTTACGGGCAACACCAGCTGAAATCATGACAACATCAGCACCTTCCAGAGCTGGAGTAGGATCTTCTCCAGAAAAACCTTTTACAGCAACAGGCGTTGGAATGTGACTTAAGTCTGCAGCAACACCGGGCGTAACAGGAGCGATATCATAAAGAGCAAGATCGCTTCCTGCTGGTAAGTTATTTTTCAAAAGCAAAGCCAGTGCCTGACCGATACCGCCAGCGGCACCAATAACAGCAACTTTCATGTTAATCTCCTTGAGAGTCTTCTTAGATATTTTCGTAGGGTAATTTAATCCGATTAAGTTATCGAAATTGCATACTGATTACAATGAAATCGCTTTGGCTTTGAGACATATCTCATAATCAAATATAAAAATGCAGTATTCTTTGTCAGTTTTTCAATTTTACTTTTCGTTTTTTTATATTTGACAATACCTTATCATCATTAACTCTAATATTAGTACAGCTACTATATGAGTGTGAGAAATACTTTTTTCTATACATTGATAATACATGCATAACTATGCGAAAATATTCACTTATTGTGTATAAATGATCCTGGATCATCGATGAGAAATATTGACAAACAAGATAGTCTGGTAAGAGCGTTCAAAGCATTACTGAAAGAAGAACGATTTGGTTCACAAAGCGATATTGTTGAAGCGCTGAAGAGTGAAGGTTTCGAAAACATCAACCAATCTAAGGTATCAAGGATGTTAACGAAATTTGGCGCAGTAAGAACACGCAATGCCAAAATGGAAATGGTTTACTGCCTTCCGGCAGAACTGGGAGTACCCACAGTCTCCAGCTCTTTAAGAGAACTCGTTCTTGATATTGACTATAACAACGCACTGGTTGTCATCCATACTGGCCCCGGAGCTGCGCAACTTATTGCCCGCCTTTTAGATTCTTTAGGTAAATCAGAAGGTATCCTTGGAGTCGTTGCCGGAGACGATACCATCTTCATCACCCCAACCATAGAAGTCACAACAGAACAATTATTTCACTCCGTTTGTGAGCTTTTCGAGTACGCTGGTTAACAAAAATCACTACATCAACAGGCTTAATTCATGCTTTTTATCTAAAAAACATGACATTTATCACATAATTAACTTTGTTGATGTAGTCTTAAATATAGACATAAGCTATTGATCTAAAATATTTTCTTCCTTTATTTTATTATTTTTCTTTTTCTCATATTCAGAGAATTTAGCTACAATTTTTAACAATATTGCAATTTTCTACGTTTTTTCTGGTATGATGCCGCCGTTTTCACAACAGTTCGTGAAAACTTGCCGTTTCTAAAATAGGAATGCTCAAAAGTATTTTTAACTACTCGCGAGTCTACGACAAATATAAGGAAGGGAAAGACATGGCACTAAGTAAGTTATTAAAAGTAAGTGCAATTGCTGCAACTCTCTGTGGAGTAAATGCAGCTAACGCTCAGGATTTTATTACTATCGGTACAGGCTCTGTTACTGGGGTATATTACCCGACAGGCGGTGCTATTTGTAAATTAGTCAATAAAGAACGCAAAACGCACAATATACGCTGTTCTGTTGAATCAACCGGCGGTTCAATCTATAACGTCAATACGATTCGTTCAGGAGAGCTGGACTTTGGTATCGTTCAGTCTGACTGGCAATATCATGGTTATAACGGAACCAGTGCCTTTGCTGAACAAGGACCTTACAAAAAATTACGAGCAGTCTTCTCTCTTCATACCGAACCATTCAATGTGATTGCCCGGGCAGACTCCGGAATCAAAAATATCAAAGATTTAGCGGGAAAACGGGTCAATATCGGTAACCCCGGCTCTGGGGACCGGGCAACAATGCAGGTCGTAATGAACGCTGAAGGCTGGAATCTTGATAGCTTTAAACTGGCTTCGGAATTGAAAGGTTCAGAACGTTCTCAGGCTTTGTGCGATAATAAAATCGATGCATTCATTTACATGGTTGGGCATCCAAATGGTTCAATCAAAGAAGCAACAACATCATGTGATGCTAAACTTATACCGGTAACCGGGCCTGAAATTGATAAAATCGTTGCTGATAACCCTTATTATACCTATACCAATGTGCCCGCAGGCATGTACCGGGGAACAAGCACTGATGTAAAAAGCTTCGGTGTTGCAGCCACATTGGTGACAACAACAGATGTTTCTGATGATGTTGTTTACAACTTAACAAAAGCAGTATTTGAAAACTTCAACACATTCAAACGTCTGCATCCTGCTTTTGCAAACCTGAAAAAAGAAGACATGGTCAAAGCTGGTCTGTCAATTCCGCTTCATCCAGGCGCAATAAAATACTACAAAGAAGTTGGCTTACTGAAATAACTCCGATAACCAACTTTAAAATAAAGATAAGGAGGCTAAAGCCTCCTTATCTCTTTAAGCACAAAACAAACATTCTCCTTGTGCTGATTTAATTTTCAGTCGTGAAAATTTTTCCCTGATTACTCATAGACCATTTACATGAGGAAAACGTACATGACGCAGGTCAATACTTCCGATCAAGATGTTCAGGATATGGTAGCCCAATCCGATACCGGTGCCAGAAATCCTAAGGGACTGGCTGGCCGTATTCTTTGGGTTGTTCCTGTTTGCTGGTCCCTGTTCCAACTTTGGTATGCATCTCCATTACCATTTATTTTTGATTTCGGTGTTCTTAACGATACCGAAGCAAGATCTATTCATTTAGCGTTTGCCATATTTTTAGCGTTTACCGCCTATCCGGCATTTAAAAATTCGTCACGCGAACATATCCCATTAGCAGACTGGATACTTGCGTTAGCCGGTAGTTTTTCAGCTGCCTATATCTATCTTTTTTACGCCGAACTGGCAGGTCGTTCTGGCGCTCCGACAACGTTAGATATCATTATTTCTGTATCAGGAATGATCTTGTTGCTTGAAGCCACACGCAGAGCTCTGGGGCCACCGCTTATGATTGTCGCCGGCTTATTTCTTCTCTACACATTTGGCGGCCCATACATGCCAGATGTTATTGCACATAAAGGGGCGAGTCTTAACAAAGCCATGTCTCATTTATGGCTGACGACAGAAGGTGTTTTCGGCGTTGCTCTCGGTGTTTCAACCTCTTTTGTCTTTCTGTTTGTATTATTTGGTGCCATGTTGGAACGAGCTGGAGCCGGGGCATACTTCATAAAAGTCGCCTTTTCAATGCTTGGTCACATGAGAGGTGGCCCGGCAAAAGCAGCGGTGGTCGCATCCGGACTTTCAGGATTAGTTTCCGGCTCCTCGATTGCCAACGTAGTCACAACCGGAACATTCACAATACCTCTGATGAAACGGGTGGGATTTCCGGGCACCAAGGCCGGGGCCGTCGAAGTTGCAGCTTCAACAAATGGTCAGCTAACCCCACCGATTATGGGAGCCGCCGCCTTTTTAATGGTTGAATATGTCGGTATTTCCTACGTTGAAGTCATAAAAGCCGCATTACTTCCGGCATTAATTTCGTACATAGCTCTTCTTTATATTGTCCATCTGGAAGCCTGTAAAGCAGGCATGACTGGCCTGCCGAGAAGAAAGAAAACCACGACTCTTTTACACAGTCTGCTTTCATTTGTTGGCACAATCTTAGGCTTATGTGTTTTAAGTGCAGTGGTATACTACGGTGTCGGCTGGACAAAAGACATTTTTGGCACTGCAGCAACACCGGTTGTAACCGTTGCTCTTCTTATTGTTTATCTTTTACTGGTAAAAATCTCCTCAACATACTCGGAGCATAATACAGGAATAGATGATGTTATTGATGAGGTTCCGGAACCGGGGCCAACGGTCAAGTCAGGTATTCATTATCTGTTACCAATTGTTGTGCTGGTATGGTGTCTGACCGTTGAACGTTTTTCTCCGGGTTTGTCCGCATTCTGGGCAACCGTTTTTATGATGTTTATTCTGATTACCCAACGTCCGTTAATTGCTTTTTTCAACAACACCGGTGATCTTTCCAAACAGTTTAAAGCCGGAGTTGTTGACCTGGCAGAAAGCTGGGCGGCTGGTGCTCGCAATATGATTGGTATCGGAGTGGCAACAGCTGCAGCAGGAACCGTAGTCGGAGTCGTAACACTCACAGGTATCGGTTTGGTGATGACCGATTTTGTTGAATTCATCTCTGGTGGCAGTGTCATCATGATGCTGCTCTTCACTGCGGTAATCAGTCTGGTGTTAGGAATGGGGCTGCCAACCACAGCAAACTATATTGTTGTTTCAACATTGATGGCTCCGGTTATTGTTACGCTGGGAGCTCAGCATGGACTGATCATTCCATTAATTGCTGTGCATCTTTTTGTTTTCTATTTTGGTATTCTGGCTGATGATACACCGCCTGTTGGTCTGGCTGCTTTCGCAGCAGCAGCCATTGCCAAATCCGATCCAATACGAACAGGTATTCAAGGCTTTACCTACGATATCCGAACAGCAATATTGCCTTTTATGTTTGTATTTAATACTCAGTTGCTTCTGATCGGTATTGATACCTGGTGGCATCTTGGTCTAACCATTTTCTCTGCTATTACAGCAATGTTACTATTTTCAGCCGCAACCCAGGGATGGTGGTTTGTACGCAATAAATGGTGGGAAACGGTCATATTACTGATTTTAACGTTTAGCTTCTTCCGACCGGGTTTCTGGTGGGATATGATTTATCCGGAGCATGACCTGTATCCTGGAACACAAATATCCAAACAGGTGCGTCAGCTAAAGCCTCATGAATTACTGACGTTGGTTGTTTCTGGCGAAACACTGGATGGGGACTCAGTAACCAAAACCGTCCAGTTGCCATTCGATGACCGGGCAAAAACCCCCGAAGCACGCATTCAGTCAATGGGGTTAATGCTAAGGAAAGAGGAAAACAAAATGATGGTCGATATGGTTGAATTCGGTAGCCCGGCAGAAAAATCAGGCATCGATTTTGACTGGCAAATCGATTCCATCATGGTCAATAACGCCCGTCCGATGAAAGAGTGGGTTTTTGTTCCTGCGATCTTATTAACATTATTACTTGCGTGGAATCAAAGACGTAGACAAAAATCCAAATAATACAGCATCGATCAATATGTCTGGTTTATACCAGACATATAATTGTGTAAGATGAACGAAGAAATAAAGTTCACTTACGCAATGAGACTCCTAAATAAAGGTTACGGTATGTATAAACATATATTGGTTCCTGTGGACTTAAATGAAAAAGGATTTGCCGATAGAGCAGTGCAAATAGCGGTATGGCATGCAAAACACTCAAATGCTGAAATACACTTGCTCAATGTTCTTCCGGGAATACATATGTCGATGGTTTCGACTTATTTTCCTAAAGATGCTGCAGCGAAAATGAAACAGGATGTCAAAGTACAGCTAAAAGCGTTTGCGAAACAACATATCGATGAGGACGTCGTATACAAGACGTACGTAGCAGAAGGAAAGGCTTACTCAACTATTTTGGATTACGCTGAAAAACTTGGCACAGATTTAATTATCATTCCCAGCCACAAACGTTCTAAAATTGATAAAGTGATGCTGGGTTCCGTCGCCAGTAAAGTAGTGGAACACTCACCAATCAATGTTATGGTTATCAAACCACAAGGATAAAGGATATAAATCCAGAACAAGATATAAGGCGTAAAAACGCCTTATATCTGCTTTGAAAAGCTATAAAGGGAAATGACTTACCTGATTATTAACGGATAGTGGCACCTGAATGCAATGATGAAGGCCATCCAAATCAACTTCGACGGTATACAGACAATCCGTATCATTCTCGCAACCTTCAGAAGTTACCGGAGCATCTACCTGAAAAAGTGCACTCGCTTCATTCTTCATGACATCAATCGGTACTGAGTAAATGCGCCCGTCAAACTTTATACGAGCAGAAACTAACCCGGGTTTTAATAAGCTGAAATGCAGATTGACAAGAACTTCACACCCGCCACCATAATGCCATACTTGTTCAGTCGTGATGCTTGTTAGCCGGACATGGGTCTGACACTGCAGATGAGGTTCCCTCCAGATACCAATCTCTGGACGATAAGGGTTATAAGGTAACCGGCCCAATAAACATTGATCATCCTGTCTAGGAGCATCATCACATAACAAATCATCATCTTCTGAGTGCAAAAATAAGATTTCAAACCGGTTACGGCCAACTGTTAAAAAAGGAAGAATGTCTTTCCGATAAACAGACTGCCGCTGATCACAGTCAAAAAGAGCAAAACCGTTCAATCTAACTTCTGCGTAAAAATCAATCCCTTCCAGAACCAAATCTATCGCTGAATAGGATAGGAAAGCCTCATCGACCTCAATATCATGCATAAGATGCCATTCCTGACTGGCAATCACCTCTTCAGATAGCTCCACGGGCAAACACTGACTCAACGAGCCAGGAAAAGAAATATCGTCCTGAGGTATAGAAAGATCAGTAAGTGGTGACAACTGCCAGAGGCCTGACAAAGAATACTTCATTATTATTTTGCTCTAGATCAATTTTTGGCATTATAACAATGATTATTCAGAAAGCCAGCAACAAAAAATCCTCTTAATATAATGAGAATATATTAAGAGGATCGCTACTTTATTATACAGATTAATGAATACTACTCTTCTTCATCCTCATCTGGGTATAACGCATCGTCACCCTCGTAATACGTACCCCATCCATCGTAAATAATGTCATGTTTTTCGGCCAGTGATACTAATTTTTCAACCTGTATATCAATCTGTTCAGCATTCAGTGCAGACTGCATAATGGCATCACAACAAAGCAGCATGTTTCCATCATCATCTTCAACCTCTTCAGCATCCTGGACATCAAAGCCCATCTTAAATGCTTCGATCACCGCTTTTTCCAAACTTACAAAGTCTTCTGCAAAAAGATGATGCTCAATCTCATACAAGGCATCTGGATCGCTACCATCTTCAATCAGCGCCTGAATAATATCTCTTGTTTCTTCTTTTTGAATCTCAATTAACTCATCAACTGACAGATAATCATCTTCATGAGACATAATGTGCTCCAGAGTTCATTTATGCTTAATTATCAAAGGGCGCCACTATGTCATGCTTAAATAAAAAATGCCACTTAAACAAGACATCAGTGACGAGAATCCTATTCAGTTCCACCGACAGTCAATGCTTCCAGTTTTAATGTTGGTTGCCCAACTCCGACGGGTATACTCTGACCGGATTTACCACAGACACCAACCCCTTTGTCAATTTCCAGATCATTACCAACCATAGAAACCTGCTGCATTGCTTCTATCCCGGACCCAATCAAAGTTGCGCCTTTAACCGGATGAGTAATTTTTCCATTTTCGATCAAATAGGCTTCAGAGGCTGAGAACACAAATTTACCAGAAGTAATATCCACCTGCCCGCCACCAAAATTGGGGGCGTAAATTCCTTTTTTAACCGTAGAGATAATTTCTTCCGGGGTATGTTCTCCCGGCAACATATATGTATTTGTCATCCGGGGCATGGGCAAATGTGCGTAGGACTCTCTTCTCCCGTTACCAGTCGGCTCAACGTCCATTAATCTGGCGTTTAACTTATCCTGCATGTAACCTTTAAGAACGCCATTTTCGACCAGTACATTATATTGTCCCTTGACACCTTCATCATCAATATTAATAGAACCACGTAAACTTTTCAGAGTACCGTCATCAACAATAGTACAGATGTCAGAAGTCACTTTCTCGCCGACCTTACCTGAAAAAACTGATGAACCTTTCCGATTAAAATCACCTTCCAGCCCATGACCAACCGCTTCATGCAACAACACACCGGGCCATCCGGCACCTAAAACCACAGGCATAGTTCCGGCCGGCGCGGCTACCGCTTCTAAATTAACTAATGCCTGCCTGATGGCTTCATCCGCATATTGATGTGCAATACTTTTACCGTCTTTTACCGTAAGAAAGTAAGAATAATCGAAACGACCACCACCACCGGCACTGCCCCGCTCTCTTCTTTCCGCTTTTTGGGCTAACACACTAATAGAAAGCCTCACCAATGGGCGGCTATCTCCGGCATAAGTTCCATCAATAGCAGCAACTAAAACCTGCTCATGAACCCCGGATAAACTAATACTCACTTCTTTAATTAATGGTTCTTTGGTTCTGATGTATGCATCCAGCTCTTTCAGTAAATCCGCTTTTTGTTTTTTTTCCCAGCTTTTTAAAGGATCCACCCAATCATAATGACCTCGCTCTATAAAACGAGTTGGCGTTTTTACGATTGCCTGCCCTCCAGGATGTGCAATACCCCGGGCTGCTTTCGCGCTCTGCTGAAGAGCATTAAGATCTAATTGATCCGAATAAGCGAAACCGGTTTTTTCTCCGGATACAGCTCTTACACCAACACCTTTATCGATATTGAATGAACCATCTTTAATAATACTATCTTCAAGAACAATAGACTCATGCCAACTGGACTGAAAGTAAATATCGGCATAATCAATCTGTCTGGATGTCATAGAGACAAGCGTATCCTGAACATGTTGAGCTGTTAATCCTGTTGGAGCTAAAAGTACCTGTTCTATACTATCAATGGTCATATATTGCTTTTGCCTTAATTATATTGCCAAATCCCCTTATGCCTTAAATCAGCATAGCAGTTCTGACCTGATTCAAATGATTTTATCTGTTACTACACTCTACCATACATAATAGCTGTCATATCTTGTGAAGAGGCAACTATCAACTTAAAAGGCGTATTTTATTGCACGCAGGACATTACTTTTCCTGCTCTTTTTCATCCGAAAACATACCGGGAAGTTTATACTCCCCTTTGGTTCGTGAAATCTCTTTCACTTCAGGGGAATCTATCGGCCCTTTGACCTGATAATTTACTTCTGTAAATACTTCAATTACGGGCGATATAACAGTAGCAACGGCCAGAACATAAAGAGCGGTAGGAGGTGATACTGCAAATGCGCTCAGCACAGGTAACCCGGATGTTACATCCGGAATAAATTTCACCTCAGCATCAATAGTTCGTTTATCAAGGTCAACTAATCCCTTCAAATCCATATCCCCGGCAACGGTATCCATTGTCAGATTATTGGTAACGAAAGTTCCTTGTGAAATATCTCCGTCACCTTTTATAGAGTCAAATGCCAGACCATCATCGAATATATCACTAAAATCTAATTTCATTTTACGAATAATTGAGTCAAGGCTGAATAATCCCAGTAACTTCGCAGCACCGCTAACATCAGACACACTTCCATGACCAAACTCTGTGCTAATCTTTCCTTTCAGCGTTTTGATCTGCATCGACCATGGAGACCCATGCCAGTCCAATGAACTGGTAATCGAAAATGGCGCTTTCTGTATTCCGGAAGAAATACCAAACCTCTCAAGAATTTCGCTGTTATTCTCGCCTTTAACCTTCATATTAAAGTGAGTATTGCTATGATCTCCTTTAAGGGCCCATGATCCGTTCGCATGAACTTCATTTGTCCCACTGACAATATCCACTTTTTTCCAGAGTAACTGATTTTCTTGTCTCTGAAGATCAATATTTAATTTTCCGACCTTATACCCCTGCAACCAAAAGTCCTTAATGACCAAGGTTAAATTAGGCATTGAACGATAAAACTCTCGTTCAAAAGGGGTAATCTCTGCTCTCTCTGAATCGGAGTTAACGATCAGTGGGTTTTCATTTTTCGACTGCTCAAGAGCCGGAATATACAAATGCATCCTTTCCAGAGAAACGGATAAATCATAGGGTGATAAATAAGAAGCATCACCTTTTGCTTCCTGACTATTTAATTCAAATAACCATCCGGGCTGTTTCTTTTTGCCGGAGAAGACAACATCATGCCATTTCAGTGATGCCAGAGTTAAATTTCTCACATTAAGATGGATTGTTTCAGGAACCGGTATTTCAGGAAATGATGCTTTAACCCTTTTTTTGGTGTGCCCCGAAACGTCTGACGACTCGTTAAAGAATGGAAACCAGTCGTCAAAATTAAATTTGTCCAGGCGAATCGTAGCGTAGTGCCCCGTAAAAGGAGCCACTTTATAACTTCCTTTACCTACAACCAGATTACTGGCAGTAATGACTGGCAAATCAGACGAAATATCAATCATGGCCTGATATTTAACATCCGGGACCTCAACTCTGGCATTCACAGAGTCATTATTACCAGACACCTGCAAATTCAGTCCCATCTTCTGCCCGGCAGGCTTAGTTAATGGATATGGATACTGACTGACAATATTACGTAACTTTGCCTGTAAGTCTGCCTGATAACTAAAGCCTTTATCTTTTAGCTGAACATCGATACCCAGTAGCCAGGGCACCCTGCCTTTTAATGGTTCAGTCCATTGCTGGCCAACATATTTGCCCATTGGTTTAACTTTCCAATCCCCAACAGAATCGATATGAACACCGTAGCCGGAACGATTGTTTCTGCCCTGAAAATCTAACGATATAGTTTGGTCCAGTAAACGTGCCGACATTCCATTCGCGTTTACTACATCATTATCAAAATGAATTTTCCCCGTCACATTTTTCATATGCAGGGAAAGAGACGGCATGGAGACATTATTACGACGAAGCGCAGCCCATCCCCAGGCTCTGGGCTCTTTATCCGATGTCAACGGAATCGACAGTTTAAACTGAGAGTCCACATTACCATTAACCCGAATAGCCGTTAACGCAGCTCCAACACTATCAGCCAGTGGTGTGTTCAACATAAACCGTCGAACTTCAGCCCCATCAGCTGCAACTTCTGCATTGATCTTCAGAACACCATCCGAATCCATATGAGCGATACCGCCTTTGATACCAGAAGATCGCACTTTCCCCAGATTCGCTGAATTGGCATCAAAATACAGAGCGTCATTTTCAAATAACAGATCAATATCGAGTTTAGTAAGCGCGGGCCAATGCTCATCATATTTGAACCGGCTGTTTCTCAAAGGCACCCAAGCCTGAAAAACCCCGTCATGGTGTTGATACGGAAACGCTCCAACAGGTCCATACCAAATAAGCTTTGCCGTTTCTGTTTTCCCATCCTGTATGGCTGAAGACAAATAATTCGTCAACTCATGTCCGAGAGCTCTGGTTGGCAGGTACCGCCACGTTTCTCCGGCATGATAAACATCCACTTCGGCATAGAATGACAGAAAAGGGCTTTGCCCGGATGGAAAATCCAGCTTAAACGCACCTGTTGCCTTTAAATCAGGTGTCGTAACACTCACCTGATCAGACCATAAAGACCAGCCATCGTTTTCTTTTTGCCAGACAAAGTTGGTGTAACCTTTATTAATCTTCAATGGCGCCTGAAAAACATCACCATAAGGCAAGGTGTCGTTGTTTAAGCTGGCCTGCATAACCACCTTATCCTGAATTCCGTAAATATCAGCATCAAATTTATGGGTTTCCGGTAATAAAGACCATTGATTTATACTTCCATCCGTTAACTTTGCTGAATACTTATACTGTTCAGCCGAAACATAGCTTATCCGGAAATCACTCAATGAACCCGACGGGGATAACGATAACAACCAGTTATCTTTATCATCATTCATACCCGGAACCAGTTCAGCAAAAGGCAGCAAATCAGCAATTTCTAACTGATTGATATTCAGATTAACCTGATTGTTCTTGTGCCAGTCTAAATCCAGTTGAAGTGCTGGCCATAACCTGTTATCCGTATGAACAACAAAATCACGCCCGGTCGCTCTCAGGCCGTCAGAAGTTGGAAATAATTCAATCAAACCGTGAGTCAGGCTTAACTTATGTGCATTATTCTTTCCCCATTGCAGATAAGAAGGTTTAAGAGAAACAAGTCCTTTTGATGGATGACTATGCTTAAGCGTTAACCAACCATCAAAACTCACCGCACCTTTGGAAATACCTACTTCTTTTCGTAAATAACGGGTTAGCCATGGTCCAACTGCAACTTTGTTGGCACTCACATAAAACTCGCCATTAATGTCTTTAAACGAGTCATTATCCTTAAACTGAGCCTTTACTTCTAAAGAGTTAAAACTGGTCCCGGCAATGCTGACATTACCTTCCGCTCGGTGAGTACGTCCAGAGTTGGCCCATCTCAACGAGTTAATCAATAACGTTCTTTTTTTCCCAAGGAAAGAACGATAATGGACCTTAGATCCTGATATGTTAAAACCATCAAGTTGTCTGAGAAAAATATTATCTAAAACCCTTACAATCTCTTCAGAATCATCGTTTTTCTCATGAGCCTGCTCCTCTTTTTCAAGTTGTGAAAGAAAAGGATAAGCACTGATATCCAAATCTAAATTGTTTATTTCGAGTTTTGAAACAACCAGTTGTCTTTGAAAGAGGGAACGCAATAAATTAAGTTCAAGTGTTACGTTATCGGCATCAAATGATGTTATCTCACCGTTTAGTGATTTAACACTCAGATGATGCAGAGAAATATAAGGATGAGTGTTTCCCCAATACCCGGAGACATCAAAAACGGACACCTCCAGCCCTGTCTGATGACTGACCCACTGTGTAATTTCTTTCTGAAAATAGTTAAGATGAGGCAACGCTATACGTAACGAGGTGATCAGAATTGCGGATAACACCAATAATGTTACCAGACACCATAAAAGCCATCGAACCGAACGGGAAATAATTAGCTGCACACTTTATCCATTACATCATAACGACATCAAATTGCTCTTGGATGTAGAGTGGTTCCGCCTGAATTCTAACCTGTTTACCGATAAACACTTCCAGTTCAGCCAGAGCGTGAGATTCATCGCCCTGCAAAGTATCCGATACAGCAGGTGAAGCGTATACCACAAACTGATCGGCATCGTAAGCACGGTTTACCCGGGTAATTTCCCTCAGGATTTCGAAACAAACCGTCTCGACCGTTTTCACACTTCCACGCCCTTCACAAGTTGGACAAGTAGTACACAGAATATGTTCAATACTTTCTCTGGTTCTTTTACGAGTCATCTCCACAAGCCCAAGATGAGTAAAACCATTAATGTTTGTTTTCACCCTGTCTTTACTTAAAGCTGCCTCTAAAGAAACCAAAACCCGCTTTCTATGTTCATCGGAAATCATATCGATAAAATCAATAATAATGATTCCACCAAGATTACGCAGCCTTAGTTGCCGGGCTATCGCCTGAGTCGCTTCAACATTTGTATTAAAGATGGTTTCTTCAAGGTTCCGGCGCCCAACAAATGCCCCGGTGTTAATATCAATGGTTGTCATCGCTTCAGTCTGATCAATAATCAGATAACCGCCCGATTTAAGCTCAACTTTCCTTTCCAGAGAACGCTGTATTTCATTCTCAGTATCGTACATGTCGAAAATCGGCTTTTCACCTTCATACAGAACCAGCTTATCGGTTAACTCAGGAACATACTCCGAAGTAAATTCAACCAAATTCTCAAACTCCAGTCTGGAATCCACCAAAATTTTATTTAGGTCTGTACCAACAAAATCCCTTAGTATTCGTTGAGAAAGTCCTAATTCACCATATAACTGTGTACGGGTTTTATATTTTGAACGGCGCTCAATGATTTTTGACCACAGACGCTTCAGAAAAGCCGCATCCTGAGAAATTTCCCGATCATCGGCCCCCTCCGCAGCAGTACGGATAATAAACCCACCTAAATCATCACAATATTCAGCAACACTGTCTTTTAAGCGGTTTCTTTCTTCTTCACTTTCGATCCGCTGAGAAACACCGACATGACTGGCTCCCGGCATAAAAACAAGATAACGTGAAGGTAAGGTTATGTCTGTTGTTAACCTTGCCCCTTTTGTTCCCAATGGGTCCTTAACAACCTGAACAACGATGTCCTGCCCTTGTCTTACCAGCTCTGAAATATCTCTGACCTGAAACTGTTGTTTTTCATTTTCAGCAACACATTCAGTATGGGGAACAATATCTGAAGCGTGAAGAAAAGCCGCTTTATCAAGCCCGATATCAACAAAAGCAGCCTGCATACCAGGCAGAACTCTGCTGACTTTTCCTTTGTAAATATTACCAACAATCCCACGTTTAGCATCTCGCTCGATATGTATTTCCTGAAGGATTCCCCCTTCAATCATTGCAACACGTGTTTCTGTAGGCGTCACATTTAGTAATAACTCTGCACTCATGAATACACCTTAAACATCCTAAACTATAATAATTCGAGCAAGAGCTGATCAGTTTCAAAAAGCGGTAATCCGACAACCGCGTAATAGCTACCCTCTATCCGGGTAACAAATTTCCCACCGATTCCCTGAATACCATAGCTGCCAGCCTTGTCTTGTGGTTCCCCTGTATTCCAGTATGCTTTAATTTCCTGTTCCGTCAGATTTTTAAACCATACATTAGTCTCAACCATTGTCGTTTTTACTCTGTTACAGGAAGCCAGAGACACGGCGGTCATCACCTGATGGCATTTTCCGGATAGCATCGTTAACATACGTTTAGAATCCGTAAAATCTTTCGGTTTTTCCAGCACCTGAGTATCAAAAACCACGATTGTATCAGCGCCTAAAACGACAATGTCGTCAGACTGGCTATTTAAAATATGAAGAGCCTTACTTTCAGCCAGCCTTTTTACATAATGTTGAGGTATTTCATCAATACCTCTGGTTTCATCAATACCAGGCACATCTACTAAAAATGAGTATCCTAGCTGTGACAACAGCTCTCTTCGTCTTGGCGACCCCGAAGCCAATACCAACTTTCTGTTCATTATCGAATATTCCAATATCGTCTGACCCGCCGTAAAAGAAAAAACAGCCAGGGCCACAAAATACAACTAATAATACCAGACCATAATGAAAGAGGATTAAAGTCAATTTCCCGTATCAGATATTCTCCGCCAAAAATGAGAATATCAAGCATAACGGTCAAAAGACCAATGACTAATGCCTGTTGCCAAAGAGCCATATTACGCAATATTAAAAAATTCATTGCCACAAGATAAATGACGATAGACATCATCATACCCCGTATGCCTAATGTCGAACCTAAAAGCAGATCCCATAATAACCCCAGGATTAACGCGGTACCGACATTGACGCGATGAGGTAATGCCAAAACCCAATAACAGGTAATAAGTAAAACCCAGGGAGGACGAAAAAGATCCAGTGCCCCCGGCCAGGGTATAGTTTGCAGAATCAATGCACAAATAAAGGAAAGCCAGATAATACAATGCCCCCTTAAAACACCTCTAGCGCCCATGATTATCCTCTGCTTCTGAATGCATCGTCGACTGCAATGCTTTATGCTGTCGGTCCTGATTTGGCCATACAAGCAACAGATATCTTAAACGATCAAAATTTACGACAGGATCAGCATAAATTACCGCAAATTCCCGCCGGGTATCTTTATCAACTTTAGATACTTTTGCAACCGGATACCCTTCTGGATAAACGCCACCTAACCCAGAAGAAACCAACAAATCACCGACCTGAACGTCGACACTGCTGGGAATATGCTCTAACTGGATTTTATCCATCTGTCCATTTCCTGAGGCAATAACCCGGATATCATTTCTAAGATTTTGAACCGGTATGGCGCTGTTAGAATCGATAAGCAGTAACACTCTACTATTGTGAGCAGCAACAAACGTAACCTGACCGACAATACCATTTTCATTGATGACGGGCTGCCCTTCATAGACACCATCGACATGCCCCTTATCAATAACAACCTGATGGCTATATGGTGAAGTATCTACAGCCATCACCTCTGTTACCATTTTTCGCTCATCTCTTATAAAAGATGACCCCAACAATTTACGTAACCGCTCATTTTCTTCTTCATACTGCTTCAGTAAAATCAAATCACTCTTGAGAATCAATACTTCATGTTTCAGTTGCTGGTTCGCCAACAATAATGTCTGATGGCTTTGAAATCGTTCATAAAGCCCGTCAAACATACTTCTGGGTAAATCGGCAGCATACTGAATGGGGGCGATAAGACTATTTAATAAATAGCGGATTTCAGAAAAAGCATTTAAACGGCTATCAGCCAGCATTAAGCTGGCTGATATAACAACAGAAAGAAATAAGCGCAACGGGAGAGAAGGTCCCCGCCCAAAAATTGGCTTCATTATTAACTAACCCCAGTTTATGTTTGAAGCGGAGTTCTCTTTTTTCAAGTATATGCTGAAAATTACTCTTCGCTAAATAGATCGCCACCATGCATATCGATCATTTCAAGCGCCTTACCACCGCCTCGAGCAACACAGGTCAACGGTTCATCAGCAACAACAACTGGAATACCTGTTTCTTCGGTTAATAAACGATCTAAATCTTTTAGCAGAGCTCCACCTCCGGTTAAGACCATACCATTTTCTGAGATATCAGAAGCCAACTCTGGAGGGCATTGTTCCAGAGCTATCATGACAGCTGAAACGATTCCGGTAAGAGGTTCCTGTAATGCTTCCAGAATCTCATTTGAGTTCAGTGTAAAGCTTCGTGGTACACCTTCAGCCAAATTACGTCCACGAACCTCTATTTCCCGGACGTCATCACCGGGATAAGCGGAGCCAATTTCATGTTTTATCTTTTCGGCTGTTGCTTCACCAATAAGACTGCCATAGTTTCGTCTTACATAATTGATAATCGCTTCATCAAATCGATCTCCACCTATCCGAACAGATGAAGAATAAACGACACCGTTTAATGAGATAACGGCAACTTCAGTAGTACCACCACCGATATCAACAACCATAGACCCAGTCGGCTCAGAAACGCGAAGCCCTGCCCCGATAGCTGCAGCCATAGGCTCGTCAATCAAATAAACTTCCCTAGCACCCGCACCCAAAGCGGATTCACGAATGGCCCGTCGCTCGACTTGTGTCGAACCACATGGCACACAGACTAAAACCCTTGGACTCGGTTTTAAAAAGCTATTGTCATGAACCTGCTTAATAAATGTTTGCAGCATTTTTTCTGTAACATAAAAATCCGCAATCACGCCATCTTTCATAGGACGAATTGCCGAAATGTTACCGGGAGTTCGACCCAGCATTTGTTTAGCCGCCTGCCCTACAGCAGCAACACTTCTGCCACCACGCCCTTTATCCTGGCGAATAGCAACAACGGAAGGCTCGTCAAGAACAATACCTTGTCCTTTAACGTAAATAAGAGTATTGGCAGTGCCTAAATCAATCGATAAATCATTTGAAAACATGCCACGAAGTTTTTTAAACATATTCTTCGCTCGTCCTGAAAGAGATATAAATTATAAAAATAAAAAATTGCACTAAATGTACCAATGCCTAGCTAAGTCAGCAAGGCATTGAGGCATAAACATCGACATAATCCCGCAATTTCTAACAGATTTCTAACTGAAAGGTTGAACAGCGGCCAATAAAACAGCAAAAAAACAGTCATTACAACCTTATCGATACAATATAGTTGCCTAAATCTACCTTTTTTTCCAACGATTTCTTTTCCCTAATGAAACAACCGATACTTTTTGGGGTGCAGGTATCACTTGTTTCTCCTTATCAAAAAGCCTCCCCTGAACTCCAGAAATACCTAATGACTTAAGGACGTTCCATTCATGTTCGAACTCAACCCCAACAGCAATAACTTTAACAGCGGAACCACCACACGCACCCACCATACTTCGGATAAACAACTGGTTTTCCTGCCTCTGGTTGATCCGCTTAATTAAACTTCGATGCAATTTAACGTAATCAATATTTAGATCTTTGATATAATGAGTACTTACAATGGATCTACCAGCCTGACCAACAATCATCTGACAACCAAACGCCTTTATCATCCTGACCACAGGCCGCATATAATCTAAATGCTGCACCAATTGCCCCTCGATAAATTCAAAAGATAGCCTCTTCCTTAACTTCAGGGGAATCTGAATGAGTGTGTCTCTGAACCATTTAAGGTACTGCCGTTCGCCAAAAGGAGTTACATATAAATTAATTGAAAATGACTGTTCGTTATTAGACTGATGAAGATATTGAACAACGCTTTCTATAACCGATTTATCAAGTACCGCCTGATAGCCTACCGTTTCAATAGCTGACATAAAGTGAGATGCTTTAAGTAACCCTTTTTTCGGTTCCGTCAACCGGACAAAAAGCTCTTGGTGAATAGTTTCAAGCCGTTCTGATTCATGAATCAAATAGCATTTTTGAGCAAAAAGACACACTTTATCCTTTTGAATAACCTGATCAAATAATGTTCTCCAGCGAACATTTCCTCTTTCATCATTTGAGCGACGAACCTTGTTAAACCGACTCCAGGTATTAATATTTTGTAACTGAGCGCTTTTCATCGCCGTTTCAGCTTCATCGATAATTCTGGCCCGGCTTTCTCCTTCCTGATACATGCTGATACCAATATGGCACCAATTTTCTTTATCAAATGGTCGTGGCGGGTCAATACGCTCCAGAGCCTTCAATAACTGGACTGTCGCATTTGCGACTTCTCTCGAACTTTGATGAGGTATCAGGACTGCAAAAACAGTATCGTAGTAACGGGACAACATCCCTTCCGGATATCGTTGAATAATATTAGAGATACACTCACCGATTAATACAACAAGCTCATCGATCACATCAGAGCGCTCGGAAGCATTTTCTATCCACTCAACATCACTGACGCCGATAAGAATCACCCCACCCTGAGAGCCATTTTCCAGTAATGTCGATTCCAGTTTATTATCAAATAAAATTCTGTTGGCAGAACCGGTTAATTGATCAAGAAATGTTTGAGAACGGATAAACGTATCAAAACGACTTCGTTCTTGACGAGCATCCTGTAGCTCTTCGATTAATTTATCAAGCGCTTCACTAGCCGTATATGGCCACTCTCTTTCATCACCACGAGCGTATTGTTCAACACGCCCGGCTAAAATCATTCTGCCCCGCTCTTCGAGCAGCTCAGACCCCATTAGCTGTTCTTTCAACCACTTGATACTTCTGACCAGACAAAAAATAATAAAGGCAACAGCCAACGTAATTGACCACATAGCCCCCATTGAATATGTATAACCGATGTAAGGAGGTACTGCTTTAAAATGTAGCTCATACCCTTTATTTCTTTTCAATGGAATATCAGTAACGAACAGACGATGAGGATCAACGTTAGAAGAGTTATCCTTAAAATGATAAACAACACCTTGTGGTGAGTTTAAGGTCATTTCCACAATATTACTGGCCTGAAGCAATTTCGGCATCCAACGCTGCATCGAATATTCAGAACCGGGCTCTTGCAGCTCTTTATCAACAACGTCAACGACACCATTCAGATAATGATTTAAATATTCTTGTCCAAGCTTCTGAAAAGATAATGTCCCACCGATAAACAAAATAAACATAGCGCTCGTAACAATGGCGGTCACAAAGGCCACCAAACGAGTACTTAATTTTAAGGTTGGGGTGTATCTCATGAATACCAAATCCTTTTAGATTCATAGATAAGGAATGTATAAGCGGTAATGTTAACTCTTTTAGTAAAATTAACATACAAAAAAGCCGCGCATCTTCGCGGCTTGTTACAATCAATATGCTAAATTGAGAGCCTAGAACGGAATATCGTCGTCAAAATCCATAGGTGGCTCATTATACTGAGGCTGGGATTGAGATGGCTGTTGGCTCTGCTGCTGAGGCTGAGCTGCCGGCTGCTGATATTGCGGTTGTTGCGGCTGTCCCCATCCACTCTGAGCCTGTGAACCTGCATTTTGGGACTGACCACCTTGCTGACGGCCTCCTAACATTTGCATCACACCATTAAACCCCTGAACAACAACTTCAGTCGTATACCGATCCTGACCGCTTTGATCCTGCCATTTACGGGTCTGTAGTTGTCCTTCGATATATACCTGGGAACCTTTTCTCAGATATTCACCAGCAACTTCCGCTAACTTTCCGAAAAGAGCAACCCGGTGCCATTCTGTTTTTTCACGTTGCTCCCCTGTGGTTTTATCGCGCCATGATTCTGACGTCGCAACCGTAATATTCGCTACTGCACCACCACTAGGCATATAACGAATTTCAGGGTCATTACCTAAGTTACCAACCAGGATAACTTTATTTACTCCACGGCTTGCCATTCTCTGCTCCGTCCGTTTATTACGCTTTAAATATAAGCATAGGATAACACGCTTTCTTCAAGCGACAAATGTTCTGTTTGTCATTCATCGCAAAGCTCCTGGCAACCTCATAACTTACGGCTCAAATCTAAGAAACAGCCCCAAAATTGAAACAATATTCAATTGGTTTCTTTAATTTTTTTGAAGCATGATCTCTTTGAACATTTTCATATTGACCGTCATACGAAGTTGTATAAATTCCCTACATCTCAATTGGCTGTGGAAATAAAAATAATGCAAAGAACCAATTACCAACGTACCTTATATTTTCTGTCTTTATCAAAGGAAACCGGCTATCGTTCAGTACATCTGGAGTATTTACACTCTCAGTTTAAATTTTCTTCTCAACGAATTGATACTTTGGATGACCTGACTGCGCCACAATTTACAAATTATCCGCATAAAATATATGTTATCGATTTTAACAGCATTAATTTGGTTCTCCCGATAATAAAGCAGAACCTGCTTCACAAAAACAGAGGAGAAACCGTTGTTATCAATGTTCCCATAAGATTAACCACGGATACGCTAATTTCATTCGGAAACCTTAAAGGGCTTTTCTACACATCGTCCCAATATAAAGACATCAATAAAGGATTAGAAGAAATACTGGACGGACAGCAATGGCTACCAAGGAAAGTGGTCAGTCAGTTACTTCACTTTTATCGCTATCACTTTGAAAACTTAAATATCAATGCTGCATTAAATCTGACATCGCGGGAAGTCGAAATACTAAGGAGCTTAGAGACCGGAGGTAGCAACCAAAGAATAGCAGACAGCCTGTGTATCAGTGAACCAACGGTAAAATCTCATTTGTATCAAATTTACAAAAAGATAAATGTTAAGAACCGAACTCAAGCCATCGGCTGGATGAGAAACAACTGTAATTTTTAGTCTCATATTTGAAACAGAATATATTTTTGACTAAATACTAAAAAATAACGTAATCATCACAGTAAAAAAACGTGATAGAGTGATTAGTAATTTATAATATTTTTTTATTTACTAAACAACTAGGTAATAAGGCTTTCATAATATGATTAAAAAGTGTCTCTTTCCTGCTGCAGGCTATGGTACTCGCTTCTTACCTGCAACAAAATCAATGCCAAAAGAAATGATGCCAGTCGTCAATAAGCCACTCATTGAATACGGTGTCGATGAAGCCATTCAGGCAGGCATGGACGGAATGTGTATCGTGACCGGTCGCGGTAAGCATTCAATTATGGATCACTTTGATATTAACTATGAATTAGAACATCAGATTCAGGGTTCGAATAAAGAAGCGTTGTTAGGTGATATTCGCGAAATCATGAAATCAACCAACTTCACTTTCATTCGTCAGAGGGAAATGAAAGGGCTGGGCCATGCCATTCTAACCGGAAAAGAACTGGTCGGAGATGAACCATTTGCCGTTGTTCTTGCGGATGACCTTTGTGTGAATCCTGATGAAGGCGTTTTGTCACAAATGGTAAAACTGTTTAAGCAATTCCGTTGTACTATTGTTGCTGTTCAGGAAGTCCCTAAAGAAGACATCCACAAGTACGGTGTTATTTCTGGTGAGATGATCAAAGATGATCTTTATCGGGTTGATGATATGGTTGAAAAGCCAAAACCCGGAACAGAACCAAGCAATCTGGCTATCATTGGTCGTTATATCTTAACACCGGATATCTTTGATCTTATTGAACAAACTGAGCCCGGCTTAGGTGGAGAAATTCAAATAACGGATGCGCTTTTAAAACAAGCTAAAGCAGGTTGTGTACTGGCATATAAATTCAAAGGCAAACGCTTTGATTGTGGTAGTGTCGAAGGTTACATTGAAGCAACCAACTACTGCTATGAGCATATGTATAAAGCAAATACCAAAAAGGTTGAACTTGATAAACATTCAACCCGAAAAAGCAGCTGATATCTTATAGCTATAAAATCCTATTTTAAACAGTGAGTTATTAAGCTCACTGTTTTTTTATCCAGTATTTTTCTTTTCAGTTCTTCTGCACTATGTAATACTAATTCTATCTTCTAATAATCAACGATTACTGAGATGGACAAGATAGAAATTCGTGGAGCAAGAACTCATAATTTAAAAAATATCAATCTGACACTTCCAAGAGATCAACTGATTGTCATAACCGGCTTGTCCGGTTCAGGGAAGTCCTCTCTCGCATTTGATACTTTATATGCAGAAGGCCAAAGAAGATATGTCGAATCCCTTTCATCTTATGCCAGACAGTTTTTATCATTAATGGAAAAGCCCGACGTTGATCACATTGAAGGATTATCGCCGGCGATTTCTATTGAGCAAAAATCCACCTCTCATAATCCCCGCTCGACCGTTGGAACGATAACCGAAATTTACGATTACATTCGTCTGCTCTATGCCCGGGTGGGTGAACCAAGATGTCCAGAACACAATGTACCGCTGGCAGCACAAACAATCAGCCAAATGGTAGACAAAGTTCTTGCACTACCTGAAGGCAGTAAAATGCTCATGCTTGCCCCAATTATTAAAGAAAGAAAGGGCGAACATGTCAAAACGCTGGCGAATCTGGCTGCTCAGGGTTTTATAAGAGCAAGAATCGATGGAGAAACCTGTGATCTTAGTGATCCTCCGACACTGGAACTCCATAAAAAACATACAATTGAAGTCGTTGTCGATCGTTTCAAAATCCGAAATAACCTTCAGCAACGGCTGGCTGAATCATTTGAAACCGCTCTTGAGCTATCCGGAGGCATTGTCACTATCGCGCCAATGGATACTGATGGCGAAGAAATCGTTTTTTCTTCTAATTTTGCCTGCCCGCATTGCGGCTATAGCATGCAAGAGCTAGAACCCAGACTCTTTTCATTTAACAACCCGGCAGGCGCCTGCCCAACTTGTGATGGTCTGGGCGTTCAGCAGTACTTTGATGCTGACCGGATTATCCAGAATGATACGTTAAGCCTTGCCGATGGTGCGATAAAAGGATGGGATAAACGAAATTTCTACTATTACCAAATGCTGAATGCCTTAGCCGAGCACTACCATTTCGACTTAGAAAAGCCATTCAAACAATTATCTTCCCGGATAAAGAATATCATTTTGAACGGTTCAGGAAGTGACTCAATTGAGTTTAAATACGTGAATGACCGGGGCGATATCCGGGTCAAACACCATCCATTCGAAGGCATTTTACCGAATTTAGAAAGGCGCTACAGAGAAACGGAATCCAATTCTGTCCGCGAGGAACTGTCAAAATACATATCCAACAAACCCTGCTCCAGTTGCCACGGTACACGATTAAGAGAAGAAGCCAGACACGTTTTCGTCAATGATACAACGTTACCCCAAATTGTTGAATTAAGCATTGCTGACAGCCTAGACTTCTTTAAAAATCTAGACCTTACTGGCCAAAAGGCTCAGATTGCAGAAAAAGTAATGAAAGAGATTACCGATCGCCTTCATTTTTTGGTGAATGTTGGGCTGAATTACCTGAATCTATCCCGGAGTGCAGAGACGTTGTCCGGCGGTGAAGCCCAAAGAATTCGGCTTGCCAGTCAAATTGGTGCCGGACTGGTTGGCGTCATGTACGTTTTGGATGAACCATCAATCGGTTTGCATCAGAGGGATAATGCCAGATTACTGAACACATTAACGCATTTACGAAATCTGGGAAATACCGTTATTGTTGTTGAACACGATGAAGATGCCATCAGAATGGCAGACTATGTCGTCGATATTGGTCCGGGAGCCGGGGTCCATGGAGGACAGATAGTCGCTCAGGGAACACCGAAAGACATAATGAAAGAGCCTGCGTCTCTTACCGGTCAATATCTAAGTGGTGAGAAAAAAATAGCGGTCCCCGCCACCAGAACCAAGCGCGATCCCAAAAAGCAGGTTGAGCTGATTGGTGCCTGCGGTAATAACCTGAAAAATGTACATTTATCTGTCCCTGTCGGTTTGTTTACCTGTATAACTGGTGTTTCCGGTTCAGGAAAATCGACTCTGATCAATGACACTTTTTTCAACATTGCTCATGTGGCACTCAACGGTGCAACATCGGTCACTCCGGCTCCATATAAAAAAATCAAAGGGCTTGAGCATCTCGATAAGGTCATCGATATAAACCAAAGTCCGATAGGTAGAACCCCCAGATCAAATCCGGCCACATACACGGGTATTTTCACCCCCATCAGGGAGCTGTTTGCCGGGACTCAGGAAGCCAGATCCAGAGGCTACAAACCCGGACGATTCAGTTTTAATGTCCGGGGAGGCCGCTGCGAAGCATGTCAGGGGGATGGGGTCATCAAAGTCGAAATGCACTTTCTCCCGGACGTTTATGTACCTTGTGATGTGTGTAAAGGGAAACGTTACAACAGGGAAACACTGGAAGTTCGTTATAAGGGCAAAACCATTGACGAAGTTCTGGAGATGACCGTGGAAGACGCCCGGGAATTTTTTGAACCGGTCCCGGTCATCGCCCGGAAGTTGCAAACATTAATCGATGTAGGTCTTTCCTATATTCGTTTAGGTCAGGCAGCCACCACGCTGTCCGGAGGCGAAGCCCAACGCGTGAAATTAGCCAAAGAACTGTCAAAACGAGATACAGGAAAAACCCTGTACATTCTTGATGAACCGACGACTGGCTTACATTTTCATGATATTCAGCAATTGTTAACAGTACTTCATCAGCTAAGAGACAAAGGAAACACGATTGTTGTTATTGAACACAATCTGGATGTCATAAAGACGGCGGACTGGGTTATCGATCTCGGGCCGGAAGGCGGACAGGGGGGCGGTGAAATTATTGCGGAAGGCGCACCTGAAGATATCGTTCAGGAAACCCGCTCACATACCGCACATTTCCTTAAACCTATGTTAGAATGAAAAAATAGTAGAATGAAGAAACTGTGATACATCATCACAGTTTCTGCTTTATCAAGATATCTGTATGGCCATACTGCTCCAGAAAGGAACCAATTTAGAAACACATAAACCCAAAAGACCTTTGAATAAACTGTTTCTCATATTAGTGGGCTGTCTGTATCTATTCTTATTCCATCTATTTTCATGGCAGGACCAAGGCCAGGGAATTGAGCGATATTCAAACCAGATAACCTGGCTGATGACGTTGGGATTGTTACTGACAGGTGTCGTCCAAATATCCCGCAATAAGACTCTTCGCTACTCCAAGCTCACCTTCGGATTATCGATTTGCTGTCTTCTGCTCACATTGCCCATCTTAGAATCTGACGCAAATGTGACTTTAGCCCTCCCCCGTTTATGTGCGGTTTGGCTTGGGTGGCTTCTTTTCCTCACGTTACAACAATTTGGTTTCAATAATAAATACAAACAGAGACTGTTGTGGTTTATTGTGATGTCAAGTTTAGTCGGTTCTTTCATCAGCTACTTGATAATCGCTGCCCATTATTTCAAACCGTCTCTTTTGAATCATTATTTTGAGCAGAGCTGGCATACCTATTTTCACTATCAGTCCTATTCTGTTTTTTATATGACAGGAATGCTGGCATCCGGCTATTTACTGGCCCGGCGGGTGAGAAAATATTTAACCGGCTTCAGTCCGGTCATATTACTCTATATTACACCGGCAGCGACGTTACCTCTGATACTAAAAATATACTCCCCCATTATCTGGCTTATTCTCTTTGTCAGTCTTGGAGCATTATTTCGATACCTCATCGCACAAATGACGATAAAACGGTTAATAGGATGGACGCTCTCCGTGCTTTTCGGCGTCATTGTTGGTATATCCGTGCTGTGCTGTGCTCTGGGGGATACCGGTTCAGACAATAAACCTATTGATAATAACCCACTGACCGATAGTATTTCCCAAACAACGGACATGTTAATCGAGCGCCCTTTTACCGGCTACGGTTATGGTCGGTTTACAGAAGAGTACGTGCTGTATACCGCAAGACAACACGCACTGAATTCTCATTTCCCTCCTGCGATACAAGGGCTGACATCGCCTCATAGTGAAATACTAAGCTGGACTATCGATGGCGGATTGATTCCATTTCTGGCCATTTTACTTTCCGTACTCTTTGTTCTCTTCAGGGGATACTTTGCAAGAAAAGGGGCTCGTTTAGCCACTTTTTCATTACTTTTCCCAATTGTGTTTGGCAGTATTAGCTCCGATATTTTGCAGCAAACACACATTCTCTGGATTACCTTAATTATTCTTCTGTATTGGTTAGACCAACGGGTAACCCGGTACCGAAAAATACCGTTATCAATCTGGAAAATGAAAAGTATCCAAACCCTGGGAATACCTTTCGTCCTGGTAGCTGGTATGTATTTAGTGCTGATCGGTCACAATCACTACTTTTATGAACAGTATCGCCAGACGGGTTCTTATCACGAATTGTCTGAAATTCTGATGCCGACTATTTACAAAGACAAAGTACTGATTGCAAAGATCAGGCAGGAACTGGAACAAGACGAATCAAATCAGAATGTAAAGAAGATGCTCCCCAGTCTGCTTACCATTATCACTCACACGCCAACCCCGTCATACTATCATTTGCTCATTCATTGCTATACCCATCTGGACGAGGAGAATAAAGCGCTTCAAACAAGGTTAGAAGCGAATTACTTATTCCCGAACGTTACCTTTAAATAAGACTTCACTGGAAATGGGCTATCAAAACAAACGACCAGACAGAGCCATTTTGATAAAAAACAAATCGATAAGATAAATTACCACAAATGACAAATTACCCATTGACAATGATGCAATGAAAACGTTCAATACATAGGCTATCAAGCAGAAGAGGAGCACTGCCCAGGCAGATATTTTGTGGAGCCTCAACTCCAATACAAAATATTGATGGGGAGCAGTGCCGAGATGAGTCTCAGTTGTGGATTTGACTTGTCGGGTGATTAGGCTGAATCCTGTCAACTGTCATCAGCACTCCGCTGATGAAGAGCTTCTGAGGTAATCATTTTTCTCACCTCTGCCATTGCTCTAGAAATACTCTCTTCACTAATATGATTGGTTGAAAAATCAACAACATTTTGTCATTTTTGAAGTCGTAGGAGAAATGCCGTGAGTGCATTCAATGTCGCTAAGTTTGGCGGAACAAGCGTTGCCAACTTTGAAGCTATGAGCCGCAGTGCCTCTGTAGTCGAGAGTAATCCGGAAACAAAATTGGTTGTCAGCAGTGCCTGTGCCGGCGTAACCAACTTTTTAGTTGAACTTGCCAATGGTATTAAAGATGCTGACCACCGTCAGGAAATTCTGAACCAACTGGCGAATATCCATTTTTCTATTATTTCGGAGTTGAAAGAGCAAGAAGGCGTCAAAAAAGAAATTCAGGCGATATTAAACACCGTAAACAGCCTGGCTGAAGCCGCTTCATTTCAGTCAAGTAACCAACTGACGGATCACCTGGTTGCCTGTGGGGAACTCATGTCCACTCATATTCTCGCACAATTAATGCGTGACCGGGGCATGAATGCCATTCGTTTTGACATCCGTGAGGTATTAAGAACCGACGACAACTTTGGCCGCGCCGAACCTCAACTTGACGACATTGCGGCGTTGGCAAAAGAAAAACTGGAGCCATTATGTAACAAATATATTGTGGTAACACAGGGCTTTATTGGTTCAGATGAGCAGGGAAATACCACAACATTAGGCCGGGGAGGAAGTGACTACTCAGCCGCCCTCATTGCAGAGGGAGTACAGGCTGCCGGTCTGGAAATCTGGACAGACGTCCCGGGAATCTATACCACGGATCCCCGTATCGCGCCAAAAGCCAAAGCCATTACTGAAATAAGCTTCAGTGAAGCTTCTGAAATGGCCAATTTTGGTGCAAAAATTCTCCACCCATCAACCTTACTCCCAGCCCTTCGTCATGGCATCCCGGTATTCGTAGGTTCGTCCAGAGAACCGGAACAGGGGGGAACATGGATTAGAAAACGAGTTGAAAACTCACCTTTGTATCGTGCCGTTGCCCTTAGAGCAAACCAGACCATGGTAACCATTCGCAGTGCGAAAATGTTTCAGGCATATGGCTTTCTTGCAAAAGTTTTTGAAATTCTCGCCAAGCATAAAGTATCGGTCGATTTGATTACGACATCAGAAATCAGTGTGTCTCTCACTCTGGATAAAACAGACACCTCGGGTGGCGCACCAGAATTGCCACCAGCCGTGCGCTCTGAACTGGAAGAACTGGCTAATGTTGATGTAGAAAGAAATCTCAGTCTGGTCGCTCTCATCGGTAACCAAATGGAAACCAAAGGCTACGCAAAAGACGTCTTCAGTACTCTTGGAGATTATCATCTCAGAATGATCTGCTATGGAGCAAGCGATCATAACTTATGCTTCCTTGTCGATGCGGAAGAAGCTAAGGCCGTTGTACAAAAACTGCATCAGGATCTGTTCGAAACCGATTCTGAATAAACGAAAAATAAAAACGAGATATGTATCCAAAAGGGTTGGCACCAGCCAACCCTTTTTATTTTATAACAAGAAGACGATCAGCCAATGTTAGGAGCTAACCATTTTTCCGCCTCTTCTGACGTCCAGCCTTTTCTTTCTGCATAACTTTGTACCTGATCCTGCTGAATGCCTGCCACCGCAAAATAGCGACTGTCCGGGTGTGAGAAGTACCAACCGGATACCGAGGCGCCCGGATACATGGCATAACTGGATGTTAAAACCATCCCTATGTTCTCTTCTACTTTCAGAAGATCCCAAATCGCCTGTTTCTCGGTATGTTCCGGACACGCAGGATAACCCGGTGCAGGTCTGATGCCCTGATACCGTTCTCTGACAAGATCATCATTGGATAAATTTTCTGTTTCTGCATATCCCCATATTTCTTTACGTACTTTTTCATGCAGATATTCAGCAAAAGCTTCCGCCAGACGATCAGCAACGGCCTGAACCATAATCGCATTATAATCATCGCCTTTTGCCTTATATTCATCAGCTAACTCTCGTTCACCGATCCCCCCAGTAACCGCAAAAGCCCCTATCCAATCATCCCGCTTAGCATGTTTAGGCGCGATAAAATCAGACAAGCAATAGTTAAAACCTTTTGGTTTATGCGTTTGCTGACGCAAGTGAAATAATGTATGAAGTCTCTGACTACGGGAGGCATCAGAATATACTTCAATATCATCGTCCACGCTGGAGGCGGGAAAGACACCACAGATCCCTTTCGCTTTTAACAGTCCTTCGGACTCAATCCGATCTAAAAAATCGTTCGCATCTGCATACAACCGTTTTGCTTCTTCACCGACCTCTTCATGCTCAAAAATAGTCGGATATTTCCCGGAAAGAGACCATGTCATAAAAAATGGTGTCCAGTCGATATACGATCGTAACGTCGCTACATCCTCATGCTCAAAGACATGAATGCCCGGATGCTTTGGTACCGGAGGAACATAAGACTGCCAGTCGATAGCTACTTTATTCTCTCTGGCTTCGGCTAATGTGACTGGCTTGGTCTTGGGTTTCTTTCGTGCAAATTGTTCACGAACCGTTTCATAATCCTGATTCAATTTTTCGACAAACGCAGGGCGTAATTCATCTGAAATCAGTGAAGTACAAACACCAACCGCACGTGAAGCGTTATTGACATACACAACGGGATGGGTGTAATTCTGCTCAATTTTCACCGCAGTATGAGCCTTTGACGTCGTTGCACCACCAATCATCAGTGGGAGCTCAAATCCCTGACGCTCCATCTCTTTTGCAACATGTACCATTTCATCCAATGACGGAGTGATTAACCCGGACAGGCCGATGATATCCACATTTTCCTCTTTAGCGACTTTTAAAATCTGCTCACAAGGAACCATCACTCCAAGATCAATGATTTCATAGTTGTTACATTGCAGCACAACGCCGACAATATTCTTACCGATGTCATGAACATCCCCTTTCACCGTAGCGAGTAGAATTTTACCATTCGACGTCCCGGACTGCTTCTCAGCATTAATATAAGGCTCCAGATAAGCAACGGCCTGCTTCATAACCCGTGCCGATTTTACGACCTGAGGAAGGAACATTTTACCTTCGCCGAATAAGTCGCCAACCACATTCATTCCGTCCATTAACGGTCCTTCGATAACCTCCAAAGGTTTAGTGGCCGCGGCTCTGGCTTCTTCTGTGTCCTCGACAATAAACTCAGTGATTCCTTTTACTAAGGCGTGTTCTAATCTCTTTCCGACAGCCCAGGTCCGCCATTCATGAGCAGATGCATCATCGGCTTTACCAACTGCATTTTCGCGGTATCCTTCCGCAATATCCAACAAGGTTTCCGTCGCCTCATTGCTACGGTTTAAAATAACGTCTTCGACTGCATTTCGAAGTTTTTCAGGCACATTGTCATAGATTTCAAGCTGACCGGCATTAACAATGCCCATATCCATACCATTTTTAAAACAGTGATACAGAAATACGGCGTGAATGGCCTCCCGGACATAGTTATTACCCCGAAAAGAAAAAGACACATTGGAGACACCACCGGACACCATTGCATGAGGAAGGTTTTTCTTTATGTCGCCCACCGCATTAATAAAATCAAGCGCATAATTATTATGCTCATCAATTCCGGTCGCGACGGCAAA
Source organism: Vibrio salinus (assembly GCF_021272385.1). Taxonomy (GTDB): domain Bacteria; phylum Pseudomonadota; class Gammaproteobacteria; order Enterobacterales; family Vibrionaceae; genus Vibrio; species Vibrio salinus. Next base: position 1,197,582 of record NZ_JAJSDZ010000005.1, read on the forward strand.
AATATTGGGGTCAAAGATAATGTCTTCAGGTGGAAAACCGACTTCATCGACCAGAATACGATAAGCATTGGTGCAGATTTCTATTTTTCTTTCCCGTGTGTCGGCCTGACCTTTCTCATCAAATGCCATCACAACAACAGCTGCACCGTAAAGACGCAAAAGCTTAGCTTGCCTGACGAACTTGTCCTTTCCTTCTTTCAGAGAAATAGAGTTAACAATGGCTTTTCCCTGAATGCATTTCAAACCGGCTTCAATCACTTCCCATTTAGAAGAGTCAACCATGATAGGGACTTTGGATATTTCCGGCTCAGATGCACATAAATTGAGAAAACGCACCATGCATGCTTCTGCATCCAGCATGCCTTCATCCATGTTGATATCGATAATCTGTGCACCGTTTTCTACCTGCTGACGAGCAACATCCAACGCTTCATCATACAACTCTTCTTTGATCAGGCGTTTAAAACGAGCGGACCCCGTCACATTGGTTCTTTCTCCGACATTGATAAACAGCGTTTCTTTCGAGATGTTCAGAGGTTCCAGACCAGCTAAACGACATTCGACAGGCAATTCAGGAAGGGCTCTGGGTTTAATCCCATCAACTGCTTTCGCTATCTCTGAAATGTGCTCAGGCGTGGTTCCGCAGCATCCACCAACCAGATTAATAAACCCGGATTGGGCCCATTCTTTAATATGGTCAGCCATCTCTTCGGGAGACAGGTCATATTCCCCAAAAGCATTGGGTAAACCCGCATTTGGGTGCGTTGAAACAAACGTCTCAGAAATTCGGGATAACTCCTGCACATACTGGCGTAATTCATCCGGTCCCAACGCACAATTTAAACCAAAAGAAATCGGGTTAACATGACGTAGCGAATTATAAAAGGCTTCTGTGGTTTGTCCGGATAAGGTTCTTCCTGAAGCATCCGTTATGGTTCCGGATATCATTACGGGCAATTCATAGCCTATCTCATCAAACACACTTTCCACCGCAAAGGCTGAGGCTTTTGCATTTAAGGTGTCAAAGATCGTTTCAAGCATGATCAGATCAGCGCCACCCTTTACCAAGGCTTTTACGGATTCAGAGTAAGCTTCAACCAAATCATCAAACGAAACATTTCGAAAACCAGGGTCATTGACATCAGGAGAAATAGAACAGGTACGGTTAGTAGGTCCTAACACACCGGCAACATATCTTGGCTTATGAGGCGTTTTTTTCGTCCATTCATCGGCCACTTCCCGGGCTATTTTCGCCGCTTCAAAATTAATTTCTGCGCTCAACGACTGCATATTATAATCCGCCATAGCAATCGTTGTTGAATTGAATGTATTGGTTTCCAGGATATCGGCCCCGGCCTCAAGATAAGCAGAATGAATACCTTTTATTAACGCAGGTTGAGTCAACACTAAAAGATCATTATTACCCTTTAAGTCACAGGGCCAGTCAGCAAACCGCTCTCCGCGATAGTCCCTTTCCTCGAGCTTATAACTTTGAATCATGGTGCCCATACCACCATCAATCAATAATATTCTTTCCTGTAACTGACTCTCTATTTGTTGCCTTATATCGCTTCCCACGTTACAACCTCACTCCTTTTTATATTCGCGGATCACATCCTAACACAGTCTCATTAGAAATCTAGACGTCTAAACGCAGAACCATACAACTATTTTATTGTTAGCTTTATCACAAACAATATAGAAAAAAATGTTTGCTATTTGTCCTACATCAAAGGAAAATTTCTAACACAAATTGTAACAATATGAGAACACCATGTCGGTCTACTACACTTTATGCTTTCTTTCCGCAGCAGCCATGGGTATAGCTTTTATAAACAGTAAAATTAGTCGAATGCAAACGACCATCGCTATTACCGCCGGAGCTATGATACTGTCTTTGTTTATCCTCATCTCAGGTCAAAATAACTGGTTTCACCTGACTCAAATCGCGACTGAAACCATGACAAGCATTAACTTTGAGAACTTTCTACTCAAAGGTATTCTCGGTTTCCTGCTATTTGCCGGTGGATTAGGCATAAAACTTCCCAACCTGACAGATCAAAAATGGGAAATTGCCGTTCTTGCTCTGGGAGCAACACTATTCTCCACCTTTTTTATCGGCGGTGTTTTGTATTTTATTTGTCAAATGATTGGAATCCAGTTTAATTTGGTATATTGCCTTTTATTTGGTGCTCTGATTTCTCCAACCGACCCAATAGCCGTGCTTGCTATTGTAAAAAAACTCAACGCCCCGAGACGAATTTCCACTCAAATAGAGGGAGAATCCTTATTTAATGACGGCTTCGGTCTGGTTATATTTGTTACGTTATTCACTATCGCCTTTAGTTCTCATACTCCAACAATCAGTAGTGTTTCAATGCTTTTTCTGAGAGAAGCCATCGGCGGTATTTGCTACGGCCTTGCTCTGGGACTTCTCTTTCATTATCTCATCAGCTCAACCAATGATCACTCGATGGAGCTATTACTGACCATCGGGGTTCCAACAGCCGGTTATGCTTTTGCTGAAGTGATACACGTTTCCGGCCCATTAGCCATGGTTGTCTCTGGTATCATGATTGGCAACTGGACACGATTCATCGGGTTTTCAAAAGAAAGTGAAGAACACTTAGATCGATTCTGGGAATTGGTTGATGAGTTTTTAAATGGCGTTCTTTTCCTGCTCATCGGTATGTCCATGCTGTTGTTTAAATTCCATGAAGAAGACTGGATTGTCATGGCAATCGCTGTTCCCCTTGTTCTTGCCGGTCGCTATCTAAGTGTGTTTACGGCGTACCTGGGCTTTAGACGTTATCGCTCGTACAACCCATGGTCAATTACAATACTGACCTGGGGCGGTCTGCGGGGAGGACTGGCTCTGGCAATGGCTCTGTCAATTCCATCGGGTATATTGGTTATCCCGGATAAACTCATCGATGTAAAAGAGCTGATTTTGGTAATGACTTATGCCGTGGTGGTTTTTTCTATTCTGGTACAAGGTTCTACGATAACGCCAATGATAGAAAAAGCGAAAAATGCCGAAAAAAACGCTGAGATTGACAAGCAGTAAAAATACGATCTAATTGAGGTTATTCATCATCAGCATCAATTAGCTATGAATAGCTTCAACTCATCGGCTTCAAAAACTCACAAGCCAGCAGATATCTATTCGGATAAAAGTGAAACTGCTGGCTCTCTCTTCAATCTCACTTCAAATATAAAATCCCTTAGACACAAGATTCATGACTAACCGATTCTGATATCCATACCTGAATTTGGCAACACTACTATCCTGATTTCACCTGTCATCTGCTCAAACACACTAGGTTTCGATGAGGACTTTCGCTAACCACCCAAGAAATATAATAAAATTAGATCGTGTTAAACATTCTCAAGGGAAATGATCGTTAAGGCACCTGACTATATAGCTTCTGGGCCATAGTGCTTGGTTTCAGGGATTAATTGAGGTTTGGCATAAAAATATAAAAAAGGAACACACATGAGAGCAGTATCGGATTAGCTTCGTCTTTATGGATTATTTTAAAGGTATAAAGTCAAAAGTCTGCTTAGTCTGAATCAGATCTACAGAATTTATAAACAGAGAAAGAAAATATGTCTAAGGAAACAAATAGATAAAGAAGAAAGGATAGAGTTTAGCGATGTCCTACTCTCACATGAGGAAGCCCCACACTACCATCGGCGCTAATTCGTTTCACTTCTGAGTTCGGCATGGAATCAGGTGGATCCAAATTGCTATGGTCGCTAAACAAAACTGGTGCTGATACCCAGACTCGAACTGGGGACCTCATCCTTACCAAGGATGCGCTCTACCACCTGAGCTATATCAGCATGGATAACCTTATTAAAAAAGCCCGTTATAGAGATAACGGGCTCTTGGGAAATAAAAGCCTGGCGATGTCCTACTCTCACATGGGGAAACCCCACACTACCATCGGCGCTAATTCGTTTCACTTCTGAGTTCGGCATGGGATCAGGTGGGTCCAAATCGCTATGGCCGCCAGGCAAATTCGTTAATTCAGAAAGCTGTCTTATTCTCAACCCACAACCAAGATTCTCTCTTGAGTCCGCCAAAACCTTTTCGGTGTTGTATGGTTAAGCCTCACGGGCAATTAGTACAGGTTAGCTCAACGCCTCACAACGCTTACACACCCTGCCTATCAACGTTCTGGTCTCGAACAACCCTTCAGGACACTTAAAGTGCCAGGGAAGACTCATCTCAGGGCTCGCTTCCCGCTTAGATGCTTTCAGCGGTTATCGATTCCGAACTTAGCTACCGGGCAATGCGATTGGCATCACAACCCGAACACCAGAGGTTCGTCCACTCCGGTCCTCTCGTACTAGGAGCAGCCCCCTTCAATCTTCCAACGCCCACGGCAGATAGGGACCGAACTGTCTCACGACGTTCTAAACCCAGCTCGCGTACCACTTTAAATGGCGAACAGCCATACCCTTGGGACCGACTTCAGCCCCAGGATGTGATGAGCCGACATCGAGGTGCCAAACACCGCCGTCGATATGAACTCTTGGGCGGTATCAGCCTGTTATCCCCGGAGTACCTTTTATCCGTTGAGCGATGGCCCTTCCATTCAGAGCCACCGGATCACTATGACCTGCTTTCGCACCTGCTCGAGCCGTCACTCTCGCAGTCAAGCGGGCTTATGCCATTACACTAACCTCACGATGTCCAACCGTGATTAGCCCACCTTCGTGCTCCTCCGTTACTCTTTGGGAGGAGACCGCCCCAGTCAAACTACCCACCAGGCACTGTCCTCATCCCCGATTAGGGGACCAAGTTAGAACATCAAACATACAAGGGTGGTATTTCAAGGATGGCTCCACACAATCTGGCGACTGTGTTTCATAGCCTCCCACCTATCCTACACATGTAGGCTCAATGTTCAGTGCCAAGCTGTAGTAAAGGTTCACGGGGTCTTTCCGTCTAGCCGCGGGTACACTGCATCTTCACAGCGATTTCAATTTCACTGAGTCTCGGGTGGAGACAGCGTGGCCATCATTACGCCATTCGTGCAGGTCGGAACTTACCCGACAAGGAATTTCGCTACCTTAGGACCGTTATAGTTACGGCCGCCGTTTACCGGGGCTTCGATCAACCGCTTCGACCAAAGTCTAACAGCATCAATTAACCTTCCGGCACCGGGCAGGCGTCACACCGTATACGTCATCTTACGATTTTGCACAGTGCTGTGTTTTTAATAAACAGTTGCAGCCACCTGGTATCTGCGACTCCCGTCAGCTCCATCCGCAAGGGACTTCACCATCAGGAGCGTACCTTCTCCCGAAGTTACGGTACCATTTTGCCTAGTTCCTTCACCCGAGTTCTCTCAAGCGCCTTGGTATTCTCTACCCGACCACCTGTGTCGGTTTGGGGTACGATTCCTTACTGTCTGAAGCTTAGAGGCTTTTCCTGGAAGCATGGCATCAATGACTTCACCACCTTAGTGGCTCGACATCGTGTCTCAGCCTTAAAAAGAGCCGGATTTACCTGACTCTTAAGCCTACGCACTTGAACCTGGACAACCATCGCCAGGCTCATCTAGCCTTCTCCGTCCCCCCATCGCAACAGTAAGAAGTACGGGAATATTAACCCGTTTCCCATCGACTACGCTTTTCAGCCTCGCCTTAGGGGTCGACTTACCCTGCCCCGATTAACGTTGGACAGGAACCCTTGGTCTTCCGGCGTGGAGGTTTTTCACCCCCATTATCGTTACTCATGTCAGCATTCGCACTTCTGATACCTCCAGCGTGCGTTACCACACACCTTCAGCGGCTTACAGAACGCTCCCCTACCCAATACGATAAATCGCATTGCCGCAGCTTCGGTTTACAACTTAGCCCCGTTACATCTTCCGCGCAGGCCGACTCGACTAGTGAGCTATTACGCTTTCTTTAAATGATGGCTGCTTCTAAGCCAACATCCTAGCTGTCTGAGCCTTCCCACATCGTTTCCCACTTAGCTGTAATTTGGGACCTTAGCTGGCGGTCTGGGTTGTTTCCCTCTCCACGACGGACGTTAGCACCCGCCGTGTGTCTCCCGGATAGTACTTACTGGTATTCGGAGTTTGCAAAGGGTTGGTAAGTCGGGATGACCCCCTAGCCTTAACAGTGCTCTACCCCCAGTAGTATTCGTCCGAGGCGCTACCTAAATAGCTTTCGGGGAGAACCAGCTATCTCCGAGTTTGATTGGCCTTTCACCCCTAGCCACAGGTCATCCGCTAATTTTTCAACATTAGTCGGTTCGGTCCTCCAGTTGATGTTACTCAACCTTCAACCTGCCCATGGCTAGATCACTCGGTTTCGGGTCTATATCCAGAGACTAAACGCGCAGTTAACACTCGCTTTCGCTACGGCTCCCCTAATCGGTTAACCTTGCCACTGAATATAAGTCGCTGACCCATTATACAAAAGGTACGCAGTCACCTAACTAGTAGGCTCCTACTGCTTGTACGTACACGGTTTCAGGTTCTGTTTCACTCCCCTCACAGGGGTTCTTTTCGCCTTTCCCTCACGGTACTGGTTCACTATCGGTCAGTCAGGAGTATTTAGCCTTGGAGGATGGTCCCCCCATTTTCAAACAGGATATCACGTGTCCCGCCTTACTCGATTTCACTTATACAATGCCGTCAGTTACGGGGCTGTCACCCTGTATCGCGTGCCTTTCCAGACACTTCACCTGACACTGTATCAGCTTAAGGGCTACTCCGATTTCGCTCGCCGCTACTTTCGGAATCTCGGTTGATTTCTTTTCCTCGGGGTACTTAGATGTTTCAGTTCTCCCGGTTCGCCTCATTAAGCTATGTATTCACTTAATGATACTTACTGCTGTAAGTGGGTTTCCCCATTCGGAAATCTCAGATTCAGGTGGCTCTTACTGCCTCATCTGAGCTTATCGCAAGTTAGTACGTCCTTCATCGCCTCTGACTGCCAAGGCATCCACCATGTACGCTTAGTCACTTAACCATACAACCCGAAAAAGTTTCGGAATGTGGTCTTGTCACCAAGATTTGTCTGCCATTTTTATACATGCGGCAGACTATGATATTGCCGGACTCAATTTCCAAGAACACTTGATTGTGTTGGTCTTTCTTATACAAGAAAGTATTGAGAACTTTTACAAACAGTTTTGTTTAAAAACAAAACTGCTTTGTCAGCTTTCCAAATTGTTAAAGAGCAATGCTACTTTCTACCAAAAGAAAGGCACTTTCTAACGACTCTCGGATGGCTATTCAGCCGTCAAAAATTCCAACCACGTACATGCAATGAAGTGGTTTGGAATCCATGTCCAAAAATAGTTAGAGAGTGGTGGGCGATACCGGGTTCGAACCAGTGACCCCCTGCTTGTAAGGCAGGTGCTCTCCCAACTGAGCTAATCGCCCACAATATTTGTTTTCCTGTGGCAGGAAATGGTGGGTCGTACAGGATTCGAACCTGTGACCAATTGATTAAAAGTCAACTGCTCTACCAACTGAGCTAACGACCCAATGGTATCCCGTAGGGGAGTCGAACCCCTGTTACCGCCGTGAAAGGGCGGTGTCCTAGGCCTCTAGACGAACGGGACACTAAGATACTCTTAAACGACATAAACCTTCAATCTGTGTGAACACTCGACAATAACCATCATCGTGTAAGGAGGTGATCCAGCGCCAGGTTCCCCTAGCGCTACCTTGTTACGACTTCACCCCAGTCATGAACCACAAAGTGGCAAGCGTCCTCCCGAAGGTTAAACTACCTGCTTCTTTTGCAGCCCACTCCCATGGTGTGACGGGCGGTGTGTACAAGGCCCGGGAACGTATTCACCGTGGCATTCTGATCCACGATTACTAGCGATTCCGACTTCATGGAGTCGAGTTGCAGACTCCAATCCGGACTACGACGTACTTTTTGGGATTCGCTCACTTTCGCAAGTTGGCCGCCCTCTGTATACGCCATTGTAGCACGTGTGTAGCCCTACTCGTAAGGGCCATGATGACTTGACGTCGTCCCCACCTTCCTCCGGTTTATCACCGGCAGTCTCCCTGGAGTTCCCACCCGAAGTGCTGGCAAACAAGGATAAGGGTTGCGCTCGTTGCGGGACTTAACCCAACATTTCACAACACGAGCTGACGACAGCCATGCAGCACCTGTCTCAGAATTCCCGAAGGCACTCCTCTATCTCTAAAGGATTTTCTGGATGTCAAGAGTAGGTAAGGTTCTTCGCGTTGCATCGAATTAAACCACATGCTCCACCGCTTGTGCGGGCCCCCGTCAATTCATTTGAGTTTTAATCTTGCGACCGTACTCCCCAGGCGGTCTACTTAACGCGTTAGCTCCGAAAGCCACAGCTCAAGGCCGCAACCTCCAAGTAGACATCGTTTACGGCGTGGACTACCAGGGTATCTAATCCTGTTTGCTCCCCACGCTTTCGCATCTCAGTGTCAGTATCTGTCCAGGGGGCCGCCTTCGCCACCGGTATTCCTTCAGATCTCTACGCATTTCACCGCTACACCTGAAATTCTACCCCCCTCTACAGTACTCTAGCCAACCAGTTTCAAATGCGATTCCGAGGTTAAGCCCCGGGCTTTCACATCTGACTTAATCAACCACCTACATGCGCTTTACGCCCAGTAATTCCGATTAACGCTCGCACCCTCCGTATTACCGCGGCTGCTGGCACGGAGTTAGCCGGTGCTTCTTCTGCAGCTAACGTCAAAATAACAGAGTATTAATCTGTCACCCTTCCTCACTGCTGAAAGTACTTTACAACCCGAAGGCCTTCTTCATACACGCGGCATGGCTGCATCAGGGTTTCCCCCATTGTGCAATATTCCCCACTGCTGCCTCCCGTAGGAGTCTGGACCGTGTCTCAGTTCCAGTGTGGCTGATCATCCTCTCAGACCAGCTAGAGATCGTCGCCTTGGTGAGCTCTTACCTCACCAACCAGCTAATCTCACTTAGGCGTATCCGGTAGCGCAAGGTCCGAAGAGCCCCCGCTTTGACCCATAGGTATTATGCGGTATTAGCCATCGTTTCCAATGGTTATCCCCCTCTACCGGGCAACTTCCTAAGCATTACTCACCCGTCCGCCGCTCGTCAGCAAGAAAGCAAGCTTTCTTCTGTTACCGCCCGACTTGCATGTGTTAGGCCTGCCGCCAGCGTTCAATCTGAGCCATGATCAAACTCTTCAATTAAAGTTTTTTGATGCCTTAGCATCGGCTCAATGAATACTGATAACATGCACTACTTTATCAAAAGTAATGTTATGTTGAATTGACTGTGCCAAACATTCATTCTAAAAAGAAATCCTGTTCGTTTTGGTCACTCGTATCATTGATAAAATTTTTTGGATGTTTATCCGACGAGTGCCCACACAGATTGATAGGTTTATATTGTTAAAGAGCTTTGCTTTCAGTGCGTTAGCACTTAAGCAGGACGCGTATAATACGCTACCCACTTTGAAAGTCAACATAAAACTCTAATCTTTTTTAAAGTCTTATGGTGACTTGCTTAAATCAATAAGCAAGCAAAATAAAAGCCTGGCGATGTCCTACTCTCACATGGGGAAACCCCACACTACCATCGGCGCTAATTCGTTTCACTTCTGAGTTCGGCATGGGATCAGGTGGGTCCAAATCGCTATGGCCGCCAGGCAAATTCGTTAATTCAGAAAGCTGTCTTATTCTCAACCCACAACCAAGATTCTCTCTTGAGTCCGCCAAAACCTTTTCGGTGTTGTATGGTTAAGCCTCACGGGCAATTAGTACAGGTTAGCTCAACGCCTCACAACGCTTACACACCCTGCCTATCAACGTTCTGGTCTCGAACAACCCTTCAGGACACTTAAAGTGCCAGGGAAGACTCATCTCAGGGCTCGCTTCCCGCTTAGATGCTTTCAGCGGTTATCGATTCCGAACTTAGCTACCGGGCAATGCGATTGGCATCACAACCCGAACACCAGAGGTTCGTCCACTCCGGTCCTCTCGTACTAGGAGCAGCCCCCTTCAATCTTCCAACGCCCACGGCAGATAGGGACCGAACTGTCTCACGACGTTCTAAACCCAGCTCGCGTACCACTTTAAATGGCGAACAGCCATACCCTTGGGACCGACTTCAGCCCCAGGATGTGATGAGCCGACATCGAGGTGCCAAACACCGCCGTCGATATGAACTCTTGGGCGGTATCAGCCTGTTATCCCCGGAGTACCTTTTATCCGTTGAGCGATGGCCCTTCCATTCAGAGCCACCGGATCACTATGACCTGCTGTTCGCACCTGCTCGAGCCGTCACTCTCGCAGTCAAGCGGGCTTATGCCATTACACTAACCTCACGATGTCCAACCGTGATTAGCCCACCTTCGTGCTCCTCCGTTACTCTTTGGGAGGAGACCGCCCCAGTCAAACTACCCACCAGGCACTGTCCTCATCCCGATTAGGGGACCAAGTTAGAACATCAAACTACAAGGGTGGTATTTCAAGGGATGGCTCCACCACAAATCTGGCGACTGTGTTTCATAGCCTCCACCTATCTCTACACATGTAGCTCAATGTTCAGTGCCAAGCTGTAGTAAAGGTTCACGGGGTCTTTCCGTCTAGCCCGCGGGTACACTGCATCTTCACAGCGATTTCAATTCACTGAGGTCTCGGGTGGAGACAGCGTGGCCATCATTACGCCATTCGTGCAGGTCGGAACTTACCCGACAAGGAATTTCGCTACCTTAGGACCGTTATAGTTACGGCCGCCGTTACCGGGCTTCGATCAACCGCTTCGACCAAGTCCTAACAGCATCAATTAACCTTCCGGCACCGGGCAGGCGTCACACCGCTATACGTCATCTTACGATTTTGCACAGTGCTGTGTTTTTAATAAACAGTTGCAGCCACCTGGTATCTGCGACTCCCGTCAGCTCCATCCGCAAGGGACATGTCACCATCAGGAGCGTACCTTCTCCCGAAGTTACGGTACCATTTTGCCTAGTTCCTTCACCCGAGTTCTCTCAAGCGCCTTGGTATTCTCTACCCGACCACCTGTGTCGGTTTGGGGTACGATTCCTTACTGTCTGAAGCTTAGAGGCTTTTCCTGGAAGCATGGCATCAATGACTTCACCACCTTAGTGCTCGACATCGTGTCTCAGCCTTAAAAAGAGCCGGATTTACCTGACTCTTAAGCCTACGCACTTGAAACCTGGACAAACCATCGCCAGGCTCATCTAGCCTTCTCCGTCCCCCCATCGCAACAGTAAGAAGTACGGGAATATTAACCCGTTTCCCATCGACTACGCTTTTCAGCCTCGCCTTAGGGTCGACTTACCCTGCCCGATTAACGTTGGACAGGAACCCTTGGTCTTCCGGCGTGGAGGTTTTTCACCCCCATTATCGTTACTCATGTCAGCATTCGCACTTCTGATACCTCCAGCGTGCGTTACCACACACCTTCAGCGGCTTACAGAACGCTCCCCTACCCAATACGATAAATCGCATTGCCGCAGCTTCGGTTTACAACTTAGCCCCGTTACATCTTCCGCGCAGGCCGACCGACTAGTGAGCTATTACGCTTTCTTTAAATGATGGCTGCTTCTAAGCCAACATCCTAGCTGTCTGGCCTTCCCACATCGTTTCCCACTTAGCTGTAATTTGGGACCTT
>NZ_JAJSDZ010000006.1 GCF_021272385.1 Vibrio salinus
TTATGGATATTTTAAAGGTATAAAGTCAAAAGTCTGCTTAGTCTGAATCAGATCTACAGAATTTATAAACAGAGAAAGAAAATATGTCTAAGGAAACAAATAGATAAAGAAGAAAGGATAGAGTTTAGCGATGTCCTACTCTCACATGAGGAAGCCCCACACTACCATCGGCGCTAATTCGTTTCACTTCTGAGTTCGGCATGGAATCAGGTGGATCCAAATTGCTATGGTCGCTAAACAAACTGGTGCTGATACCAGACTCGAACTGGGGACCTCATCCTTACCAGGATGCGCTCTACCACTGACTATACAGCATGGATAACCTTATTAAACAAGCCCGTTATAGAGATAACGGGCTCTTGGGAAATAAAAGCCTGGCGATGTCCTACTCTCACATGGGGAAACCCCACACTACCATCGGCGCTAATTCGTTTCACTTCTGAGTTCGGCATGGGATCAGGTGGGTCCAAATCGCTATGGCCGCCAGGCAAATTCGTTAATTCAGAAAGCTGTCTTATTCTCAACCCACAACCAAGATTCTCTCTTGAGTCCGCCAAACCTTTTCGGTGTTGTATGGTTAAGCCTCACGGGCAATTAGTACAGGTTAGCTCAACGCCTCACAACGCTTACACACCCTGCCTATCAACGTTCTGGTCTCGAACAACCCCTTCAGGACACTTAAAGTGCCAGGGAAGACTCATCTCAGGGCTCGCTTCCCGCTTAGATGCTTTCAGCGGTTATCGATTCCGAACTTAGCTACCGGGCAATGCGATTGGCATCACAACCCGAACACCAGAGGTTCGTCCACTCCGGTCCTCTCGTACTAGGAGCAGCCCCCTTCAATCTTCCAACGCCCACGGCAGATAGGGACCGAACTGTCTCACGACGTTCTAAACCCAGCTCGCGTACCACTTAAATGGCGAACAGCCATACCCTTGGGACCGACTTCAGCCCCAGGATGTGATGAGCCGACATCGAGGTGCCAAACACCGCCGTCGATATGAACTCTTGGGCGGTATCAGCCTGTTATCCCCGGAGTACCTTTTATCCGTTGAGCGATGGCCCTTCCATTCAGAGCCACCGGATCACTATGACCTGCTTTCGCACCTGCTCGAGCCGTCACTCTCGCAGTCAAGCGGGCTTATGCCATTACACTAACCTCACGATGTCCAACCGTGATTAGCCCACCTTCGTGCTCCTCCGTTACTCTTTGGGAGGAGACCGCCCCAGTCAAACTACCCACCAGGCACTGTCCTCATCCCCGATTAGGGGACCAAGTTAGAACATCAAACATACAAGGGTGGTATTTCAAGGATGGCTCCACACAATCTGGCGACTGTGTTTCATAGCCTCCCACCTATCCTACACATGTAGGCTCAATGTTCAGTGCCAAGCTGTAGTAAAGGTTCACGGGGTCTTTCCGTCTAGCCGCGGGTACACTGCATCTTCACAGCGATTTCAATTTCACTGAGTCTCGGGTGGAGACAGCGTGGCCATCATTACGCCATTCGTGCAGGTCGGAACTTACCCGACAAGGAATTTCGCTACCTTAGGACCGTTATAGTTACGGCCGCCGTTTACCGGGGCTTCGATCAACCGCTTCGACCAAAGTCTAACAGCATCAATTAACCTTCCGGCACCGGGCAGGCGTCACACCGTATACGTCATCTTACGATTTTGCACAGTGCTGTGTTTTTAATAAACAGTTGCAGCCACCTGGTATCTGCGACTCCCGTCAGCTCCATCCGCAAGGGACTTCACCATCAGGAGCGTACCTTCTCCCGAAGTTACGGTACCATTTTGCCTAGTTCCTTCACCCGAGTTCTCTCAAGCGCCTTGGTATTCTCTACCCGACCACCTGTGTCGGTTTGGGGTACGATTCCTTACTGTCTGAAGCTTAGAGGCTTTTCCTGGAAGCATGGCATCAATGACTTCACCACCTTAGTGGCTCGACATCGTGTCTCAGCCTTAAAAAGAGCCGGATTTACCTGACTCTTAAGCCTACGCACTTGAACCTGGACAACCATCGCCAGGCTCATCTAGCCTTCTCCGTCCCCCCATCGCAACAGTAAGAAGTACGGGAATATTAACCCGTTTCCCATCGACTACGCTTTTCAGCCTCGCCTTAGGGGTCGACTTACCCTGCCCCGATTAACGTTGGACAGGAACCCTTGGTCTTCCGGCGTGGAGGTTTTTCACCCCCATTATCGTTACTCATGTCAGCATTCGCACTTCTGATACCTCCAGCGTGCGTTACCACACACCTTCAGCGGCTTACAGAACGCTCCCCTACCCAATACGATAAATCGCATTGCCGCAGCTTCGGTTTACAACTTAGCCCCGTTACATCTTCCGCGCAGGCCGACTCGACTAGTGAGCTATTACGCTTTCTTTAAATGATGGCTGCTTCTAAGCCAACATCCTAGCTGTCTGAGCCTTCCCACATCGTTTCCCACTTAGCTGTAATTTGGGACCTTAGCTGGCGGTCTGGGTTGTTTCCCTCTCCACGACGGACGTTAGCACCCGCCGTGTGGTCTCCCGGATAGTACTTACTGGTATTCGGAGTTTGCAAAGGGTTGGTAAGTCGGGATGACCCCCTAGCCTTAACAGTGCGCTACCCCCAGTAGTATTCGTCCGAGGCGCTACCTAAATAGCTTTCGGGGAGAACCAGCTATCTCCGAGTTGATTGGCCTTTCACCCCTAGCCACAGGTCATCCGCTAATTTTTCAACATTAGTCGGTTCGGTCCTCCAGTTGATGTTACTCAACCTTCAACCTGCCCATGGCTAGATCACTCGGTTTCGGGTCTATATCCAGAGACTAAACGCGCAGTTAACACTCGCTTTCGCTACGGCTCCCCTAATCGGTTAACCTTGCCACTGAATATAAGTCGCTGACCCATTATACAAAAGGTACGCAGTCACCTAACTAGTAGGCTCCTACTGCTTGTACGTACACGGTTTCAGGTTCTGTTTCACTCCCCTCACAGGGGTTCTTTTCGCCTTTCCCTCACGGTACTGGTTCACTATCGGTCAGTCAGGAGTATTTAGCCTTGGAGGATGGTCCCCCCATTTTCAAACAGGATATCACGTGTCCCGCCTTACTCGATTTCACTTATACAATGCCGTCAGTTACGGGGCTGTCACCCTGTATCGCGTGCCTTTCCAGACACTTCACCTGACACTGTATCAGCTTAAGGGCTACTCCGATTTCGCTCGCCGCTACTTTCGGAATCTCGGTTGATTTCTTTTCCTCGGGGTACTTAGATGTTTCAGTTCTCCCGGTTCGCCTCATTAAGCTATGTATTCACTTAATGATACTTACTGCTGTAAGTGGGTTTCCCCATTCGGAAATCTCAGATTCAGGTGGCTCTTACTGCCTCATCTGAGCTTATCGCAAGTTAGTACGTCCTTCATCGCCTCTGACTGCCAAGGCATCCACCATGTACGCTTAGTCACTTACCATACCAACCCGAAAAAGTTTCGGAATGTGGTCTTGTCACCAAGATTTGTCTGCCATTTTTATACATGCGGCAGACTATGATATTGCCGGACTCAATTTCCAAGAACACTTGATTGTGTTGGTCTTTCTTATACAAGAAAGTATTGAGAACTTTTACAAACAGTTTTGTTTAAAAACAAAACTGCTTTGTCAGCTTTCCAAATTGTTAAAGAGCAATGCTACTTTCTACCAAAAGAAAGGCACTTTCTAACGACTCTCGGATGGCTATTCAGCCGTCAAAAATTCCAACCACGTACATGCAATGAAGTGGTTTGGAATCCATGTCCAAAAATAGTTAGAGAGTGGTGGGCGATACCGGGTTCGAACCAGTGACCCCCTGCTTGTAAGGCAGGTGCTCTCCCAACTGAGCTAATCGCCCACAATATTTGTTTTCCTGTGGCAGGAAATGGTGGGTCGTACAGGATTCGAACCTGTGACCAATTGATTAAAAGTCAACTGCTCTACCAACTGAGCTAACGACCCAATGGTATCCCGTAGGGGAGTCGAACCCCTGTTACCGCCGTGAAGGGCGGTGTCCTAGGCCTCTAGACGAACGGGACACTAAGATACTCTTAAACGACATAAACCTTCAATCTGTGTGAACACTCGACAATAACCATCATCGTGTAAGGAGGTGATCCAGCGCCAGGTTCCCCTAGCGCTACCTTGTTACGACTTCACCCCAGTCATGAACCACAAAGTGGCAAGCGTCCTCCCGAAGGTTAAACTACCTGCTTCTTTTGCAGCCCACTCCCATGGTGTGACGGGCGGTGTGTACAAGGCCCGGGAACGTATTCACCGTGGCATTCTGATCCACGATTACTAGCGATTCCGACTTCATGGAGTCGAGTTGCAGACTCCAATCCGGACTACGACGTACTTTTTGGGATTCGCTCACTTTCGCAAGTTGGCCGCCCTCTGTATACGCCATTGTAGCACGTGTGTAGCCCTACTCGTAAGGGCCATGATGACTTGACGTCGTCCCCACCTTCCTCCGGTTTATCACCGGCAGTCTCCCTGGAGTTCCCACCCGAAGTGCTGGCAAACAAGGATAAGGGTTGCGCTCGTTGCGGGACTTAACCCAACATTTCACAACACGAGCTGACGACAGCCATGCAGCACCTGTCTCAGAATTCCCGAAGGCACTCCTCTATCTCTAAAGGATTTTTCTGGATGTCAAGAGTAGGTAAGGTTCTTCGCGTTGCATCGAATTAAACCACATGCTCCACCGCTTGTGCGGGCCCCCGTCAATTCATTTGAGTTTTAATCTTGCGACCGTACTCCCCAGGCGGTCTACTTAACGCGTTAGCTCCGAAAGCCACAGCTCAAGGCCGCAACCTCCAAGTAGACATCGTTTACGGCGTGGACTACCAGGGTATCTAATCCTGTTTGCTCCCCACGCTTTCGCATCTCAGTGTCAGTATCTGTCCAGGGGGCCGCCTTCGCCACCGGTATTCCTTCAGATCTCTACGCATTTCACCGCTACACCTGAAATTCTACCCCCCTCTACAGTACTCTAGCCAACCAGTTTCAAATGCGATTCCGAGGTTAAGCCCCGGGCTTCACATCTGACTTAATCAACCACCTACATGCGCTTTACGCCCAGTAATTCCGATTAACGCTCGCACCCTCCGTATTACCGCGGCTGCTGGCACGGAGTTAGCCGGTGCTTCTTCTGCAGCTAACGTCAAAATAACAGAGTATTAATCTGTCACCCTTCCTCACTGCTGAAAGTACTTTACAACCCGAAGGCCTTCTTCATACACGCGGCATGGCTGCATCAGGGTTTCCCCCATTGTGCAATATTCCCCACTGCTGCCTCCCGTAGGAGTCTGGACCGTGTCTCAGTTCCAGTGTGGCTGATCATCCTCTCAGACCAGCTAGAGATCGTCGCCTTGGTGAGCTCTTACCTCACCAACCAGCTAATCTCACTTAGGCGTATCCGGTAGCGCAAGGTCCGAAGAGCCCCCGCTTTGACCCATAGGTATTATGCGGTATTAGCCATCGTTTTCCAATGGTTATCCCCCTCTACCGGGCAACTTCCTAAGCATTACTCACCCGTCCGCCGCTCGTCAGCAAGAAAGCAAGCTTTCTTCTGTTACCGCCCGACTTGCATGTGTTAGGCCTGCCGCCAGCGTTCAATCTGAGCCATGATCAAACTCTTCAATTAAAGTTTTTTGATGCCTTAGCATCGGCTCAATGAATACTGATAACATGCACTACTTTATCAAAAGTAATGTTATGTTGAATTGACTGTGCCAAACATTCATTCTAAAAAGAAATCCTGTTCGTTTTGGTCACTCGTATCATTGATAAAATTTTTTGGATGTTTATCCGACGAGTGCCCACACAGATTGATAGGTTTATATTGTTAAAGAGCTTTGCTTTCAGTGCGTTAGCACTTAAGCAGGACGCGTATAATACGCTACCCACTTTGAAAGTCAACATAAAACTCTAATCTTTTTTAAAGTCTTATGGTGACTTGCTTAAATCAATAAGCAAGCAAAATAAAAGCCTGGCGATGTCCTACTCTCACATGGGGAAACCCCACACTACCATCGGCGCTAATTCGTTTCACTTCTGAGTTCGGCATGGGATCAGGTGGGTCCAAATCGCTATGGCCGCCAGGCAAATTCGTTAATTCAGAAAGCTGTCTTATTCTCAACCCACAACCAAGATTCTCTCTTGAGTCCGCCAAAACCTTTTCGGTGTTGTATGGTTAAGCCTCACGGGCAATTAGTACAGGTTAGCTCAACGCCTCACAACGCTTACACACCCTGCCTATCAACGTTCTGGTCTCGAACAACCCTTCAGGACACTTAAAGTGCCAGGGAAGACTCATCTCAGGGCTCGCTTCCCGCTTAGATGCTTTCAGCGGTTATCGATTCCGAACTTAGCTACCGGGCAATGCGATTGGCATCACAACCCGAACACCAGAGGTTCGTCCACTCCGGTCCTCTCGTACTAGGAGCAGCCCCCTTCAATCTTCCAACGCCCACGGCAGATAGGGACCGAACTGTCTCACGACGTTCTAAACCCAGCTCGCGTACCACTTTAAATGGCGAACAGCCATACCCTTGGGACCGACTTCAGCCCCAGGATGTGATGAGCCGACATCGAGGTGCCAAACACCGCCGTCGATATGAACTCTTGGGCGGTATCAGCCTGTTATCCCCGGAGTACCTTTTATCCGTTGAGCGATGGCCCTTCCATTCAGAGCCACCGGATCACTATGACCTGCTTTCGCACCTGCTCGAGCCGTCACTCTCGCAGTCAAGCGGGCTTATGCCATTACACTAACCTCACGATGTCCAACCGTGATTAGCCCACCTTCGTGCTCCTCCGTTACTCTTTGGGAGGAGACCGCCCCAGTCAAACTACCCACCAGGCACTGTCCTCATCCCCGATTAGGGACCAAGTTAGAACATCAAACATACAAGGGTGGTATTTCAAGGATGGCTCCACACAATCTGGCGACTGTGTTTCATAGCCTCCCACCTATCCTACACATGTAGGCTCAATGTTCAGTGCCAAGCTGTAGTAAAGGTTCACGGGGTCTTTCCGTCTAGCCGCGGGTACACTGCATCTTCACAGCGATTTCAATTTCACTGAGTCTCGGGTGGAGACAGCGTGGCCATCATTACGCCATTCGTGCAGGTCGGAACTTACCCGACAAGGAATTTCGCTACCTTAGGACCGTTATAGTTACGGCCGCCGTTTACCGGGGCTTCGATCAACCGCTTCGACCAAAGTCTAACAGCATCAATTAACCTTCCGGCACCGGGCAGGCGTCACACCGTATACGTCATCTTACGATTTTGCACAGTGCTGTGTTTTTAATAAACAGTTGCAGCCACCTGGTATCTGCGACTCCCGTCAGCTCCATCCGCAAGGGACTTCACCATCAGGAGCGTACCTTCTCCCGAAGTTACGGTACCATTTTGCCTAGTTCCTTCACCCGAGTTCTCTCAAGCGCCTTGGTATTCTCTACCCGACCACCTGTGTCGGTTTGGGGTACGATTCCTTACTGTCTGAAGCTTAGAGGCTTTTCCTGGAAGCATGGCATCAATGACTTCACCACCTTAGTGGCTCGACATCGTGTCTCAGCCTTAAAAAGAGCCGGATTTACCTGACTCTTAAGCCTACGCACTTGAACCTGGACAACCATCGCCAGGCTCATCTAGCCTTCTCCGTCCCCCCATCGCAACAGTAAGAAGTACGGGAATATTAACCCGTTTCCCATCGACTACGCTTTTCAGCCTCGCCTTAGGGGTCGACTTACCCTGCCCCGATTAACGTTGGACAGGAACCCTTGGTCTTCCGGCGTGGAGGTTTTTCACCCCCATTATCGTTACTCATGTCAGCATTCGCACTTCTGATACCTCCAGCGTGCGTTACCACACACCTTCAGCGGCTTACAGAACGCTCCCCTACCCAATACGATAAATCGCATTGCCGCAGCTTCGGTTTACAACTTAGCCCCGTTACATCTTCCGCGCAGGCCGACTCGACTAGTGAGCTATTACGCTTTCTTTAAATGATGGCTGCTTCTAAGCCAACATCCTAGCTGTCTGAGCCTTCCCACATCGTTTCCCACTTAGCTGTAATTTGGGACCTTAGCTGGCGGTCTGGGTTGTTTCCCTCTCCACGACGGACGTTAGCACCCGCCGTGTGTCTCCCGGATAGTACTTACTGGTATTCGGAGTTTGCAAAGGGTTGGTAAGTCGGGATGACCCCCTAGCCTTAACAGTGCTCTACCCCCAGTAGTATTCGTCCGAGGCGCTACCTAAATAGCTTTCGGGGAGAACCAGCTATCTCCGAGTTTGATTGGCCTTTCACCCCTAGCCACAGGTCATCCGCTAATTTTTCAACATTAGTCGGTTCGGTCCTCCAGTTGATGTTACTCAACCTTCAACCTGCCCATGGCTAGATCACTCGGTTTCGGGTCTATATCCAGAGACTAAACGCGCAGTTAACACTCGCTTTCGCTACGGCTCCCCTAATCGGTTAACCTTGCCACTGAATATAAGTCGCTGACCCATTATACAAAAGGTACGCAGTCACCTAACTAGTAGGCTCCTACTGCTTGTACGTACACGGTTTCAGGTTCTGTTTCACTCCCCTCACAGGGGTTCTTTTCGCCTTTCCCTCACGGTACTGGTTCACTATCGGTCAGTCAGGAGTATTTAGCCTTGGAGGATGGTCCCCCCATTTTCAAACAGGATATCACGTGTCCCGCCTTACTCGATTTCACTTATACAATGCCGTCAGTTACGGGGCTGTCACCCTGTATCGCGTGCCTTTCCAGACACTTCACCTGACACTGTATCAGCTTAAGGGCTACTCCGATTTCGCTCGCCGCTACTTTCGGAATCTCGGTTGATTTCTTTTCCTCGGGGTACTTAGATGTTTCAGTTTCTCCCGGTTCGCCTCATTAAGCTATGTATTCACTTAATGATACTTACTGCTGTAAGTGGGTTTCCCCATTCGGAAATCTCAGATTCAGGTGGCTCTTACTGCCTCATCTGAGCTTATCGCAAGTTAGTACGTCCTTCATCGCCTCTGACTGCCAAGGCATCCACCATGTACGCTTAGTCACTTAACCATACAACCCGAAAAAGTTTCGGAATGTGGTCTTGTCACCAAGATTTGTCTGCCATTTTTATACATGCGGCAGACTATGATATTGCCGGACTCAATTTCCAAGAACACTTGATTGTGTTGGTCTTTCTTATACAAGAAAGTATTGAGAACTTTTACAAACAGTTTTGTTTAAAAACAAAACTGCTTTGTCAGCTTTCCAAATTGTTAAAGAGCGTGATTCATAAAGAACCATGTTTAACCATTCTCTTCCCATTCACAAAGAAAAGAACACTTAAAGATGGTGGAGCTATGCGGGATCGAACCGCAGACCTCTTGCCTGCCAGGCAAGCGCTCTCCCAGCTGAGCTATAGCCCCTGAATCTTTCTAAAACATACAAACCATCAATCTGTGTGAACACTCGACAATAACCATCATCGTGTAAGGAGGTGATCCAGCGCCAGGTTCCCCTAGCGCTACCTTGTTACGACTTCACCCAGTCATGAACCACAAAGTGGCAAGCGTCCTCCCGAAGGTTAAACTACCTGCTTCTTTTGCAGCCCACTCCCATGGTGTGACGGGCGGTGTGTACAAGGCCCGGGACGTATTCACCGTGACATTCTGATCCACGATTACTAGCGATTCCGACTTCATGGAGTCGAGTTGCAGACTCCAATCCGGACTACGACGTACTTTTTGGGATTCGCTCACTTTCGCAAGTTGGCCGCCCTCTGTATACGCCATTGTAGCACGTGTGTAGCCCTACTCGTAAGGGCCATGATGACTTGACGTCGTCCCCACCTTCCTCCGGTTTATCACCGGCAGTCTCCCTGGAGTTCCCACCCGAAGTGCTGGCAAACAAGGATAAGGGTTGCGCTCGTTGCGGGACTTAACCCAACATTTCACAACACGAGCTGACGACAGCCATGCAGCACCTGTCTCAGAATTCCCGAAGGCACTCCTCTATCTCTAAAGGATTTTCTGGATGTCAAGAGTAGGTAAGTTCTTCGCGTTGCATCGAATTAAACCACATGCTCCACCGCTTGTGCGGGCCCCGTCAATTCATTTGAGTTTTAATCTTGCGACCGTACTCCCCAGGCGGTCTACTTAACGCGTTAGCCTCCGAAAGCCACAGCTCAGGCCGGCAACCTCAAGTAGACATCGTGTACGGCGTGGACTACCAGGGTATCATAATCCTGTTTGCTCCCCACGCTTTCCGCATCTCAGTGTCGTATCTGTCCAGGGGGGCCGCCTTCGCCACCGGTATTCCTTCAGATCTCTACGCATTTCACCGCTACACCTGAAATTCTACCCCCCTCTACAGTACTCTAGCCAACCAGTTTCAAATGCGATTCCGAGGTTAAGCCCCGGGCTTTCACATCTGACTTAATCAACCACCTACATGCGCTTTACGCCCAGTAATTCCGATTAACGCTCGCACCCTCCGTATTACCGCGGCTGCTGGCACGGAGTTAGCCGGTGCTTCTTCTGCAGCTAACGTCAAAATAACAGAGTATTAATCTGTCACCCTTCCTCACTGCTGAAAGTACTTTACAACCCGAAGGCCTTCTTCATACACGCGGCATGGCTGCATCAGGGTTTCCCCCATTGTGCAATATTCCCCACTGCTGCCTCCCGTAGGAGTCTGGACCGTGTCTCAGTTCCAGTGTGGCTGATCATCCTCTCAGACCAGCTAGAGATCGTCGCCTTGGTGAGCTCTTACCTCACCAACCAGCTAATCTCACTTAGGCGTATCCGGTAGCGCAAGGTCCGAAGAGCCCCCGCTTTGACCCATAGGTATTATGCGGTATTAGCCATCGTTTCCAATGGTTATCCCCCTCTACCGGGCAACTTCCTAAGCATTACTCACCCGTCCGCCGCTCGTCAGCAAGAAAGCAAGCTTTCTCCTGTTACCGCCCGACTTGCATGTGTTAGGCCTGCCGCCAGCGTTCAATCTGAGCCATGATCAAACTCTTCAATTAAAGTTTTGTGTTTCTCTTAAAAAAGAGAAACGGCTCAATGAATACTGATAACATGCACTACTTTATTAAAAGTAATGTTATGTTGAATTGACTGTGCCAAACATTCATTCTAAAAAGAAATCCTGTTCGTTTTGGTCACCCGTATCATTGATAAAATCTTTTGGATGTTTATCCGACGAGTGCCCACACAGATTGATAGGTTTATATTGTTAAAGAGCTTTCTCTTCGTAATTACTTACTGAAGAGGCGGTCATTCTAGCGAGATAATCTTAAGTGTCAAACACTTTTTTATTATTTCGTCTTACCGTCAGACCTTGCTGTCACTAGCTTTCTGTTCTTTTTGAACCGTTGCCGTGTCAGTGGTTGCGCATTATAGAGAGCATTGTCACATTAGCAAGTACTTTTTCGGAAAAAACTAAAAAATAACGTTTAATTGCCGGATGTTCGTTCAACCCTTTATTTATTCAACTTTAGTCACCAAATAGGAACAGGTTACTCACTGAGTTATCCACAATAAAAAGAAGGAGCCTTTAAAAAGCTCCTTCTATTCTTACAGAAAAAGGATCAGATCCCTGAACCATCAAGCTCACCATCATCTTCATGAAGGCCACATTCCCTCTTTAATCCAAAAAACCGGGTCTCTTCTTCTTTCATTCCGGGTTCCCACTTACGGGTTGTATGGATATCACCAACTGATAAATATCCCTCTTCCCAAAGTGGATGGTATGGCAAACCAAATTCTTCCAAATAATAATGAACGTCTTTATTCGACCAATCAACCACTGGCAAAAATTTGAACACGCCATTTTGAACAGCAAGGATTGGCAGATGAGCTCTTGATTCTGATTGCTCTCTACGTAACCCTGAAAACCAGGTTCCTACATTCAAATCATGTAAAGCCCGCTTCATTGGCTCAACTTTATTAATATGGTTGTACTTGGTAATACCTTCGATTCCCTGCTCCCACAGTTTACCAAAACTCGCCTCCTGCCATGCGGGAGTATGGTCAGCCCGGTAGACTTTCAAATTCAAATCAAGTTTATCCGTTAAATACTCAATAAACTGATATGTTTCAGGAAACAAATATCCGGTGTCGGTAAGAACGATCGGAATGTCTTTCTTTATTTGAGTAACTAAATGAAGCATCAACGCGGCCTGAATACCGAAGCTAGACGAAACAGCAAACGTTCCCTGCAAATTTTCTAACGCCCATTCAATCCTTTTTTGAGTAGTCAGAGTCTCCAGATACCCATTCAACTCAGCAAGGCGCAGCGATTGCTGTCCCTTAGTCATTGAAAGTAACTCTGAAAGATCTGCTTATAAAGCAAACCTTCA
>NZ_JAJSDZ010000007.1 GCF_021272385.1 Vibrio salinus
AAGCCAACATCCTAGCTGTCTGAGCCTTCCCACATCGTTTCCCACTTAGCTGTAATTTGGGACATTAGCTGGCGGTTATGGCCTGGGGTTGTTTCCCTCTCCACGACGGACGTTAGCCACCCGCCGTGTGTCTCCCGGATAGTACTTACTGGTATTCGGAGTTTGCAAAGGGTGGTAAGTCGGGATGACCCCCTAGCCTTAACAGTGCTCTACCCAGTAGTATTCGTCCGAGGCGCTACCTAAATAGCTTTCGGGGAGAACCAGCTATCTCCGAGTTTGATTGGCCTTTCACCCCTAGCCACAGGTCATCCGCTAATTTTTCAACATTAGTCGGTTCGGTCCTCCAGTTGATGTTACTCAACCTTCAACCTGCCCATGGCTAGATCACTCGGTTTCGGGTCTATATCCAGAGACTAAACGCGCAGTTAACACTCGCTTTCGCTACGGCTCCCCTAATCGGTTAACCTTGCCACTGAATATAAGTCGCTGACCCATTATACAAAAGGTACGCAGTCACCTAACTAGTAGGCTCCTACTGCTTGTACGTACACGGTTTCAGGTTCTGTTTCACTCCCCTCACAGGGGTTCTTTTCGCCTTTCCCTCACGGTACTGGTTCACTATCGGTCAGTCAGGAGTATTTAGCCTTGGAGGATGGTCCCCCCATTTTCAAACAGGATATCACGTGTCCCGCCTTACTCGATTTCACTCATACAATGCCGTCAGTTACGGGGCTGTCACCCTGTATCGCGTGCCTTTCCAGACACTTCACCTGACACTGTATCAGCTTAAGGGCTACTCCGATTTCGCTCGCCGCTACTTTCGGAATCTCGGTTGATTTCTTTTCCTCGGGGTACTTAGATGTTTCAGTTCTCCCGGTTCGCCTCAT
Organism: Vibrio salinus; assembly: GCF_021272385.1. Lineage (GTDB taxonomy): Bacteria > Pseudomonadota > Gammaproteobacteria > Enterobacterales > Vibrionaceae > Vibrio > Vibrio salinus. The sequence continues at coordinate 888 of NZ_JAJSDZ010000007.1, forward strand.
TAAGCTATGTATTCACTTAATGATACTTACTGCTGTAAGTGGGTTTCCCCATTCGGAAATCTCAGATTCAGGTGGCTCTTACTGCCTCATCTGAGCTTATCGCAAGTTAGTACGTCCTTCATCGCCTCTGACTGCCAAGGCATCCACCATGTACGCTTAGTCACTTAACCATACAACCCGAAAAAGTTTCGGAATGTGGTCTTGTCACCAAGATTTGTCTGCCATTTTTATACATGCGGCAGACTATGATATTGCCGGACTCAATTTCCAAGAACACTTGATTGTGTTGAGTCTTTCTTATACAAGAAAGTATTGAGAACTTTTACAAACAGTTTTGTTAAAAACAAAACTGCTTTGTCCAGCCTTTCCAAATTGTTAAAGAGCAATGCTACTTTCTACCAAAAGAAAGGCACTTTCTAACGACTCTCGGATGGCTATTCAGCCGTCAAAAATTCCAACCACGTACATGCAATGAAGTGGTTGGAATCCATGTCCAAAAATAGTTAGAGAGTGGTGGGCGATACCGGGTTCGAACCAGTGACCCCTGCTTGTAAGGCAGGTGCTCTCCCAACTGAGCTAATCGCCCACAATATTTGTTTTCCTGTGGCAGGAAATGGTGGGTCGTACAGGATTCGAACCTGTGACCAATTGATTAAAAGTCAACTGCTCTACAACTGAGCTAACGACCCAATGGTATCCCGTAGGGGAGTCGAACCCCTGTTACCGCCGTGAAAGGGCGGTGTCCTAGGCCTCTAGACGAACGGGACACTAAGATACTCTTAAACGACATAAACCTTCAATCTGTGTGAACACTCGACAATAACCATCATCGTGTAAGGAGGTGATCCAGCGCCAGGTTCCCCTAGCGCTACCTTGTTACGACTTCACCCCAGTCATGAACCACAAAGTGGCAAGCGTCCTCCCGAAGGTTAAACTACCTGCTTCTTTTGCAGCCCACTCCCATGGTGTGACGGGCGGTGTGTACAAGGCCCGGGAACGTATTCACCGTGGCATTCTGATCCACGATTACTAGCGATTCCGACTTCATGGAGTCGAGTTGCAGACTCCAATCCGGACTACGACGTACTTTTTGGGATTCGCTCACTTTCGCAAGTTGGCCGCCCTCTGTATACGCCATTGTAGCACGTGTGTAGCCCTACTCGTAAGGGCCATGATGACTTGACGTCGTCCCCACCTTCCTCCGGTTTATCACCGGCAGTCTCCCTGGAGTTCCCACCCGAAGTGCTGGCAAACAAGGATAAGGGTTGCGCTCGTTGCGGGACTTAACCCAACATTTCACAACACGAGCTGACGACAGCCATGCAGCACCTGTCTCAGAATTCCCGAAGGCACTCCTCTATCTCTAAAGGATTTTCTGGATGTCAAGAGTAGGTAAGGTTCTTCGCGTTGCATCGAATTAAACCACATGCTCCACCGCTTGTGCGGGCCCCCGTCAATTCATTTGAGTTTTAATCTTGCGACCGTACTCCCCAGGCGGTCTACTTAACGCGTTAGCTCCGAAAGCCACAGCTCAAGGCCGCAACCTCCAAGTAGACATCGTTTACGGCGTGGACTACCAGGGTATCTAATCCTGTTTGCTCCCCACGCTTTCGCATCTCAGTGTCAGTATCTGTCCAGGGGGCCGCCTTCGCCACCGGTATTCCTTCAGATCTCTACGCATTTCACCGCTACACCTGAAATTCTACCCCCCTCTACAGTACTCTAGCCAACCAGTTTCAAATGCGATTCCGAGGTTAAGCCCCGGGCTTTCACATCTGACTTAATCAACCACCTACATGCGCTTTACGCCCAGTAATTCCGATTAACGCTCGCACCCTCCGTATTACCGCGGCTGCTGGCACGGAGTTAGCCGGTGCTTCTTCTGCAGCTAACGTCAAAATAACAGAGTATTAATCTGTCACCCTTCCTCACTGCTGAAAGTACTTTACAACCCGAAGGCCTTCTTCATACACGCGGCATGGCTGCATCAGGGTTTCCCCCATTGTGCAATATTCCCCACTGCTGCCTCCCGTAGGAGTCTGGACCGTGTCTCAGTTCCAGTGTGGCTGATCATCCTCTCAGACCAGCTAGAGATCGTCGCCTTGGTGAGCTCTTACCTCACCAACCAGCTAATCTCACTTAGGCGTATCCGGTAGCGCAAGGTCCGAAGAGCCCCCGCTTTGACCCATAGGTATTATGCGGTATTAGCCATCGTTTCCAATGGTTATCCCCCTCTACCGGGCAACTTCCTAAGCATTACTCACCCGTCCGCCGCTCGTCAGCAAGAAAGCAAGCTTTCTTCTGTTACCGCCCGACTTGCATGTGTTAGGCCTGCCGCCAGCGTTCAATCTGAGCCATGATCAAACTCTTCAATTAAAGTTTTTTGATGCCTTAGCATCGGCTCAATGAATACTGATAACATGCACTACTTTATCAAAAGTAATGTTATGTTGAATTGACTGTGCCAAACATTCATTCTAAAAAGAAATCCTGTTCGTTTTGGTCACTCGTATCATTGATAAAATTTTTTGGATGTTTATCCGACGAGTGCCCACACAGATTGATAGGTTTATATTGTTAAAGAGCTTTGCTTTCAGTGCGTTAGCACTTAAGCAGGACGCGTATAATACGCTACCCACTTTGAAAGTCAACATAAAACTCTAATCTTTTTTAAAGTCTTATGGTGACTTGCTTAAATCAATAAGCAAGCAAAATAAAAGCCTGGCGATGTCCTACTCTCACATGGGGAAACCCCACACTACCATCGGCGCTAATTCGTTTCACTTCTGAGTTCGGCATGGGATCAGGTGGGTCCAAATCGCTATGGCCGCCAGGCAAATTCGTTAATTCAGAAAGCTGTCTTATTCTCAACCCACAACCAAGATTCTCTCTTGAGTCCGCCAAAACCTTTTCGGTGTTGTATGGTTAAGCCTCACGGGCAATTAGTACAGGTTAGCTCAACGCCTCACAACGCTTACACACCCTGCCTATCAACGTTCTGGTCTCGAACAACCCTTCAGGACACTTAAAGTGCCAGGGAAGACTCATCTCAGGGCTCGCTTCCCGCTTAGATGCTTTCAGCGGTTATCGATTCCGAACTTAGCTACCGGGCAATGCGATTGGCATCACAACCCGAACACCAGAGGTTCGTCCACTCCGGTCCTCTCGTACTAGGAGCAGCCCCCTTCAATCTTCCAACGCCCACGGCAGATAGGGACCGAACTGTCTCACGACGTTCTAAACCCAGCTCGCGTACCACTTTAAATGGCGAACAGCCATACCCTTGGGACCGACTTCAGCCCCAGGATGTGATGAGCCGACATCGAGGTGCCAAACACCGCCGTCGATATGAACTCTTGGGCGGTATCAGCCTGTTATCCCCGGAGTACCTTTTATCCGTTGAGCGATGGCCCTTCCATTCAGAGCCACCGGATCACTATGACCTGCTTTCGCACCTGCTCGAGCCGTCACTCTCGCAGTCAAGCGGGCTTATGCCATTACACTAACCTCACGATGTCCAACCGTGATTAGCCCACCTTCGTGCTCCTCCGTTACTCTTTGGGAGGAGACCGCCCCAGTCAAACTACCCACCAGGCACTGTCCTCATCCCCGATTAGGGGACCAAGTTAGAACATCAAACATACAAGGGTGGTATTTCAAGGATGGCTCCACACAATCTGGCGACTGTGTTTCATAGCCTCCCACCTATCCTACACATGTAGGCTCAATGTTCAGTGCCAAGCTGTAGTAAAGGTTCACGGGGTCTTTCCGTCTAGCCGCGGGTACACTGCATCTTCACAGCGATTTCAATTTCACTGAGTCTCGGGTGGAGACAGCGTGGCCATCATTACGCCATTCGTGCAGGTCGGAACTTACCCGACAAGGAATTTCGCTACCTTAGGACCGTTATAGTTACGGCCGCCGTTTACCGGGGCTTCGATCAACCGCTTCGACCAAAGTCTAACAGCATCAATTAACCTTCCGGCACCGGGCAGGCGTCACACCGTATACGTCATCTTACGATTTTGCACAGTGCTGTGTTTTTAATAAACAGTTGCAGCCACCTGGTATCTGCGACTCCCGTCAGCTCCATCCGCAAGGGACTTCACCATCAGGAGCGTACCTTCTCCCGAAGTTACGGTACCATTTTGCCTAGTTCCTTCACCCGAGTTCTCTCAAGCGCCTTGGTATTCTCTACCCGACCACCTGTGTCGGTTTGGGGTACGATTCCTTACTGTCTGAAGCTTAGAGGCTTTTCCTGGAAGCATGGCATCAATGACTTCACCACCTTAGTGGCTCGACATCGTGTCTCAGCCTTAAAAAGAGCCGGATTTACCTGACTCTTAAGCCTACGCACTTGAACCTGGACAACCATCGCCAGGCTCATCTAGCCTTCTCCGTCCCCCCATCGCAACAGTAAGAAGTACGGGAATATTAACCCGTTTCCCATCGACTACGCTTTTCAGCCTCGCCTTAGGGGTCGACTTACCCTGCCCCGATTAACGTTGGACAGGAACCCTTGGTCTTCCGGCGTGGAGGTTTTTCACCCCCATTATCGTTACTCATGTCAGCATTCGCACTTCTGATACCTCCAGCGTGCGTTACCACACACCTTCAGCGGCTTACAGAACGCTCCCCTACCCAATACGATAAATCGCATTGCCGCAGCTTCGGTTTACAACTTAGCCCCGTTACATCTTCCGCGCAGGCCGACTCGACTAGTGAGCTATTACGCTTTCTTTAAATGATGGCTGCTTCTAAGCCAACATCCTAGCTGTCTGAGCCTTCCCACATCGTTTCCCACTTAGCTGTAATTTGGGACCTTAGCTGGCGGTCTGGGTTGTTTCCCTCTCCACGACGGACGTTAGCACCCGCCGTGTGTCTCCCGGATAGTACTTACTGGTATTCGGAGTTTGCAAAGGGTTGGTAAGTCGGGATGACCCCCTAGCCTTAACAGTGCTCTACCCCCAGTAGTATTCGTCCGAGGCGCTACCTAAATAGCTTTCGGGGAGAACCAGCTATCTCCGAGTTTGATTGGCCTTTCACCCCTAGCCACAGGTCATCCGCTAATTTTTCAACATTAGTCGGTTCGGTCCTCCAGTTGATGTTACTCAACCTTCAACCTGCCCATGGCTAGATCACTCGGTTTCGGGTCTATATCCAGAGACTAAACGCGCAGTTAACACTCGCTTTCGCTACGGCTCCCCTAATCGGTTAACCTTGCCACTGAATATAAGTCGCTGACCCATTATACAAAAGGTACGCAGTCACCTAACTAGTAGGCTCCTACTGCTTGTACGTACACGGTTTCAGGTTCTGTTTCACTCCCCTCACAGGGGTTCTTTTCGCCTTTCCCTCACGGTACTGGTTCACTATCGGTCAGTCAGGAGTATTTAGCCTTGGAGGATGGTCCCCCCATTTTCAAACAGGATATCACGTGTCCCGCCTTACTCGATTTCACTTATACAATGCCGTCAGTTACGGGGCTGTCACCCTGTATCGCGTGCCTTTCCAGACACTTCACCTGACACTGTATCAGCTTAAGGGCTACTCCGATTTCGCTCGCCGCTACTTTCGGAATCTCGGTTGATTTCTTTTCCTCGGGGTACTTAGATGTTTCAGTTCTCCCGGTTCGCCTCATTAAGCTATGTATTCACTTAATGATACTTACTGCTGTAAGTGGGTTTCCCCATTCGGAAATCTCAGATTCAGGTGGCTCTTACTGCCTCATCTGAGCTTATCGCAAGTTAGTACGTCCTTCATCGCCTCTGACTGCCAAGGCATCCACCATGTACGCTTAGTCACTTAACCATACAACCCGAAAAAGTTTCGGAATGTGGTCTTGTCACCAAGATTTGTCTGCCATTTTTATACATGCGGCAGACTATGATATTGCCGGACTCAATTTCCAAGAACACTTGATTGTGTTGGTCTTTCTTATACAAGAAAGTATTGAGAACTTTTACAAACAGTTTTGTTTAAAAACAAAACTGCTTTGTCAGCTTTCCAAATTGTTAAAGAGCGTGATTCATAAAGAACCATGTTTAACCATTCTCTTCCCATTCACAAAGAAAAGAACACTTAAAGATGGTGGAGCTATGCGGGATCGAACCGCAGACCTCTTGCCTGCCAGGCAAGCGCTCTCCCAGCTGAGCTATAGCCCCTGAATCTTTCTAAAACATACAAACCATCAATCTGTGTGAACACTCGACAATAACCATCATCGTGTAAGGAGGTGATCCAGCGCCAGGTTCCCCTAGCGCTACCTTGTTACGACTTCACCCCAGTCATGAACCACAAAGTGGCAAGCGTCCTCCCGAAGGTTAAACTACCTGCTTCTTTTGCAGCCCACTCCCATGGTGTGACGGGCGGTGTGTACAAGGCCCGGGAACGTATTCACCGTGACATTCTGATCCACGATTACTAGCGATTCCGACTTCATGGAGTCGAGTTGCAGACTCCAATCCGGACTACGACGTACTTTTTGGGATTCGCTCACTTTCGCAAGTTGGCCGCCCTCTGTATACGCCATTGTAGCACGTGTGTAGCCCTACTCGTAAGGGCCATGATGACTTGACGTCGTCCCCACCTTCCTCCGGTTTATCACCGGCAGTCTCCCTGGAGTTCCCACCCGAAGTGCTGGCAAACAAGGATAAGGGTTGCGCTCGTTGCGGGACTTAACCCAACATTTCACAACACGAGCTGACGACAGCCATGCAGCACCTGTCTCAGAATTCCCGAAGGCACTCCTCTATCTCTAAAGGATTTTCTGGATGTCAAGAGTAGGTAAGGTTCTTCGCGTTGCATCGAATTAAACCACATGCTCCACCGCTTGTGCGGGCCCCCGTCAATTCATTTGAGTTTTAATCTTGCGACCGTACTCCCCAGGCGGTCTACTTAACGCGTTAGCTCCGAAAGCCACAGCTCAAGGCCGCAACCTCCAAGTAGACATCGTTTACGGCGTGGACTACCAGGGTATCTAATCCTGTTTGCTCCCCACGCTTTCGCATCTCAGTGTCAGTATCTGTCCAGGGGGCCGCCTTCGCCACCGGTATTCCTTCAGATCTCTACGCATTTCACCGCTACACCTGAAATTCTACCCCCCTCTACAGTACTCTAGCCAACCAGTTTCAAATGCGATTCCGAGGTTAAGCCCCGGGCTTTCACATCTGACTTAATCAACCACCTACATGCGCTTTACGCCCAGTAATTCCGATTAACGCTCGCACCCTCCGTATTACCGCGGCTGCTGGCACGGAGTTAGCCGGTGCTTCTTCTGCAGCTAACGTCAAAATAACAGAGTATTAATCTGTCACCCTTCCTCACTGCTGAAAGTACTTTACAACCCGAAGGCCTTCTTCATACACGCGGCATGGCTGCATCAGGGTTTCCCCCATTGTGCAATATTCCCCACTGCTGCCTCCCGTAGGAGTCTGGACCGTGTCTCAGTTCCAGTGTGGCTGATCATCCTCTCAGACCAGCTAGAGATCGTCGCCTTGGTGAGCTCTTACCTCACCAACCAGCTAATCTCACTTAGGCGTATCCGGTAGCGCAAGGTCCGAAGAGCCCCCGCTTTGACCCATAGGTATTATGCGGTATTAGCCATCGTTTCCAATGGTTATCCCCCTCTACCGGGCAACTTCCTAAGCATTACTCACCCGTCCGCCGCTCGTCAGCAAGAAAGCAAGCTTTCTCCTGTTACCGCCCGACTTGCATGTGTTAGGCCTGCCGCCAGCGTTCAATCTGAGCCATGATCAAACTCTTCAATTAAAGTTTTGTGTTTCTCTTAAAAAAGAGAAACGGCTCAATGAATACTGATAACATGCACTACTTTATTAAAAGTAATGTTATGTTGAATTGACTGTGCCAAACATTCATTCTAAAAAGAAATCCTGTTCGTTTTGGTCACCCGTATCATTGATAAAATCTTTTGGATGTTTATCCGACGAGTGCCCACACAGATTGATAGGTTTATATTGTTAAAGAGCTTTCTCTTCGTAATTACTTACTGAAGAGGCGGTCATTCTAGCGAGATAATCTTAAGTGTCAAACACTTTTTTATTATTTCGTCTTACCGTCAGACCTTGCTGTCACTAGCTTTCTGTTCTTTTTGAACCGTTGCCGTGTCAGTGGTTGCGCATTATAGAGAGCATTGTCACATTAGCAAGTACTTTTTCGGAAAAAACTAAAAAATAACGTTTAATTGCCGGATGTTCGTTCAACCCTTTATTTATTCAACTTTAGTCACCAAATAGGAACAGGTTACTCACTGAGTTATCCACAATAAAAAGAAGGAGCCTTTAAAAAGCTCCTTCTATTCTTACAGAAAAAGGATCAGATCCCTGAACCATCAAGCTCACCATCATCTTCATGAAGGCCACATTCCCTCTTTAATCCAAAAAACCGGGTCTCTTCTTCTTTCATTCCGGGTTCCCACTTACGGGTTGTATGGATATCACCAACTGATAAATATCCCTCTTCCCAAAGTGGATGGTATGGCAAACCAAATTCTTCCAAATAATAATGAACGTCTTTATTCGACCAATCAACCACTGGCAAAAATTTGAACACGCCATTTTGAACAGCAAGGATTGGCAGATGAGCTCTTGATTCTGATTGCTCTCTACGTAACCCTGAAAACCAGGTTCCTACATTCAAATCATGTAAAGCCCGCTTCATTGGCTCAACTTTATTAATATGGTTGTACTTGGTAATACCTTCGATTCCCTGCTCCCACAGTTTACCAAAACTCGCCTCCTGCCATGCGGGAGTATGGTCAGCCCGGTAGACTTTCAAATTCAAATCAAGTTTATCCGTTAAATACTCAATAAACTGATATGTTTCAGGAAACAAATATCCGGTGTCGGTAAGAACGATCGGAATGTCTTTCTTTATTTGAGTAACTAAATGAAGCATCAACGCGGCCTGAATACCGAAGCTAGACGAAACAGCAAACGTTCCCTGCAAATTTTCTAACGCCCATTCAATCCTTTTTTGAGTAGTCAGAGTCTCCAGATACCCATTCAACTCAGCAAGGCGCAGCGATTGCTGTCCCTTAGTCATTGAAAGTAACTCTGAAAGATCTGGCTTATAAAGCAAACCTTCAGTCATGAAAATCCCTCTTTGAAACAAAGACTTCTTTAATTATTCCAGCTCTGATAACAAAATCACCAAAGCTTTCCCCATCATCCCTTTCTGACGCCCAGCGCTGAACTAATTGATCGATTTCTTTCAGGATCTGTGCCTCGGTTATGTTTTCTTTGAACATTTTGGGCACTCGGGTCCCGGCTTTATTCCCCCCTAAATGAAGGTTATAACGACCCGGAGCTTTACCCACTAACCCTATCTCAGCCAGCATGGCACGGCCACAACCATTTGGACATCCCGTCACCCGGAGGATGATACTTTCTTTTTCATCAATACCGTGTTTACTCAGAATACCTTCCACATTTGTAACGAAATCCGGAAGAAAACGTTCAGCCTCGGCCATGGCTAGAGGACAAGTAGGGAAAGCAACACAAGCCATTGAATTAATGCGTTGCATGGAGACCGAGTCATCCATCAAACCATGCTCACGAGCTATTTTCTCTATAATGTCTTTTTGGTCTGCAGGTACCCCGGCAACGATCAGATTTTGATTTGCCGTCATACGGAAATCACCCTGATGAATTCTGGCAATTTCGGCGACACCTGTCTTCAGAGGTTTTCCCGGATAATCTAACAAACGACCATTCTCAATGAACAAGGCCAGATGAAATTTTCCATCAATTCCCTCAGCCCAGCCAATCCGATCTCCACGGGTAGTAAACTCATAGGGTTTGGTTTCTGAAAATTGAATGCCTGCTCGTTTTTCAACTTCGGCTTTAAACACATCAATACCAACGCGATCCAACGTATATTTTGTTTTCGCATTTTTACGGTTAGATCGATTCCCCCAATCTCTCTGAGTTGTCACAACTGCAGCAGCAATAGCGAGCGTATGTTCTAATGGAATAAAACCAAATTCATCCGCCCGGCGGGGATAAGTAGATTTATCACCATGAGTCATGGCAAGACCACCACCAACCAAAACATTAAAACCAACTAATTTCCCATCTTCAGCAATCGCAACGAAGTTCAGGTCGTTTGCATGAACATCAATATCATTATGAGGTGGTATTACGACGGTTGTTTTAAATTTTCGCGGAAGGTATGTACTACCTAAAATCGGCTCTTCATCTGTGGTTTCAACTTTCTCACCATCTAACCAGATTTCAGCATAAGCACGCGTCTTAGGTAATAAGTGTTCGCTAATTTTTTTCGCCCATTCGTAAGCCTCCTGATGCAGCTCAGACTCTATCGGATTCGAGGTACAAAGCACATTACGGTTAACATCGCCAGCCGTCGCAATGGAATCAATACCAATCTGATTCAACGTTTTATGCATCAGTTTGATATCCGGCTTAAGCACACCATGGAACTGAAAAGTCTGACGGGTTGTCAGGCGAATACTTCCATACATCGTATGTTCTGTCGCAAATTTGTCGATGGCCAGCCACTGTTCTGGTTTAATAATACCACCAGGCATACGGGCACGAAGCATTACATTATGTAGAGGCTCTAATTTTTGTTTGGTCCGTTCAGCACGAATATCCCTGTCATCCTGCTGATACATGCCGTGGAAACGAATTAGCTGAAAGTTATCGGCAGTAAATCCTCCCGTAATCCGATCTTTAAGATCAAATTCGATCGTGCCACGTAAAAAATCACTTTCTCCTTTCAGACGCTCGTTATCCGAAAGTGGCCCAAGCACTTCACCTAAAACTTCCTGAATATTATTTTCAATTTTAGTGCTCATTAGTATACATCCCTCTGATAACGTTTCGCTTTTCTTAACTCGTTGATAAATGTCTCTGCCTGTTCACGAGTCATTGCGCCATTCTGCTCCGCCACGGTCACCAGCGCATCATTCACATCTTTCGCCATTCGGGTTGCATCACCACAGACGTAAATATATGCACCGTCCTGAATCCAGCTCCATACCTGTTCTGCATTTTCAAGAATGCGATGTTGAACATACACTTTCTCATGCTGATCCCGGCTAAAGGCAACATCCAAACGACTCAAAATGCCTGACTTAAGATACTTTTGCCATTCAACCTGATAGAGAAAATCCTGAGTAAATGTCCGGTCTCCAAAGAACAACCAGTTCTTACCCTGAGCCCCCAGATTCTCTCTTTCCTGAATAAAACTTCGGAAAGGTGCTATCCCCGTTCCCGGCCCAATCATAATGACCGGTGCATTATTATCCTGTGGAAGTTTGAAGTTATTATTGTTCTCAATAAAGACTTTTACTGAATCACCTTCTTCCAGACGTTTACCTAAAAAGCCGGATGCACCACCCTGACGGAGTTCCCCATTCTGCTCATATTCAACAACACCAACGGTAAGATGTACTTCCTGATCAACTTCACTCTGACTTGAAGCAATTGAATATAAACGAGGCGTTAAACGGCGAAGCGTTCCCACCAACTGTTCTGCATTTAATGTAACTTCAGCTTGTTTCAACACATCAATAATCTGATGATTTGCAGAGAAATGTCTTAATTCTTCCTTATTACCAACCAAAGCAGCTAATGCTTCAGACTTTGAAAATTCAGCAATTTTGGAAATGAACTGAGGATTAGATAGCGTAATTTCAAACTTTCCGGTTAATGCATCACGCACGGGTAATTTATCCCCATCAATGTCAACTGTTTCATTTCCATCCAGATTAACTGAACTGAGTATATTTTCGACCAATTCTGAACTGTTTTCATACCAGACCCCGAGAGCGTCACCCGGTTGGTAGGTAATATCAGAACCGTCCAGATCAATCTCGATATGACGGACATCTTTACCTGAATCCCGCCCGGTAATTTTCTGACTGGTCAGAAGCGTTGCTTCAAACGGGTTCTGCTTACTATATACAGATTCAGAAGGTACAGAATTCACATTCTCAAACGGAGAAAGTGGTGACGCTTCACTAAGTGACTCTTTTACTAATTCAAGCGCCTGCTTTCTCCATTGAGCCGCATCTTCTTCATAATCAACATCGCAATCCACTCTTTCGATGAAAGCAGTTGCTCCCTGTTTTGCCAAAAACGAGTCAAAATCTTTGCCTGTCTGACAAAAAAATTCATAACTTGAATCGCCCAGCCCTAGCACGCCATATTTCAGGTTAGGCAATTTAGGCACTTTTTTGGATTGCAAAAACTCATGTAAAGCCAATGCGTTATCAGGGGCTTCACCTTCACCATTCGTAGAAGACACAATAATCACATGTGTTTCTTTGGCTAATTCTTTTCCTTTATAATCAGCAGCATCACATAACCGAACAGGAATACTTAGCGCTTTTGCTTCTTTCTCAAGTGTTTCCGCTACCCCTTTTGCATTACCGGTTTGCGATGCATATATAATGGTAAGTTTTCCCGCGCTTTGACTACTATGGCCAGAAGAAGCCAAAGCAGATGTTGTCGCCCCCTGAGACTGGCTTAATCCCCACAGATACCCACTCACCCAAGCAAGTTGAGATGAAGATAATTGCGAAGCAGTCTGCTGTAACTGATTTATCTGAGAATCATTCAAAGGACTGGCTAAGACTGCCAGTTCATTAGGATTATTATTTGCTGAAGACATCGTCACGACTTCCTTTTTCATTGCGTGACGATAGATTAACCACCCCAACTAATAACAAGAAAGAATATATGAGTATGTTTTATAACTTTTAGGAAGAAGAAGGATTATTTGGATGACTCTATCCGGACCTGTTTAAACCCAACTTCCATTGCCGTACGGGAGGCATGATCAATATTGCTGTAATGGCATTCCCCACCATTTGGATCGGTTATCACAACAAAACCACCATGAGCGTGTCTGAATTCCACTATCCACTTACCCTCTTCAGAAAATGGCTCGATAATCGCTTCTACAAGCATATTTCCCTTATATAAACTTTGTAATTCATCGATAGTCATCTTACACACCTCAATTCTAAAGAAGCATAAATCCACTACTGGCACTACTAATAATAGATTACAATTGAAATGTTAACTAAATGTATCAATATTAAATTTATAGAAATGAGAAATAGAAGCCACGATTCAGGCCTTATCTTTCCTGAACCACCAAATCGCAATTACAATGATGATAATCCATGGGGCTATCTTCAACGCAAATGCAAACATCCCGAACAATATCATGATCAGCACAGACACAATAAAAGCGATGCTCATACCAAGGACGGAAAGACCAAATATAAAGAGTGATGACACGAAGATTAAAAAAATAAATAATTCAAACACTATCGTCTCCTGATTAACGCTCTCTGATATCGAGGAAATAGCAAAACTTATACCAATTAACAGGATATATTTAACCAACTGATTAATAAGAAAAAAGAACATCCAAACTATTATAACAAGACTGTTCTTTTCTAAAAATCGTCAAACTAACCAATTTATGGTTAGTTTTAAACACCCAACTCAGTAGGGATTTTGGCTAAGGCCGCTTCCAGAACATCTACGCCCGCTCCTTTCTTATGAGCATTTTCACTGATGTATCTACGCCACTGACGGGCGCCGGGCATATTCTGAAAAAGACCAATCATATGACGGGAAATATGACCTAAATTTGCCCCATTAGCTAATTGGGTCTCAATGTAGGGGTACATATCCCGGACTACGTCGGAACGTTTCCTGACCGGTAAATCCAAACCAAAGATTCGCTGATCAACCTCGGCAAGAAGATAAGGATTCTGATAAACTTCCCGGCCGACCATGACACCATCCAGATACTGCAAATGATCCAGTGATTCCTTCAAAGATTTTATCCCGCCATTCATTGAAATAAAAAGATGAGGGAAATCTTTCTTCAACTGATAAACTCTCGGGTAATCAAGAGGCGGTATTTCCCGGTTTTCTTTCGGGCTTAATCCATTCAGCCAAGCTTTTCTCGCATGGAGAATAAACTGGTTACAGCAACCTTTTTCAGAAACAACACCGATAAAATCGGTTAAAAATTCATAGCTGTCCAAATCATCGATGCCGATCCTCGTTTTAACTGTCACCGGGACATCAGTCACTTCTCTCATTGATGCGACACATTCAGATACCAACGTTGCCTCGGCCATCAGACAAGCACCAAACCGTCCATTCTGAACCCGATCTGAAGGACAACCAACATTCAGATTGATTTCATCATAGCCACGTTCCGATGCCAGCTTTGCACATTGCGCCAGATCTTCAGGATTAGAACCACCAAGCTGCAAAGCAACCGGATGTTCCTTTTCATCATACTTAAGAAAATCGCCCCGGCCATGAATAATCGCTCCGGTGGTGACCATCTCAGTATAAAGCAACGACTGAGTTGTCAGGAGACGATGGAAATAACGGCAATGACGATCTGTCCAATCGAGCATGGGTGCAACGCTGAAACGGCTAGCACTGTAACTGCCTTTAATCCTTTCTATATCATTGGCTTCAATAGAATTTCTCATCAATTTTCATTTCCTAGGGCTTCTTTCAAATACGCTGAATAAACTGTTATAGCCTCCTCTAAGAGATCCCATGACTGAAAGAGGATCCGAAGAGAGGGATTTATGGCATTCTTTAACATTGAGCATCGAACACTCAGCAATGGTGAACCACGCTACAAAGCGACAGTATTTGTTAAATCAGATGAGCGCATAGTACACGGAGAAAACACAACCTTCAAAAAAAGTATCATCACTATCAATAAACGAATTCATTACGAAAGAAACTAATCGACTTGATGCTACTTAGCTTTAATTTCACCATTCATAAAAAGCACATGAATCAACTACAGCAGAAATATCCAAAGGATACTGTCTGCATGGATAAAATAAAAACATCGGCTATTTCAGTAGAAATTCCTTTCATAAATCATCAGATAGCCGAAACTTTTTATGCTTTCTATGCTACTTTTATAATTATCATTACCTAAAAGCTACCGTTTCTCAGCAAGATAAGGTACCTTAGGCATATTATTTTAGAAAACTGAAATAGAATAACGCTATAAACTACACAATAATGGCGCAAAGATAACGGTATTGAACCTAAAATGATATATTATTATTAAAGTCCAATGGCTATGGTGATAAGTTTGGACCCCAAATTAACCAAAAAAATTGAAAATATTTGTGCGACCAGAGGTGTTCGATTAACAGCACAAAGAAAAAGAGTTTTTGAATTGATATGCTCCAGTAAAAAGGCATTCAGTGCATACGAGCTGCTTGAAGAATTGCAAAAAAGCGAACCACAAGCAAAACCGCCAACTGTATACCGGGCACTGGATTTTTTAATGGAACAAGGATTTATTCACAGAGTTGAATCTTCAAATAGCTTTATTTTATGTTGTTCGTGCAATGCACATAAGCATTTTTTTCATTTACTGATATGTGATAAGTGTCATAATGTAATTGAATTGGAAGACGAACAACTGGTAGATTCATTAGAGAGAAATGCGGAGAAACACGAATTTCAAGTAACAAATCATGTCATAGAGTCTCATGGTATTTGTAAAACGTGCGCCTCCAGAGGAAAGAGTTAAAGATAGAAGAATATTATGCGAGCAGAATTTGTAAATCCATTTTTGGCATCGTTGATGAATGTGCTGAAAACAATGGCCTCTCTAGAGCTAAAGCCTCAAAAACCTCGGATCAAAAAAGATGAAATCGCTCGCGGTGATGTCTCTGGTTTGATAGGTATGGTCGGCGATAAAACTCGCGGTTCCATGTCCATTACTTTTGATGAAAGCCTCGCGCTGGAAATCATGCAAAATATGCTTGGTGAAAGACCGAATGGCCTGAATGAAGAAGTAACTGACATGGTTGGTGAAATCACCAATATGGTCACAGGTGGCGCTAAAAGAATTCTGGCTGAAAGTGGATTCGACTTTGATATGGCCACACCTGTTGTCGTATCAGGAAGAGGACACACTATTCGGCATAAATGCGAAGGCTCAATCATTATCATGCCGTTTTCTTCTCAATGGGGAAATGCCTTTATTGAAATATGCTTTGAATGATATTGACTAAGAAGCACCCATCTCAAATTAAAAAGCTTGGCAAATGCCAAGCTTTTTATTATCACTAATTAAAACTGTCTGTTTTATCTCATCGCTTTATAAGCATTGATCAAACCATTTGTAGAGCTATCATGACTTGCCACTTTTTCACAGCTTTCCAGTTCAGGAAGAATTGCACTGGCAAGTTGTTTACCCAGTTCAACACCCCACTGATCAAAAGTGAAAATATTCCAGATAACACCCTGAGTGAAGATCTTATGCTCATACATTGCAATCAGATTACCCAATGAACGAGGAGTGATTTCCTTCATAAGAATAGAGTTTGTTGGTCTGTTACCTTCAAATACTTTGAAAGGAACCAATTCAGTAACATCTTCAGCTTTCTTACCCGCTTTAACGAACTCAGCCTCAACCTGTTCTTTCGTTTTGCCAAACGCCAGTGCCTCCGTTTGAGCAAAGAAATTAGACAATAATTTCGAATGATGATCCGAAGTCGGATTATGTGAAATCGCTGGTGCAATAAAGTCACATGGAATCATTTTGGTTCCCTGATGAATCAGCTGATAAAAAGCGTGCTGACCATTTGTTCCTGGTTCACCCCAGATGATTGGCCCGGTCTGATAATCAACAGGGTTACCGTTACGATCAACATACTTACCATTTGATTCCATATTACCCTGCTGAAAATAAGCAGCAAAACGGTGCATGTATTGATCATACGGTAAAATAGCTTCTGACTCTGCTCCATAAAAGTTGTTATACCAGATACCGATTAACGCCATAATAACCGGAATATTATCTTCAAATGGTGTCTCTGCAAAATATTGATCCACTTCGTGAGCACCACTAAGCAGCTCAGTAAAGTTATCGAAACCGATGCCCAGAATGATAGACAAGCCGATAGCTGACCATAGGGAATAACGTCCACCAACCCAGCTCCAGAATTCGAACATATTCTCTGTATCAATACCAAAGGCAGAAACCGCTTCGGAATTTGTCGATAAGGCTACAAAGTGTTTAGCGACTTCGGATTCTGATTTTGCAGATGATAAGAACCAGTCCCGCGCAGTATGTGCGTTTGTCATTGTTTCCTGAGTGGTAAATGTCTTGGATGCGACTAAAAACATCGTTGTTTCAGGATCAACTTTTTTCAGCACTTCCGCAATATGAGTTCCGTCGACGTTGGAAACAAAATGCAGGTTCAGGTGATTTTTATAAGGTTTCAGAGCTTCCGTTACCATATAAGGACCAAGATCAGAGCCGCCAATACCGATGTTAACAACATCCGTAATCGATTTGCCGGTATAACCTTTCCAGTTTCCGGAGATCACTTTTTCAGAAAATACTTTCATTTTTTCCAGCACAGCATTAACAGCTGGCATGACATCTTCACCATCGGAATAAATGGGAGTATTGCTGCGATTACGCAAAGCTACATGAAGCACTGAGCGATCTTCTGTTTTATTAATTTTTTCGCCGCTAAACATAGCCTGAATTGCTGATTTCAGATCCGTTTGTTCAGCAAGATCCAACAAAAGTTTTAAC
Organism: Vibrio salinus; assembly: GCF_021272385.1. Classification (GTDB taxonomy): domain Bacteria; phylum Pseudomonadota; class Gammaproteobacteria; order Enterobacterales; family Vibrionaceae; genus Vibrio; species Vibrio salinus. The sequence goes on from NZ_JAJSDZ010000007.1 coordinate 18,498, forward strand.
GTTTCTTTTGTTACCAGGTTTTTTGAATAATCGACAAGGATGTCATCACCAAAACGTTTTGAGAATTGTTCAAAACGATTCGAATCCTTTGAAAATAAGTCTTTTAATGTGGTTTGTTTTGTTTGTTCGAAGTGCTCAGTAAGAGCGGCCCAAGCAGCGGTTTCTGTTGGGTTAATGTTTTTTAACATGATATCTTTCCCGATATTTATGTGCTTAACTCTGTTACTAAAAGATAGTAGTAACAGGCCCCCTATGCATTTGTAAGAATGAGATAAATGCGAAGATTATACTTAATTTTCGAAGCGAAATTATGTTTTAGCTCAAATCCCATTAATCATAATCAAGAATCTACGACTTCTGTTGCTATTGTATTGCAATCTATTCAAACTCACTATAGAGATAACATTGAAATTTGCTATTAAACTGATAGGCGATCGTTATGTGGATACAAAAAACAATAACGTTACAGGCAAGAAAAAGAGGGTTTCATCTCATTACCTCAGAGATACTAGAGCAGTTACCAGAACTGTCTTCGATCTCTGCAGGTATGCTTCATCTGTTCATACAACATACTTCTGCCAGCTTAACAATCAATGAAAACGCCGATCCCACTGTTCGTTCTGATATGGAACAACACTTTAATCACTTTGTTCCCGAACAGGCAACGTACTACCGGCACACCTATGAAGGCAGTGACGATATGCCTGCACACATTAAAGCATCCATCATAGGCCCGGATATACAGATCCCAATTCGGAATGGTCATCTGGCATTAGGAACCTGGCAGGGTATTTATTTTGGCGAACACAGAGATCATGGAGGAAACCGGGTAGTTGTAGCAACAATACAAGGAGAATAAGTACTTATTTTTCAATATAAATAATGAGTAGCAATGCTACTCATCATCAAAAGCAGGCCCGGCATAATTGTCGAAACGGGAAAAGTGGCCCTGAAATGTCAAACGTACAGAACCAATCGGACCATTACGTTGCTTACCAAGAATAATCTCAGCAGTTCCTTTCATAGGGCTGTCAGGGTGATACACTTCATCGCGATAAATAAACATGATTAAATCCGCATCCTGCTCTATGGATCCGGATTCACGTAAATCCGAGTTAACAGGGCGTTTATCTGCCCGTTGCTCCAATGAACGGTTTAACTGAGAAAGGGCAACAACCGGAACGTTCAATTCTTTCGCCAACGCTTTAAGAGAGCGGGAAATTTCCGCAATCTCCAATGTTCGGTTATCTGAGATGGAAGGCACTCTCATTAACTGCAAATAGTCGACCATAATCATGGATAAACCACCATGCTCACGGGCGAGACGACGCGCTCTGGAACGTAATTCAGTTGGTGTCAGACCTGAACTATCATCAATAAACATGTTTTTCTTCTCCATCAGTATTCCCATGGTCGAAGAAATACGGGCCCAATCTTCATCGTCCAACTGACCGGTCCGAATTTTTGTCTGATCGACCCGGGAAAGAGAAGCAAGAATACGCATCATAATCTGCTCTGAAGGCATCTCTAAAGAAAAGATAAGCACAGGCTTATCTTGCTCCATAGCCGCATTTTCGCACAAATTCATTGCAAATGTGGTTTTACCCATGGATGGACGAGCCGCGACAATAATTAAATCGGAAGGCTGCAACCCGGCCGTTTTCTTATTAAGATCTGTAAAGCCGGTATTCACCCCCGTTACACCATCCTGAGGACTCTTATAAAGCAGTTCAATCCTTTCGAGCGTTTTTTCCAGAATAGAATCTACATTCCTGGGTCCCTCATTTTCATTAGTCCGGGCTTCAGCAATAGCAAATACTTTACTTTCAGCCAGATCAAGAAGATCTTCAGAATTACGCCCCTGAGGGTCATACCCCGCATCAGCAATTTCATTTGCCACACCAATAAGATTACGAACTAATGCCCGTTCCGCCACAATATCTGCATAAGCATTAATATTGGCAGCACTCGGAGTATTTTTTGCCAGATCGGCCAGATAAGCAAAACCGCCAATATCATCTAACTGCTCTCTTTGCTCAAGATGCTCAGATAAGGTGATTAAGTCCAGAGGCTTACTTGCTTCCAAGACGCTTTTAATACCATCAAATATAAGGCGATGAGGCCGACTGTAAAAATCGGTACTGACGACCCGCTCAGCGACAGTATCCCAACGCTCGTTATCTAATAAAAGCCCGCCTAAGACAGATTGCTCCGCTTCCAGTGAATGTGGAGGTGTCTTAATTGCTTCGACCTGAGAGTCCTGATTTTTGCGATACCGGTTATCGGGTTTGGGAGCAGCCATAATATTACTCAGTTGAACTATCCTAAGTCGCTAATTATAACGAACCAAAAACATTTGTAATCAGTAATCTTAACTTTGTATTCCACTTATTGACGTCAGCCCGAAAGAAGAGCTCAACTCAGGCAATATCAGTAACGTAATGATTTCATAGGAAGGAAAGTTTGATTATCGGGAATAAAAATATTAACCCGGCACTGACGCATGCGTGGAATCTCAAGGCTAGTATGTCAAATAATGCACATTAATTAATGAATAAGGGTAAAAAGTGACAAAATATTGGTTATCGATATTCTGCTTACTCTTTCCTGCAATAGTACAAGCAAAAGATGATACCAACGACGATCTGGACATTCCCTCCCCATGGAAGCTTCAAGTCGAGTTAGGCTTTCAAAAACTGACAGGAAATACGGACTCCGAGTCTCTTAATGCGTCCTTACACGGTGAATATACCCGGGGAAGATACCGTACACACGGCGATTATAAATACTATCGATACGAAAAAAACAACGTTGAAAAAAAGAACCGCTCAACCTATGGATTACAGAACGATATAAAATTTACACCTAAAGCCTATTTCTATAGCAGTTACAGAGGGCTTGATACAAAGTATACCGCCTACTATAAAGATCACACTGTATCAGCAGGGCTTGGCTACCAGTTTATTTTCACAAAGATATTCACACTGGAAGGCGAACTCGGACCTGGCTACCGCTACCAGAAACCCAATTTAGATGAAATTGGCAGCACAGACATCGTCTTTGAAGACAAAGTAAAAGAACCCATCATCAGGGGAAGTCTGAAAAGTCATTGGGCAATATTTGATAATCTATCCTTTGACAGTAATATCACCACTGTTTCAGGGGAAAGTAATACACTGGTTACAACTGACTTAGGCATTACGACCAATGTAACTCAGGGTATTGCTATCAAAATTAACTATAACCGACAATATCATTCAAGAGTCCCGGATGGTCTAAGCAAAAAAGACTCTGTTGCTGAATTCAACTTAATGTTTTCTTTCTGAAAAGAGAATGCCCAGAGATAAAAAAACACCAGCCAATGGCTGGTGTTTTTTTGATTGAAAACTGAAATTATTCAGCAACAATTTGTACTTTAACTTCAGCAAATACTTCAGAGTGAAGCTGAACTGAAATGTCAAATTCACCAGTAGTACGTAAAGCACCTTCTGGAAGACGAATTTCACTTTTCTTAACTTCAACGCCAGCAGCTGTAACAGCATCAGCGATGTCACGAGTACCGATGGAACCGAACAGTTTACCTTCGTCACCCGCTTTTGAAGTAATAACAACAGCTTCTAGAGCATTTACTTTGTCAGCACGAGCTTGTGCAGCTGACAATTCTTCAGCAACCTTAGCTTCTAATTCAGCACGGCGGCTTTCAAACATTTCAACGTTAGCTTTAGTTGCCATCACTGCTTTACCCTGAGGGATAAGGAAGTTACGAGCATAACCAGATTTAACGTTTACTGAATCGCCAAGACCACCTAGGTGACCGATTTTATCAAGTAGAATAACTTGCATTGCTTAATCCTCTTTCTTAATAAACGGTGCTAATTACTGATGTTTGTCAGTGTATGGCAATAGAGCTAGGTAGCGAGCACGTTTAATAGCACGAGCAAGCTGACGTTGGTACTTAGCACTTGTACCAGTGATACGGCTAGGTACGATTTTACCAGCTTCAGTAATATAGTTTTTAAGAGTTGCTACATCTTTGTAATCAATCTCTTGTACGCCTTCTGCAGTGAAACGACAGAACTTACGACGACGGAAGAAACGAGCCATGGGCTATCTCCTGATCTTAAATTTGAGTAATGTTGTCAGCATGCAATACCAATTTTCCTACACCATTCCGGCCTTTCTGGTAAGTGACAAAACCACTCACCTTGATATTACTGCCTTGAACTAAGTCTTGAGTTAATTTCTTTGACTTTTGCCCACTAACCACTACTGGCATCCGACAAAAAACTTGTCTGGGCAAATCAGCTTCCATGACAACTGAACGATGCTCTAACCAAAAACGGCAATGTTCAATACCAGAGGGACTCTGACTACGAATGGGAGGTTTTGCGATAGTACCACTCAACTCCATTCGATTAGTCATTGATGCAATTACTCAGCGTCTGCTTTCACTTCTTCACGCTTAGAACGTTCTTCTTTCGCTTTAAGCATAACAGAAGGTTCAGTGATAGCAGCCTTAGTGCGCATGATCATGTTACGTAGAACTGCGTCGTTATAACGGAATGCAGTTTCTAACTCATCGATAACAGACTGGTCCGCTTCAACATTCATCAGAACGTAGTGAGCTTTATGTAGCTTGTTGATTGGATAAGCCAGTTGACGGCGACCCCAATCTTCCAGACGGTGAATAGTACCGCCAGCTTCAGTGATAGAACCAGTGTAACGCTCGATCATGCCAGCAACTTGCTCGCTTTGATCTGGGTGCACCATGAATACGATTTCGTAATGACGCATGTTTGCTCCTTACGGATTATTTCAGCTTCCACACTTGGCCCGGTCATCCAGAGGAAGCAAGGAACGATAGAATTTGACCGAGAAATTAAGGAAACGAATAGTACAGAAATGGAACAGCTTTCGCAAGTGAAATATGATGGAAGCACTAAAACAGCAAACGGTAATGGCTAATTTTAGTTTTTATCTAAAATGAAAAAAGGAGGCATAAGCCTCCTCTTTTTAGGTTTTGTCTATAACCTTTGCAATTAAGCGAAGATTTTAGCAACAACACCAGCACCAACTGTACGACCACCTTCACGGATCGCGAAACGTAGACCTTCGTCCATCGCGATTGGGTGAATTAGTTCAACAGTCATTTTAACGTTGTCACCAGGCATTACCATTTCTACACCTTCTGGAAGCTCGATGTTACCAGTGATGTCAGTTGTACGGAAGTAGAACTGTGGACGGTAGCCTTTGAAGAATGGAGTATGACGGCCACCTTCATCTTTAGACAATACGTATACTTCTGATTCGAACTTGCTGTGTGGAGTGATTGAACCCGGTGCAGCCAGTACCTGACCACGTTCAACTTCATCACGTTTAGTACCACGTAGTAGTGCACCAACGTTTTCACCCGCACGGCCTTCGTCCAGAAGTTTACGGAACATTTCAACACCAGTACAAGTTGTTGCTGTAGTGTCGTGAATACCCACGATTTCTACTTCATCACCAACTTTCAGAATACCACGCTCAATACGGCCAGTTACTACTGTACCACGACCCTGGATTGAGAATACGTCTTCGATAGGCATCAGGAATGGCTGATCGATTGCACGCTCTGGCTCTGGGATGTACTCATCAAGCGCTTTTGCCAACTCAAGGATTTTTTCTTCCCACTGTGCTTCACCGTTTAGTGCGCCTAGTGCAGAACCCTGGATTACTGGTAGGTCATCTCCTGGGAAATCGTATTCAGACAGAAGTTCACGAACTTCCATTTCTACCAATTCAAGTAGCTCTTCATCATCTACCATGTCACATTTGTTCATGAATACGATGATGTATGGGATACCAACCTGACGACCTAGAAGGATGTGCTCACGAGTTTGTGGCATTGGGCCATCAGTCGCAGCTACTACCAGGATACCACCGTCCATCTGCGCAGCACCAGTGATCATGTTTTTAACATAGTCAGCGTGTCCTGGGCAGTCTACGTGTGCGTAGTGACGAGTTTCAGTATCATACTCTACGTGTGAAGTCGCGATTGTGATACCACGTTCACGTTCTTCCGGTGCGTTATCGATTGACGCAAAGTCACGAGCTTCACCGTCACCATGTTTTGCAAGTACAGTACAGATAGCTGCTGTTAGAGTTGTTTTACCGTGGTCAACGTGGCCGATAGTACCAACGTTTACGTGCGGTTTCGTACGTTCAAATTTTTCTTTAGACACGATCGTGTTCCTTCCTAGTTATGATTCGCCCTGAGCTACGTAATACCCAAGGCGCGCCAGAAATTGCTATTTTATGCGTCAACTTTCGTCAACGCAATAGATTCGTTACTAATCCAGTAAGATCTAACCACGTTCTGCGATTATTGAGTCAGCAATATTCTTCGGAATTTCAGCATACTCTGAAAATTCCATAGAATATGATGCACGACCCTGAGTTGCAGAACGTAAATCAGTTGCATAACCAAACATTTCAGCCAGTGGGACTTTTGAATGAACAATTTTCAGACCGGCAGGGCCTTCGTCCATTCCTTCGATGAGACCCCGGCGACGATTTAAGTCACCGACCACATCTCCCATCCAGTCTTCAGGAGTGGTTACTTCTACTTTCATAAGTGGCTCAAGAATAACAGGTTGAGCTTCAAGCGCACCTTTCTTGAATGCCATTGAGCCAGCGATTTTAAACGCCATCTCACTAGAGTCAACATCATGGTATGAACCATCGAAAAGTGTCGCTTTGACATCCAATACAGGATATCCAGCCAACACACCGTTGTTCATTTGCTCTTCGATACCTTTAGATACCGAACTGATGTATTCCTTAGGAACTACACCACCCACGATTTCGTCAACGAAAACAAAGCCTTCACCAGGCTCAGCCGGTTCAATTTTCAGCCATACATGACCGTATTGTCCACGACCACCAGACTGACGAATGAACTTGCCTTCAACTTCCGCCTTACCACGAATGGTTTCACGGTAAGCAACCTGAGGTTTACCCACGTTGCAATCTACGCTGAACTCACGTTTCATGCGATCAACGATAATATCGAGGTGAAGCTCACCCATACCAGAAATTAATGTCTGGCCTGTTTCATCATCCGTTTCAACACGGAATGATGGGTCTTCAGCCGCAAGCTTACCTAAAGCAATGCCCATTTTTTCCTGGTCTGCTTTTGAGCGAGGTTCAACTGCAATCTGAATAACCGGATCCGGGAACTCCATACGTTCAAGAACCACTTTATGGTTTTGATCACATAAAGTATCCCCTGTGGTGACATCTTTCAAACCAATCAAAGCGGCAATGTCACCAGCGAGAACTTCTTTAATTTCTTCACGCTTGTTTGAGTGCATCTGAACAATACGTCCAACGCGCTCTTTTTTCTGCTTAACGGAGTTGTATACCGCATCACCGGAATTCAATACGCCGGAATAAACACGAACAAATGTCAGTGTGCCAACAAATGGGTCAGTTGCAATTTTAAAGGCTAATGCTGAGAACGGCTCTTTGTCGTCTGCATGACGTTCAACTTCTTTTTCGCTCTCATCAATGCCTTTAATGGCCGGTACTTCACTTGGCGCGGGCAAGAAATCAATGACCGCATCGAGAACAACCTGAACCCCTTTATTTTTAAAGGCGCTACCGCATGTTGCGACAACAATTTCGTTATTTAGAGTCCGGGTACGTAAACCGAATTTTATCTCTTCTTCGGTTAACTCACCTTCTTCTAAGTATTTATCCATCAACTCTTCATTTGCTTCAGCAGCCGCTTCCACCATGTGGGTACGCCACTCTTCAGCAAGTTCAAGCATGTCTGCCGGAATGTCTTCATGGGTATAAGTCATCCCTTGATCGGCATCATTCCAGTTGATGGTTTTCATCTTGATAAGGTCAATCACACCTTTAAACTCTTCTTCTGCACCAATATTCAACTGAATAGGTACCGGAGTTGCACCAAGACGATGTTTAATTTGATCTACTACGCGTAAGAAATCAGCACCAGCACGGTCCATTTTATTAACGAACACCATACGAGGTACATGATACTTATCTGCCTGACGCCACACAGTCTCTGACTGAGGCTCAACACCTGAGGCTCCACAGAAAACAACAACAGCACCATCAAGTACGCGCAGAGAACGCTCTACTTCAATGGTAAAATCAACGTGTCCGGGAGTGTCAATAATGTTGATACGGTGAGGTTCAAACTGAGCGTCCATACCACGCCAGAAGGTTGTAGTCGCAGCGGATGTGATAGTAATACCACGTTCCTGCTCCTGCTCCATCCAGTCCATGGTTGCGGCACCATCGTGAACTTCGCCAATTTTATGAGAAAGGCCTGTGTAGAACAGAATACGCTCGGTAGTAGTAGTTTTTCCTGCATCTACGTGAGCACAGATACCGATATTACGGTAGCGCTCAATAGGAGTTTTACGAGCCACGATTGTATCCTCTTACTAAGGTTAACCTTAGAAAAAAATAGCAATGTGCTGCGAGCTTCACACCCGCAGCACGAAAGGTATTACCAGCGGTAATGTGCAAACGCTTTGTTCGCATCTGCCATACGGTGAACGTCTTCACGTTTCTTAACAGCAGAACCTTTGTTTTCAGCTGCGTCTAGCATTTCAGCAGCTAGGCGGGCAGCCATAGATTTTTCACCACGCTTACGCGCAGCTTCAACAATCCAACGCATAGCAAGTGCGTTACGGCGAACCGGACGTACTTCTACAGGTACCTGGTATGTTGAACCACCCACACGACGAGATTTAACCTCTACCGCTGGGCGAACATTTTCAAGAGCTTCTTCAAAAACAGCTAAGTGATCTTTATTCGATTTCTCAGCCATAGTGTCTAGTGCAGTATAAACAATTTTTTCTGCAGTAGATTTTTTTCCGTCAACCATAAGGATGTTAACGAATTTTGCCAGCAGTTCAGATTTGAACTTAGGATCTGGAAGGATCTTACGCTGACCAATAACGCGACGACGTGGCATGGATATTCTCCGTTGTCTTCTTCAGGTTATCCAAAACTTTTCAGTTTTTTCAAAAATTAATAAAATTAGTGTTTGGCCTTACTTAACGGAAATCCATTAAGACTTAGGACGTTTCACACCGTACTTAGAACGACCTTGTTTACGGTCATTAACGCCTGCACAGTCAAGTGCACCACGAACAGTGTGGTAACGAACACCCGGAAGGTCTTTAACACGGCCACCGCGGATAAGAACAACACTGTGCTCCTGAAGGTTATGACCTTCACCGCCGATGTATGAAGTCACTTCAAAACCGTTTGTCAAACGAACACGGCAGACTTTACGAAGTGCTGAGTTAGGTTTTTTAGGTGTAGTAGTATATACACGAGTACATACACCACGTTTTTGTGGGCACGCTTCTAGTGCAGGCACGTTGCTTTTTTCAACTTGCTTAACACGAGGTTTACGTACCAACTGGTTAATAGTTGCCATTAACTAGCTCCTGATTTACTTAAAGTAAGCTTTTGTGAAAAATCTATCCTTAGATGCTGTGAGACAAATAAGGACGCAAAATTTTATGCACCAAAGATATTGGTGTCAAGAAATATACAGATCTTTTTTGCTGATTTAGTAAACATTCTCAAATAGTACTAAGCGGAATGTATATAAATAATCAGCTCCAGGTTATCGATGGAGGATGTTGAGCGGTCAGTTTTACAAATTCCCGATAATTCACCATTTGAATATTATCACCGGTAAACAGAGCTAATCCTCTCGCCTCAATATCTTCAGAAAGGCAATAAACAGAGTGGCTCTTAAGCAGCTTAAAGTATTTGTGTTGAGGGTTGGCACAATACACTGCATCTTCTATCAGTAAAATAATATCGTCATTATGGCTGTAATGACTTGCCATAATAAGTGAATCTTGTGATTTAACGATATGTAACATAGCCTTTAAAATTGTATTACTTTATGACTGTTTCTAAGCATGCCGGTGATTTCTCCGGGTTCCCGTAATTTTACCTCGATACAAAGTTCAGCTGAAGATAATCCCATGTCATCCAGTGACTGTCGGCAAGCATAAACCTCATCGATATCATACAACTCAAAGAGTTTCAGCATAGGTGCGTAATTTTTAGTCCCAATTCCCGTTGTATCCTGCCCATTAAGAAGATGAGCAACACCCTGATTAACAAAAATAACCTGTATGCCGTCACATAAAGCTGATGTTGCTAACACAGCATCAATGCCTTCCCGGCCACGAGCAGTAAAATGCGGCGCAGAAGTAAAAACAAAAGTAAGAGGCTTCAAAACTGTACCACCCTATCTTCCTCTATTAATGCCGATCCAAAACTGCCTAAACCAGACTGTTCATACCCCGCAGCTAAATTATCACTATCAATGCCATGTAGCTCTGCTTCTGTTTCACTTACCACTCCCCGCCTTAAAGAAGCCGCAATGCAAGTTTCCAGAGTCACATTGTTCTCTTTCGCCAAAACCTGCCAGGCAAGAGATAAATTCAGTTCATCATTTGCCGGCACAACCAAACGGTTACCGTTAAGTACCCCATCCTGATAAAAAAAGACTTTTTTTAATATATGGCCTTCTTCTATCAATGCTTTCGCAAAATTAAGGGCACTGAACGATGACTGTGAACCATAAACAGAGCCATTTACCAACAGGGTGTAGGAAAGTGGCATTACTTTTCTTCGTCCTCAGTTTTACGCTGACGAATATAAAGATAAACGGTATGTTTCGAAATATTTAGTCTGTCGGCAACACTGTTGATCGCATCTTTAATATCAAAAATACCTTTATCAAACAGCGCCATCACTATCTGCCGGTTTTTTGTATTATTTGATACTGTTTTATCCGCATTAATTTCTTCGATTGTTCTTTCTACCGTTTTATCGACCAATTCCTCAACATCGCTTGCAAAATTAACAGAAGAAGCAGCATCGTTCGCTTCCTGAGTTGGTAAAAAGGACTGCAATACCTGAGAAAATGGCGCATCGAGATTAACATTAATACACAGAAGCCCGATTACCCTGTTTTCACCATTACGAATTGCTACCGTAATGGACTTCATTAATACTCCACCTTTTGCACGGGTAAAGTAAGAACGGGAAAAATTCCTTTCAGACCCTTCAATATCTCTCAACATTTTCAACGCAAGATCAGTAATCGGAGATCCAACTTGTCGCCCGGTATTCTCCCCATTGGCTATCTTGATTGCTGATGTATTGAGATCCTCTAATGAATGAAGGACGATCTCACAAAAAGGTCCTATCAGACTCGCGATCCCATCTACAACCGCCTCATAAGACTTCAATATGACCTGATCTTGCTCAGTAAATGGCTTCACGTGCACGGATTCCATTTCAAGCAACATTTCTTCTGCATTGAATGCGTCTGCTGTTGTCATAGTTATCCAACCTTAAAATCAAATAATTGATGTAAGTTTATCAGAAAATTTTAATCAAAGAGCACGCTATCTTATTATCTAGTGATTTAGAACAAATAAACTTCTCTTAGACGTCAAAAAGGCCTGGGATATCCTCAGACCTTTTTTCGGTAACACAAATCAACCATCAGAGCGGTTAATTATTTCTTCGCTTTTTTCTCTTCTTTTTTAGGCGCTTTTGCATCATGAACTTTTAAAAGCTCAACCTGAAAAACCAGAGTAGAATTAGCAGGAATCGTTGGAGTATCCTGATCGCCATACGCCAGTTCTGGTGGAATAACAAACTCGTATTTTGCGCCTTCTTTCATTAACTGAACACCTTCAGTCCAGCCAGGGATGACCCTGTTCAAAGGAAAAGTAGCCGGTTTTCCACGATCATAAGAACTATCAAATTTCGTTCCGTCAGTTAAAGTCCCTTTATATTGAACTTCAACGGTATCGGTCGCTTTAGGAGATTTCCCTTTTCCTGGAGTCAATACTTTATAAAGCAAGCCAGACTTGGTTTTCTTAACGCCTTCCTGTTTTTCGAAATTCGCCCGGAATTCATCACCGGCTTTTTTATTCGCCTCAGCTTTTGCTTTTGCTTTTGCCTGTGCTAATGCAGTCAGACGTTTATCAAATCCTTCAAGCGCTTTGTGTGCTTCTTCGTCTGTCAGTTCCTGCTTGTTGGCAAATGCATGTTCAATTCCTTTTAAAACCATCTTTTTATCGAGGTCAATACCCAACTCTTTTGGTTTTTCTAAACTGGAATTTAAATAATTAGCAAATGAAACACCAATTGCATAAGCCACTTTTTCATCGTCTGATTTAAACTCGATGGTTTTTGCAACCTGAGTTGCCGCAGGTGCGTCCGTTTTAGCTGTTTCTGCGGCTTTATCTTTCTGACAACCAGCAGCCAGCATGACTGTTGCAGCTAGTAAAGACACTTTAAACAATGATTTCATTAATTACTCCAATATATTAGGCAAACTTTCTCGTTTCACACACGTGGTATAATTTTAAACATAACGTTCAATGTGTAAAACATTGTTAACCCCGAATGTGTTATAAACTAAGAGTGTCAGATCACTCTAAATGGATATCACTACAGATGCGACCATTTTCTCTTTATATCGTGATTTTTTTTGTCAGCTTGTTGTTAAATGGATGTTTTTTATCCTCAAAACCAGCAAAAAAATGGCTTATCGAACCCAATGGCGCCACAGCATTTGGTCTGAGCCGGGATGCCCGCTTTGCTCTTACTTTCTCAGAAGAAAACCAACTGGTTTTGTGGGACCTCAAAGAGAATAAGCTGCTTGCTCACTTAGGCTCTTTAGATAAACAAAAATCTACCGTATCACTGATAAAAATTTCAGACAATGACCGGTACGCCATTACAGCAAGCCAGACAAACTTTGCAGTCTGGGATCTTGCCTGGTCTCAATCCAAAGGTCTTTGGTCAATCGCTGACGGCATTATCAGAGATATTGACATCTCAAATGACGGAGAACAGGTCCTGTTAGGTTTATCAAACCGAAAAGCAATATACCTTGACTTAGTCACTGGAAGACGACTTGAGTTCCTTGCTCACAGAGAAAAAGTCAATTCCGTTGCTTTATCTCCAAATGGTCGCTTTGCTCTGACTGGTGGAAATGATTACAACGCCTACTTATGGAATACAAAAACCGGACAAATCATCCGAAAATTTTCTCATGAACAAAGAATAGTCAAAGTCGCCTTACAAAGAGATGGTAAATTCGCTTTTACTTCAGATGGTGGTAATTCCGGAACAATATGGGACTTGAAAACTGGACATGAAATTTCTCACCTTCATAGTTTTGTCCGTCAACTGATTTTTTCTGCTGCACGATTTTCTGATGATGGATCCAGACTGGCGACAGGCACACCATCAAGTAAATTGATTATATGGAACTCTCTTTCCGGTGATAAGCTGGCTTCTTTCGAAGTTCAGCCCAAAAAAGACACTCGACCTCCAAGAGCGGTCGTGTATGATGCTGCTTTTGATGGCAAAAGCCGGGTAATTTCGGCATCATCATCAGGTATTGCCGAGGCATGGAATTTAAAAGGGGAATAGTGTGAAGACATTAATCGAAAAACTGGAATCTAAAGTTGACGACCTTGAATATAAAATCACCTATCAGGAGCAAACAATCGGGGCATTAAACGACGCTTTAGCACAGCAACAGCTTCAATTAAGCCGGATGCAAGAACAAATGAAATTTATGACCAGCAAACTAAAATCGATGACAAGCTCCAACCTTGCCGATCCCTCTGAAGAAACACCACCACCACACTACTAATGATCGATAGCGAATCAACGAAGATAGAAATAACTAATAATGATACCGGCAACGACTAAACAACCACCAATTCGTCTTAATTGATTATTTGGCTGCCCCGCAAGCTGAGCCACAGTTTGTCGCCATTTATCAGGCGCAACAAAAGGGCCGAAACCTTCAACAATAAGTAACAAGCCAAACGCCAGCCAAATTGAATGTGCCATGCATTTCCTCCTAAAATAATTTACCTGAGTTCTATATACGAACTTACGAACACAAAAAAGGCTCCTTACCGGAGCCTTACATAATAAACAGATATTGAGTTATTTCCCAGTAGCGCCTTTCATTCCTTTCATATACTGGAAGAATTCGCTATTTGGATCCAACACCAAAACATCACCCTGACCATTAAATGATTTCTCATACGCTTTGAGTGAGCGTAAGAATGAGAAAAATTCAGGATCTTTGTTATATGCTTTTGAATAGATCTTTGCCGCTTTAGCGTCAGCTGTACCACGTGTAACCCTGGCAGTTTTATCCGCTTCAGCCAGAATCGTTGCCACTTCCAGCTCTGCCTGAGCTTTAATGACTTCCGCTTTTTCACGCCCCTGAGAACGGTGTTTACGGGCAACAGAATCACGTTCAGCTCTCATACGGCGATAGATAGATTCACTAATCTCATCAGGAAGGTTTATTTTCTTCATTCTGAAATCAACAACATACACACCTAAGTCTTTCATCGCACTTTTTCTGGTATTCAGCAAAACATTTTCCATAATCTGATCACGCTGACCATCTATCTTCAAGGCTTCTTTTGCTGCTTCAGTCGTGACAACGTCTGAATCCGTACTATCAGGTAACACATCATCATTTCTTGGTCCGGAAACAATCTGTTTAATTTCCCTTGAACCAATTTCAGATCTCAGTACATCCGTTACTTTTCGTTCCAAAAGCGCCTGAGCAGTCAGTGAATTACCGCCACCAGTCGCAAGATAATACTTATCAAAGTCCTTAATACGCCATTTGACATAAGAGTCAATAATAACGTCTTTTTTCTCTGAAGTAACGAAACGGTCAGAACGTCCGTCCATTGTCAGAATTCTGGCTTCTAACGTTTTTACACGATCAAAAATTGGCATTTTAAAATGCAAACCAGGCTCATAAATTTTCGCAACCTGACCATCTTTAAGGATTCGGCCAAAACGGACAACAATACCACGCTCACCTTCAGGGATAACAAACATTGACATCAGTATAACGATCAATCCCAGGACAATAACAGGGATAATTAATTTACGCATTATTAGTATCTCCCTTGACGTGATGTTGATGAATCTGTTGAGCGAGAGTCAGAGCTCCCTTTCGTTTTCTTATCAGATTCCAGGGTGATATGATCATAAAGCGGTGATGATTTTAAATCCTGTTTTGTCGGTTGTTTTCCTTCTTTAACCAATTTATCAATTGGCAAATAAAGAAGATTACCACTGGATTTAGAATCAATCAGAACTTTCGGTGTACTTGCATAAACCTGTTCCATTGCATCAATGTACAAACGCTCACGGGTAACTTTCGGCGCCGCTTTATACTCTGGTAGCAATTTATCGAACTGAGCAACCTGACCAAGAGCTTCGTTGATAGTTCTTTCACTATACCCCTGAGCTTCTTTTTTCAACCGTTCGGCACGACCTGTCGCTTTGGGCAAAATTTCATTTTTATAAGCTTCCGCTTCCCGGATGAAGCGTTCTTCATCCTCCCGGGCTGCAATAGCATCATCAAATGCATCCTTAACCTGTTCCGGCGGACGAGCTGACTGGAAGTTAACATCAACAACCATCAATCCCATATCGTACTTATCAATAATAGAATTTAGTGTTTCCTGAGTACTTTGACGAATTTGCTGACGGCCACTGGTAAGAATACTGTCCATCAGAGAATCACCAATCACAGCACGCAAAGCAGAATCTGTTGCCTGACGAAGACTGTCATCTGCATTGGTTACCCGATAAAGATATTTATAAGGGTCAGCAACCCGATACTGAACATCCATTGCCACAGTGACGACATTCTCATCCTTCGTCAACATCAGACCGGTCGCTCTCAACGAACGAATGGCCTGAACGTTAACCGCGGTGACATCATCGATAAATCTGGCTCGCCAGTTCAAACCGGGATCGACAATACGGTCATATTTTCCTAAACGTAATACAACGCCACGTTCAGCTTCACCAATGGTATAGAAACCGGAGAAAAACCATATGACTATTGCAACGACAATTATGACACCAAAGCCAATAGAACTCCCTCCAGAAAAAGAAGGGATTTTCCCGCCTTTTTTGCCAAATTTCCCCCCCAGCTTCTGACTCAGCTTATTAAAAACTTCGTCTAAATCTGGTGGTCCCTGATCTTGGCCTCCACGCTTACCGTTGCCCCATGGGTCGTTATCGCGGCCATTGTTATCATTGTTACCATTATTACCAGGCTCATTCCACGCCATCAGTAATCTCCATCATTTGATATGACGATATACTGTAGCAGTCCTTTAAGTAACTATAAAGTCACGTAAATCTGCTACGACTCTTTTTTCAAGTCTAGACCAATCCGCATGTTGCATACGAACATTTATTAATAAATTGCCTTGTTGATCATACTCTTCCCGTTGAATTACGCGCATTTCATAAAATAAACTGCGTAATTTTCCCTGAAATTCAGGTGGTAAGCTTAACGTGTACTCAACAATATTACTTGCTAAACGCTCAGTTAATGCCTGAAAAAGCAGGTCTAAACCCACTCCTTTCATCGCAGAAATCCAGACTCGTTGAGGAACTCCTTCATCATCTCTTTCAATGGCAGGAGCTCTGCCCTCCATGTTATCAATCTTATTCATGACGACTAATGAAGGGACTTCATTTGCCTCAATTTCGATTAAAACATCCTGAACAGCATCAATGTTCTCACGAAAACGCTCATCACTGGCATCAACAACATGTAACAAAATGTCAGCATCTTGTGTTTCTTGTAACGTTGCTTTAAATGCAGCAACAAGATCATGAGGTAAATGACGAATAAAACCTACCGTATCGGCCAGGATAGCCGATCCAACTTCATCAAGATCAATTTTTCTTAATGTTGGATCCAAGGTTGCAAACAACTGATCGGCCGCATAAACCTCTGCTTCAGTAATTCGATTAAATAGCGTCGATTTACCTGCGTTTGTATAGCCGACTAAAGACACTGTTGGTATTTCGGCCCGATGTCTTGCTCTTCGTCCCTGCTCACGTTGTTTTGATACTTTTTCCAAACGCCGTAAAATCGTTTTTATTCTTTCACGCAATAACCGTCGGTCGGTTTCAAGCTGAGTTTCCCCAGGCCCCCGAAGACCAATCCCACCTTTTTGTCGCTCCAGGTGCGTCCATCCACGAACAAGACGGGTAGACAAATGACGCAATTGCGCCAGCTCTACCTGTAATTTACCTTCGTGAGTTCTTGCTCGCTGAGCAAAAATATCTAAGATCAATCCGGTCCGATCAATCACTCGACATTGACACAACATTTCTAGGTTGCGTTCCTGGGCAGGAGAAAGGGCATGATTAAAGATCACAACATCGGCCTCTTCACAGTGAACAGCCTGAGCAATCTCCTGAGCTTTACCCTCACCGACATAATACTTAGGATGAGGAGACTGGCGACTGCCAGTGATCACCTGAAGAGTTTCGACACCGGCAGAAGAAACCAGCATCTCACACTCCCGGAGATCTTCCCACTCACCCTCTTGCGTAAAGTTGATATGAACAAGTACGGCTCGCTCGCCGGCTTCGTAACGGTCAAACAAGCAATCAACTCCTTACTTATTGTTATTAATACAGAATTATTCTTCTTTATCTGAAGGACGTTCTGATGCAGGTCTTTCAGCATTGTGATGGCTTACTGCTCTTGCAGGAACCACTGTTGAAATTGCATGCTTGTAAACCATTTGGTTAACTGTATTTTTTAATAGGATCACAAACTGATCAAATGATTCAATCTGGCCTTGTAACTTAATTCCGTTAACAAGATAAATAGATACAGGGATACGCTCGCGACGTAGTGCATTTAAGAATGGATCTTGTAGAGATTGCCCCTTAGCCATTTTTATTTTCCTTATTTTGTATTTGTATAATTATTTAGCTATCGGTGCACTAAGCATGTGCGGCTTTTGCATCTGAGCTAAATTGAGAAAATATACCCGATTAAATCTGTTATGAAGGTTAGCTAACCAAAATTCAAATAACAGATCCATTACAGAGTATTTCACGCAAAAGCGATCACATTATACACAGCGAATGAGTTAAGATGCTATGGTATTTGCAATTATCTCAAACGCTTGATCAATGTTCTCGCTATCCAGCCAAGTCAAATCACTCCAACTTCTTAACCAAGTGATTTGTCTCTTGGCCAATTGACGGGTAGCACACACTCCACGGAAAACCGCTTCATCGAGTGTCCCATTCCCATCTAAATAATCCCACATCTGCCGATACCCGACACAGCGTATTGATGGTAAATCCTGATGGAGATCTCCCCTTGCATACAACTGCCTTACCTCATCTTCAAATCCGGCATCCATCATTTTTGAAAATCTGAGTTCAATACGACGATGTAGTTCTGCCCTATCCTTGGGGGCTATAGCAAACTGCTTCACATTAAATGGAATACGTTCGCCTTTTGTTTCAGTTAACTCTGTTAAAGTTTTACCTGAAATTCGATAAATTTCCAATGCCCTGGACAATCTTTGTGGATCATTAGGGTGAATTCTCTCTGCCGAAACAGGATCAATCTCTTTTAATTGATCGTGCAAAACTTTCCACCCAAGAGTCAATGCTTCTTGCTCAATTTGTTGCCTTATTTTGGGATCTGCCGCTGGTAATGGAGAAAGACCTTCCAATAATGCTTTAAAATACAGCATTGTTCCACCCACAAGCAGTGGTATTTTGCCTTCTTTAGTAATTGCCTTCATTTGATCCAGCGCATCCTGTCTGAAATCGGCCGCGGAGTAAGACTCCTCCGGATCCAAAATATCAATCAAACGGTGAGGAGCAAGAGACAATTCGTCTGCCGTTGGCTTAGCCGTTCCAATATCCATACCCCGGTAAATCAGAGCGGAATCCACACTAATAATTTCAACAGGGAAAGCCTGCCTTAACCGTATGGCTAAATCTGTTTTGCCCGAAGCTGTCGGTCCCATTAAAAATAAGGCTAAAGGGAGTTCTGTTTTCATGAATGCAAAGCTTTAATTGTTAGAGAAAAATCAACCGGCTGAACCAGACTTCTACTATCTAATGGCAACTGATTCTGCCATAAATGTTCCAGTTCAGAAATAAGCTGAATGGCTTCTGATAAAGTATAGCCGGATTTACTATCCGATCGCTGGATATATCCAGCCAGCCAATCAACAACGGTAATCAGGCTTTCCGGATTATCAGGCTCCAGGTACCGGGACGCGTAAGATAACAGATCTGATATTAATTTTTGTAAATTTTGTTTCCGCAAAGGCTGAGGAACACTCATCACAACAAGGTTTTCCTGTTTTCGAACTGAAACCTGAATCCCCAATTCAGCCAAAACAGAAATCCATTGATTTATATCGGAAGACCAATTTTTTTCAAGCTTAATACTTAACGGAACCAACAATGGCTGGGTTTTCAAGCCAACACGCGTTGGGTCCAGTTGTTTTTGTAGTTTCAACAAATTAGCCTGCTCCAGTGACAAAAGAAAACAATGGCTGTCTTCTGTCATCAGCAAATATTGATCCTTAATCACGGCGATTGCTTTACCCAACTTTGTCGGAGCAATAACATCAACACAATTCTCTTTGTCAGGAACCTCTGCCTGGTTATCAGACATAAGTGACGGTTTAACCGGGGTTTCCATTAGTTGTGAATAAGCCGCAACTTCTTTTTTTGACGGAGAAGACGTACCATATTTTCCGGAAGTATTTCTGATCAAATCGTTTGAATGAGAAATAACCGTCTTTTTCTCCTGGCTCTTCTCTCGGGTATGTTCGGAATCATAATCCACACATCCCGGATAAGATGGAATATTATTAAACGATTTCTCTGATTTATTGAGCATGTCAGATAAAACATTCGTTGAATCTGATTGATTTTCATAGTGAAAAGCAGACTCACTAAGCATTGGAGCATCCACATACTGACTCTCAGCCAGTGCGCCGGCAACCGCCTGATAAATGAAATCATGAACCAGCCTTGCCTGATGAAATCGTACTTCATGTTTTGCCGGATGAACGTTCACGTCAACCTGATGAGGATCGATCCCAATAAATAATACAAATGCCGCATATTGCTCAGGAGACAAACTCGCTTCGTAACTTTGTCGGATCGCATGATTGATCAATTTATCTTTCATCATACGGCCATTCACATAACAATACTGAAGATCACTTTGGGATCGGGCTCCTTCCGGTGTCGTTATCCAGCCAGAAATCATTAACCCATTATGTTCCAGCTCGATATGCAGCATGTGCTTTACAAAACTGCTACCACATACTGCGGCTAAACGTTTTTCTTTTTGTGCAACCGATTGTCCGGACCGGTACTGACGAACTATTTTTCCGTTGTGCTTTAAGGTAATCGAAACATCAAACCGGCTTAATGCAATACGCTTCAGTAGCTCATCAATATGGGTAAATTCTGTTTTTTCCGTACGTAAAAATTTCCTGCGGGCCGGGGTATTAAAAAATAAGTCAAGAACTTCTACTGTCGTTCCGACCGGATGAGCCGCCGGTTGCAGTTTTACCGCCATATCCCGCCCTTCACTATATGCCAGCCAGGCTTCTTCCTGAACTGCGGGACGAGAAGTCAAAGATAACCGGGATACCGAACTGATACTGGCCAGAGCTTCTCCGCGAAACCCAAGGCTAACAATGGCTTCTAAATCATCCAGAGTATGGATTTTGGATGTCGCATGACGGCTCAGAGCCAGAGTTAAGTCATCTTTAGGGATACCTTGTCCATTATCTCTGACCCGGATTAACTTTGCGCCTCCTTTCTCTATATCAACATCAATTCGGGTTGCTCCGGAATCAAGACTATTCTCCACTAATTCCTTCACGACAGATGCAGGCCTTTCAACCACCTCACCAGCGGCTATCTGGTTTGCTAACCGTGCCGGAAGTATTTCTATTGCCATCTGAGGCCTACCTATTTGGAATTATTAAAATTTGTCCAACCCGGAGAGAATCCGATTTCAATTGGTTTACGCGGCGCAAGTTATCGATACTCACCCGGTAATAACTGGCGATTTTACCCAGGTATTCTCCACGGTGAACTTTATGCTTTCTCACTGGTTTGTCTTTAAGCGTTACGGTTATTTTTAATCTCTGCCCAACCCTTAAGGTATTTGAAGACAAATGATTTTCCCGTTTAATAGCTGCAACAGATACTTTGTATTTATCCGCAATCCGCCCTAAATACTCACCTCTGGCAACCTTGTGAGTAATGGTCCTGGTTTCAACCGGATTCTGACTTTTTACAGCGGACAAACTAACCGCAGCATTATTACCAGGTATAACCAAAATCTGTCCCACTCGTAAGCTGGTCGATTTCAAATGATTAGCAACCATTAACTGTTTGACGGAAACACCATATTTTTTAGCTATCAGAGAAAGAAATTCTCCGGAATGAACCTTATGTTTCTTCGCCTTTTTCCGACTCGCAAACAATGTTCCTTCCGGAGGATTGTCATTAAAATATTCTACAATGGCTTTGGATAAGGCTTGTGCAATTTTATCCTGATGAGTCCGCTGAAATAATAACTTTTCTTCCGTCGGGTTAGAAATAAACCCGGTTTCCACAAGCACCGATGGAATATCTGGTGACTTCAATACCGCCAGACTGGCATTAACCGGCTTACTACGATGCATGTGAACCACCCGCCGCAGCTGGTGAATAATATCGGTTGCGAGCGTATACCCTTCTTTTTGCGAATGGCTAAATTGTAAATCCAGCAATGTCTGACTGACATTTTTATCATTGCTGTTTTTTGCCAACACCTGACCGGCACCACCAAGCAATTCTGACTGCCGTTCATGATCTTCAACCCACTTTGCAATTTCAGTATTCGCCCGGCGGGTATTCAGAACAAAAACAGAAGCCCCTCTTGGTTGAGGGGTTCTAAATGCATCCGCGTGAATCGAAATCAGTAAGTGGGCCTTATTTTTACGGGCAATTTCTGATCGTCTGTTCAAATTCACAAAATAATCACCACGACGGGTAAGCACGGCTTTCATCCCTGGAATTGCATCAATCAAAGCTTTCACTTTTTTGGCAATACTTATGGTGACATTTTTCTCATAATGCCCACCGGGCCCGATTGAACCGGGATCTTCCCCCCCATGTCCCGCGTCAATAGCAACAACGATATCCTTTGTACCGTAAAACTGAGAGACATCTCTTGCGATTGTTTTCGGTGGTATTAAATGATTTTTACTGGTATTTGCGGAAGAGGCTTTTTGCTTATGTACGGTACTCCCATGAGGTAGGTCAACAACCAAACGATGTCCGTACTCTCCTTTTGGTGTCGGAGCCAGCGTAAACAACTCCGGTGAAATCTTCTTCTTTAATTCAAAAACTAACCGGTACGTGCCTTTTTCCGGAGCCGAACTCCTTCTTATTTTTTTCAACACAGGACTTTTACGAACGAACACCGGCAGCTTAGTCCGGATTGTTGTATCTTTTAAGTCAACCACCAGACGAGCCGGATTCGAAAGGGTAAAATAGGTAAAATGAGCTTCCGAAGAGAGATCCATTACCACTCGGGTTTCATCCGGTGACGGCCATACTCTAAAACTCTTTAATGCATTTGCGTATACGGCAGAACTCACCATAAGCCCTGTCAATAACACCCAACAACATACAACCTGGCATTTTATTCCAAAGCATTTAAAGAAATTCATAACTCTAACTGACTCAATAATTGGTTCCCATATTCAGAATTTCCGGACAACTCGGCAATTCGTTGTTCCCCATCGTAACGGATATCAACGCTAAGGTCACACACTGGTAACAAATCTCGCCCTTTTTCCGGCCATTCAACCAAACAAATCGCGTCAGGAGTAAAATAATCCCGAATTCCCATGAATTCTAATTCTTCAGGATCAGCCAGCCGGTATAAATCAAAATGATAAACGTGCCAATCTTTCAGATCATATGGTTCAACTAAGGTATATGTCGGACTTTTTACATTTCCATCGTGACCTAAAGAACGAATGAATCCTCTGCTGAAGGTTGTCTTTCCGGCGCCTAAATCACCATGAAGATAAATCGTTGTCTGCCTGAAACAAAGTCCAGCAATAATCTGACCTAATTTGATGGTTTCAGTTTCATTTTTTAAACGGAAAGATTTTTTCATAATGAACAATTTCTCTGACAAATAACGACATACACAAATTCAAAAATCAAATAGTAAACTGGGATCGATTTAAGACACAAGCACATAAGCTTATAACCCCCAAATTGTACCATTCGGATCAACATACAAAGGATCATTTTACCTTTTTCATCCTAGATCCTACACTTAAGATCCGTTAAAATCGCGCCCCTGTATACTACCTAAGATCCCTTATGGATTATCAAGAACTCGCAAACAAAATCAAAATTTGGGCAAAAGAGCTCGGTTTCGATAAAGTCGGAATCACCGATGTGGATCTTAGTAAACATGAAAAAGAACTCCAGAGATGGCTGGATGCCGGGTACCATGGTGATATGGACTGGATGGCCCGGCATGGCATGATGAGAGCACGCCCAGACGAACTGCTACCGGGAACAATCCGGGTAATTAGTGCCCGTATGCATTATTTGCCGGTGAATGCCGAATTTGCCTCAACACTAAATAACCCGGAACTTGGTTATATCAGTCGCTATGCTGTAGGAAGGGATTACCATAAAGTTGTCAGAAACCAGCTTAAAAAATTAGGAAATAAAATCCTGGCTGAAGTTAATGAACTTCAATTCAGACCTTTTGTTGACTCAGCGCCGATTCTGGAGCGCCCTCTTGCTGAGAAAGCAGGACTGGGCTGGAGGGGAAAACACTCCCTTCTTCTCGACAAAGATGTAGGCTCCTGGTTTTTTCTGGGGGAACTGCTTGTGGATATACCACTACCTACTGATTCTCCCGGAACCGAACAGTGCGGAAGTTGTAAAGCCTGTATTACCTCATGCCCCACTAATGCCATCCTTTCAGAAGGCATTATAGATTCAAGAAAATGCATCTCCTACCTTACTATCGAATACTCAGGGGTCATACCGGAAGAATACAGAAAAGCAATGGGGAATCGGATTTACGGATGTGATGACTGCCAACTGGTTTGTCCGTGGAATCGAAATGCACCATTAACCCGGCAAAATGACTTTGAACGCCGCCCGGTTTTTAATTATCCCGAATTAATTACCTTATTTTCCTGGGATGAACATACGTTCCTGAAAAATCTGGAGGGATCACCGATAAGAAGAATTGGTTATGAACAATGGTTGAGAAACATTAGTATTGCAATGGGAAATGCACCATTTTCAACTAAGATAGTTAAAGCACTGAAAGCAAAAAAAGGATTTTCTTCCCTTCTCGATGTCCATATTGACTGGGCTTTAAAACAGCATGAAGGAAAAAATCATACTCAGTCAAGGCAACATGCCCGACTGATCAGAATTATTGAAAAAGGAATCCCCAGAGATGCTTAATTATGGGATTTTAGTTTGCAATTTGATTTTTTACTTAAAATAATTGATGTGTGGAAAAGCTTTCAGCATATGACATATTCATGTGAAATAAAGAAAGTTAGTCACATATGATTGCCTTGACTACGATCAATTTATTCATAAGTCAAGATCAAAAAAACGCTCTTTCGATCATCAGCCAAATAAATAAAAAATCAATAAAAACAAAAGGTTAAAATGTAAAAGCATATATCACTATGAACTGCTAATTTTGCAAGATCTTTTACTTTTTTCTTACTCAGATGAGAAAATTACAGATTAACAACAGAGTTATCCACAAAACCAAGTTTGTGGATAACTCTGTGAACTAATTATTTAATATGTGGCTGAAACACAGAAAAAATCACATATCTGGTGTGAATATATGACATCCGGTAAAATAGCAGAGATATTAACTCGAAACCCGTTAATAACAAATGAAATGATGCTTCTCAGCATTACAGAAAGAGCATTGAATTGGTTGCGGGGGCTGGATTTGAACCAACGACCTTCGGGTTATGAGCCCGACGAGCTACCAAGCTGCTCCACCCCGCGTCCATGTAAGTACGGCTAATATAACCTTACTTCTTTTAAACTGGAGCGACACACGAGGTTCGAACTCGTGACCTCAACCTTGGCAAGGTTGCGCTCTACCAACTGAGCTAGTGTCGCATTTGAACGAACATGAATTTTCATGTTGTTAAATTGGTTGCGGGGGCCGGATTTGAACCAACGACCTTCGGGTTATGAGCCCGACGAGCTACCAAGCTGCTCCACCCCGCGTCCATGTAAGTACGGCTAATATAACCTTACTTCTTTTAAACTGGAGCGACACACGAGGTTCGAACTCGTGACCTCAACCTTGGCAAGGTTGCGCTCTACCAACTGAGCTAGTGTCGCATTTGAACGAACATGAATTTTCATGTTGTTAAATTGGTTGCGGGGGCCGGATTTGAACCAACGACCTTCGGGTTATGAGCCCGACGAGCTACCAAGCTGCTCCACCCCGCGTCCATGTAAGTACGGCTAATATAACCTTACTTCTTTTAAACTGGAGCGACACACGAGGTTCGAACTCGTGACCTCAACCTTGGCAAGGTTGCGCTCTACCAACTGAGCTAGTGTCGCATGATACGTTGCATTTGCTTTGTACCGTTTAGGGCTGCGAATTATAAGAGCATTTTTGTGTGATGCAAGTTTTTCTTAAAAAAAAATGCATTTTTTTATTTGTTAGAATAAAAAGTAATCAAAATTAACCATAACGCCCGTAACAGAGAAAAAAGCAGCAATTCTTCTCACTATATTTTAAATATTGTTTTCCGGTAGTAGCGTAATTCAGCGATCGATTCCCGAATATCATCCAGAGCCAAATGGCTTCCCTGTTTAGAAAATCCGGCAAGAATACTCGGATTCCAACGCCGGGTAAGTTCTTTGATAGTACTGACATCCAGATAACGATAGTGAAAATAACTCTCAAGCTCTGGCATATATTTCACCAAAAAACGACGATCCTGACCGATACTATTTCCACAGATAGGTGATTTTCCTTTTGGCACCCAGCGACTTAAAAACGCCAGAGTTTGCTTAACGGCATCATCTTCGTTGATCCGACTTTCCCTGACTCTGGATACCAAACCACTGTTTGTATGAGTAGTTGTACACCATTCATCCATTTTAGTAAGTTCTTCTTCTGGCTGAGAAACGGCTAATACCGGTCCCTCGGCAAGAATGTTTAATTCACTATCTGTGACTATTGTTGCTATCTCAATGATTTTATGAATTTCCGGGTCTAATCCCGTCATTTCTAAATCGATCCAGATAAGATTTTGATCGTTAGAAGACATGAGCTTACCTATACTTTAAAAATAAACACGGTACTATACCGCAAATTTCTATAAACAAGATACCTCTGGTACACTGGCGCATCAAATACACAACAGTGATGTATCGTTTATTTTCGATAATTCATTTTAAAAGATTTTTATAGTGGCAAAGAGAAAAAAACTGACAAAAGGTCAGGCCCGCCGAGTCAGGCATAATCAGAGTAAACGGTTGAAGCAGGATCAGACTCCCGAATGGGACGATGAAATGCTGGGTAATACTCAAACCGGATTAGTCATAACCCGGTTCGGACAACACGCAGATATAGAAGACACCGCGACGGGAACTGTCCACCGTTGTAATTTAAGACGGAGCATTGAAACCCTCGTCTCCGGTGATAAAGTCGTCTGGCGCGCCGGTATTGAAGCAATGGCTGGTATTTCAGGTGTTGTCGAAGCGGTGGAACCACGACGTTCTGTTTTAACCCGCCCGGATTACTATGATGGTCTAAAGCCTGTTGCTGCGAATGTTGATCAAATGCTCATCGTATCCTCAGTTATTCCAGAATTATCACTTAATATTATTGACCGATATTTGATTGTTTCTGAGCTGTTGGACATCAAACCCCTACTTGTGCTTAATAAAATCGATCTACTTGATAGAACAGAAAGAGAACAATTTCAGAAATGGTTTGATATCTATACAAAACTTGGTTACCAAATACTTTTTATCAGCAGAGAAACCAAAGAGGGTATTGAAGAGCTGGAATCGCTTCTGAAAGATAAGGTCAATGTTTTTGTCGGACAATCAGGCGTTGGGAAATCCAGTCTGGTCAATGCCATATTGCCTGATTCAGAGGAAGAAATAGAAGAAGGTGAAATATCTAAAACATCCGGACTTGGTCAACATACAACGACAGCGGCGAAGTTGTATCACCTACCGACCGGTGGGGATCTGATTGATTCGCCGGGGGTTCGGGAATTTGGGCTCTGGCATTTAACACCAGAAGAAATTACCCGTTCATTTATTGAATTCAGACCTTACTTAAACGGATGTAAATTCAGAGACTGCAAACATCTGGATGATCCGGGCTGTATCATCCGGGAAGCCGTCGAAAAAGGGGAAATTAATGAAATTCGTTTTGAAAATTATCATCGCATACTGGACAGTATGACCGAAAACAAAGCGAATAGGCAATACTCCAAAAATAAGAAGCAGGATTTGTAATTTGTACCTTAAACAAGTAAATTCTGCCAAACTTTTGAGTTGATAATCCTACGGGAAGACGAGTCTTTCAATCAAACAAGATTCCGGGTAACAACATTAATGGTAATTTGGACTTAATGACTATGGATAAATTAAAAATTGGCTTGCAATACTGGCTTCCAAAGCATGCTCTGACCCGTTTTGTCGGAAAATTAGCCGCAGCAAAAGCAGGTAAACTGACAACGGCTATTATTAAAATGTTTATTAAACAGTATAAAGTTGATATGCATGAAGCCAGTAATCCGAACCCCGCATCCTATTCGACCTTCAATGATTTTTTCACCCGTGAACTGAAAAATAATGCCAGACCAATAACACAGGGGGAAGACATACTGGTTCATCCGGCTGATGGTGCAGTCAGTCAGTTTGGCCCCATCATCGATGGTTCTCTAATACAGGCTAAAGGGCATACCTACACCGCGCTTGAATTGCTGGGCGGCGACGAAAAACTTGCCTGCTGCTTTAATGATGGCGGATTCGCAACCATTTATCTGTCCCCAAGAGACTATCACCGGGTTCACATGCCCTGCGATGGTACCCTCAGGGAAATGATTTATGTTCCGGGTGATCTGTTTTCCGTTAACCCGCTGACGGCAAAAAACGTACCTAACTTATTTGCCCGAAATGAACGTGTTGTCTGTATCTTTGATACACCATTTGGACCAATGGCTCAGATCCTTGTCGGTGCAACTATTGTTGGCAGTATTGAAGTCACCTGGGCAGGGACAATAACACCACCGACCGGAAACGTCATTCATCGCTGGCACTACCCTCGGGAAGGCCACAAAGCAGTTCATCTTAAAAAAGGGGAAGAAATGGGGCGCTTTAAGTTAGGTTCAACCGTAATTAATTTATTTGCCAAAGAACAAATTCGTTTCGATGACACGATGAATATTGAAAGACCAACAATAATGGGGACACCTTACGCCCATAAAATCTCATAATCGGCCTTTTGGTGGCCTTACTGATTCAAAGGCCACTTTTATTCATCATTCCAATTAGCCAGGAAAATACATAATAAATAAAAATAATCACCGAACTCTCAAAAATAAACGGTACCCCAATACAAATACCAATACTCACGTTAGATTTACATATAATAATTTCAGAATGAGAGTGTAGGTAATGCCAAAAATATCAGCACAACAGCTTATCAAGCTTATCCTTTGTTTTCTCCCTCCCCTCATCCTTTTATCAATGCCGATGGATAGTATTCCTATCCCTGAACTAACATTAATACAACATCGGTTACTGGCTATTTTTTTGTTAGCTGCATTACTTTGGGTGTTAGAACCGGTACCGGTATTTGCTACATCGATACTGATCATCGCCTTAGAATTGATCATGATATCTAACAAGGGGCTCCATTGGTTCCGAAGTCTTCCGGAAGGACACCGGTTTGGGGAGCTCATTAACTACAAGGACATTTTAGGGGCGTTCTCATCTCCCATTATTATTTTGTTTATGGGTGGGTTTGCTCTCGCGATTGCCGCCACCAAATACGAATTGGATAACAACCTGGCCCGGGTTCTTCTCAAACCATTCGGTCATCAGCCTAAATTTATTATGCTTGGTTTGATGGTAATTACCGCCTGCTTCTCTATGTTTATGTCCAACACCGCAACAACGGTGATGATGCTGGCTTTATTGGGCCCTATTATTGCCTCCACCAGCAGGGAAGATAAAGGCATTAAAGCGTTGGTACTATGCATTCCTATCGCAGCAAATACCGGGGGGATTGCCACACCAATTGGTACACCGCCAAATGCTATTGCACTTCAATATCTTACCGGAGAAAACAGCATTAGTTTCTTAAGCTGGATGATGATGGGATTACCTTTCGTGCTCATTCAGCTCACTATTGCCTGGTTCCTGCTTCAGAAACTGTTTCCATCACAAGAGAAAAGCATCACCTTAAATTTATCCGGGGGGTTCCGTAAAAGCTGGCGAGCAATGACGGTTTACGTTACTTTTGCCCTGACCATCATTCTCTGGATGACAACATCTCTGCATGGTATGAATACTTATGTTGTTTCTATTATTCCACTTGCTATTTTCACCTTAACCGGAATTATGGGAAAAGAAGAACTCAAACAAATTAACTGGGATGTGCTATGGCTGGTTGCTGGTGGTATCGCGATTGGTATCGGGCTGGAAAAAACCGGACTGGCATCCGCCATGGCGAATGCGATTCACTACGAAAGTCTGGCACCAATGCTTGTTGTTATCACGTTATCCATTGTTTGCTGGCTCATGGCGAATTTTATGTCCAATACCGCAACAGCAAACCTGCTCATGCCCATCGCTGCAGCGATTGGGACTTCAATGACCAGCCTCCACAGTGTCGGTGGATTACAGGGACTGCTCGTTGTTGTCGCCTTTTCCGCTTCTCTGGGTATGATTTTACCAGTATCTACACCACCCAATTCACTGGCTTATTCAACCGGGCTGATTGATAGTAAAGACATGGCTAAAATGGGAATTATCATGGGTGTTGTCGGGTTGCTAATTGTTTACTCAGCATCCTGGATAATTTTTTAAGAATAAATTCCTTTGTTTTATCCGCCCTTTAGTGCATAGTTTTCTTCACAAAATAGAAATTTACAGAAGGAACTGTGCGTGGGTTATGAATGGTTGGCTTTGGCGGCTGCCTTTTTATGGGCAGTAGGTAGTATATTATCTGTCGAACCAGCCAAATATTTAGGTACCTTTTCTTATAGCCGATGGCGAATGGGATGCACTTCCATAACACTGACATTCATCGCCTGGATTAGCGGAGGATGGAGCACCATCTCCGGCGAGAATATTTTCCCGATGATGCTCTCCGGCTTCATCGGTATTTTCATCGGAGATACCGCTCTGTTTGCCTGCTTTAACCGCATGGGACCCAGACAGGCAGGACTGTTATTTTCCTGCCATGCCGTTTTTTCTGCCGTTATCGGATACTTTCTCTTTAACGAAACGATGACCAGCAAGGAGCTATTGGGGGCTGTCCTTGTTTTTTCCGGTGTCGTAACCGCCATATTCTTTCGCAAAAAAGGCGCTGAACACAAACTGGATGCTCTATCTGGTAGCCTATGGCTGGGGGTTATCCTCGGGCTGGTTGCGGCATTATGCCAGGCTTTAGGCGGGATCATAGCCAAGCCCGTCATGATCACCAGTGTCGATCCCATCGCGGCTTCGGCACTCAGGATGATCGCGGCTTTTTCTGCTCACATGCTCCTTTTTCTGAGCCGATCCCGAATAGCAAGAGGCCACCGCTCAATCACATTAAGAGTATTCTCTATTACCTTTTTAAATGCATTTCTGGCCATGGTCCTGGGTATGACTCTGATTCTTTATGCCCTGAAAGATGGGAATGTCGGGATGGTTGCTTTACTCTCATCAACCACACCTATCATGCTGTTACCTATACTGTGGTTTTACAGTGGACAGACACCCAACCGATATGCCTGGGCCGGAGCCATTGTGGCCGTCATCGGAACAGGTACTTTGGTATACTAACAACAATACTCTGACCAAAAATGATGATAGGTTTTACTTATTCTTATTGATAGGAATAATCATTGATCTTAATCTTCTAGATACAATATAAAGTGTAGTAAAATTACTCTAGTTTCATTTTTCAGTTACTTAAAATTTGACGAGGTCTAACTATGTCAGCGAAGAAGCCAATGGCTTTAGTGATCCTGGACGGGTGGGGTCACCGTAAGGATAACAATAACAACGCAATCAATAATGCAAATACTCCGGTACTGGACGGCTTAGTAGCGAATAACCCAAACACACTGATTTCCGCTTCAGGACTTGATGTTGGTTTACCTGATGGTCAAATGGGTAACTCAGAAGTAGGTCATACAAACATTGGCGCAGGCCGGGTGGTATATCAGGATTTAACTCGTATAACCAAAGCAATTGAAGACGGTGAATTCCAGAAAAATTCAGCGATTGCAAATGCAATGGATAAAGCGATTTCTGCCGGAAAAGCCATCCATATTATGGGGCTGATGTCTCCGGGTGGTGTGCACTCTCATGAAGATCATATCTATGCAGCAGTCGAAATGGCAGCAGCCCGAGGTGCTGAGAAAATCTTCTTACACTGTTTTCTTGATGGCCGTGATACACCACCACGCAGTGCAGAAGGCTCACTAAAACGTTTTGATGAGCTGTTTGCCAAGTTGGGTAAAGGTCGCATTGCATCTCTGGTCGGTCGTTATTACGCAATGGACCGTGATAACAACTGGGAGCGTGTTCAGGAAGCCTATGATCTCATCACACAGGCAAAAGGGTCACACACGTTTGACTCAGCCGTTGCCGGTCTTGAAGCCGCTTACGGCCGTGATGAAAATGATGAATTTGTGAAAGCCACCATCATTCAGCCTGAGGGTCAGGACTCTTCTGCCATGGAAGATGGCGATGCATTGATTTTCATGAACTACCGAGCGGACCGTGCCAGAGAAATCACCAGAACATTCGTTCCGGCATTCGATGGATTTACACGTGCTAAATTCCCGGCTATTGATTTTGTTATGCTGACCCAATATGCTGCTGACATCCCTCTGCAATGTGCATTTCCACCAGCTTCTCTGGACAATACCTATGGTGAATGGCTGGCAAAAGCAGGAAAAACTCAGCTACGAATTTCCGAGACCGAAAAATACGCCCACGTCACTTTCTTCTTTAACGGTGGTGTAGAAACTGAGTTTGAAGGAGAAGACCGTCAGATAGTAGCCTCTCCAAAAGTTGCCACTTACGATCTGCAACCTGAAATGAGCTCAGGTGAACTAACCGATAAACTGGTGGCTGCAATCGAATCAGGTAAATACGATGCGATTATCTGTAACTATCCAAACGGTGATATGGTTGGTCACACGGGTGTTTATGAAGCTGCAGTAAAAGCCTGTGAAGCGGTAGATTCATGTGTTGGCAGAATCGTTGAAGCCATTAAAAAAGTCGATGGACAATTGCTTATCACAGCCGACCACGGGAATGCAGAAATGATGGTAAATCCCGAAACGGGTGGCACTCATACCGCGCATACCAACCTGCCGGTACCATTGATCTACGTTGGTAATAAAGACATCAAACTGAAAGAGAACGGAAAACTTTCAGACTTAGCACCAACTATGCTGGCTCTTACCGATATGGAAATCCCAGATGAAATGTCTGGCGAGGTTCTTTTCTAAAAAGCCAGCAATTATCTGATATCATGTAATTAAGATAAAAAGCTCCGTCATTCGGAGCTTTTTATTGTTTTATGTAAGAACATCGCGATTTTTTCTGTTTCCATATCGTTGTTGAGATCGCTTTCTGTATACTGATGGTCAAATTAAATTTTAGGCAAGACTGAAATCCATAGACATAAGCCTCTAATAATGAAAAATAAATTATCTTTATCATTAATTCTTTCTGTTTCCATTATTCTCAGCTGCACAGCAATTCCTTCAGCATACGCGGCCAGTAAACAAGAATTAAAAGGCGTTTCAAATGAAATTTCCCGCCAGAAAAGCACATTGAAACGACAAAATAATAAACTGGATAAATTGCAGAGTGAGTTAAAAAAACAAGAACTAAATATTACGTCACTGGAAAAAGAGATTAAGCAAACCAAACGAAAACTGGCAACATCAACGGCTAATATAAAAAGATTAGAATCAAAAATTTCCGAATTAGAACAACAAAAGAACCAACAATCAAACAAACTTAAACAACTTATCCATACCTACTATGTTACTCAGCACAGCCATTCTGCAGAAAACTTACTGAGAGATAACAGCGATGAAGATAGGATCAGTCAATATTTTCAGCATCTAGCAAAAGCAAGAGCAGATGTCATCGAGCAACTGGAAAAGACATCACAGCAACTGAAAAGCAATGAAGAAAAGCTGACCCGGGAAAAAAAAACAAATTCAGTCCCTGCTTAATGAACAGACATATAAACGAGACAATCTGAACAAAGTTCAGACACGACGTAAAACGACAGTGAAAAAAATTCGCTCGAATATTTCCAGTGACAAAGTCTATCTTGCTGAATTACAAAGAAACGAATCGCGCCTCAAGGCCGAAATAGCAAAGGCCGTAAAACGAAATTCTGTTTTAATGAATGGCATAGCCAAACAAAGGGGAAAACTTCCCTGGCCATTAAAGGGGAAAATTTTACATAGCTTCGGTAGTCATCAAACAGGACAGATAAACTGGAAAGGCATTGTTATTGCTGCGAATTACGGCCAACCCGTAAAAGCCGTGTACGCCGGAAGAGTTGTTTTCTCTGAGTATCTTCGAGGCTATGGACTGGTGATATTATTGGATCACGGCAAAGGAGATATGACACTCTATGGATTTAATCAGTCTTTACTGAAAAAAGAAGGCGACAAAGTTCTGGCAGGAGAAACCATTGCTCTTGCCGGCGATACCGGTGGCCAATCTCAGCCTTCTTTATATTTTGAAGTCAGACGTAACAGCCGTGCACAGAATCCTTTACGCTGGCTGACCAGATAATGAAGACAAAGGGCTGAAAATCATCAGCCCTTATTAACATCTGTTATTGGTGATATACACGGGATAAATCGTGAACAGCATCAATGAAACTTCCGGCATTTTCCGGTGGCACATCAAGATGAATACCGTGGCCTAAATTAAATACATGACCAGACTTGTCATAGCCAAATCCGGACAATATTCTGGCAACTTCGTCACGGATACGTTCAGGAGATGAATAAAGTATTGAAGGGTCCATATTCCCTTGCAAAGCCACTTTATCTCCAACCCGGGATTTGGCATCTTCAATATCGATGGTCCAGTCAAGCCCGATTGCATCACACCCAGTTGCAGCAATACTTTCAAGCCACATTCCACCATTTTTAGTAAACAATGTCACTGGCACAGTTCTGCTGTCATGCTCTCTAATCAGACCATCCACAATTTTATGCATATAGTGAAGCGAAAAATCTTTATAATCCCTTGGCGTGAGCACTCCTCCCCAGGTATCAAAAATCATGACAGACTGCGCACCGGCCATAATCTGCCCATTTAAATAGTCAATAACACTGTCGGCAAGCTTATCCAATAATGTATGCAACAAAGCCGGTTCCGAGTACATCATCTTTTTAATTACCGTAAATGCCTTTGAACTGCCACCCTCAACCATATAAGTAGCCAGAGTCCATGGACTCCCGGAAAAACCAATCAAAGGAACCTCACCATTCAGATCTTTACGAATCTGACGTACAGCATCCATCACATAGCGAAGCTCCCCCTCAGGATCAGGGATGGGTATTCTTTTTATATCTGCAGGCGTACGTACAGGATGAGAAAACTTAGGCCCTTCCCCCGCCTCAAAATAAAGCCCTAAGCCCATCGCATCCGGAACAGTCAAGATATCAGAAAAGAGTATGGCAGCATCCAGTTTAAATCGCTTCAATGGCTGAAGAGTCACCTCTGATGCTAACTCCGGATTACGGCATAAAGACATAAAATCTCCGGCCTGAGAGCGAGTTTTACGATATTCAGGCAAATAACGTCCAGCCTGACGCATCATCCATACCGGCGTATAATCAACAGGCTCTCTTAATAACGCTCTTAAATAATTATCATTTTTTAAACTACTCATAATTCTTCCAATAGGGCTGACTTACTGCTATTTATTATTTTTATGATTCTAACATTGATAATTGAGATTCGCGCTGTATATCCGATACCGTTTGCTCTATTAATGCCCGGGCAATGGTACCGACGGGAGCCAGATTGGGTAATTCACCCGGATTAAACCATTTGGCATCACTTAATTCCGTATAATCCGGGCGTATTTCTCCTGATTCATAATCGGCCATGAATCCGACCATCATACTGCTTGGAAATGCCCAGGGCTGACTCGAAAAATACCGGATATTAGTGACTTTTATTCCTGTCTCTTCGTATATCTCCCGGCACACACAATCCTCTAATGTTTCCCCGACCTCAACGAATCCGGCAATAACGGTATACAGATCAGAGGAATGCCGGGAATGATTAGCCAGTAAAATTTGATTATCACGACGGATGGCAACAATAATACAAGGAAAAATTCTCGGATAATGTATTGACCGGCAGTCATTACACTGCATCGCCAGTTCTCTGTGATTCAAATGATTACGGCCGCCACATTGAGGACAAAAGCGCTGCGTTTGTGTCATATGACCATACTGAATCGCTTTACTAACCGCGAGAAACAAAGGTTCTTCAATATACAGAAGGTCTCTCAGCGAAGTAAGCTCATATGTTTGCTCTAATTCAGATTCATTGAGCCAGTAGACCGGATAACCTTTATATCTGGCAACCTCTATAGCATCTTCAGAAGATAAAGAATACTGCTGAGCCGAACCAAAAGGTATTTCACCTTCAACAGTCCATAGTTCACTTCCTGAAACAACGCACCAATAAGCGTCATTTGTGTCACTATTTCTTAACATAACTCCCCCATTCTCTTGCAGTCCAGCTATTTTACTGGCAATCTAGTTTCATACCAGAGTTAAATGTAACCAATTAAAAAATGACGAACTCCGGGTAACTTTTAGGGATGTATCATATCTCAGTTCAGTTTGATCTCTTATTTTAAGATCTGCTCATGGGGGCATAACCATGCTAAATAAATTAAAAAACATACAAGAACAATGGGGTGGCTCAAGTGAGGTTATCGATCAATGGCTAGATGATCGTCAACGTCTGCTGGTAGCATACTGTAAACTGGCAATAAATCAGCCAAATAACAAAAACATCACCAAACTTCCTTCCGAAAATGAAATTGAAGATTTCTGCCAGAATCTGGTGGAATACATCTCGACCGGCCATTTTAAAATTTACGATATGGTAAAAGCACAATGGGAATCGACCGGTTTTAAAGCCACTGACGAAATTAACGACACGTATTTCAAAATCGTATCAACAACCGATCCTCTTTTGAATTTTGCAGATAAATATCTGGATATAAAAGAAGGTGATGATCTGGAACATTTCGATCTTGAGCTATCCCGTTTGGGAGAGATATTAGAAGAGCGTTTTGAAGTAGAAGACTGCCTCATTCAACTTATTGCTGACAGCTTGTCCGTTCCACCAGGAGCATAGACCAGACTAGTCGCAGAAATTATTTACGGCAAAGAAAAAGGCGCCAACGGCGCCTTTTTTATGATTTCGAATCAGAAACTAGTCATCTGAGGAGAAACCAGCATTCAGCAACGCAGCCAGATTATCTGTTGCCTGTTCTGCTGATGGTCCTTCTTTTTCCGCTTCACGCTGAGCCTGACGCTCCTGATGATAAGCGAAACCGGTACCTGCAGGAATCAAACGACCAACAATCACGTTTTCTTTCAGACCACGTAACTCATCACGTTTACCGGAAACTGCCGCTTCAGTAAGGACTCGGGTTGTTTCCTGGAACGATGCTGCTGAAATGAAAGATTCAGTAGCCAGTGACGCTTTGGTGATACCCAGAAGATCACGTTCAAAACGAGCTGGTTCTTTACCTTCAGATTCTAACTGACGGTTAACCACTTTAACATGTGAGTATTCAACCTGCTCACCAGGTAACAAGTCAGAGTCACCAGCGAAAGTGATAGTACATTTACGCAGCATCTGACGAACGATAGTTTCAATATGCTTATCGTTAATCTTAACACCCTGTAAACGGTACACTTCCTGAACTTCGTTTGCGATGTACTGAGTAACAGCATGAATACCACGTAAACGCAGAATATCATGTGGAGATTCTGGTCCGTCAGCAATCACATCACCACGTTCCACTTTCTCACCTTCAAACACGTTCAGCTGACGATGTTTAGGGATCATCTCTTCGTAAGCATCACCGCCTTCACGAGTGATAACTAAACGACGTTTACCTTTTGTCTCTTTACCGAATGAAACGGTACCTGTGTGCTCAGCAAGAATTGCCGGCTCTTTAGGCTTACGCGCTTCAAACAGATCAGCAACGCGAGGAAGACCACCCGTGATATCTTTGTTACCACCAGATTTCTGAGGAATACGTGCTAACGTATCACCCACACCGACTTCGGCACCATCATCAAGGTTAACGATCGCTTTACCCGGTAAGAAGTACTGAGCTGGCATATCAGTGCCAGGAATCATGACGTCATTACCTTTCTCATCAACAAGTTTGACTGCCGGACGCATATCTTTACCAGCCGAAGGACGGGCCGCAGGCTCGGTCACTTCACTAGAAGACAAACCAGTTAAATCATCAGTCTGACGAGAAACAGTTACACCATCAATCATATCCACAAACTGAACACGACCAGCCACTTCGGTAATGATTGGCATTGTGTGTGCTTCCCAGTTTGCAACTAACTCACCGGAATCAACCGCATCACTGTCCGCTTTGCTCAAAATCGAACCGTAAGGCAGTTTGTGTTTCTCCTTCGTACGACCAAATTCGTCAATAATCGTTAATTCGGTAGCACGGGAAGTAATCACTAACTTACCGTCTTTATTGGTTACAAATTTCGCGTTATGAAGCTTAACAGAACCTTTGTTCTTAGCCTGAATGCTGTTTTCCGCAGCCGCTGTCGATGCCGCACCACCAATGTGGAACGTACGCATAGTTAGCTGTGTACCCGGTTCACCGATTGACTGTGCAGCAATAACACCCACAGATTCACCCTGGTTAACCAAATGACCACGAGCCAGGTCACGACCATAACATTGCGAACAACAACCGAAGTCTGAATCACAGGTAACCACAGAACGCACTTTGATCTGGTCGACCGAGTTCTCATCGATGATCTGACACCATTTCTCATCAATCAGCGTATTACGCGGGATAAGAATTTCTTCGGTACCAGGTTTCATGACGTCTTCAGCAATCACACGACCTAACGCTAATTCGGTCAGTGCAACTTTAACATCACCACCTTCGATGTGAGGAGTCATCAGAACCCCTTCGTGCGTACCACAGTCGTGTTCAGTAACAACCACGTCCTGAGCCACATCAACCAGACGACGAGTCAGATAACCTGAGTTTGCTGTCTTCAATGCTGTATCCGCAAGACCCTTACGAGCACCGTGGGTTGAGATAAAGTACTGAAGTACGTTCAAGCCTTCTTTAAAGTTTGCTGTGATTGGTGTTTCAATGATCGAGCCATCCGGACGAGCCATCAGACCACGCATACCCGCCAGCTGACGAATCTGAGCCGCAGAACCACGAGCGCCCGAGTCAGCCATCATGTAGATGCTGTTGAAAGACTCTTGCTGCTCTTCCTCTCCATCACGGTTAATTACCGTTTCAGAAGAAAGGTTAGCCATCATGGCTTTTGCTACGCGATCATTGGTTGATGCCCAAATATCGATCACTTTGTTGTAACGTTCACCGGCAGTAACAAGACCCGACTGGAACTGTTCCTGAATTTCACGAACTTCTTCTTCCGCAGCAGAGATTTCAGTGTATTTCGCTGGTGGTACAACCATGTCGTCGATACCAACAGAAACACCTGACAAGGCAGCGTAAGCAAAACCGGTATACATAATCTGGTCAGCAAAGATAACAGTATCTTTCAGACCAAGCTTACGGTATGCCACGTTCAGCAGGTTAGAAATTTGTTTCTTACCCAGCTTTTGGTTAATGATTTCAAATGGCAGACCTTTTGGAACAATTTGCCATAACATGGCACGGCCAACAGTGGTATCAACCATCTTGGTTTCTGTTGTGCTGTTACCATCATCATCAATCACTGTCTCAGTGATACGGACTTTAACACGAGCGTGAAGTGCCGCAGTCTTAGTACGATATGCTTTCTCAGCCTCTGTCGGGCCGGAAAGGTACATACCTTCACCTTTTGCGTTCACCATTTCACGAGTCATGTAGTAAAGACCCAATACCACGTCCTGAGAAGGAACGATAATAGGATCACCTGATGCTGGAGACAGAATGTTGTTTGTCGACATCATCAATGTACGGGCTTCAAGCTGTGCTTCTAATGTAAGAGGCACGTGAACCGCCATCTGGTCCCCATCGAAGTCGGCGTTATAAGCAGCACAAACAAGTGGGTGCAACTGAATCGCTTTACCTTCAATCAGAACCGGTTCAAACGCCTGGATACCCAGACGGTGAAGGGTAGGTGCACGGTTTAGCATAACCGGATGTTCACGGATAACTTCGTCCAGAATATCCCATACCACCGCTTCTTCACGCTCAACCATTTTCTTAGCAGCTTTGATTGTCGTAGCCATACCACGAGTTTCAAGCTTGCTGTAAATAAATGGTTTAAATAATTCCAGCGCCATCTTCTTAGGAAGACCACACTGATGTAAACGCAGGTAAGGACCTACTGTGATTACAGAACGTCCAGAGTAATCAACACGTTTACCCAGAAGGTTCTGACGGAAACGACCCTGTTTACCCTTGATCATATCCGCAAGAGATTTCAGAGGACGTTTGTTTGAACCTGTGATCGCACGACCACGACGACCGTTATCCAGCAACGCATCAACAGACTCTTGCAACATACGTTTTTCGTTACGTACGATGATGTCCGGAGCAGCCAGCTCTAGGAGACGTTTCAAACGGTTATTACGGTTAATCACTCGACGGTATAAATCGTTAAGATCCGACGTTGCAAAACGGCCACCATCCAGAGGAACAAGTGGACGAAGATCCGGTGGAAGCACAGGTAACACTGTCAGAATCATCCACTCTGGGTTATTACCAGATGCGACAAACGCTTCAACCAGTTTTAAACGCTTAGTGACTTTCTTACGTTTGGTTTCAGAGTTAGTGGTTTCCAACTCTTCACGCATAAGTTCCGCTTCAGCAGAAAGATCCATTGTCGAAAGCAGGTCTTTAATCGCTTCAGCGCCCATTTTCGCAACGAATTCGTCACCCCACTCTTCCAGGCGATCCAGATATTCTTCTTCTGTCAACAACTGACCTTTTTCCAGATCAGTCATACCTGGTTCAGTAACAATGTACATTTCAAAATAAAGTACACGCTCAATATCACGCAGCGGCATATCCATAAGAAGACCGATACGAGATGGAAGAGATTTTAAGAACCAGATGTGAGCAACAGGTGACGCTAACTCGATGTGACCCATACGATCACGGCGAACTTTAGTTTGAGTTACTTCAACGCCACATTTCTCACAGATCACACCACGGTGTTTCAGGCGCTTGTATTTACCACAAAGACATTCATAGTCTTTAACTGGACCAAAAATACGCGCACAGAACAAACCATCACGTTCTGGTTTGAACGTACGATAGTTGATCGTTTCAGGTTTTTTCACTTCACCAAATGACCATGAACGAATCATGTCCGGTGAAGCTAGACCGATTTTGATAGCATCAAATTCTTCGGTCTTATGCTGCGCTTTAAGAAAGTTTAATAAGTCTTTCACAATCAGCTCCTGTGAGGAGTTAAAAGGCGCTCGTAAAGCACGAGCCCCTTTCTACCAGGTAACCCGGTTTTTCTTATCGAAAAACCAAATTACTCTTCGTCTTCTAGCTCAATATTGATACCCAGTGAGCGAATCTCTTTCAATAACACATTGAAAGACTCAGGCATACCAGGTTCCATACTATGGCTACCGTCGACAATGTTTTTATACATCTTCGTACGGCCGTTAACGTCATCCGACTTAACGGTTAGCATTTCCTGTAGAGTATAAGCAGCACCGTAAGCTTCAAGTGCCCACACTTCCATCTCACCGAAACGCTGACCACCGAATTGAGCTTTACCGCCAAGTGGTTGTTGAGTCACAAGGCTGTAAGAACCTGTTGAACGAGCATGCATTTTGTCGTCAACCAAGTGGTTCAGTTTCAGCATGTACATGTAACCTACAGTAACCTGACGTTCAAATGCATCACCAGTACGTCCGTCAAACAGAGTTAACTGACCGGACTCTGGCAAATCAGCCAGTTTCAGCAATGCTTTGATATTTGGCTCAGAAGCACCATCAAATACCGGAGTGGCAATTGGTAAACCTTTACGTAGGTTACTTACCAGTGTACGAACCTCGTCATCAGACATGGCATCAATGTTAACTTCCTGACGAACATCGTTACCAAGATCATAAACCTTCTGTAAGAAGCCACGGAATTTCGCTATTTCCTGTTGCTCTTTCACCATCTGATTGATCTTGTCACCAATGCCTTTCGCAGCAGCACCCAGGTGAACTTCCAAAATCTGACCGATGTTCATACGAGACGGTACACCCAGTGGGTTCAGAACGATATCAACCGGATTGCCTTTTTCATCGTATGGCATATCTTCAATAGGGTTAATCTTAGAAATTACCCCTTTGTTGCCGTGACGACCGGCCATTTTATCACCAGGCTGGATACGACGTTTCACGGCAAGATAGACTTTAACGATTTTCAGGACACCCGGTGCTAAATCATCACCTTGAGTGATCTTACGGCGTTTCGCTTCAAATTTCTTATCGAAGTCCGCTTTCAGCTCATCCCACTGTTCAGCAAGCTGTTCAAGCTGTGATTGTAACTCATCATTTTCCAGAGTCTGATCAAGCCATTTCTTACGCTCGATACCATCTAATCTGGATTCAGAGAAACCACCGGCCAACAGAACGGCTTTAACACGGGCAAGCAAACCGCCTTCAAGAATCTGGAACTCTTCGGTCAGATCTTTTTTCGCTTCTTTAAGCTGCATCTGTTCAATTTCCAGAGCACGCTTATCTTTTTCAACGCCATCACGAGTAAATACCTGGACATCGATAACCGTACCGGTTACAGATCCTGGTACACGCAGAGACGTGTCTTTCACATCAGAAGCTTTCTCACCAAAGATAGCACGAAGTAGTTTTTCTTCTGGTGTCAGCTGAGTTTCACCTTTTGGTGTTACTTTACCAACCAGAATATCGCCACCTTTCACTTCAGCACCGATATATACAATACCGGACTCGTCAAGTTTCGATAATGCAGCTTCACCCACATTAGGGATATCAGCCGTAATCTCTTCAGAGCCAAGTTTAGTATCACGCGCCACACAAGACAGTTCTTGAATGTGAATCGTAGTGAAGCGATCATCCTGTACAACTTTTTCAGACACTAAGATAGAGTCTTCGAAGTTATAACCATTCCATGGCATAAATGCGATACGCATGTTTTGACCAAGTGCCAGTTCACCTAAGTCGGTAGACGGGCCATCAGCCAGAACATCACCACGGGCAACCGGTTCACCAGGCATAACGCAAGGACGCTGATTGATACAGGTATTTTGGTTTGAACGTGTGTATTTCGTTAAGTTATAGATATCGATACCGGCTTCACCAGGAACCAATTCATCTTCATTAACTTTAACAACAATACGAGACGCATCAACAGACTGAACATGGCCACCACGTTTCGCAACAGCCGTAACACCAGAGTCAACAGCTACGTTACGTTCAATACCGGTACCAACTAAAGGCTTATCTGCTTTTAGTGTCGGAACCGCCTGACGTTGCATGTTTGCACCCATCAATGCACGGTTAGCATCATCGTGTTCCAGGAATGGAATCAACGACGCAGCGATAGAAACAACCTGGTTAGTAGCAACGTCCATATAATTAATGGACTCACGAGGGTGCAGGCCTGATTCACCTCTCTCACGAGCAGTGATCAGTTCATCGGCAAATGTGCC
This sequence comes from Vibrio salinus, assembly GCF_021272385.1. Classification (GTDB taxonomy): domain Bacteria; phylum Pseudomonadota; class Gammaproteobacteria; order Enterobacterales; family Vibrionaceae; genus Vibrio; species Vibrio salinus. The sequence continues at coordinate 61,670 of NZ_JAJSDZ010000007.1, forward strand.
TTCTTCAGTCAATTTCGCATTCGCCTGAGCAATGACAAACTGACCTTCTTCAATTGCTGATAAATAATCAACTTCATCGGTAACCACACCATCGATAACACGACGATAAGGCGTTTCCAGGAATCCATACTCATTACAACGCGCAAACGCTGACAATGAGTTGATCAAACCGATGTTTGGACCTTCAGGAGTTTCGATAGGACACAGACGACCATAGTGAGTAACGTGTACGTCACGCACTTCGAAACCGGCACGTTCACGAGTCAAACCACCAGGACCCAATGCTGAAATACGACGTTTGTGCGTCACTTCAGATAATGGGTTGTTCTGGTCCATGAACTGAGATAATTGTGAAGAACCAAAGAATTCTTTAACTGCAGCAGAAATCGGTTTCGCATTAATCAAATCCTGCGGCATGATGTTATCCAGATCGCCTAAACTCAGACGTTCTTTGACCGCACGTTCCACACGAACAAGACCAACACGGAATTGGTTTTCTGCCATTTCACCAACGCTACGAATACGGCGGTTTCCTAAGTGGTCGATATCGTCCACTTCACCTTTACCATTACGGATAGCAATCAGTTTTTTCATTACTTCGATGATATCTGTTTCATCGAGAGTTCCCTGCTCTCCGGCATCTTCACGACCGATAGAACTGTTGAACTTCATACGACCAACAGTTGACAAGTCGTAACGATCTTCAGAGAAGAACAAGCTTTCAAATAAGGCTTCAGCCGCTTCTTTTGTTGGCGGCTCGCCAGGACGCATCATACGGTAAATTTCAACTAACGCGGAAATACGATCTGTTGTGCTGTCAACCCGGAGTGTGTCTGCCATGAACGGACCATTGTCCAAATCATTGGTATACAACACTTCGATTTGCTTGTAACCGGCCTGAGACAGGTTCGCCAGAACTTCAAGAGTGATTTCCTGGTTTGCTGCAACAATCAGCTCACCAGTTGATTCGTCAACATAATCTTTAGAAGAAATCTTGCCAACAATATACTCAACTGGAACTTCAATAAATTCAACGCCGTCTTTATCAAGCTGGCGAATATGACGAGCGGTTACACGACGACCTTGCTCAACATACACCTTGCCATTTGCTTCGATATCGAAACTTGCGGTTTCACCACGTAAACGATCAGGGACCAACGCCATCATCAGAGTCTGATCTTTTACTTCGAAGTTCACTTTTTCGAAGAATAGATCAAGAATTTCTTCCGTCGACTTACCTAAAGCACGAAGGATAATTGAAGCTGGTAGTTTACGACGGCGGTCTATACGCACGTACAGATGATCTTTCGGATCAAATTCGAAATCCAACCATGAACCACGGTATGGGATCACACGTGCATTATAAAGTACTTTACCTGATGAGTGGGTCTTACCCTTATCGCTGTCGAAGAACACGCCTGGGCTTCGGTGCAGCTGGGATACGATAACCCTCTCGGTACCATTAATTACGAAGGTACCATTATCTGTCATGAGTGGAATTTCACCCATGTAGACTTCTTGTTCTTTAATATCTTTTACAGTACCCGCCGGCGCATCTTTATCATAAATCACCAGGCGTAGTTTAACGCGAAGTGGCTTCGAATAAGTTACACCACGTATTTGACATTCTTTAACATCAAATACTGGCTCACCAAGACGGTAGCTAACGTATTGCAGCTCAGAGTTACCATTGTAGCTCTGAATAGGAAATACAGAACGAAAAGCAGCCTCTAGACCATATTGTCCCTCAGGATCCTGTTCGATAAATTTATCGAATGAATCGAGCTGGATCGATAGCAAGTATGGAATGTCCAAAACTTGTGGACGAGTACCAAAGTCCTTACGGATGCGCTTTTTCTCGGTATAAGAGTAAACCATGGGGTTCCTCAGCTCGCTGATAAGTGACCCAAACTGTCCGCCTGAAAAGGCGTAGGACAGTAACTAACTAGCTGTTTATTGTAGTAACGAACACATAAAAATAAATAATATGAACGTTTTTTTGCACGGATATCTGACGCTTAAACAGCGGAAAAATTCGCCGACACCCTACAGCGCAAAAAGGCCGGTGGTCAATAAACCACCAGCCATTAGCCTTTCGGCTAAGCAATTATATAATAATTACTTAAGCTCAACAGTTGCACCAGCTTCTTCAAGTTGTGCTTTAAGAGCTTCTGCTTCAGCTTTCTCAATGCCTTCTTTGATAGCCGCTGGAGCACCGTCAACAAGACCTTTAGCTTCTTTAAGACCAAGGCCAGTTGCACCGCGTACAGCTTTGATTACAGCAACTTTGTTACCGCCTGCAGAAGACAGGATAACATCAAATTCAGTTTGTTCTTCAGCCGCTTCACCAGCAGCAGCACCGCCAGCAACAACAGCAGCAGCAGCAGAAACGCCGAATTTTTCTTCCATCGCTTCTACTAGTTCAACAACTTGCATTACAGACATTTCTGCAATAGCGTCTAGGATTTGCTCGTTAGTAATAGACATAACAATTCTCTTTTAAGTCAACAATTAGTTTATTATGCAACCAGTAAAAAGCAAGGCTTATGCTGCTTCTTCTTGTTTTTGGTCGCGGATAGCAGCGATAGTACGTGCCAGCTTGCCTGCTGAAGCTTCTTTCATGCACATCATCAAACGTGCAATCGCTTCGTCGTAAGTTGGTAGTGTCGCCAGTACTTCTACGTCAGTAACTGCGCCTTCAAATGCAGCTGCTTTGATCTCAAATTCTTTATTTTCTTTCGCGAAATCTTTAAAGATACGCGCTGCAGCACCTGGGTGCTCGTTAGAAAAAGCGATCAAAGTAGGACCTACGAATACGTCTTTAAGACATTCGTAGTCAGTGCCTTCTACTGCGCGACGTGCCAAAGTATTACGAACAACTCTCACGTAAACACCCTCTTCACGAGCTTGTTTACGTAGAGAAGTCATTGCACTTACTTCAACGCCACGAGAGTCAGCAACAACTGCAGAAAGTGCACCACTGGCCGCTTCGTTGACTTCAGCAACAATTGCTTTTTTGTCTTGAAGGTTTAAAGCCATCTTGGATTTACTCCTGGTTGTCGTTACACCACTCACTACAAAATAGTGAGAGATCATTTGGTGCATTCCCAGAAGAAAGGTATAAAAATAGAGCTTTCTGTCAGTTCGGGCACCATCTACGTAGGTTCGATTAAGTCATTAAACAGATTTAATAACGCCTACGGTCTTGGACGGAGACTGGGTTATTGTTCCGAAAAGAACCAAAGTTCAGCCCCAACCACAAATATAGGCGCAAGATTATACATCAATCATGCGCCTACGCAAATAGAATTATGCTTGCGTATTTAGTGTTGCCTGATCAACAGAAACACCAGCACCCATCGTAGTAGAGATGCTTACTTTTTTCAGATAAACACCTTTAGCCGCAGATGGTTTTGCTTTTTTAAGAGCCACCAGAAGAGCTTCCAGGTTCTCTTGAATTTGGTTAGCTTCAAAAGAAACTTTACCAATTGTTGTATGGACGATGCCATTTTTGTCATTACGGTAACGAACCTGACCTGCTTTAGCATTTTTAACAGCTTCCGCAACATTAGGAGTTACAGTACCAACTTTAGGGTTTGGCATAAGACCACGGGGGCCCAGGATTGTACCCAGCTGACCTACAACACGCATCGCATCAGGAGAAGCGACAACAACATCAAAGTTTAGTTCGCCTTTCTTAACCTGAGCAGCAAGGTCTTCCATACCAACGAGATCTGCACCTGCTTCTTTTGCAGCTTCAGCATTTGCACCTTGAGTAAATACAGCAACTCGTACTTCACGACCAGTACCATGAGGTAGCACTGTTGCACCACGTACGTTTTGGTCTGATTTACGAGCATCAATGCCCAAGTTTACAGCAACGTCAACAGATTCTACGAATTTGGCTGTTGCCAGTTCTTTAAGAAGAGCAACGGCTTCATTGATTTCGTATTCTTTAGTCACATCCACTTTCTCGCGGATTGTGCGCATGCGCTTAGTTAGTTTTGCCATCGTATTAACCCTCAACCACTAGGCCCATTGAACGAGCAGTACCCGCAATTGAGCGTTTCATTGCTTCAACGTCAGCACCAGTCATATCAGCAGCTTTAGTTTCTGCGATTTCCTGAAGTTGAGCGTCAGTGATTGTACCCACTTTTTCAGTGTTAGGACGACCAGAACCAGACTTAACGCCAGCCGCTTTTTTGAGTAAAACAGCAGCAGGAGGAGTCTTAGTAATGAACGTGAAAGAACGGTCATTATAAACAGTGATTACTGTTGGAATTGGTAGACCTTTCTCAACAGATTCTGTTTTTGCATTAAATGCTTTACAGAATTCCATGATGTTAACACCACGCTGACCTAGAGCAGGACCAACCGGTGGACTTGGGTTTGCCATACCAGCTGCAACTTGCAGCTTGATATAAGCTTCAACTTTCTTAGCCATGATATTTCCTAAATTATGGGTTCAAACGCTAATCCTCTGATCAGCTCCCCGCTTTCTTTTCATAAAGACCTGTAAAAAGGCGCGAAATTATAAACAGATTCCGCGCCTTTCACAAGAATAAAATGACGATTATTTAGTCAAGTTTTTCAACTTGTCCAAATTCAAGCTCTACAGGCGTCGCACGACCAAAGATCGAAACAGACACCTTCAAGCGACTTTTCTCGTAATCAACTTCTTCAACGGTACCATTAAAGTCAGCAAATGGACCATCAGTCACACGAACCACTTCACCAGCTTCAAACATCGTTTTAGGTCTTGGCGCTTCACTCGCTTTTTCCAAACGATTTAAAATAGCATCCGCTTCTTTATCAGAAATCGGTGCTGGGCGGTCTGAGGTACCACCAATGAAGCCCATAACTCGAGGAACGCTGCGTACTAAATGCCATGATTCGTCATTCATGATCATTTGAACAAGTACATATCCGGGGAAGAATTTACGTTCACTTTTACGTCTCTGACCAGCACGCATCTCTACCACTTCTTCCGTAGGGACAAGAACTTCACCGAATAAGTCTTCCATACCATGCATTTTGATATGTTCACGTAGCGATTGAGCTACCCGACCTTCAAATCCAGAGAAGGCTTGAACTACATACCAGCGTTTTTTTGGAGCTTCACTCATGTATAAACCCTCTATGCTCCAGTCGCTAAGGCAACAAGACGAACCATAATGCCGTCAATGCCCCATAGAGCCAGAGCCATTACAATACTAACAGCTAACACGATTAACGTAGTTTGCATCGTTTCCTGACGTGTAGGCCATATCACCTTACGTATTTCCAAACGAGCTTCACGTGCAAAACTAATCGCAGCTTTACCTTTAATTGTTGTAGCAGCAACGCCTAACGCAGCTGCAATTAGCACAACAACACCTGCAGTGCGAATCACTACATTGAACGTCTCACTATAAAATGAGTTACCCACAACAGCCACAGCCAGTAAAAGAATGGTAATAAACCATTTGAACTTATCTGCTGCACTTGAGCCATCAGGAGTTTCAGCATGATTTGCTTTCATAAACCAACCTGCACAAGTCTTACTATAGACGACAATAACCCCGCTGTTGCAGGGCAAAACCAATAATGATGTTCAGAATTTCTTTAACATCTATCTAAAAAGCACTTTTTCTAAACCAATCTTATTCTTAATCTGGCATTTCGTTCAAAAATAACACTTTTCGATTACTAAATCACCGCCATTTGAGTTTAGCGCAGAAAAAGGGCATCAAATGATGCCCTTTTTACTAGTGATTAGTCAAATCATTATTCAATGATTTTAGCAACAACACCAGCACCAACTGTACGACCACCTTCACGGATCGCGAAACGTAGGCCATCATCCATCGCGATTGGGTGAATCAAAGTAACAGTCATTTTAACGTTGTCACCAGGCATTACCATTTCTACACCTTCTGGAAGCTCGATGTTACCAGTGATGTCAGTCGTACGGAAGTAGAACTGTGGACGGTAGCCTTTGAAGAATGGAGTATGACGGCCGCCTTCATCTTTAGACAGTACGTATACTTCTGATTCGAACTTGCTGTGTGGAGTGATTGAACCCGGTGCAGCCAGTACCTGACCACGTTCAACTTCATCACGTTTAGTACCACGTAGTAGTGCACCAACGTTTTCACCCGCACGGCCTTCGTCCAGAAGTTTACGGAACATTTCAACACCAGTACAAGTTGTTGTTGTAGTTTCGTGAATACCCACGATTTCTACTTCATCACCAACTTTCAGAATACCACGCTCGATACGGCCAGTTACTACTGTACCACGACCCTGAATTGAGAATACGTCTTCGATAGGCATCAGGAATGGCTGATCGATTGCACGCTCTGGCTCTGGGATGTACTCATCAAGCGCTTTTGCCAACTCAAGGATTTTTTCTTCCCACTGTGCTTCACCGTTTAGTGCGCCTAGTGCAGAACCCTGGATTACTGGTAGGTCATCTCCTGGGAAATCGTATTCAGACAGAAGTTCACGAACTTCCATTTCTACCAATTCAAGTAGCTCTTCATCATCTACCATGTCACATTTGTTCATGAATACGATGATGTATGGGATACCAACCTGACGACCTAGAAGGATGTGCTCACGAGTTTGTGGCATTGGGCCATCAGTCGCAGCTACTACCAGGATACCACCGTCCATCTGCGCAGCACCAGTGATCATGTTTTTAACATAGTCAGCGTGTCCTGGGCAGTCTACGTGTGCGTAGTGACGAGTTTCAGTATCATACTCTACGTGTGAAGTCGCGATTGTGATACCACGTTCACGTTCTTCCGGTGCGTTATCGATTGACGCAAAGTCACGAGCTTCACCGTCACCATGTTTTGCAAGTACAGTACAGATAGCTGCTGTTAGAGTTGTTTTACCGTGGTCAACGTGGCCGATAGTACCAACGTTTACGTGCGGTTTCGTACGTTCAAATTTTTCTTTAGACATGGGTTGTCCCTCTAGGTACGGATTTAAGGTGGCTTAAATGACCACGCAACCAAAGTTTATTGGTAATAAAGTATATATCAAAAGGAAAAATTTGCTTAGAGTGGTGCTGATACCCAGAATTGAACTGGGGACCTCATCCTTACCAAGGATGCGCTCTACCGACTGAGCTATATCAGCACTCATAAAATTGGAGCGGGCAGCGGGAATCGAACCCGCATCATCAGCTTGGAAGGCTGAGGTAATAGCCATTATACGATGCCCGCACACGTAACTCTGAGAGCTATTTCCTTATGAAAATGGTGGAGGGGGACGGATTCGAACCATCGAAGGCGGAGCCGGCAGATTTACAGTCTGCTCCCTTTGGCCACTCGGGAACCCCTCCAAAAACCTAAAAATACTATGGTGCCGACTGCCGGAATCGAACTGGCGACCTACTGATTACAAGTCAGTTGCTCTACCTACTGAGCTAAGTCGGCGTAAGTGGAGCGCATTCTATTGAATGATTTATTTCCTTGCAACCCTTTCCTTAAAAAAAATAGTAAAATATTCATGTTTTTGTTCGATCGCCGCTTTTTGAGGCAAATTTTGCTGCAAAAGCATACGAAACATCACTTCTGGGTTGCTTTATCTGCTCCTTAAGGTATTTTGCAGTCTACCTTATTCACTTAGAGAGCAAAGATGAGCCCTTTTCTTTCATTCTCCAGAGAACAATGGTCCCATTTAAGGGATAGTGTCCCTATGACTTTGTCGGAAGACGATCTGCAAGAGCTTCAGGGGATCAATGAAAATCTGACAATGAAAGAAGCAGTAGAAATCTATTTGCCATTGGCGCGTCTTCTTAATCTGTACGTTGCGGCAAGACAAAGCCGGAATTCCGTTCTTCATGAATTTTTGGGCAACGATGAAACATCCCCCCCTTTTATTATTGGTATTGCCGGAAGTGTTGCCGTCGGGAAAAGCACCACAGCTCGTATATTGCGGGCACTTTTAGCTCGCTGGGGAAACCATACTAATGTGGAATTGATAACAACCGATGGATTTCTTTACCCTAATGAAGTTCTGATGGAAAAAGGCATAATGCACAAGAAAGGGTTTCCTGAATCTTATGATATTAAGAGGCTAATTGAATTCGTTTCAGATGTAAAAGCATGCAAACAAGACGTTTATGCGCCTATCTATTCTCACATTACTTATAATATTACCAATAAAATAAAGGTGGTTAATGTCCCCGATATTTTAATTATTGAAGGACTTAATGTACTTCAGAGTGGTATGAATTACACTCATTCGCCCCATAGGGTTTTTATTTCGGATTTCCTCGATTTTTCTATTTTTGTTGATGCTCAACCAGAACTTATTGAAAAATGGTATATTGAGCGCTTTATGAAATTAAGGCACAGTGCATTTAAACAGCCAGGCTCTTATTTCAGTCACTATACCAAGCTATCTGAAGAACAGGCTGTCAATAAGGCAAAAAACATTTGGCATACGATTAATGGTAAAAACCTCAAACAAAATATTTTACCTACCAAAGGCCGCGCACATCTAATACTCACAAAAGGGGCCAATCATACCGTGGAAGAAATATTACTGAGGAAGTAGTTATCCCGGGGAAGCAATATTCCCCTATTCCGTCTGGTCATAAATCATTTTTTCTTAATGATATTTCCCCACCGATATACGATTCGATTCCTTGTTCTGTTTCAAGAATAATCGCACCCCGGGAATCAATTCCTTTGTCAATACCGCAAATTTCTCTTTTGCCAATCAGTAACTTCACTGAACGGTCAATAAAGTTATCCAGTTGATTCCACCGGGCAACAAATGAACTCATACCTTTAAATTCATACTCTTCTAATGCGTTGTTCCAACAAGAAATTATCTCCACGGCCAGTTTATTTCGATCAACTGATTCACCGTCAAGCACATCAGATAAACAGCTCCATGGCTGGTCAATAATTTCTGAATTTCCAACCTGCATAGAAAGATTCATCCCCATGCCGACTATCAAACTGGCTGACCCGCCAGCCTGTCCAGACATCTCAACCAAAATTCCAGCTAATTTTTTATCATTAAAATAAAGATCATTAGGCCACTTCAACTTAACGCCAGATATACCTAATGATTCAAGAGCATCTATCACGGCAATTCCAGCAACCAAACTTAGTCCCATCGCCCCGGCAATACCTGCTTCTAAATTCCAATACATGGATAAATACAAATTGGAACCAAAAGGAGAATACCACTGCCTTCCTCGTCTTCCTCTGCCATTTTCCTGATATTCCGCCAGACAGACAGTTCCAGATTCTAAACTGTCTGTTCTATCCATTAAAAATTGGTTCGTTGAATCTATAACTGGATACAGATAAAGAGGATTATGGATGCGCTGCTTCAAATAAACTTCATTTAATAAATTCATGGGCTTAGCCAACTGGTAACCTTTCCCCTGAATCCGGAAAATGTCAACACCCCATTCTTGTATCCCTTTAATATGTTTACTGATTGCGGCCCGGGAGATTCCCAGAGATATCCCTAATGCTTCCCCGGAATAAAAGGCACCATCAGAAAGCGTCTTTAATAAAGCTATTTTCACACTATGATCTTTCAATTTTACTATCCATAAATTTATCCAGAAATACCTCTCCGGTTTCTCCCATAAAGCGAACTTCATGCTCTAACATCACACCATAGCGTTCATAAACCTGGCTACGAACATGAAGTGCCAGATTAATCACATCTGCAGACGTTGCGTTATTTTCATTAACCAGAACCAAGGCCTGTTTGGGATGGACCTTTGCTCCTCCAATACAAAGACCTTTCAAACCACACTGTTCGATCAGCCAACCGGCAGCCAATTTCATCCCATTCGAAGTATGATAATGAACAATATCCGGATACTGTTGCCTCAATAAATCGAACCGATCTGACGTAACAACCGGGTTTTTAAAAAAACTTCCGGCATTGCCGGAAACGATAGGATCAGGCAGTTTTTCAGATCTGACCTTACAAATAACATCAAAGATTTTTTGACACGAACTATCACTAGCAAGTGACCGTAATGGCCCGTAATCCAGTAAAGGGACATACCGTTTTGATACTTTCAAACCAACAGAAGTAACAAAAGCCTTAGTTTTCAGGCTGTGCTTAAATACAGAATCCCTATATCCAAATTGGCATTCGCGAGCACTCAACTGAACCATATCCTGTGTCTCTGTGTTAACGTATTCAACATATTCACAAATATCTTTGAACTCAAGGCCATAAGCGCCAATATTCTGGACAGGAGCACTCCCCACACATCCAGGAATCATTGCCAAATTTTCAAGCCCGGCAATTCCTTTTTTCACCGTGTGTTCAACCAGTAATGGCCAGTCTTCTCCACCTGCTACATTCAGATAATAAAACGAGTCGTCTTCTCTGACATTGATGCCCATGATCCTGTTAATAATGACAACACCCCGATAATGTTCGGTAAACAACACATTGCTTCCTTTACCCAGAACTAACTTAGGCAAACCTCTCCATTTATCGTTTCGAAAGACATCCTTTACCTCTTCAACACTAAAAACCTCGATAATGACATCTGCAGTCTGATTAATAGAGAAAGTATGGAAAGGCTTTAAACTTGAGTTATAGTAAATTTGCATATCGTTCATCAATTCAAATACACTGTGGTCATTCTACAACAGTTAAGTCAGATAAAGTGCTGGAAATGGAAAAATTACAGTTTCATCATCTAGAACCTATCCAGTTTCCATTAATACAACGCTTTTATAAGCAATTTTACCCGACATCAAAACCAAAACGAAATGAGAAAGCCCTTATCGTTCGCGCTGCTGACACATTGAATATTGTTGCTTGTGTCAGATTCAGACAGGTAGATCCACACTATCAACTTCTTACCGGGATGGCAGTATCAACCGAACAAAGAGGGCAAGGTATTGGAAAAGCACTGTTAGCATATTGCCAACAAAATATTTTGGACAATAAGTGTTATTGTTTTGCCTATTCACACCTGACGGATTTTTATAAAGCACATGGTTTTGTTCCTTTGGAAGCGGGCCAACTGCCACTATCAATTAAAGTTCTGTATCATCGCTACACAAATAGTGGAAAATCATTAGTTGCTATGCAATATTTGTAGAATATTCATCATATTTACACTGCTCGTGTAGCTTTTATAAACCTGAATTTGGTAGTATCAGACATTCGCAACTTTGCAAGAAATGAAGGTAATACACTAAACATGATCGCTCGTAGAAATCTTTTCGAACAGCTACCTACTGTTGCGCTCAACCCAGATAACTTTGAAGCATTATATTCCGCAGAGCAATTTCGAACCTATCTTATAAACAAAATTCGCAACGCAAGTAACCGAATTTATATTGTTGCTTTATATTTGGAAAACGATGAAGCTGGACGAGAGATACTGACAGAGCTATACGAGACGAAGCAACGAAACCCAGGTTTAGATATACAGATTTGTGTCGATTGGCATCGGGCTCAAAGAGGACTTATCGGTGCGGTGAAATCTCAGGGTAATGCCCAGATGTATCAGGAGTTTGCCAACAATTATGATCACAAAATACCCGTCCATGGTATACCGGTAAGAAGCAGGGAAGTCTTTGGCGTACTCCACCTGAAAGGGTTCATTATTGATGATACTGTAATATACAGTGGAGCAAGCCTGAATAATGTCTATTTAGGCTATAAAGATCGGTATCGCTACGACAGATACCATACTCTTGAAAACAAAACACTGGCAGATGCAATGGTTTCTTACATTCTTGATTCCATTATTACTCATTCAGCCGTCCATGAATTAACAAATGAGTCCCGGCCAACGACCAAAGAGTTAAAACCGGCAATTCGTCAGTATAGAAGCAGTCTAGCACTGTCTTCTTATCGCTTTGATTCCCAGCAAATATCAGAAAATGAAGTTGCAGTAACGCCTCTGGTTGGTTTAGGGAAAAGACGTAACAATCTGAATCGTCATATCGTCAATTTAATTGCTCAGGCAAAAGAAGAGATCTTTATTTGCACCCCTTACTTTAACTTTCCGAAAAGTGTGTCATCCCAGGTAAAAAAAGCGCTCAAACGAGGAGTAAAAGTACATATAATCGTGGGTGATAAAACTGCAAATGACTTTTATATCCCTCCAACAGAAACATTCAAGACAATTGGCGGACTTCCTTATTTGTATGAACTAAATCTGCGCCGGTTCGCTAAGTTAAACGAAGCGCGAATTGCCAGCAGACAACTGTCAATCCACCTATGGAAACACGATGACAATAGTTTTCACCTAAAAGGTATCTGGGTTGATAAGAAATTCATGTTGCTTACAGGGAATAACCTGAATCCAAGAGCATGGAAACTTGATTTAGAAAATGGTCTGTTTATACAAGATAGAAATTATCTTATCAAAGATAAATTTGAGCGAGAATTTGATTGTATACTCCAACATACCCAGCTGATTTGCTGTTACAAACAAATTGAAAAGTTGGATGACTATCCTCTGGCTGTTCAGAAGTTAATTAAACGAATACTACGAATTAAAGCAGATCGAATCCTGAAACAAATATTGTAAATCTATAGTGGGGGGCCATCCCCTCTCTATTCCTTTCCTCAGGTTAAACGAACCGTTTGTACCAATCTGTATATGCACTTAGACAAGGCATAATGCAAAAAGCCCCGACCAGAAGGTCAGGGCTTAAAATCAAGTGGCGGAGCGGACGGGACTCGAACCCGCGACCCCCGGCGTGACAGGCCGGTATTCTAACCAACTGAACTACCGCTCCGCATTGGCTAGCTAAAGTGCTAATCTGTGTCATCAGAATCTCTGATAACAGAAAATAAAAGCCTGGCGATGTCCTACTCTCACATGGGGAAACCCCACACTACCATCGGCGCTAATTCGTTTCACTTCTGAGTTCGGCATGGAGTCAGGTGGGTCCAAATCGCTATGGCCGCCAGGCAAATTCGTTAATTCAGAAAGCTGTCTTATTCTCAACCCACAACCAAGATTCTCTCTTGAGTCCGCCAAAACCTTTTCGGTGTTGTATGGTTAAGCCTCACGGGCAATTAGTACAGGTTAGCTCAACGCCTCACAACGCTTACACACCCTGCCTATCAACGTTCTGGTCTCGAACAACCCTTCAGGACACTTAAAGTGCCAGGGAAGACTCATCTCAGGGCTCGCTTCCCGCTTAGATGCTTTCAGCGGTTATCGATTCCGAACTTAGCTACCGGGCAATGCGATTGGCATCACAACCCGAACACCAGAGGTTCGTCCACTCCGGTCCTCTCGTACTAGGAGCAGCCCCCTTCAATCTTCCAACGCCCACGGCAGATAGGGACCGAACTGTCTCACGACGTTCTAAACCCAGCTCGCGTACCACTTTAAATGGCGAACAGCCATACCCTTGGGACCGACTTCAGCCCCAGGATGTGATGAGCCGACATCGAGGTGCCAAACACCGCCGTCGATATGAACTCTTGGGCGGTATCAGCCTGTTATCCCCGGAGTACCTTTTATCCGTTGAGCGATGGCCCTTCCATTCAGAGCCACCGGATCACTATGACCTGCTTTCGCACCTGCTCGAGCCGTCACTCTCGCAGTCAAGCGGGCTTATGCCATTACACTAACCTCACGATGTCCAACCGTGATTAGCCCACCTTCGTGCTCCTCCGTTACTCTTTGGGAGGAGACCGCCCCAGTCAAACTACCCACCAGGCACTGTCCTCATCCCCGATTAGGGGACCAAGTTAGAACATCAAACATACAAGGGTGGTATTTCAAGGATGGCTCCACACAATCTGGCGACTGTGTTTCATAGCCTCCCACCTATCCTACACATGTAGGCTCAATGTTCAGTGCCAAGCTGTAGTAAAGGTTCACGGGGTCTTTCCGTCTAGCCGCGGGTACACTGCATCTTCACAGCGATTTCAATTTCACTGAGTCTCGGGTGGAGACAGCGTGGCCATCATTACGCCATTCGTGCAGGTCGGAACTTACCCGACAAGGAATTTCGCTACCTTAGGACCGTTATAGTTACGGCCGCCGTTTACCGGGGCTTCGATCAACCGCTTCGACCAAAGTCTAACAGCATCAATTAACCTTCCGGCACCGGGCAGGCGTCACACCGTATACGTCATCTTACGATTTTGCACAGTGCTGTGTTTTTAATAAACAGTTGCAGCCACCTGGTATCTGCGACTCCCGTCAGCTCCATCCGCAAGGGACTTCACCATCAGGAGCGTACCTTCTCCCGAAGTTACGGTACCATTTTGCCTAGTTCCTTCACCCGAGTTCTCTCAAGCGCCTTGGTATTCTCTACCCGACCACCTGTGTCGGTTTGGGGTACGATTCCTTACTGTCTGAAGCTTAGAGGCTTTTCCTGGAAGCATGGCATCAATGACTTCACCACCTTAGTGGCTCGACGTCGTGTCTCAGCCTTAAAAAGAGCCGGATTTACCTGACTCTTAAGCCTACGCACTTGAACCTGGACAACCATCGCCAGGCTCATCTAGCCTTCTCCGTCCCCCCATCGCAACAGTAAGAAGTACGGGAATATTAACCCGTTTCCCATCGACTACGCTTTTCAGCCTCGCCTTAGGGGTCGACTTACCCTGCCCCGATTAACGTTGGACAGGAACCCTTGGTCTTCCGGCGTGGAGGTTTTTCACCCCCATTATCGTTACTCATGTCAGCATTCGCACTTCTGATACCTCCAGCGTGCGTTACCACACACCTTCAGCGGCTTACAGAACGCTCCCCTACCCAATACGATAAATCGCATTGCCGCAGCTTCGGTTTACAACTTAGCCCCGTTACATCTTCCGCGCAGGCCGACTCGACTAGTGAGCTATTACGCTTTCTTTAAATGATGGCTGCTTCTAAGCCAACATCCTAGCTGTCTGAGCCTTCCCACATCGTTTCCCACTTAGCTGTAATTTGGGACCTTAGCTGGCGGTCTGGGTTGTTTCCCTCTCCACGACGGACGTTAGCACCCGCCGTGTGTCTCCCGGATAGTACTTACTGGTATTCGGAGTTTGCAAAGGGTTGGTAAGTCGGGATGACCCCCTAGCCTTAACAGTGCTCTACCCCCAGTAGTATTCGTCCGAGGCGCTACCTAAATAGCTTTCGGGGAGAACCAGCTATCTCCGAGTTTGATTGGCCTTTCACCCCTAGCCACAGGTCATCCGCTAATTTTTCAACATTAGTCGGTTCGGTCCTCCAGTTGATGTTACTCAACCTTCAACCTGCCCATGGCTAGATCACTCGGTTTCGGGTCTATATCCAGAGACTAAACGCGCAGTTAACACTCGCTTTCGCTACGGCTCCCCTAATCGGTTAACCTTGCCACTGAATATAAGTCGCTGACCCATTATACAAAAGGTACGCAGTCACCTAACTAGTAGGCTCCTACTGCTTGTACGTACACGGTTTCAGGTTCTGTTTCACTCCCCTCACAGGGGTTCTTTTCGCCTTTCCCTCACGGTACTGGTTCACTATCGGTCAGTCAGGAGTATTTAGCCTTGGAGGATGGTCCCCCCATTTTCAAACAGGATATCACGTGTCCCGCCTTACTCGATTTCACTCATACAATGCCGTCAGTTACGGGGCTGTCACCCTGTATCGCGTGCCTTTCCAGACACTTCACCTGACACTGTATCAGCTTAAGGGCTACTCCGATTTCGCTCGCCGCTACTTTCGGAATCTCGGTTGATTTCTTTTCCTCGGGGTACTTAGATGTTTCAGTTCTCCCGGTTCGCCTCATTAAGCTATGTATTCACTTAATGATACTTACTGCTGTAAGTGGGTTTCCCCATTCGGAAATCTCAGATTCAGGTGGCTCTTACTGCCTCATCTGAGCTTATCGCAAGTTAGTACGTCCTTCATCGCCTCTGACTGCCAAGGCATCCACCATGTACGCTTAGTCACTTAACCATACAACCCGAAAAAGTTTCGGAATGTGGTCTTGTCACCAAGATTTGTCTGCCATTTTTATACATGCGGCAGACTATGATATTGCCGGACTCAATTTCCAAGAACACTTGATTGTGTTGGTCTTTCTTATACAAGAAAGTATTGAGAACTTTTACAAACAGTTTTGTTTAAAAACAAAACTGCTTTGTCAGCTTTCCAAATTGTTAAAGAGCGTGATTCATAAAGAACCATGTTTAACCATTCTCTTCCCATTCACAAAGAAAAGAACACTTAAAGATGGTGGAGCTATGCGGGATCGAACCGCAGACCTCCTGCGTGCAAGGCAGGCGCTCTCCCAGCTGAGCTATAGCCCCATCAGGTGTCGATACCGCTTCAATTCAATGTGAATTGGTGGGTCTGAGTGGACTTGAACCACCGACCTCTCGCTTATCAGGCGAACGCTCTAACCACCTGAGCTACAGACCCAGTATCGTCTCTTAATAACATAAACCTTCAATCTGTGTGAACACTCGACAATAATCATCATCGTGTAAGGAGGTGATCCAGCGCCAGGTTCCCCTAGCGCTACCTTGTTACGACTTCACCCCAGTCATGAACCACAAAGTGGCAAGCGTCCTCCCGAAGGTTAAACTACCTGCTTCTTTTGCAGCCCACTCCCATGGTGTGACGGGCGGTGTGTACAAGGCCCGGGAACGTATTCACCGTGGCATCCTGATCCACGATTACTAGCGATTCCGACTTCATGGAGTCGAGTTGCAGACTCCAATCCGGACTACGACGTACTTTTTGGGATTCGCTCACTTTCGCAAGTTGGCCGCCCTCTGTATACGCCATTGTAGCACGTGTGTAGCCCTACTCGTAAGGGCCATGATGACTTGACGTCGTCCCCACCTTCCTCCGGTTTATCACCGGCAGTCTCCCTGGAGTTCCCACCCGAAGTGCTGGCAAACAAGGATAAGGGTTGCGCTCGTTGCGGGACTTAACCCAACATTTCACAACACGAGCTGACGACAGCCATGCAGCACCTGTCTCAGAATTCCCGAAGGCACTCCTCTATCTCTAAAGGATTTTCTGGATGTCAAGAGTAGGTAAGGTTCTTCGCGTTGCATCGAATTAAACCACATGCTCCACCGCTTGTGCGGGCCCCCGTCAATTCATTTGAGTTTTAATCTTGCGACCGTACTCCCCAGGCGGTCTACTTAACGCGTTAGCTCCGAAAGCCACAGCTCAAGGCCGCAACCTCCAAGTAGACATCGTTTACGGCGTGGACTACCAGGGTATCTAATCCTGTTTGCTCCCCACGCTTTCGCATCTCAGTGTCAGGTATCTGTCCAGGGGGCCGCCTTCGCCACCGGTATTCCTTCAGATCTCTACGCATTTCACCGCTACACCTGAAATTCTACCCCCCTCTACAGTACTCTAGCCAACCAGTTTCAAATGCGATTCCGAGGTTAAGCCCCGGGCTTTCACATCTGACTTAATCAACCACCTACATGCGCTTTACGCCCAGTAATTCCGATTAACGCTCGCACCCTCCGTATTACCGCGGCTGCTGGCACGGAGTTAGCCGGTGCTTCTTCTGCAGCTAACGTCAAAATAACAGAGTATTAATCTGTCACCCTTCCTCACTGCTGAAAGTACTTTACAACCCGAAGGCCTTCTTCATACACGCGGCATGGCTGCATCAGGGTTTCCCCCATTGTGCAATATTCCCCACTGCTGCCTCCCGTAGGAGTCTGGACCGTGTCTCAGTTCCAGTGTGGCTGATCATCCTCTCAGACCAGCTAGAGATCGTCGCCTTGGTGAGCTCTTACCTCACCAACCAGCTAATCTCACTTAGGCGTATCCGGTAGCGCAAGGTCCGAAGAGCCCCCGCTTTGACCCATAGGTATTATGCGGTATTAGCCATCGTTTCCAATGGTTATCCCCCTCTACCGGGCAACTTCCTAAGCATTACTCACCCGTCCGCCGCTCGTCAGCAAGAAAGCAAGCTTTCTTCTGTTACCGCCCGACTTGCATGTGTTAGGCCTGCCGCCAGCGTTCAATCTGAGCCATGATCAAACTCTTCAATTAAAGTTTTTTGATGCCTTAGCATCGGCTCAATGAATACTGATAACATGCACTACTTTATCAAAAGTAATGTTATGTTGAATTGACTGTGCCAAACATTCATTCTAAAAAGAAATCCTGTTCGTTTTGGTCACTCGTATCATTGATAAAATCTTTTGGATGTTTATCCGACGAGTGCCCACACAGATTGATAGGTTTATATTGTTAAAGAGCTCTAGCCTTCATGCTTACCACTCTCGGCCAGGGGAGCGTATAATACGCTTTTAAAATTCAGAGTCAAGGTTTAATTTACATTAACTTCTTTTTCTCTTTTACCTTGGGTTTGTGAGTTATCTCACATCCCTTTGGTGGAGCGGCATTATAGAGAGCTTTCGACACATGACAAGCTTTTTTGTATCATTTGGGTTTAAACGGTCAAAAAGAAGGCAAATACTATCAATATTAAATTCAAGCTTTGAAATCAATCACAGCAATTCGTTGGCAAAACCGTGAAGTTACACGTAAGATTAAATTATCTGTTCTCTAAAAAAGATTCATTTACTCTATCTTTCTATTAACAAAATTAGAATGTTAACTATGTATTCAAACAAAACATTATTAATCGTTGCTCTGGTAACTATCTTAGGGGTGGTCATTCTTTCATATGTCGATCACTTATCTCCTGTTCTTACTTTCGTTATAGGAGTCGTCGCTACATTTATTATCTTCAGTCTTTTTGGCAAGTCATCAGGTGATCAATCATCATCTTCTCAACTGGGTACAACCACTTTATACGTCGGTAACCTACCTTATAAAGCGAATGAATCTCATGTAAAAACGCTTTTTTCTGAGTATGGTGAAGTTTTTGCCGTTCGTCTTATGAAGGATAAGAAAACCGGTAAGCGTCGTGGCTTTGGGTTCGTTGTCATGTCTGAATTAGATGCACCGAAGACCATCGATGCTTTAAACGAATATAATTATATGGATCGCACGCTCAAAGTAAGAATTGCCAACGATCCAAAATCTACTGATAAGGAAAACAATCTGTAACGTTGAATCCAAACCAATTAAGGCATTCTTCTAACGCGATACTTTTGTCATCGATTTGCGTGGAGAATGCCTTGTTTACTCTCCGCACCCGCAGCGCTTGAGACTGTCCTAACAAATCAACCACTCTCCTTGCTATGGCTTCCCCTGAATCAATCAATTTAACAGCGGGACCAAGAACTGTCTTAATTTCTTCTCTAATTAGTGGGAAATGCGTACACCCTAGTACCGCGACATCGATTTTATCCTTTAGCCCGTACAACTCAACCGTCAGCGAATCAAGATTAACGGCTTTTCCCTGTAACTTATTCTCAGCCATATTCACCAGTGCAGTACTTCCCAACATATGAACCGGTATATTATTTGAGAACTCATTAATAAGTATATTGATGTAATCTCTCTTTACTGTTGCCGGGGTAGCAATTAATCCAACGGCTTTTTCAGCCGCCAGACAAGCGGGTTTAATGGCAGGGACGACACCAACAACCGGAATTGTCAGCGTCCGACGCAAGTCCGGTAACGCTATGGTACTGGCTGTATTACATGCAATAACAACAAGGTCAATCGCTTCCTGCGCTACAACCCGGGAGACCAGATTTACAACCCGGTCGATAAGAACCGACTCTGGAAGTTCACCATAAGGATAGCCTTCGTTATCATAGAGATAAGTATAGTTACACTCTGGTAGCTTCTGTTTTACCTTTTGAAAAACGGAAAGACCTCCGACGCCGGAGTCGAATAGCAATATATTTACAGTTGAGTTAACGAACACAAGGTTACAACTATCAAACAGAAAGGTGGAAATAATACTCCACAACGACACTGAGTCAAACAAACCCATTCACTTTAGATAATTTGGCCGCCTTCCTACGGCCAAATTCTCCTAGAACTGATAAGTCAGCTCCACAAAAACCGTTCTACCTTCTCCTCGGTAATAACCACCGCTGCCATACCCTGTCTGATAGCCTTTATCAAAAAGATTATTTGCTTTCAATCCAGCAGAAAAGTGATCGTTAACTTGGTATTTTAGAGCTGAATCTAGGGTTATATAGGAATCTAGCCACTCACTACTACTGACTCTTTGACCTACATAGTTTGTGACTATTGAACCAGACCATTTATCTAAGTTATAGAGCATAGTCCAACTATAAGTATGCCGTGCTCTTTTATCCAATTGTGCACCATCTGATGCGTCCTCTGGATCTTTCCAATCGGCCGTCAACTTATGATTAATATCCCACGTATCAAAACTAGCACTGAGTTCTATACCCGTAATTACGGCATTCTCTACATTTGAAGGCCGCCAAACACTATCACTTCCAACTTTCCAGTCAATCATATTCTTAATGTCATTCCGGTAGACTGACATTTGCCAAGACAAGAAGCTGTGATAGCCTCGGACACCAAATTCCCGAGAAGTAGAACTTTCTGGCTGTAGATCGGGATTACCTGCAGTAAAAGTCGAAGCTGGCCAATACAAGTCATTGAACGTTGGTTCTTTATACCCAGTGCCATAACTTGTAAATAGTTGCAGTTCATCTGTAAACCAATATCCTAACCCGGTATTCCAGGTGGAATGATGACCAAATGCACTCGAATCATCATACCGAGCACTAAGCTCGTACGTGAAATCATTGTATTCTGTTGAAGACGTAACATACGCAGACTGTATGTGCTTTTCGGTTCCGCCATAGTTAGTGGTATAACCGCCAAGCCGATCTGCTTTATCCTGAGAATATTCAAACCCGAGTTGTAGATGAGTGATATCTTTTACTGAGAAGGTATTCAACCAGCTCAGTGAGTTCTTTCGAGTCCTGAGAATTTGCTTGGCATCAGAGTCATCCGCAAGTCCATAACCATCTTTATTATATTTAGTTGAGACTTGAAATTCTGACGATAAATTGTTCTGTGTATATCTGAGTAAACCTGTAAGAAGCTTAAAATCTATATCATCACGATATTTAGAATATGGAGATGAGATACTAGAACTCTCATTATATGAATTTTTCATATAACCGGAAAACTGACCTAACCACTTATCATTAAACTGATTACGTAAGTGACCGACTAAAGTTTGAGCCTCATACCCATGGTGATCTGAAGACAGACTATAGACGTTGTAACCCTTACTTCTTTCTTGAGAGGCAATGATTTCACCTTTCGCAGAATCGCTAATTTTTCCAACACTCTTAATACCAACAAAACTATGATCATGTGAACCATAACCCAATTTTGCTTTGTGCTCAGATTTAAATTCTGCACTGGTCGTAATACTAATCACACCACCTATAGCATCAGAACCATACGCAGCAGCTCTAGGTCCTCTTATAACCTCAATCTGTTCAATTGCAAAAGCAGGGATGAGGCCAATAGACGAGCCACCGCTAGTAAGAGAATTAATACGAACACCATCCAAAAGAACAAGTGAGTGTTTAGAACTCGTCCCTCTTAAAAAGATAGAAGTTGCTTGCGCTTTTCCACCGGATGAGACGACTTCCACACCGACAAGCGCTTTTAAAATGTCCAAAACGTTATCCGCAGGTAGAGCTTCAATATCCTGTTTAGTAATGGTTGTTGTTGCAGCTAGTACCGATGTTGCTTTCTGCTGAAACCGATTCGCCGTCACAACCACAGTATCGGTATCATTATCAGTGGATGTCTGGGCGTAAGAAAATGAGGTGTAAGAAGATAGCGATATGGCGACGGCCATCGCTAAAGCTGACTTTTCCATTGTTATATCCTAAATCGCGTTAAAAATAACCGAACACTCCTAAAATTCGGCTGTTGGCAGGTCTTCGGACTTAAGAGCTCAGCAAGGATGAATTGCCACCTAGGATTCGACTTCCCCTATTTACAAGAGTGTCTGATGAATCTTCGTTCTCTTTTACCGCTGCGCGTCAGTTCTGGATTTACACCAGATTCCCTTTTCAGTATTCGTAGCACGACAAATACACCAACATTTCGAGAGCAGGATGATATTGACCAATATTGAATTTGTCTACACTAAATTCAGTACGACTGAACGATTTGATACACAAAATGCCAGTGAATTCTCGATGAAGACTGGACATCAACAATGAATTGACTAAAATCTGCGCTCCCTAAGCTTGAACTAGATAAAGGTAATATTAGAATGGCGATTTCGGATATGAACTCACAGCGCTACCAAACTCAGTTAGCAGAAAAGATTTCCCGCCTGACTGACCTGTTTTCACCTTTTGGTATACCTGAATTAGAAGTTTTTGAATCACCAGAAAAAAATTACCGTATGCGGGCAGAATTCCGAATCTGGCATGAAGGTGATGACCTTTTCTACATCATGTTTGATCAGGAAACAAAATCGAAATATCGGGTTGATCAGTTCCCGGCAGCAAGTCGACTCATCAACACAATGATGTCAGAGCTGATCACTCAGCTAAAGGCGAATGACATTCTAAGAAAAAAATTGTTTCAGGTGGACTTTCTGTCAACACTCAGTGGCGAGATTCTAATTTCATTGCTCTATCACCGGCAGATAGACGAAACATGGACAGAAAAAGCGAAAGAATTAAAACAAACACTACAAGGGAAAGGCTACAACGTTAATTTAATCGGACGGGCAAGAAAAATTAAAATCGTCGTCGATCAGGATTACGTAACCGAAAAGCTTCATGTGCATGGAAAACCCTATGTATACCAGCAAATTGAAAATAGCTTTACTCAGCCGAACGGTAAGGTAGCTGAAAAGATGCTGGACTGGGCTGTCGATTGTACCCGGCAAAGTGTTGGCGATTTACTTGAGCTCTATTGTGGAAATGGCAACTTTTCACTGGCATTAGCACAAAATTTTCGTCAGGTACTGGCGACGGAACTGGCAAAACCTTCAGTTCAGTCTGCTCAATTTAATATTGCCGCCAATAAAATCGATAATGTACAAATCATTCGCATGTCTGCAGAAGAATTTACTCAGGCAATGGAAGGAAAAAGAGAGTTTCGCCGCCTTAAAGATGCCAATATCGATTTGCAGAGCTACGACTGTCATACTATCTTTGTCGATCCACCAAGGTCAGGAATGGATGCTGATACCTGCAAAATGGTACAAAACTATGAACGTATTATGTATATTTCCTGTAATCCGAAAACGCTGAAAAGCAATTTAAACATCCTGTCCCAAACCCATAAAATTACCCGCTTTGCTCTTTTTGATCAGTTCCCTTACACCCACCACATGGAATGTGGCGTTTTGCTAGAACGATTATGATTCTGCCCTAACAAAACAAGCCGCGAATTCGCGGCTTGTTTAACTTAGCTCACCAGCTAATCCCGACTGAAGTACCCCATTTTTTTGCCAATCCATAGCATTAATACCAAAACAATCACAATCGCAATGAAATTGGAACCGGATTCCGGATATTCAGCTTTTACAAACGCCGAATGTCCAAACACCCCGACAAAGAAACTCGCCAGCCCAACAAGAGGAAAATCCTCCGAGACTGGTTTTTTTAAATATTCTTGGTAAAGCGACTGCACTGAAAGTGCTAGCGCAATGATCGGAAAAATTGAAAAATTGATTTCAGCCATGGTTAACCAAGATAGGATCGCATCACAGCACATCCCTGCAATCAATGCTAACACTAAGTTTTTTAACTCTGTGTTTCTGTATGTATTTTTACCTTCATTCGACATGAATTGAATCCACCTTCGGTTTATTACTTATGCAATCATGGTGATAGCTACGCACTCCTTTTGCTATCACCCTCAGTTGAGTAATAAGACGCTCAGCCAAAGCATCCCGTTCACTTTTATCCAAATCCAAAGCCAAAGCCCCCGAGCTGAAAACTAACGTCACTGAAGCTTCCGCCTGAATCATGGCATGTTCTCGATCTAATCCGGTTGCCACCAGATATTCCGTCAATTCAGCAATAAAATGCTGAATCTCACGAGCAACGGCGGCACGGAAAGCATAAGACGTTCCAGAACGCTCCCGGAGTAAGAGACGAAAAATATTTGGGCTGTTTTCGATAAACTCCATAAACGTTGCTACTGACGTTTTAATCACACTTCCCTGAGCCACAATCCGCTGCCTTGCCTGACGCATCAATTGTCGTAAAATCAATCCACCTTCATCAACCATGGTCAAACCCAGTTCGTCCATATCCTTAAAATGACGATAGAATGATGTCGGAGCAATACCGGCTTCTCTTGCAACTTCCCGAAGACTTAAATTAGAAAAACTGCGATCCGTACCCAGTTGTCTAAAGGCTGCATCAATTAACGCACGTCGAGTTTTTTCTTTTTGTTGAGCGCGAATACCCATCAGATGACATCCCAGACCAGAAATCAATCAAACCACAAAACACCGTGGATGCAGATAAAATTAATTTACTCATTAAAAGGAGAATCTACAACATAACATTCTTGCTGACATTTATAAAACAGACATTTCACTATTAGAATAAAAGTCTCTGAATAGCGTCACATTCTCGAAAGGAAACATTAAGTTACAATCACAAAAAAATAACGTACAAAGCCGAAAGGAAGAAAAAGGAAGGTATATGCCACAATTAAACCATTTTGATGTCATTGTTATTGGCAGCGGTCCGGGAGGAGAAGGTGCTGCCATGGGATTAACAAAGGCAGGATTGGATGTCGCGGTTATAGAAAAAGAAAGTAGTGTCGGAGGAGGCTGTACGCACTGGGGAACTATTCCATCAAAAGCATTAAGACACGCGGTCAGTCGTATTATTGAATTTAATAACAACCCGATATTTCATACTGAAAATACGGAATTACATTCAACTTTTTCGACCATTCTTTCACATGCAAAAAACGTAATTGATAAGCAGACAAAGCTGAGACAAGGTTTTTATGACCGAAACCAATGCACGATTATCAATGGCACAGCCAGCTTTACCGATGAGCACACTGTTCAGGTCATCCACAGCGATGGTAGCATCGATTACTACTCTGCCAACAAATTCGTTATCGCAACCGGTTCACGCCCTTATCATCCGAATGATGTAGATTTTTCTCACGAACGTATTTATGACAGTGATTCAATCCTCAGTCTTGAGCACGATCCAAGGCATATCATCATCTACGGAGCTGGTGTTATCGGATGTGAATACGCCTCAATCTTCCGGGGATTGGGGGTTAAAACAGATTTAATCAATACCAGAGACCGGCTGCTCGCTTTTCTTGACAATGAAATCTCAGATTCTCTGTCTTATCATTTCTGGAATAATGGTGTCATCATTCGCAACGATGAAACTTACCAGTCAATAGAAGGCGTTGATGACGGTGTGATTGTTAATCTTAAATCTGGTAAAAAAATGAAAGCCGACTGTATCCTCTACGCAAATGGTCGGACCGGTAATACAGACACACTTAATTTAGAAGCCGTTGGCCTGGAGGCTGATTCCAGAGGCCAGTTGAAAGTTAACAGTAATTATCAGACAACTGTCGCGCATATTTACGCAGTTGGAGATGTTATCGGCTACCCCAGCCTGGCCAGTGCGGCTTACGATCAAGGACGCTTTACTGCCCAGGCTATAAGTCAGGGGCAGGCTGCAAACAGATTGATAGAGCACATTCCAACAGGCATTTATACCATTCCAGAAATTAGCTCTGTTGGTAAAACGGAACAGGAACTAACGGCAGCTAAAGTCCCTTATGAAGTGGGACGTTCTGCTTTTCAACACCTGGCCCGAGCACAGATCGCAGGAAAAGATGTCGGCAGTTTGAAGATTTTATTTCACAGGGAAACTAAAGAAATCCTGGGAATACACTGCTTTGGTGGACGTTCGTCAGAAATTATTCACATCGGACAAGCCATCATGGAACAAAAAGGGGAAGCAAATACTATCGAATACTTTGTTAATACCACCTTTAACTACCCAACGATGGCCGAAGCCTACCGGGTGGCGGCTCTTAATGGTTTAAACCGTTTATTTTAATCGTCGTCGGTTCCATCATATTAAAGCCTGACAACTTATCAGGCTTTAATGAATAATAACAATGTGTTACGAAATTAGCACAATTCTACATCCAGTCTGTATTGCGAATGATGCCAACAGCTAAACCTTCAATAGTCAACTGCTGATAAGTCAGATCGACCTCGATTGGGGAAAATTCTTCATTTTCGGCATGAAGAAGTACCTTTTCGCCTTTCCTCTCAATGCGCTTGACCGTTACATCATCTTCGACCCGGGCAACGACGACCTGACCATCACGCACATCCTGTGTTTTATGCACCGCCAGTAAATCACCATCCATAATACCGATGTCTTTCATACTTTCGCCATGAACTCTCAGCAGAAAGTCAGCCTGCGGCTTAAACATCGTTGGATCAACCTGATAATGTGTCTCAACATGTTCCTGTGCCAGAATAGGCTCACCAGCGGCAACCTGACCAATTAACGGTAATCCGCTTTCCTCATCGCCTACCGGGTCCGAAACGGATCCTAAAATACGTAAACCTCTGGATGCACCAGGAACAATTTCAATCACCTGCTTCCGGGCCAACGCTTTCAAATGCTCTTCTGCTGCATTGGCAGAACGAAAGCCTAATTCTTTTGCTATTTCAGCACGCGTTGGAGGCATGCCGGTTTCGTCTATCTTTGTCCGAATTAAATCGAACACTTCTTGCTGTCGGGGAGTGAGAGGCTTCATGATTCACCTGTTTTTTTATACAGTTAACTGTGAGTATATCCAGTATTTTATGAAATGAAAAGCTATCAACCCATTTTTTAATCAACTAAAACCAAATAATGCTGATCCAAACAAAAATCGCCAGTCCCATAGCAATAAAAACAGCCGCCGAGCCCATGTCCTTAGCCTGACCGGCCAGTTCATGATGTTCAAGACCGATCCGATCGACAACGGCCTCAACGGCACTATTCAGTAATTCTACCACCAGCACGAATAAAAGAACGCCAATCATTAAAATTCGTTCAACTGTGGTTACGTTCAGGTACGTCGCTAATGGAATAAAAACAAGACACAATAACAGCTCTTCCCGAAAAGCAGCCTCATTAACAATCGCGGACTTCAACCCCTGATATGAGTATCTGGCAGCCTTAATAATTCGAGTTATACCCTGAGGATTTTTTTTCTGCACATTTATTCCTTTCTGCCAAACTGACATGGCTTAATTGATTCCGGTTATCCTGATTAAATCTTAAGTAAACGAACAACGATAACTAACAGGTTCGACCAGTATCTGTTATCCTGACACAAGAGTGATGCGAACGATGCTCTTTTGACGAACGTATATCAAAAAAGACGGACTACAATCTTATGTCTTACAGACAAAATTTCACCAGCGCTATTCTACAGTTCCCTTTATCCCTTTTCACTAAAAGTAAAATCATTCCAAGGGATTATAGCGTTAATTCACAGCAACCGATTATTTATACGCTACCTTTTTCTTCCAATATTGATCTGGCGACATTGAGAAAAAGCTGTAAAACACTGGGACTTCCTGATCCTAACGATCCACTGATTATCGACAGTAAGTCCTATCCAAGAGTCGTTTTTATTCGGCCTTCGCCTTCTCTTTTCAGCAATAAGCGCTTAATGCACAGTAATGCGACTTCTTATCTTACGGATCTTCTGGAACTTCACAAAACCAAACCCGATCTGGATATTCACATTATCCCGGTGGCCATCTTGTGGGGAAGAAAACCTGGCAAAGAAAACCAGACGAATCCCATGTTGCACCCTATGGGATTATTAAAAAAATGGAAAACCATCATCCGATATGGCCGGGATTGCGTTATACGATTCAGTCCCTCATTTTCTCTAAGACACATTACTGATACGCACGGTTCGGATACCGGGATTGCCCACAAACTTGCCCGTGTTGCCCAAATTCATTTCGCCAGACAACAACTTGCGGCTTCAGGGCCTGCACTACCAAAAAGAAAGCAGTTATTACGGCGGTTAATTCAGTCAAATATTGTAAGAAAGACGATAAGAGAAGAAGCAAAGTCACGCGATGTCAGTTATGAAAAAGTTCAGAAAGAAGCGTTTCATATCCTGGATGAAATTGCTGCGGATTTCTCTTATTCACTGGTAAAAAAAGGTGACAAGCTGCTGGGGTGGCTATGGAACCGGATCTATCAGGGCATCAATGTCCATAATGCCGACACGGTCAGAAAATTAGCTCAGGATGGCCACGAAATCGTATACGTTCCCTGCCATAAAAGCCATATTGATTACCTGCTGCTTTCCTATGTGTTATTTCACGAAGGGCTGGTTCCTCCCCACATAGCCGCAGGAATCAACCTTAATTTTTTCCCCGCTGGACCGTTATTCCGCAAAGGCGGAGCCTTTTTCCTCAGGCGCACATTTAAAGGCGACAAACTCTATTCCACAATTTTTAAAGAGTATCTGGCCGATCTGTTTGCGAAAGGTTATGCCATTGAATTCTTCAGCGAAGGAGGACGTTCCCGGACAGGAAGACTGCTTCCGGCGAAAACCGGTATGCTTTCCATGACCCTTCAGGCCATGCTAAAAGGTTTACACCGCCCCGTTACACTGGTTCCTGTTTACATAGGTTATGAGCATGTTTTGGAAGTCTCCACCTACGCAAAAGAACTACGGGGCAAACAAAAGGAAAAAGAAAATGCCGGTATGGTATTTAAAACAATAAGAAAGTTAAAAAACTTTGGACAGGGTTATGTTAACTTTGGTGAACCTATCCCTCTGAACCAATACCTTAACCATCATGTTCCTGAGTGGTCAGATGCGATTAATAAAATGGCTTCACCACACCCATCCTGGCTAAAACCAACGGTTAATGACCTTGCCGTAGAAATGATGAACCACATCAATGATGCCGTTGCAGTGAATGGAATCAATTTATGTGCAATGACCTTGCTATCATCAAAACAAAGAGCTCTATCAAAAGAAAACCTGATTGAACAGATATCACTGTATCTTACTTTATTAAAAAATGTACCTTATTCCGATTATTGCACTTTACCGCAACAATCGGCCTCAGAGCTGGTTGAAAGCGCAATTGAACTGGATAAATTTCTTATCGAAAACGATTCCATGGGACAAATTATCGCCCAGGATCGAAAAGAATCGGTTCTCTCTACCTACTATCGGAATAACATCATTCACTTATTTATTATCCCTGCCATTTTGGCTCAGTTGCTACTAACAGATAAAGACATAACGTTACACATGATTCACCACCGGATCGGAAAACTCTTTCCATTCATTAAAAATGAGCTGTTCTTAAGCCTGACAAAAGAGAAGTTGCCTCAGAAAGTCACGTCCTATATTGCTGAATTTAGTAAGCAACATTTAATTTTAAAAAATGCCGAAACAATCCGAATCAATCCGGAAAAGGTTGATACCCTGATTCTGTTTTCCCAGATAGCCATCGATACCCTGCAAAGATACGCAATCACAATGCACATCTTATGTCAGAATGCATCCATTAAGCCTGACGATTTACAGGAGAAAGGCCAGAAAATGGCAAGACGACTGGGGCGTTTATATGGGATTAATGCTCCGGAATTCTTTGATAAGCATATCTTTGCCACGATGGTAAACACCATTCAGGAACAAGGGTACATCAACAACATAGACCAAAGCCGGGAGTTTAAAGATCAACTCTTTGCTTGCTTATCGCCAGAAATTCAGCTGGCTATAAAAGAACATCGGGCTTAATCATTAAATACACCTCTTTATCTGTCTTCTTCCGACCAAAGTCGTCAGCCAGCTAAAGAGGTCCTTTCTATAAGAGATAAGTACTAAACAAACCCACCGTAATGATCATTCCAACATAGTTGTTATTAAGGAAGGCCTGAAAACACAGCTCTCGTTTTCTGTCTCTGATTAAATGCTGCTGATAAACAAAAAGGCCGCAGACAACTAAGACACTCCAGTAATACAAAGCGCCCTGATGGTATATTGATCCTAAACCGATTAACAATCCAAGCGTAACCAGCTGCAAAAAACCAATGATTAATTTATCAAAACGCCCGAAAAGAATAGCTGTAGATTTAATACCAATAGTTAAATCGTCGTCTCTGTCTACCATCGCATATTGAGTATCGTAAACGATTGTCCATATAGCATTAATGGAAAAAATCACCCATACCCCGACAGGCAAATGATTCGACTGTGCGGCCCAGGCCATTGGTATTGACCAACTGAAAGCCAGTGCGAGAAATAACTGAGGCAGGTGTGTAAACCGCTTCATAAAGGGATAGATAAACGCCAGTACAATACCAACAAAAGACAATTTAACGGTCAGTGAATTCATCGTAAGAACAAGAAAAAAAGAAATGACAGACAATACTAAAAATAAAGTAACGGCTTCCCCTGAAGTCACCATTCCGGAAGGAAGCGGCCGGTTTTGAGTTCTTTTGACAAACCCATCCACTTTTCGGTCAGCATAATCATTAATGACACATCCAGCGGAACGCATGAGAAACACACCGGAGATAAACACGATCAACACATCGATGTCGGGAGTTCCCTGAGCCGAAATAATCAAAGCCCATAACGTCGGCCACAAGAGCAGAAGCGAGCCAATGGGTCTGTCCATCCGCATTAATTGCCAGTACGCTTTTGCTTTTATCATTGTCATTCAGATAGTTCCTTAAGCATAAATCGGAGAGTCCGACAGAAATAATTCAGTAACCAGTAAAGGATTCTCTTCCATCCAGAGACGAGAACGACGAATATCCAACATGTCACCATCCGTATTCTTAATTTTAGACATCATCAGACAATCCCGTCTTACTTTATTTGCACTAAAAATGGTCTCACCCAATGGTAATTCGCCAATATTGGTTAAATCATAATGCTGACTTAATGCCGTGGTTTCAGGAATAACAGAGTACCCGAAAACCCATGGCATTCCATCTCCTCTCAAAATAACCTTTCTTATCAGGTAATGGCTTTGGTCTGGCAATAACCATTTTTCATCGTCCTGTAGTTGCTCATAGCCTACCCAGGAATTTTCCAATAATTCAACCGTCAGAGAATCACAGTGAGATTTAAGCAAAACGGATAGCGATCCCTGTTCTGACAACCAGTGTAATGTTTTTTCTGATGAAAACGTAAAGTCCGTCGGACATACCCATTTTATGTTTTTTATTTGAGATAAATTGAGCGAAAAAGTTTGATTCATACTAGTATTCAATTAGAAATCTTCATATACAACACGGTAACTGATACTGTTTACTTTATCTTTATGATATATAAACCATTACTGTATGATAATTTTAGTTATCAACCATATGCTAATTGTAGCAAGGCTGACGCTATCCGAATATCAATTAACCCGAAATTAAGATGATTATGCTAAAACGTTATTTACCTCTTATTTTTTTAGTAATCGCTACCCTCTTCTTATCTATAAATGTAAAAGCAGAAGATCAAGAAGGAGCACCGAAGCTTGCCTACTTTACTTTAGAGCCAGATTTAACCACAAACTTTTATACTAAAGGAAAGAATTTAGGCTACATTCAGGTCCGGATCGATATCATGGTTGCCGACAGCAAAGATTTACCAGTTGTAGAACATAATCAACCTTTAATCCGGGACGCTATCGTCGAACTACTGGGTAAACAAACCGAAGACACCATAAAGTCATTAGCAGGGCGGGAAGACCTGAGAAAATCGCTGGTAAAAATCATTAATGACCTGTTACTTCCCGAAACAGGACGGGCTGTTGTTGCCGATCTTCTCTTTACAAAATACATGTATCAGTAAAAACAACATATCCCCTTCTCATACTATACACCCAACTCTCGCCGTTATTTTTCGTAACGGCGGACATCCATGGCTCCGAACAACACCCCGACAATCAAACCGGTCAGATGAGCCGTATTAGCAATTGCCATAAACGGCTGAACAAAACCAAGAACCAACCAGACCAAAAGAAAAACC
Source organism: Vibrio salinus (assembly GCF_021272385.1). Taxonomy (GTDB): domain Bacteria; phylum Pseudomonadota; class Gammaproteobacteria; order Enterobacterales; family Vibrionaceae; genus Vibrio; species Vibrio salinus. The sequence goes on from NZ_JAJSDZ010000007.1 coordinate 93,564, forward strand.
AATACCGGCTTTTGAATGGTTAACCCAACCTGAGGACATTTCCACCCCATCACCCAGATATAGCCAACGAGGGCATAAACGACACCAGATAAGCCACCAAAATAAATCCCTTTCACCCAGTCCTGCCCCAAACCGGAACAAGCCGATGACAGGATAAAAAGACCAATTAATTTCCCAGAACCAACCCGCTTCTCTATATCGCCACCGAGTTGCCACCACCACAGCATGTTAAATACAATATGAATGACGGAAAAATGCAATAAAGCATGGGTCACCCAACGCCATAACTGCCACTGCTGTAATGATGACGCCGGAAAATGCAGCAACGAAAAAACGTCCTGCTCAAAACCAAAGATTTGCAGAAAATAAATAATAAACGACAGCGCAATAATAGTCAGGGTAAACCAACCCGCTTTACTCTTAATCAAAGTAAGTAAGCTAGGGGATGCATAACTGAATGCAATATTTCTTTTAGTATTTAACGACCAGGAAGCTGCCTGATATCTAGGCGCATTGGGTTCAGATAAGAAATGTTTCAGTTCAGCTTCAGCTTCAATATAATACTCATCATTCAATAATAAGAGCTCATAACTGTTTTGCTCCACGGCCACCATTTTCATGGGTATGTGTCTGGAAGCCATATAATCAATGAAGGCCTGCCCCATTCTGGGATTATTGAGAGTAATCAGTCTTATCATAGGTTTTAGTTCTCAACGGGTAACTTTGCTTTTTGCCAGGCTTCAAATCCTCCATCAATACTGTAAACATCTTCGAAACCCTGATTAATTAAATATTGTGCAGCACTCATACTACTAATTCCGTGATAACACATCACCAGAACAGCCTGATCAAAATCGACCTGATTCATGAAACTTACAATTGTATCATTTGTCAGGTGATAAGCAGATACCGCATGAACGGATCGATAAGACTGAGGATCACGTATATCAACTAATACGATCTCTTCATCTTCCATTAGCTTATGTGCACCATGCACATCAATATGTTTTACCTGACTCACAGAAATCTCCGAACTTAAAAAGAACAACTATTATAACCTATCCAACCAGTCGGAAGTACTGACAGAAAATGAGGTTATCATAGTCTGTTCAATATTACGCCATCTGTGGGTAAGTTTGTGGATTATGTTGATAAGGTATCTTAATGCTTTTTGATCCACTACATCTTGTGATGATCTTTATTTTTCTGTGTGTAAAATTTTTAATATCCCCAACGACTATATTTATGTAATGTCTTTATATACGCAGGATGATGACAATCAATCAATCAATTAAGCACAGACTTATCCACATAATAAAATGAGTAAAAACACCTTTACGGATCAAAAAATAAAAGGCTGAGATCGAATGATCTCAGCCTTTTATTTTTTGATCAAATCGCTGGCTCACTCAGATGGCCATGCCCTACTAAGGAAAATTAAAACTCGCCAACCGCTTCTTTTAATTTCCTCATTGCATTTTTTTCCAACTGACGGATTCGTTCAGCAGAAACACCGTACATATTAGCAAGATCCTGCAACGTGGTTTTCTCATCGTCCAACCAACGAGAACGAACAATATGCTGGCTTCTTTCATCTAATCCCGAAATGGCAACTGCTAACCGGTGATTGGTATGTGCTTCCCAGTTTTCAGCTTCAAAACTTTCAGCGACATCGGAACCTTTATCCTCAAGATACAAAACAGGAGCAGAGTTCGGTGTCGAATCATCGTCATCAGAAGTCAATTCAAATGTTGCATCCTGAGCAGCCAGACGAGATTCCATTTCCCGTACTTCAGAAGGATCGACACCCAATTCTCTTGCTACAGTTTCAATTTCTCCGTTATTAAACCAGCCCAGACGCTTTTTTGACTTACGTAGATTAAAGAATAACTTACGTTGTGCCTTAGTCGTTGCAATTTTTACAATACGCCAGTTTTTCAGTACATATTCATGTATTTCCGCTTTAATCCAATGGACAGCAAACGAAACCAGCCTTACGCCAACTTCCGGATTAAACCGTTTTACGGCCTTCATTAAACCGATATTGCCTTCCTGAACCAGATCTGCCATCGGCAAACCATAACCAGAATAACCACGGGCAATATGAACAACAAATCTCAGGTGGGACAAAATCAGCCCTTTTGCTGCTTCGATTTCACCATGATAATGTAGCCGTTCAGCTAGCGAGCGTTCTTCTTCAGCCGTTAACATTGGGTATGTATTTACTGAACGAATATAGCTATCAAGACTGTCTTGAGTCACTAGTGCCATTGGATACGATTGGTTAGCCATTCAATTCCTCATCATTTATGATATGGAGTGTTCGTAATAAAAATCTTTATCAACAGATATGAATATAGGATCTTTCCCTTAAAGTCAACCTATACTGCCCATTGTTCGTTGCATTTGTATGACCAGATATTTTTATACAGGTTCAATTTCTTTTAAATGCCTTTGAGCAGAAAGTTTCGCTGCAATACTACCGATAACAACACCTATCATTAAAAGGATAAGAGACTCATCCCAGCGTAATCCCAGTAAACGGTATTGGCTGTCATAAAGCTGAGCCAGTTTTTCCACCGCCCCATTCATCAAAATAGTAAGAACGGCCGTTAGCAACCAGGCAATTAAAGCGCCAATGCAACCAAACCACATACCTGAATATAGATAAGGACGCAGAATAAAGCTATCTGTGGCACCAATCAGTTTCATTGTTTGTATTTCATCTTTATTTGCCAGTACATTGTATCTCAATGTATTCCCAACAATTAAAAAGACAGCCGCAAACATAAGGCAGGTTAAGCTGATGGCAACAATACCGGCCAGATTTTTAAATGCATCCAACCGGGTCAGCCAGTCTTCATCCATGCGCACATCCGTCACCTCATCCTGAGATCTTATCTCTCTTACTAACGCCTGTATCTGCTGATTGTTGGTAAAGTCAGGAGAAACAACGAGCACTCCGGGTAAAGCAAAATCATCCAGCAGACTGATTGCCTGATCAAATCCGGATGCCTGACTTAAATCATCTAACCCTTGCTGAGGCGAAATGTACTTCACCAGCCTGACACCATTCAACCTTTCTATATTGTCTTTTACTACCATAACTCTCGCTTCAGGTATGCCATCTTTCAGATACACACTGATTTGAGAAGAGGTTGCAACACTACTGACAGCAACCGCTATATTTTTACTTAACAGGTATAAACTTGCAGGCATTGCCAGCGCTATAGAAACTACAGCAATGGTTAAAATACTTCCGAATGGCCGCTTCCATAAATCAAAAAAAGACTGTTTAGCCTGACGATAATGAATCATGACAAAACGATCACGTTGGGCCCCTTTCCTATCCCGGTTTCGTGTATGCCGCTTATTTTTTTTAACTGTCATAATCTTCTACCTCACTGAGAAAACCCTGATTAAGTTCAAGGTGACGATATTGAGGACGAGAATTCACTAAATTAATATCATGCGTTGCCAGCAAAATAGTCACACCGGCACGATTAAACTCTTCAAACAAACGCAGAATACGATTGGACAATTCAGGATCGAGATTTCCGGTCGGCTCATCCGCTAATAATAAAATAGGCCGGTTAACAACTGCCCTTGCAATTCCAACCCGCTGCTGTTCACCGCCTGATAGCTGAGAAGGAAGACAACGAGCTTTATCTAACAATCCGGTTTTATCCAGAGCCGCAGACACCCTACGTTTAATTTCATTTTCTGCTATGGACTCTATACGCATCGGCAGAGCAACGTTTTCATACACAGTTCGATCCATCAATAACCGGTGATCCTGAAAAACAATACCAATGTTTCTTCTCAGAAAAGGAATATCATGGTTAGGTATCCGGGTAATGTCATGACCGTTAAAGTGAATTTTTCCATCAGAGGGACGCTCAATGGCACAAATCAGTTTGAGCAACGTACTTTTACCAGCGCCGGAATGACCACCAACAAAAGCCATCTCACCTCGCCTCAGGTGAAAGTCGACCTTCTGCAGAGCCTGACGACCACCCCGATAAGCTTTACTCACATGATGAAACCTTATCACCCGTTGCTCCTATTTCCATTTCCAGACAATAATCAGTGCGGCGCTTAGATTCACCGCTCTGCCTTTTTAACACTTTCTGCGATTAGTCTTCGCTACTGAATAAAGCATCGATAAATTGCTGTGTTTCAAAAGGTCGTAGATCATCAATGCCTTCACCAACACCAATAAAACGAATTGGAATACCAAATTTATCCGCAATAGCAAAGATAACCCCGCCTTTCGCTGTACCGTCTAACTTAGTTAAGGTAATACCGGTAACCGGTGCTACATCACTAAATAACTTAGCCTGACTGATCGCATTCTGTCCGGTTCCGGCATCCAGAGTCAGCATAATCTCATGTGGTGCAGACTCATCAATTTTTTTCATAACCCTCACGATCTTACGTAATTCTTCCATCAGATTATTCTTATTTTGTAAACGTCCGGCCGTATCAGCAATAACGACATCAACCCCTTTCGATTTCGCTGATTCGATGGCATCGAAAATAACAGAGGCACTGTCTGCACCGGTATGCTGAGCAACAACCGGGACATCATTTCGTTCCCCCCACACCTGCAACTGTTCGACGGCTGCAGCCCGGAAGGTATCGCCGGCGGCCAGCATAACTTTTTTACCTTCTGCCTGAAACTGCTTCGCTAACTTACCGATAGTGGTTGTTTTACCGACACCGTTAACACCCACCATCAAAATAACATAAGGCGTTTTTTCCGTATCTACCACCAAAGGCGATTCAACGTTCACCAGAATATCGGCCAGTTCTTCTTTTAACAGTCCGTACAGAGCTTCGCCATCTTTCAGTTCTTTACGGGACGCGTTTTCAGTCAGATTATCAATAATCTTCATGGTGGTATCCATGCCCACATCCGCGATTAATAGCTGTTCTTCCAGTTCTTCAAAAAGATCATCATCGATTTTCTTTCCTTTGAACAACCCGAAAAATCCAGCTCCGATGTTCAGTTTTGTACGACTCAGGCTACGTTTAAGGCGGGCAAAGAAACTTTCGGTTGGTTTTTCCTGCTCCTGAACTCTGGCCTGAACCGGTTCCGGATCAGGCTTATCTTCAGATTCATCGATACGATTGTTATCGTCTTCCTGAATGTATTCCTCTTCACCAGCGACACTCTCAGACTCGGATTCTGACTGAATGTCCTCCACCAGTTCCGCTTCGGGTTCCTCTACAATTTCATCCGTTTGTGTGGGTTTCTGGGCCAATTCCGCCTCAGTAACGTCTTCCTCCAGCACTTCGGTCGATTCAACAGGTTCAGCTTCTTGTTCAGTTACCTCAGGTTTTCCGGGTTCTTCATCCGCAAAACCAAGCCATGAAAGCAGACCACGTTTCTTTTTTTCTGTCATCTGGAAATATCCTGGATTTATATATTCAATAACATACAATCTTTTCTTGTAGAATTATCCCTCTAAAGAAAAGAAAAATGACAAAGCAGTGAAAACTTTTCACCAAGGTTGGTAAACTTCGTCACTACCGTTAACTATTCTTTATTTTTACACCAGTTTTATACTAGCGGACTGGGTATAGTAACATTTTATTTGCAGGCAAAAAATCATGGTAAAACGACGACCTAAAAGCTCATCACAAAAACGCACAGCTTCCGGATTCGTCAGAATCATCAGTGGCCTGTGGCGGGGAAGAAAACTTCCCGTTTACGATGTCGAAGGACTGCGACCCACGACCGACCGGGTAAAGGAAACCGTATTTAACTGGATAGCTCAGGATGTCCCCATGTCTTCCTGCCTGGATTTATTCTCCGGTTCAGGCTCGCTCGGATTTGAAGCCGCATCCCGACAGGCAAAAAATGTTGTCATGATTGAGCTGGATAAACAAGTAGCGAACCAACTCAAGACAAACGCAAGCACGCTAAAAGCTGAAAATATTGACATCATTAATGCCAATGCACTCTCGTTTTTAGAACAGCCCGCCACACCATTTGATATGGTATTTATCGATCCACCTTTTAGAAAAGCGTTAATTGAACAGGTCATCTCCCGTCTTGAAACGGATCAATGGTTATCTCATGACGCTTTGATTTATATCGAAAGTGAAAAAGACTGGCCAACGAATAGTATCCCATCTCACTGGCATCTCTATAAAGAAAAATTTGCCGGACAGGTAGCATTCCGGCTATACCAGCGCCAATGTTGATTCTTATCACATTGGCAGTCAGCAATAATTTCCCAGCGATATCCACTTGTGCCTGGGTCAGTGATTCGCTGTCTGCCTGGCGGTGTATTGAAAATGACCGATAACTCTGGCGAAGATGCAAAAATTGTTGCTGTTCCTCACAGGAAGCTCAATAAAGAATATGATCATATTCAGGACGTAAACTTATCCTCCTGAATTGCTGAAAGCACAGATCACGCATTTCTTTGAACATTATAAAGAACTTGAATCGGGTAAATGGGTTAAAGCCACGTCATCGACCTGATACGTGGCTTTATTCTCACACAATATGTATTCTCAGCAACATGCTCTCAATACCTAGTCCTGTTTATGAATACTTAGTCATAATCAGACTCAGACATATTCGAACCGGTACTGAAATCATCATCCCACTGACCTTGTTGGTAAGCAGACCGGAATTCAGGTTTCAATCCATCACACACACCATGGTAAGGCCGTTGCATTTGACCTAATTTGTAAGCATCCTGCTCACAATAAACTTTGATACCTTGTTCATAACCTTGTGTATACATACTATACAATGATTCATCAATACCTTGCCCCGATTGTTCAATGTCAGTCATAGATGCTTTGACAAACCCTTGTAGGCCCTGAAGGTGACCATATTCTTTCCAGTCTTCCTGACTTGAGGCAGTTGGGTACGACTGAGCACTGCATCCGGCCAGACCTGTAAGCAATAAAACTACACATAACTTTTTCATCGTAAATCCCCTAAGCTAAGTAAGTATTGATAGTATAGATATTACTTATGTATACATCATTCGGGTAAATGTAAAACTTCGAAAAGATATGTCATTCTTTGCAAAGTAAGTCTGCCAACGTCAGGGGATAGCATTGATCAATGAGATACGGGAGCTCCAGCGCTTCCAAGATGAAACGTTCTTAGCTGAACATGATGGCTAAGATAGTATTTTAATGATTAACAATAAAAGTGCTGCCACTTTATCTGACTGATTACCACTTCCAGAAATCATTTAGTTAGCAAGTGAAATATAGCTTTTTATACCATCTAAGAACATTTGAGTGGACACCATAACGAGTAGCAACCCCATTAGTCTTTCAACCGCTTTTAAACCTCTCTCTCCCAATATTTTCAGAAAGAACCCGTAGAACATCAAAATAACAAAAGTACCAAACCAGGCCAGTAAGACAGAAATCGATAACTCGACCAGATGATCCGGATATTGAGAAGACAATAATAATAATGTCGCAATTAAAGAAGGACCGGCAATCATTGGAATGGCCATTGGTACAATAAAAGGCTCTTCACCAACAGCAAGACCGGTAATGGAACCGGCACTGGGAAAGATCATCTTAATCGCAATGATGAATAAAATTAACCCGCCAGAGATACTCAACGTTTCAGGCTGAACGTGTAAAAATCCAAGGATGTTTCTACCGGCAAAAAGAAACAGCATCAGAACAATCAAAGCACAAACCAACTCACGGATAAGAACCACCCGACGCCTTTTCGGATCAAGGTGTTTCAAAATGGACAGCACAACAGGCAGGTTACCCAAGGGATCCATAATGAGAAACATCAAAGTCGCAGAAGATACAATATCCAATACACACTACTCCAGGGAAACGGACTCTTAATACAAAAATCAAGTATATCAATCCACTCAATGGTTATCGACACGAGCCGGATACAAAATTTTTCTTTCTAGCCCATTAACTTCGATTGTCAATCATATGCTAAAAAAGCGGTATATCAGGGCTGATGGCATAAATTTTCGACAGGCGATGAAAAAAAACACACCAATCATCACATATACATCATTCGTCAGAAAAATCGCAAAAAGACAATTAAAGTTTAAATAGCAAACGTTTACCTATCATAAAAACCAAGCAAAGAGGGAAAAATAATAAATATAAGATAATGATTTTAAATATATTTTTTTAAATTTTCTTTTGTTAACAACACCAAGGAACATTGTCATAAAAATAAAAGACAAATAAACAGTTTCTTATATATATGGCAGGTAAGATATTCATCTTAAAGAATAAATTGTTCACTATCCAGACAACTAAAAATCAACACCTTTACTTTTATACAAAAAAAAACAAACTGACGGACATATTACAAAAAATTGACAGTCATAAAAATGACACATAAATTTAACATAAATAATTTATTGAATATAAAGAAATTTATTTCAAGTTTCTTACTAAAAACACTTATACCCTCTCTGTAAAAAACTATATTTCTAATGCTAAAAAAGCCTTTTTACCTCGGTTTAACAAAAAGAAATCTTATTCTTTTGAAGAAAATATTGACAATAGGTTGATCAACACTCAAAAGTAATGTTATTCTTATTTCATACGGTAAAGAATAGAAAGGAGCAGTGTTATGATCACTTCATCTCAAAAGCAAGGTCTGGTTATGATCGCGGTAATCTTTGGCTTAATGACACTGCCAATGTTTTACTAAGATAATAAAATAAAACAAAAAAGGACGCCTCGGCGTCCTTTTTTGTTGGAAAGTCTATTTAAAAAAATGTGGCTCAAGATATTCCCAGTGAATGTAATAAAAAAGTAACGATGCAATCGTCATCACCATCATCAAAAAAAAGGCAAAACGCCAGATAAAACGGTTACTCCTTGGCGCCAGCTTAAACATGCACTCGTCATACACCTTAAGAAAATCACGCTTATTCTCCAACTTAAAGGAATCTTCATGTACGGCCTTATTGCGAATCGTTGCAATGAATCTCAACTGACGAACAACATCATGAGGTAGGCGTTCTTCACAACTGGATATTAGCTGATGCATACCCTGACCTTCTGCGTGATATCTGTCTTTCAGTAATTGTTCCAATTTTCTGGATCGGACAACAATCGTTTCAATATCTGACATAACACCTCTCCCAGATGCTGTTAAATACAAACCGAGCGATAAGCAAGATAAGGCACTAACCATGCGGTTATCCTAAAACGGGATAAAAACCAACTTAATCCTAAAGCACCACCTGTACTAATTATAAGCCATAATGGAATGATCCATATCGGATGTGCATGATATGCTTCAAAATTTTGCATTGGCCAAAGAAAAATGGGATGTAACAAATAAATTCCTAAGCTATATCGGCTAATAATGCATGCCAGTTCACGTTTAAACGGAGACAGGACAGATTTCATTATCTTCCACTCCGACGATGTTTCTCATTCCCAATGGCTAAAAGATAGGTAATACCTATTGATTTAATCGTTTTAATCCAATTTTATTTAACAACAATATCCGTAATATAGTCCCTGTAGATTCTGAACAAACAACGGAGAAACATCATGGCTAAAAATATAATTGGATTAGACAAATCCGACAGTCAAAAATTATCGGATTCCCTGAACAACCTACTGGCAAACTATCAGGTGTTCTATATGAATGTCCGGGGGTATCACTGGAATATCAAAGGCCCGACCTTTTTTGAACTTCACATGAAATTCGAAGAGATCTATAACGAATTGCAAACCAACATTGATGAACTGGCAGAGCGGATCTTAACTCTGGGAGCGATGCCGGATCATAGTTTTTCTCACTATCTGGCGGTTTCAGAGATAAAAGAACACACCGAAGCAACAGAAGCAACCGAAACGGTCACCGGACTTGTTGAAGGATTCAGCACCTTAGTTTCTCAACAAAGGGCCGTTCTTGAACTTGCCGGCGACGCCAGCGATGAAGGAACCGCTGCACAAATGAGCGATTACATCCGGGCACAGGAAAAACACATCTGGATGTTTAATGCGTGGCTTCAAAAATAAGCGCAGGACTCTGTTGTGACAGGAATAGCAAGGACACCAGACGGTATCCTTGCTTGTCTGGGGACACAAAAAATATTAATGATGAACGTAATGAGGCAACTTCAGAGAGATCAATACAGTCATGATTAAAAAGGCCAGAGAAACCCACAAACAGGCAGCAAACCCTGACACCTGAAACACCCAACCGGATAAAACCGTCCCGATTAATCTTCCCATAGCATTGGCCATATAGTAAAACCCAACATCCAGCGACGCACCGTCTTCTTTTGCATAACTGACAATCAGATAGGAATGCAACGATGAATTGACGGCAAAGGCAGCACCAAACGCAAGCAGTCCGACCACAATAACAGTTTGGGGATGCCACTGATACTCGACGCCAACCGCAACACCAGCCATAATGACAACCAGTACAGCAGCCCAGAGCGTTGCAACAAACCCATTAGGAACCTTACCGGAGCGTTTACCAGTCAGGCTTGGCGCAAATCCCTGAACCACCCCATAGCCAATAACCCAAATGGCCATAAAGCCGCCTACCCAATAGTAATCCCAGTCAAATACCGTTCCGAGATAAATAGGTAAAGCAACAACAAACCAGACATCACGTGCACCAAAAAGAAATAGACGGGCAGCAGCCAATACATTGATCGATGGCGATTTTGAAAAAATATCCTGAAATTTAGGTTTACTCTTAGCTTTGCCCAGATCCTGATCCAGCCAGATAAGGCTTCCGAGAAACACCAGAAGTAGCACGCCTGCCATTACAAACATCGAATACTGAAACCCAATCGTTGAAAGCAGAACCCCTCCCAGAAAAAAACCAGCGCCTTTTAACGCATTTTTCGAACCGGTTAAAATAGCAATCCACTTATAGAGCACGCCTTGCTGATCACTGGCAACCAGTCCCTTAATAGAACTTTTGGCACTCATCTTATTCAAATCTTTCGCTATTCCGGAAAGTGCCTGAGCAATCATTACCCATATAACGGTTAACCAGGAGCCGGGAACCGCCAGCATAAGAAGAGCCAAAACCTGAATAGCCAAACCAATGTTCATAGTCCGGTTTAAGCCCAGTCTTGCTCCCAGCCAGCCTCCTATCAAGTTAGTAACCACACCGAAAAATTCATAAAATAAAAACAGAGAAGCTATCGCAAGAGTGTCATAACCTAACTGGTGGAAATACAGAACCACTAACATCCGCAAAGCCCCGTCTGTTAGTGTGAAGTTCCAGTAGTTAAACGTAACTACCATGTACTGACGAATTGATCTATCCATTTGAAAACCATCGAATTATGATTATTTTGATCGCTTGGTAAGCTTTGGGATCATCATGATCCCAAAGCTTGTTAATGATCACTTCCCAGCGATACCCGAAAGATAATTTCTCTGCACTTCTTTTGAAAAAGCATTTGGCCTTAACTGCTTAACTTCATTGATAATGACTTCCACAGGCCACTCTAATTCAAGCAATACTCTCCCTGCCAGAAGCCCTGTCCGCCCGGATCCCCCCATGCAATGCAAAGCCACTTTGCCTTCACGCAATTTGCTGACGATTTCAGCGCCCAGACTCTGCCATTTTCGTTCAAAACTGTCATCAGGCACTGAGTCATCCTCAACTGGAAGATGAAACCAATGAATTCCCTGCTGCTGAACACTTTCTCCGAACCCTGTAAGCGATACTTTCTCGAATTCCTCATCTGTTATTGCTGAAACAATGGCAACAACCCCCTGCTCAGATAACTGAGTAAGGGTTTGTTTAAGATCCGGTCCTTTTGTCCCCGGACAAGGCATTAATATCAGACCGGAGTCCTGCACTGATAATTCCCACGTTGGGTGTACATTTACCATATTCCGTATCCCCTTACGCCAGACCAACTTTCCGGATTAATTCAGCCGTTCTCGTGGCATAACCCATTTCATTGTCATACCAGGCATAAATTTTAATCATTCGCTCATCGATAACCATCGTGGATAACGCATCGACAATCGTTGAACGCTGGTCCCCCCGGTAATCAATAGAAACTAATGGTTTCTCCTCATAACCAAGAATTCCTTTCAACCCGGTTTCTGATGCCGCTTTTAAAGCCGCATTGACTTCTTCAACACTGGTCTTTTTCGTTACATCAAACACAATGTCTGTCATTGACGCGTTGGCCAGAGGAACACGAACGGCATGCCCATTAATCTTACCGTGCAGTTCAGGGAAAATATCAATGATGGCTGAAGCACTCCCTGTTGTTGTTGGAATCAGGCTCATACCACAGGCTCTGGCACGACGAAAGTCTTTATGCGGTGCATCTAATATGGTTTGGGTATTTGTCAGATCATGAATAGTTGTAAACATCGACTTTTCGATACCAAACTGTTCGTGAATAACTTTAACAACCGGGGCAATACAATTCGTTGTACAGGACGCTGCCGTGACAATCTGATGAGTCTGCGCATCAAAAATATCATCATTGACACCCATGACGATGTTCGCCACACGGCTATCTTTAACTGGTGCCGAAACCACAACCCGCTTCACACCCTGATCAAGATATCGTTGAAGTAACTCAACTTTTCGGTGTACACCCGTCGACTCTAAAACCACATCACAATGAGACCAGTCCACATCCGAAATATTCCGCTCCTGAGTCACTGAAATCGGTTTACCCTCAATAATCATCTGACTGTCTGATGCAGTAATATTTTTATTCCAATGACCGTGAACAGAATCAAATTCAATCAGGTGTGCCAGCATCTCTGCACCACCTGCAACATCATTAATTTGCACAAATTCAATATCAGGCCAATCATAAGCAGCCCGAAAAGCCAAACGACCTATGCGTCCAAATCCGTTAATTCCTACTTTAATCGTCATGATCTGTCTCCGTTAACTGCAAGGGCGATCAGCCATTTGCGCTAATCGTTGCTTATCTGTTTCATATTCCCGGGCCAGGCAGTTCGACTCGGCCAACCCGTCAATCAGTTTTTCAATCCACCGGGGTAAATCAGAAGAAAGATGATAAAAAACCCACTTTCCCTGCCGAGCATCAACCAGCAATCCCGATTGCCTCAGTTGTGCAAGATGGCGGGAAATTTTAGGCTGACTTTCATTGAGCGCATGTGTCAGCTCACAGACACACAATTGCTTTTCTTTCGCAATAAGCAAAAGACAGCGAACCCGGGTCTCATCAGAAAGTAACTTAAATAATTTATGAGGTAGCACTCTTTCACCCTGACTTATATATGGATATACATATATGTTAGAGATAAAAAGCAAAGAATCAATACAGAAAGGAAATGTTTAATAAAAGTTTAATAATCTTTAAAAATAAATGATTCAGAACGTCAAAGCAAAGCTGCATTATTCTGACTCCAGCACTGGGCATCATAAAGATAGTGGGTCACATCTTCAGTTGACAAAGACAGCTCACCACAGAGAAATTCAATGTTTTCCCAGTCAGCGTTCTCAAAACTTTCCTGAATATCCAGCAGTTTACCGAGCTTACCAATATGGGACTCAAGAGCCAGTTTAATCTCAGTATCTAAAGGAAGTTCTGCAATTAAGACACTCATAGGAGAGTCAAGAAATGCATCCAGAATAGAAAAAAGGCCAATCAGAAATGCCTGTTCCCGGTATAAATTAAATATCGAATTTCTGGTCATCACCAGCTGGCAGAACTTCGCCCTCTGGATAGCAACATAATAAAGTTCTCTTGGTTTATTCACACTGATATAAGACGCAACCGTCAGAGAAACAAACATTTTTATCCGGTCTTCACCCAAATAAACTAATGCCTGCTTAAACGAGTTTAATTTCACATGCGGCCTTTCGGACATCGTATTCACGAAGTGCAACAATTTATAGGAGAGAGCCACATCCTGAGAAATGATTTTTTCAAGCCTTGAAAAGTTGACATCTTCTTTACTGAGTTCCTGAAATAAAGCCATCGCCGTCATTTGCTCAGGACCGACGTATTTTTGTTTAACCACTTCCGGCTTTTTAAAAAAGAAACCCTGAAAATACATAAAACCTGCTTTCTTCGCCTTCAGAAACTCCTCTTCCGTTTCCACTTTCTCTGCCAGAAAACGATTCTTACAGTGATTTTCTAATTGTTTACGAACAAATTGACAAGCCCGGTCAATTCCCCAGTCCATAATATCAATCTTGATAACATGAGCATAAGGAATAAACCGCTCCCAGCGTTTATCGTAAACAAAATCATCTAAGGCAATAAGATACCCATTACGATAAAGCTCCCTGATGGCTTCAAATAATTCATCGGTTGGTTTACAGGTTTCCAGAACCTCAATGACAATGGATTGTTTCGGTAAAGAGAAAGGTAAGCGCCTGATTAGGCTGGCATAGGGAAAATTAATAAAGCATCGGGAATAATCAAGATTCGGATTATGCCCAATTGTCATAAAATTTTCGACGATCAAACGGTAGGTTGCCCGATCAGAACTGATATTATCGGGAAATGAGTTTTCTTCACCATCCCGAAATAACAATTCATAACCAAGAGTAATCAATTTTTTATTCAGAATCGGCTGTCTTGCGACATAAGTATATTCCATGCCTATTCCTTTATCATTTATGATACCCAACCAACCGATGCATCATACTCAGTGAATATTCAGCGACATTAATAAGTATCATGTATATATTTCAAGATGCCACTAATTTACACATAATACGGACCCGATACGTCATTATTCCGTTAAACATAAAATACCGTCGCCTGGCTGATGAGTCATTGTAATTTCAAATAACTGCTTTAACCTATACGGGTCATTTTTTTCATCAAAGCCTAAGCTCATGCAAGACCATTTGCCTCAGTATCAATTATATACTTCAGAAAAAGACGCCAACCAAATCATTAACCGGGATATTGAGAGATTCTGGGAGAATATGGCATTTGGTACAGTCCGGACTAGGGATAAAAAAACGCTTCGCTGGTGCAAATGTATTGATGCAAACCATTCAAAATCCCTGTTAATCATCAATGGCAGAGTCGAGAGTATTGAAAAATACCGTGAACTGTTCTTCGAATTGTTTAATCAGGGTTATGACATTTACTCTTATGATCACCGGGGACAAGGATTATCTTCCCGCCTGACTTCTGATCCTCAGATGGGCTATGTTGACTGGTTTAATGATTACACTGACGATCTGCATTGTATCATTCAGCATTTTAATTTTAATGAACATTCGGATGTTGCCATCCTGGCTCATTCCATGGGGGGAGCCATCGCATTAAGGTACCTGCAGTCTTACCCTTCTATCTTTAAAGCATTAATACTGACCAGCCCAATGCTTGGTTTTACTATGCCGTGGTATTTACGCCCGGTTGCCATGTTTTATGCGCAGATACGGAGCGGTTTGTCCTCCATACCCAAATACGTTAAAGGGTATGGCCCCTATACCAATACGCCGTTTAACAGCAATCCGCTCAGCCACAGTCAAACACGCTATCAATGTTATCGTCGGCTATATCTTAAAAAGCCGGAGTTGCAACTTGGCGGCCCGAGTTACCGGTGGGTATGGCAGTCTCTGATGGCAGTCAAACAATGCTATCTGATGACAAGACAAATTGACCTTCCGGTACTCGTTATGCAGGCAGGTAACGACCTTATCGTTGATAATTCGGCTCAGGATCGCTTCTTTTCTAAATTAAAACGCACGAACCCAAAGGCCAGACTGACCGTTATCAAAGAAGCTTATCATGAGTTATTCTTTGAAAGTGATAAATACCGGGATCAGGCATTAGCTAAAACTCTGGATTTTCTGCAGCAACATATGAAATAGCCGGCCATAAAAGAGGAAAAATAACTGGCCGATGTTTACCCTCTTTTCCCTATTTAATATTACTTACAATATAAACCAGTCAACACATCGGCATTAACACAGCTAAGAGAGAAACATGACTTCATCAGCCAAACGCTACAGTATCGTTGCTTCCGATTTAGACGGTACATTACTGAATCCGAACCATCAGCTAAGTGAATTCACAAAAGTCACTCTGAAAGAGTTGCACCAACAAGGGTATACTTTTGTTTTCGCAACCGGACGGCACCATGTTGATGTTGCAGGAATCCGTGAAATGACCGGTATTCCGGCATTTATGGTAACGTCTAACGGGGCTCGTGTTCATACGCCGGAAAACAAACTCCTTGTTAACCGGAATATACCTGCAAATCTGATTCAGGACATCATTGATACCCTAAAAGAGGAGGATGATATTTATGTCAATATCTATCAGAATGATGCCTGGTTTATAGATAAATACTGTGAGGAATTACACTCACTTCATCAGGAATCAGGCTTTATGTTTGATCTCTTTGATGCTTGTAAAGCCCCCACCGATGGCGTTGCAAAAATCTTCTTCATCCACCGCTATAAGAACCATGAACTCCTGGCAAAATATGAAACGTTGTTGAATGAGCGCTTCAATGGACTGATATCAGTTGCTTTCTCAACACCGTGGTGCCTTGAAGTGATGGAAGCGGGAACATCGAAGGGCATTGCTCTCAAAGTGGTCGCAGAATCGATGGAAAAATCGCTTCAGGATTGTATCGCCTTCGGTGATGGAATGAATGATGTCGAAATGCTATCCATGGCTCATAAAGGCGCACTCATGGGAACCGCACATGAAAAAGTGTTAACGGCCCTGCCAAATATCGAGCGGATCGGCAGTTCTTCCGACGATGCTGTTCCACACTACTTAAGAGAGCACTTACTCCGTTAGTTCAGAAAGTTAAATACAGATAGAGCCGAAGCTTCCGGCTCTATCTGTATTTAAGCATCATCGGTATTATTTCCCTCTCCCATTTCCTCAGTTTTTCTTTACCCGGTCGGTTCTGTCTGTATAATCCAAATCGAAAACGATATTAATAATTATTATCAATTGGATTGTAAAAATGAAGGGATTATCCGGCTTAATTATGACACTCATTGGCTTTAGTTCACCCACAGTAGTAAATGCAGAAAATGTCAGTAAAAGCATTCATGTCTCAGGTAAAGCGTCTGTTTCACTAGAAGTACAGGCTCCAGAGTATTTCCGGGGAAACATATCAAGTAATACCGCTCTCAAAAACATTACTCTCTCCGGCCCGGGAGACGATATAACCAAACAAATACTACGTACCGGTGAAAAAGAAACAGAAATCTTCTGGCTGGTGACCAAAAGTGGTAAATATATCTTTGATATCACGACACCAGGAGCCAAAACTGCAAAAGTTTCAATTCAGCTGCACTCATTGCCGCTCAAAAAAAATCAGTATGTCTCACCGGAACAAACTATCATCAGCCCACTTCTGAAAGAGACCACACAAAAAATACAGCAAGGGTTACCGCAAGCTGAGGAGCATTTTTGGAATGCGATTGAAGCAAAAGGTACTCCCCTGATTGAGAAGGACCAACAGCAAAAGAATACGGTTCTTATGACCTTCTTATACCGCGGAAACGCGAAGAATGTCCGGGTACTGGGCGCTCCTTACGATGGTCATGCTCACCTTTCAAAAATTCCCGGCAGTCGTATCTGGTTCAAATCCTACCGCATTCCGGATACCAGCCGTTTTTCTTATCGTATTGCCCCGGATGTCCCACAAATTGCAGAGAAAAACTGGGCAGAACAACGACGGGCCGTACTGGCAACCACTCAGCCAGATCCTCTCAATCATTTGCCCCGGTTCAGTCAGAATGACAACTTGTTTGGCGCCGCATCAACCGTAACCCTACCGAAAGCCCCAGACGACCACTATACACAAAATCTGAATCACCCCCGTGGTCAGGTAACGGAATACCACTACCAAAGTCAGGCTCTGAATAATACAAGAAAAATAAGCCTCTACCGGCCCAATAACCGTTATCCGGTGTCAGAATCATCGCCACTTCTGATTTTGTTTGACGGTGACGATTACCTGTCAAAAGTGCCCACTCCACTCATTCTGGACAACCTGATAGCCGAGAAGAAAATCCCACCGATGAGGGCAGTATTTATAAATACGCCGTCCCCCAGTATGCGTTCCAGAGAACTGCCTCCAAATCGCGCTTTTTCTGATTTCATGGCCAATGAATTCAAGCCCTGGCTCTGCCAAAAATTCTCTGTCTGCCCTACTGCCGGGAATACGATCCTATCCGGTTCCAGTTATGGGGGGCTGGCATCGATGTACATTGCATTCAGGCATCCGGAATCTTTCGGGAAAGTACTCAGCCAGTCAGGTTCGTTCTGGTGGTCTCCGGAAGCCAAGCAAAAAAATGGAACAAAGCCCCACAACTGGATTGCTGAGCAAGTTGCAAGCTCAGCCAAACAACCTGTTGACGTTTATCTGAATGCCGGTTTGTTCGAGACCAAACCCGACTTCGCCAACATTCTCGAAACAAACCGCACGTTATACAACACACTCAAAAATAAAGGCTATAAGGTTCATTTCACGGAAATAGCCGGCGGACATGACTATTTTAGCTGGCGGGTTATGCTGTCCGATGGGCTGATAAAGCTATTTCAATCTAACAGTCATCTATAAGTCTAAAAGTATTCAGAGCTGAAGGAAGAAATCATAATGCAGGCACATTAATCTCATTCCCGGCTCTGTTTTAATCCATCTGTATGCCATAATACAAGACACTACGGTGAATTAACGAACAAATAAAAAATGAAGCCATTTAAAATTCTAACGTTTTTATGTGCGTGCCTGTTGATGCAATCCTGCTCGTCTCCAGCCCAAAAGTACCAGCATTTAGTAGCATCCTCGCAACCCGTTAGTTATTTTAATGGACATCTTATTCTGGGGGCACAAACACAGTTATTTTCTCCCTGTGACAGTCAGATACAATATCAGATCTATTTTTCACAGGCTCAGCTTAAAAGGATACTTCCCCGTATCAGACACCCTTATGATGAACTGTATGTCGAACTGACAGGAAACCTGATTCCCCCCAGCCTAAGTGGATATAATGCGGACTACAGAGCAATATTAAAAACCGCACAGATTAACCGAATTCAGGAAGCCCGTAAGAGATGCTACCCGATACCGGAAAATGTATCGCAGAAATGGGTTGGCCATTATTCGGCACAATCCACAAAATCTGACATGGTGACTACGCTGGAATTACATCCAGACCACAGTGCCCGAACGACTTATCATCATAGTAGCCATAATGAATTACCTGTGGTTGAAAAAGGATACTGGCAAGCATTAGGAACCAATAAAGTTCAGGTTGTTATGACACTTTATCAACAACAATTTCTGATCACTGAACGGGTATTTACCAAAAAAGAAAACACTCTGTTTGCTGATAAAGAAAAAATCGGTCAGAAAGAGTACACCATCGCCCCTGATGGTCTTCTCCTGTTCCGGGAAAAATAATTAATGTCTTCCGTACTTCCCTGTCCTGATTGTGGCCTCTTCCATCAATGCCTGTGTGGTGATGTTCCGCTGCTCAATAGCAACCTGCATATCTCATTACTGACTCACCAAAAAGAATTTGACCGACCTACCAATACAGGACGTTTCATTGCTCAATCGATGAAAAATGCACACAGGCACCAGTGGCAAAGAACCGAGGCGACTCCACCGCTGAGAGAGGTTCTGAATCACTCAGACTATTCGCCCTTCTTATTGTATCCGGCGACTCACAGTCTTTCGGTCAGTGAAGTCATCACCGAGGCAGAACAACAAAGCAAAACCCCTTATTTCATTGTACTGGACGGCACCTGGCAGGAAGCCAGAAAAATGGAAAGAAAAAGCGCTTGGTTAGCTTCCGTACCCCGTGTTGCTTTAACACCATGTCATCCATCGGAATTCCACCTGAGAAAGAACCAGAAAGCTGGTTCGCTATGCACTCTTGAGGTCATCGCAGAACTGTTAGACGAGCTTTGCTGGCAAAAAGAAGCAGAGCAATTAAGGGCGTTTCTGAATCACTTTATGGCCATATTTCACGCAGATAAAAGTGGCCATAAACTAAAAAAGAATAAAAGTAAAAACCGCTTTTAATGTATTAACTCAAGCAATTCATCCAGATGCCGAATCTCAATATCAGGTAAAATGGTTAATTTCTCAAACGTCCGGGCCGTATAAACCCGATCATTAAACCAGCAGGCACTTAGCCCATGATTTTTCGCTCCCAGCACATCGGTACGTCCATGATCTCCAACGTGTAAAACAGACTCCGGACACACTCCTAAATGTGCGATTGCAACCTCGAACATATCCGGATAAGGCTTAGCCCGGCCATCAGGACCTGCTCTTAATTCCAGTTGAAAATACTGGCTTAAACCAATCGATTCCGGATTCGCATTGCCGTTTGAAATAGCCACCAACGGAATTTTTTTACTTAACAGACGGAGAACCCGATGGGTTGATTCCGGGACAGAAATAAGATTTCTTAACCGTAACACTTCCTGCATGGCCACATCCGCAGCCTGATTTGCCTCCGTGTCATTGTAGCCTAGTTTTATCAGTCCACACTTTATCTGGGTATGACGCCATAAGGTCACATCATGAACGATATCCGGATGATCAATTAACACGGCTCGTTTCAGCTCTAACCACCAATCACGATCCTTCAGTCCACTTACCGGATGATTGGCTACCAGCCACTCACGAAACTTCACTTCCATGTTATCGATCACGGCCTGATTCTTATAGAGCGTATCATCCAAATCGAATGACATTGCCTGTATTTCAGGAAGGCGACGGAAAAAATGCATAAAACCAACTTACTCTTTTTTAGACTTTTTCGCTCTTGGATGAGCCTGATCATAAACCTGAGCCAGATGTTGAAAATCCAGATGCGTATAGATTTGGGTAGTCGAGATGTTCTCATGTCCAAGCAATTCCTGCACTGCACGCAGATTATTGCTGGATTCCAAAATATGCGTTGCAAATGAATGGCGTAATTTATGAGGACTGATATGGCTGTTCACTTCCTGTTTCTGTCCCCACTCAGCCATTCTTTTCTGAACATTCCGGTGAGAAATTCGTGTTCCCCGGCGGGAAATAAACAGTGCCGGTTCATCAGCAGAAGCAAACTGTCCACGGACTTTTAACCATCTGGCAACCCACTCTCTCGACATCCCGGAAAAAGGTACTTTGCGCTCCTTATTGCCTTTACCGATAACCCGGATCTCACCGCGGCTCAAACTGATATCTTTAATATTAATGCTGACCATCTCAGCCAAACGTAACCCGGCGCCATACATGAGCTCCATCATGGCCCGATCCCGAATCGCTAATGGTTCATCGTCTTTTACTTCCAACAACTGAGCCACTTCATCCACATCCAGATTTTTCGGCAGTGGCCGCTGTTTTTTGGGTGCTGAAACCCCTTTCGCCGGGTTTGCCGCCAGAACACCCCGCAAAATAAGAAAGTCAAAAAAACTGCGCAAAGAAGATAAATGAGTGGCAATACTGCTCGCTTTCATCCCTTTTCGCATCAATTTTCCCGTCAGCTGACGAACCCAGGCGGCATCGACATTTTTCCAGGAAAGCACATTCAGCTCGGCCAGTTGGAATGCCATCGCTTCCAGGTGTTGTTTATAATTTCTCTGCGTATAAAGACTCAGCCCCTTCTCGCTACGAAGATATTCATAAAACGCGATAAGAGGCTTATTTAAACTGGAAGGAAGCTCAACCGGAGTCTGGCTCATCGTGCTACGCCCGCCACGGAAGAGTATCAACAAGATAAGTCAATACGACCGCAAGGTGCCGGAGAAACAGAGTGTCCATACAAGGCTGAAAATGACCACCGTCATCGCTTGAAAATGCCATAATACCGTGCCCCAGTTGAGTAGAGAGAGATAAGACCGCGTACGAACCAAATTCCGGAGCCCGGGAAGCCTCTCCGAATAGAGCATCGCGATCCACTTTCTTCAGACGGCCCAGAAAAGCCTGTTTACCATTAAAATGATTGGTCGTAAAACGCTGAAAATTCAGCCTGTCAATTCGGTATGAATCATCAGGGGCATCAATAAACCGAACATAAGAACGCAGGTTTAAATCCTGAGCAGTCTGGTAAATCGCTTCGAGCGATTCAACGACGCAGCGGGTACCAAGCATTTTCCCCTGTAAATCCATAAACGCATGAAACGTCAAATCATTGGATGCAGCAAGCGACATCAGGGTCGTAATTTCTTCTTCTAACTCTTCAATCCGCACTCTCTGACGGTTCAGTTGCAGATGAACGAGAGAAACAGCCCCATCATCAGGACGGGGTAAAGTTAATCTATCCACCAACTCAGGCCGGCGGTAAAAAAAATCAGGATGCTCACGAAGGTATTGTTCGATCATATCGTCAGTAAGCATTACGGTCTCAGTTTGTGACACAATATTACCACTTCAATTAACAAGAAAGCTGGCCATCATAAATATGAGTAGCCGGGCCAGTCATATATAATGGCTTTCCGGGGCCCTTCCAACTAATTTTAAGCTCACCTCCAGACAAATGCACGCTGACACTCTCATCTAACAGTCCCTGAGTAATACCGACCGCAACCGCAGCGCAGGCACCACTACCACAAGCCTGAGTTTCACCGGCCCCCCTTTCGTACACCCGTAAGCGTATATCCTGACGGTTAACAATCTGCATAAAACCGGCGTTCACCCTTTCAGGGAAACGTTCATGAGACTCCAACAAGGGCCCCAGAGTATCAACATCGGCCGTATCAACATCTTCAACCACCGTCACAACATGCGGATTGCCCATGCTGACAGCCCCACAGAATAATGTGGTATCCGCCACTCTCAGAATGTATGTTTTTTCCGTCTGCTTAGCTTTAAAGGGAATTTTGCCTGGTTCAAATTCGGGAATACCCATATTGACTTTGATTAAATCATTCTCTTCAACATTCAGTACCATTTTCCCTTTTTTAGTGCTGACATTGATGCTGTATTTGTTAGTTAACCCTTTCATTCGGACAAAACGAGCAAAACAACGGGCACCATTGCCACACTGCTCAACTTCGCTACCATCTGCATTAAAAATACGGTAATGAAAATCCGACTCTGGATCATAAGGGGCTTCAACAACCAATAGCTGGTCGAAACCAACTCCGGTGTGTCGATCGGACAAACGCCGGATCAATTCCGGAGAAAAAAAGATGTTCTGAGTAATACAATCCACCACCATGAAATCGTTACCCAAACCATGCATTTTTGAAAAGTGAAAGTGCATATACTTAATTACTCCGGCAGGACGCTTTCAAGCGCCCACAAATCGGATAGCGCCTCTCTTTTACGAACAACATAATGTTTATCACCATCCACCATGATTTCAGCAGCCCGAAGACGAGAATTATAATTAGACGACATGGAGAACCCATAAGCACCAGCCGAACGGACAGCCAGTAAATCACCCTGATCTAAAATTAATTCACGATCTTTACCCAACCAGTCACCGGTTTCGCATATTGGTCCGACTAAATCGTATTTCTTCGCCTCGCCCTGATGAGGTGCTACCGGTATGATATTTTGCCATGCCTGATATAAGGCAGGACGCATCAGGTCATTCATTGCGGCATCAATAATAGCAAAGTTCTTAAATTCAGTATGTTTCAGAAATTCCACTTTTGTCAGCAAAATTCCGGCATTAGCCGCAATTGCCCGGCCCGGTTCAAAAATCAATTCCAGATCTTTATGATTTGTCAGACGCTCCATCAAAACGGTGGCGTACTCTGCTGGCTGCGGTGGCTGCTCATTATCGTAAATCACACCAAGTCCGCCACCCACATCGAGATGCTTAATATAAATCCCCTGAGACTTCAGGGTATCAATCAATACGAGCAAACGATCAACGGCATCAATAAAAGGAGCAATCTCTGTCAGCTGAGAACCAATATGGCAATCAATTCCTTTAATTTCCAAATGTTCAAGAGTACTGGCCAGCTTGTACACCTCAGGAGCCCGCTCATAAGAAATGCCAAATTTGTTATCACGTAAACCGGTCGAAATATACGGATGCGTTTTTGCATCAACGTCTGGATTAATACGTAAAGAAATCGGCGCTTTAACACCCATCTCACCAGCAACTTTATTGATTCTGTCCAGCTCGGGTTCAGATTCAACATTAAAACATTTGATTTTAAGCTCTAACGCCCGTTGAATTTCAGCTTCTGTTTTCCCGACACCGGAGAAAACAACTTTCGAAGGATCCGCTCCGGCAGCAACAACACGTTCCAGTTCACCAACAGAAACAATATCAAAACCTGAGCCTAATTTTGCCAACGCATTTAAAACCCCTAAATTGGAATTCGCTTTAATTGCATAACAAATCAGATGAGGGTGTTCAGCTACCGCCTGATCAAACGCTTTCCAGTGACGTTCCAGAGTTGCACGGGAATAGACGTAAAGCGGTGTACCATGTTGCTGCGCTAACTGGTTTAAATTCACATTCTCAGCCCAAAGCTGGCCATCTTCCTGATAATTAAAATAATCCAAAATATACTTCCTTAAAAATCATGAATAATTATGGTTGTGTCTGTTCATTTTGTGGCGCGTCTTTGGGCATATATAATGGACCTGTCTGACCACATCCAGCTAACGCTAACACGCTTAGCATAAAAAGTGCAGTGATAATCTTTTTCATTTTCATATACGTGATTATTACATCGATGCCCTCTATAATCGCATCACAATCAAGAAAAGCAATAGGACATTAAAATGAACGATACTGAATTTCACCAACTGGTAGATATTCAATTTACGAAACTGGAACAATTGATTGACGATTCAGGTGCCGATATTGACTACGACACATCAGGCAATGTCATGACCCTCGAATTCGAGAATCGCAGTCAAATCATTATAAACCGTCAGGAACCACTACACGAAATCTGGCTGGCTTCAAAGTCTGGCGGATTCCATTTTAAACTAAATGATCAACAATGGATTTGTACTAAGACAGGAAAGGAATTCATACAACTCATCAAAGAAGAGTGTGAAAAGCAGGCTGATGAAGAAATAGACTGGAACTAAATCGCCAGAACATTAAGCATTAACGACTTCATCAGAACGGGAACTGGAGGATGAATCACTACGGTAAGGAATAATGTAGTCTGAACCGTCCTCTGCTTTAACAATCTGATAATATTGAGGAAGGTTAAAGTTAATAAACTTCGAAGCCATTGTATTATCGTGCTTCACAGACGTATAGAAAGTGTTCACGTTAGCGATCATTTCATCTTTACCGCCACGGAACTGATGATAGACTTCAACACGGTTCGTCTCATCTAAGACATAGATATTGAACCCTTTATCGCTGTCTTCGAAAAAGAACTGTACCAAGCCTTCACTGGCAAAGCCATCAATCACTTCAGGTAAGTGATACGACTGCTCTTTATCCAGCATTAGTAAAGGAGAGCCTGTTAACTTATTCTTTGAAATACTACGGTAAAAATCGACAGAGTTTTCCAACTTCTGAACCGACACGGCTCTTCTCTCGAAAAACAACCCATACATTTCATCGGCAATTTTCAGAGCTTTAAAGCGGCGGCGACGTTGCTGTTCGACAGGTTTCAGACGCAAATCAATACACTCTGCCAGCAACTGATAAACCGCATTTCGCATCACACCCCGTAGATTCTGGCTATAACAGAACACATCAACCGATTCGGGTGGAAGCGCGTCCTGGTGCATCTTGCATAATACGGTTTTCAATGCCTCCAGCATGGCCGTCTCACCCCGGAAGTGAAGCGTACGCACTTCCTGCCAGGAGTTACGGTAGACAAGATCAACGCTACCAATCAGACAGCGGGATTCAGCGCCGAAACTCAGCATATCCACATTTTTTAAATCAATCTTTAATGCCCGGCCTTCTATTTCCGACGTCGGATCGTTTTCAAAGTTAATGAACATGGCCAACTGACGAATTTCACACGGGCTTGCCAATGCCTGCATTGTCGGACGGCTTTTATGCATAGAAAACGTGTTTCTCAGATCACTGACCATCTGATAAAACTTATCAATATCAAGATCCGCATCGCGGACAATCGCATGCAGACGGGTCGATTCGGTAATTAAACCATTAAAAAATGCCCAGGCAACAATCTTACTCAGATACTCATTATGCTGCAGAAATTTTTGTCCCAGCATTTTGTGCGGATCAATCGGCGCTTTATACAGATACCACCCTGCAGGGTTTGTCCGGCCTTCACGCACTTCAATAAACGTCAAATCCGGTTCATGCAAATCGGGCGATATCTGTGAATTCAGTAAGGTCACTTTTCCGGGTAAGACTTCAAATGCGGTATATAACTTTCTGGCAAGAATCGAAATGTCCTGAGGACTGATCGATGAGGTAATATCATTTCGGCGGGCATACTGAATCAGATTCCGGTAACTTTGCATTAATGCATCCAGCAAACGGGTATGCAGTACCTGAACCTGTTCAACTTTCCAGTTACGCCGGTTATCCAGACTTTCGATAATATCGTCATCCCACTGCCATTTAGACAATAAATCGCTCAGTGCCTGTCTACGCCACGAAACAGATCCGGGCCCGGGCTGACGGGAAAGTTTTTCGTGCGTTTTCAGATAAAAGCAACGACGAACCAAGTCCAGCCTCTCAGTGTCCCCCGTGCGCTCTAAGTAACGGGTGACTTTTTCCAGCATCAAATAGTATGCATCAAGACTATACAGATCCGGTTCATGGGTGAAAAAACGACGTTTCGTATTAATACTCAGCAGTTGAGTATTAGGATATTCCCACGAATACGCTTCAAGCAAAATGGCCTTAAGTACCGATTTATAAGGTGAATCAATGCTCTTATACAATTGCCATAAGCTCGCCCCAAAATATTCTTCTGCAGGAATATGATTCAGACGGCCAAAATCTATCCAGTCATTACAGTTGATGTATGATTTACTGCACAGCTCCCGCACGTAATCGTCATAGCAGTTTTCCATCTCTGGCGGGACTATCTGCCACAATAACCGCTTACCGGCAAGACGAACGGCTGAGCGGTAAAATTCATCAAGTAACAGCAGATGCTGAGAAGAACCGCAGTTATCACCGGTCATTTCATCAGACTGGTTATGACGGAACCTTTCCTCATCCATCAAAAAGAAATTCGCTTCAACGCCCTGGGTATTTGCCCAGTTGGTAATCAATGCACATTTATTGGATAACTTTTCTCTGTCATCGTCACTCATCGATGACGATACACACACCCAAATATCCAGGTCGCTGGATGTACTCTGACCAATGGAAGACGTACTGCCCATGGTATAAAGAGCCAGAATTTGCGGTGTTTCTGCTGAAGTTAGTTTTTGTCCCAGCGTCAGCTCCATGTCATCAATAAACTGCTGCTGGACGTCTTCCGGTTCATATCCCCAGACACCATAAGGAACCTGAGCATCGTAAAAACCGGGAATTAAAGGATGATTAAAGTGGAAAAGACTGGGAATTAATCGAAATACACGTTGGCTTTGCAGATCCATCACCGCCAACGCACGTTCTGTACGCTGTTGGTTCAGATTATCTAATCTTTGAATTAATATCTGCGTGTAAGCTTGCAAGGTATATTTCCCTGATTGATAACTAACTGTAGGAATAGGTTACAGTTTACTCGAAATAACCATAAAAACGTGACGAGTTTAACATTTTTAATGCACCACCGCAAAGCTAATTCCAGCTCAGAACTCACTCATTTGGAGCAACTCACCGTACGTTTCACCAAGGGGTCTGTATTTTCGTATTTCAGCAGTCCAATTAATAATATCTCATGCTATAAACAAGATCTATCTCACATAATTTTAGCGCATGATTAACTTTTTACATAAAACAAAATTGCATATTGTTACTAATTTCATTTCCGGTACTTTAGAATGATATGATATCAACGATATTCACCAAATAAGCCGGAAGTCAATGACACATTCAAGCCCAATCCGAATCGCAACCAGAAAAAGTCCTCTCGCATTATGGCAGGCGGAATTTGTTAAAAATAAACTGGAACAGGCTCACCCCGGCCTGCAGGTTGAACTTGTCACGATGGTAACCAGAGGCGACGTTATTCTCGACACCCCTCTTGCCAAAGTAGGAGGAAAGGGATTATTTGTGAAAGAACTGGAACTTGCTATGCTTGAAGGCCGTGCAGATTTAGCGGTCCACTCTATGAAAGATGTTCCTGTGGATTTTCCTGAAGGTCTGGGCTTAGTGGCGATTTGCGAAAGAGAAGACCCGACCGACGCGTTTGTTTCCAATCGCTATCAAAATTTTGACGAACTACCACAGGGCGCCATTGTCGGAACATGCAGCCTGCGCCGGCAATGTCAGATAAAAGCACGTCGCCCGGACCTTATTATTAAAGACTTACGTGGCAATGTTGGCACACGGCTGAGTAAATTAGATGACGGTGAGTTTGATGCCATCATTCTGGCCTCTGCAGGTCTGAAGCGTCTGGGCTTAGCGAAGAGAATTACGGCCCCGCTGGCACCGGAAGAATCCCTGCCGGCCGTCGGACAAGGCGCTGTTGGTATTGAATGCAGGCTGAACGATTCAAAACTTCGAGCCTTGCTTGAACCTCTTAATGATAAAGACACGTCAGATCGGGTACGGTGTGAAAGAGCCATGAATAACACGTTGGAAGGTGGCTGTCAGGTTCCGATAGGAAGTTATTCTGAACTTCAGGGGGAAAACCTCTGGCTGCGGGCATTAGTCGGCAAACCGGATGGCACCACCCTCGTTACCGGAGAAATCAAGGGGCCCAGACAAGATGCAGAGATGCTCGGACAACGCCTTGCAAAACAGCTGTTAGCAAATGGTGCCGATGTCATTTTGGCTCAGCTATACAAATAATGCCTTATGCCGACGGTACTGATCACCCGCCCCTCCCTACAAGGCAAAGAGCTTTGCTCTTTGCTCAACTCGGCCGGGATATCTACTCAATATCAACCGCTGATAGAATTTCAACCCACTGAGACTATCCCGGATCTAAAACAGACCCTTTATCAGGCAGATATCATCATTGCCGTCAGCCAGCCTGCGGTCAGATATTTTCATCAGCAGCTGGTTAAAAATTCATTATTTTGGCCTCAAACGTCCAGATATCTTGCCATCGGTCAAAAAACCGCACGACTTTTAAGAAAATTATCTCAACAACAGGTAGACTACCCGTCACACGGTGATAGTGAACACCTGCTGTCCCACCCGTCACTACTCAATGTCCGGGAGCAAAATATTGTTATCCTGAGAGGAAACGGGGGCAGAGAATTTCTTGCAGAACAACTTTTGCAACAGGGAGCTCATGTAAAATATTGTGAGTCTTACCGGCGAAAGTTTATTCCATTTGAAGCTAGTGATAAGGTAGTTCAGTGGCAAAAACAAAATGTAAGTCATGTTGTCTTCACAAGCGAAGAACAACTTCGCTTTTTCGTTAACCAGATAACCAAAGAAAACCGGCTCTGGATGTTGAACTTACACATTTTTGTTCCAAGCCAGCGAATAGCTCAAGTGGCAAAAGAAATTGGATTTCAGAATACCATTGTTGTCGGTAGCGCCAACAATTTCGATTTAGTGGCTGCCATTCAGCCGAAAGTGATAGGAATACTTAATGACAACCAACAACACAACGCCAGAAAGCAATAAAAAGGATCAGGCTCATCCAGCTCAGGATGACAAAAGTAAATCCGTAGCGGCGACTAAAAACCCCCAGTCTTCATCAGATTATGAACAGCTACAAAAGCAAGCTAAAAAAGGCGTTAAACTTGGTGGTTTAGCGATAGTTATTTCAATACTGCTGAGTGGTGGTGTCACGGTTTATACCCAACAGAATTATCAAGCTCAGATTGCTGATTTGCAGACTCAGTTATTGCAAACACAAAAGCAATTGAAAGCCCAGTTAGATTCCTCTCTGCAAGAAACAAAAGAGGTCACGAACCATGCAGTAAATAAGACAGAAACGGCGCTGGCACAACAACATAAAAGCATTGAAAGCCTTCAGATGGCTTTAGCTGAAGTTAAAGGCAGACGTCCTAATGACTGGCTGCTGGCAGAGTCTGATTATCTGGTAAAACTGGCAGGAAGAAAACTCTTCTTAGAGCATGATCCTGAAAGCGCGACGCTCCTGATGGAGAGTGCTGACCAGAGAATCGCAGCGCTGAATGACCCGAGTCTGGTTCCTTTACGCAAAGCAATGGCAACAGACATTACAACACTGAAGTCGATCCCTCTGATTGACAAAGATGGTCTGGTACTGCGTTTGACCAGTTTGTCTCAGGTTGTCGATAAACTTCCACTGGCTAATGCCATTTTACCGGATTCCGTAGAGGTGAAAAAAGAAGAAGTAACCGGCAATATCGATAACTGGAAAACAAACCTGTTAACGTCTGCGAAAAACTTTGCCGATAAATTTATCACCTTCAGAACCCGTGATGGAAATGCCATTCCACTGCTATCCCCCGAGCAGCATTTCTTCCTGAGAGAAAACCTCAAAATGCAACTCGAAACTGCCATTAAAGCGGTCTACGATGAGCAGCAGGAAATTTATACCACTGCATTAAATACAGCAGATAAATGGTCCAAGTCTTACCTGAACCAAACGGATAACCACGTTATCGAATTCAACAAAGCACTGGAGTCTCTTAGCAAACAGAAAATCCAGGTAACTTACCCTGTCAAACTGCAATCTCAATCAATCTTAACGGATGTAATTCATGAACGCTTACGCCGGGAAGTCACCAGTTTAATCAAGGAGGATAAAGAATGATCCGCATTATTTTTCTTTTTCTTGTCCTTGGTTTAGGACTGTATGCCGGAACAGAATACGCTGGTGAACAGGGATATGTCCTGATTTCCATTGCAGACAAAACACTGGAAATGAGTGTTACAACACTGGTTATTTTTGTCGTTGTCGCTCTGGCAATTTTATTTGCGGCTGAATTTATTATTAAACGAATTCTGAGGGCTGGTTCCGACACATGGAACTGGTTTAGCATCAGAAAACTTAAACGCTCACGCCGTATGACCAATGAAGGCATCCTTAAATTAATGGAAGGAGACTGGAAACAGGCAGAACAGAAAGTCGTTCGCTGGGCCAGACACCATGATATGCCGGTACTCTGTTATCTGATCGCAGCTCAGGCGGCCCAGGAACAGGGAAATAGTGAGAAACGAGACAAATACCTGCAACTGGCTTCAGAGCAAGACAATGCTTCTCTGGCAGTTGAATTAACCAAAGCTAAACAGTACGTACAGGCAGAGCAATATGAGCGCGCCCTCGATTCACTGGGCGCGGTAGCACACGACTACCCACAGAATCCAATCCTGCTTTCTCTGCAAAAAATCATTTACGTTAAACTGGGTAAGTGGGAACCACTGCTTTCCTTAGTGCAAGATCTTAAGAGCACAAAAATGGCCAGTGGTTTTGAAATCCAGAAACTGACGGATCAGGCCTATTGTGGATTGCTGTCAGAAACCTCAGAACACAGAGGTACGGAAGGGTTACTAGACCGCTGGAGTGATCTTCCTAAGAATGCCCGGTCTTCATCCGTGATCTGTGGTCATTTAGTCCGATTACTGTTAGCCCGTAATGCCGATGAACAGGCGTATGCTCTTATTAAAGAACACACGAAGAAACACCCGAATTCTGAACTGTATGGATTATTACCAGAACTGCACCTGACCAACGAAAAGTCAGCCATTTCACTTCTGGAACATGCTCTGAAGAAAGACGCGAACAACGCAGAAGTATTAAGCGCATTAGGCAGAATTCATTTGGAGAAGCAAAACTGGTCTCTGGCCCAAAGCGAATTTGAAAAAGCATTGTCTATCCGTCCTAGCGTGAATGACTTCGGCTATTTGTCAACGGCTTTGGAAAAACAAAACAAACATCAGGATGCGCATGATGTGAGTAAAAAAGCACTTAAACTGATTACAACCAGTTAGAAAGACGGAATAAAATAAGTACGATAAAAAACCAAGTTGCATCAACTTGGTTTTTTTAAATAACTCGGGAAAACTGCTGCTGTCGGGCCCGGGTTCTCAGATATTTATCGAAACACATGCAAATATTCCGAATCAATAACCGCCCCCGGGGCGTAACCTGAATATACTGTTCGTCATCAAGAACAAGCTCATCTTTAATAAAAGGAGCTAATAGCTCAAGATCTTCGGAAAAATACTGACGGAATGAGACCTTAAACTGCGCCTCGACCCGCCGTTTATCTAATTTGAAATTACAGATAAGCTGTTTAATCACATCCCGCCGGACAATATCATCGGCTTCCAGTGATAATCCTTTCCATAATGCATGACGGAGTGTATCAACCGAAGAATAATAGGCTTTCAGATCTTTCTGGTTCTGAGCATAAGTATCCCCCACCATTGAAATAGCGGAGACTCCAAACCCAATCAAATCATTGTTACCGTGCGTGGTATACCCCTGAAAATTACGGTGCAATACACCTTGTCTCTGCGCAACTGACAGCTCATCGTCAGGCAGTGCAAAATGATCCATTCCGATAAACTGATAGCCCGCCAGGGTCAGTTTTTTTATCGTCATTTGAAGAATCGCCATTTTCTCCTGTGCATCCGGTAAATCTTTATCCTTAATTTTACGCTGGGCTGCAAATAGCTGTGGCATATGCGCAT
The DNA here is from genome assembly GCF_021272385.1 of Vibrio salinus. Classification (GTDB taxonomy): domain Bacteria; phylum Pseudomonadota; class Gammaproteobacteria; order Enterobacterales; family Vibrionaceae; genus Vibrio; species Vibrio salinus. Next base: position 126,154 of record NZ_JAJSDZ010000007.1, read on the forward strand.
AGTTGAAAACCGACAACCGGTTAGGACGAATACTGATAACCTGATCCAATGTTTTCGCAAAACTTTCTGTTGTTTGCAGCGGTAGCCCATAAATCAGATCAAGATTAATTGATTCAAAACCAAGCTCTTTTGCCTTATCAATCAAAGCATGAATAAAACCTTCATCCTGCTCACGATTCACCAGTTTCTGAACCTGTTTATTAAAGTCCTGAACGCCAATACTCAAACGGTTAAATCCCTGCTCCCGCAAACTCGAAATCAAACTCAACTCGATCTCGCGGGGATCAACTTCAATACTAATTTCAACGTCTTCTGAAAAAGAAAACTCCTGCCTTAAGACAGACATCAGACGACGAATTTGTTCTTCTTTCAGAAATGTCGGTGTACCGCCACCGAAATGTACCTGATTGACTTTTCTGCCAACCAGTAAGGTCGCCCGTTGAGAAATTTCGTACTCGAGAGCATCAAGGTACTCCTCAGCTTTATCATTATGCCGGGTAATAACCTTATTACATCCGCAGTAATAACAAAGCTTATGACAGAAAGGAATATGAATGTATAACGATAAAGGACGGTCCGGATACTGAGCATAAGCCATATCAAGCTCAGCAATCGTAAAAGCTTCATGGAATTCAACCGCCGTCGGATATGACGTATAGCGAGGACCAGAATAGTTATACTTATCCAGTATATTCTGATCCCATTCAATTTGCTGATTGTTCTCCGCTTCGCACATCATTTTATCTATCCACAAGAAACTTCACCGCTGACCATTTTGCCACATAGAAAGAAAAAGACGTTAATTAGAAGATAAAAGTACTCAAATGATGTACGAAAATGTAAACGGGATCACTATATGATCGAAAAATTACACCAATTGAACAGATGTGGTTTTATCTGTCACATGGACTTTTACTTTTTGTTGCAACAATTTCAGCTCTTCTTTGATCAAGTCACCTAAGCGACCTTCTGCTTTCATTCGTTGCATATTTTGCTTCATTCTTTCTTTCTTAGCCAAGGCCTTCCTTGCATCTCCGCGAGCCATATCTTTAACCGTATGATATAACTCCGTCAATGCCGGATAAGACTTCTCAACATCAATACGCGCATCACCCTGTACGTATTCCAGAATACGATAGACACGAATGGTAATTTCCGATAAATCGCACTGCCCCTGAATTCCAACTTTACATAAGGTCTCAACACTTTCGAAAATATTGGCATTTCTTTTGTGCAATGCTTCTCGTTCAAGTTCAACTTGCTTCTTACGCACTTCTTCCTGAAGTTTCGTTTGCTTTTTCAGACGCACAAACAGAGATGCGGCATAGGAGGCCAGTCCGATAATAATGATGCCACCAATACTGGCTAATATGGTTAAATACATCCTAACTTACCTTTTCAGCTATCTAACTTATTTATATCCGTATCTTCAAACCGGGACAAAACATCGTCCTCTGATGATACTTTTCCGGCTTTTTTCTGAGGTTGAGGCATAATTGCCTCGTCGTCCTCTTCTGCATTTTCATCAAAATCGTCATAAAGTCCAAGTTGCTTCATCAACTGTTCAATACGATCTAATTTCTCATCAACGTACTTCTGTAACCCTTCACCTAAGCTTTCTCCGCTATCCAGGCGCTCGAGTAACACATTCAGCTGAGAATCATTTTCCAGCATCTCTAATTCCTGCTCAGCATTTAGTTTACGTTTTTGCTTCACCACTTTTTCTGAGGCATTCACAATCAGAGGAACTTTCTTTTTACTGCCGATACGGGGATCTTTTGCTTTTGATCCTGACTTTACTACATGCGCCTCTTCCTGAGAATGACGGCTGCCAGATTTCAGGCCTTTACGTTTCTTCTGCTTTTTTAATTCTCGACCTAATTTATCCGATTCTGATCGCTGACGGACAACAATCACATCGGAACTGCCAGCTGATCTGACCTTTTTCTTACGACTCATAACTTGGGAACCCTCAGTAAAATAACGTCGTTGCCTACAAATTCCAGTTCGAGCTTATCCCGCTCAGCCAAATATTGAAATGTATTACGACTATAGAACCTTACGTGCGTAAAATCATTTTTATAGTGCCATTTCGCAAATGCGTCCACATCTTTGACCATTTTCGTCATCAGCCCAATCCACCCTCCGGGCTTAACTAATTTCAGCCACGATTCCCAAACAAGGTCGGGGGTATAAATGTGTTCAATCACTTCCGTCGATACCATAAAATCGTATTGTTGTCTGAGAGGCGCAGTATCCGGGAAATAATAGATATCATACAAAGACATCCGCATACCCTGTTCTTCCAACATATGTGCAAGAGCAGGCCCCGGACCACATCCAAAATCCAACCCCTGAGACTTTACCGGCACCCGACAACAGATGGGCTCTGCGACTCTGGACAAAAAACGACGATACCTTTCATCATGTATGTCATTTTCGTGCAGATCATAAAATGATTTTTCGTCTTTCTCTTTTAATAGTGAGTCGTCCCCGACAAAGACCAGTTCGCAGCGCTGGCATTGCCAATACGCACGGTATTTATCAGTATGATAGTGATGCACCTGTTCACTATGACAAAGCGGGCAACCAGACATCCTGTACTCCTCCTATTAAAGGAAGCGCAAGATACCAGAAATGACCGATTTAGTGGAGAGGTTTAGCTGAATTTTTCATCGGCAGGCAAAAATAGAAAATAAAAAAGCGATAGAATGTTCTATCGCTGTAAAAAAGCCAGCACCTGAGTGCAAGATAACAGCACAACTGAACTGTGCACAATCATCCCTTTGTTTTAAACGCTTTCCGTGCTACTTCGTTTTCCATCATCCTGATGAATTTTACTCTCCGTGAGAAACGTCACTGTCTCAGAGCACATCCTGAGCCTGGTCCTTTACACGCCCATCCAGAGGCTAAGCAACCATCCCTATTAAATAGATATCCTATCTATTCATCATCCCCCAAGTTATCTTGTGTAACCGCAAATCGTATTAAATCAAATGCTAATAGGTTCATATCTTACACTTTAAAAACAAACCGACAAGATCAACCACCAAGACGAAGATCACGAACCGCCAATCAATAAAATAAACTGCTACTTAATCAATCAATTACAAGGGCATTCTTTTCTAAAAAGAATGCCCGAAATGATATATATATCACATTACAGTCAGCGTAATACACCGGGCATGATATAATTGATATTTATCTTTAAGTCATTACTTTCGCAAACCAACGCGACGGAGTTAATTTTGAGCGTAAAAATTCATTATCAAAACACGCAATTTATCACCAGTGCACCCGATATTCGCCACCTCCCTGCCGATGAAGGCATTGAAATTGCCTTTGCGGGACGCTCAAATGCCGGAAAATCCAGTTCACTGAATAAGCTGACTAATCAGAAGAGTCTGGCGAAGACCAGTAAAACCCCGGGGCGGACGCAATTGATCAACTTATTTCAGGTATCTCCAGGATGTAACATTGTCGATCTCCCCGGATATGGCTTTGCTCAGGTTCCGATCGAAATGAAAAAGAAATGGCAGAAATCGTTAGGTGAGTATTTGCAAAAAAGGGAATGTCTGAAAGGGTTAGTAGTATTAATGGATATTCGCCACCCTATGAAAGATCTGGACCAGCAATTAATTTTTTGGGCTGTTGAATGTCAGATTCCGGTACAGGTGCTGCTGACTAAAGCTGATAAACTGAAAAGCGGAGCCCGAAAAGCAACTGTTCTCAAAATAAAAAATCAGGCCACCGAATTTAATGGAGAGGTCTACGTTGATGCCTTCTCTTCTCAAAACGGATTGGGCGTGGATACTCTGAGAAACCGGCTGGATGAATGGTTCGCTCCGGCTCTTATTACCAATGAAGAAGCCGACGGGGAATAACAGTCAACCACAGGGTCAGTTGAACTTTTGAGTGCAGATTTTGTACAATGAAAGGTTAACAGCCCTGTCTTTTCTTCCGGCCCAAGCACAAAAAACCCCGCCATCCTGGCAGGGCAACGGGAGAGATATTAAATTTTTTTCTTTTTATTCGTTGTAATAACAGCATCGCCCATAACCGGGAATTAAGCAAATATTTACTCATTTTTTTCTTATCATGTCTTGCACAAAAAAACAAAATATTATCAATGAGTTAGAATTTACATTTAATTTATATCTCTTAATTCACATAGAAAAATAAGAATTTTGTGAAAGGAATTAAATTACAAAAAACATAGCAACACTGTATCTGATTTAGAGAAAGGCTTATGGGGAAAAGAAATAATAAAATATATCAATATAATTATTTAACTTATTGATATATTTTATTTTATACATGAAAAAACGCCCCGCTCAAACACTGAGCGGGGCGGCTGAATCAGCCTAATCCAATAACGTGAAACAAAAGGTCTGAAAGATAGAACATCTTACCTCTGTACCCTACGAGTATTAATTTACAACAATCCGACTGAAAATCAAACTTTTTTGTAGTTTTTTTTCATATTTTTTTGATTATTACGAACAAACATATGATCTAACATGACTTTATTTGATTAAAAAAAAAGCCAGCGTTTGTGCGCCAGCTCATATAAAACATTACATTTTTGTTAAAAAATGTCTAGTGAGCCTGTTCCCAATTGTCACCATCCCCAGATTCAGCCACTAATGGAACAGACAAGTCCGCAGCAGATTCCATTAATTTTTGTATTTTACTTTCAATTTTGACAATAGATGACTCTTCCACTTCAAACACCAGTTCATCATGAACCTGCATTAAAAGTCTGACCTGACCATTGCCCTCCTTCTGGATCCAATCATCAACAAGCAACATGGCTTTTTTAATGATATCGGCTGCCGTTCCCTGCATTGGCGCATTTATCGCCGCCCGTTCAGCCGCTTTGCGTCTCATGCCATTGCTTGATTTGATTTCCGGAAGATGTAAGCGACGGCCAAACAGAGTTTCAACATAACCTTGTTCACTGGCAATGCTGCGGGTATCTTCCATATACTGCATGACCCCGGGATAACGCTCAAAATATTTATCGATATAAGCCTGAGCTTCTTTTCTGGGAATACCGAGTTGTTTAGCCAGCCCAAACGCACTCATTCCATAAATTAAGCCAAAATTCACCGCTTTTGCCCGTCGTCTCTGTTCACTGGAAACCTGATCGATAGAAAGTCCTAGAATTTCTGCCGCCGTAGCCGCATGAATATCCTTCCCTTCATTAAATGCATTCACCAAAGTCTTATCAGCAGATAAGTGAGCCATAATGCGTAATTCAATTTGAGAGTAGTCAACCGCAACCACTTTCCACCCCTTCGGCGCAACAAATGCCTGACGAATTCTTCGGCCTTCTTCATTTCTGACCGGAATATTCTGTAGATTCGGTTCAGTTGAAGACAACCGACCTGTCGCGGTCACAGCCTGATGATAGGATGTATGAACCCGGCCAGTTGTCTTATTGATCATTCGGGGTAACTTATCCGTATAGGTTGACTTCAGCTTGGCCAGACCCCGGTACTCCAAAATTACTTTTGGCAAAGGATAGTCCAGAGCCAATTCCTGCAAGACTTCTTCATTGGTTGATGGAGCTCCGGAAGGCGTCTTTTTCACGACCGGAAGCGCCATTTTTTCAAATAAAATCGCTTGCAATTGTTTTGGCGAACTTAAGTTAAATTCTTCTCCCGCCATATCGTAAGCGGTTTTTTCCAGCTCGGCTAACCGCGCTGTGATTTCAACGGATTGAGTTTTCAGTTTCGAAGCATCGATGAGTACACCGGTCCGTTCCATGCGGGACAAAACAGGAACAAGGGGAACTTCAATGTCTTCATAGACCGATTTCAGCAGGCTATCCTTCTCAATTTCCCCGAAAATACGGTTATGCAGTCGCAATGTGACATCGGCATCTTCTGCCGCATACTCACCTGCCTGATCCAGATCGATCTGATTAAAAGTCAGTTGATTTTTTCCTTTTCCGGCCAATTGCTCAAATGAGATGCAGCTATGTTGTAAAAACCGTAAAGCCAGACTATCCATATCGTGTTTACCGCCCACGCTATTTAACACGTAGGAAGCTAGCATGGTATCGTGACGAATACCTTTCATCTCAATGTCGTAACGCGCCAGAATGCTTGCATCAAATTTTAAATTCTGGCCAACTTTGGCTTTATTTTCATCTTCCAGAAATGGCTTCAGGCGTGCTAATACCCCACTTCGATCCAGTTGTACGGGGGCATCCAGATAGTCGTGTGCAACCGGTAAATAGGCCGCTTTCCCTTCTTCAACCGCGAAAGACAACCCCACAAGGTTCGCTGTCATATAATCCAGATCATCGGTTTCCGTGTCAAAAGCAACAAGCTCTGCATTTTCAATGATAGACATCCATTGCTCAAAGCGTTCTTCAGTAGTAACAATTTCATACTGGCTACGATCAATATTCACAGCAGAAGCGGCCAAAGAGGAAGACTTATCGGAGGATTTTTTTGATTTCGTTAGTTTTCTGGCCGCTTCTGCATCAGCCTTTATCACACCATCTCCGCCATCCAGAAGCTCATTTAGCCACGATTTAAACGTCAGCTGTCCATAAAGCTCAATCAACCGATCAGTATCTGGTTGAGATTTTGTCAACTCCTCAGGTTTACGTTCCAGCGCCACATCAAGTTTGATCGTTGCTAATTCATAAGACAACAAAGCATTCTCTTTATGCTCTTCCAGTTTTTTTGCCATGGTTTTCGAACCACGGAAACCAAGAGCTGCCACATCATCCAGATGGTCATAAAGATCAGTTAGCCCGCCAATGCCCTGAAGCAACGCCGTCGCTGTTTTAGCCCCCACCCCCGCAACACCAGGAATGTTATCAACTTTATCACCCATCAAAGCCAGATAATCAATAATAAGCTCAGGAGGTATACCAAATTTATCAATGACACCGTCTCTGTCCATGATCACATTCGTCATGGTATTAATCAGTGTTATATTTTCATCAACTAGCTGAGCCATGTCCTTATCACCAGTACTGATCAATACGGACATCCCCTGTTTCGAAGCCTGGGATGCCAGCGTACCTATCACATCATCAGCCTCAACGCCCTCAATTGAGAGCAGTGGCAGCCCCATCGCCTGGATGATGTTATGCAGAGGTTCTATCTGACAACGCAGCTCATCCGGCATTGACGGACGGTTCGCTTTATATTCTGGATAGAGGTCATCTCTAAACGTCTTCCCTTTTGCATCAAAAACAACGGCAATATGATCCGATTCAACCTGTCTTAACAGACTTCGGATCATATTGACCACACCATAAACCGCATTGGTCTGAATTTTTCCGTTACTCATTGTGCTGGGAAAGGCATGAAATGCACGATAAAGGTAAGACGAGCCATCAACTAAAATAAGAGGCTTCTCAGGAATACTAGCCATATTGGTATCCAATCTATCTGGTTCAGAGAATATTTATAACGGACTAGGATGCCACGTTAGGCGAAAGTATTCCACGGTTGACCACGATACATTGAAAAAGTCAGATGAAGAATCCTACTTCACGCAGGATAATTGTCTGTCTTTATCATCATCTTCAGATGCTTTATTTCCAGCAGGCCACGTCAAAAAATAAACGATCAGCGCCAGAGTTCTGATACTCTGAAAATGAATTCAATCCCGCTAAAAACGCATATTCTTATTACAACCCGCCGAAATAGCTCAACAAAAGCCAGGTAAGGTTAATTAAACTGACAAATGACGCACCCCTGTGGATAACTCTGTTTATATTTTTTATCCACAAGCTATATACAAGAAAAATTTCTCACAATAACAATATTAACTAATTGTTTTAATTAAATTAATAATTACCATTAAATAATAAATTAAGATCTTTTCAGGATCCTGTGCTGTGGAAAATAAATTAACGATCACTCATTAAAATGTTAAAAAAACGATTCGCAGACATAAAAAAAGCGACATTAAAAAATGTCGCCTAGCATAAATAAGAAAGTAATTAATCTTACCATCACCTTCCGAGAAAGCTATAAAATTACACTGGAAGCAATGTGAGCAATGTCGTGTCAAAAAGAGCAACTACAAACTTTTAAAAATACAATCAAATCGAAAAATCGACTTGGTATGTTTAAGAGTCCTTTTCTCCTTAAGACAAGATAATAATAATTATTCTCATTTATATAGTCAAGCACTAAATGAAAAAAATTCTCATTTAATTCTTTATGATGCTCACGCTTCATTCTTTTAAGTGACTGGCTCTCTCTTTACCTTCTTCCGCCAGCCACTCTGCTACTCTTTTTGCAAAATATGTCAATATACCATCGGCTCCGGCCCGTTTAAAACACAGAAGCGACTCAATAATAGCTTCTTTCTCTTTCAGCCAGCCATTATTTATCGCCGCCATATGCATGGCATATTCTCCAGAGACCTGATAAGCAAATGTCGGGACCTGTAGTTCCCGTTTCACTCGGCAAACGACATCAAGATACGGCATACCAGGCTTAACCATAACCATATCGGCCCCTTCGTTCACATCCATCGCAACTTCATGAAGTGCTTCGTCAGTATTCGCCGGATCCATCTGGTAGTTTTTCTTATCTCCGCCTTTCAGATTTGATGCAGAACCGACCGCATCCCGGAATGGGCCATAATAGCAGGAAGCATATTTTGCCGAATAAGCCATAATCTGAGTATGAATGTATCCCTGCTCTTCTAATGCCTCACGAATTTTACCGATACGTCCGTCCATCATATCCGACGGAGCCACAACATCAGCACCGGCAGCCGCATGAGAGAGCGCCTGTTTAACCAGAACATCGGTAGTTTCTTCGTTTAAAACATAACCACTTTCGTCAATGATGCCGTCCTGACCGTGTGTGGTATACGGATCCAAAGCAACGTCCGTAATAACCCCCATTTCCGGAACATGTTCTTTCAATGCTTTTACAGCCCGTTGCACCAACCCTTCCGGGTTATAAGCTTCTGCGGCATCCAGTGTTTTTACTTCCTGAGTAAGCACAGGAAACAGTGCCATTGCCGGTACGCCTAAACCGGATAAATAACGAGCTTCTTCCAAAAGGACATCAATTGAAAGACGTTCGATACCAGGCATGGACTCAACGGACTCCCTACGGTCTTTTCCCATCAGGACAAAAACCGGATAAATAAGATCGCTTACCGACAACTGACTTTCCGCCATCAAGCGGCGGCTAAAATCGTGCTTACGGGTACGGCGCATACGCCGGCCCGGAAACTGACCCTGAATCGATACTGACATTTTATCTCCTTTTATTATTACTTGTGCCTACAGCACAAAATGATATCTGCTGAAAATAATACCACCGTCCAACTCATTCAACATGAATTCAAAGACGAAAAATGCCAAAATGATCTCAAGAATCATTCCCGGAACGTTTTTGATGCCGCTTAACAACAATAACAGGTGAGTTTTATATGATTGATACCCATGCTCATATCTACGCCGATGAATTTCATCATGACCGAGATGACATGATTGCCCGAGCCAGAGAACAAGGTATCGAATTAATCTTAATGCCAAATATCGATTTGAATTCAATTGAACCTATGCTCAAAACAGAACAGCAATATCCTCAGCTTTGCCGTTCTATGATGGGGTTACACCCTTGCTATGTGACTGACAATATAAAAGAAGATCTTGCTTCTGTTCATCGCTGGTTCGATGACCATAACTTTATAGCCGTTGGAGAGATTGGCATCGATCTTTATTGGGATAAGACGTTTCATAAAGAACAGGAATATGCTTTTGTTCATCAGTTAAACTGGGCGAAAGAACAAGACCTTCCCGTTGTCATTCATACCAGAGATTCTATTCAGGAAACGCTTCACCTGCTGAATCAGGAACAAAACGGCAGTCTGACCGGTGTATTTCACTGTTTTGGCGGTTCCATCGATGAAGCAAAAGCCATCAACGATCTGAATTTTCATCTGGGATTGGGTGGGGTTTCAACATTTAAAAATGGTGGAATGGACAAAGTCATTCCTCACCTGAATCTGGATTATGTCATTCTGGAAACGGACTGCCCGTATCTGGCACCGGTACCTCACCGGGGAAAGCGCAATGAACCCGCTTACACGGCACTGATTGCCGAACGGATTGCTGATTTAAGAGGAATGGAAACAAAAGACATCGACAAAGTCACAACCCGTAATGCCAAAACCCTGTTCAGGCTATAGCGGCAAACCGGAGCAAATAGCGGGCACCACCCGATGTCCTCAGGTGGTGCAATACGAAAGATAATATTACGATATTGTCTTAATAACGGTAAGTACGCCAGCTAAGCAGCCAACTGATAACCCCAACAACTCCGGAACCTGTCGATAAATCAGAATGCCCGTTCGTAGCCAGAATCGTGGCACACACAATCAACGTAGCCCCGACACCAAACAGGAATTTTGCCGTCCCGTGCTGACGCTTCGTTTGCCGGTATCCCTGATACATTTTATCCAGGCGTTCCGACATAACCCGCCCCTGTTTCAGGCTGTCATAAACCAGTTCAGGCAACTCTGGCAATTTTTCTGCCCACATAGGTGCCTTTTCTTTGATAGAGCGGATCACAGCCCCCGGTCCAATCTGCTCTATCATCCACCGCTCAAGAAACGGTTTCGCCGTTTGCCACAAATCCAGCTGAGGATAAAGCTGTCGGCCCAGTCCTTCCACATACAGCAAGGTTTTTTGCAGCAGTACCAACTGCGGCTGAACTTCCATCTGAAATCGTCTGGCGGTATTGAACAGATTCAACAGCACATGACCAAATGAAATTTCGCATAACGGTTTTGCAAAAATCGGCTCACAGACAACCCGTATGGCCCGCTCAAACTCATCGACATTGGTGTCAAAAGGAACCCATCCTGACTCAACATGAAGTTCAGCAACCCGACGGTAATCACGGTTAAAAAAGGCTAAAAAGTTTTCTGCCAGATAACGTTTATCTTCGCTGTTTAAAGTTCCGACAATACCACAATCCAATCCGATCCATTGGGGATTTTCCGGATGTTCCGGATTCACAAACACATTGCCCGGATGCATATCCGCATGAAAAAAACTATCCCGGAATACCTGAGTAAAAAACACACTGACACCACGTTCAGCTAAAAGCTGCATATTCACACCGTGGTTTCTCAGTCCTTCAATATCAGAAACCTGAATACCATAGATCCTTTCTGAAACCATCACCTTTTCATTACTGAGTTCCGAAATAACCTCGGGAACATAAAGTTCTTCACTTCCCAGAAAATTGCGTCTCAGTTGAATCGCATTTGAAGCCTCACGCCTTAAATCCAATTCGTCAATCAGTGTTTTTTCATACTCCCGTACTACTTCAACCGGCTTTAAGCGCCGGGCTTCGGGAAGCGCTTTTGCCACAATATAAGCCATGCGATACATAAGACGGATATCATCCTGAATCACAGACTCAATATCAGGCCGGATAACCTTAATCACGATATCCCGGCCGGATTCCTTCAGCTTGGCTGTATGTACCTGAGCAATAGAGGCTGACGCTAAAGGCGTAACATCAAAATCATCAAACCAGGTTTCGACCTTATCCCCAAGCGCTTCTTCGATGTGTTTCTGGGCAAGATGTCCGTCAAAAGGGGCAACATTGTCCTGGAGCAACGCCAGTTGGTCGGCAATATGAGGCGGAAATAAATCACGGCGGGTCGACATCATCTGACCAAATTTAACCCAGACCGGACCCAGTTCCTGCAACGCCAACCGAAGACGCTCCCCTAACGCTTTTTCCGGATACTTATTTTTCAGCCAGAAAAGTGACTTCCGGGCCAGTAGCGGGGCTTTTAGCAACTGATGGTCAGGTAAAAGCTCATCAACCCCATATTCAAGCTGAACCCGAATAATATGATATAAGCGTTTTACTTCGGTAAACCTCATAGTTTCTCCATCAGAGCCTGAAACCTCAACTCCAGCTTGTCCACCTGTTGTTTCACGACTTCAACCTGATCGCAAAAATAAGCGATTTCAAGTGCGGGAGGAAAAACCTTCCACTCTTCGGTCAGCACCTCTGAAAACTGGTTTCGCTTTTTCTGTGTCTGCTGTTTAGTGGTCGTCAGCAATTGCTTTCCTGTATGAACCACCGTATGAGCTACAACATCACCAACCCATTGAGACAACCACTCTTCGGCATCCGGCTCTGCATCCGAAAGCAAAACTGCAAATTTTTGAGCCAACTGAAGATCACCTTCCAATTCCAGTTGCTCCTGTTTAATAAGCTGCGTGATGTTCACCTGCTCTCTAAGCTGAGGAAGGGTTTTCAGTGATAACGACAGGTAACAGTCCGGTACGCCTTCATATTGACCCAGCACATCAACCTGATGGCTGAAAACGAATGTTAGCGTCTTATCAACTTCTTTGATATGAAGCTGGAAGACTTTCCCTTTCAGACGCAGACATTGTCTGGATAAATCAGAATCCTGATTAATACGGTAGTTAAAGCCGGTTTCGATCACCGCATTAACCAATATTTCCAAAGGCATCATACTCATTGCTAAAACTTGTAACCCCGGTGCAGCGCAACAATACCGCCAGTTAAATTATAGTAAGAGGTATGTTCAAATCCGGCTTCCATCATCATACCTTTCAACGTTTCCTGATCCGGATGCATCCGGATAGACTCCGCCAGATAGCGATAACTTTCAGAATCGTTAGCAATTAACTGTCCCATCTTAGGCAAAATATGAAAAGAATACGTATCGTAGGCTTTGGATAAAGGCTCTAAAAGTGGTTTAGAAAACTCCAATACCAACAGACGACCACCCGGCTTTAGTACCCGGAACATAGAACGTAGCGCTTTATCTTTATCGGTGACATTCCGCAGGCAAAAACTGATTGTAATACAATCAAAATAATCGTCCGGGAAAGGTAACTCTTCCGCATTAGCCTGAACATAGTGGACATTTCCGACAATGCCATGATCACGTAATTTATCTCTGCCAACATTCAACATAGAGTTATTGATGTCCGCCAGAACAACGTGTCCTTTGTCACCCACCATTCTGGAAAACTTGGCCGTTAAGTCACCAGTCCCACCACCTAAATCCAGAATTCTCTGACCGGGTCTGACACCACTACAATCAATAGTAAAGCGCTTCCACAACCGATGAATGCCACCTGACATCAGGTCGTTCATAATATCGTATTTCGTTGCCACGGAATGAAAGACCTGAGCGACTTTCTGAACTTTCTCATCTTTTGCGATCGTCTGAAAACCGAAATGCGTTGTTTCCCGGCTTTCTAAAGTGTTATCTGATTGCACGTAGTACCTACCCTAACTCCCGTAAATTCATAACAAATAATCATATGACAACAATTATCCGGCGTCTTTAGTCTACTTGATCCTGACCCGGTTGTCTTTCAGCATGGCTGATAATTACTCTTATTTCCGTTACATTTCTTCATCAGAACTTGCTCTCTGAGACAAGTCTGAAACCTGAGCAGAAATCGGTCTTTTCACCTCAACCCCCAGCTCTCTGAAACTTTCAGCCTGACGGATAGCATTACCCCGGCCAGAAACCAGCTTATTCATCGCTCCCTGATAATTTTGGTTCGCCTTATCCAGAGCCATACCTAATGAGTCCATATCATCAACAAACAAGCGCAGTTTGTCGTAAAGCTTGCTGGCTTTTTCTGCAATCAGCTTTGCATTCTGATTCTGGCGCTCATTTTTCCAGAGGTTATCAATAGTACGCAATGCCACCAATAATGTTGTCGGACTCACCAGAATAATATTTTGCTCCATGGCATCCTTCACCAATGAAGGATCAGCCTGTACAGCTAACTGAAAGGCCGGCTCCACCGGGATAAACATCAGTACATAGTCTAATGATGTAATTCCCTGCAATTGCTGATAGTCCTTTCTGCTCAGTCCTTTTATATGCCCCCTAACTGAAAGTAAGTGCTCACTTAAATAGGTCGCTTTTTGTGTCTCGGTTTCGGCATGAAAATAGCGCTCATAAGCGACCAGAGTCATTTTGGAATCAATCACGACCTGTTTATTGTTGGGTAAAAAGACCACCACATCCGGCTGGTAACGCTTGCCCGACTCATTTTGGAGACTAACCTGAGTCATATACTCATGTCCGTCCCTCAATCCGGATTCCTCCAGTACTCTGGCTAAAACAACTTCTCCCCAGTTCCCCTGCTGTTTATTATCTCCCTTCAGGGCCTGAGTCAGATTCACCGCTTCCTGAGCCATTTTTTCGTTCAGTGTCTGTAAGGTTTTCAGTTCATGCACCAGCGTGTGGCGCTCTTTTGCTTCTTGGGAAAAACTGTCATTGACCTGTTTTCTAAAACCATCTAACTGATCTTTAAGTGGATTGAGCAATCCTTCCAGACTCTGTTTATTTTGCTGATCCACCTTGGCCGCTTTCAGTTCAAAAAGCTGAGTCGCAAGCGATTCAAATTGCTGCTTCAAACGGTTTTCAGCGTTCTCAAGAAACTGAATTTTATCCTGACCATTTTGCAGCTGTTCTTTATGAAGAGCCTGCAGTTCCCGGTACTGAGCAGCAAGATTCGCTTTTTGCTCACGAGTATCACTCAATTCCTGCATTAACTGTTTTTTCTCTGACTCAACCACATCCAGATAACGGAGCTTTTCCATTACAGCCATAAACTTACCATGAGTCTGTTTCAACTCATGCCGATCCAGATCCCGTTGACTATCCATCTCTTCCAGCTCTTTATTAGCTGTACTCAAAGATTGCTCCAAATACTGGACCTTTTGCTCTGTCAGTATTATCTGACTATCTAATTCCGACCGTAACGTTTGCATCTCCCTTTGCATCTTTTGTACGGTCCACCAACGGGACACGACACTGACACCAATAACTGAGACTAAAAAAGCCAATATTATCTGATGCTCAACTATCCACTGCATTTATCTAACCTGTCTTTTCTGAACGGACCTGAACAGAATATTTTACCACTGTATAAATGTCCAGATAAACACAACCGGGATCAAAAAAGTCCATGAGTCATCAACTCATGGACTGACACTTCTATGCACAATCCGTTATTCAGAAACAACGGCTACCGCCTGCCTGGTCAACTCTGTAATATGCGACCAGTTTTTCTCTTTGATTGCGGTTTTATCCAACATCCATGTACCTCCAACCGTAGCAACACAATCTAAAGATAGATAACTTTTCGCATTACCGGCATTAATTCCCCCCGTCGGGCAAAAGCGAACATCCGGCAGTGGTGCCGTTATCGCTTTTAATGTATTTACACCACCATTGGCTTCAGCCGGAAAAAATTTTAAGCATTCATATCCATAAGACATGGCTGTCATGATCTCACTGGGAGTGGCAACTCCGGGAATAAACGGTACTTTCGTTGTTTTGGCATGCTGAAGTAATTCAACACTAAAACCAGGAGACAAAACAAACTGAGCACCCGCTGCCATTGCTTTGGCATATTGTTTAGAATTCACGACAGTACCGGCACCAACAAAAGCATCAGGCAATTCTGTTGAAATTCTTTTGATGGCATCCAGAGCACAGTCAGTCCTCAATGTGATTTCAAAGACATTAATGCCGCCATCACTCAGTGCCATTGCCATCGGTAGTGCATCATCCAGTTTTTCAATGACCATCACCGGAATAATCGGTGATGCAGCAAAGACTTCCTGTGGTTCAAGTTTCCAGTTCATTATTTTTTACTCTCAACCTTCAATTATTCAACTCATCATAAATCTATCGTAGCTCCAAAATTGCCTTCCCGATATAAGCTGAGAGCGATTTACCTTAAAATCCGTAAAAGGGAGAATAAAACAGAGGAATAATTTATTATTGATAATAAAAAAGTGATTCTCGTAGTGAGTGAATTTTCAGAAATGTCTATCTGAAAAAGCAGATTCTAGTTTCACGTGAAACTCAGCAAACAAGCCAAAGAGAATAACCAACTCAAGTAACCTGCTCCCGGTAAATTTTGGGGCTTACGCCAGCTTTGCGCTTGAACACCCGGGAAAAGTATAAAGGATCGGAATATCCGACAATGCGTCCTATCTGATTCACTGAATGGTTAGTGGTGACTAATAATTGTTTAGCCCGACTGATTCTTTGATCATCACGCCACTGAGTGATGGTCATTGCCATCTCATCCCGGAATAAATGACCTAAGCGGGAAGGCGACAGGCAAGTATGGGCAGCCACATCATCAATGGAAAATTCTTGATTCAGATTTTGCGTCATAAAGTTCATCGCTTCTATCACCCGGGGATCCAGCGCCTTGCTCAAAACATCCGGCTGCAAAGATTTACACCGAATCAATAACTGCTCAAGAAGGTTGATCGCTAAATCATTCCGGTAGGACGCTTCGGACTTGGAAGTGTACTCGATATCAATGAACAGCCGCTCAATCTGTTCAAACGCCGTTTTATCCAATCCTCTTGTGATATAAACACCATTATGTTGTTCCTGCCAACTCAACCAATCATGCCAAAAGGCACGTGGGCGAAAGTATACCCAGCGATGAAACCAGGAAACCGTCTCTTTCTTTCGGTGATAATAGTGGGCAGCGGTAGGAGGAAACAACAACAGATCCCCCACCCCGACATCGATTGAATCCGGGCCGGAAAATAAGGTTCCCTCACCTTTGCTGGTGAGGTTAATAATGTAGCCCTTCATTCCGCTGGGACGATTGATCGTATAATCCAGTTCGTCCCCTTCGATGATAGGTGTTAAGCCGGCAACCAAATGAGCATCAAAGTTATAACCGGGCTTCAGAGGATCATTTTGCATCGTTCACCAATACAATTCATTGATTCCTGAGTATTTTAATCAATCTCTTGAATGGATACATTTAACCAGCTCATAATTCTTTATATAAAACGATCCACTGAGATGCAAAAAAAGCTTCTTTAAACTCTTTTTTTCGCTGCTCACGCAAATAATCACTCGGCTGTTCTCTGTTACGATGTTGCCATTCTGACACGCTATCTGACAGGTCTACACCGGCGATTTTTCTGTAGTGAGAATGACCGGCCTGACAAATCTTATGCCGGATGTCCAGACGGGTTGGCACGCTGTTGCGCGCCAGATAGTCAATGACCAAAGCCCCTTGATGAAAGGTATAAGTCAGACCAATCGACAAAGGGTCAGCCAGCCTGACATTACACCACTGCTCAATCATGTTCTCTTTTATCCTAAAATGCCATGGAAAATCTTGCGTATCAATGAACTCATCATTATTCACCAGTTCCAGGTCTCCGGAAAACATCAGGTTTTCTCCTTCCCTAAGCTGAAAGGCACTGGGATGATGAGACAAAATATCTAATTTCCAGCTCATGTAACTTAAGGACGAGTCTTCTCTTCTATTCAAATTACCACCGCAAATAGCCCCTCATCTGTATGAGGGGCTTTGTCATATCATTATTTATGAGCAAAACGATAGTAAAGACTGTTTTGCTTCAGACTCATCTTAAACTGATTAAGATTCGTTGTTGTATTATCGATCAACACCAATTCAATACCGGTCATTTCGGCGTAATCCATTAAGGTATCCAGAGAAACCGCCTGAGTATAAACCGTATGGTGGGCCCCACCACTGTAAATCCAGGCAGCCGCCGCTTTCTCAAGGCTAGGTTGAGGTTCCCATAACGCGTGAGCTACCGGCAATTTAGGTAGTGATTTAGGGGGGGTAACACAATCTACAGCATTGACTAGCATCCGGAAACGGTCGCCCAAATCGATAACCGAAATGGTGTACGCCGGGCCGGACTGACCTGAGAAAATCAAACGGGGAATATCACAATTACATCCGATGGTATGGTGATGAATTTCCAGTTTCGGCTTCCTGGCCGCAATTGACGGACAAACCTCCAGCATATGAGCGCCCAATGCCTGACTTTTTTCACCAAAGTTATAGGTATAGTCTTCCATAAAAGAAGTACCACCAGCTTTCCCCTGCCCCATTACTTTCGTAATACGGGTCATGGCCGATGTCTTCCAGTCACCTTCACCACCATACCCATACCCTTTCCCCATAAGTCGCTGGCTCGCGAGTCCGGGTAAATTAGTGATTCCGGTCAGGTTTTCAAAGGTGTTCGTATAGGCAAATGCCCCAACCGATGTCAGAAAACGCTCCATACCAATTTCTAACCGGGCTTCCTGCTGCATAATCTTCAGAGAATCCGCATCAGTGTAAAGATCCGGGCTGACATCATAAGTAGAGGCATATTCATCCAGTAACTGCGCAACATCACCATCACTCACGGCATTCACACTGTCACTAAGCTCTCCGAGACCATAGCCGTGAACTTCATAGCCAAACTGAATTTGTGCCGACACTTTATTACCTTCCGTAACCGCCACCTGTCTCATATTGTCACCAAACCGGGCCACTTTCAGTTGCTGACCTTCATGGAGACCGATGGCAGCACGGCACCAGTCGTCAATCTGACGGTGAACATCCGGGTTACTCCAGTGACCGACCACAACTTTACGATCAATATTCAGACGGGTACCGATAAATCCAAACTCCCGGCAGCCGTGGGCACTCTGATTCAGATTCATAAAATCCATATCAATATCATCCCATGGAAGCGCCGCATTGAACTGAGTATGCAAATGAAGAAATGGTTTATTTAACTGACCGAGGCCGGCAATCCACATTTTTGCAGGCGAAAATGTATGCATCCAAAGAATCAGGCCAATGCAGTCCGGATCGTTATTAGCGAGCCGACAGACATTTAATATTTCATCCGGGGTTTTTACGGTCCCTTTATTCGTCACAGGAACAGAAATGACTTCAGTCTGATTTAACCCATGGACGATTTCTTCACTATTTCTGGCAACGTTTTCAAGCATTTTTTCGCCATACAGATGCTGAGAACCCGTCACAAACCACACTTGTTTATCGTTAAATACTTTCATAGCTATCCCTTATTCTTTGTCTGATTTTTGTCCGTAATAAGCATCTTTACCGTGTTTTCTCAGATAATGCTTATCCAGTAGGGCTTGATTGATATGACTTACATTTGAATTGATCTGAAGCGTCTTCAACGCCATCGAGGCCACCGTTTCCAAAACAACAGCATTGTGAACCGCCTGATGAGGATCAAGCCCCCAACTAAAAGGGCCGTGTTCTTTGACAATAATTCCCGGTATCGCAAGCGCATCATTACCAGCGATCGTTTCAATAATGACTTTGCCGGTATTGAGTTCGTAATGATCCGCAATCTCTTCGTCTGTCAGGGCCCGGGTACATGGGATACTGCCATAAAAATAATCGGCGTGAGTCGTTCCCAGCGCCGGGATAGGTACCCCCGCCTGAGCCCACGATGTTGCATTGGATGAATGAGTATGAACAACACCACCAAGCCCGGCGAACGCTTTATACAGTTCAATGTGGGTATCAGTATCAGAAGAAGGATTCATCTCTCCATCAACCACATTGCCTTTTAAATCTACCACCACCATTTTTTCCGGTGACAGCTTTTCATAGTCAACACCACTGGGTTTGATAACCACCAGACCTGATTCGCGATCAATTCCGGAGACATTACCCCAGGTAAAGGTCACCAGATTATAGCGTTGCAGATCCATATTCGCCTGCCACACTTTTTGCTTGAGGATATTTAGACGAGACTTTAAATTCATATCGAATTCAACAGGGGAACGAAATAGTACGTCACTGTTCATAATCAATAACTCCAACCGGGTCGATCTACCGACATATTGAGCAATCAGCATTAGCTAAAATATCGCTCAGCCCGATTGTCCAACGTTCCAATACCTATCAGTTATAGCCGTTAGAGGTTAAATAAAACATGAATGAGCCTGCTAAAAACATGGACAAATACGTTACCCCTGTTTTTGTGTGATTTAACCAAGGAAAATGCTCATATGAGTACAGGATAGGCAACTTGTATGAAATATTTCCTCCAAATCATGAAATAATCATTTCATCAATATTAATTAGCCAACAAGTGAGATCCACCTCATAGCCAGTTAAGCTATATACATGGACAAAAGCGCTACTTTTTTTAGATGTGAGTTCCATCACTTCAATCAATCATTCATTAAACAAATAATGATTTTGAAACAAACCCTACATAACGATAAAAGTGGATGGAATAGCACTATGAAGACGATTAAAAAAACGCTCGCTGTCGCTGCTTTAACTGGCGCGGCACTGTTAAGTGCCTCTGCCAATGCTTTTTTTGGAAGCAATGATGATGAAATGAAACTGGGCTATCTGGTGAAACAACCCGAAGAACCCTGGTTTCAAACGGAATGGAGCTTTGCAGAAAAAGCTGGTAAAAAATATGGCTTTGAAGTGATAAAAATGGCGGTACCGGACGGTGAAAAAACGCTGAATGCCATTGATACCCTGGCCGCCAGTGGCGCAAAAGGATTCGTTATTTGTACTCCGGATCCTAAATTAGGCCCGGCCATCATGGCCAAAGCGAAAAGCTATGACCTGAAAGTTGTCACGGTGGATGATCAGTTCTTAAATGCAAAAGGTCAGCCCATGAAAAGTGTCCCTTTAGTGATGATGGCAGCCAGTCAAATCGGTTATCGTCAGGGTCAGGAACTTTATAAAGAAATGACCAAACGGGGATGGGATGCAAAAAACTCCGCCGTGATGGCAATTACCGCCGATGAACTGGATACGGCCCGCCGACGGGTGGACGGTTCGATCAAAGCACTAAAAGAAGCTGGCTTCCCGGCAGGTCAAATCTACCGCGTACCAACCAAAACAAACGATATTCCCGGAGCCTTAGATGCGGCAAACTCGTTACTGGTTCAATACCCAATGGTGAAACACTGGTTGGTTGTTGGAATGAATGATAACACCGTGCTTGGAGGAATCCGGGCCACTGAAGGTCAGGGGTTTGATGCAGCAAATGTCATTGGTATTGGTATTAACGGCGTAGATGCGGTCACTGAACTGGCAAAAACCAAACCCACCGGTTTTTATGGTTCATTGCTGCCAAGTCCTGATGTTCATGGATTCAAGAGCATCGAATCGCTTTACAAATGGGTCAAAGACGGTGTCGAACCTAAGAAATTTGTCGAAGTAACAGATGTCGTTCTGATTACCAGAGACAACTACAAAGATGAATTAGCGAAAAAAGGACTTTAACTGAAATCCCGTATAGCGGCATGGATAACATCAAAAACATGCCGCTGATTTAGTATACCGGAGGCTAATCATGGCGACGTCATCCTCTTACTTAGAGTTTTGCCAGATATCAAAACACTTCCCTGGTGTAAAAGCACTATCGAACATTAGTTTTCGGGCTAATAGCAATAGTATTCATGCACTTATGGGAGAAAACGGAGCCGGAAAATCGACTCTGCTGAAAATTTTAAGTGGCTTGTATCACCCAACAGAAGGCCATATCACCATCGATCAGGAACAGTTTACGTTTTCTTCAACAGCAGAAGCGCTTGAACATGGCATAGCCATTATCTATCAGGAACTGAATCTGGTTCCGGAACTAAGCGTGGCCGAAAATATTTATCTCGGCCAACTTCCCACAAAAGGCGGCAAAGTGGATACGGAGACATTAAATAAGAATGCCCGCACCCAACTACAACGTCTAGGTGAAGACTTTGATCCATCACGCCCTCTGAAAGAATTTTCCATCGGCCAGTGGCAGATGGTTGAAATCGCCAAAGCCCTGAGCCGTAATGCGCAAATTATCGCCTTTGATGAACCGACCAGTAGTCTGTCTCAGCGTGAAATCGAAAACCTGTTTAAGGTTATCCGGGAATTGAGGGATGACGGCAAAATCATTCTGTATGTTTCACACCGGATGGAAGAGATCTTTGAATTGTGTGATGCCATTACCATCTTCAAAGATGGCATGCTCGTACAAACCTTTACCGATTTAACCGCTCTCACACAGGATCGTCTCGTTGAACTGATGGTCGGCAGAGAAATTAACGACATATATAACTACCGCACACGAAAATATGGTGAAAGCGGCTTAAAAATTGAGAATATCGAGGGACCGGGCCTTTCTGCTCCGCTTTCTATGGATATCCGCAGAGGCGAAATTCTGGGTTTATTCGGGCTGGTCGGTGCCGGCCGGACAGAATTAACCCGTCTGATTTTCGGGGCAGAAAAACCCGAATCCGGAGAAATCACCGTCTTCGGTAAAAAAGTCAAAATAAAAACACCGGGAGATGCCATAAAAGCAGGCATCACGCTGTGTCCCGAAGACAGAAAAGCCGATGGGATCGTCCCCATTCTTTCCGTTCAGGAGAACACGAATATCAGCGCAAGGCCGGAATATCTGACTCTGGGCGGAATCGTCAACAACAGTTGGGAAAAAGAAAACGCCGAAGCCCAATGCGACGTACTGAATGTTAAAGCCGCCAACCTTGCGCAAGCCATTGGCGAACTGTCCGGCGGTAACCAGCAAAAAGTCATTCTCGCCCGTTGGTTGTCCACACATATGAAAGTCATCTTACTAGATGAACCGACCCGGGGAATCGATGTCGGTGCGAAATCAGAAATTTACGAACTGATATTTAAACTGGCTGAAAGTGGTGTGGCTGTTCTGGTCATCTCAAGTGACTTACCAGAAGTACTCGGCATTTCAGACCGCCTTCTGGTCATGAAAGATGGCGCGGTTACCGGAGAGCTTCAACGTGAAGATTTTAATGAACAGACAGCATTGCGCTTAGCCATGCTAGGAACAAAAGATGCAGCTGCATAAGAGGAAAGATCCTATGGCGACTACAAGTACAACTAAACTCAATAATAATGAGAAAAAATCATCGATTGATTTCTCTCATGTCTGGGACAGATTCGGCATGCTCATGGTCTTTGCCGGCTTATTCTTATTATGCTCCTTTTTTGTCCCGTATTTTGCAACCTTCATCAATATGAAAGGCTTAGGGCTGGCGATTTCTATGAGCGGTATGGTCGCTTGTGCGATGTTATTCTGCTTAGCCTGTGGTGACTTAGACCTGTCCGTTGCCTCTGTCATTGCCTGCGCCGGCGTAGTGACTGCCGTTGCTATTAACGCAACCGGAAGTGTGGTTATGGGTATTGGTGCCGGATTATTGTCTGGTGTCGGATTTGGTCTGCTCAACGGTTTTGTTATTGCAAAATTACAGGTCAACGCTCTGATCACAACCTTAGCAACGATGCAGATTGCCCGCGGACTGGGCTACATCATTTCCGATGGTAAAGCTGTCGGTATTACTGAGGAAAGCTTCTTTGCTCTAGGCAACTCATCGGTCTTCGGAATTCCAACCCCTATCTGGCTAACCATCATCACCTTTGCCGTGTTTGCTTTTCTGCTTAACAAAACCGTTTATGGACGCAATACCCTTGCGATTGGCGGTAACGAAGAAGCCGCGCGTCTGGCCGGGGTTAACGTTGTAAAAACCAAGATGATCATCTTCACGGTCCAGGGATTCATCTCTGCATTGGCCGGTGTCATTCTTGCAGCCAGAATGACCAGTGGGCAACCGATGACATCAGTCGGCTTCGAACTGGTCGTCATCTCAGCCTGCGTTCTTGGTGGCGTTTCACTGAAAGGTGGGGTTGGTAAAGTATCCTACGTAATTGCCGGGGTTCTGATTCTGGGTACCGTGGAAAATGCCATGAACCTGTTAAATATGTCGCCATTCGCCCAATACGTGGTCCGCGGTGCAATCCTGCTTGCTGCCGTTATTTTCGACCGCTACAAACAAGCCTCCAGAAAGATTTAAACATGTGGTATTTTATGCTCGAATGATGGCATTTCCCTTGAGATTCAATTATCTCAAGGGATTTTTTCCTTTTCAGATCCAGAAAACAGGTTAACACACTGATTTTTAATGGGTTAATCGTCGAGCTGATGTACACCATTTCTCATAAAATATTTTGTGTATTTCCCATTTATTAGGGGCTTTACGGATCGAATTTAGGCGGTTTTCGTCTATATCTATAACAACGATATTTTCTGACGTTGTATCAAAATAATCCACTTAGCTTATGCTGATACTGTGAGCACTCCAAAGAAAGTCGCCAAAAAGAAAGGCTTGATAGCCATATCAAAGGCAATCATCTTTCACCAGACAAATAGCATGCTTTAAGCCTGGCAGCCACCCTGTACGGCGTTAATCGTTATAGGCATTGGCAACCGGGTTTATTGGGCGCTTGATTCATACCGTTAATGACAAATCCACTAACGACTGGCTACATGTTTGTTCCACATGAAACCAACGTTCAATCCACCGGCCAGTCATACAGGTGGATTGATATCATTCGATTAGGAAAGGAACTAAGGTAAATAATGAGTTAGCTCAGATAAAGCGTTAGTATGCTTGATCTCTTTAACGACTAATTGAGCCACTTTATTCGCACCTTTTTCCTGGAAATGCGTTGTATCCGGTTTTTTCAGCGTGCCGGAAGAGCGGGTTTTATAGAAAGGATATTTCTCTGGATCAACAGCCAGCCACAGTTTTTTCCATTCATCTCCCGACGTGCGATTTGCCATTTCAATCACTCTGCTTTGCATATCCAGCAAAGGAACATGGTGTTTGGCTGCCGTGTCTTTCACGGTTTGGGTATAGCTGCCAAAGAAGTGATAGCCATTCGCTTTGTTTTGTTTCGTGGTATGTTGCACTGGAGTAATTGGCACGCCTGGCCTATGTTTCACCGTTTTTGCCCGGGGCAAAGAGGTTAACATCACAGGGTGCAGGTGATGCTGTTTCGCAAAGCTGAGATATTTTTCCAGCGTAATCTGGAGAGACATATCTCGGTGACCCTCGGGATATTGAGGGTTTCCTGCTGCATCATTCGGATAAGTACAGAGGTTTGCTACATCGATCGGACCGCGTTTTTTCTTCGCACCATTACATTTTTCGTCATTATGACTGAACTGAATAAACAGATAATCTCCGGGTTGAACCAGCGGCGCCATCTGACTGAGCCATCGGCCATTGATATAATCCCGTGAACTTCTGCCTGAACGGGCACCATCGATCACCTGAATGTTTTTGTGATCAGAAACCAGATGGTCAAAAGCCTGTCCCCATCCCATTCTTGGATAAACATCGGATTCGTAGTTTGAAGCGGTTGAGTCACCGACAATAAAGATGCGTTTTTGAGCGTGCCGGACGACATCCTGGGCCTGGCTCAGTTGATGGTCCTGCAAAATATAATCTGGGATTTTTTTCAGGTTAATAATCGGGCGGAACTCTAAATCCGTCAGATAGGTTTTTGCAGCAAGCCCCGTCTTAGTGTCATACCCACGGTTATGGATAACCTGAGAGGCGAGCTGGCGAATCACTGGCTGGTATTCCCGGGTGTAATTGACCGGATTCCATGACGGACCCGGATTGAGTCCAAATTGTTCAGCGACCGATTGAAAAGCCTTAACAAAGTGTTGGTTTGCTTCAAGCCAGGCCTGGTGAGAAAACGCCGGCAGTTTCTTCATGGTCAACAGAAGCTGTGGTCCTTTAATGCCTTCATGGGCGGCCAATGATGAAGTAATTAAATCACTGAATGGGTTGATATTGGCCGTGGTTTCGCCATTATTCTTCACCTCAGCAACAATCGCACTGCTGCATATAGAACGATATTTATCACTTTTCAAACAGGATGCGCCGCTTTGATCATCGGCTGACACCAGAAGTGGCGGTGTCATACCGGCAATGCTGGTATGGTAATGACCTTGTTTATCGGTATTGATGACGGATGTCTTACCCATACTGTCTTTGATAGTCACTTCAGCAGGAAATGTCATTGCGGCATGAATGACTTCTCCGCGGATGGTACTTTTAGCCCCCAAGGTAAGACCCGGCTGCCATCCGGACAAAATATCCCGGTTCGTGTAATGCGTGAATTGCTGAGCGCTAAGCTGTGGTCTTTTTGAATCCTGCGAGTTCGCACCCGGGCCGACATTTTTGAATTCCAGGAAACGGGAATCTTTGGGATAAAACCAGATTTTATTATGATGAATATCTTTACCACTCATTTTATCCCAGCCATAAATGTGATCATCCATTTGGCAGTTAATGAATGCACTGTGACCAATGGCGTTAGGATCGGCATATCGCCCGTCAACAAACGTTCTGGTTGGATGCCATGGACGCCCTAATCCATAACTGTGAGCAGGAACCTTCTCTTCTTTACTCAGGCGGCTGTCTTTAAACACCAGACCGAAAGGCGTTTTGATGTTGGTACTGGGAGCCGTGATGTAACCCATCACTTCTCCTTCTTTTACATCACCACGGTATCTTGCAACGATATCACTGCGCTCAAATAATGCGGTGCCGTGACCGAAAATAAAGTCCACCGTACCGGTAATGCGTGATTTATCGAAATAAGTACGCCCTGCTTTTGTGTAAAACGTGTCTTGATAACTTTTCAGGCTGACATCTTTAAAGGCGACTTTGTCTGCTTTTCTAGAGATAAGTAAGGCGACGGCTTGTGTGTTACGGATTCGGGTTGGATCGCCTTTGTCTTTGGCCTGATTGGCCGGATAGTCAAACCCATTTTCTATGGTTAACGATTGGGCACTGAAGTCAGTCGCATTAATATTGACGGTTCGGCTTCCGGTGGTACCGAACTTTTTCCCGGTCTTCGGATTAATGGTACTGTTAGCGGTTGTGGCTGTAATGACGGTTTTATCACGGTCTTCGCCAATTAAATGAATATTAGGGCGTTTTACTTCCAGTTTTTCATGGTAAACACCGTTTCGGATATAAATGACATAGGGTTGATGATCATCAGGAGCATGTTCTATCGCTTGTTGAACAGAACGAAAATCACCGGAACCATCAGCAGCCACAGTGACGTCATAGAGTGGGAGAGCGACGGCAGAGGAAAGGTACAACATCGTTGATAGCCCCAGCCCTCTGACAAGGTGCTTATTCATAGCTTCACCTTTATTATTGAAATGTAAGGTCTAAAAAAAAGAAACGATGTTTTATTTTATTTTTTTTTTTATTCTAAACCGTGATCGAGCCGTAAGAGTGAATATTAAATAAGCGGGAAACCGGGGAAGATTTCCCGGTTTCTGAGGAAAATCACAAAAGGATCATCCGCGAAAAATGAAATGAACAGTAAAAATAAGCATATGAATTATATGGTCTATATGATCAGTCACCAGCTATAAGGGGTAATCGTGCTCCACTTTGCCACAGTTCTAAACCCATTGCCCGGCCACCCAACCGGAAGACCATGCCCATTGAAAGTTGAACCCGCCTAACCAACCGGCCACATCCATCACTTCACCGACAAAATACAACCCTTTGACGTGCTTACATTCCATCGTCTTTGATGATAAGGCGTTCGTATCAACGCCACCAAGCGTTACTTCTGCCGTCCTGTACCCTTCCGTACTATTGGGAATAATGGACCAATGCGATAACGTCTCAACCATTGTCGTCACTTCTTTGGGATTCAACTGGCGCAGTGGCTTATCAACCAGCTCTTTTCGGTCTATCAGGACTTCTATCACCCGTTTCGGTAACACTTTGGATAAGGTATTTTTTAACGTTTGATTCGGATGTTTTGCTTTCACGCTCTCCAGCAAGGCGTTGACGTCGTCATCCGGCACTAAATCCACCGTGACCCTCTGACCCGGCTTCCAGTAGGATGAAATCTGGAGTACAGAGGGACCGGAAAGACCGCGATGAGTA
This sequence comes from Vibrio salinus, assembly GCF_021272385.1. GTDB lineage: Bacteria > Pseudomonadota > Gammaproteobacteria > Enterobacterales > Vibrionaceae > Vibrio > Vibrio salinus. Next base: position 153,781 of record NZ_JAJSDZ010000007.1, read on the forward strand.
AACAGCAACGCTTCTTTAAACGTTGTGCCGTCTTCAGCGGTCATCACAACCGGAATCGCAATACCGGATAACGCCGCAAATTGATCTTTGTCTTCCTTGTGTAAGGTAAAAGGAACCAACGCGGCACTGGTCGGTATCACCGGTAATCCAAAGCTTTCGGCCACCCGGTACCCAAATGGTGTTGCACCCAGTTTCGGCATAGATAACCCACCGGTTGCAACAACAACCGATTCACTCTCAACCACCAGATCATCGACCTGCAGGCGAAAGCCACCAGCCGTCTTCACCAGTTGTTGAATATCAGCCTGATACCGGAAACGAATATTGGGCAAATCACATTCTGCGAGCAACAAGTCAACTATGTTTTTCGCCGAATCCAGGCAGAACAGTTGCCCATGTTCCCGTTCTTCATACGCAATATCATACCTGGCCACCAAACTGATAAAATCCCAGTTGGTATACTGGGATAACGCAGACTTCACGAAATGCGGATTTTGGCACAAATAGTTTGCAGCCGAGATATCGTAGTTAGTAAAGTTACAGCGACCACCACCAGAGATTAAGATCTTCCGGCCGGGTTTTTTGGCATGATCCAATACCAACACCCGGCGGCCTCTCTGACCGGCCTGAGCCGCACACATTAAGCCGGCCGCACCTGCCCCTATCACAACAACATCAACGTTTTCACTCATACTTACAAACTCAGGAAGAATAAAAGAAAGGATGTGTTAAAAACACATCCTTTACAGAGAACGGGCATTATTTTAATCAACAACCTATGTTTTTGCCAATCCTGTCTATAACAGTACAACAGCAAACATAAAGACAAGAACCAAGCAACAGGAGAGAATAAACAGTCGTCGGACCTTTTCGCATTTTTTTATAAAGATATCATCATGATGATGTAAATATTCTTTGCTTTTCAGGTAATGATAGAGACGAACCTGCTTGACCACATTACCATGAGAACTAAAGAATCCCGGCCCATCGACTTGCTGATAAAGCAAGGGATGCGCCTCCCTCATAATATAAATGAGCGTTCGTAATGCAGTAAGGGCTCTTGCTAAATTCACAAGAATTACAAGAATAAGCACAAATAAAATGGTATCTCCACTTATCATCTTTTCCTCCCTACTTCGTCACAAGCAGCCCGGAAAAGACGATCGCATCATAGTGTCTTTTCGCTGATATTATTCAGCTGGGGCATCCATGACAGAAGATGAGCTTTTGTTTGCCATTGCTGCTAGATCTTTATCAATGAAGAACAACGCTTTACCATCTTCACCAACAAGCTCTAACTTATCTAAAATCCCTTTAAATAACTTTTCTTCTTCATGCTGCTCGGCAACGTACCACTGAAGAAAATTAAAAGTTGAGTAATCCTGAGATGTGAAGGCAACGTGAGCCAGCTTATTAATTTTCTCAGTAATCATCTGCTCGTGTTGGTAAGTTTCTCTGAACACATCACCTAAGCAACCAAAGTCATACTTAGGCGCCTCAATCGCACCAAGAATGGGTAACGCACCAGTTTCACTCACATACGTAAATAATCGGTGCATATGTGCCATTTCTTCCTGCGCATGAGATCTTAAAAATTCAGCGGCGCCTTCAAAACCTTTGTCTTCACACCAAGCACTCATTTGTAAGTATAGATTGGATGAAAAGAATTCGAGATTAATTTGCTCATTTAATTTATCAATCATAGCCTTCGATAGCATAACTTTCTCCAAATTATATTTATAACCGGCTCAATTATAACACATTGTTAACATTCACTCGAATGTTAAAGAAAATGTTGATAACTAAGGAATTGCGATCAAAACAACAACTTTTGCACGACAAGACTGCTAAAGTGAAGTTACTTTTCTAAAGAGGAGCGCGTTATGTGTTACAAACATGTTCTCGTAGCTGTTGATTTATCAGAAGACAGTCACCGTCTGATTGATCGGGCCGTAATGCTCGCCAAACCCCTGAATGCAAAGCTTTCTTTTATTCATATCGATGTGAATTACGCAGAACTGTATACAGGACTCATAGACATCAACTTAGTTGACACCCAAAATCACTCAATGGAAATGGCTCAAAAGGAATTACAAAAACTGGAAGACTACGCAGGTTACCCGATTCAGCATCGTCTGGTTGGCAGCGGAGATCTGAGTGGTGAAATTTGTGATACCGTCCAGGAATACAAAATTGATCTGGTGATTCTTGGTCACCATCAGGACTTCTGGAGCAAACTACTCTCATCAACCAAACTAATTTTAAATTGTTCCCCGGTTGATATTCTCGTCGTACCGTTAAAAGAAGAAAACTGACGAACAGGCAAAACTTAGTTAAACTGACTGCCATCATTGTTTCGTTTCCGTTATTAACAACACAATCATGGCATATTTATCTGCGATAACCCTACTATGGGCATTTTCTTTCAGCCTGATCGGCGTGTATCTAGCCGGTCAGGTTGATTCTTGGTTCTCCGTTCTGATTCGTATCGCACTGGCAAGTGTGTTATTTCTCCCGTTCATCCGGTATAAAGGCATACCCGCCGTCTTAATTGCAAAATTAGCGGCAATTGGAGGAATTCAACTCGGATTGATGTACTGTTTTTACTATAAATCGTTTCTGTTGCTAACCGTTCCGGAAGTGCTGCTGTTTACGGTTTTTACTCCCATTTATGTCACACTTCTTTATGATTTACTGAAGAAACAATTTTCTGCGTGGTATTTGGTGACAGCCGCCATTGCGGTTGTGGGGGCAGTCGTCATCAAAAATACCGCCATCAATGAAAACTTCATTATTGGGTTCTTCGTTGTGCAATGTGCCAATCTTTGCTTTGCCATTGGTCAGGTTGGCTACAAAAAACTCATGGAAAGCCAGAAAATAACGCTCCCTCAACATACCGTCTTCGGTTATTTTTATCTGGGCGCGCTAATTGTTGCCACCGTTGCATTTCTTTTATTCGGTAACACAGAGAAACTGCCTACCACAACGACTCAGTGGAGCATTCTGATTTATCTGGGGCTGATAGCTTCCGGTCTGGGGTATTTCATGTGGAATAAAGGCGCATGCATCGTAAATGCTGGTGCTCTGGCTATTATGAATAATGCACTGGTTCCTGCCGGTCTTATCGTTAATATTGTTATTTGGAACCGAAATATCGACTTCCCCAGCCTTATTATCGGCGGCTCCATCATTCTATTTTCTTTATGGGTTAATGAAACCTGGGTAAAAAGAAAAATAGCATCGAAGTAAACCAATTTAAGGCCTCATAGAGGCCATTTTATTATCCAAAATAAGGTAGTGAGCATTCACTTATATCCATTTTTTTCATTAACTTCCGATATTTCTTAGCCAACTTTTTCTGTTTTTTAAACAGTTTCTTCAGTTTGCGACTATTTTTCCCCAACGATTTTTTTTGCTGCCGGGTCAGAGTTAAATCGACCTCATGGGAAACCGCACTTTCCTCCCGATTTTCTACCTTTTTATCCTGAAACAGAACGGGCTTACACAACGAGGAGGCACCATTTGCAACCCTGGCACAGCTTTTACACAAAAAACGAGGGTTATCCACCAAGCACCGAACCCGGTTTATTTGCCCGATAATTTCAGTACGACGAAACTTACATAGGCATTTACTCATACCGCACCTAATAAGAATGATTATTAATTACATTAATAGTCACTAATATAGAAAATTGCAAGTGGATTATTTCATTGCGGCTTTCACATAGACATCAAAGCGATTCTTCTTGGTTGCAATACTCATAGACGGCGTGTGTCCAGCCATAAAACCGGCGTAATCCGGCCTTTTGACTACAACACGCCTTGCTGCCAGTTCAAGTGCCGGAGCAAGTAATCCATCCGCATCGCTATCCTCACCAACCATGGTCTGAAATACCCGCATCTCTTTTTTTACTAGCGCCGATTTCTTTTTATTTTCCGAATGCGGATACATGGGATCCAGATACACAACATCAGGTCTTTTATAATCAGAAGTATCGGCAAGCGAAATTAACGCATTATGACTGGAAGCATGCAGTAACTGCACCCTATCTTTCACCCAGCCGCCGATTTCTATGTCATCAGAGGCCCGCCTCAATCCATCATCTAATAAAGCAGCCACTACCGGATGACGCTCAATCATTTGGACATAACAGCCAAGAGAAGCAAAAACAAAAGAATCTCGGCCTAATCCGGCCGTTGCATCCAATATCGATGGTACTGTTCCTTTATTCAATCCAACCGCTTTGGCAATCGCCTGACCTTTACCACCACCAAACTTTCTTCTGTGAGCCACACGACCAGAAGCCCAGTCGACAAAAATAGCGCCCAGTTTAGGTTCGTCTGTTTTTCTTAACTCCAGCCTTTCTCCGGTCCAAACTAAAGCGAACACATCCGAATCCGAGTGAATTAAAGACCATCGTTTCGATAACTCGTCCAGATAATTCGTGTCACTAACTTCGGATATGAGTTGAATTTGCAAAAGAATGACTCCACCATGTTTGTCTGAGATTACAATATCGGGAAAGGTTATTTCTCAATACCACTTATTTTTAAATTATCCAGTGGTACACTAACCTACTAATTAATTATTAATGTGCGTCGCAAGGACATAAACTATATGCAATCCAACGTATCAAAACTGGACGACTTGGACAGAGCTATTCTAAAAATATTAATGAATGATGCAAGAACACCTTACGCGGAAATGGCAAAACAATTTAATGTAAGTCCGGCAACCATTCATGTGCGCATTGAAAAAATGAAAGCCGCCGATATTATTCAAAAAACAGAAGTTGTTGTTAATACAAAGAAACTGGGCTACGACGTTTGCTGTTTTATCGGGATTAATTTAAATGCAGCAAGAGATTATCACTCTGCCCTAGAAAAATTAAATGCATTAGATGAAGTTGTTGAAGCTTACTATACCACCGGCGCTTATAATATATTTGCAAAATTAATGTGTCGTTCAATAGAAGAACTTCAGTATGTTTTAATTGATAAATTACAAGCCATTGATGAAGTGCAATCCACAGAAACGCTTATTTCACTGCAAAACCCAATAAACAGAAATGTAAATCCTTAGCTTAGGACAACATCCTAAGCTAAGGTAAATACAATTAGCTATTTATTTAAAAAATCCCGAAGCTCATCAGGAGAAATACCCTGATCGGCTAACTCTTTTGCCAGTAAATCAACTTGTTCACTTTTACGGGATTGAATCACTTGATCAAATTGGTACACTAAATCTCGTAATATTGGTAGTGGCACTTGCTTGGCAGCACTTCTTATACGTTCTCCGCTCTGGTTTCCCAGCTCGTTAAGCAGTTTACCAAACATCACCTTTTCTGGAGAATCATCCAGTTGCTCTAAAACTCGAGCCATTTCATAGGTTGTCATCGACATTCGTGTGATATCCATGAATTCAAAGTGAAAGGAAATATTATATTTTTAGGAGCCCAAATATACATGTATTCTGCACTCTAATAAACAGTTTGGCACACTATTTATGGCCATCAAGTTAGTAGATTGTCAATATTAGAATTAATAGCAAATATTTTCCCTCTTTCCTATGATATTTACATTCATTTGCACGCTATACAAAAAAAGCGTAGCTTTGCCTTATATAGCACAGGTAGTAATATTCATGATAAAAATATAAATAACACTTTATTTTTATATAAACTAACGGACATATATATGGCAACGATAATAAAAGAAAATATTGATAAACTCAGATCGTGGCTTGAAAACAATCAATTGGATGCCTTTATCATTCCTCACGAAGATGAGTACCTGGGAGAATACCTGCCAGAACATAACGAACGACTACAATGGATCTCAGGTTTTACCGGCTCAGCAGGCGTTTGCGTTGTAACAAAAACTAAGGCCGCCATATTTGTCGATGGCCGCTATACCGTACAGGTAACCAAACAAGCGCCAAAAGCACTCTTTGAATACCATCATTTAATTGATGAACCTTTCCTGAACTGGATAAAACAAGCGTTACCAAAAAACACCCGCATTGGTTTTGATCCAAAAATGCACAAGGCTGTATGGCTACCGGCAGCTCAGGAAAAATTAGCGCCGGACTACACTTTGCAACCTGTAACACATAACCCTGTCGACATATTATGGGATGAACGGCCAAAGCCTCAACTATCAGACATGGTGTTAATGCCAAATGATATTGCCGGGCAGTCAAGTTCAGAAAAACGGCTCTTAATAAAAGAAAAGCTCAATAAATCCGGTGCCGATTGCGCCATTTTAACCCAGCTTGATTCAATATGCTGGCTTCTCAATATTCGTGGCTTAGATGTTTCCAGATTACCGGTCATTCTTTCTCACGCAATTATTTACAACACTGGCAATGTCGATTTCTTCATTGATGAACAACGTTTAGCGGATGGTTTTCATCAACATGTGGGCACAGGAGTCAATTTATGTCCACCTGATCAACTGGAAGAGACGATCCGGAAACTGAAAGGTAAGCGGGTTTTACTTGATACCTCCAGCAGTAATGCATGGTTTAAGCTTCAGTTACAAAACAATGGCATTGATATCATAGAAAGTGACGACCCTTGTACGCTTCCCAAAGCGGCAAAAAACTCATTAGAAGTCAAAGGAATGAAAGATTGTCACATTAGAGATGGCGCAGCTATGGCTAAATTTCTATGCTGGCTTGATGAACAGACTGAAAAGAAACCGTTACCAGATGAAGCCACACTTTCAGATAAACTGGAAACATTTCGGCGGGAAGATCCCACTCTAATTGATTTAAGCTTTGATACCATTTCAGCGGCCGGAAGTAATGCTGCCATGTGTCACTATAATCACATCAACCAGCCCCAACCAGGTCGTCTTAGTATGAATTCTCTCTACCTGGTTGATTCCGGAGGTCAATATCAGGATGGTACCACCGATATCACCCGCACGATTGCCATTGGTTCTCCTACACATGAAATGAAACAGTTATTTACTTATGTTCTGAAAGGCCATATTGCTTTGTCGTCTACCCGTTTCCCGAAAGGAACCAGTGGTCATCAGCTTGATGCCATTGCCAGACAATTTCTATGGGCAAATGGATTTGACTTCGACCATGGCACTGGTCACGGCGTCGGTCACTGTCTGAGCGTACACGAAGGCCCTCAAAGGATCAGTAAAGCACCAAACTCGGTGGCTCTTCTTCCTGGCATGGTGATTTCAAACGAACCCGGCTATTACCGGGAAAATCAGTTTGGTATTCGTATCGAAAATCTGGTTCTGGTTACCGATGTTACAACTGAAGGTGACCAGAATATGCTGAAATTCTATCCGTTAACCCGCTGTCCAATCGATACCAGAGCTATAGATATCACCTTACTAACCACAGATGAAAAACGCTGGCTAAACGCCTACCACCAGCAGGTTTGGCTGGATGTATCACCGCTTCTCAGTGAAAAAGAAAGAAACTGGCTGAAAAATGCCACGGCCACTATTTAATTTTTGGATGAATGCCATCTTCGGGGAGTTTATACTCCCCGATAAATGCATTAGAGTTCGAAATGAAACAGCTCGAAATATTCATAAAAGATTAATTTAAAATACCTTTCAAAAAAACTAAAACTAAGTAATTGATTATTAATCATATTATTATGTTTTCCTTTTTATTCCGAATGCTTGCAGAATAAAAAATCATCACAAATTTATTTGAGATCTAAACGATTTTTGTGTATGGTTTTTATTAATTAATCGTTCAATTTAAATCGTGGAGCCTACATGCCCAAGGTCGGGATGCCTGATATTCGTAAACCTCAACTAGTGAAAGCGACCATGAATGTCATAGAAAGAGTCGGCCTCCATGGAGCAAGTATTTCTCTGATCAGCAAAGAAGCGGGAGTTTCAACCGGAATTATTAATCATTATTTTGGGGGCAAACATGGTCTTCTCGAAGAAACGATGCGGGTCATTCTTCGTGAACATTCCAAAACCATCATGCAATCCCTCTCTTGCATTCCGGTAAATGCACATTATCAACGAATCAATGCCATTATTGATGGTAATTTCAAAGGGTTTCAGACAGAAGGTGAAGTGGTAAAAACCTGGTTAGCATTCTGGTCATACTCAATGCATGACCATCAGCTTAACCGCTTACAACGAGTAAATGAAAAACGTCTTATTTCTCACCTTAAAATAGAATTGAAAGCACTATTACCAAAAAAGCAAGTTTGTCTCGTTGCCCATGGCATTGCCGCACTGATTGATGGCATCTGGCTCAGAGGAGCTTTGAACCCTAAAGGTATTAATCCGGATCAGGCCCGTAGCATCATAAACGATTATTTAGACAAGCAACTTTTTTACTACACTGACAAGCACTAAGGCTAACCATTCAATGGAAATTAAATCTCTTTATATTGACGGGAAATTAACGGATACCTCATCAGGAGAAACCTTTGCCAGTATAAATCCGGCAACGGGAGAAACCCTTGCAACTCTTGGTCAGGCTTCTGCACAAGATATTGAAAAAGCCATCGAGTCCGCCAAAAAAGGCTTTTCCATCTGGTCCTCAATGACCGCGATCGAACGTAGCCGTATTTTACAAAAAGCGGTCGAAATACTCAGAACACGCAATGATGAACTCGCGGAACTCGAAGTAAGAGATACAGGGAAACCACTTCAGGAAGCAAACTGTGTTGATATTCATACCGGCGCGGATGTTATCGAATATTATGCAGGTCTGGCTCCGACATTATTAGGCGATCAGCAACCTCTCAGTCAATCTCAGTTTTTTTACACCCGCAAAGAACCATTGGGTATCTGTGCCGGCATCGGAGCCTGGAACTACCCGATTCAAATTGCTATGTGGAAGTCAGCTCCTGCTTTAGCCGCCGGAAACGCAATGATATTCAAACCATCTGAAGAAACGCCCCTGACCGCGCTCAAACTCGCCGAAATTTATACGGAAGCAGGTCTTCCGGATGGAGTATTCAATATCGTACAAGGTGATTACCGCGTTGGTCAGATGCTGACAGCACACCCAGATATCGCCAAAGTTTCTTTTACTGGTGAAGTAGGAACGGGAAAGACAGTCATGGCTGACAGCGCTAAGACACTGAAATCTGTCACAATGGAACTGGGTGGAAAATCACCGCTGATTATCTTTGAAGACTCAAACCTTGACGATGCAGTTTCGGCATCTATGGTTGCCAATTTTTATACTCAGGGCGAAGTCTGCACAAATGGAACCAGAGTGTTTGTTCATGAATCTGTTTACGATAACTTCCTGACCCAGCTTAAGGACAGAACAGAAAAACTCATCATTGGTAATCCCTTAAACCCAGAAACACAAATCGGTGCGCTTATTTCCAGAGATCACCTGAATAAAGTTATGTCCGCAATTGAAACAGCAAAACTAAGCGATGCAAAACTGCTCGTCGGAGGATATCAGGTAACAGTAAATGGCCTGGAGAAAGGGAATTTTGTTGCTCCAACCGTTTTTTACGACTGTGATGAAAGTATGGCCCTTGTACAAAATGAAATTTTTGGGCCGGTTATGGCTGTCATCAAATTTTCGGATGAATCGGAAGTCATCAGACAAGCCAATGATACACGATATGGTCTTGCCGCCGGTGTATTTACCAAAGATATTTCACGCGCTCACCGTGTTATTCACCAGATGCAAGCCGGTATCTGTTGGATTAATACCTGGGGTAACTCCCCAGCTGAAATGCCGGTTGGTGGTTATAAAGACTCAGGTATCGGACGGGAAAACGGGGTCGAAACTCTCTCTCACTATACTCAGACAAAAAGTGTTTTCATCGAATTAGGTAAGTTTGAAAGTCCTTACTAAAACGTAACCCTAAACACAAGCTGTAACACAGAAACTTGATAGCAAAAGCTATCTTGGAATGAATTTCGTAATAACGTAAAAGGATTCATTATGTTGACTAAGAACTTCAAATTACTGGCAATTGGTTTAAGTATATTTGCGTGTGCCAATGTGTATGCAGGACAATGCAGTACGATCCGTTTTTCCGATGTCGGTTGGTCAGATATCACCTCAACAACGGCAGTTACCACGCAAATTTTACAGGGCATGGGATACAAAACAAAAATCGATTTATTGTCCGTGCCCGTCACCTATTCCTCAATGGCAAATAAAGACATTGATGTCTTTCTTGGGAACTGGATGCCGACAATGGAGGGGGATATCAAAAAATACCGTGATAACGGCTCTGTCGAAACCGTAAGAGCGAACCTGACGGGAGCCAAATACACATTGGCGGTCCCTAAATACGTCTATGACGCTGGTGTTAAATCATTCTCTGACATTGCTAAATTTGCCAATAAATTTCATGATCGTATCTATGGTATCGAGCCTGGTAATGATGGTAACCGTTTGATCCAAAGTATGATTGATAAAAATGCATTTAATCTGAAAGATTTCACGCTCGTAGAATCCAGTGAAGCAGGGATGGTTTCTCAGGTCAAAAGAGCTATTCGTCGTAAACAGTGGATTGCCTTTCTGGGCTGGGCCCCCCACCCGATGAATAGTAATTTCGATATGAAATACTTATCCGGTGGTGACGATTACTTTGGCCCAGACTTCGGCGGTGCAAGTGTTTATACCAATGTAAGAAAAGGATTCACTGGACAGTGTCCTAATGTAGGACATCTTCTTAACAACCTGAAATTTAGTCTTTCCATGGAGAACCACATTATGGACTCCATCTTAAATAAAAATGAAAAACCGGCCAAAGCAGCAATCAAATGGTTAAACCAAAATCCTCAAGTGCTGGATAAATGGCTTAACGGCATACGCACTATAGATGGTAAGCCAGCAAAACAGGCTGTTCTTAGCTATCTCAAAGAACACTCATAATTTTTAGTTAAAGGATAAAGGGGAGATGGGATCCATATTCCTCTTTTTATATAGGTAATATTGTGAATTTTTTTACAGAACATAAAATTCCTCTTGGTCACTGGATGGAATTTGTGGTCGACTGGTTAACAATCCATGCATCCGGATTTTTTGATGCCATTGCATTCACTCTTGAAAATTCCATCATGTTTCTTGTGAATGTATTTCAGTGGTTGCCACCAGCAGTTATCATCGCTCTGACTGCATTATTAGCATGGTGGTTACACAGAAAAATATCCATGGTCATTTTTGTTGTTGCTTCATTACTCCTCATACTAAACCTTGGATACTGGCAAGAAATGCTTGAAACATTTGTGCTTGTTTTTTCAGCGACATCCATTTCTGTATTAGTTGGAGTACCTCTGGGTATTATGTCAGCCCACCGCCCATGGCTATACACAATGATGAGACCTATACTCGATCTAATGCAAACAGTGCCAACTTTTGTTTACTTAATACCAACACTTGTTCTATTTGGTTTAGGGGTTGTTCCAGGCCTGATATCAACCATTATTTTCGCCGTCCCAGCTCCAATTCGCCTGACGTATCTCGGTGTAAGACGAGTACCTGAAGAACTGGTAGAAGCTGGCAAAGCCTTTGGGGCAAGCAAGATGAAACTTCTTTTTAAAGTCGAATTACCGGCCGCAATGCCGAGCATTATGACAGGCGTTTCTCAATGCATTATGTTGTCATTATCGATGGTGGTCGTAGCCGCTTTAGTCGGAGCAGATGGTCTTGGAAAACCGGTTATCCGGGCATTAAATACGGTGAACATTTCACAGGGTTTTGAAGCAGGTTTAGCCATTGTTCTGGTCGCGATCATTCTTGATCGTATGTGCAAAACACCCAGCCAAAATAAGGATCATTAATCATGTCTGAACAAACAAATGCCATATCTATTGAAAATTTAGATGTTGTTTTTGGTGATAATCCGACTAGCGCTCTGAATTTACTGGATAATGGTAAATCCCGTCAGGAAATTATTGATGAAGCCGGCTTGGTGGTCGGTGTGAATAACGTTTCTCTGGATGTGAAAGAAGGGGAAATTTGTGTTCTGATGGGACTATCCGGCTCGGGAAAATCCAGTTTACTCAGAGCCGTTAATGGTCTAAACACCGTCTCCCGGGGTTCTTTAAAAATCAAAAATGGGGATGAACTCGTTGACGTTTCCGAATGTAATGATCACCTTCTGAGACATCTCCGTACTGAGCGGGTTTCAATGGTTTTTCAGAAATTTGCATTAATGCCCTGGCTGTCTGTTCTCGATAATGTCGCATTTGGCCTTGAGCTAAAAGGCGTACCACGCAAGCAAAGACGAACGCAGGCAAAAGAAAAACTGGATATGGTTGGTCTGGCTGACTGGGCAGAGCAGTTCCCTCATGAACTATCCGGTGGTATGCAGCAGCGGGTCGGTTTAGCCCGGGCCTTTGCAATGGATACAGACATTCTATTAATGGACGAACCGTTTTCTGCCTTAGACCCTCTTATTCGTGCACAACTTCAGGATGAATTGCTAGAGCTTCAGGCGAAGCTGAATAAAACCATTCTCTTCGTAAGCCATGATCTGGACGAAGCATTAAAAATTGGAACCAGAATTGCAATTATGGAATCAGGAAAACTGATTCAACACGGTAAACCGGAAGAAATTGTTCTGAAACCAAAAACACAATATGTGCGAGATTTCGTTGCTCATACAAACCCTTTAAATGTACTTAAAGGCCGTTCTCTGATGAAACCAGCAAACGAGCTTATCCAGAAGAGTGAACGATGGCAACTATGTCAGGGATCCGATGTCTGGATTGAAAAAGAAAAGACAAATTGGATAGTTTCCGGTGAGTCCTCCTTAAAACTCATTGACTATACAAAGAAATCCGTTGATGTCGGTGACTTATGCAAAAACACTATTGTGATTGCTTCTCCCGATATTGATATGCGTGACGCTATTGAAATTCGCTACCATACCGGACACCCAATTATACTAATAGAAAATGGCATACTGGTTGGCACTCTCAGCGACGATAATTTTTATCATGCTCTACTTGGTAAATATAACCAACCAGATAAGAAAGGCAAAAATGCGGCCTGATTTATGAAAAAATCAGTTAAAAAATTTGAAAACTAACAATGTTTCATGTGAAACATTGTTAGTTTTTTATTAATACCTAACCAGAGTATACAGACTCCCAATCTTTCCAGACGGTTTCTAACCCTTTCCCTTTCATTGATGCGATTACTTCAGGTGCACTTCTGTTATCGCTCACAGCAAATTGCTCCAGTTCAGGCGTATTATTCGCATAACCTCCGGGCTGGGTTTTTGAAGCTGCAGAAAGAGAAGTAATAGCAATAGGAACAACATTGTCCCGGAATATTGGAGATTCTCGCGTAGAAAGAGAAAGTTCCACCTCAGGATCGAATAGTCGATAGGCACAAATCAATTGTAATAATTGGGCATCAGTCATTATTGACTTTGGTTCTATCGAACCCGCACATGGTCTCAATCTGGGAAAAGAAATAGAATATCTTGATTGCCAATATCGCTTCTCTAAATAATTAAGATGTGCAGCTGTGAAGAAACAATCAGTACGCCAATCATCCAGACCGATAAGAGCCCCAATGCCAATTTTGTCTATACCAGCGTTCCCCAACCTATCCGGTGTTAACAAACGATACTCAAAATCCATCTTATGCCCTCTCAGATGATGCTTAGCATAAGTCACTCTGTTATAGGTTTCCTGATAAACCATTACAGCATCAATACCTAAAGCTCTCAACTCTACATAATCTTCCTGACTAAGTGGCTGAACTTCCATTGCCAGATAATGAAAATGTTCTTTTATCATTGGTACTATTGCTCTAAAATAATCCATTCCTCCTTTTGCCTGATGCTCACCAGTCACCAAAAGCAAACTATCAAAGTTCATTTTTTTGATTGCTGCAATCTCAGTCATAATTTCCTCTTCCGAGAGTATTTTGCGCTTTATTCGATTACTCATCGAAAAGCCACAATAGGTGCAATCATTGGAACAAAGATTTGATAAATAAAGCGGTATATACATAGATACCGTATTACCGAAACGCTGACGAGTCAGATAGCGAGCCTTTTGAGCTAACGGTTCAATGTATTTTTCAGCAACCGGAGATATTAACGCTTTGAAATCTTCCAGAGTTAGCCGGGATTTTGTAAGAGCTCTTTGGACATCACGTTCAGTTTTAGAATAAATTGAGAGCCGGACATCATCCCAGTTATAATCATTTAATTGATCAACGAAACTCATATCCATCTCCTATAAATTATCAAGGAAAGAGGTCAGCGGACTGGAAGCCTGAGCATAATCACCGCTTTGGGCAAGACCCGATTCAAAAGCTAACCGGCCACATTCAACGGCTTGTTTAAAAGCAGCTGCCATTTGAGTTGGGTTATTCGCTGCCGCAATTGCCGTATTAACCAAAACAGCATCGGCGCCTAATTCCATAGCCTGAGCCGCCTGAGATGGATTGCCAATGCCAGCGTCGACAACGACGGGAACCTTAGCCTGGTCAATAATGATTTTAAGAAATTCGAGAGAAGCCAATCCCTTATTTGAACCGATTGGTGCACCTAAAGGCATAACAGCTGCACACCCAACCTCCTCAAGCCGCTTACAGAGAACCGGATCAGCGTGACAGTATGGCAATACGACAAAACCATCTTTGACCAGTTGTTCCGCTGCCGTAAGCGTCTCAATTGGGTCTGGCATTAAATACTTAGGATCCGGATGAATTTCCAATTTTATCCAATTCGTTTGTAGTGCTTCCCTCGCAAGATGTGAGGCAAAAATCGCATCTTGTGCATTTTTAGCTCCAGAAGTATTTGGTAATAAATTTAAGTTGTGAGTCATCAAAGGCGCTAAAATATCATCATCTTTATTATTTGCATCAACACGCTTTAACGCCATAGTAACCAGTTCTGAGCCACTGGCCAAAATGGCTTCAATCATTCGCTCTCGATTTGAAAATTTTCCCGAACCAGTGAATAGCCTCGAATCGAAAATTTTATCAGCTATCTGTAACATGTCTGTCAGCCTCCTGCTATAGCTTGAAATAATGAAATCTGGTCGCCACTATTTAACTGATAAGACGGCCATTGGCTTTTAGGGATAATGGTATTATTGATAGAAACAACACACCCAACATCGGGAAGCGCCAGTGTTTCCACCAGAGCAGATAGTGTCATACGATGATTAAACACCTGACGCTGGTCATTAATGAATATCTCAAGATTCATGGCTTCTCTGCTCCTTTCCGCAAACAGGGCATTCAGGATCTTTCGTTATTAATAAATAATCGGAAGTCAACGAACGACCATTAAAAATTAATAGCTTATGAGTGGATTGGGGAGAACCTGGTGCGGAAAGCTTAAGCAATCCTTTTATCGTTTCCAGAGCCTGTAACGATGCTATCACCCCGACTGTAGGGCCTAATACACCTCGAGAAGAACAATTAGCATTCACATCGGATTCTTCAGAATAGACGCACCGATAACAAGCTGTTCCTTCAGAATAACTGTACACGGAAAACTGACCATCAAATCCATTAGCCGCACCTGAAACCAACATTGTTTTATGGTGGAAACAAATTTTGTTTATTAACTGTCGGGTAGAGAAGTTATCGGTACAGTCAACAACAATATCGGCCATCATGACTTCTAGACTTAATTGCTCTTCTGAAAGTCGGTGATCAATAGCCCGAACTCGAACATTAGGATTAATGCTAGCAAGTTGACTTTTCATTGCTACAGCTTTGTTTTCTCCAATGTCATTGGCACGAAAAACAACTTGCCGATGAAGATTAGAAATAGAAACCTCATCATCATCAACAATAACTAATGAACCAACTCCTGCACCGGACAAATATGGTGTGACAACAGAAGCAAGTCCACCGCAACCAATGATAAGAACCCGACTTAGGGCCAATTTTAATTGACCCTCTTCACCTACTTCGGGTAATGCCACTTGTCTTTGATACCTCAGAAAGTCAGAGTCGCTTAAAGTATTCACCCGACACACTCCTCAGATTTTCTGCAATCAAAAAGCGATTTGAATTGTTCAACTACCAGAGGTAAATCTTTAGCCTGAGTAATAGCTCTGACAACAGCTATTGAATTAACACCTGTCTTAATAACTTGTTTACAATTGTTCAAATCTATTCCACCAATCGCCACCGTCGGTATGGGATTTTTTATTTCCGCAATCGAATCGATCAATTTCTGATACATCTCCAATCGGATTACACCCTGCGGTTGAGAAGGCATAGATTTCGTTGTTGTCGGGAAAATATGCCCTAATGCTATATAGGATGGTGAAATAGCTTCTGCCGTAAGAATCTCATAATAGCCATGAGTCGATACTCCCAAGCGTAATTTGGATTCTCTTATCCAATCCAAATCGGCAATGGTGATGTCTTCTTGTCCCAAATGCACCCCATACGCATTACTGTCAATCGCTTCTTCCCAGTGATCATTAATAAAGAGTTGTGCACCCGTTTCCTTTGCTAAGTCACTAACTAACTTAATTTGTTCCCTCAAATCCTGATGCGTTCGATCTTTAATCCTTAGCTGAACCGTATCAATTCCAGACATCGCAACCAGTTTTTCAACCCATTGGAATGAATCAACAACGGGATACAAGCCCATTTTATCTGACTCAATATTCAGAAATGGTTGAACTTCACTAGCGGGCTTATTAATAATGGAGGGAAACTTTTGGATATTATCAGGCCATGTTCCACGTGAAACATTCATTGCTGCCCGGGCCACAGTGAGAGAATCATCAAATGAAAATTCATAGGCCAATAACAAAACAAGCCAGGATAAGTGCTCAACAGGTTCGACAACATTAAGAGGCAAATCCCGACTGTACAATGTTCTTAACTTGCCACAGCAATCCAGCCAGGAATCAGACGGTTGAAAAATATCAACGTTACCAATGCAAACAGAAGCGGTTAATGGACGGGATAATAAATCGCAAGAGACAAAACCTTGAGTATAGTTTATAGAATGATGCAGCTTTCTGGAGCCAATATCAGCTCCAGAACTTTTCGAAAATAACCACGGATGTTCATCGAGATATACATCAAAGCCCAAATGATAAGAATCAGAAAACTGAATATTCAATGCTAGTTGTTCCCACGTTCGCAGTTCAATACAAACCTCTTCCAAGGTCGAACGAAAAACAGAATCCAGTATTCTCTGCAAGGTGCTCATAAGCGCCTTTTCTTTTTCCGGCAACCAAATTGTTATCATATCTAGGCCTCTTCCGAAACTTTAGCAACATGATATAACTCAGAACCCTTATCCTTAAACTCACGCGACTTTTGGCGCATACCTTCCAACGGATCATCCACCAACTTAACCTCAATTTCACCCGGGTTCTGATTGGCATAATCCCGAACTTCCTTGGATATTTTCATAGAGCAGAACTTAGGCCCACACATCGAACAAAAATGCGCAACTTTTCCAGACTCATGGGGGATCGTTTCATCATGGAACTCTCGGGCAGTAACCGGATCTAACGCTAAATTAAACTGGTCTTCCCAACGAAATTCAAAACGGGCTTTAGACATAGCATTATCACGAATTTGAGCTCCGGGGTGGCCCTTTGCCAAATCAGCAGCATGAGCAGCGAGTTTATAAGTAATCAAGCCAGTCTTAACATCATCCTTGTTTGGTAGCCCCAAATGCTCTTTAGGTGTAACATAGCAAAGCATGGCACAACCGTACCATCCAATCATAGCGGCACCTATCCCTGATGTAATATGATCATATCCGGGTGCAATATCGGTAGTAAGAGGCCCTAATGTATAGAATGGCGCTTCATGGCAATGTTTAATCTGCTCATCCATATTTTCCTTTATCATATGCATTGGAATATGTCCCGGACCTTCAATAATGACCTGGACATCATATTCCCACGCAATTTTTGTCAGCTCACCAAGGGTTCTCAGCTCTGAAAATTGGGCTTCATCATTGGCATCAGCTACCGATCCAGGACGAAGGCCATCACCTAACGAAAGAGCAACATCATATTGAGCACAGATTTCGCAGATTTCTCTGAAATTAGAATATAGGAAGTTTTCCTGATGATGAGCCAGGCACCATTTAGCAATAATGGATCCGCCCCTAGATACAATACCGGTCACCCTTTTAGCCGTCAGGTGAACATAACGCAACAACAAACCAGCGTGAATAGTGAAATAGTCAACGCCCTGCTCTGCTTGCTCAATAAGTGTATCCCGCATGACATCCCAGGTTAGATTTTCAGCAATACCATTCACTTTCTCCAACGCCTGATACATAGGGACGGTACCGATAGGAACCGGGCTATTCCGCAGAATCCATTCTCTCGTTTCATGGATATTACGACCGGTGGATAGATCCATAACCGTATCAGCACCCCAGCGGGTAGCCCAAACCAGTTTCTCAACTTCTTCTTCAATGGAAGATGTCACCGATGAATTACCGATGTTTGCATTTACTTTCACTAAGAAATTTCGACCAATAATCATTGGCTCAGATTCAGGGTGATTAATATTGCAGGGAATCACGGCCCGCCCTTCAGCAACTTCTTTACGAACAAATTCCGGCGTAATTTCTTTTGGTAGATGAGCCCCAAAGTTTTGTCCGGGATGTTGTTGATTCAGTTGCTCATCTGCCAGCTTCTGACGTCCCATATTTTCACGTATGGCGATGAATTCCATTTCAGGAGTGATAATACCTTTACGGGCATAATGAAGCTGAGTAACTCTCCTACCCTCCCTAGAGCATAATATGGAAGGAAGATTACCATATCTTAATTCATCTAAAGTTGAATCATTCAAGCGCATACGGGCGTATTCTGAAGAAAGTCCGTCAAGGTATTGGGTATCCTGTCTTTCTTCTACCCAGTTTGACCGAAGTTTTGGCAACCCCTTGTATACATCAATATGGCACTGAGAATCCGTATAAACACCGGATGTGTCATAAACGGAAATAGGCTCATTTTTCTGATAAACCGGATTTTCTTTTGTTCCTCCTGCAAACGTATCAGACAAGAGAATTTTTCTCATAGGAACCCGGATGTCCTTTCTAGATCCTATAACATACGTTTTTTCTGAATTTGGATAAGCTGAGGCTGTTATATTCTCAATAAACTGCTTAGCTTCCAATCTGGATTGTTTTCGACTCGACATAGCACTTTCCTTTGATTGAAATGGATAATGCTTGACGGATTAATGCACGTGAGAGGAAGGACGAATGATACTCAAAAAATGAGGCAATAATTAGATACATTATTGAATGTCTTCTCTGTTCCCTTCGCAGGTTTTAACCTGATCAGGTTCAACGGATCCCGAATTAACGGTCTCAGCCAAATGGCACTCCGACAAGTGAAGATATTATAGAAAAAGCTATTATCAAATAGCAATGAGAAAATAATTTTATTTAAGCTTTTGTGATCAGTTGAAAACCAACCCAGGCAGCCGTAATGCTCAGAGCAACGTTCAATAAAATATTGATTCCCATCTTAAGGAAAGCCCCTTGATCTAACAGTAAAACATTATCCATAGAGAACGTAGAAAAAGTTGTCAAAGCCCCCAAAAAGCCTAATCCTATCAATTGTCTCCAAGGCTCAGCAGATAAAATCTGTCCCTGAAATGCAGCAACCAACAATCCCATTATGAATGAGCCCAGAACGTTTACCGTAAGAGTTCCATAAGGAAAACCTCGTCCAAATAAAAAAACACACAACTCAGAAATTAAATATCGAGAACAAGCACCAAATGCCCCACCGACAGCAATAAACCCAAGAATTGAAAATTGACCCACAATTTCTCCCCCATAAAAGCATTTGGTCAGAAAAATAATCGAAGGAAATCCGGTTCATTTATACAAATAAATTAAAAGTTACAGGAGTCACTTTTAACAAAAGGTAACGACAAATAGCTTCAGATGACCAATGATCTTCAGCCCAAATTTCCTATTCAATACAAAAACCAAGACTATATTATACCAGTCCAGGCAATTAACGAATAATTTCTGTGAAACAGATCAAAAAAAAGCCTTAGTTTCTCAACTAAGGCTTCAATAAGGATGGCAGGGGTGGAGAGATTCGAACTCCCAACACGCGGATTTGGAATCCGCTGCTCTGCCAATTGGAGCTACACCCCTTCATAAATAAAATACCCCGGCACAATGGCCAGGGCTTAAAATCAAGTGGCGGAGCGGACGGGACTCGAACCCGCGACCCCCGGCGTGACAGGCCGGTATTCTAACCAACTGAACTACCGCTCCGCATTGGCTAGCTAAGTGCTAATCAGTGTCATCAGAATCTCTGATAACAGAAAATAAAAGCCTGGCGATGTCCTACTCTCACATGGGGAAACCCCACACTACCATCGGCGCTAATTCGTTTCACTTCTGAGTTCGGCATGGGATCAGGTGGGTCCAAATCGCTATGGCCGCCAGGCAAATTCGTTAATTCAGAAAGCTGTCTTATTCTCAACCCACAATCAAGATTCTCTCTTGAGTCCGCCAAAACCTCTTCGGTGTTGTATGGTTAAGCCTCACGGGCAATTAGTACAGGTTAGCTCAACGCCTCACAACGCTTACACACCCTGCCTATCAACGTTCTGGTCTCGAACAACCCTTCAGGACGCTTAAAGCGCCAGGGAAGACTCATCTCAGGGCTCGCTTCCCGCTTAGATGCTTTCAGCGGTTATCGATTCCGAACTTAGCTACCGGGCAATGCGATTGGCATCACAACCCGAACACCAGAGGTTCGTCCACTCCGGTCCTCTCGTACTAGGAGCAGCCCCCTTCAATCTTCCAACGCCCACGGCAGATAGGGACCGAACTGTCTCACGACGTTCTAAACCCAGCTCGCGTACCACTTTAAATGGCGAACAGCCATACCCTTGGGACCGACTTCAGCCCCAGGATGTGATGAGCCGACATCGAGGTGCCAAACACCGCCGTCGATATGAACTCTTGGGCGGTATCAGCCTGTTATCCCCGGAGTACCTTTTATCCGTTGAGCGATGGCCCTTCCATTCAGAGCCACCGGATCACTATGACCTGCTTTCGCACCTGCTCGAGCCGTCACTCTCGCAGTCAAGCGGGCTTATGCCATTACACTAACCTCACGATGTCCAACCGTGATTAGCCCACCTTCGTGCTCCTCCGTTACTCTTTGGGAGGAGACCGCCCCAGTCAAACTACCCACCAGGCACTGTCCTCATCCCCGATTAGGGGACCAAGTTAGAACATCAAACATACAAGGGTGGTATTTCAAGGATGGCTCCACACAATCTGGCGACTGTGTTTCATAGCCTCCCACCTATCCTACACATGTAGGCTCAATGTTCAGTGCCAAGCTGTAGTAAAGGTTCACGGGGTCTTTCCGTCTAGCCGCGGGTACACTGCATCTTCACAGCGATTTCAATTTCACTGAGTCTCGGGTGGAGACAGCGTGGCCATCATTACGCCATTCGTGCAGGTCGGAACTTACCCGACAAGGAATTTCGCTACCTTAGGACCGTTATAGTTACGGCCGCCGTTTACCGGGGCTTCGATCAACCGCTTCGACCAAAGTCTAACAGCATCAATTAACCTTCCGGCACCGGGCAGGCGTCACACCGTATACGTCATCTTACGATTTTGCACAGTGCTGTGTTTTTAATAAACAGTTGCAGCCACCTGGTATCTGCGACTCCCGTCAGCTCCATCCGCAAGGGACTTCACCATCAGGAGCGTACCTTCTCCCGAAGTTACGGTACCATTTTGCCTAGTTCCTTCACCCGAGTTCTCTCAAGCGCCTTGGTATTCTCTACCCGACCACCTGTGTCGGTTTGGGGTACGATTCCTTACTGTCTGAAGCTTAGAGGCTTTTCCTGGAAGCATGGCATCAATGACTTCACCACCTTAGTGGTTCGACGTCGTGTCTCAGCCTTAAAAAGAGCCGGATTTACCTGACTCTTAAGCCTACGCACTTGAACCTGGACAACCATCGCCAGGCTCATCTAGCCTTCTCCGTCCCCCCATCGCAACAGTAAGAAGTACGGGAATATTAACCCGTTTCCCATCGACTACGCTTTTCAGCCTCGCCTTAGGGGTCGACTTACCCTGCCCCGATTAACGTTGGACAGGAACCCTTGGTCTTCCGGCGTGGAGGTTTTTCACCCCCATTATCGTTACTCATGTCAGCATTCGCACTTCTGATACCTCCAGCGTGCGTTACCACACACCTTCAGCGGCTTACAGAACGCTCCCCTACCCAATACGATAAATCGCATTGCCGCAGCTTCGGTTTACAACTTAGCCCCGTTACATCTTCCGCGCAGGCCGACTCGACTAGTGAGCTATTACGCTTTCTTTAAATGATGGCTGCTTCTAAGCCAACATCCTAGCTGTCTGAGCCTTCCCACATCGTTTCCCACTTAGCTGTAATTTGGGACCTTAGCTGGCGGTCTGGGTTGTTTCCCTCTCCACGACGGACGTTAGCACCCGCCGTGTGTCTCCCGGATAGTACTTACTGGTATTCGGAGTTTGCAAAGGGTTGGTAAGTCGGGATGACCCCCTAGCCTTAACAGTGCTCTACCCCCAGTAGTATTCGTCCGAGGCGCTACCTAAATAGCTTTCGGGGAGAACCAGCTATCTCCGAGTTTGATTGGCCTTTCACCCCTAGCCACAGGTCATCCGCTAATTTTTCAACATTAGTCGGTTCGGTCCTCCAGTTGATGTTACTCAACCTTCAACCTGCCCATGGCTAGATCACTCGGTTTCGGGTCTATATCCAGAGACTAAACGCGCAGTTAACACTCGCTTTCGCTACGGCTCCCCTAATCGGTTAACCTTGCCACTGAATATAAGTCGCTGACCCATTATACAAAAGGTACGCAGTCACCTAACAAGTAGGCTCCTACTGCTTGTACGTACACGGTTTCAGGTTCTGTTTCACTCCCCTCACAGGGGTTCTTTTCGCCTTTCCCTCACGGTACTGGTTCACTATCGGTCAGTCAGGAGTATTTAGCCTTGGAGGATGGTCCCCCCATTTTCAAACAGGATATCACGTGTCCCGCCTTACTCGATTTCACTCATACAATGCCGTCAGTTACGGGGCTGTCACCCTGTATCGCGTGCCTTTCCAGACACTTCACCTGACACTGTATCAGCTTAAGGGCTACTCCGATTTCGCTCGCCGCTACTTTCGGAATCTCGGTTGATTTCTTTTCCTCGGGGTACTTAGATGTTTCAGTTCTCCCGGTTCGCCTCATTAAGCTATGTATTCACTTAATGATACTTACTGCTGTAAGTGGGTTTCCCCATTCGGAAATCTCAGATTCAGGTGGCTCTTACTGCCTCATCTGAGCTTATCGCAAGTTAGTACGTCCTTCATCGCCTCTGACTGCCAAGGCATCCACCATGTACGCTTAGTCACTTAACCATACAACCCGAAAAAGTTTCGGAATGTGGTCTTGTCACCAAGATTTGTCTGCCATTTTTATACATGCGGCAGACTATGATATTGCCGGACTCAATTTCCAAGAACACTTGATTGTGTTGGTCTTTCTTATACAAGAAAGTATTGAGAACTTTTACAAACAATTTTGTTTAAAAACAAAACTGCTTTGTCAGCTTTCCAAATTGTTAAAGAGCGTGATTCATAAAGAACCATGTTTAACCATTCTCTTCCTATTCATAAAGAAAAGAACACTTAAAGATGGTGGGCGATACCGGGTTCGAACCAGTGACCCCCTGCTTGTAAGGCAGGTGCTCTCCCAACTGAGCTAATCGCCCATTTTAAGTTATGGTGGAGCTATGCGGGATCGAACCGCAGACCTCCTGCGTGCAAGGCAGGCGCTCTCCCAGCTGAGCTATAGCCCCAGAACTTATGAATGGTGGGTCGTACAGGATTCGAACCTGTGACCAATTGATTAAAAGTCAACTGCTCTACCAACTGAGCTAACGACCCAATGGTATCCCGTAGGGGAGTCGAACCCCTGTTACCGCCGTGAAAGGGCGGTGTCCTAGGCCTCTAGACGAACGGGACACTAAGATACTCTTAAACGACATAAACCTTTCAATCTGTGTGAACACTCGACAATAACCATCATCGTGTAAGGAGGTGATCCAGCGCCAGGTTCCCCTAGCGCTACCTTGTTACGACTTCACCCCAGTCATGAACCACAAAGTGGCAAGCGTCCTCCCGAAGGTTAAACTACCTGCTTCTTTTGCAGCCCACTCCCATGGTGTGACGGGCGGTGTGTACAAGGCCCGGGAACGTATTCACCGTGGCATTCTGATCCACGATTACTAGCGATTCCGACTTCATGGAGTCGAGTTGCAGACTCCAATCCGGACTACGACGTACTTTTTGGGATTCGCTCACTTTCGCAAGTTGGCCGCCCTCTGTATACGCCATTGTAGCACGTGTGTAGCCCTACTCGTAAGGGCCATGATGACTTGACGTCGTCCCCACCTTCCTCCGGTTTATCACCGGCAGTCTCCCTGGAGTTCCCACCCGAAGTGCTGGCAAACAAGGATAAGGGTTGCGCTCGTTGCGGGACTTAACCCAACATTTCACAACACGAGCTGACGACAGCCATGCAGCACCTGTCTCAGAATTCCCGAAGGCACTCCTCTATCTCTAAAGGATTTTCTGGATGTCAAGAGTAGGTAAGGTTCTTCGCGTTGCATCGAATTAAACCACATGCTCCACCGCTTGTGCGGGCCCCCGTCAATTCATTTGAGTTTTAATCTTGCGACCGTACTCCCCAGGCGGTCTACTTAACGCGTTAGCTCCGAAAGCCACAGCTCAAGGCCGCAACCTCCAAGTAGACATCGTTTACGGCGTGGACTACCAGGGTATCTAATCCTGTTTGCTCCCCACGCTTTCGCATCTCAGTGTCAGTATCTGTCCAGGGGGCCGCCTTCGCCACCGGTATTCCTTCAGATCTCTACGCATTTCACCGCTACACCTGAAATTCTACCCCCCTCTACAGTACTCTAGCCAACCAGTTTCAAATGCGATTCCGAGGTTAAGCCCCGGGCTTTCACATCTGACTTAATCAACCACCTACATGCGCTTTACGCCCAGTAATTCCGATTAACGCTCGCACCCTCCGTATTACCGCGGCTGCTGGCACGGAGTTAGCCGGTGCTTCTTCTGCAGCTAACGTCAAAATAACAGAGTATTAATCTGTCACCCTTCCTCACTGCTGAAAGTACTTTACAACCCGAAGGCCTTCTTCATACACGCGGCATGGCTGCATCAGGGTTTCCCCCATTGTGCAATATTCCCCACTGCTGCCTCCCGTAGGAGTCTGGACCGTGTCTCAGTTCCAGTGTGGCTGATCATCCTCTCAGACCAGCTAGAGATCGTCGCCTTGGTGAGCTCTTACCTCACCAACCAGCTAATCTCACTTAGGCGTATCCGGTAGCGCAAGGTCCGAAGAGCCCCCGCTTTGACCCATAGGTATTATGCGGTATTAGCCATCGTTTCCAATGGTTATCCCCCTCTACCGGGCAACTTCCTAAGCATTACTCACCCGTCCGCCGCTCGTCAGCAAGAAAGCAAGCTTTCTCCTGTTACCGCCCGACTTGCATGTGTTAGGCCTGCCGCCAGCGTTCAATCTGAGCCATGATCAAACTCTTCAATTAAAGTTTTTTGATGCCTTAGCATCGGCTCAATGAATACTGATAACATGCACTACTTTATTAAAAGTAATGTTATGTTGAATTGACTGTGCCAAACATTCATTCTAAAAAGAATTCCTGTTCGTTTTGGTCACTCGTATCATTGATAAAATCTTTTGGATGTTTATCCGACGAGTGCCCACACAGATTGATAGGTTTATATTGTTAAAGAGCTTTTTGCTTCGAGTATCACTCGAAAACGGAGGGCTATTCTATCTATTTAAAAAGCCGTGTCAAATACTTTTTTCAAATATCTAATGACAGAAAAGACTCCGATTCTGACATCAACTTTAACGTCGAATACAGTATCAGCGGGAGGCATTATAGATAGGCAATATAAATTGACAACTTTTTTATTCGCTTTTACTCCAAATTCTCAAAAATAGTGGTCAGGTCTATGGTTTTATTTACATTTTTTTAAAATCATCACTAAATAATTTAACTTTATCCCAATTTGTATATTCAACTTCTTTGCTGATATCCGTCTCCCCACCTGTTATTTTCATAATAAACTGAATCATGAACTTATCGAACAAACGATAACGTGGATAGCGCAGGGCTCCGGCAAAGACACCAATTAAAGGAGGTTGCCACTGCGATTTTTTAAGAAATGTTCTGATATAGACACTTCCTTCCGGCGTGTCTTTTCCTTCGTTTTCCTTTCGGGCCGTGAGATTTACACAAACAAATGCCGCTTTGGTATTTTTCAGGGCCTGATAATTTTGACTAATAAACTGATAAAGCTTCTTGTGTAAATGACCATAACGTATCGATGCACCAACAAGAACTTTCTCATAACAGGAAAAGTCTATGTCCGGCATGTCGTGGATATCAGAAAAATCACACTCACAATTATCTAATTGTTCTGCAATGTGTTTCAAAATTTTTTTTGTTTGCCCTTCTCTTGTTGAGTACAGAAATAAAACTTTATCCACAATGTCTCCTTAACTTCGCCAAAAACTTGGGGTAAACAATACAAGTAAGGTAAATATTTCCAGACGACCAAATAACATTGAAGCTATCAAGACCCATTTAGCCATATCGTTAATATCTTTAAAATGAATGGACACTTCACCCAAACCCGGACCTAAATTATTTAAAGTTGCAGCTACAGCTGAGAACGCGCTTAATTCTTCCATTCCGGTAGCAATTAAAGCCAGCATACAGATGACAAATACCAATGCATAAGCTGAAAAGAACCCCCACACAGCATCGACCACTCTTTGTGGTAAAGCACTTTCTCCCAGCTTTATAGGGTATAACGCTCTCGGATGAATCAACCTATTCATTTCTCGTCCTCCCTGAATCGACAATAGAAGAACCCGGATCACTTTCAATCCACCTCCGGTTGACCCCGCACATCCGCCAATAAAAGAAGAGAATAACAGCAAAACCGGTAAAAATAACGGCCATTGAGAAAAACCTGTCGTCGTAAAGCCAGCAGTAGTGGATATTGAAACCGTTTGAAACAAAGCCTGATCAAAGGCATCAAATGTAGAAAGCTGATGATTGCTTTTTAGTAATAATAAGAAACAAATACCAAACAGAATTATCTGGATAAAAATAAAGGCCTTAAATTCCTTATCCTTCCAATAATACTTAGGATGTATCCCTCCGTTAGCAAAAGCAGCATAGTGCAATGTAAAGTTACAGGCAGATATAAGCAAAAAGACAACCGTGATTAAATTAATAGCATAGCTGTCAAAATATCCCATACTGGCATCATGAGTTGAAAAGCCCCCAATGGCTATAGTAGAAAAGCTGTGACAAATTGCATCAAACGGAGTCATACCCGCCAGCCAAAACGCAGTCGCACACATAATCGTTAACGATAAATAGATGTACCAGAGAATCTTGGCTGTCTCAGCAATTCTTGGCGCAACTTTGGTATCTTTGACAGGCCCGGGAATTTCAGCCCGATACAACTGCATACCACCAATACCTAACATCGGTAATATTGCGACAGCAAGAACAATGATACCCATGCCGCCAAACCACTGCAAAAACTGACGATAAAACAAAACGGCTTTCGGTAAATAATCCAAACCAACAAGAACTGTTGCCCCTGTTGTAGTTAAGGCAGAAAAGGATTCAAAAAAGGCATCGGTAATGGAAACTTTTGGGTTGTCAGTAAGAAAAAAAGGTAATGAGCCAGCACTGCCAATGACCAACCAAAACATGACAACAATAAGGAATCCGTCCCGGGATTTTAATTCTCTTTTGTAATTTCGGTTTGGAAACCAACAAACAACTCCGGCAATCAAAAGAAGAAAAAAAGTCGTTATAAATGGCACACCACCACCATCTCGGTAGATTAGTGCCACCAAGGAAGGAGCTAGCATTGACAAACTAAAAAGCGCTAACAGAAGACCAATAATCCGGATGATCGAACGAAATTGCATTATATAGCGACCAATATATTTATTAGTTATTTATTGGAGGTGTATCTTTTGGCGAAACAACCACTTTAGCGCCACTTCTATTAATGATAGTTTGTGTAAAAGAGTCTATATGATTAACTTCTAACTCAACTACAAGCATCACATTTTCACTGTATTCCGACTGCACTTCTTTAGCATCAAACTGGCTCATAATTGATTGCAAAATAGGTAAGAAATGATAGTCCAAGGTTATCACTAACTGACTGGTAATTTTTTTCTCAATTGTTTCAAGTCGTTGCAAAGCTTTCTGAACACCACCACCGTAAGCCTTCACGAGACCACCCGTACCCAATTTTATTCCACCAAAATAACGCGTAACAACTGCCGTTATTTCACCAACATCAGATCCGGTCAACTGAGCCAACATTGGTTTTCCTGCCGTCCCGGACGGTTCTCCATCGTCACTAAAACCCCACTTCATTGAATCTTCCGGCCTTCCAGCTAAATAAGCCCAACAATTATGTCTGGCATCGGAGTGGCGATTTTTCATCTGTTCAATGAAGGTCTTTGCTTCTTCTACCGAGGGCGTATGAGCAAGATAAGTAATGAATACACTTTTCTTTATTTCTTCTTCAAAAACAAAAGACGATTTAGGAATTAAATAAGGTTCAGAATTCATCTACACACGATTTATCACTAATCAAAACGAAGCTCAGTTTATCATGTCAGAAAGATAAAGATGTCATTCCTCCCAAAAGCCACCAGCGATTCCACATAAATTTTGCCAATATAAAAACTTCTGCCCAAACTGTTATGAGTCAGATCTAATAAATCAGGCCTTCTCCGAAAAAAGGAAATTGCTATTAGGGAGACAGCAATGAAGTTTCGCTCACAATCACTGGAACTTAAAGAAATAGAAAACGGGATTATTGAACTCCGGCTTCTCTCATCAAATACAGCAAACATCCTGGATATTGCAACGCTTAAATCCCTAAATAAAGCGCTTCAGATTATCAAAACAAAACAAAATGTCCGGGGATTAATGATTACCTCAGACAAACCTCATTTTTTCTTGGGAGTGGATCTTAATGAAGTTCACTCCATGTTTCAGCTAACAAAAAGCGAATTGAAAGAGTGGCTACGGTATACAAATGATCTGCTAAATCAATATGAAAAATTACCATTTCCTACCGTTTCCGTTATATCTGGCTTCGCTCTGGGAGGCGGGTTTGAATTTGTACTAACAAGTGACTTCAGAATTTCGGAACCTAAAACGGTTATGGGTTTACCAATAACAAAACTCGGAATGGTTCCAGCTTTTGGAGGCTCAGTCCGTCTACCCAGATTAATCGGCACCGAAAAAGCCATTAATATAATCGCTAAAAGCCATCTGGTTCCGGCTCACTGCGCTCTGAAATTAGGAATGATCGATAGAATATCAGATAAAGAAAATCTCAAAAAAAATGCGTTGATCATCCTTAAAGAAGCCATCTGCGGAAAGTTAGACTGGCAGACGACCCGATCTAAAAAAAGGTCCCCTATCGAAATAAAAAAAGAAAATTCATTCACTTATAATACAATTAATTCGTTAAAAAAAGCAAAAGTAAGTACCTACTATCCTGCAATAAAGACACTAATGGAATCCATTGATAAATCATCGGATAAGCCACTGGATGAAGCATTAGAAATAGAACGCCATTTCTTTTTACATCTTGTACACACCCCCCAAACAAAAGCATTAGTTCGAATGTACTTAAATGATCAATTTGTCAAATACCGCAATCTTTCACTAATTGAAAACGACATAAAAACATTCGAAACAATCGGTATTTTTGGAACAAACCTAATTGGAAACGATTTTGCTATCTCCGCAGCAATCAACAATATTCAATGCGTTATCACGGATAAATCGGATACCGCATTAAATAAGGGGAAACAGTATTTTGATGCAATCAGAAAAGATAATATTCACTTTTACCACTTAGATAAGGATGAAAAAGAAAAAATTTCCGGCAACGTACAGTACACTCGCTATCTTACCGACCTAACATCATGTCCAATCCTCATTGATACCGTAAGCGAAAGTATCAATGAAAAAAAGCAAACCCTCGGGAATCTGGAGAAAAATGCTTCTGACGACACAATACTGGTCACGGACACCGATTTATTGTCCATAAATTCTCTTGCCAGCACATTAACCCACCCGGAACGTTATTGTGGTGTTCATATTCTACATCCGGCAGCAAATACTCAGTTAATTGAAGTGGTAAAAGGAAAATCAACCTCCTTAGATACCATCAAAACTGTAGTTCAGCTTGCAGTTAAACTCGGGAAATACCCCATTCTCATTAATGATCAACCTGGTTTTTTTATTAACCGAGTTCTTCTGTCTTATTTATCAGCCTTCTGCAATCTGGCAATGGAGGGCATCAACATCCGGTACATTGATAATCTCATGGAACATACTTTTGGTTGGTCTAAAGGCCCCGGAAAGCTTATCGATATTCTGGGAACCGATGTTGTTTACCGCGCCTGCCAACAACTGACTAAAAACTACCCTGACTCTATATTTTTAAATAAAAATAATATATTGGAGTATTTGTACAACAACGATATGACCGGAATAAAAAATCAAGCCGGGTTTTATCTATACCAGAAAGACCATCATGATCGAATCACCATTACCGGTTTATCAGAAAAATTGCTGTCTCTGTCATCAGAACATTTTGTTAAACCTTCCCCAAAAGAAATCATTTACCGGCTTATGATTCCGATGTTTAACGAAGTAATACGGTGTCTGGAAGAAGAAGTGATATCAACACCGGAAGAGTGTGATTTAGCTCTGATTCACGGCGTCGGTTTTCCCGCATTCAGAGGTGGGGCTTTTCACCTGATAGATCAGATAACCATCCCTCGTTATTTGTCTGTACTGGAAAGATATAAAAAATATGGAAAAAACTATGAAGCCCCTAACCTTTTGCGAAATATGGCTGCATCTGATATGGTTTTTTACCCTACACCGCCCAAATCGGTAACGTCACTGAAAGATATGTTACTGACAATGAATACCATCTAATCAAAAATAAAAAAGCAGCTAAAATACA
The DNA here is from genome assembly GCF_021272385.1 of Vibrio salinus. Classification (GTDB taxonomy): domain Bacteria; phylum Pseudomonadota; class Gammaproteobacteria; order Enterobacterales; family Vibrionaceae; genus Vibrio; species Vibrio salinus. The sequence continues at coordinate 184,870 of NZ_JAJSDZ010000007.1, forward strand.
AGCTGCTTTTTTAATAACAATGCACATTATTTTTTCTTTTTAGGCCTTTGCCAGCCATCGATTTTCCGTTCTTTTGCTCTCGTAATCACTAACTGGTTTTTTGTGTCAATGTTACGGGTAATGGTAGAACCAGCACCAATTGTCACACCATCGGCGACTTCAACAGGAGCAACCAACTGAGTATCAGAACCGACAAACACATCATCACCAATGATTGTCTTATGCTTATTTGCACCATCATAATTACAGGTAATGGTTCCGGCCCCCAGGTTAACGCGTTGACCAATTTCTGCATCACCAACGTACGTTAAATGATTGGCCTTTGAACCTTCACCTATTTTTGAGTTCTTAACTTCGACAAAATTTCCGACATGAGCATCATTGCTCATTTCCGCACCGGGACGTAAACGGGTAAACGGACCAACCGTGCATTTTTCACCGACAGTAGCACCTTCAATAACACTGTATGGACGAATAAGAGTTCCATCATCAATTTCACAATCAATAAGAACACTACCAGCACCAACTGTCACGTTATTACCTAAAGAAACATTACCTTCAATAATAACATTAACGTCAATTTCAACATCAGTCCCACACTGTAACTGTCCTCTGAGGTCAAACCTACCCGGATCTCTCAGCATAACCCCCTGCGCAAGCAGCTGTTCTGCTAACGATAGTTGATATTGTCTTTCTAAACGAGCTAACTGAATTCTGTCGTTAACACCTTCTACTTCCATTGCTTTTTCAGGATGAACTGTCGATATTATTCCCCCTTCCTGATAAGCAATAGCAATAATATCCGTCAGATAATACTCTCCCTGAGCATTATCGTTATCCACCTTCGACAACCAACGTTTGAGATCTTTACCAGAGGCAACCAATACACCGGTATTAACTTCATTAATCGATAACTGGTCTTCTGTTGCATCTTTCTGCTCGACAATAGCAATCACATTTCCATGCTTTCGAACAATTCTACCGTACCCCATCGGGTTATCCTGAATTACCGTTAACAGGGCAATACCACCATCAATATGAGACTCCAGTAACCCTTGAATAGTATGTTCTGAAATCAGTGGAACATCTCCGTAAAGAACCACTATTTTTTCATCATCCTGAAAAAGATACGAAGCCTGATCAACTGCATGTCCGGTACCTAATTGCTCATTCTGCAGAACCCAGTTAACACTTTCATTATGCAAAGTGTTCTTCATTAAATCTCCACCATGTCCATAGACAAGGTGAATATTTTCCACTCCGACTGAATGGCACGTATCAATAACATGTTTCACCATCGGTCTGCCGGCTAATTTATGAAGGACTTTTGGCAACTGAGAATACATACGGGTACCCTTACCCGCAGCAAGAATTACAGCACTGAATTTCATGCAATGACCTTTTTTGTTATCTTTAATACTGTTATTGATTCTATCTTTTAAATAAGAAATAGTTAAATAATGCTCGTTTTTTTTTCATAAAAATCAAAAAAGGTGGCATTTCTGCCACCTTTTACTTACACGTTTATCCGTTAACTACAATTAACGGCGTTTTTTCACTAGCTCAATAACTCGAAGCTGAGCAATTGCTTTCGCTAGTTCACTGGCCGCCTTAGCATAATCCATACCGCCCTGCTGCTGTTTAATATTTTCTTCAGCATGACGTTTGGCTTCTTCTGCCTTAGCTGCGTCTAGTTCTTCACCACGAATGGCTGTATCAGCTAACACGGTTGATGTACCGGGCTGAATTTCAACCATACCACCAGAAACATAAATGATTTCTTCGTGGCCGTGCTGTTTCACAATACGCACCATACCAGGCTTAATCGCGGTCAGCAGCGGAGTATGTCCATGATAAATACCAAGTTCACCTTCGCTACCAGTCACCGTAAATGTTTCAACCATGCCTGAGAAAATTTTCTTCTCTGCACTCACAACATCCAGGTGAAAGGGCATTGATGCCATATCGCCTCCTAGTCAGCCTTATAGCTTCTTAGCTTTTTCCAGAACTTCTTCAATTGCACCACAGTACATGAACGCCTGTTCAGGAATATCATCATACTCACCAGCTAACAGTCCTTTAAAGCTACGCAGAGTCTCTTTTAGAGGTACATAGCAACCAGGAGTACCGGTAAATACTTCAGCTACGTGATAAGGCTGAGTTAAGAAACGTTCAACCTTACGAGCACGAGCAACAACAAGCTTATCTTCTTCAGACAACTCATCCATACCCAGAATAGCGATGATATCTTTCAGCTCTTTATAACGTTGCAGAGTAGACTGAACGCCACGAGCAACATCATAGTGTTCCTGACCAACAACAAGCGGGTCAAGCTGACGAGATGTAGAATCAAGTGGGTCAATCGCAGGGTACAGACCCATTGCAGCGATATTACGGCTAAGTACCACTGTTGCATCCAAGTGAGCAAACGTCGTTGCCGGAGACGGGTCAGTCAAGTCATCCGCAGGCACATATACAGCTTGGATTGACGTAATAGAACCTGTTTTAGTAGATGTAATACGTTCTTGTAGAACACCCATTTCTTCAGCAAGTGTTGGCTGATAACCTACCGCAGATGGCATACGACCAAGAAGAGCCGAAACCTCTGTACCCGCAAGTGTATAACGGTAGATGTTATCGATGAACAGAAGTACATCACGACCATCATCACGGAATTTTTCAGCGATAGTCAAACCAGTCAATGCAACACGAAGACGGTTACCCGGTGGTTCATTCATCTGTCCATAAACCATCGCAACTTTTGATTCTTCAGGTTTTTCGACGTTAACAACACCTGCTTCCTGCATTTCGTAGTAGAAATCGTTACCCTCACGAGTACGTTCACCTACACCGGCAAATACAGACAAACCAGAGTGTTGAATCGCGATGTTGTTGATAAGTTCCATCATGTTAACGGTCTTACCAACACCAGCACCACCAAACAAACCGATTTTACCACCTTTTGCAAATGGACAAATCAAATCGATTACTTTAACACCCGTTTCTAACAGTTCAGTTGCATTTGACTGATCTTCGTAACTTGGCGCTTCACGGTGGATTGAATACACTTCATCCGTACCGATATCACCACGTTCATCAATCGTATCACCTAATACGTTCATGATACGACCAAGAGTCTTAGTACCAACTGGAACTGAAATTGGAGCGCCTGTATTTTCTACTGCAACTCCACGACGTAAACCATCAGAGCTACCCATTACGATACAACGAACAACACCGCCACCAAGCTGTTGTTGAACTTCAAGAACAAGACGTTCTTTTGCATCGACTACGTTCAGAGCGTCATAAACTTTAGGAACTTCGCTCTGAGGGAACTCTACGTCGACTACCGCACCAATGATCTGTACGATCTTACCTGTAGCCATCGTTAATCCTCTAAACTATTTCGTTTTACCAATGCTAAACCGCAGCAGCACCCGAGACGATTTCTGTCAGCTCTTGTGTAATCGCGAACTGACGTTCTTTGTTATACACAAGTTCCAAATCATCAATCAAACTACCAGCATTATCGGTCGCAGCTTTCATCGCTATCATTCGCGATGCCTGCTCACACGCCTGATTCTCTACTACACCCTGATAAACCTGAGACTCGATATAACGCTTTAACAGCATATCAAGTAAAGGTTTAGGCTCTGGTTCGTAAAGATAATCCCAGGAATGCTTATGCTGGCTCATCTCTTCACTATCTGCTTTTGGCAATGGTAGTAATTGATCGATCGTTGGTTCCTGAACCATTGTGTTAACAAACTTGTTAAACACAACGTAAAGACGATCCAATTCGCCTTCATCATATTTCTTAAGCATTACACTTACAGAACCGATTAAGCTGTCAAGTTCAGGGTTATCACCTAAACCTGAAACCTGGGCTGAAATTTTCGCACCATAGCTTTTGAAAAAGGCAGCAGCCTTTGAGCCAATAGCGGCAACTTCAACATCAGCGCCTTTATCGCTCCATGATTTCATATCAAGGATGGCTTTTTTAAACATGTTGATGTTTAAACCACCACACAAACCACGGTCTGTTGAAATAATGATATAACCAACTCGTTTAGCATCACGCTCATCTAAGTAAGGATGACGATACTCTAGATTTGCATTTGCTACGTGACCGATCACTTTACGCATTGTTTCTGCATATGGACGTGTCGCTTCCATCGCCTCTTGACTACGACGCATTTTTGAAGCGGCTACCATTTGCATTGCTTTCGTAATTTTCTGAGTGCTTTTCACACTCGCGATTTTATTACGTATCTCTTTTGCGCCGGCCATCGTCACTCTCCATTAGCTGGTGGCTAAACAGCCACCGACTTCATTACCAAGTTTGGGTTGCTTTAAAATCTTCGACAAGCTTTTTCAATTTTGCTTCAATGTCGTCGTTATAAGCACCTGTCTTGTTGATTTCATCTACAAGATCTGTGTGTTGGTTATGAGCAAACGATAGTAGTGCAGCTTCGAAATCAAGCAATTTGTTGATATCAATATCTTTCAAGAAGCCACGTTCCGCAGCAAAGATAACTAGAGACTGATCAAACACTGACATAGGAGCATATTGTTTCTGCTTCATTAATTCAGTCACTTTCTGACCATGGTCTAGCTGAGCTTTGGTTGCATCATCAAGGTCAGAAGCAAACTGAGCGAAAGCCGCAAGTTCACGATACTGAGCAAGAGCAGTACGAATACCACCTGACAGTTTTTTCATAACCTTAGTTTGCGCCGCACCACCTACACGAGATACTGAAATACCCGGGTCAACCGCAGGACGAACACCGGCGTTGAATAATTCAGTTTGTAGGAAAATCTGACCATCCGTAATCGAGATTACGTTTGTTGGTACGAAGGCAGACACGTCACCAGCCTGGGTTTCGATGATAGGCAACGCAGTCAAAGAACCGGTTTTACCTTTCACTTCCCCATTAGTGAAACGTTCTACATAGTGCGCATTTACACGAGCTGCACGTTCAAGAAGACGAGAGTGCAGATAGAATACGTCACCTGGGAATGCTTCACGGCCCGGTGGGCGTTTCAGAAGTAGAGAGATCTGACGATACGCGACGGCTTGTTTAGACAAATCATCATAGATAATCAGTGCGTCTTCACCGCGATCGCGGAAATATTCACCCATTGCACAACCTGCATAAGGAGCAAGGTACTGCAATGCCGCAGATTCAGAAGCTGATGCAACAACAACAATCGTGTTTTTAAGCGCACCATGTTCTTCAAGCTTACGTACAACGTTAGCAATGGTTGAGGCTTTTTGGCCAATTGCAACGTAAATAGAGTAAATACCAGAATCTTTCTGGTTAATAATCGCATCGATCGCCATCGCTGTTTTACCAGTCTGACGGTCGCCGATGATAAGTTCACGCTGACCACGACCGATTGGGATCATTGAGTCAACTGACTTATAACCAGTTTGAACAGGTTGATCAACAGACTGACGATCAATTACCCCTGGAGCAATTACTTCTACTGGAGAAGTTAATTTTGCATCAATTGGACCTTTACCATCAATCGGTTCACCCAGTGTGTTCACAACACGACCAAGCATTTCAGGACCAACCGGTACTTCAAGGATACGACCTGTACCTGTTACTTTTGTGCCTTCCTTAAGGTCAGCATATGGGCCCATTACAACCGCACCTACTGAATCACGTTCAAGGTTAAGTGCTAAGGCATAATGGCCACCCGGTAATTCAATCATTTCACCTTGCATCACGTCAGATAGACCGTGAATGCGAATGATACCGTCGCTTACCGATACGATAGTACCTTCATTGCGAGCTTCACTAACAACGTTAAAAGATTCAATACGCTGTTTAATTAGTTCGCTAATTTCCGTGGAATTAAGTTGCATGCTCCAATCCCCATCAAGACTGCAATGCATCGCTCAGGCGGTTCAAACGACCACGAACTGAGTCATCGATGACTAGGTCTCCGGCTCGAATTACAACCCCACCAAGTAGGGTCTCATCTATACTGCAATTCAGCTGAACTTTACGAGATAAACGCTGTTCCAGTTTGTCGCTGATCGCTGCTTCCTGTTCTTTTGAAAGTTCCGTTGCAGAAACAACTTCAACAGCAACGGTTTTTTCATGTTCTGTTTTCAGAACTAAGAACTGTTCACAGACATCAGGTAAAGCCTGTAATCGGCTATTTTCTGCCATCACTTTAATCAAGTTCTGACCGAATTCATCAAACTGTTCACCACAAACGGAAACAAAAATTTCAGCAAGTTGCTCTGCTGCCATAGAGCTGTTTAAAAGCTCATGCATTTGTTCGTTTTTGGCTACTTCAGCACCAAAGGCTAACATCTCTCCCCATTGATCGAGTTGCCCTTTTTCTACTGCAAAGTCAAATGCTGCTTTAGCATAGGGGCGTGCTATTGTTGTCAACTCAGACATGCGCCCCCCTAATCAAAGTTTCGCAGTAATGTTATCGAGAATATCCTTGTGTGCGTCCTTATCAATAGAACGTTCAAGAATTTTCTCAGCGCCAGCTACAGCAAGAGCTGCTACTTGTTTACGTAAATCGTCACGCGCTTTAACACGCATAGAATCGATTTCTGCCTGAGCTTGAGAAACAAGTTTGTCACGTTCAACTAATGCTTCTTCACGAGCTTCTTCAATAATCTGAAGCTTACGTTTGTTCGCTTGTTCAACGACTTCACCAGCTGTACGTTTTGCTTCTTTCAAACGCTCAGCAGCGTTAGCTTTAGCTAGATCAAGGTCTTTATCTGCTCTTTCAGCAGCAGATAAACCATCAGCAATTTTTTTCTGACGTTCTTCGATTGCTGTAATCAATGGTGGCCACACGTATTTCATGCAGAACCAGACAAAGATTACGAAGGCAATAGCTTGACCTAACAGAGTTGCGTTAATATTCACCGCAGACTCCTTCTATGTTTGCAAATTAAAAAAATTACCTGTTATTCAGTGCAATTTAATGCTATCCAGCAACCGCAAACATTACGTACAGACCAAGACCCACAGCGATCATAGGAATTGCGTCCACAAGACCCATAACGATGAAGAACTGAGTACGAATTAGTGGGATAAGATCTGGTTGACGGGCAGCACCTTCCAGGTATTTACCGCCAAGCATACCGATACCAATTGCAGCACCGATTGCCGCTAAGCCCATCATGATTGCCGCTGCAAGATACAGCAGATCCATGTTCAAGTGTTCCATATTGACTCCAAATATACTAATTAAGTTTTATGTTTAATAAATTTATAAAATTAGTGATCTTCTGATGCCTGAGATAAATAAACTATCGTCAGAACCATGAAGATAAATGCTTGTAATGTGATGATTAATATGTGGAAAATAGCCCAAGGAACAGACAATATCCACTGTGACCACCAAGGTAACAAACCAGCAATCAAGATAAATATTAATTCACCAGCATACATGTTACCAAACAAACGAAGACCTAAAGATACAGGCTTCGAAATCAATGTCACCATTTCCAATATAAAGTTAATTGGAATGAATGCCCAATGATTAAATGGTTGTAAAGTAAGCTCTTTCGCAAATCCTAGTGGGCCCTTGATCTTAAAGCTATAGAATAAGACCAATATAAATACGCCCAACGACATTGACATTGTTATATTAACATCAGCGGAAGGAACAACGCGAAGATGAGAAAGTCCCAACATGCCAGCGACATGTGGAAGGAAGTCTATTGGGATCAAGTCCATTAAGTTCATCAGGAACACCCATCCGAAAATGGTTATTGCCAATGGAGCAATTAACGCACTTTTTCCGCTAAATACATCTTTCACCGTACCATCTACAAATTCGACGAGCATTTCGACGAAACACTGTAGTTTACCAGGGACACCCGTAGTTGCATTTTTAGCAACACGGTGAAAAATCCACAGCATGACGACACCCAGTAGAACAGAGAAAAACATAGAGTCAATATTAAAACTCCAGAATCCGTCTCCTGAACTTAAGAATGTCAAATGGTGAGAGATGTATTCTTGAGAGGTTAGAGTGGTTTCACCTGAACCAGACATAGAATATCCTATCTATTCACGGTTGATTGAAAAAAATGACATTACGACATTTACGACACTTGCCAAGCAATAACAAACAATAAATGCCCCGGCATTAACGTCCATGTTTTTAAAAACAAACACTATTAAGCCCGCAGTTATCATTAATTTGTAAATATTACCCAAATAGGCTCTGCTAACCGTCGAATGAGGCATATCACTCGAAGGTCGATGCATATAAATATTTGCTAACAACGTCGGCACAATGTACGCAAGTCCCCCAAGAAAAACAGATAGCCCGTTTTTCTCTCCAAACAAGTAATAGACAGAACCTGATAACACAATAAAAAAGCTTAGCTGCCAAAAAAAAGACAGAAAAAACCATTTATGTTGCATAAGATGCCATCCATTAGATGCTTGCTGATTATATATTTGCCTTTATTTCATAAACAAAGCCAAACCTATAATTTATTTTTAACATATTCATAAAAATAATGAATAAGAAAACATAGATTTCGAAAATGATCTACTAAATACACGTTGAGTGCAAGCTAAGATTCAAGTTTCTGAGCCAAAATCTGAAGCATTTCTTCCAGTTGAGTCTCATCACTAACATTGATGCTTATCTTACCCTTACCTTTGGCGGACAACTGAACAGAAACTTTTGTTTTCAAAATTGCACCAAGCCTGTCAGTTAGCAGTTCAGCCTGCTCGGTCATAACCGGTTTCTGTTCTTTGTCTTTAGGAGACAGTGTATTTTTTACAAGCTGTTCGGTTTGTCTCACCGTCAACTGCTTTTTAGCCACTTTCTCAGCAACAGCAATTTGCTGTTCACCTTCTAACATCAATAACGCTCTTGCGTGCCCCATATCAAGCAATTTATTGGCAACAAGTTCCTTAACATTACCTTCTAACTGGTTAAGTCTGAGTAAATTACTAACAGTTGCCCGTGATTTACCAATAACATCAGCAACTTGCTGATGAGTCAGTGATAACTCACTTTGAATACGGGAAAGAGCACTCGCTTCTTCTATTGCATTTAAGTCTTCTCTCTGAATATTTTCAATCAGAGACATAGCAATAGCGGCTTTATCATCAACACTTTTGATAACACAAGGCACACTCGTCAATCCGGCGTGTCTGGCGGCTCTCCAGCGTCTTTCACCAGCAATGATTTCGTAAGAATCACTACCTAATGGCCTAATAACGATGGGCTGAATAATGCCCTGAGATTGGATGGAAGCAGAAAGTTCTTCTAATGCCTCTTGAGACATTTCTTTCCTCGGCTGATAAACGCCAGGCTTCAACTGATTGATTGAAATATCGGCAAGTTCTCCATCGGAAGATAAACTTTGGCTATGTGTCGCCAATTGCTGTTTTTCTCTCGCCATTGAACTTGTGGACAACAAAGCATCCAACCCTTTTCCTAAGCCACGTTTAGACATGTTCAGAGAATTCCTATTTTATTGTTAGGCTAGTATTTCATCACGACGAAGCATCTCACCTGCGAGCGCTAAATACGCTTTAGCACCCACTGAATACTTATCATAGTACATGGCAGGTTTACCATGACTCGGTGCTTCAGCCAGACGAACATTCCGAGGAATAACCGTTCGGTACACTTTGTCACCAAAGTGTTTTTTTAATTGATCGGAAACCTCATTCGACAAACGATTTCGAGGATCAAACATGGTGCGCAGTAAACCTTCTATCCTGAGATTGCTGTTTACTACCGCTGCCAGTTTACTAATCGTATCCATCAATGCCGTCAAGCCTTCCAATGCGAAATACTCACATTGCATAGGAACCAAAACAGAATCTGCTGCGGCCATGGCATTGATTGTAAGGAGGTTTAAAGAGGGAGGACAATCGATAAAGATGAAATCATAGTTATCACGAACAGTATCAATAGCGTTTTTAAGACGAACTTCTCTGGCAAACACTTCCATCAGTTTAATTTCAGCTGCTGTAACATCTCCGTTAGCAGCAATCAGATGATAATGACCAGCCGTTTTTTTACAAACGACATCATCAAACGGCAGTTCTTCAACCAATAAATCATAAGCTGTATAGTCGACCTGATATTTATCGATACCGCTGGCCATAGTGGCATTCCCTTGCGGGTCTAAGTCAATTACCAAGACATTGCGTTTTGTCGCAGCCATAGACGCCGCTAAATTCACACACGTTGTTGTTTTGCCTACACCACCTTTCTGGTTGGCAATTGCTACAATTCTACCCACAGTACGCCTCGCTGGTTATCCCTTACGAGATAAAATTACAAGATGACGCTCTCCTTTTAACTCAGGAACTGTTAAATATTTGATATCCATCACAGAACACCAAGCTGGAAGCTGATCTATTTCATCGGTTGGCATCTGACCCTTCAATGCCAGAAACACTCCCGAGTCTTCTTTAGGGAGATGCCTGCACCAATTTACCATATCTATCATAGAAGCAAACGCCCGGCTAATCACTGCATCGAATTTTTCTTCTGGTTGATACTCTTCAACACGGTGCTGTACAGCAGTAACATTTTGAATTTTAAGCTCATGCAGAGTTTGTTTTATAAACCGGATGCGTTTGCCCAAACTATCCAGTAAATGAAATTCTTTATCCGGATTCATTATGGCTAAAGGGATCCCAGGCAATCCAGGCCCGGTTCCGACATCGATAAAACGTTGTCCATGAAGATAAGGAGAGACAACAATACTGTCCATGATATGCCTGACAAGCATATCTTCCGGATTGCGAACCGATGTTAAATTATATGCTTTGTTCCATTTATCAAGCAGTTCGACGTATCCAACTAACTGAATCCGCTGTTCATCTGAAACACTTAGTGAGGTTTGTTCAATGAGCCGATCTAACTGAGTTCTTAACGTCCCCATTATGCGGCTTCTCCTTTTTTCAGTAATCCATTTTTCTTCAGATAAACCAAAAGAATGGAAATAGCAGCAGGTGTAACTCCGGAAATCCGGGAAGCAATACCAATGGTCTCCGGTTTTGCATTGTTTAACTTAAGAACCACTTCATTAGACAAGCCTTTTACATGATGGTAATCAATATCCAGTGGCAATTTGGTATTTTCATGCCGTAATGATTTCTCTATTTCATCCAGCTGTCTTTGAATATAACCTTCATATTTCACCTGAATTTCAACCTGTTCCGCCGCCTGATGATCATCAATAGCCGGAGAAAACTGTCCCACGGACATTAGCACATCGTAGGTCATTTCCGGACGACGCAAAAGATCCTCACCACTGGCTTCCCGGGAAATTGGCGTTTTTAATATTGCGTTCAGCTCATCAACTCCATCTGTATTTGGATTCATCCAGGTACTGCGAAGGCGCTGACGTTCTTTTTCAATATTCTCTATTTTTTGGTTAAAACGTTTCCAGCGAATATCATCGACTAATCCTAATTCACGCCCTTTTTCGGTTAAACGTAAATCCGCATTGTCTTCTCTGAGTAACAAACGATATTCAGCACGGGAGGTAAACATTCTATAGGGCTCTTTTGTTCCTAATGTGGATAAATCATCAATAAGTACGCCCATATAAGCCTGATCCCGACGCGGACTCCAGCCTTCTTTATCCTGAGCGTACAAACTGGCATTTATACCGGCCATCAACCCCTGTGCTGCCGCTTCTTCATAACCGGTTGTACCATTTATTTGTCCGGCAAAAAACAAACCATGAATAAATTTGGTTTCGTACGTTTGTTTCAGATCCCGGGGATCAAAAAAGTCGTATTCAATAGCATAACCTGGACGGATAATATTCGCGTGCTCAAAGCCTTTCATAGACTGAACAATTTTTACCTGAACATCAAATGGTAAACTGGTTGAAATGCCATTCGGATATAATTCCGTTGTGTTCAGACCTTCCGGTTCAATAAAAATCTGATGGCTGTTTTTGTCCGCATAGCGCATCACTTTATCTTCTATTGATGGACAATAACGGGGACCGACGCCTTCAATAACTCCGGCATACATCGGACTACGATCCAGATTATGTCTAATCACATCGTGTGTTTTTTCGTTTGTATGTGTGATGTAACAGGGGATCTGACGAGGATGCTGAGCCCGGGATCCTAAAAAAGAAAACACAGGGGCCGGATCATCGCCGTGTTGAACGGCAAGCGCAGAAAAATCCACACTGTTTGCATCGATCCTCGGTGGTGTACCGGTTTTTAACCGATCCACCCGGAAGGGTAATTCTCTTAGACGATCAGCAAGAGCAATGGACGGTGGATCGCCTGCACGGCCTCCTGAGTAGTTTTCCATCCCAATATGGATCTTACCCCCTAAAAAAGTCCCAACCGTCAATACGACCGCTTTAGAGCGAAATTCAAGGCCCATTTTCGTTATAACACCGACGGCACGATCATTTTCAACAATAAGATCGTCTGCGGGCTGCTGAAAAAGCATTAAGTTCGGTGTGTTTTCTAATTTGCTCCGTACATAAGATTTATACAGGGCTCTGTCTGCCTGAGCCCGTGTGGCTCGTACAGCCGGTCCTTTTGAACCATTAAGTGTCCGGAACTGAATACCTGCGTGGTCGATCGCTTCTGCCATTAAACCACCCAGAGCGTCTACTTCTCTTACCAAGTGGCCCTTACCAATCCCACCAATGGCCGGATTACATGACATTTGCCCGAGTGTATCAATATTATGGGTAAGCAGCAGAGTCTTCTGCCCTGAACGCGCAGAGGCGAGAGCGGCTTCCGTTCCTGCATGACCGCCACCAACGACGATGACGTCAAATGTTTCGTGATATAGCATGAACCGACCTCAGATATTCATTGAAGAATGTAAATAATTAAAGGAGGCGTATTCTACCTTCTTTCTTTTAACGAGAAAATCGCTTTTGTGATTTTTAACGGGTTTGGTTTGTAATATAAATATATAAGATCTTTATATAGATCTTTTATTAGATTTATTATTAGGATCGAGGATCTATGTGGATAACAAAGAAATGATCAATAAGATCATGAGGTTTATAACGATCAGTTTCTGTGATCTTTCGTTGATCTGGCGAGGGATTAGCTGGGATCAAAATGCTTGTTTATCCACAGATTGAAATTTGATCAAAGTTATTATTTGGATAACTAAAGGATATTAACCGGATAAAGGTCATTTTATTCACAGCCTAGAGCATTTTGTGGATAAGATATTAAAAGAGGGCAGATAACTGCCCCATAACCTTGCTATATCGCTTTAGTCAAAAATGTGTATATTTTTTTCGAGCCACTCTTCTGCCGCATCTTCCGGTACCGGATACTTTTGAATGTCAATGGTCAGACAGTCACATAACGGTGTCGCTCCGATGTCTTCTAATAGATGATGAGCGTTTAATCCGGCAAGACAAAAAGTATCATAGCTTGAGTCTCCAATGCCGATTACAGCGAATTTCAATTCAGATGTTTTTGGTGGCGTAGCCATTAGTTCGTTTATGAAAGACTGTATATTTTCGGGGTAGTCACCGGCACCGTGGGTTGATGTTACAATTAACCAGATACTGTCTGCCGGGATATCTTTTAAAACCGCCTGATTATGAATGTTGGTTTCATAGCCCTGACTTTCAAGCAATTCACTGAGGTGATCGCCTACGTATTCGGCACCACCCAGAGTACTACCTGTTATAATATGAATCATAGTATTCCTTGCTAATGATAAGAATTAATCTCATGTAGAAAGAATATATGATTACACTGGATTTTGAAAATATTGGTGTAAGTTTAAGGGATTGAGGGCCTTTTATCTTGTCTGAAAAGATCCGTCTTTTTGTTTTTATCCGTTAAACTGATGATTAAGAGACGTTGAGTGAAAGCCGCAATGATGAATGAAGAAGAATCGAAAAAAGTACAATTAAATTTTAAAAAAGCCATACCGTTAATGGTAAAAAACGGGGTATCGCCTTCTCCACAGAATTATGCCTTGTGGTATACCTACGTGGAAAATTCTGATCCGGATTTAAATCAGGAGATTGATGATACATTGGATAGTTTGGGGCATTGTCCACCGACGATCAATGATGAATTATACCAGCGTTATATTGCCTCTAAATCTGAAGCAGATTTGAAAAGCTTACGTAAAAATATTGAAGTTATGCTTCAGGAACTTTCCAGTTCAATGACGGATGTATCGAATGATACTCAAAGCTTTTCTCAATTGATGGATAAGAGCTTTTCTCAGTTGGAAAAAGCAGACCGGGAAAAATTGTCACTGGATGAAGTCATGTTCCTTGTTCGGCAACTGATTTCTGAATCAAAAGAAATAAGACATTCTGCTCATTTTTTAAACTCAAGCTTGAGCTCTGCATCAGAAGAAATCAATAAACTGAAAGAACAGCTTTCTTCTCTTCAGCATTCTGCATTAACGGATGCATTAACCGGAGTGGGTAACCGCCGGGCTTTTGATCAGGATATCCTGACTTTTATTCAGACAGAGGTGCCTTTTAGCCTGATTATTTTGGATATTGATCATTTTAAACAGTTAAACGATAACTACGGTCATTTGTTTGGGGACAGTGTTTTAAAAGTCGTGGCTAAGCGAGTCTCACCTTCTGAAAACGGCTATCAGGTTTACCGATATGGAGGTGAGGAGTTCGCCATCATCGTCCCTAACAAAAAACTGAGAAGTACCCGTCAACTGGCGGATACTCTGAGGAGAAGCATTGAAAAGCTAAGAATCAAAGACAGAAAGTCCGGACAGTTAGTCTCAAACGTGACGGCTTCTTTTGGGGTGACCGAATACGATGCATCTTTGTCTCTGGCTGTCAATATAGGTAAGGCCGATGAGTTGCTGTATCAGGCGAAAACACTTGGCAGAAACCGGGTAATGCCGTTGTAAATGTATTGAACGTGTTTATTCATTGGATGAAAACCGGTCAAGCCAGTAGGCACAGGCATAAATAATCAGTAAAGCAATCATCAGTTCTGTCGCTCTGAGAGCAATGGACGTTAACCCGAAATCATTGCCGTATTTTGCAACATACAACTGATAAGGGATTAAAAAGCCCATCAGAGCGTCAGTATGAATAGCCCGGCTATCTACGGTAGAGTGCGCTATCCAGTACAGAATGGTATACACCAGAATAAAAGAGACAATAAGGTAGGTAAACAGGTTGATTTCAGTGCCCGAATAGACAATGGACATCACCACCGCCAGACTACATCCACCGATTTGAGATAACATCTTACTTTTTGAGTGGCTTTTCATGAAATCATGGGTCGGTTGCATTGCCGAGGTAATCAGAGGAACAAGGCAAAATACAGCACTTGTCACTTCATTAATCATAATAAAGGCCAGTCCGCCCCCTACCAGTAACAGCATTTTCAACCGGTCTGAACCGGTAACGGGTAAGCGAATGACTTTTATCTGTTGCGGTGTGGCCCGCACCGGAATCAGATGATTGACCATGCTTGCCACCAGAGCAACCAGTAAGGCACTGAAAATGACATCGCGGATGATATACGGGATCATTTCGACCCGATCAATACTGCTGCTGTAGGTACTGATAAAAATGATCATGAACAGGGGAAGGGTTGCTCTTCTGATCTGGATGTTGGTTGTGCACTGACGGCGGGTGTAATCAAAATAAACGACGCAAATTGTCCAGATGATAAAGGGATGGGAAGCGAAAATCTGGTTGATAAGGACAGCTCCGACGGCAGCGGATACCGGAGGGAGCATCGAGAATAATAATACCCAGGTATGACGGGAGTATTGGGTGTTTGCCACGACAACCCCAAACAAAACCAGGTAAACACTGACGTTAAGATGAAGCATTTTGCTTAGCATCAGACAAATAATGATAATCAGCGTTTTTCTGAACAATTCACGCATCAGTAGATAAATCTCATCCAGCTTAACAGGGTCATCCAGATATCCGCTATGCGATGATGATCTTTTACCATCACACTGGCACGGCTGCCGGCAATGATATTTTTGGGAAGATGACTTTCAATCCTGACCCGCACTTTTTGCTGAGGACGGATCCACCGGCTTTCATTCTTAATGTCAGCCAGTTGATTCTGAGGGTTTACACCAGACTGAATGGCGGAATCGACGGAAATGATTTTTCCGTGAAACAGCTGGTTTGGATAGGCGTCAAAAACGATATTGACGGTTGGATGTTGTGACAACACCTGTAACCCTTTTTCGGCAAAATCGGCCTCGATCCATTTTTTTTGATGGCTGACCAGATGGATGACGGATTTCGCCGGAGTGACGTACATTCCGGGACGATAGGTGAGATTGGTCACAACGCCGGAATCCTGTGCATAGACATTTGTCCTGTTAAGGTTCAGTTGGGCAAGACGAAGATCGGCTTGTGCAGCAAGCATGGTTGCTTTGTCTATCCGGGCTTCAGCCTGTGCTTCATCCAGCGTTTCCTGACTGACGGAGGAATGAGTGCTCAGAGACTGAATTCGCTGTGAATAACGACGGGCCTGTTTCCACTGACTGTTACTTTTTCTGGCTGCTGCCTGCGCTTTTTGCAGGGCGATCTGATAGTTTTGTTGATCGATCTGAAAAAGAAGTGTTCCCTTAGTGACGGGTTGTCCTTCTTTAACCATCATCTGGCTGATGTATCCACTGACTTCCGGTACCACATCCACAGAGGTCGTTTTGACTGTGGCCTGAGTGGTAAATGGCATTTTGTTATCACTGATGACCAGAAATGCGCTGAATCCAATGGCAACGGCTAAAACAGAGGTAGTGATATACGCATAGATATCGTGTTTCATTTGGGGTGCTTAAACCTTTTGATGCCAGTGTGCACTCACGGTGCACACTGGCCAACGACAGAAATAATGAAATTAGTTCAGTTTGTTGAGAAGCGTCTGTGCGACGGCTTCAGAACTGGCTGGGTTTTGTCCGGTAATGAGCAAACCGTCTTCAACCACGTATGGCATCCAGTCTGCTCCCTTTTCGTACAGGCCACCAAGACGGATGAACTCGTCTTCAATCAGGAAGGGAACCACTTCCGTTAATTCAACGGCTTCTTCTTCTGTATTGGTAAAGCCGGTGACTTTGCGACCTTTAATGAACGGTTCACCGGCAGAATTTTTGACGTTTTTCAAAACACCGGGTGCGTGACAGACAAAGCTGACCGGTTTGCCGGACTGCTCAAAAGACCGGATCAGTTCAATCGATTTCTCTGACTCTGCCAGATCCCATAAAGGACCATGACCACCCGGATAGAAAACGGCATCAAAATCGTCGGATTGCATACCGGACAGGTTAACCGTGTTGGCAAGTACCTGCTGCGCCTGCTCGTCCTGTTTAAAGCGTTCTGTTGCCGGTGTCTGGAAATCCGGTAAATCACTTTTCGGATCCAGTGGAGGCTGACCCCCTTTGGGTGACGCGACGACTATCTCAGCGCCAGCGTCAAGAAAGGTATAATAAGGGGCGGCAAATTCTTCCAGCCAGAATCCGGTCTTTTCTCCGGTATCGCCTAATTGATCGTGTGAAGTCACTACCATTAGAATTTTCATATCGTTTACCTTCTCTTTTTATTCGTATTTATTCGTGTATTTATAAAAAATAATCGGTTTTAAAGCGTTAATAGCGCTTCTGCCTGAGTTTGCTTTTCCTGATATGGCGCGCGAAGGCGTAAATTTGACAGACCGGCA
This sequence comes from Vibrio salinus, assembly GCF_021272385.1. Classification (GTDB taxonomy): domain Bacteria; phylum Pseudomonadota; class Gammaproteobacteria; order Enterobacterales; family Vibrionaceae; genus Vibrio; species Vibrio salinus. The sequence continues at coordinate 202,533 of NZ_JAJSDZ010000007.1, forward strand.
TCACTTTGTACAACAACCGCTCTGGCATGAGAAAACTGGCGGAAACCATGAATACCGTGATAAGCCCCCATTCCTGAATGACCGACGCCGCCAAAGGGTAGGGTGTCTACAGATACATGTGTCATGACATCGTTGATGACCAGTCCACCAGAGGTGGTTCCATGCGTGAATGCCTGCTGTTTTTCGGTATTTTCGCCAAAGTAGTATGCTGCTAACGGTTTGTGATGCGTATTAATGTAATCAATGGCTTCCTGTTCATTGGTGTACGTTTTCACTGGTAACAGCGGACCGAATATTTCTTCCTGCATGATGGCCATGTCTTCGGTGACACCAATGACCAGATGCGGTGCTATTTTTCTCGTTTCCGCATCAAATGCCGGCTCGTTATCTGAACCCAGGTAGATAATTTGAGCTCCTTTTTTCTGAGCATCGTCCAGTAATCCGACCAAGCGATCAAAATGTCTCGGACTGATAATGGCCGTGTAGTCCGTATTCTGTTGTATCTGCGGAAAACCCGTCTGGATAAAGCGCCGGGAGATGTCGATAAATTCGTCAAGCCGGGTCTCAGGCATCAGTACATAATCCGGAGAAAGGCAGATTTGCCCTGAGTTAAATGTTTTCACGGTTAGCGTCCGTTCCGCCGCTTTGGTCAGATCGGCATCTTCAGCAATCATTACCGGTGATTTTCCGCCAAGTTCCAGGGTGACCGGAACCAGATTTTCCGCCGCAGCACGCATGACATGTTTTCCAACGGTAGTACTGCCGGTAAAGACCAGATGGTCAAAGGGCAGGGCACTGAACGCCTGGCCGACACTGGCATCACCGAGGACAACGGTCAGTTCGTCGGGGCCAAAGTATTTTCCAACCAGTTCCGCCAGCAAATCTGAGGTGCGAGGGGTCAGTTCCGAAGGTTTCAGCATCGCGGTATTTCCGGCTGCAAACACACCAGCGAGTGGTCCGAATGCCAGGTTAATCGGAAAGTTCCATGGGCTGATAACACCGATCACGCCAAGTGGCTGATACATGATGGTCGCTTGCATTTCCGGATCCGGTGCGCTGACCTTTTCAGAGGCCATCCACTGTGGTAACTGCTCAATGGCGTCTTTCAACAAATTGATTGTGGTCAGGATATCCGCGACCAAAGCCTGATAAGGGCTTCTGTGGCCGAAGTCTTCACTCATGGCATCGGTGAGTTTACGATGGTTTTCACGGATTAACCGGATGCAGCGATTCAGGCGATCCTGACGCAGAGCTAAATCCGCAGGTCCGGCAGTCAGGTGTTGTTTTTTCATGTCCTGCAGACGCTGCTGCAGTTCTGTTTCGATTGTTGCTGTCATTCTGTGTGCCTTCGTTTTCTGTAGGGTCTGTCAACCAGAATGTCTCAATCGTTTCTGGTCGTTGCTCGTCGATGGGATACATAGTAAAGGTAATTGAAAACCATAGGTAACAATGCTATTTTGTCGAGGGTATAAATTTATTTATGGGATAATGTTATGTCTCTCTCCAGAATGCGAACGTTTATTGAAGTGTACCGACAGCGTTCTATCAGCAGTGCTGCCCGTTCACTCAACCTGACGCAACCTGCCGTTTCTCAGCATATTGCCGGACTGGAAGTTGCCATTGGGCGGCCATTGTTTGAGCGGTCTTCTGCGGGAGTGGAACCCACGCTCGCTGCCGATGAGCTGGCGAATGATATCGGAGATAAACTGGATGCCGCGGAAGCGGCTTTAACCTCGGCGAAGGCTCGTTCCATGGATATTTCCGGGGTATTGCAGGTTGTTGGTCATGCCGACTTTATGGCGGAAATATTGAGTGAGCAATTGCTGCCTCTTCTTGAGAGCGGAATAAAAATACGCATGAACTCAGGTGATGGTGCTCTGGTGACCAGTATGTTGCTGGAAGGACACTGTGATTTGGGATTATCAGCTCATCCGGTGATGGACAACCGGCTTAAGAGTGAGAAAATTTTTACCAGCCGGATATTACCGGTTGCCTCACCAGATGTTGCAAAGCGTATTTCGGAGTCTGATGATTTTTCTGCAGCGATTCGTTCTGAACCGATGCTTGCCTATAATTTAGAACTGTCATTGATTGAACGCTGGCTTAAAAAAAATCATATCAGTGCGGATCACTTAACTCCTTCTGTTGTCAGCCAGGATTTGCGGGCGCAAAGAAAATTGTTGTGTAAAGGTTTCGGCTGGTCAGTGATGCCGGAATTTCTCTGTAAAGATCAAATAGCCCGGCATGAGCTGGTAGAGATTCCATCGCCCGTTGGTACCCATGATATTCACTATTATCTGATTTGGTTGCCCGGAGCCTTACGACAGGTACGTGTTGCGCATGCCCGGCAGATTCTTCTGAATAAGATGCAGGGGTAATATTTGGAAGAGGGCGGCTGAATAATTTTTTGATAGAAGAACAAATGCAAACGGGCCTTTCAGCCCGTTTGGTTTTATTTTCCAATACAAAATGATGAAAAAATTCGTCCCAATAAATCATCGGAGCTAAATTCACCGGTGATTTCATTAAGGTATTGTTGGGCAATGCGAAGTTCTTCTGCCAGAATTTCACCAGCCATGTAACTTTCGAGTTGATCCTGTCCTGTGTGCAGATGTTCGGAGGCTTTTTCCAGAGCATCTAAATGTCTGCGACGGGCCATGAAGCTTCCTTCCTGACTTCCCTGAAAGCCCATACAATCTTTCAGGTGGTTTTTTAATGCCTCAATGCCTTGACCGGTTTTTGCAGACAGACTGATTAGAGTCGGAGTACTGACATGGCAGATCCCGGTTGTTTCACCGGTTTGATCAACTTTATTACGAATGATGGTCATACCCATATTGTCTGGCAGGCGATCAACAAAGTCAGGCCAGATTTCTTTTGGATCTGTCGCTTCTGTTGTGGTTCCATCAACCATGAATAGTACACGATCAGCTTGTTTTATTTCGTCCCAGGCTCTTTCTATACCTATCCGTTCTACTTCATCAGATGCTTCACGAAGCCCTGCTGTATCAATGATGTGAAGCGGCATACCATCGATATGGATGTGTTCTCTTAATACGTCTCTGGTTGTGCCTGCTATTTCAGTGACAATAGCGGATTCTTTGCCAGACAGTGAATTCAGTAAACTGGACTTTCCAGCGTTAGGACGACCGGCAATCACTACTTTCATTCCTTCACGCATGATGGCGCCCTGACTGGCTTCCTGTCTGACATGATTCAGTTCATCAATGATGGATTGCAAATCCCCTGAGACTTTTCCATCGGCAAGAAAATCAATTTCCTCTTCCGGAAAATCGATGGCGGCTTCCACATACATTCTCAGATGAATCAGCGATTCTACCAAAGTATTGATTTTTTCTGAAAATTTCCCCTGAAGGGACTTCAACGCTGACCGGGCTGCCTGTTCAGAACTGGCATCAATTAAATCCGCAATGGCTTCGGCTTGTGCTAGATCGAGTTTGTCATTCAGAAAAGCCCGTTCGGAAAATTCGCCCGGTTGGGCCGGCCGGATTCCCGGAACCGAGAGAATCCGCTTAATCAACATATCCATGACAACAGGACCACCATGCCCTTGTAATTCCAGAACGTCTTCTCCCGTAAAAGAATGAGGATTAGGGAAAAATAAGGCAATGCCCTGATCCAGTTGCGTTCCGTCTTCCGATGTAAAGGGAAGATATTCGGCATAACGTGGACGAAGGCTCTTGCCTGTAATGGCCAGAGCAACATCGGAGGCTTTTGGGCCGGATACGCGAATGATGCCTACACCACCTCTGCCTGGTGGCGTTGCCTGTGCAACGATAGTGTCTGTTGTCATAATAAAATTAAACTGAAGTAATAAGTTTTAGCGACATTGTAGCAATGAAAAAGAAAAAGGCGACCATCCGGTCGCCTTTCATTCAAATAATTTATGGTCAACTTTTGGATTTCTTCGAGGAGTGTAACCCTTTTTTCTCCAGAGACTTATAAATCAGAGTCTGCTGAACCAGTGTTACAATATTCGATACGAAATAGTAAAGAACCAAACCGGATGGGAAGAACAGGAAGAATACACTGAATGCCAGAGGCATAAACATCATGATCTTCTGTTGCATTGGATCAGTGACTGTTGTCGGACTCATTTTCTGAATCATAAACATACTGATACCCATACAGATAGGAAGAATGTAATAAGGATCCTGAGCAGACAAGTCATGAATCCATCCGAAGAATGGTGAATGACGCAGTTCTACGGATTCCATTAGTGCCCAGTACAGAGAAATGAAGATTGGCATCTGTAATACGATAGGGAAACAGCCACCAAGAGGATTCACTTTTTCTTCTTTGTACAGAGCCATCATTTCCTGACTCATGCGCTGACGGTCATCGCCAATACGTTCTTTCATTGCCTGAATTTTAGGCTGAAGCATGCGCATTTTAGCCATTGATGTGTATTGTGCTTTTGTCAGTGGATACATAGCACCACGAACAAGGAATGTCAGACAGATAATGGCAACACCCCAGTTTCCGACAAACGTTTGAATAAATGACAGAAGCATATGTAGTGGTTTCGCAATGAACCACAACCAGCCATAATCAACAACAAGATCAAGATTTGGTGCTGTTGCCGCCATCTGAGACTGCAGTTTAGGTCCTACCCAAAGTGTTGCATTGAACTTGGCTGTCTGGCCATTTGCGATGGTTTTGTTTGGTTCCTGAATACCAATATCGCCTACATTACCTATTACACGGGAGAACAATTTTGTATCTGGTGCACTGCGGGGAATCCACGCTACGGCAAAGTAGTGTTGAATCATCGCAGCCCAACCCTGTCCGTTCGCCAGAGTTTTGTGCAGGTTATGCTCTTGCATATCACTAAAGCTGAATTTTTTATAGCGAGTATCTTCTGTTGAGTAAGCACCGCCGTGGTAGGTTGGCATGGCTAAATGGCTTTTTGATTCAACTAAGCTTTGACGAAGGTGGGCATACATACCAACCTGAGCATTTTGACCTGATTTATTGTCCACAGTGTAATCAAGATTCACTGCATAACTACTGCGTTTAAAAATAAACGTTTTTGTATAGGTAATGCCATCTTTCTGATAAGTCAGAGGAACTTTCAGTTCATTTTGACCATTTGCTAAATCAAATTCACTTTTGGTAACAGAGTACGTCGGACGACCGTTACTGCGGTCAATACCCTGAGGACCAATTAAGCCACTTTGTGCGATAAACTGGTGGTCGGAGGTATCTGTAAGCAATGTAAATGGGCTATGTGAGTTAAGGGTTGCATCGTATTTATTCAGATTGGCTGATACAACATCACCACCAACGGTATTAATTTTTAAGGTTAATACGTCTGTTTTGACTGTAATTAATTTGCCCGCTTCCTGCTGAGCGACAACAGGGCTTGCTAACTCTTGTACCGAATTAGTAGAAGCCGGTGCTGAGTTACTGGTTTGAGCCTGTTCAACCGCCTCTGGTGCTGGATTCTTCGCTACTTGCCACTTTTGGAATAGTAAGAAAGAGACCAGAGCCAAAGCGATTAACAGGATATTACGTTGAGAATCCATCGTTATTTATCTCTGTCTTGTTTTTGGTTTGGTGGAACGGGGTCATACCCTCCCTCATTTAGAGGATGGCATTTTAATAGACGTTTGCCTGTTAACCAAGATCCTTTTACAAAACCGTGAACTTTTAACGCTTCTATGGCGTATTGTGAACAGGTTGGAGTAAAACGACATCGTGGTCCAATAAGTGGACTAATTATCCATCGATAGAGATAAACCACTCCGATGGCTAACCACGATAGGGGCGAGATAGGCGCAGCCATAACTTATCAAACAATTTAAACATTTCTTCATTGCTGAGTTCCTGAGCACTTTTTTTCGCAATTACGACAAAGTCTTTACTTGGAAGCTGGTGCTGTTTAAGGCGAAAACTTTCACGTGCCAACCGTTTAAAACGATTACGGCCAACGGCAGTCTTAATTTGCTTTTTAGGAACGGCTAATCCCAGTCTTGGATGAGATAGGGCATTATTTCTGGCAATGATGGTAAAATGAGGGGAGCCAGCACTGTGAGCTTGCTGGAATACATGTTGATAATGCTCGGGAGTTAGCAAACGTAACCCCCGATTAAAAGCGTGCTTATTCAAAATAAACTATCGATTATTTTGAAAGACGCGCACGGCCTTTTGCACGACGTGCATTAATAACTTTACGACCGTTCTTTGTCGCCATACGAGCACGGAAACCGTGTGTGCGTTTGCGCTTTAGAACTGTAGGTTGAAAAGTGCGTTTCATTGTATTTACCTTACTGATCAGTAGTTTCTAGGTTCAATTTAAACCCGGCGTGGGTTTGGTGTTCTCTATTATATAAAGAAGCACATTCCGACGCCTCTCAACAAAGAGGCGGAATTGTAATCAGAGACAGGGTGAGTGTCAATGATTACCATGGTAATGCTCAGTGGTAATTCACTGACACAAAGCAACCAAATCCGGTCGATGGATTATACGCGCTGCCAGTAAATTCTCAAGGATCATTGTTCGATCCCAACCTGATTTAAAAATTTTTTCAGTCTGATATCCTGTGGATTATTGAAGATATCTTGTGGAGGACCCTGTTCGACGATGTTTCCTTCCGCCATGAAGATCACCCGGTCTGCCACTTCTCTGGCAAACTGCATTTCATGGGTGACCACCAGCATGGTCTGATGATCCTTGGCCAGTTTCTTCATTAACGTCAGGACTTCGCTAACCCACTCCGGATCCAGTGCTGACGTAGGTTCATCAAACAGGAGCAGCTCAGGTTTTAGTGCCATGGCTCTGCCAATTCCAATTCTCTGCTGTTGTCCGCCAGAGAGAGAGGCAGGGTATTGATCGGCTTTATCCCCAAGACCAATGTTGTCTAAAATCGTTTGTGCCTGTTGGTAAGCGTCTTCTTTCTTTCTGCCCTGAACGGTAATCAGCCCTTCAGCAATGTTTTGCTTGGCGGTCAGATGCGAAAATAAGGCATAATTCTGGAAAACAAAGCCGGTTTTTCGCCGTAAAGATAAGATTTCAGATTTTGCCGGTGATTCGCTGTCTACGGAAATATCGCCAATTGAGACGATGCCTTTGTCGGCTTTTTCCAGGTAGTTGATACAGCGCAGTAGTGTTGACTTACCGGTACCACTTGAGCCAATGATAACGATAATTTCTCCCGGTTTTATGTCTAAGTTGATGCCTTTCAGAATTTCAGCGTTACCAAAGCGCTTATGAATGTTTTCAATTTTAATCATCGTGAATACGCCTTATTGAGTTTGGTTTCAGCCCAGGTCTGTATGTGCGTCAGGATGACCACTAATCCCCAGTAAATAAGAGCAACCGCGAGAAAAGATTCGAAAAATTTAAATGTTGAAGATGCTTCCATCTGAGCTTTTGCCATGATTTCTGCCACCCCAAGGGTGAAAGCCAGTGACGTTGATTTAATCATGTCGATGAAGTAGTTCATCAGGGATGGTAAAGCGATACGGCTGGCCTGAGGAAGAATAATTCGTCTCATCGCCTGCCCCGTTGTCATTCCAACAGAGAGACTGGCTTCCATCTGGCTTCTGTCGACGCTGATGATGGCTGCTCTTATTGTCTCTGCCATATACGCAGCAAAGTGAAGTGTCAGGCCGAGAATCGTTGCACTGAAGGCATTGAGCCCGATAAGTACAGGAAAAATCTGAGGTAATCCGTAGTAAAGCAGAAACAGCTGAACCAGTAGCGGAGTGCCGCGAAAGAAGCTGATATACAATTGGCAAAGCTGGTTGAGTACGGGAATTTTAAATATCCGTATATTTGCCAGAATGACCGATAGAATAACTGAAAAAACCATCCCCCAGCAGGCAAGCTCCATTGTTGTGCTGAGATATTTAAACAAAATCGGCATTAATGAAAGCATGTATTCGAAATCAAAACTCATAACGTACCCGGTTGTTGAGATTATTTAATAATGAGAAAACCCACTATCGACAAAAGACAGTGGGTTTATTTATCTGTATTAGAATGTCGATTACTTTTTCGTAATGTCAGTACCAAACCACTTTATGGAAATTTTAGAAAGCGAGCCATCCAGTTTCATTGAAGCCAGCGCTTTATTGGTTTGATCGCGCAATTCCTTACCTCTTTCATTGTTCAGGAAAGGCCATGCATTTTCAATGGTTTCAAATGGTTTACCAGCAAGCTGCAGTGGCAATCCCGATTTATTGATAACCTCAAGAATAGACAGACGATCCATAACGAAAGCATCAACTCTGCCAAGAGCAACATCCTGTTCAAAACTTGAGTCGTAAGTTTTGATATTTATTTCGTTGTTTGTATCGTATTTACGTAGTAACTGTTCAAAGTTTGAACCTAAATTAACCGCAACAGATTTTCCTTTCAGATCAGCAAGAGAGTGAATGCTGTTGTTGCCTTTACGGACAGCTAGCTGGGCTCCGTCGATAACATAAGGATCAGAGAACAGATATTTTGCTTTGCGGGCATCGGTGATCGTAATTTGATTTGAAATGGTATCAATACGGCCGGTTTCCAGTAGCCCAAATAATCCAGCAAAATTTGAGGTAACGAATTCCACCTTGTAATGGTTTCTTTTACCAATTTCATTCCAGATATCGACTTCAAAGCCTTGTAGTTTATCTTGCTTTACAAAAGTAAAAGGAAAATAACGGCCAGACATGCCGACTTTTATTTCTGTAGCTGCCTGAATACTCATTGTGGTAAATGCTAATACCGCAACCGCTACTTTTAACCATTTATTCATGTTTTTCTCCATACTAGAACAGGGAATTATTTTATATTGAATTTATCAATAAGGATAAATAACTATCGGTTATGGGTCATAACTAATAAATATGCGTCTGGGGATAACTTTGCATGATCATTGGATATGTGGAGAACTTTGTGGGTAAATTATGATCGAAATGTGATAACCAGCGTAAAAAAGGCAAAAAAAATGTGAATAACCCGGATCAATGTGAATATAACTAGGATCTATTGCTGGCGATCTTAGTTATCAACAGGTAAAATCGACCTTCTTTAATGATCATTTACTTAGAGTGGGGGATACGTGTCATCTTCGCTTTGGTTGCAATGTTTGCAACAGCTTCAAGAAGAGCTACCTGCAACAGAATTCAGTATGTGGGTTAGACCTCTTCAATCGGAACTCAATGACAATACTCTCACTTTGTTTGCTCCTAATCGTTTTGTATTAGATTGGGTCAGAGATAAATATCTGCATAATATAAATCGTTTATTAAAAGAGCATTGTGGTAACGACATTCCAAATTTGCGTTTTGAAGTAGGAAGCCGCCCTGTTGCGTCAGCTCCGAAACCAGAACCGGTCAGAACTCGGGCTGATGTTGCGGCCGAATCGTCTGCGCCCGCCCAATTACAGGCCCGAAAACCGGTAAATAAGACATGGGATGATGATTCTGCGCCTGTTTCTATTAACTATCGCTCAAATGTGAATCCGAAGCATAAGTTTGATAACTTTGTTGAAGGTAAATCGAATCAGTTAGGACTGGCTGCGGCAAAACAGGTTTCTGATAATCCGGGTGCCGCTTATAACCCTCTTTTTGTTTATGGTGGTACGGGGTTAGGTAAAACGCACCTTCTGCACGCAGTAGGTAACGCCATTGTTGACAATAATCCTAATGCGAAAGTGGTTTATATGCATTCTGAACGTTTTGTTCAGGATATGGTTAAAGCATTGCAAAATAATGCGATTGAAGAATTTAAACGCTATTACCGCAGTGTTGATGCCTTGTTGATCGATGATATTCAGTTTTTTGCTAATAAAGAGCGTTCGCAGGAAGAGTTTTTCCATACGTTTAATGCTTTGTTAGAAGGTAACCAGCAGATCATTCTTACGTCGGATCGCTATCCAAAAGAAATCAGCGGGGTAGAAGATCGTTTAAAATCTCGTTTCGGTTGGGGATTAACGGTGGCGATTGAACCACCTGAGCTTGAAACCCGGGTCGCTATTCTGATGAAAAAAGCAGAAGATCATCAGATTCATCTGGCAGATGAAGTGGCTTTTTTTATTGCGAAGCGTTTACGCTCCAATGTCCGGGAGCTCGAAGGTGCTTTGAACCGGGTTATCGCTAATGCGAATTTTACCGGACGTCCTATCACGATTGATTTTGTTCGCGAAGCGTTGCGGGATTTGTTGGCATTACAGGAAAAGCTGGTTACTATCGATAATATTCAAAAAACGGTAGCGGAATACTATAAAATTAAGGTGGCAGACTTATTGTCAAAGCGTCGTTCCCGTTCGGTTGCCCGGCCTCGTCAGTTAGCGATGGCGTTAGCAAAAGAACTGACAAACCACAGTTTGCCTGAAATTGGAGATGCTTTTGGAGGTCGGGACCACACGACTGTGTTGCATGCCTGCCGTAAAATAGAGCAGTTAAGAGAAGAAAGTCACGATATAAAAGAGGATTATTCCAACCTGATTCGGACACTCTCTTCGTAAGAAACCGTATTATCGATCTGAACGAATGATTAACTTAGGTAGCAATAAGACCTCAATATGAAATTTACAATTGCAAGAAGTCATTTTATTAAACCATTGCAGCAGGTATCCGGTACGATTGGTGGTCGCGCAACGTTACCCATTCTTGGGAATTTACTGCTTAATGTTGAAAATCAGGTATTGTCTGTTACTGCTACGGATCTAGAAGTTGAGCTTATTGCTCAAATTGAACTGGATGGTGATATTGAACCGGGTAGTGTGACGGTTCCTGCCAGAAAATTCCTGGATATCTGTCGTGGCCTTCCTGATGATGCTGAAATTTCAGTGTTACTGGAAAATGATCGTTTGCAGATGTTGTCAGGAAGAAGTCGGTTTTCACTGGCAACACTGCCGGCGAGCGACTTTCCTAATATCGAAGACTGGCAAAGTGATGTTTCTTTGTCTCTTCCTCAGTCTGAGCTGAAGTCTCTTATCGAAAAAACGCAATTTTCAATGGCAAATCAAGATGTACGTTATTTTCTGAATGGGATGCTTTTTGATATTGATGATACGATTCTCAGGGCAGTAGCGACTGACGGTCACCGGATGGCTGTAAGTCAGGCCAGTTTGCCTCAGGCTTTGGAAAATAATCAGATAATCGTTCCCCGTAAAGGGATTCTGGAGCTGGTTAAATTGCTGGATCAGCCTGATGAACAGGTGACTCTTGAAATCGGAAGTTCAAACATACGGGCACAGGTCAATCAGTTTGTTTTTACGTCAAAACTGATTGATGGCCGATTCCCGGACTATCGTCGGGTTTTACCTCAGAATACAAATAAAACCTTGGTTTCTGAATGTGATATACTACGTCAGGCTTTTACGCGTGCGGCGATTTTATCGAATGAAAAATTTCGTGGTGTTCGTTTAAATATTGATGGGCAGGAAATGCGCATCACGGCGAATAACCCTGAGCAGGAAGAAGCAGAAGAAATTCTGGACGTCGAATTTGAAGGCGCAGCGATAGAAATAGGTTTTAATGTTAGCTACGTATTGGATGTATTGAACACATTACGTTGTGAAAAAGTAAGAATCACAATGTCAGATCCTAATGCCAGTGCATTGATTGAAAATGTGGATGATGACAGTGCTATGTACGTGGTGATGCCGATACGTCTTTAGTATGCCTTTATCTCGCCTCATGGTTCATCAGTTTAGAAATATTAAAGCCTGTGATATGTCATTATCATCAGGCTTTAACTTTCTTATCGGACCGAATGGGAGTGGTAAAACCAGCGTTCTTGAAGCCGTTTATATGCTGGGGCATGGGCGGTCATTTCGTAGTTCTGTCACGGGACGGGTGATACAAAATGAAGCGCCGGAGCTGTTTGTTCATGGCAAATTTTTGAACTCGGACCAATTTGAAGTACCCATCGGCATTAATAAGCAGCGTGATGGGTCAACAGAGGTTAAAATAGGCGGTCAGTCAGGACAGAAACTCGCCCAACTTGCACAGGTTATGCCTTTGCAGTTAATTCACCCTGACGGTTTTGAACTGCTAACCGACGGACCGAAACAAAGGCGGGCTTTTATTGATTGGGGAGTCTTCCATACAGAGCCCCAGTTTTATGATGTATGGATGCGTTTTCGTCGTTTGAATAAACAACGCAATGCGTTATTAAAAACCGCAACAACGTACCGGGAGCTGAGCTTCTGGGACAAAGAATTAAGTGTGCTGGCTGAACTGATTGATCACTGGCGGGGTGATTATATTACGCAGTTAACACAGGTAGCAAAACCAATTTGCAGTAACTTTTTACCCGAGTTTGATATTACGTTAAAGTATTATCGTGGTTGGGAAAAAGAAACCGATTATCAAACGCTTCTGGAAAGAAGTTTTGATAGAGATTGTGCTTTAGGGTACACCTTTAGTGGTCCTAATAAGGCCGATTTAAGAATAAAAGTGAATAGCACTCCTGTTGAGGATGTTCTATCCCGAGGTCAGCTTAAATTGATGGTCTGCGCACTGCGTGTCGCCCAGGGGCAACATTTAACTTCGTTAACGGGGAAGCAGTGCATTTATCTGATAGACGACTTTGCATCTGAGTTAGATAGTGCTCGTCGGAAAAGACTGGCTGTTTGTTTAAAAGAAACTGGCGCACAAGTTTTTGTAAGCTCTATTACTGAAGGTCAGATTAGCGATATGCGTGGATCTGACAGTAAATTGTTCCATGTGGAACATGGCGCAGTTGAGCAAGGATAAATATTGAGAGAGTAACTCATGTCGAATAATTACGATTCATCGAGTATTAAAGTACTGAAGGGGCTTGACGCCGTACGTAAGCGTCCAGGAATGTACATAGGTGACACTGATGATGGAACCGGTTTGCATCACATGGTATTTGAGGTGGTGGATAACTCGATAGATGAAGCATTAGCGGGTTACTGTAAAGATATCATTGTGACAATACACGAAGATAATTCTGTTTCCGTACAGGATGATGGTCGAGGTATTCCAACTGAGCTGCACGAAGAGGAACAGGTTTCTGCTGCAGAAGTGATTATGACCGTTCTTCATGCCGGTGGTAAGTTTGATGATAACTCTTACAAAGTTTCCGGTGGGCTACACGGCGTTGGTATTTCCGTGGTAAATGCACTGTCGGAGAAAGTGGTATTAACGATCAGCCGTAATGGTTCTGTGCATACACAGACTTATCGGCATGGTGTTCCTGAAGCGCCTCTTGCGGTTGTTGGCGAAACATCTAAAACCGGAACATCCATTCGTTTCTGGCCAAGTAATGAAACGTTTACGAATACAGAATTTGAATATGAAATTCTGGCAAAACGTCTGAGAGAGTTGTCTTTCCTTAATTCCGGTGTTTCGATTAATCTGATCGATGAGCGTGAAAAAGACAAACAGGCTCATTATATGTATGAAGGTGGTATCAGCGCGTTTGTTACTCATCTGAACCGTAATAAAACACCGATTCATGATAAAGTTTTTCACTTTAACGTTGAACGTGAAGATGGTATTTCTGTTGAAGTTGCCATGCAGTGGAATGATGGATTCCAGGAAAACATTTACTGTTTTACCAATAACATACCTCAGCGCGATGGGGGTACACACTTAGCTGGTTTCCGTGCTGCACTGACCCGGACACTAAATACCTATATGGATAAAGAAGGGTATTCCAAAAAAGCGAAAACGGCGACTTCTGGCGACGATGCCCGTGAAGGATTGACTGCCGTGGTTTCTGTTAAGGTTCCGGATCCCAAGTTTTCCAGCCAGACAAAAGATAAGTTGGTTTCCTCTGAAGTTAAATCGGCTGTTGAATCGGCCATGGGTGAGAAGTTATCCGATTTTCTTGTTGAACATCCGGTAGAAGCGAAAACGGTATGCACGAAAATTATTGACGCAGCCCGAGCCCGCGATGCTGCTCGTAAAGCTCGTGAAATGACCCGCCGTAAAGGGGCTTTGGATCTTGCTGGTTTACCGGGTAAGCTGGCGGATTGTCAGGAAAAAGATCCGGCTGTTTCCGAACTGTATATTGTGGAAGGGGACTCTGCTGGTGGTTCAGCAAAACAGGGCCGTAACCGTAAAAATCAGGCGATTCTTCCGCTTAAAGGTAAAATTCTGAACGTTGAAAAAGCCCGTTTTGATAAAATGCTGTCTTCTCAGGAAGTGGCGACGCTTATCACTGCATTAGGATGTGGTATTGGTCGTGATGAGTACAATCCGGACAAATTGCGTTATCATAATATTATTATCATGACGGATGCGGATGTCGATGGTTCTCACATTCGTACTTTGCTTCTGACGTTCTTCTATCGTCAAATGCCAGAGCTCATTGAGCGTGGCTATGTTTATATTGCTCAGCCTCCACTGTATAAAGTGAAAAAAGGTAAGCAGGAGCAATATATTAAAGATGAAGAAGCCATGACTCAGTATCAGATTTCTATTGCTCTGGATAATGCATCGCTTCACGTTAACCCAACGGCTCCTGCAACAGCCGGGCTGGCACTGGAAACCTTGATTCAGCATTACAACTCCGGGGTTAAACTGATCGAGCGTATGAGTCGTCGCTATCCTCATACTCTGATGAATGAGTTAATTTATATTCCAAGAATTTCTCGTGAAGAAGGTACACAGGAATCTGACGTAGCGGCATGGACCAAACGTTTGGTTGACCAGCTCAATGCCAAAGAAGTCGGAGCAAGTCAGTACGATTACTCTGTTGAGTTTAATGAAGAGCATCAACTGTATGTTCCCCGGATTAAAGTGCGTACTCATGGTGTCTCTCATGAATATCTGCTTAGCGTGGATTTCTTTAATTCTAAAGAATACGGCCAGCTGGCGGCTCTTTATGAAGAGCTGGACGGCTTGATTGAAGAAGGCGCTTATATTAAACGGGGAGAGCGCACTCAGCCAATTAAAACGTTTGTGGAAGCGGTAAACTGGCTGATTAAAGAGTCTCGTCGAGGCTTGTCAACACAGCGGTACAAAGGGTTGGGTGAAATGAACCCTGAACAGTTATGGGAAACCACCATGGATCCGGAAACTCGCCGCATGATGCAGGTAACGATTGAAGATGCGGTTGGTGCTGATGAATTGTTTACCACATTGATGGGGGATCAGGTTGAACCTCGCCGGGCCTTTATTGAAGAGAATGCGTTACGAGTCGCCAACCTGGACGTATAGTTCTCTTTATTTTTTGGTATCTTATGATGAAGGCCACTCGTTAGAGTGGCTTTTTTGTTGCCCGAAGCCGTATCGGACAGACAGTGTGACGCAAGTTGACGCAACTCTGCATCAGAATGCTTCGGTGATATTACGCCGGTGTATGGACTTCATTTTTGTGCCTGTTGTAGAGTTATGATTCTTTTCTTTTTAATTCTAAAAACTCATGGAAGCAAATAATGAAAAAATTCTTTAAAGGACTTATTTTTTTATCAACACTTGTCAGTTCTGCCTCGTTGTGGGCACAACCGGATACGATTCGCTTTGGTGTGGACGCAACGTACCCACCATTTGAATATAAAAAGCCAGATGGCACTCTTGCCGGGTTTGAAATTGAGTTGGGCGACGCCATTTGTGCAGAAGTAAATAAAAAATGTGAATGGCATCCAACCAGCTTCGATGGACTTTTTCCCAGCTTAAAGGTGAATAAAATTGACGCTATTTTCTCTTCTCTCGGGATTACGGAAAAGCGAAAAAAAGAAGTCGATTTCTCTGATCTGGTGTGGTCTGGTTTTTCGTCAATGTTAAGTCGTTCGGACTTAAAACTTAAGCCAACGAAAGATTCGTTAAAAGGGAAAGTTGTAGGTGTTCAGCAGGGAACAATGCAGGAGAATTATGTGCGTCAGCGTTTTGAAGCGCATGGTGTTCAGGTCCAGACGTATCAGGATCAGGATCAGGTTTACGCTGATTTGATGAATGGCCGGATCGATGCCTCGTTTCAGGATATGCTTCAGGCTCAGTTTGATTTTATTGATGGTGGAAAACATCATCAGTTCGTAAATACCAAGGTAGAAGATAAATTATTGCCGGCTGATACGGCGATTGCGATTCGTAAAGGTGACAGAGAAATGCAGGCTCTGATTAATGAAGGGTTAAGAAAAATTCATGCCGACGGAACGTATGACCGTATTCAGCGTAAATATTTTGGTGATCTGAACCTTTATAAAAAATAGTTCAAATTGGAGAAGCCGGATTAACGATCCGGTTTCCGCTGCCTTTTTTACAGAGATAGACATGGAACATAAAAAAACACCTTTGATTTCCCCGGTACCCGGTACCGAACGGGTGATACACAGTTTTCATTTTGGTCACTCCGGAGCTGAACCCAAAGTTTACATTCAGTCCTCACTCCATGCCGATGAGCTTCCGGGGATGCTGGTGGTATGGAAGCTAAAACAGATACTAATGCGTTTGGAAGCCGAAAACCGGATCCGAGGAGAAATTATACTGGTTCCTGTGGCAAATCCTATTGGGCAAAATCAGCATCTTATGGACGTTCACCTTGGTCGTTACGATATGGAAACCGGACAAAACTTCAATCGTGGCTACATGGTTTCAATGGATCGTCTTATTGAAAAACTGGAGCCGGTATTAGATGACGATACGGAGTTAAACCGGATAAAAATAAAACAGGCTTTGCGGGATACTTTGGATGACATGCCTGTGAAAACCGAGCTTCAGTCTTTGCAGAAAATCTTACAGACGTTTTGTTGTGATGCCAACGTGATACTTGATTTACACTGCGACTTTGAAGCTATCACCCATATCTATAGTACGCATTATTCCTGGCCGAAAATAGAACCACTGGCTCGTTATCTCCGTTCTCCGGTGAATATGCTGGCCGACGATACCGGAGGAAGTCCGTTTGATTCCTGTTTTGATATGACCTGGAAGCGGCTTCAGGATCATTTTGGTCGGGATAAGGTGCCATTTAACTGCTGTGCCGCAACCCTTGAATTAAAAGGTCAGGCCGATGTTTGTCATCAATATGCCGATGATGATGCACTGGCGATTTTGAACTTCCTTGGCCATCAGGGTGCGGTCAATGTAGATATACCACCCATTCCGGTCGAGTCGGCGGTATCGGGGGACTTAGATGCCGTTGAGCCGTTAACCAGTTCTATGGGAGGGATGGTTGTGCTACATGTCCTTCCCGGGGAAAAGGTTGCTGCCAATCAGGTTGTTGCTGAAATTATTGATCCGATTGAAGATAAAATTGAGGTAATACGGGCAACCCAGCCTGGCATTGTATTTTCCCGCACGAACAGGAGAATGGCCACAGCCGGAATGTTGATCGCTCACATTTCCGGATCTAAAAAAATAAGAAGTGGTTACTTACTCGCACCATAATAACTGATAAATAAAGGCTTAGAAATTTTCACATGCCGTAAATATGTCAGGATTCTGAATATCTGAGGGGGTTTTCAGACGACGAACAATGGCTGGCGAAATGGCATCACTATCGGCAGAAAATAAACCAATATCTTTTAGTTTATTTTTGAGTGAAGCGTTCTGATTAAGCCTTTCAAATACCACTCTGGAGGAAAAGGGGATGCGGGAGTTTCTTCCCTGTATTCCCAGTGTGATTCCGGACAGCCAGTCGAATTGGTTTTTTGCGGCGCCATAAAGAATGGTATGGGACAGTGCTCTCTGGCAATGAACGCCATAATCAATAATTTGAATTCGTTCGCCCAGAACAAAAACCAGCCCGACAAATTTTCCTATCTCGGCATTGTCCAGCATGGCCTGCTCTGGTTTGGCTCGTTCATAAAAATGCGAATAACCAATCCCGTCTTTTTGCGATAGTCTTGCAAACCCTTTGCAAATATGGCCGTCGTAGGAAGGTGTCATGTAGTAATAATAATAATCGCCCAAATACTTTTCGAGTTCTGGTTTGGAATGGTTCATCATTTTTTCGAGTAGTTTCGCGTGGCGTTCACCTAAGGTGGATTCACTAAAGCTCTGGTCTGGTTTTTTAATATGTGTTTTCGGTGAAATTAATTGACGAAACTGTTCCGGGTCAAGAATCAATTCATCACTTTCTATTCCGAAAAAATTGCAGATTTTGTGCAGATTTTTTAATGAAGGAACGCTTTTCCCACTTAAATATTTGGTAAATTGCTGCCTGTTGATACCGATTTTTCGGCTGCATTCTGTTATGTTTCCGGCGTAGCTGCACAATAGTTTCAGATTGTCTGGAATAGGATTGTTTTTCATTCGGCTTCACCCGATAACCACTTGTATACAGGCAGTCTATTGGTATTCCTGTCCAAAGATCAAATGGTATCTGCCGGAATAAGAGTTGGAAAAAATTTTAAAGAAATGCTTGAAACGAATTTTTATGCCCCGATATAAGTAATTGAAGAGGATGCCGTAAGGGCCTCTGGTGGAAATGGCCGCTTTCGCTCTGAAGAGGTGAGTGGGTTTCTGAGAAACAACCGGATGGGTTCATGTCCTGGTGAATGAACACCATTCCACTATTGCTTAATTAAATAGGATAGTATTATGAGAACTGTAGATTTCACTCCTTTATATCGCAACGCTATTGGTTTTGATCGTCTTTTCAATATGATGGAAACCGCAACGGCTAAAAATAATTCAGCGGGTTATCCTCCTTATAACATCGAGCAAAAAACCGACAATGAATATCGTATTACCATGGCCGTCGCCGGTTTTGCTGATAAAGACATCGACATTACTCAGCAGGAAAATACGTTGATTGTTCGAGGAGAACGCAAACCGGAAGAAAGTCGAACCTATATTTATCAGGGTATTGCGGAGCGTGATTTTGAACGTAAATTTCAGCTGGCTGATTACGTAAAAGTGGTTGGTGCCGAAATGGAGAATGGTTTGCTTCACGTGGATTTGGAAAGAGAAATTCCGGAAGCCATGCAACCCCGTAAAATTGCGATTAATACAAAAGGCTTGCTGGAAGGAAAACAATAACAGGCAACGCTTTGTTATAAAGTAGTGAAGAGCGCTCAACCGGCGCTCTTTTTAATGTTTATAGACCGGCATAGGCTCTGGCAACTTCTTCAGCAATAATGGCGATGCCTTTCTTCATCGACTCATCATCCTGAACGTAGTTCATTCGGATACACTGTCTGGTGTGCGCCCAGTTTTGATCTTTCTGACCAAAGAAAAAGTATTCTCCCGGGATGACCAGAACGCCACGCAATTTCAGTCTCTGGTAGAGTTCCTGAGATGTTATGGGTAATTCATTAAACCAAAGCCATAAAAAAATGGCACCTTCCGGTTTATGAATTCGAAAGCGGGTATCAGGTATTGCTTCCTGTAGCCATGCCACAGCTTGTTTGGCTTTCCGGTAGTAAAATGGTTTAACGACTTCTTCGCTCAGTTTAAGCAGATCGCCGCTTTTTATCATGTAATTGGCATAGGCCGGGCCGATGCTCCCTGGTGCCAGACTGATGATGCCATTCAGATTACTCAAAGCAGTAGTCACTTCCTCACTGGCAATGACAATGCCACAGCGAACGCCTGGCAGACCTATTTTAGATAAGCTCATACACAGGATGGTATTTTCATTCCAAAATGGTTTTTCATCACTAAAGATAATATTTGGAAACGGTAGTCCGTAAGCATTATCGATGATAAGCGGAATCTGGTTTTCCCGGGCAATTTGATCCAAGTGGCGAATTTCTTCACTGGTCAGAACATTTCCTGTCGGATTGGTTGGGCGGGAAGCACAGATAGCAGCAATCGATTCGTCTATCTTTAACTGACTGAAATCAACATGATATTTGAATTGACGGTTATCCAGCAGTTCTATTTCTGGCTTAAAGGAGACAAAAATATCATCGTTGATGCCGGAGTCTGCATATCCGATGTATTCCGGGGCCAGTGGCAGAAGTATTTTTTTATGAGTTCCATCTGCCTGTTTTCCGGCCAGTAAATTGAACAGATAAAAGAAACCACTCTGACTGCCATTGGTCAGGCTGATATTTTTCTCTGTGATATTCCAGCCATACGTTTCCCTGAACAGGGTGGCCAGCGCTCGCAAAAAAGCATCCTTACCCTGAGGCCCGTCATAGTTCGCTATGGCAGCAACCAGTTCTCCACTGGTGAGGAGTTCCTGGCTCGCTCGTTCAAAATACTGGAGCATCTCTGGAATTGCGGCTGGATTGCCTCCGCCCAGCATAATAGCTCCTGGTGTTCTTAGACCATCATTTAAGTCATCCATTAACTGGGTTATACCCGAGTAACGGTTAAATTTATCACCAAAAGAAGAGAACTGCATTACGGGTTACCTAAAAAGTAATTTTTCTTAATTTAAAATAAATAAAGGGGAATTTTTCGCAAAAACAAGCAAAATAAAAACATACATGAATGTTTTTGGTTAGAAAAGCATTAATTCTCTCTTTTTGAAGATTGTGTTGAATTTGCTGATTATTTTTTATAAAAAAACCCAGCGGGAAAGCTGGGTTTATCTGGGGGATTATTATTTTAGAAACGATATTATTTCTGTAATAAAGAAATATCAGCGATTTCCAGAAATAGATTTCTCAGATTATTAAGCAATGTCAGGCGGTTTTTCTTAAGGGCTTCATCATCAGCCATTACCATCACATTATCAAAGAAATCGTCGACCGGTTGACGTAAAGAAGCCAGTTTACTCAAGGCTTCCTGGTAATTGCCGGTAGCAAAAGCGGGTTCCAGTACTTCTGTCATTACTTCAACTTCTTCCGCTAAGGTTTTTTCCTGAGTTTCCTGAAGCAGGGATAAATCGACTTGTGATGACAGCTCACCGTCAAATTTTGCCAGAATATTACCGACACGCTTATTCGCGGCGGCCAGCGCTTCCGCTTCATCAAGCCCCCGGAAATGAGAAACGGCTTTTACCCGTTGGTCAAAATCCGTTGGTTTGGTTGGATGACGGGCAAGTACTGCCTGAATGATATCAATGCTGAAACCTTCGTCCTGATACCAGGCCCGGAAGCGGCCGAGCATGAAGTCGATAACATCATTTGCAACGTTGCTGTTGGTCAGTTTACTACCAAACAGAGATTTTGCTTTTGCCACCAGATCGATCAAATCCAGGTGATAGCCGTATTCAACAATAATGCGTAGTACACCCAGAGAAGCGCGGCGCAGAGCAAACGGGTCAGAACCTTTAGGTGCCTGGCCAATACCAAAGATACCTACGATGGTGTCTAACTTATCTGCCATTGCTAATGCAGAGGAAACGCCATTCCCCGGTAGATTATCACCAGCAAAACGTGGCATATATTGCTCGTACAGCGCATTGGCAACGGCATCGTCTTCTCCGTCATGTCGGGCATAATGCATACCCATAACACCCTGAGTTTCTGTGAACTCAAAAACCATGTTAGTCATCAGATCGCATTTGGCCAGTAATGCTGCCCGTTTGGATTTTTCAGCATCTGCACCGATTTGATCCGCGATATAAGCAGCCAGTTCCGTAATCCGGTCCGTTTTATCTTTAATGGTACCAAGTTGTTTCTGAAAAACTGCATTTTCAAGAAGAGGAAGCCGATCGATTAGCGGGCTTTTACGGTCGGTGTTAAAGAAGAACTCCGCATCGGCAAGACGTGGGCGTACTACTTTTTCATTCCCTTCGATGACATGGCGTGGTTCTTTAGACTCGATGTTAGAAACAAAAATAAAGTTTGGCAGAAGCTGGTTATTATCGTCATAAATAGGGAAGTATTTCTGATCCCCCTTCATGGTATAAACCAGTGCTTCTGAAGGGACTTCTAAAAATTTCTCTTCAAATTTTGCGGTAAGAACGACCGGCCATTCAACCAAAGAGGTCACTTCTTCGACCAAATCATCGTCTAAATCGGCGTTTCCACCGACATTTTGAGCTGCTTTCTGGGAATCAGCGATAATGGTGGCTTTACGGGTTTCATAATCGGCAATGACTTTACCACGGCGTTCTAAAATTGCCGGATATTCATCCGCAGCGTTGATTTCAAATTCGGCTTCACCCATAAACCGGTGACCACGAATTGTCCGGCCGGAAGGCACACCAAGAATCTCGCCTTCAATGAGGTCGTTATCCAGTAATACGGTTAAGGTTTTTACCGGACGGATAAACTGAGTTTCTTTGTCACCCCAGCGCATGGGTTTTGCTATCGGTAAATTGGCCAGTGCTTTTGCTGCCAGATCGATAATGATGTTCTGAACCGGTTGACCTTTCACTTCATGTTTGTAAAGTAACCATTCACCTTTGTCCGTTACCAGCCGCTCAGCCTGATCAACAGTTATACCATTACCACGGGCCCAGCCCTGAGCTGCTTTCGTCGGATTTCCCTGTTCATCAAAGGCAACCGAAATGGCCGGTCCACGCTTTTCAACAATTTTGTCTTGCTGGCATTCGGCTAATTCAGCCACTTTCAGAGCCAGACGACGTGGTGTGGCGTACCATTTTACACCAGCATGAGAAAGCTCTGCCGAGTTGAGTTCTTTTTCAAAGTTACCTGCGAAAGCTTCCGCAAGTGTCCGAAGTTGTGTTGGTGGCAGTTCTTCTGTTCCCAACTCAATTAAAAATTCTTTAGCCATGATTCTTCCCCTTATGCCTGTTTGTCTTGCTTTTTGCACATTGGGAAGCCCAGCGCTTCACGAGATGCGTAGTAAGCTTCAGCAACGGATTTTGTCAGATCCCGGATACGCAAAATATAACGCTGCCTTTCCGTTACCGAAATGGCTTTGCGGGCATCCAGTAAGTTAAAGGCATGCGCCGCTTTTAAAATACGTTCATAAGCGGGCAGAGGAAGGGGTTTTTCCAGTCCCAGTAAATGCTGACACTCTTTTTCACACTGATCGAAAAAGCCAAATAAGAAATCGACATCCGCATGCTCAAAGTTATAAGCCGACTGTTCCACTTCGTTTTGATGGTAGATATCGCCATAGGTGACTTTGCCTAGCGGGCCGTCCGTCCAGATCAGATCGTAGACGGAATCCACGCCCTGAATGTACATGGCCAGACGTTCAATACCATAGGTGATTTCGCCGGTTACCGGTTTGCATTCCAGTCCGCCGACCTGTTGGAAATAAGTAAACTGAGTGACTTCCATTCCGTTTAACCAGACTTCCCAGCCCAGTCCCCAGGCACCCAATGTCGGGTTTTCCCAGTTATCTTCTACGAAGCGGATATCATGAACCGTCGGATCAATACCAAGGACTTTTAATGAACCCAGGTACAGTTCCTGAATATTGTCGGGCGACGGCTTAATCACAACCTGAAATTGATAATAATGTTGCAGACGGTTAGGGTTTTCACCATAACGGCCATCGGTAGGGCGTCTTGATGGCTGGACATAAGCGGTTGCCATTGGCTCCGGGCCAAGCGCTCGCAAACAGGTCATCGGGTGAGAAGTACCCGCACCCACTTCCATATCCAATGGTTGAACAATCGTACACCCCTGTTGGGCCCAATAATCCTGCAGCGCGAGGATCATACCCTGAAAGGTTTTTATATCGTATTTTTGCATAGTCGGGTTCGCGCGATTCTTTTGTAATGAATGAATTAAAATAACAATGAAGTATACCGATATATTGACCTGTCGAGTAGTGGAAATCGTGTTTTATTAGAGGATATAAATTTTCTGTTAATAAACAAGATGCCTCATAATCAGGCATTTTTTGTTTAAATGAGCTTCGTTAGTCACGATTTTTTACTTGAGAATAACCGGCCAGACCGATAAAATCCGCTTTGTCTTTGGGGAGTAGCATACGGTTTAATTTTGGTTACCGTTCGTTCGTCAACATCATTGGCGCAAAATCGCCATGGCGTTCGAAATCATCATCTTTGATTTTGCAAGACCTTAGACAGATACATGTTACCGGGGTGGGGCATGGTATTTGTCTATGGTTATTATTATCCCGCCTCAGAGAAGCATGTCGTGAGCGTTTTAGCTATATCAATTACAACGGTAGCCTTGGCCGAAATTGGTGATAAAACTCAGCTTTTATCCCTGATGCTGGCAAGTCGGTACGGGCGGCCAATTCCTATCATTACCGCTATCTTTTTAGCAACCGTCGTTAACCATGCTTTAGCTGCATGGCTTGGGGTTGAGGTGGCCGGTCATTTGTCGCCTGAGATCCTGAAGTGGGGGATGGTTGTCAGTTTTATTATGATGGCCGGTTGGGTTCTTATTCCAGATAAAGCCGGCGATGATGGGAAGCTGGTTAGTAAGAGTCCATTCATCGCCAGTTTTGTTGCTTTTTTTATTGCTGAGATTGGCGATAAAACGCAAATTGCCACTTCTCTGTTAGGAGCTCAGTTTTCTCAGGGGCTGGACCTGGTTATTGTGGGGACGACGCTTGGAATGTTGCTTGCGAATGTTCCGGTTGTCATGATTGGGAAATTTTCTGCAGATAGACTACCTTTAGCATTAATCAGAAAAATCACTGCATTGTTGTTTATCGCTCTTTCATTTGGTGTGATTTTTTTGTAAGGCAGGAAACACTGAAAGCTGCAGAGAATGTGTTCGCTTTCGTACGGCGACGTGACGTATACCCGCCGGAAAAAACAGATTTATGCTACGTTAATAGTAGTTACTGAAGAGGAGGCAAGTTATGCTAGTTCGTTATATGGGGATGACTCCTAAACAGCAAAGTTACTTGTTTACATTCGGCCTGGTACTAACTATTTTGGGGATGGTATTAACCGATATGTGGTTGCCGATGGTTGTCGGAGCCATCATTCTTACCGGTTTAACCGTAGAAGCATGGATTCGGTATGAACATCTGGTCCCAATGCATAATGAAATTCGTTCATTGAAAAAACAGGTAGAAACGCTTCAGCATAAAATCAATGACATTGGCCAGAGAGAATAACGGATTTAACTAGGCTGTTTTGATGCCTTTTGCAATAAGGTATTCGTAAGGGCGTTCATTTGTCTGACTTTCCAATAACTGATGATCCATAAAGCGGCAGAAACTTGGGATGTCTCTGGTGGTTGACGGGTCGTCAGCAATTACGAGTAGTTTTTCTCCATCACTCATACCTCTGATGGTTTTCCTGACCATCATTACTGGCTCTGGACAACGCAAACCTTCAGCATTTAACGTTTGAGTTGCTTTCTTTGGGTCGATACTCATGGGATGGTCTTATTTCTGATAATGAGAGCCTGATGATACTTATGAAGAAAAAATATTCAATAACCTCTTGGCATTAACTTCATTTTGTTTTAATTTGTTAATAGTCTGTTAACAGGAAGTGGCGGAGTGGATATGAAATCGATAGATAGAGTGACTATTTATTCTGCTCTTAGTTTTGCCTGTCTCTGTTCGTTGTTATTACGGACAGAAGAAACTTTCTCGTTATTTCCGGTTTTCGGATTGTTAGCTTCTATCTTCGGAATCGTATTGGAAGTGCGGTTTTGGAGGGATATATCGGAAGACTATAACTGATTCAGTAATGTCTGACGTTATCCTATTTTTGACTTCATCTTTTTAAATATCACCTTTTTAAATCTTGGATTTCCCGCATTAACTTGCGGGCTTTTTTTATTTTTACCTGTAAACGTTTCCTTATTTATGCCTCTGGTAGGGCTTTTATGGTTGATCTATATTTGTTTTATTTGGTGGAAACGTTTACACATTGAGTGTTTGATCACAGATTAATAAAGGCAGAGATTGGTAAACTCGTCATCAGAACGTATCTGTTTCAACTGAATAACAGAGGTGAATGTGAACGTATTAGTTACAGGTGGCCTAGGTTACATTGGCAGCCATACTTGTGTGCAGATGATAGAGGCCGGTATTACTACGGTCATTATTGATAATTTGTCTAACTCAAACCCTGAGGTCCTGAATCGGATCGAATCTATTACCGGTATTCGTCCCCGGTTTTTTGAAGGTGATATTCGTAGTGAACGCTTTTTAGATTCGGTGTTTTCTCAGATCCGTATTCATTCCGTCATTCATTTTGCAGGCCTAAAAGCCGTCGGTGAATCTGTCGCTAAACCCATTGAATATTATGACAATAATGTCAATGGCACTCTGGTGTTACTCAGAGCTATGCGAAAGTCGGGTCTTAAATCTATTATTTTCAGTTCATCGGCCACTGTGTATGGTGATCCTGAGACAGTTCCAATTACTGAATCCTCACCGACAGGTAATACAACGAATCCTTATGGAACCAGTAAATGGATGGTTGAACGTTGTTTACAGGACTTACTGGCATCAGATCCTGCCTGGAGTATCACTCTTTTACGATATTTTAATCCGGTCGGTGCCCATACCAGCGGATTGATGGGAGAAGACCCTAAAGGGATTCCGAATAACCTGATGCCTTTTATTACTCAGGTGGCTGTTGGCCGCCGGGAAAAGTTGTCTGTTTTTGGTGATGACTATCCTACTCCGGATGGAACCGGCGTTCGGGATTATATTCATGTAATGGATTTGGCTGATGGTCACATAGCTGCGTTGCGGGAAGTCAGTAAAAGAGAAGGTTTGCATGTCTTTAATCTTGGAACCGGAAAGGGGACAAGTGTTCTTGAGATGCTTTCCGCGTTCAGTGAGTCTTGCGGTCATCCTGTGCCTTATCAGATTTGTCCACGTCGCCCCGGTGATATTGCTGAATGCTGGGCAAGCACGGCTAAAGCCGAAAAAGAGCTGAACTGGAAAGCGACCCGAAATGTGGCCGATATGACTAGAGATAGCTGGCGCTGGCAGTCTGAAAATCCAGATGGTTATGAAAAAAAATAACATATTTCTAAGTAGTTAGAGTCAGGTAATTATGTCTAAAAATTTATTTAATCCGGTTGATGATCCTCATCGTCGTTACAATCCTTTAACTGGTCAGTGGGTATTAGTTTCTCCTCACCGGGCTAAGCGTCCGTGGAGCGGACAGGATGAAGCGCCTTCTGATCAGATTCTTCCTCCTTATGACGAAAAATGTTTTTTATGCCCTACAAATACCCGTATTTCAGGAGACAAAAACCCGGACTATCAGGGAACGTATGTTTTCAGTAACGATTTTGCTGCATTAAAACCGGATACACCGGAAGCGCCGGAGTCTGAAAATCCATTATTCAGGACTCAGAGTGCGCGTGGGTTAAGCCGGGTTATTTGCTTTTCTCCGGACCACAATAAAACACTGCCGGAATTGCCGGTTGATAAAATTCGGGGAGTTATTGATACCTGGAATGAACAACTGGAAGAATTGGGGCAGGAATATCTTTGGGTTCAGGCCTTTGAAAACAAAGGTGAAACAATGGGGTGCTCACAACCTCATCCGCACGGTCAGATTTGGGCAAACAGTTTTTTGCCTAATGAAATTGAAAGAAAAGACATGAACCTTAGGGCTTATCAGGTTCAACATGGTTCTAATCTGTTGGTGGATTATGTCAAAGCAGAGCTGGAAAGTGCTGAACGTGTTGTGGTCGAAACTACGCACTGGGTTGCTGTCGTGCCATATTGGGCTGCCTGGCCATTTGAAACCTTGCTATTGCCGAAAATGCATATCCGGCGCATGAGTGAGTTGAATGAAGAGCAAAAATCGGATCTGGCTCTGGCGTTGAAAAAACTGACCAGTCGCTATGACAACCTTTTCCAGTGTTCTTTTCCTTATTCAATGGGCTGGCACTATGCGCCATTTTTTAAAGACGGCTCAGGCATTGAACACTGGCAACTTCACGCGCTTTTCTATCCGCCTTTGCTGAGAAGTGCCACGGTTCGTAAATTTATGGTCGGGTATGAAATGTTGGCGGAAACCCAGAGGGACCTGACTGCTGAGCAGGCGGCAGAGCGTTTAAGGTCCTTAAGCGATATCCATTACAAAGAACAATAATACGTTGAACCAACACGAGTTGGTTAATTGAATAAATTTGCCTTATATGGCTACAGATAAATGAGAATACCGTCATGAAAGACTTAATCCAGACAGTAAAAGCGGCGTTTATACAGACTCTTGGTTATGAACCTGAAAAAATTATTCAGGCACCGGGCCGGGTGAATCTGATTGGAGAACATACTGATTATAATGATGGTTTTGTTTTACCCTGTGCGATTAATTATCAGGTGATTGTCGCGGCATCAAAAAGAGAAGACAACACTGTCAGAGTGGTTTCTGCTGATTATGAGAATAAGATAGATGAGTTTGATTTTACAAAAGAAATTGAATTTCAGTCTGATAAAATGTGGGCGAATTATATTCGAGGCGTGGTGAAGTATTTAAAAGAACGAGGTCTTGAGTTCAAAGGTGTTGATCTTGCGGTGAGTGGTAATGTCCCTCAGGGTGCCGGTCTGAGTTCTTCTGCTGCACTTGAAGTTGTTATCGGTCAGACAATAAAAGAGTTATATGGGTTGTCTATTTCTCAGGCCGAAATTGCACTGAATGGTCAGCAGGCTGAAAATCAGTTTGTCGGATGTAACTGTGGCATCATGGACCAGCTTATTTCGGCTGAAGGACAGGAAAGTCATGCTTTGCTCATTGACTGCCGGTCTTTGGAGACTCAGGCTGTTGAAATGCCGGAAAGCATGTCAGTTGTCATTATTAATTCGAATAAGAAAAGAGGACTGGTGGACAGTGAATATAATGTTCGCAGGGCTCAATGTGAGGAAGCTGCCAGACTGTTTGAAGTAAAAGCGTTAAGAGACGTCACGATTGAGCAGTTTGAACAGGGATGCGATCGTTTATCAGATGTTGTTGCCCGACGGGCTCGTCATGTCATTTCCGAAAATGCCCGGACACTTGAAGCCGTGGATGCTCTGCGTCATGGTGACATGATCCGGATGAGCCAGTTAATGGCCGAGTCTCACCGCTCAATGAGAGATGACTTTGAGATTACGGTTAAAGAAATTGATACGCTGGTTGAGATTGTGAAAAAAGCCGTTGGTGAACAAGGTGGTGTCCGAATGACCGGTGGTGGTTTTGGTGGGTGTGTCGTTGCTTTAGTCCCCGATTCCATGGTTGGCGTTGTAAAAGAAGCGGTAGAAGCTCAGTACAAAGCCGCAACCGGACTTCAGGAAACCATTTATGTCTGCCAGGCACGCAATGGCGCCGGATTAGTCGAATAACAACAGGATGACATCATGACAGACTCTTTATACGAAACGCTGAATAATACAATGGGGCAGACCCCTTCCTATGATGATAAACCAGCACAGCTTGTTCATCTTAGGAATGATAAGGGAATGACCGTGACTCTGATGGATATTGGGGCAACCTGGTTAAGTTGTTCGGTGCCGGTGAAGTCCGGACAAAGAGAAGTATTACTTCGTGCGGGAAATATGAAAGAGCATGTTCGTCAGACAGCCTTTCTCGGGGCTATTGTCGGTCGTTTTGCTAACCGTTTGAAATCCGGTAGATTTACTATCGGTAGTGATACTTTTCAGGTCAGTACAAATGAAGGTGAAAATACCCTTCACGGGGGTAGGAAAGGGTTTGATAAACGTCGCTGGACCATCATAAATCCATCAGAGCGGGAGGTGACGTTTTCTTTGAAGTCTGCTGATGGTGATCAAGGATTTCCCGGCAATTTATCGGCCTCAGTTCGCTATTTTCTGACAGATGATAATCGTCTGGAAATCCATTATCAGGCAGATGTGGACAAGACGTGTCCGGTTAACTTAACCAATCATGCTTATTTTAATTTGTCAGGTATTGATAATCTGCAAAGTTGTCTGGATCATTCGATGCAGATGGATGCACCTTATTATTTACCGACAGAAAAAGACATGTTGCCGACCGGGGAATGTAAGCCGACTCAAGGGACTGTGTTTGATTTTGCCAAAAGAAAACGTATAGGAGAACATTTCCTCGAAGATGAGGATCAAATGACCGCCAGTGGATTTGATCATGCCTTTATTCTGAATGAGACGAAAACAGACGGTCAGCGGGCTGTTGTGTCTCTGATGAGTCCCGATGGTGATCTTGAAATGCAGATAAGAACCACTAAGCCGGCAATTCAGGTCTATTCTGGCAATTTTCTTCAGGGAGTCATTGGAACTAAAGGTGAGTATGCCAATCACGCCGGGATTGCTTTGGAAACGCAATATCTGCCAGATGGCCCCAATCATTCAGAGTGGAAAGGAATGACGGGCGTTATTTCCGCCGGTGAACCTTATCGTCATCTGACTTCGTATACCTTTATTACCAGAGCGCTTTAGTCGGCGTATTTTATTACAGAGTCTCGCCTTACTACTGTAGGCGAGAACCTGAGCAGTTCCGGTTTTATTTCTTCATCATTTGTTAATCTTAGTGCCAGATTAATGGCTTTCTCTGCCATCATTTCAATGGGATAACGCACCGTTGTCAGACGGGGGTAGACGTAACGGGCAATCAAGACATCATCGAAACCGATGACCGATAAATGTTCAGGAACAGCGATGCCATTATCGTGGGCAACCGACAACACGCCAGCGGCCATATTATCGTTATAGCAAACCACACCGGTCATTTGTACCGATTTGGTCAGTAGGTTAGTCATTGCTTCTTCTCCACCTTCACTGCTTGGAGAGCCATAATCAATGTAGCCATCCGGTAGATCAATACCATTGTCTTGCAGAGCGGCCTGATATCCCTGAATACGCTCATCCACATCTTCGATGTCATGGTTTGAGCTGACATATGCAATTTTCTTGTGACCATGGCGGATGAGGTATTGAGTGGCCAGATAAGAACCTTTGAAGTTATCGAGCGAGATACAACGATCCGCAATTTCATCGATATGGCGATTAATCAACACCATGCTTTTAATTTCTCTGGCATAGCTGATTAATTCCTCATCACTTAAGGCTTTTGAATGGATAACAAAAGCATCACAACGGTTGTTAATCAGCAGTTCTATTGCTTCTCTCTCTTTTTTGGAATCGTGGTGTCCGTTGCCTATCAAGGTGTGTTTACCATGTTCATTTGCAATGGCATCAATGGCTTTGATTAATGTACCAAAAAAAGGATCCGATACGTCTCCAACCAATACCCCGACCGTGTTTGTATTTTGACTGACTAATGCTTTTGCCGCCGCATTAGGCCGGTAGCCTAACTTGCTCATGGCTTCTGTTACCGAAGCGATGGCCGCTTTACTGGCTTTCGGGGATTTATTGATGACTCGGGAAACGGTGGCAATTGAAACACCGGCTTCTTTGGCTACATCTTTTATGGTTGACATTCTTTACCTCATCACATTGTTGCGGACAGTATAATATAACTGAATGTAATGGTTTCGTTTCCATTTCCTAAGTGTGCGCTGTTACATATTTATTTTTCTAAATTTGCTTCTTTATAGTCATTATTATCATAAAATGTGTAATTGTTTTCATATATTTCAGATAGACTATTGAAAACAAAACATATCAGAAATTTATTATTATTTAATGTATTGTTTTTACTATATATATATGTAGTAAAAAATCATATTTGAAAGCGTTTACAATTTTTTATTGATGCTTGTTTTTATTGATAATTTCCTATATTTCCAATAAGTATGAAGATTATAAGTAATAGATAGGATCATTTTTTATAGATGTGACAAGGATTACATAATGACTTTTTGGAAACGTTTACAATACTTCGGTAAAAACATAACAACGGGAACAAAATGATGTCGAACATAGATCATGGTTTGAGTTTTATAGACATAATGGTTTTTGCCATTTATGTCTTAATCATTATCGGGGTTGGCCTGTGGGTCTCCCGGGATAAAAAAGGCGTAGAAAAAAGTACTGAAGACTATTTTCTGGCAGGGAAATCATTACCCTGGTGGGCCGTTGGTGCATCTTTGATTGCTGCCAATATTTCTGCTGAGCAATTTATTGGTATGTCTGGTTCGGGCTATTCCATCGGGTTGGCGATAGCATCATATGAATGGATGTCTGCTCTGACACTGATTATTGTCGGTAAGTACTTCCTGCCTATTTTCATTGATAAAGGTATTTACACCATTCCAGAGTTTGTTGAAAAGCGTTTTAATAAGCGGTTGAAAACTATTCTGGCTGTATTCTGGATTGCTCTGTACATTTTCGTCAATTTAACGTCTGTTTTGTATTTGGGTGGTTTGGCACTTGAAACAATTTTGGGTATCCCTTTGATGTACGCGATCATTGGCCTAGCCGTTTTTGCTTTGGTTTATTCCATTTATGGTGGTTTATCTGCGGTTGTTTGGACAGATGTTATTCAGGTTTTCTTCCTAGTTCTTGGCGGATTTATGACAACCTATATTGCTGTCGGTTTCATCGGCGGTTCTGATGGCTGGTTCTCGGGATTGTCAAAAATGGTTGCTGCAGCCCCAGACCATTTTGAGATGATACTGGATCAAAGTAATCCTCAGTTTATGAATCTTCCTGGTATTGCTGTTTTAATTGGTGGTCTTTGGGTAGCAAATCTGTATTACTGGGGTTTTAACCAATATATTATCCAGCGTACTCTTGCTGCTAAATCGGTTCCTGAAGCTCAGAAAGGTATTGTTTTTGCAGCTTTTCTTAAAATGATCGTACCATTTTTGGTTGTACTGCCTGGGATTGCTGCTTACGTTATTACTTCTAGTCCGGAATTAATGGCTAGTCTGAGTGATATGGCGATGACGAATGTACCAAGTGCAGCACATGCTGATAAAGCCTACCCATGGTTGACTCAGTTCCTGCCGGTTGGTGTGAAAGGTATTGTCTTTGCAGCGCTTGCGGCAGCGATAGTTTCTTCTCTGGCATCTATGCTGAATTCAACGGCAACCATCTTTACGATGGATATCTATAAAGAATATATTGCCCCTGATTCTGGTGATCATAAATTGGTGAATGTGGGTCGTCTGACCGCAATTGTAGCATTGATTATCGCCTGTTTTATTGCGCCAATGCTTGGTGGTATCGGACAGGCATTTCAGTATATTCAGGAATATACTGGTCTTGTCAGCCCTGGTATCCTGGCCGTATTCCTTCTTGGTCTTTTCTGGAAAAAAACCACCAGTAAGGGAGCCATCACTGGCGTACTGGCATCCATTCCATTTGCGCTATTCCTGAAATTTATGCCGTTATCTATGCCATTTATGGATCAAATGCTGTACACATTGTTGTTTACTATGACGGTCATTGCCTTTACCAGTCTGAGTACATCAAAACATGATGACCACCCAAGAGGCATCAGTCTGACATCCGAAATGTTTGTGACAGATAAAGGATTTAACATTGCTTCTTATGGCATTATGATCATTTTAGCGGTGCTTTATACTTTGTTCTGGTAATCTGACCAAAACATCTTAGTCAAAAGCCCCTAATGGGGCTTTTTGTATATTGAGGAGAAAAACAGGTGGATGATACCTTACTGCCGAACGTTGTGTCTTTTCTGAAGTCGATTTCGCCTTTTCACTTGCTCCCTGATGATATTCTGGATGTTATTGCTGCTGAAGCTGAAATTTTGTATCTGGCAAAATCTGATTGCCTTCAGACAAATAAAGATCAGCACCACTATCTTTATATCATCCGTTCAGGTGTGATTGAGCAACGCTTGTTGGATGGTAGTCTGCGTTCCCGTCTTGGTGAAAATGATATTTTTGGCTTTAGTTTGCATAATCAGACGGCCGGAGACGAATATCAGGTCAATGCTATTGAAAGCACATTGCTTTACCGTTTTGACTATGTTGCTTTGCTACGAAGTGTTGCCGACTATCCGCTGGTTTCGGAGCAACTGGCGTTGAGTGCGAGTCAAAGGATGAGCTCGACGGTTAGCGTCAAATATTCTCAGGGTGAAAAAGGACTGTTTTTTCAGAAAGTAAAGCAGGTTGCCAGTCAGAATATTGCGATTGCATCTCCGGATATGTCGATTCGGGAGGTGGCGTATTTAATGCGCCATGAAATGGCTTGTTCCTGCTGTGTGATTGTCAATGAGGGTCAGTTGACCGGTATGGTTACGGACAAAGATATGACTAAGAGGGTGGTTGCGGAAGGAATAGATGTCTCGCGTTCTATTATCGATGTGATGACAAAATCGCCTCATACGATTCACTGTGATGCTTTGGTTTTGTCGGCGATGAATATGATGATGCAGTATAAAATGCAGAACATTCCGGTTGTTAATGATAGCAAAAAAGTCATTGGTTTAATTACCCCTCAGCAATTGATTCACAAACACAGTATTCAGGCTATCTTTTTGATTGAAAAAATAACGCGTTGTAAAAGTATTAATCAATTAGAAGCATTATCTGTAGAAAGGCAGGCAATCTTTGAAGCCATGGCGGAAAGTGCGTTGCCTGCTCAGGTTGTCGGGCAGGTGATGAGTATGATTTATGATGCTATTACCCAGCAGTTGCTTCGAATGGCCGAAGATGTGTTTGGTTCTCCTCCCTGCCAGTATGTATGGATTGCTGCAGGCTCTCATGCGAGACATGAGGTTCATCTTGGATCGGATCAGGATAATGCACTGGTACTTGATGATGGTGCGACGGAGTCGGATAAAGTCTATTTCCACCATTTTGCCATGTACGTTTGTAAGGGGCTGGATCAGTGTGGTTATCCTTTGTGTAGCGGACGTTTTATGGCGGCGGTACCCCGCTGGTGCCAAACAGTCAGTATGTGGCAGCAGTATTACCGAAAATGGGCGATGAACCCTGAATATGAAATGTTATTAAATTTGACAGTATTTCTTGATATCAGACCGGTTTATGGGGCAACGGGTTTATTTGAACAACTTGATAAATATCGGTTGCAACAGGTTACGGGAAATCATCATTTAATGGCGGCATTAGTTCGGAATACGCTCCGAACCCGTCCTCCTTTAGGTATTTTTAATCATGTTGTGTTGGAAAAAAATGGGGCTAATGAAAATAAGCTGAACATCAAGCGGGCCGCAATAGGCTGTCTGGTTGATCTTGCCCGGATTTATACGTTGTATGAGGGGGGAGATAAAATGAATACCGAGGACCGTATTCAGTTTGCCCGTGACCGCAATGTCATTAATGAACGTTCAATGCAGGATTTACTGGGATCTTACCGTTTTATTAATCAGCTTCGTTATGCTCATCACCTACAATGCCTCCGTCGTGGTGATGGTATTTCTAATTATCTTGATCCCAATGAATTTGGAAGCTTTGACCGGCAACATATTAAAGATGTTTTCCGGATCATTAATGGGTTTCAGGAGTCAATAAAAATGAAATTCGGATGTTAATATGTGGCCCAGATGTTTTTGTTCGCCAACAACAAAATGGTTTAAATTCAGAGACAATTATCCCCTTGCTGATGTGCCTGATGTGCTGGATAAACTGATGACATTTTCAGAACTGACGCCTAAAGCCAGTCTTAGTGAATTGGACGTGCTGGTTGTTGACTTTGAAACCACGGGCTTTGACCCTGCTCATGATCGTATTCTCAGCATGGGATGGGTGGTGATTGAGCGAGGTATTATCCGATTAAATTCCGCCCGGCATATATTGATAAAAGATGCAGGAGACACATTTTCTGAGGCCGTGAAAGTCCATCAGCTTTTACCTGAAATACTGGATAAAAGAGGTATTTCTTTGTCTTCTGCTTTTAATCAGTTAATAGGAGCAATGGCCGGAAAATTGATACTGGCTCATGGGACGGTTATGGAAGAGCGTTTTTTTAATCAATATATTGAGCAGAATTATCGTCTGTCCCCCCTACCTGTTCCCTGGCTGGATACCATGCAAATCGAAATGGCAAGAAACCGGATACTTAAACGAGCTGCTAATGATAAAGATTGGCGTCTTGGGCCGACAAGGTCACGTTACGGACTGCCTCAATATACTGCTCATAATGCTTTAATTGATGCAATAGCGACCGCAGAGTTGTATCTGGCTCAGATGAAAGTGCTGTTTGGTAATGATCATTACAATTTTGAAATGTTGTATGATTTGTCGAATAAATAAAAAGAGCAGCAATAACCGCTGCTCTTTTCCGGGGGTTATGAAAGGAAGAAACGATAAGCTGGGTTATCGGTTTCATCTTTATAACTATAGCCCAGTTCAACAAGATGTGCCGAGAAACGGGACAGGTCTTCTTCTTCCAGTTCAAAGCCACAGAGAACCCGGCCATAATCCGCACCATGATTACGGTAATTGAACAGACTGATGTTCCAGTGGGTGCCCAGAGTGCTGAGGAATTTCAACAAAGCGCCGGGATATTCTGGAAATTCGAAAGCATATAAGCGTTCTTTCAGTTTTTTCGATGGTTTCCCACCAATCATGTAACGAATATGCTGTTTGGCTATTTCATCGCCGGACAGGTCAATGACCGGGTAGCCTGCTTTGTGTAGATCCTGAATAATTTGAGTCAGCTCTTCTTTTCCGCCCATCAGTCGTAAACCAACGAACAGATTAGCCAGTTGTTCACAGTTGTAACGGTAATTAAACTCGGTGACAGCCCGGTTACCGACAATCTGACAAAAGTCGAAGAATGCGCCTTTTCTTTCCGGAATAGTAACAGCCAGTAAACCTTCCCGTTTTTCACCCAACTCGCACCGCTCGGAGACATAACGCAGTCCATGGAAGTTTGTGTTAGCTCCGGACAGAATCGTTCCCAGTTGTTTTCCTTTCAGTTCATTGAGTTGGGCATATTTTTTCAGCCCGGCCAGCGCTAAAGCGCCGGATGGTTCTGCAATGGCCCGGGTATCCTCAAACAGGTCTTTGACGGCTGAGCAGATTTCGTCACTGGAGACACAGATATGTCCATCTATGAATTTCTGGCAGAGACGGAAAGTTTCATCTCCGATACGTTTAACCGCAACACCGTCGGCAAACATGCTGACCTGATCAAGAACGACCGGTTCTCCGGCATCTAGAGCCGCTTTTAAACAGCAGGAATCTTCCGGTTCAACGGCAATGACCTGAATTTCAGGCATTAGCTGCTTTATCAGTACCGCAACACCCGCAGCAAGACCTCCACCACCGACCGGAACAAAGATGTAATCCAAATGCCCGTTTTGTTGCAGCATTTCCATACCAATTGTTCCCTGACCGGCAATGACCAATGGGTGATCAAAGGGAGGAACAAAGGTATAGTGGTTTTCTTCAGCTAACCTTTCTGCTTCCGCTTTTGCTTCATCAAAATTGGCGCCAAACAGGACTACTTCGCCTCCGAATCCCCGAACCGCATCAACTTTGATAGCAGGAGTTGTTTTTGGCATCACAATCGTTGTTTTGATACCAAGCTTGGTACCTGACAGGGCCATCCCCTGAGCATGGTTACCGGCCGATGCGGCGATAACACCCGCTTTTTTTTGTTCTTCCGTCAGGGAAGAGACCATATTATAAGCCCCCCTTAATTTAAAGGAGTGAACAGGCTGGCGATCTTCCCGTTTAATCTGAACCCGGTTACCTAAGCGTTCTGATAATGTCGGCATATCCTGAAGTGGTGTGACTGTTGCCACTTCGTAGACTGGTGCTCTCAGGATCTGGCGCAGATAATCTGCGCCGGTTTGTATTTTAGAGGTCATGAATCAGCCCTCTAGTTTCGATTTGTCTCTTACGGCGCCTTTGTCAGCACTGGTTGCCATGCTGGCATACGCTTTAAGAGCGAATGACACTTCACGTTGACGACTGACAGGTTTCCAGCCGGCTGCATCTTGTTTGACCCGGCGTTCAGCCAGTTCGTCTTCGGAAACGTTCAGAGTGATTGAACGTCCCGGAATATCGATCGTAACGATATCGCCATTTCTAACCAGACCGATGGTACCACCATTTGCCGCTTCCGGTGATGCGTGACCAATCGACAGGCCGGATGTCCCACCGGAGAAACGGCCATCCGTCAGCAAGGCGCACTCTTTGCCCAGTCCCATTGATTTCAGATAACTGGTCGGATAGAGCATTTCCTGCATGCCCGGCCCCCCTTTCGGGCCTTCATAGCGGATGATCACGACGTCACCGGCTTTGACTTTGCCGTTCAGAATGCCATCAACGGCATCGTCCTGACTTTCATATACCACTGCCGGACCCTCAAACTTCAGAATGCTCGCGTCGACGCCGGCGGTTTTTACAATACAGCCATCTAAAGCAATATTACCGGTCAGCACAGCCAGACCACCATCCTGACTGTAGGCGTTTTCCTTCGAGCGGATACAGCCTTCAGAACGATCATCATCCAGTGTGTCCCAGCGGCAATTTTGCGAAAAGGCTTCAATGGATGGGATACCGGCTGGACCGGCGCGGTAAAAGTCTTTCACGTCTTGCGACTGGGTTTGGATGACATCAAACTGAGCGAGTTGCTCTTTCAGAGAGATACCCAAAACGGTGCGGGTATCGTCATGAACCAATCCGGCCCGGCTGAGTTCGCCCAGAATGCCCATTACCCCACCGGCACGGTGAACATCTTCCATATGATATTTGGGGGTTGACGGTGCGACTTTACACAAGTGAGGAACATGACGGGACAACCGGTCGATATCATCCATGGTGAAGTCCACTTCGCCTTCCTGAGCCGTTGCCAGAAGGTGTAAAACGGTGTTGGTTGATCCGCCCATGGCAATGTCCAGAGTCATGGCATTTTCAAAGGCTTCTTTTGTGGCGATATTGCGGGGCAGGGCGGTTGCATCGTCCTGTTCGTAATACCGTTTGGTGAGCTCCACAATGCGTTTACCGGCATTGATAAACAGTTCTTTACGGTCAGCATGGGTCGCAAGCAGAGAGCCATTCCCCGGCTGAGAAAGCCCCAGCGCTTCGGTCAGGCAGTTCATCGAGTTTGCGGTAAACATACCAGAGCAGGATCCACAGGTCGGGCAGGCGGAACGTTCTACCTGCTGACTCTGTTCGTCAGACACTTTAGGGTCTGCGCCCTGAATCATGGCATCAACAAGGTCAAGCTTAATGATTTGATCCGACAGTTTGGTTTTGCCCGCTTCCATTGGACCGCCGGAAACAAAAATAACCGGGATATTGAGGCGCATTGAGGCCATTAGCATTCCCGGAGTGATTTTGTCGCAGTTAGAAATACACACCATGGCATCCGCGCAGTGAGCGTTGACCATGTACTCAACAGAGTCGGCAATCAGTTCGCGGGAAGGGAGGGAATACAACATCCCCCCATGGCCCATCGCGATACCATCGTCAACGGCAATGGTATTAAATTCTTTGGCGATGCCGCCGGCGGCTTCGATTTCTTTTGCCACCAGCTGACCAAGGTCTTTCAGATGGACGTGACCCGGAACAAACTGAGTAAAGGAGTTTACGACTGCAATAATGGGTTTACCGAAGTCACCTTCTTTGACGCCGGTGGCTCGCCATAATGCACGTGCGCCGGCCATGTTGCGGCCATGCGTTGTGGTTGCCGAACGATATTTAGGCATTGTTCTTTACTCCTTGCTTACTTGTTTTCCGGATTAACATAATCCAGCCAGCCCCATTTATCTTCAGTTTGTCCGCTGAACAAGCCAAAGAAGGTTTCCTGCAGTTTTTTGGTAACAGGTCCGCGTTTGCCGGCACCGACCTCAATACGGTCAACACTGCGTACCGGAACGATTTCCGCTGCGGTACCGGTCATGAACACTTCGTCAGCTAAATACAATGCTTCACGGGAAATGTTGGCTTCTTTGACGGTATAACCCAGATCTTTTGCTAACGTCATGATGGTGTCGCGGGTAATGCCGGGCAGAATCGAATTCGATAGCGGTGGTGTTAACAGCTCACCATTGGAGACAACAAAGATGTTTTCACCGGAACCTTCGGATAAGTAGCCTTCCACACTCAATGCAATACCTTCGTCATAACCGTGACGGCGGGCTTCTCCGCCAACCAGAAGTGATGACAGGTAATTTCCGCCGGCTTTGGCCGCCGTCGGAATGGTGTTTGGTGCTGCCCGGTGCCAGCTGGAAATCATAGCGTCAACACCATTTTCCAGTGCTTCCTCGCCCAGATAGGCACCCCATGGGAATGCAGCAATAATGAGATCCAGTTGAGAGTCAGTTGGAGGGCAAACCCCTAAACCGACATTACCAACAAAGGCTAACGGGCGAATATACGCGTCATTCAGTTTATTGGCTCTTAGTGTTTCCCTGGTTGCTTCCATAATTTCTTCCAGAGAATATGGAATTGGGAATCGGTAAATTTTAGCAGAGTTAATCAGGCGCTGGGCGTGTTCGGTATGACGAAAGACGATAGGACCCTTTGGTGTGTTATAGCAACGTACACCTTCGAATACGGATGTGCCATAGTGTAGAGCATGAGATAATACATGTACGTTTGCTTCGGCCCATGGCACCATTTCGCCATTAAACCATATATAATCTGCTGTTTTTGTTGCCATCAGTTGCCTTCCTTATGCGCAAATTTTTTGCTGTAAATTGTTGTTGGGTAATTCGTTGTTATTGATTTTTGTCACGTCAACAGTACGAATGTCCCATAATTTTTCGATTTGATTGATCAGTGTCGTAATTGGCCGGTCACTGTCCACGATGATTTCCACGCTCGCAATTTTACTCTCGTGGTTTTGGGTTGCGGCTACCTGTTTGATAATAAAACCCCGGTGCCGGACAACACGTAAAACTCGTTCCAGGAGAACCGGTT
Organism: Vibrio salinus; assembly: GCF_021272385.1. Taxonomy (GTDB): domain Bacteria; phylum Pseudomonadota; class Gammaproteobacteria; order Enterobacterales; family Vibrionaceae; genus Vibrio; species Vibrio salinus. The sequence goes on from NZ_JAJSDZ010000007.1 coordinate 242,942, forward strand.
TATCATCAGCTTTAATGTCGAGAAGATATCTATCCATTACGGTTTCTCCTAGGTGTTTTCTAACATGTCATTATTGGATGCACCAGGTGGTACTAACGGCCAAACGTTTTCTTCTTCGTCGATCATGACCTGAAGAAGATAGGCCGTTTTACTGGCCAGCATTTCTTTTAAGGCGGGCTCAACTTCTTCTTTTTTCGTAATGGTTTTTCCCGGAATTCCAAACGATTGCGCCAGCATGATAAAATCAGGGTTATCATCTAAAATGGTTTCACTATGGCGGCCGTCAAAGAACAGGGATTGCCACTGGCGTACCATGCCTAAACGATGATTGTTCAGAAGAATCATTTTGACCGGAATCTGCCGACGCTTCAGTGTTCCTAGTTCCTGAATGTTCATCATAAAGGAGCCATCGCCGGTGATCAGCACGGATTGATCATCCGGTCGGGCAACGGCGGCACCCATTGCTGCCGGTAAGCCAAATCCCATTGTTCCCAATCCCGCAGAGGTAATATAATTCTGAGGCTCCCGGGGTTGAGTGTGCTGTGCTGCCCACATCTGATGCTGCCCGACATCGGTAGATATGATTGATGTGTCAGGCATCATATCAGAGAGCTGTTTTAAAAGTAATGGGGCATAAATTAGCTCTCCCGGATGGTCATACCGCCATTTAAATCCACTGCGCAGACTTTCGCTGTGATGTAACCATGGTGTAATGTCGTTTGTCAGTTCCAGTTCCGGTAAAATGACATTGATGTCTCCACGAAGGGCCGAATTTACGACGCGAAGTTTGTTGAACTCAGCTGCATCAATGTCGATATGAATGACTTTTGCATGGGGAGCAAACGTATCCAGCTTGCCGGTGACCCGGTCGTCAAAACGGGCACCAACGACGATAAGTAAATCGCATTCCTGTACCACAAGGTTGGCCGCTTTGGTGCCATGCATTCCCAGCATCCCAAGGTAATGAGGATCGTGTCTCTCAACGGTACCAAGCCCTTTTAGCGTGCTGACGGAAGGCATTGGGTTAAGTTTCAGAAATTCTCTGACCGTTTGAGTCGCATGGGCGATTTGCGCACCACCACCGACATAAAGTACAGGACGTTTGCTGTCCCGAATCATTTCTCTGGCTTTATCCAGCTCGCCGGCATCAACCGTCGGAATCGGTGGGGGGGTAAACTTAGGTAACTGCATGACAGGCGTCTCGGCAAGCTGCACGTCTTTCGCAATATCCACAATAACCGGCCCCGGGCGGCCTGTTTTAGCTACTTCAAAGGCTTCAGCCAGTGTCGGGGCCAGGTCATTGATATCGGTAACCAGATAACTGTGTTTAGTACAGGATAAAGACATGCCAATGACGTCCATTTCCTGAAAAGCATCGGTTCCGATTAGAGGACTGGCAACCTGACCGGTAATGGCAACAATAGGCACGGAATCTAAGAATGCATCAGCAAGCCCTGTGACCAGATTGGTTGCGCCCGGTCCTGATGTGGCCATGCATACTGCAACGTCCTGTGTGGCTCTGGCCATACCGATTGCTGCCATGGCGGCACCCTGCTCATGACGGCAGAGGATGTGTTCGACACCGCCATCATAAAGTGCATCATAAATTGGCATGATTGCACCACCCGGATAACCGAAAATGGTTTTAATACCCTGTTGTTTTAAGGCGGCTACGACAAGCTGTGATCCGTTCATCACCACCCTCCCGTGCAGCAAAAGTTCATGCTGCGCAATTGATTATTATTGTGTCTGCACATAGTGTGCTACTCCCATACTTCCCGCTTTGAACTCGTTGAGAGAACTGCGCTTCTTAGTCTTAATATTCTTGAATACAGTAAAAAAAACCCCCGGACTTTTCAGTACGGGGGTTTTTAGAATCTGTTGTTTATTTTACGTCCATAAACCCCCGCGTGGAATCAATAATGACCACGACAATAATGAGGCTAATCAGTGATAGGACGTTTTTAATCATATTACGAATACAGTGTTGTGTTTGATGAATTATTCTTCACCCATAGTGGTATCACATATATCTGTTAGATGACAAGTAAAAACTCATTCTTTTTTCATATTATTGCAAACCGTTTATCAACTATATATGTAAATCAAACTATTAACTGCATTTTTATATTGCATATGAATGTATGAAAATCAGCTGTAAAGGATAGAAATGAGCTTAGCCATCGTACATAGCCGGGCCAGTGTCGGAATAGAGGCGCCGGAGGTCACTGTTGAAGTCTATATTAGCCGGGGGATGCCGGGGTTTAATTTGGTGGGGTTGCCGGAGACGACCGTTAAAGAATCAAGAGACCGGGTGAGAAGTGCCATTATTCATTCCGGTTTTGAATTTCCTTCCAAAAGAATTACCGTAAATCTGGCTCCGGCTGATTTACCTAAAGAAGGTGGTCGGTTTGATTTGCCGATTGCGCTAGGAATTCTGGCCGCGTCAGACCAAATACCGGAAGAAGTATTAAAGCAGTATGAGTTTGTCGGTGAACTGGCGTTATCTGGTGAACTTCGGCCAGTAAAGGGCGTGATCCCTGCGGCATTGTCAGCAAAGAGAGCGTCCCGTAGCCTTGTTGTGCCAAATGATAATGGAGATCAGGCTGCATTGGTTGCTCCGGATGTACATAAATCGGCGGATTCGTTACTGCAGGTTTGTCAGGCTCTATTCGGAGAGCATCAACTGGGTCTGAAAAGGGAGAGAGCCACTATCTCACCGAACAATCAGGAGCGGGATTTAAGAGACATTATCGGGCAACAGCAGGGTAAGCGGGCATTGGAAATTGCAGCGGCAGGTGGACACAATGTGCTTTTCCTCGGACCTCCGGGAACAGGTAAAACCATGCTGGCTTCCCGTTTGTGCGATTTATTACCTGAAATGAGCGATGGAGAAGCGATGGAAACGGCTGCTGTTGCGTCTTTAGTGCAGCAGCAGGATATTAATCAGCACAACTGGAAAATCCGGCCTTTCCGGGCACCACACCATTCAAGTTCAATGGCAGCATTGGTTGGAGGCGGATCGATTCCGCGGCCCGGGGAGATATCTCTTGCGCATAATGGCCTTCTTTTTCTGGATGAAATGCCGGAATTTGAAAGAAAAGTATTAGATTCACTGAGAGAGCCTCTGGAGTCGGGAGAAATCATTATCTCCCGCGCTCAGGGGAAGACCCGTTTCCCTGCCCGGTTTCAGTTAGTGGGGGCACTCAATCCAAGTCCGACTGGATATTATGAAGGAGGTCAGACCCGGACAAATCCACAGTTAATTCTGCGTTATCTTGGGCGGTTATCCGGACCTTTGTTGGATCGTTTTGATATGTCGGTTGAGATTCCTGCGTTACCTAAAGGAACGTTATCTCAGGGAGGCGATCGGGGCGAGTCAACCGTTATGGTTAAAGAAAGAGTACTTTCGGCCCGATCTCGTATGTTAGAAAGAGGAAATAAAATTAATGCAATGCTGGGAAGTCGTGAAATTGAGAAATATTGTCCCCTTCATCCTGAGGATGCTGAGTTTCTTGAGAATGCATTACACACTTTGGGATTATCTATCCGGGCTTACCACCGGTTGATCAAGGTCGCTCGGACAATAGCTGACCTGGATGGAGAAGAACAAATTGTCAGATGTCATTTGGCAGAAGCATTAGGGTATCGTGCAATGGATAGACTCCTGCGGGATGTGAGTGCACAGGTGATATAAGGCAAAGAATGTACAAGTCTGTTATGTTATTTCGGGCTCATATTTGTATAATGCCCGCCAGTCTTAGTTGTTCGGAATGCTGATTTTTTACTATGGTGGGTTATTTTTTACTGATTATTAATGTACTGCTTGTGTTATTGAATACAGCAGTTTGTTCTTTGTTTATATGTCTATGCGCATTATTTAAAGCTCTGATTCCAATTGCGTTCTCTCAGGATTATGCCACCCGGGCTGCGAATTATTTTATGTGGGTCTGGGCCACGGTTAATCTGGGAATTCTTACGCTCTCCAACCGGGTTAAGTGGGATATTCGGGGCGGTGAAACATTGCAACGACAAGGCTGGTATTTGATGATCAGTAACCACATCAGTTGGACTGATATTGTTGTGCTATGTTGTGTTTTTAAAAATAAAATACCTATGCCGAAATTTTTTTTGAAGCAGCAATTATTGTATGTTCCGTTTGTCGGGATGGGATGTTGGGCTCTGGACATGCCGTTCATGCGACGCTATTCCAGAGAGTATTTACTCCGGCATCCGGAAAAAAGAGGGCAGGATTTAGAAACGACCCGACGTTCCTGTGCCAAATTTAAAACGCATCCGACAACTGTGGTGAATTATGTTGAGGGTACCCGCTTTACTCCGGAAAAAAGAAAGAAAGGTAAATCTCCGTATCAACACCTCCTTTCGCCTAAATCCGGAGGCATTGCATACACGCTGGCAGCCATGGGAGAGCAGTTTGATAACGTGCTCGATGTGACGTTGGCTTACCCAGATAATCAGGAAAATCCGTTTAAAGATTTGTTGATGGGACGCATGAAACGCATTGTTGTAAATATTCGTGAATTACCGGTTGATGAGCAGGTGACCGGAGATTATTTCAATGATAAACCTTATAAACGCCAGTTTCAGAAATGGCTCGGTGACGTCTGGCGGGAAAAAGACGAATTTTTAGCAGATGTTTATCAGGATAAGTAAAAAAAGAGGAGTGTTTCTGCTCCTCTTTTTATTACTTGTTTTTTATGGTTATTTTTTTAATAAATATTCAACTAACTCAGTATATATTTGGAAAAAACTATCAACGCTGGTCATATTTCTATTGGGTTTTAATGTTATTAGATACTTATTATTTACAACCACTGAAGGCACGCCTCTCAGTCCACTATCCATAAAGTCTTTATCAAATTTACGAGCCATCGAATCAACCGCAAAACTATTGAATGCATCATTAAAATCTTCAGTACTGACACCATGAGCGGTAAAAATTTGTTTCAGTTCTTCAATATCAAGTGGTGGCTCACGTTTTACTTGAATTTGATTAAACATTGCCGGAATCAGTTTGTCTTCCACATTCAGAGATACCATGGTCGCGTAAGCTTTGGTCATATTCTCTCCCATGTCGCCACCCAAAAAGGATACATGGCTTCTAGTAAATATTGCTTTTCCTAAAAAATGTTGTTTCAGTTGTTCAATATAGTGTTCAAACTGAAAGCAGTGTGGGCAATAGAAAGAGAAAAACTCATTAACAACAGGTTGTTCTGAATGAGGTCGATCTAAGACTTTATAATCGACGCCTTCTTTAAATGTCGTTGCCTGGGCTGACAGGCTGATTAAAATCGTTGCAAAAAGTGCAAACAGTTTTTTCATTATAAACTCCATGTTTATTTTCTCTGATCGGATATCAGGGTATCAGAGTCAGAGTTGGTTCGTTTAGAGCGGCCAGCTGCTCTTTTATTGCCAGAACTTGTCCTTCCCAGTATTTTGGATCATTGAACCAGGGAAATGCGGCTGGAAAAGCGGGATCATGCCAACGTTTCGCTAACCAGGACATATAATGCACCATTCGTAGACCGCGTAAAGGCTCAATAAGTTTCAATTCTGAGTGATTAAAATTGCAAAATTCCTGATAACCTTCCAGTAAGACGTCGAGCTGAGCCAGCTTTTCATGCCGTTCACCACTTAGTAGCATCCATAAGTCCTGAATTGCCGGACCGGTTCTGGAATCATCAAAATCGACAAATATGGGCTCATCCCGCCATAAAATATTGCCAGGATGGCAGTCTCCGTGTAAGCGGATGGGCTGCCAGTCAGAGTTCCAGTTCGATTCAATTCTTTGAATGAGCAGATTCAGATCATTAAAAAAGCTGTTTTCCAGATGAGGAGGGATAAACTCAGAGGATTGCAGGATACTTCTGGCATCATAAAGGTATTCTTGTAATCCTACAGTCGGTCTGTGACTAAACGGTTTACTCATTCCTACCTGATGAATGCGGCCAAGATATCGTCCAACCCATTCCAGATGATCAAAATTATCGACTTCGAACTGGCGTCCTCCCATACTTGGAAAGACAGCAAATAAGAAATGTTCATACTGGTGTAATGTCTGACCGTTAATAGATAATGGAGATACAACCGGAATTTCCTGATCTGCTAGTTCCTGGGTGAATGTGTGTTCTTCGATTATTTGCTCCCGGCTCCATCTTTGGGGCCGGTAAAACTTAGTCACAAAGCGCCGGTTTTCCTCATCCGTGAACTGATAAACGCGGTTTTCATAGCTGTTTAATGCCAGAAAGCCCGATTCAGCGCGAATTCCGATGCTTTCCAGCGCAAACCATAACAGATCTGGTGTTAAGCTATCAAAATGAAAACTGGATTGTGTCATAGTATGTCCTAATGATGAATCATTACGATTATTTGATGATTCCACGGGCTTTAAGAATGGCGGTTTTAAAATCTTCTTCGTAGTCTTTTTTGATCCCCGGAATGACGTCGTCTTTTGCACTGTTGCGCATTTTCAGATGATAGATCAATACGTCATCTGTCAGTTCTTCCAGCGGGCCTTCAAAACCGGCTTCATTTGATAATTTAAGCAGAAACTGAATTAAATTGAGCTCTGAGTCTTTTTGCCACTCTGGCTCAAGAAGTTCAATAAGCTCTTCGATTCGATGGCAGTTCATTACTTTCTCCGTATTTTTATAATGATTTTTATTAAACCTATCAAAATGCGAAGTGAATACCAATGAATTTATGAAGGGGAAAATAGAAAAAGCGCAGTGAAAGTGGACTGCGCTTTCGGGATTTATTTATGCTGCATCAGTTTGTTTGGTTGAATCCAACGTCGATTGTGGATGTTTTTCAACTGGACTTTCTGCTACTGCTGGTCTTTTGTGTTGCATTTGTGTTGCATAGCTGCAACGACGGCGTGAAGCACTCCCGTGGGTGTGCGAACATTTGGCTGCTGTTGGGTGCATTACTATCTTCTTTTGCCTAACGGTCAGACAAGTCCTTTGCCAAAAAAATGACCTAGAATAACTATTGAGTCACTCTTAAAAAAAGGTGCACCTCATGCTGGCAAATGCCGTTCCAAATAATCATCCAGGGCTAGAGTACAATTGCATACTCACAGTGGCTAGAATACCATCAATATATACAGAAATCGATAGAAAACCGATCAATTCATGAGAGAATTTTTTAAATCTGACCGTTACGTAATTGAGTTTATCTTATAAACCTGTTTAGTATGAGCTAAGTCTACCAAGGAGGTGTTTATGTCTTTTATCAAGAAAACGCTTGCAACGTTTGGAATCGGCTCGGCCAGAGTTGATTCCGTATTACAACAGGATGTTCTTTATCCCGGGGATAAACTCAATATTGTTGTTCATGTGTATGGTGGCTCAACAGTACAAGCGATTGATAACATCGAAATGCAGCTTTGTTGTCGGTATGTCGATGAAGAACCCCTTCCGAATAAAGACAGGGATAGCGGTCATCGCCGTAAAGTCCACAAAACGTATGCGTTGGCAAAATGGTCGTTGCCCTATGCATTTAGCCTTGAACCCGGAGAAACCCGGGACTTTGATGTTGAGTTTGATTTGCCGCCAAACATGCCGGTAACCGTCGGTGATACGAAAGTTTGGCTTGAAACCGGTCTGGATATTGAGATGGCGGTTGATCCAACGGATAAAGATAGCCTGACGGTGAGACCAGAGCCATTATTGGATGCTGTTTTTTCTGCTTTTGAAGAGCAGGGGTTGCGATTGAGGCAGGTTGAATGTGAAGCGGCAAAAGGGTTTTCTTTACCTTTTGTTCAGGAATTTGAATTTGTTCCGACAACCGGTCCTTTTCATGGGCGTTGGCGTGAACTGGAGATCATAGCCTATCGGGACGAAGAAGCACTGAAACTCTGGTTTGAAATTGATCGGGCAATGAAAGGTATGAGTGGTATGTTGGTTAGCTTATTGGGGAAAGGTGATTTAAAACGTTATCTGGAGATCCCAATATCGACTGCTATTGAAGATGTAGGCCCTATGGTTCTGGAATACCTTGAACAAGCATCTTAATGAAGATAAAACGCCGGTGGGTTCCTGTGGCCACAGACGTTTGGGGTTATCCTTTCCAGAATGCCGGGAAGAAGAGAACCAGAATGGTCAGAATTTCCAGTCTTCCCATTAACATACCGAAGCTTAAGATCCATTTTGCGGCCGATGGAAGAGGTTCAAAATTGCCTGTTGGGCCAATGACATTTCCCATTCCTGGTCCGACATTTGATACGGCGGTAATTGCTCCGGATATACTGGTCATAGGATCGAGTCCCATCGCACTGAGAGCGCCGGCAATCACAATGATGGTGATAAAGAAGGTAATACCGAACGCGACGACGGAACTGATGATATCGTCATTTAACGGCCTTTGATTGTAGCGGTGGACAAAAATACCATTCGGATGAATCAGTTTCATGATCTGCTTATTCAGCAAGGTAATGGCGACCTGAAAACGGAATATTTTGATTCCTCCTGCCGTTGAACCTGAACAGGCTCCGACCAGCATAACAAAGGCAAAAATAACCGTTGGCAGCGCTCCCCATGCGGTAAAGTCATCCAAGCCAAATCCGGTTGTCGTGATTACGGAAACGATGTTAAACATCGAAACCCGGATGGCATCTAAAGCCTCATAGCCGTTATGAAAGTGTAGCCAGATGGCAATCACGCCACTGGTACTGATGAAAATAAAGAAAAATCCTCTGACCTGCGCATCCATATAAAGTTCTTTTGCCCGGTGCTTCCGAATCGCGCTGACAAATAGCAAAAAAGGCAGCCCACCTAAGAACATGAAAACAATGGCAACCCAGTGAGCGCCGTTGGAAAAGTGATTCATTGATCCATCAGATGTTGAATAACCGCCGGTCGAAAGAGTTGTAAAGGAGTGATTGATAGCCTCAAATGGGGTCATACCTGTGAGAATATAGCCAATACAGCATAACAGAGTCAGCACCAGATAGACGGTGACAATGTTCTTAGCCACCGTTTTTGCTCTGGGACTGGTTTTATCGGACCAGTCTGATGATTCGGTCTGGAACAGTTTCATCCCACCCACGTTTAGCATCGGCAATATTGCCACGGCCATTACGATGAATCCGACACCGCCCAGCCACTGTAGTATTGAGCGCCAGAGTAGGATACTGGGTGCCATGTTATCCAGTCCGCTCAGCACCGTTGACCCTGTTGTTGTGATGCCGGACATGGTTTCGAAATACGCATCTGTGAAGCTGATGTGATTAATAAAAACAAATGGCAGTGCAGCAAAGATACTGGCGACGCTCCATACCAGACTGGTCAGCAGAAACATATCGCGTACATTTAACTTAAAATGAGCTGTGCGGCCCAGAGAGAGCAAAATAAATGAAGTGATATGAGTAATTATGACGGCTTTGGAAAAATCTAAAAAACCAGGCGTACCAGAGAAGAACGAAACAAACGTCGGGACATACATAAACAGGGCCAGTTTTGATAAAACTAACCCCAATACAAATAAAATAGGTTTGAAATTCAACATAACAACAGAGGCAACTATAAAAAGAACGGGCTCGGTTGAAATAGCGCTTCAACGTCAGGCACATATTTTTTATTGACCAGGAACATCACCACATGATCGTCCTGAGCGATGACCGTCTTGTCGTGCGCAATGATGACTTCATCTCCACGAACGATGGCCCCAATGGTGGTACCTGGAGGGAGCTTCATTTCGCCAACGGAGCGGCCAACGACTTTTGATGTGCTTTCATCCCCGTGTGCGATGGCTTCAATGGCTTCGGCTGCTCCTCGGCGTAGTGAGGAAACATTGACAATATCAGCGCGTCGGACGTGAGTTAGCAGCTCAGATATTGTGGCTTGCTGAGGTGAAATCGCCACATCAATAACACCTCCCTGAACTAAATCAACATAAGCGCTGCGCTGAATCAACACCATGGCTTTTTTGGCGCCCAGCTGTTTTGCCAGCATTGCCGACATAATGTTGGTTTCATCTTCATTGGTTAAGGAGATGAAAACATCAATTTGCTCGATGTTTTCCTCAGTCAGTAATTCCTGATCAGCGGCATCTCCGCAGAAAACGATAGTATTTTCCAGTTCTTCAGAAAGTTGCTCGGCTCGTTGATAATTCCGCTCAATCAATTTAACGCTGTAGGTATGCTCCAGGCGCTTTGCGAGACTGGCACCAATGTTCCCCCCCCCAACAATCATTATGCGCCGGTAAGGTTTTTCAAGGCGTTGCAGTTCACTCATAATTGAGCGGATATGGTGGCTTGCTGCAACAAAAAAAACTTCGTCATCAGCTTCAATAATCGTACTGCCCTGAGGCCGGATTGGCCTGCCCTGACGGAAAATAGCGGCAACCCGGGTATCGATATGAGGCATATGTTCACTGAGTGTAGCGAGGGCATTCCCGACTAACGGCCCTCCGTAGTAGGCTTTTACAGCCACTAAGCTGACTTTTTCATCAGCAAAGCTCACCACTTGTAAAGCCCCGGGATACTGAACTAAACGTTCAATATAGCTGGTGACCAGTTCTTCCGGAGCAATCAAATGATCGACAGGGACAGAACCGGTCTGAAAAAGTGCTTCTTTTTCTGTCAGATATTGTGATGATCGGATTCTGGCAACACGGTTCGGTGTATTGAAAAGAGTATAAGCAACCTGACATGCTGCCATATTGGTCTCATCGGTATTGGTGACGGCAACCAACATGTCCGCATCTTGTGCTCCGGCTTCTCTGAGAACATCCGGATGGCTTGCATGACCGGTGACAACACGTAAATCATATTTATCCTGAAGCTCTCTCAGGCGATCACTGCTCTTGTCAACGATGGTGATATCATTATTTTCACCAACAAGGTTTTCTGCTAGGGTGCCACCAACCTGACCCGCCCCAAGAATGATGATTTTCATATTCTTTTCTCTACATTGAACTTACTATCGTATTTTGGATTTACGACTCTTGTTTTCTTAAGACGGCGTAATAGAAACCATCCATATCGTCTTCTCCCGGCAGAATTTGCCTTCCCGGAGAGTTCGGATCTGAATTTACCAATATAGCATCTGGTGTATCGGCCAAAAACCGGCTAATTTGATCTTTATTTTCCTGTGGTGTGACGGAACATGTTGCATACACCATCGTACCGCCTGATTTTAGCTGTTGCCACATCGCGTGCAGGATTTCTTTTTGTAGCAAAGAAAGCTGTTCAATATCCTCGGCACGTCGTAGCCATTTTATATCGGGATGACGGCGAATAACGCCTGTAGCCGAACAGGGAGCATCAAGTAAAATCCGGTCAAACTTATTGCCGTGCCACCATTGCTCTGGATAACGGGCATCACCCTGAATCACACTTGCTTCCAGATTCAGTCGGTTCAGATTTTCTTTTACCCGCTGTAAACGCTTATTATCACAGTCGATGGCAATCACGTTTGCTGTTGGCTCCCTTTCAAGTATGTGAGCCGTTTTCCCTCCGGGAGCTGCGCAGCAATCCAGAATTTGTTCGCCCGGCTGTGGCGCCAGATAATCCACGGACAATTGAGCTGCTCCATCCTGTACGGAAATCCACCCTTCCTCAAAATGAGGTAACTGGTGCACGTCACAAGGTGCGGCTAATTTTATGGCGTTAGGAAGGTGCTCATGTAGACGTGAGTCAATATTTTGCTCATTAAGCAGGGACTGGTAGTCCGGTGCGCTAATGTATTTTTGGTTAACCCGAAGCCACATGGGCGCTTTCTGGTTATTGGCTTCAACAACCTGTTCCCATTGCTCCGGATAGGATTGTCGGAGTATTTTCAACAGCCAGCCCGGATGGCCATATTTTCCGGCATCATGACTTACCGCAATGGTATCTAATCCATCCTTGTTTCGTTGATAATTGCGTAACACTGCGTTAATTAATCCGCGTAAACGTGGACCTTTCAGTGCTTTTGTTGCTTCAACGGTCTCTCCGACGGCTGCATGATCTGGAATTCGCATAAAACGGATCTGATAAATGCCAACCAGCAGAAGGTGATGAAATACCCTTTGTTTTCCCTTTAGAGGTTTATCCATTAATTCTTTCACAATGGATTCCAGCCTCGGAAGGTAACGGAGAACACCAAAGCAAATCTCCTGAAGTAATGCATAATCCCGGGAGTGAATACTTTGTTGGGCTGCGGGTAATGCAGAGGAGAGCGATACGCCTTTATCGACAACCTGAAAAATCACATTTGCTGCAGTGGCACGAACATTCATTTTGGAACCTAAATAATAAAAGAACACAAACAAAGCTGGATGGACCTGTTTGTGTCTGTTTTTTGATAATTAAGACAGTTGACTGCCAACCTCAAACCAATCCGCCCGTGCGTTCAGGATGTCCTGAACCGGAAGAGCCTTTTTACCCGGAATCTGAAGCGTTTCTAAGACTAAAACGCCTTTCCCGGTTGCAATATAAATCCCGGTTTTGTCTGTTTTAAGAATGGTGCCAGCCGGTTTATCTGTTGACGTCTCTGACAGTCTGGCTTGCCAGACTTTAATATTGTTATCCGCCACTTTAAAGTAGCTCATGGGCCATGGGTTAAAGGCCCGGGTACAGCGCTCAATAAATTCGGCATCAGATGACCAGTCGATGAGGGCTTCCTGCTTACTTAATTTCTCAGCATAGTTGGCTCGTTCATCGTCTTGCTTTACCGGGCAAATTCGGTTATCTGCAATATCGGTTAAACAGCGAACCAGAGCTTGAGGTCCAAGGTTCGCGAGTTTTTCATACATAGAAGCACTGGTATCCGATGGTTCAATCGGTGTTGTTGCGACACTTAGCATGTCGCCGGTATCAAGGCCAACGTCCATCTGCATAATGGTTACGCCGGTTTCTTTATCTCCGGCCCAGATAGCACGCTGTATTGGTGCCGCCCCCCGCCATCGTGGTAAAACCGAACCGTGTACATTAATACAGCCTAACTTAGGCATGTCCAAAACTGTTTTTGGCAACAGAAATCCATATGCAACAATAATCATAATATCCGCATCAAGCGATTTTAGTTGCTGTTTGGCTTCGTCTGATTTAAAACCTTCTGGTTGATAAACCGGAATATTATTTTCTAAAGCCATATTTTTGACCGGGCTGGCCGTGAGTTTTTTCCCCCGGCCTGCAGGGCGATCCGGTGGAGTATAAACCCCAACAACCTGATGCTCCGAAGACAACAACGCCGCCAGGTGGCGGGCGGCGAAATCAGGAGATCCTGCAAAGACAATACGTAGTGATTGACTCAAAGTATTACCTCACTTGTTATTTTTCTCATTAAAGCGTTTGATTTTTTCGAGCTTATCTTTGATTCGTTTGCGTTTTAGAGGTGACAAGTAATCGACAAAGAGTTTTCCCTTTAGATGATCAAGTTCGTGTTGTACACAGATTGCCAGAAGGTCTTCTGCATCAAACGTAAACTCGTCGCCATCACGATTCAGTGCTCTGACAGTAACCTCTGCCGCTCTGGGGACAAATGCCCGGGAACCGGGAACGGATAAACAGCCTTCTTCAATACCATCTTCACCTCTTTTCTCAAGGATCTCCGGATTGATTAAAACCAAAGGTTGATTACGGGTATCAGAGATATCAATCACTACTATTCGTTGGTGAACATTTACTTGTGTTGCCGCCAGACCGATACCTTCTTCTTCGTACATGGTATCAATCATGTCATCAACAATTTTTTGAATTTCCGGAGTCACCGACTCTACGGGTTTCGCTACCTTTCTGAGGCGATCATCAGGAAAAGTTAATACTTCTAAAACAGCCATATACACTCAGATGTTGAAATATGTCGAAATAAAACAAAGTTATTGGATCAATTCTAGACATTTTAGACTCTAAATGACAGCATTCCGCACAGATAAATCATATTGATTCTTAGTTCGCTCAATAAAAAGACACACCACTTATCCAAATGTCTCTGTTTTTTCTTATCTTTCGGTGAATTGTTCCCGGAAGGTCATTGTCATCTCAAACATTATTGGTCGGAGAACAAGATAAAATGGACAAGAAATCATTATCTTTCTGGCTTTCTTTATGTCTGGCTCCCCGGGTTGGCATCAAAAAAATTAGTCAGTTACTGAATCATTATTCAGTCGAAGAGCTGCAGTCATTTCAGTTTAATGATTGGTTAGCCCATAAATTCCAGCCACATCAGGCTAAATTTATTATGGCATCGAGTCATAAAGAGGTTGAATATTGTCTGGAATGGCAAGAAAGAGTGTCTGATCATGCCATTGTGACGTATCTTGATGATGACTACCCTTATTTGTTAAAGGAAATAGCGTCTCCTCCGCCGGTAATGTTCGTTCAGGGAGACACGTCTGTTCTGGCCAAGCCGCAGATTGCGGTTGTTGGCAGCCGTCATGCCAGCCACTCTGGTCAACAGAATGCTTTTTCTTTTTCCAGAAATTTATCCGAGAAACAATTTGTGGTTACCAGTGGTCTGGCGTTGGGGGTTGATGGTCATGCTCATGATGGGGCGTTAAAAGCCGGGGGAGAGACGATTGCGGTCCTTGGGTGTGGTTTTGAGCATTTGTATCCTAAAAGCCACCGTAATCTGGCGCAGCGGGTTCGGGAGCAGGGGGCATTAGTTTCTGAATTTCTTCCTGATATCAAACCCAGAGCTGAGTTTTTTCCGAGACGAAACCGTATTATCAGTGGGTTGTCATTAGGTACATTAGTCGTTGAGGCGGCTGAAAAAAGCGGTTCGTTGATTACGGCTAAGTATGCCGTTGAGCAAAACCGGGAGGTATTTGTGATTCCCGGATCTATCCATATGGCAAATTCCCGTGGCAGTAATGAGCTTATCCGGGCCGGTGCCTGTCTGGTTCAAAATACACAACAAATACTGGATGAAATAAAACACTTAGTTACTTGTGGTGATAATCCAGATAGAATAACGAATGAAGCGGCAGCTTCTGCTTCAATAAATGTTCAGGAGCAATTGCCATTTTCTCAACTGTTGGCTAACGTAGGAGAGGAGGCCACGCCAGTTGATATTATTGCCAGCCGGACCCATATACCAGTTCATGAGGTGACTATTCAGCTTTTAGAACTGGAGTTGAAAGGTTTAGTGGTTGCTGTGTCCGGTGGATATATTCGTAATGGGAGGGGCTAGCTATGATGATGGATATACTCATGTATCTGTTCGAAACTTACATCCATAGCGATGCTGAGTTACAAGTGGATCAAGACGAATTGGAAGATGAATTACTTCGTGCCGGCTTCCATCAGAAAGATATCTTTAAAGCCCTGAATTGGCTGGAAGAGCTTGCTGCTCTGCAGAAAGCGGATGTGCACTCTGCTCTTGAGACCAGCGCGACCACATCAATGAGAATTTACACATTTGATGAATGTGCCCGTATCGATACGGAGTGTCGGGGATTTCTTCTTTTTCTTGAGCAAATAAAAGTTCTGACTCCGGAAACAAGAGAAATGGTCATCGATAGGGTGATGGGGTTGGAAACCAATCAGTTTGAACTTGATGACCTTAAATGGATTATCTTAATGGTTCTCTTTAATGTTCCTGGAAATGAAAGCGCGTATACCGTCATGGAAGAATGGTTGTACACAAAAGAGCAGGGACTTCTTCATTAATACAGATTAACAACTTCGATGAGTAAGAAGATAGATCACACGTTATTCTCCATACATGAGCGTACACCGGGTTCAGAGTCTACCTGCCCGAAATGTGGTGGCAAACTGGAAATGCGCTACGGTAAGCGGGGTGCCTTTTTAGGGTGTGTGAATTATCCTTCTTGTGATTATCTTCAGTCATTACAGCAAAATGATGGCCATATTGTTAAACGTCTTGGGGTTCCTTGTCCGGAATGTGGACAGGAACTTGTTTTACGTCAGGGTAAATATGGCATGTTTATTGGGTGTAGTGACTATCCGAATTGTCACCATATTGAATCAACCGGTAATGATGACACCAAAAGTAACGTTAAATCTCTTATCTGTCCGGAGTGTCGTAAAGGACATTTGATTGAGAGGCAATCACGGTTTGGTAAGCAGTTTTGGGCTTGTGATCATTACCCAAAATGCAAATTTGCGCTGAACCATCCTCCGGTTGATGGCCAATGTGAAGCGTGTGGCTATCCACTATTGTTTGAAAAAAAATACTCGGCCGGAAACAAGCTGGTTTGTGCTGATCGCAAGTGCGGTCATGTTCAGGGGCAAGGGAAAGATTCCGAATAAGAAAAGAGATAGTGTTTTTCTCTATCTCTTTTGATTAATAGAGATATAACTCAGAGATTATTGCCATTTATTGGCATATTCATGGATTGCCGGATAGGCATTTTTATCCAAAATTTCTGCCAGAGAGCACATCAGGTGCTGGAGTTCGGAGGTGCTTTTCGCACAGACATTGATATGTCCCATTTTCCTTCCCGGGCGTTTTGTTTTTCCATACCAGTGAACATGGCAACCTTCCGTTGACAGAATGGTGTCCGGAAGCGTGTCTTCACCAAGAATATTAATCATACAGGTTGGGCGGATTAGTGTCGTACTTCCGAGTGGGAGTCCACATACCGCACGTAGATGATTTTCGAACTGGCAGGTTTCTGCACCTTGCTGAGTCCAGTGTCCTGAGTTATGAACACGCGGTGCAATTTCGTTAACCAGCAGTGTTCCTTTAACATCAAAAAACTCCAGAGCCAGTACGCCGGTGTAGTTCAGGCTATTGGCTACTGCGGTAAACATTTCCTTGGCCTGCGCTTGTAATGCTCTGTCTTCAATGGCCGTTGACAGACTCAATACCCCATTCACATGAATATTTTCAGCAAGCGGGTAAACCACCACTTCGCCGTTCTTTCCTCTGGCTCCAACCAGAGAGACTTCACGATCAAATGGGACAAATTCTTCGGCAACAATCGCCTGCCCGGATGATGCCTGAATGCACTGGTCCATTTCGCACCAGACGGCATCCACATCATCCATGGATTTAAGACGCCATTGTCCTTTGCCATCATAGCCACCCAATGCACTTTTTAGCACCATTGGCAGACCGACGTATTGGATTGCTTCATCAAAGTCCTGACGGGTATGAATGACATAGTGTTTGGCATTCTTTACATTGGCACTATCCAGCAATGTTTTTTCCAGACGACGATCGCCACCTGCTTTGATTGCGTCAGTATTCGGGAGAAATTTTCCGCTTTTTTCACAGAGTGTCAGAATGTCGTGAGGGATGTGCTCAAATTCTGCAGTAATGACATCAGCCCGTGAAATGGCGTCTTCTAAGTCATTATTTACTACAGATTGGGTTAACGGATGTACTACCTTTTGGGATATCACATCAAACGCGTTGGTTTCTATGTTAAGGGGAGCGCCGGCTAAGGACATCATTCTTGCCAGTTGTCCTGCCCCCAACACCAATACATTCATGAATTATTCCTCCGCCGGGTTTGGGTTGGCCAGAACAGTGTCGGTTTGTTCCTGACGAAACGCTTCAACTTTTTCCATTACTGACGTATCGTGAATCCCAATAATCTGTGCGGCCAGAATCCCGGCATTAGCGGCGCCTGCTTCACCGATGGCCAGCGTTCCTACCGCAATACCTTTCGGCATTTGCACAATGGATAGAAGAGAATCCATTCCTTTGAGGGCCCGGGACTGAACCGGGACACCAAGAACCGGAATACTGGTAAAGGCGGCAGCCATTCCCGGCAGATGAGCAGCACCACCGGCACCCGCGATGATGACACTGATTCCACGATCTTTAGCACTGGAAGCATAGTCAGCAAGAAGCTGTGGAGTCCGGTGGGCTGATACAACTTTTGTTTCATACTCAACGCCAAATTGTTCCAGCATATCTGCGGCAAGCTTCATCGTAGGCCAATCTGATTTAGAACCCATAATGATTCCGACTTTCATCTCCAAACTCCTTCACTGTGTATTTGGTCGAACATGTTCTTTTCCCGGCGCATTATACGGGGAAAAAACACAAAGGAAAACGTTTGCGTCGGTTCTGATTTCTGATCGATGCCATTTGTTATAAATAGATTTAGGTTTCATGACAGATAATTTGTACACTATGTTCCCGATAATAGTTCAGCCTGAGGAAGTGTCGTGAATAATTTTGATCAAGCCGTAATGGCGCTCCAAAATGGAGACGTCATTGGGTATCCGACGGAAGGCGTTTTTGGCGTCGGGTGCGATCCGGATGATGTTATGGCCATAGAAAAGTTGTTACAAATAAAACAAAGGCCGGTTGAAAAAGGGCTTATTCTCATTGCTGCCAGTTATGAACAGTTACTCCCCTACATTGATGAAGAGCAACTAAGTGATGAACAAATCTGTAGGGTTAAAGAATCCTGGCCGGGTCCTGTTACCTGGATAATGCCTGCAAGCAGCCAGGTTTCATCCTGGCTAAGCGGGAAATTTGATACGATTGCTGTCCGGGTTACTGATCATCTTCTTGTCCGGCGGCTTTGTTGTGCTTTTGGTAAACCAATCACGTCGACCAGCGCAAATTTGTCCGGGCAACCTTCCTGTTTGACGACAGAAGAGGTTCAGCAGCAACTTGGTGGGAAGCTGGCTGTTATTCTCAGAGGTGAAACCGGAGGGCGGAATAAACCAAGTGAAATCCGGGATGCCCGGACATTAGCGGTATTGAGGAAAGGCTGAAATGGAATTAATAGATAAAGAGGCAATAAAGGCTTTTTTACTCGGTTTACAGGACCGAATTTGCCTGGCTTTAGAAACTGTAGATGGCGGCAGTAAGGCGTTTATTAAGGATTCCTGGCAGAGAGAACCAGATTCTGGCCTCAGCGGTGGTGGGTGTTCAAGAGTATTAAAAGATGGACTTGTTTTTGAACAGGGAGGGGTGAATTTTTCTCATGTAAAAGGACAATCCATGCCGGCTTCTGCGACTGCCCATCGTCCGGAACTGGCAGGTCGATCGTTTGAGGCTATGGGGGTTTCACTGGTCATTCATCCGAAAAATCCTTATGTTCCGACTTCTCATGCCAATGTCCGGTTTTTTATTGCAGAAAAAGAAGGAGAAAAACCTATCTGGTGGTTCGGCGGTGGGCTGGACTTAACGCCGTTTTATCCTTTTGATGAAGATTGCCGATTCTGGCACGAGCAGGCAAAAAAATGTTGTCTACCGTTTGGTCAGCATGTTTATCAGGAGCACAAGAACTGGTGTGATAAGTATTTTTATTTACCTCACAGAGATGAAACCAGAGGCGTTGGCGGGTTATTTTTTGATGATTTAAATCAGTGGGGATTTGAAAAAAGTTTCAATTATCTTCAGGCAGTTGGTAATTGTTTTATTCAGGCTTACGTTCCGATTGTTGAAAAAAGGAAAGCCATTCCTTTCGGTTCTCGGGAGAGGGAATTTCAGCTATATCGCCGGGGTCGTTATGTGGAATTTAATCTGGTGTATGATCGTGGAACATTATTCGGTCTGCAAAGTGGCGGGCGTACAGAATCCATTTTGATGTCCATGCCTCCAAGAGTTAGGTGGGAGTACCAGTATCAGCCTGAAGATGGTAGCCCGGAATCGCAATTGCAGGATTATTTAGTTCCGAGAGAATGGTGACAGCAGGAAATTCTGGTGGTAGGGTCGGAAAAGGAATAGACGAAAGTTTGAAATAGTTGTTGTTAAGGCAAGGACATGTCCGAATTATTAGATCGATACGCAGTATTTGGTAATCCAATCAGTCACAGTAAATCTCCTTATATTCATACGTTGTTTGCCCGGCAAACCAGTCAACATATGGAATATACCGCTGAACTTGCCCCTATCGGTAAGTTCAAAGAAACCATGGACCATTTTTTCTCGACAGGAGGAAGAGGGTGTAATGTCACTGTTCCTTTTAAAGAAGAGGCCTATCAGTTCGCTAACCTTCTGACGGAAAGAGCCAGATTGGCGGGAGCAGTGAATACGTTAAAAAAACTGGATGATGGCGGTATCCTCGGTGATAACACTGACGGCGAAGGACTGGTGCAGGATTTATTGTTGCATCAGGTTCCTTTGTTGGATGCAAAAGTTCTGATTATTGGGGCTGGTGGTGCTGCCAGAGGGGTAATTAAACCTCTTTTGGATCAGAAGCCTCAGAGTATTACGATAACTAACCGGACATTTTCTAAAGCGGAACAGGTTGCGTCATTATTTGATGACTTCGGTGAAGTTGATGCTGTTCCTTTGGACGAAATTTGTTCCGGATACGATGTCATTATCAACTCCACTTCGGCAAGTCTTAATGGCGAGTTACCGGATATTTCAACCGCAATCTTTACTGAGAGAAGTGTTTCCTATGACATGATGTATGGAAAAGGTCTGACGGTTTTTAATCACTGGGCTGTGGAAAATGGCTGTGCTAATGCCTATGATGGCCTGGGTATGCTGGTTGGGCAGGCGGCGGAAAGCTATTTATTATGGCGGGGCTACCGACCCGGAACCAAACAGGTGCTCAGAGAGCTAAGACGGAATCTGCAGGGTTAACATGAACCAGTCAATATTATTTCCAGATGTACAATGTTGGGATGATCAGGCTCAGGTTGTGATCTTTCCTGCTCAGTGTCAGGGAGCTTTGATTGATTGTATGGTAGACAGACTGTATCTGGAAAGGATCTCCGGAAAGGTATTAGCCGATGAATCGTCAGTATTATCGGCTTTCTCTAAATTTCGGTTTGATATTGAGGAAGAAGCTCAAGCACTGATTGAAGAGGAAGAATTCAGTGCATCGGGTAAAATTGAGCTCTCAGGCTGAATCGCTATCCAAGGTTTCAGATAGGTAGTCATTTTTCGTGTTTATGTAATTTTTGGCCGATTTTGTTAGAAAAGCGCGTTCTTCTTCTGTCAGAGCCCGGGCTTTTTTGGCGGGTGAGCCCAGATACAGAAAGCCACTTTCTAATACTTTGTTTGGCGGTACTAAGCTACCAGCACCAACGATAACTTCACTTTTTATACAGGCACCATCAAGAATGATGGATCCCATTCCAACTAATACCCGGTCCTCTATTGTACAACCATGCAGCATGACTTTATGTCCGACGGTAACCAGATTACCAATAATAAGTGGATGTCCCTTATGGTTTTCGGCATTTTTATGGCCGACATGTAATACGCTACCATCCTGTATATTCGTTTCTGAACCAATCTTTATATAATTCACATCTCCCCGGGCTGCGACCAGTGGCCATATACTGGATTCATTACCAATATGGATGTCACCAATCAGGACTGACGTCGGATCAATATATACATTTTCTCCCAATGACGGGTAGATGCCTTTATAGCTTCGAATGGAATGCATGGTTTTTCGTTTTCCTTATTGTTATTTCATCACATATTAAACCTCAGCGATTGGAAAAATGGAAAACCTGTTTATAAAATATTCAAACAATGAAAAAAATAGAAAAAAAATAGAAAAAGGGCTTGCCAATGTGAGCTCGATCTCTATAATGCCGCCTCACTGACACGGCAACGGTTCAAAAAGAACGGAAAGCTAGTGACAGCAAGGTCTGACGGTAAGACGAAATAATAAAAAAGTGTTTGACACTTAAGATTATCTCGCTAGAATGACCGCCTCTTCAGTAAGTAATTATGAAGAGAACGCTCTTTAACAATATAAACCTATCAATCTGTGTGGGCACTCGTCGGATAAACATCCAAAAGATTTTATCAATGATACGAGTGACCAAAACGAACAGGATTTCTTTTTAGAATGAATGTTTGGCACAGTCAATTCAACATGACATTACTTTTAATAAAGTAGTGCATGTTATCAGTATTCATTGAGCCGATGCTAAGGCATCAAAAAACTTTAATTGAAGAGTTTGATCATGGCTCAGATTGAACGCTGGCGGCAGGCCTAACACATGCAAGTCGGGCGGTAACAGGAGAAAGCTTGCTTTCTTGCTGACGAGCGGCGGACGGGTGAGTAATGCTTAGGAAGTTGCCCGGTAGAGGGGGATAACCATTGGAAACGATGGCTAATACCGCATAATACCTATGGGTCAAAGCGGGGGCTCTTCGGACCTTGCGCTACCGGATACGCCTAAGTGAGATTAGCTGGTTGGTGAGGTAAGAGCTCACCAAGGCGACGATCTCTAGCTGGTCTGAGAGGATGATCAGCCACACTGGAACTGAGACACGGTCCAGACTCCTACGGGAGGCAGCAGTGGGGAATATTGCACAATGGGGGAAACCCTGATGCAGCCATGCCGCGTGTATGAAGAAGGCCTTCGGGTTGTAAAGTACTTTCAGCAGTGAGGAAGGGTAACAGATTAATACTCTGTTATTTTGACGTTAGCTGCAGAAGAAGCACCGGCTAACTCCGTGCCAGCAGCCGCGGTAATACGGAGGGTGCGAGCGTTAATCGGAATTACTGGGCGTAAAGCGCATGTAGGTGGTTGATTAAGTCAGATGTGAAAGCCCGGGGCTTAACCTCGGAATCGCATTTGAAACTGGTTGGCTAGAGTACTGTAGAGGGGGGTAGAATTTCAGGTGTAGCGGTGAAATGCGTAGAGATCTGAAGGAATACCGGTGGCGAAGGCGGCCCCCTGGACAGATACTGACACTGAGATGCGAAAGCGTGGGGAGCAAACAGGATTAGATACCCTGGTAGTCCACGCCGTAAACGATGTCTACTTGGAGGTTGCGGCCTTGAGCTGTGGCTTTCGGAGCTAACGCGTTAAGTAGACCGCCTGGGGAGTACGGTCGCAAGATTAAAACTCAAATGAATTGACGGGGGCCCGCACAAGCGGTGGAGCATGTGGTTTAATTCGATGCAACGCGAAGAACCTTACCTACTCTTGACATCCAGAAAATCCTTTAGAGATAGAGGAGTGCCTTCGGGAATTCTGAGACAGGTGCTGCATGGCTGTCGTCAGCTCGTGTTGTGAAATGTTGGGTTAAGTCCCGCAACGAGCGCAACCCTTATCCTTGTTTGCCAGCACTTCGGGTGGGAACTCCAGGGAGACTGCCGGTGATAAACCGGAGGAAGGTGGGGACGACGTCAAGTCATCATGGCCCTTACGAGTAGGGCTACACACGTGCTACAATGGCGTATACAGAGGGCGGCCAACTTGCGAGAGTGAGCGAATCCCAAAAAGTACGTCGTAGTCCGGATTGGAGTCTGCAACTCGACTCCATGAAGTCGGAATCGCTAGTAATCGTGGATCAGAATGCCACGGTGAATACGTTCCCGGGCCTTGTACACACCGCCCGTCACACCATGGGAGTGGGCTGCAAAAGAAGCAGGTAGTTTAACCTTCGGGAGGACGCTTGCCACTTTGTGGTTCATGACTGGGGTGAAGTCGTAACAAGGTAGCGCTAGGGGAACCTGGCGCTGGATCACCTCCTTACACGATGATGGTTATTGTCGAGTGTTCACACAGATTGAAGGTTTATGTCGTTTAAGAGTATCTTAGTGTCCCGTTCGTCTAGAGGCCTAGGACACCGCCCTTTCACGGCGGTAACAGGGGTTCGACTCCCCTACGGGATACCATTGGGTCGTTAGCTCAGTTGGTAGAGCAGTTGACTTTTAATCAATTGGTCACAGGTTCGAATCCTGTACGACCCACCATTTCCTGCCACAGGAAAACAAATATTGTGGGCGATTAGCTCAGTTGGGAGAGCACCTGCCTTACAAGCAGGGGGTCACTGGTTCGAACCCGGTATCGCCCACCACTCTCTAACTATTTTTGGACATGGATTCCAAACCACTTCATTGCATGTACGTGGTTGGAATTTTTGACGGCTGAATAGCCATCCGAGAGTCGTTAGAAAGTGCCTTTCTTTTGGTAGAAAGTAGCATTGCTCTTTAACAATTTGGAAAGCTGACAAAGCAGTTTTGTTTTTAAACAAAACTGTTTGTAAAAGTTCTCAATACTTTCTTGTATAAGAAAGACCAACACAATCAAGTGTTCTTGGAAATTGAGTCCGGCAATATCATAGTCTGCCGCATGTATAAAAATGGCAGACAAATCTTGGTGACAAGACCACATTCCGAAACTTTTTCGGGTTGTATGGTTAAGTGACTAAGCGTACATGGTGGATGCCTTGGCAGTCAGAGGCGATGAAGGACGTACTAACTTGCGATAAGCTCAGATGAGGCAGTAAGAGCCACCTGAATCTGAGATTTCCGAATGGGGAAACCCACTTACAGCAGTAAGTATCATTAAGTGAATACATAGCTTAATGAGGCGAACCGGGAGAACTGAAACATCTAAGTACCCCGAGGAAAAGAAATCAACCGAGATTCCGAAAGTAGCGGCGAGCGAAATCGGAGTAGCCCTTAAGCTGATACAGTGTCAGGTGAAGTGTCTGGAAAGGCACGCGATACAGGGTGACAGCCCCGTAACTGACGGCATTGTATGAGTGAAATCGAGTAAGGCGGGACACGTGATATCCTGTTTGAAAATGGGGGGACCATCCTCCAAGGCTAAATACTCCTGACTGACCGATAGTGAACCAGTACCGTGAGGGAAAGGCGAAAAGAACCCCTGTGAGGGGAGTGAAACAGAACCTGAAACCGTGTACGTACAAGCAGTAGGAGCCTACTAGTTAGGTGACTGCGTACCTTTTGTATAATGGGTCAGCGACTTATATTCAGTGGCAAGGTTAACCGATTAGGGGAGCCGTAGCGAAAGCGAGTGTTAACTGCGCGTTTAGTCTCTGGATATAGACCCGAAACCGAGTGATCTAGCCATGGGCAGGTTGAAGGTTGAGTAACATCAACTGGAGGACCGAACCGACTAATGTTGAAAAATTAGCGGATGACCTGTGGCTAGGGGTGAAAGGCCAATCAAACTCGGAGATAGCTGGTTCTCCCCGAAAGCTATTTAGGTAGCGCCTCGGACGAATACTACTGGGGGTAGAGCACTGTTAAGGCTAGGGGGTCATCCCGACTTACCAACCCTTTGCAAACTCCGAATACCAGTAAGTACTATCCGGGAGACACACGGCGGGTGCTAACGTCCGTCGTGGAGAGGGAAACAACCCAGACCGCCAGCTAAGGTCCCAAATTACAGCTAAGTGGGAAACGATGTGGGAAGGCTCAGACAGCTAGGATGTTGGCTTAGAAGCAGCCATCATTTAAAGAAAGCGTAATAGCTCACTAGTCGAGTCGGCCTGCGCGGAAGATGTAACGGGGCTAAGTTGTAAACCGAAGCTGCGGCAATGCGATTTATCGTATTGGGTAGGGGAGCGTTCTGTAAGCCGCTGAAGGTGTGTGGTAACGCACGCTGGAGGTATCAGAAGTGCGAATGCTGACATGAGTAACGATAATGGGGGTGAAAAACCTCCACGCCGGAAGACCAAGGGTTCCTGTCCAACGTTAATCGGGGCAGGGTAAGTCGACCCCTAAGGCGAGGCTGAAAAGCGTAGTCGATGGGAAACGGGTTAATATTCCCGTACTTCTTACTGTTGCGATGGGGGGACGGAGAAGGCTAGATGAGCCTGGCGATGGTTGTCCAGGTTCAAGTGCGTAGGCTTAAGAGTCAGGTAAATCCGGCTCTTTTTAAGGCTGAGACACGACGTCGAGCCACTAAGGTGGTGAAGTCATTGATGCCATGCTTCCAGGAAAAGCCTCTAAGCTTCAGACAGTAAGGAATCGTACCCCAAACCGACACAGGTGGTCGGGTAGAGAATACCAAGGCGCTTGAGAGAACTCGGGTGAAGGAACTAGGCAAAATGGTACCGTAACTTCGGGAGAAGGTACGCTCCTGATGGTGAAGTCCCTTGCGGATGGAGCTGACGGGAGTCGCAGATACCAGGTGGCTGCAACTGTTTATTAAAAACACAGCACTGTGCAAAATCGTAAGATGACGTATACGGTGTGACGCCTGCCCGGTGCCGGAAGGTTAATTGATGCTGTTAGACTTTGGTCGAAGCGGTTGATCGAAGCCCCGGTAAACGGCGGCCGTAACTATAACGGTCCTAAGGTAGCGAAATTCCTTGTCGGGTAAGTTCCGACCTGCACGAATGGCGTAATGATGGCCACGCTGTCTCCACCCGAGACTCAGTGAAATTGAAATCGCTGTGAAGATGCAGTGTACCCGCGGCTAGACGGAAAGACCCCGTGAACCTTTACTACAGCTTGGCACTGAACATTGAGCCTACATGTGTAGGATAGGTGGGAGGCTATGAAACACAGTCGCCAGATTGTGTGGAGCCATCCTTGAAATACCACCCTTGTATGTTTGATGTTCTAACTTGGTCCCCTAATCGGGGATGAGGACAGTGCCTGGTGGGTAGTTTGACTGGGGCGGTCTCCTCCCAAAGAGTAACGGAGGAGCACGAAGGTGGGCTAATCACGGTTGGACATCGTGAGGTTAGTGTAATGGCATAAGCCCGCTTGACTGCGAGAGTGACGGCTCGAGCAGGTGCGAAAGCAGGTCATAGTGATCCGGTGGCTCTGAATGGAAGGGCCATCGCTCAACGGATAAAAGGTACTCCGGGGATAACAGGCTGATACCGCCCAAGAGTTCATATCGACGGCGGTGTTTGGCACCTCGATGTCGGCTCATCACATCCTGGGGCTGAAGTCGGTCCCAAGGGTATGGCTGTTCGCCATTTAAAGTGGTACGCGAGCTGGGTTTAGAACGTCGTGAGACAGTTCGGTCCCTATCTGCCGTGGGCGTTGGAAGATTGAAGGGGGCTGCTCCTAGTACGAGAGGACCGGAGTGGACGAACCTCTGGTGTTCGGGTTGTGATGCCAATCGCATTGCCCGGTAGCTAAGTTCGGAATCGATAACCGCTGAAAGCATCTAAGCGGGAAGCGAGCCCTGAGATGAGTCTTCCCTGGCGCTTTAAGTGTCCTGAAGGGTTGTTCGAGACCAGAACGTTGATAGGCAGGGTGTGTAAGCGTTGTGAGGCGTTGAGCTAACCTGTACTAATTGCCCGTGAGGCTTAACCATACAACACCGAAAAGGTTTTGGCGGACTCAAGAGAGAATCTTGGTTGTGGATTGAGAATAAGACAGCTTTCTGAATTAACGAATTTGCCTGGCGGCCATAGCGATTTGGACCCACCTGACTCCATGCCGAACTCAGAAGTGAAACGAATTAGCGCCGATGGTAGTGTGGGGTTTCCCCATGTGAGAGTAGGACATCGCCAGGCTTTATTTCTGTTTTTAGATGGTAGAAACATTTAGAAACAAAAAAATTAGAAAACCCAATCTGAGCATATCTACAGTATGTATCTGTATTGGTCACAATTTGTGGAGAGATGGCTGAGTGGTTGAAAGCACCGGTCTTGAAAACCGGCATACGTTTGTAGCGTATCTAGGGTTCAAATCCCTATCTCTCCGCCACTTTAAAGAAAAGCCGCTGACTTAGTCAGCGGCTTTTTTGTATATGGTGGAAAACCATACCTATATTGAAGAAATAACACGGGATTATTGTATTAACATAATAATCGGGGAATAATTAACCGTGATTTATAATTTATTAAAATAACAGTAACATTTTTATCAAGGGACATTCCATGCAGACGGCAACAAACTTAACTGAATTACAGGATCAAATTCGAGAGCGTTATAGCCAACTTAGCAAAAGGTTAAAACAAGTAGCTGAATATGTTCTTGATAATGCTCAGAGCACAGCTTTTGATACCGTTGCAGTTATTGCTGATAATGCTGGTGTGCCCCCATCAACGTTAATTCGTTTTGCCAATGCCTTTGGTTACAGTGGCTTTAACGAAATGAAGCAACTGTTTCGAAAAAACTTACTTGAAGAAACGACCAGTTATACCGACAGAGTCAGGCTGCTTAAAGAGCTTGATGAAGATATTGAGCCAGCAGATCAGCCCAGTACTATTCTTCATGAATTCTCGCGGGCTAATTCTCAGGCTATGCATAATCTGGCACTACAGATTGCTGGTGAAGATCTGTCTAAGGCAGTTGATTTATTAGTGAAAGCCAAGTCTGTGCATGTCATTGGTTTGGGTCGTTCATTTAGTGTTGCGTCGTATTTGGCGTATGCTTTACGACATCTGAATAATCGTGTTTTTCTTGTTGATGGTTTAGGAGGAATGTTCAGAGAACAGGTTAATATGATTGAATCGGAAGATGTGCTGATTGCGGTCAGCTTTACACCATATGCAAAAGAAGCGGTAATTGCCACGGAAGCGGCTTCAAAGGTTGGTGCAAAGCAATTGATCATCACAGACAGCCAGATTAGCCCGCTAGCCTCAATGAGTGATATTTGCTTTTATGTTAAGGAAGCCGAAGTGGACGGCTTTCGTTCTCAGGCTGCTTCTATGTGTTTGGCCCAGACACTGGCTGTTTCGTTGGCTTTTCAGGTTAACGATGCAAAGAAGTAAGTCTTGTCAGTGAAGGCTGAGGATGGTGATGTCCTTTGCCTGCCTATTGTAGTTCTGTCTATTGCTGTTACCGAACAATACTCTTTTGTGCAGTAATGACCTTCCAGAGCGCTTTCACTATTGGACTTTCAAGTTGCGAGCGCTTGCAGCAAATTCCGAGTTTGAATGGCTTCATTAGTTCACTCTCCGGAAGTCTTTGAATTTTCTCGCGAACCGGACTGTTATTGATAACCACATCTGGCGCGACCCCAATACCGTACCCTAATGCGACCATGCTAACGATGGCCTCGTGTCCGGAAATTTGAGCATAAATATTAGGCTTGAATGCCATTTTCTTAAACCACGCATTGGCCCTTTCTCTGGCCGTTCCTGATTCCGGGACAATAAATGGTATGTGAGCCCAATCCGGCGTTTCTTTTTTTAGTTCCTCACTGAAACTGGATATGCCTACCGGCCCTATGACCGACATGGGAAGTTCACTGATGGTCTGGAAGATTATCCGTGATGGCAAGGATTCCGGTAATGCAGAAATTGCTATATCGGCCTCATTGTTTAGCACTTTATTGATCGCCTGTGCCGGATCGCCTGTTAATAATTTGAATTCGATAAATGGATAGTGAGCGCGAAATGTGGATAGTAATTCTGGCAAATGGCTATAGCTTGCTGTAACAGAACAAAACAGCCTTATTTCTCCTTTTAGCGTGCTGCTTTCATCCTGTAGAGCAGAAAGGTAATGATCCCATTCACTGATGATTTTCATTGCGACAGGAAGTAATTTTGTTCCGGCAGGGGTTAATTCAACCCGGCGGTTATCCCGGACAAACAGTTGCTGATCAACTTCTTCTTCTAATTTTTGAATTTGACGGCTTAGTGCTGAAGGGCTCATATGCATCGCCGAAGCTGTTTTACTAAAATTTCTGCTATCACTCAGATGCATAAATAACTGAAGTGTTTTGATATTCATCGATGACCCTTTTATGTTGCGAAAAACGCAATACTTAGTTGTAAATATATCACTTTCCGCAATGAAATGTCTGGTTTAGTATGAGTCAATCCGATGTGAACTGCATCGACATGACGGATAAATAATTTAAAGGAGCATCTCCTCATGGGTAATTACTTCAATACGCTAAACCTGCGCCAACAAATTGGTCAGTTGCGCCAGTGCCGCTTTATGGACCCTTCAGAATTTGCAAATGAAGCTGACTATCTGAAAGGCAAAAAAATTGTAATTGTTGGTTGTGGAGCACAAGGTTTGAATCAGGGTCTGAATATGCGTGATTCAGGTCTGGATGTCTCTTATGCTTTACGTCAGTCTGCGATTGATGAGCAACGTAAATCATTCAAGAATGCAAAAGATAATGGTTTTGTTGTAGGTAGCTATGAAGAACTCATTCCTCAGGCTGACCTGGTAGTTAACCTGACTCCTGATAAACAGCATTCAAATGTTGTTGAAACTGTTATGCCTTTGATGAAAAAAGGTGCATCTCTGGGCTATTCTCACGGTTTTAATATCGTGGAAGTTGGTATGCAAATCCGTAAAGACATTACTGTTGTTATGGTTGCACCGAAATGTCCGGGAACCGAAGTTCGTGAAGAATATAAGCGTGGATTTGGTGTTCCGACTCTTGTCGCGGTTCATCCTGATAATGATCCAAACGGTGATGGTCTTGAAATAGCCAAAGCATGGGCGGCTGCAACGGGTGGTCACAGAGCCGGATGTCTTCAGTCATCATTTGTCGCGGAAGTTAAATCCGATTTGATGGGTGAACAGACAATTCTGTGTGGTATGTTGCAGGCGGGTTCGATTGTTTGTTATGAAAAAATGATTGCTGAAGGTGTTGATGCCGGTTATGCCG
The DNA here is from genome assembly GCF_021272385.1 of Vibrio salinus. Taxonomy (GTDB): domain Bacteria; phylum Pseudomonadota; class Gammaproteobacteria; order Enterobacterales; family Vibrionaceae; genus Vibrio; species Vibrio salinus. The sequence goes on from NZ_JAJSDZ010000007.1 coordinate 273,102, forward strand.
GTAAGCTGATTCAGTACGGTTGGGAAACTATCACTGAAGCGCTGAAATTCGGTGGTATTACTCACATGATGGATCGTTTATCTAACCCTGCAAAAATTAAAGCATTTGAACTGTCAGAAGAACTGAAAGAACTGATGGCACCGCTTTACTATAAACACATGGATGACATCATTTCTGGTGAGTTTTCAAGCACCATGATGGCTGACTGGGCAAATGATGATGTTAATTTGTTGAAATGGCGTAAGGAAACCGGTGAATCTGAATTTGAAAACTATCCGGAAGCTGATGTGAAAATTTCTGAGCAGGAATATTTTGACAATGGCATTCTCATGATTGCAATGGTTCGTGCAGGAATTGAACTGGCATTCGAAGCTATGACGGAATCAGGCATTATCGATGAATCAGCTTATTACGAATCTTTGCATGAATTACCACTGATTGCGAATACGATTGCTCGTAAGCGTTTGTATGAAATGAACATTGTTATTTCAGATACGGCTGAGTATGGTAACTATCTGTTTGCTAATGTTGCAGTGCCACTGCTTCGTGAAAAATTCATGGATAAAGTGAGTACTGATGTTATCGGTAAAGGTTTAGCGAATGAGTCAAATCAGGTCGATAATGCCCGTCTGATTGAAATTAACCATATTTTGCGCACTCACCCTGTTGAGTTGATCGGAGAAACGCTTCGCGGTTATATGAAAAACATGAAACAAATTGCTGTTGGCGACTAATTAATATTGTCCTTACTTTCAGTAATAAAAAGGCTTGGAATTTCCAAGCCTTTTTTGTTATTCGTCTGATTTTTTTTCCAGTTTGTCCTCAATTTCAGCCAGTTTTTGCTCCATTTGTGTCAGTTTTTCCCGTGTTCTGAGTAACACCTGAGTTTGAACATCAAATTCTTCACGGCTTACGACGTCAAGTTTGTTTAGTTGTCCCTGAATAACCTGACGAATTTTTTGTTCCACATCGTTACCTAAGTCTTTGACTGATTGTGGCATCGACTCATGGATTTGCTTTGCAATTTGCTCTATTTTCTTTGGATCAAACATACGTACCATACTCCCCATATCGTTGTTATTCATTTTATACTGAAATTGGGCTCAGGGGCGAGTTTGAAGTGGATAAACGCCGGATTTTCTCTCACTCAGAAAAGCAACTACGACTAACATAGCCGTAGTTGCCGGAGGGATTACTTAAACTCCGGTATGATGTGATTGCCATATTGAGCAATAATATTTTCTTCATCTCCGTTATCTAAGTAGATATTGTACTGAGTGACCCCTGATTCTTTCAGTTGTTTAATTTTCGTAATATGGTTGTCCGTGTTGCCTAAAATAGAGAAGCTCTCAATGATGTCATCAGAAATGAAATCAAGGTAAGGGTTATCACTTTGCCCATGTTTGGAGTAATCGTACCCTTTACGTTTTTCAATATAATCTGTCAGACTCTTAGGAACTAAGCCGGAATCAGTGCCGTATTTTTCAACGATATCGGCGACATGGTTACCAACCATCGCCGGGAACCAGCGGGTTTTTTCCAGACAAAGTTCTCTATCACCAAAATAAGCGGGAGCGGCAGCCTGAATTTTAAAATCAGACATATCTCTTCCGGCTGCTTTCCCTGCGGATAAGGCTTGATCGGCAAACCATTTTACCAACTGGGGTTCTGCAATTTGTAATATCAGTCCATCCCCAACTTCTCCGGCAGTTGCAAGAGCTTTTGGTCCGTAGGCTCCTATCCATACGGGTAAGTCATAGCCGACCGCCCATGGGAATTTCACGGGTTGTTCGCATTCGCCATAAGTCACTTCTTCACCGGCCACCATGGCTTTCACTTTCTGTGTAAACTCAGCAACCCTGGCCAGTGGCGCGGGTTTTTTGCCCATGACTCTCATGGATGAGTCGCCGCGACCCAGTCCAATATCAAAGCGTCCTTCACTTTGCAGAGCGAGGCTGGCATATAAACTGGCAGCCAAAGACCAGTCACGAATATTCGGGTTGGTGACACAGGGACCAAAGCGCATTTTAGTTGTGTGTTCCATGCACATTGCCATGGCAACAAATGATTCCCGCCATAGGATATGAGAATCGTAGAACCAGCAATAATCAAATCCGGCTTCTTCAGCCTGACGAACCAGATTTCGGGCACGGTTAGGGCTGACGAATCCTTTAAAGGTAATACCAAATTCCATTTTGAATTCCTTCTGTTAAGTAGTGTTAGTGGATGGGAGGCATAATCGAAATACCGGCATGACTGAACGGTACCTCTTTTGAAATATTAAGACGTATCAGGATCGGTGTGATGGCTTCAATGCAGCGGGCGCTTTCTGCCAGCCCGGCGTTGTAGACATTCACTCCCAGTGTTTTTATGACATTCATGACGGTTTTCTTTGCATCCAGTTGGTTTCCACAAACCAGAATGTCACAATTAATCGGGCGGCTGAGATCGTTTAACGTAGAGGCTGATACATTGTGTAAAGCGCCGACCACCGGAATGTCATCTCCCAGAAGGGCTTGTGCTGCTTCCGTGGCTGAGCCTTCCGGTGGCATGTCGACCGCTTTCGGATTCCCCTGAGCCAGAGGGACCACGATATCGACGATTATTTTTCCGGTCAGAAACGGTTTCAGCTCTTTCAGAGTTGCATGATGTCCGGAGTAAGGAACGGCAAGGATAATCAGTTCGCCAGAATCCTTTACCGCTTTGTTGTTTTCCGTTCCAATAATAAGATTGCGGTTATCCTTCAGTTTGTTATTCAGTTCATCGGCACATTGAAGTGCTTTTTCTTCGTCTCTTGAACCGATAGTGACGGGAATACCGGCTTTGGCAAGCCGTAACGCTAAGCCTTTTCCCTGAGGGCCGGTTCCACCAATAATCGTAATGGTTTGTTTCATCTAAATAAATCCTCTTGCTTAGGTCTGATTAGTTGTTGGGTATTGCTTGCCTGAGGTGTCCAGTCCAGTCCCCGGAAGATCATGACAGGGCACTTGCCTTCTTTATCCATTAACAAGCCGGAAGCTGCGGCTAATTCATCTGCAAATGCCGGCGCCGTTACTTTCAGTGTCCGCCCCCATGCATCCGGTTTCCCTTCCATTGTTTTGATTGCTGGGACATTTGCTACCCCGATGGCCACATTGGTTTGCCCCATTCTCCATGGTCGGCCAAATGTGTCACTGATAACGACGCCAAGCTGACACTGAAATTTGTGCTCCAGTGCATGGCAAATATGCTGAGCGCTGTGGTCAGGGTTTTCGGGCAGAGTGATCAACTGTCCGGGACTGTCTGCATTCGATTCATCGACAGCCGAATTTGCACAGATAAACCCAAGTTTATGTTCTGCGATGATGATGCCTTCCGTTTGACCGGGTCTTTTATGACAACGTAAAATCCGCTTTGACTGTCCGAGAATAACTTCGATTTTTCTGGCATCTTTTCCGCTTTCCTTCGCCAGTTCCAGAGCCCGCTTACCAGGCGTGATATCATCAATACAGAAAACATTTCCTTCGGACTTAGAGACCACTTTATGGGCGATTACCAGTATGTCGCCTTGCTGAAGCCGGTTATTTTGTTCTGAAAGTACCTGGTATATTTCTCCGGCTAAATCCATTCCTTCCACAATGTCAGGTAATCCTTCAAGAGAGATCATTTCCATTGTTCTGTTTCGCTTGGGTAATGCGAAGTTAAGTGCTTCATTCATAGGTATAATCTCCGTAAACAGGGAAAGACCAGCGTTGTAAGTCTTGTCCGTTATCGATGTCCAGACTCAGATCCGGCAGCGTCAAAATCTCCGGGATTAGTCCGGCCCGATGAGCTTGCTGCGCATGTTTGGTGGAAGATTGGTGGCCAAAGCAGAACTCGATGGCATCCGGAGGTGAACACAACAGAGCATTGGTTCCCATGTCTTTGGCAGTAACGATAACAACATCGTGTTGCTGCCGTTTGGCCAGAACCATATCCAGTTCCTGTTTATCAAGGTGGCCGATATCGGCAGGAATGATCAGCTGATGTGAATAGTGGTTTTCTTTGCTCCAGATCGTTGCCAGATTCAGGGCACCATTCAGACTTCTGTTTGTGGGTTCATATAACACCGATACGTTAAAACTTTTGGCCTGGAGCGCAATTGCCGAACATTCTGTCACAACCAATACATGATGCATGGGGTAGTGATGAACAAAAAAACGGAGGGTTTCCCGGAATAAAGAGAGCGCCAGAGTTTCTCTCTGATCGTTAGTCAGTACTGAGCGCAGCCGTTGCTTTGAACGATTGAGGCCTTTCATAGGAATGACAATATTCAGTCGTTCTGTGGTCATGCACACCTCCGGTTGAATTGGAGGAGCGAGCGGGCAATGTCGACGGTTTGCTCCATGACCTCAGTCTTTTCCTTTTCATTTTTCATTAAGATGGGCTGACAGGAAACACCAATGCCGAGAGCGCGAATGTCTTTTTCCATATGCGCATCGGAAGAATCAATGAGTAATACATCAATTAAATCCTGATAAAAATGGGCGATACCAATTGCGTTGGCTGGCATACCAAGTTCTTTGAGTAATTTGGCTGCCGGGCCTTTTATGGCTTTGTCGCCTATCAGAGGTGAGATCGCGATGACAGTTGCATTGCTTTCCTGTATTGCTTTTTTAATTCCTGGTATTGCCAGAATAGCACCAATACTTAACAGCGGGTTACTTGGTGCGATAATGATGATGTCAGCATCTTGAATTGCCGATATGGCTTCAGGTGTTGGTTTGGCCTCATGAGCTTTGGTGTAAATGACCTCACTGACTTTAGGTTGACAACGTTTGGCGACGAAATAGTCCTGAAAATCCAGCTCACCGACGGCTGTTTTCAGTCTGGTAGGAACAATGTCATCAGTTGGCAGATAAATGGGAATTGTTACATTTAGTGAGCGGGCAATGTTTTCAGCGATTTTTTGGGGACGGATTCCCTGTGATCTTTGCTCGGTTCTGAAAAGATGTGTGGCAAAATCGATATCACCCAGTTGCATCCAGGTATCCAGACCAAACTGTTTCAGGCGGTTTTGTATCCGGTGACTTTCATCTTTGATTCCCCATCCCTGTTCTCGGTGAATCTCATCGGCAAGGGTATAAGTTAATGTATCGATATCGGGTGAGACCCAGAGCCCGTAAAAAGGTTGATCATCACCAATGTTACCGATAATCGAGAGTGTGTCCGCGTAGCGGCTTTTTGCCAGACCTTCAGCTGCTTTAGCTCCACCGACACCACCGGCGAGTAAGGTTATTTTGGGTGCTTTCATGCTACGGCTCCTACACGAAGAATTTCCTGAGAGGGCAGGATTAAGGACGATGATCCCTGACTGGGATAATCTCGTATAGCTTCATAGCGGGTATTACGCTGAATTGCATTTAATCTGGCTTCGTGAATCATGTTAATCATATCTTCCGGGAAAACTTCCTGTCCATGCTCACCTCCGGCAGATCTTGATATGCTTTCGTTCATCAGCGTTCCACCCAAATCGTTGGCTCCGCTTCTCAGCATTTGAGTCGCGACGTCATGTCCCATTTTTACCCATGAAGCCTGAATGTTATTGATTTCCCCCTGAAACATAAGGCGGGCAACCGCATGCATTTTAAAATGTTCCTGACGGGAAGGACCTGGCCGGACCTGGGTCGGATTCTCGTTATAAAGTTTCGTTTTGTAATGAACAAAGCCAAGCGGAACGAATTCAGTGAAACCACCGGTTTCCCGCTGGATATTACGCAGAAGAGCGAGATGTTCTGCCCATTGTTTCGGAGTATCGATATGACCATACATAATGGTCGACGTGGTGTTTATGTCCAGGTCATGAGCAGTCCTGATAATATCTACCCAGGCTTCGGTGCTCAGCTTGTTATGAGTCAGCTCTTTTCTGACTTCAATATCCAGTATTTCGGCCGCTGTTCCTGGCATGGTATCCAGTCCACAGGCCTTTAGCTCCGTAAGAAATTCCCGATAGGAAACGTTGGCTTTTTTAGCGCCATACCATATCTCAAAAGGTGAAAAAGCATGAATGTGCATTTCCGGCAGTTCGGCTTTAATGGCCAAAAGTAAGTTTCGGTAATAGTCCGCTGTGATTTGTGGATGCAGTCCTCCCTGAATACAGACTTCAGTTGCTCCCCGTTCCGATGCTTCACGAGCCCGGATGACAACCTCTTCAATGGATAAAAATTCAGCTTCTGGATCTTTTATTGGTTTGGAAAAATTACAGAACTTACATCCCATGTAACACACATTCGTAAAATTTATATTCCGGGTAATGATAAAGCTTCCCGTATCGCCACAGTGATTTTGTCGCACTTGATCGGCCACATTCAGCAATGCCTGATAGTCGGCTCCCTGAGTGTAAAACAGCGTCTCGGCTTCGTGTTCAGAAATGGATTTTCCGTCAAGAGAGCGGCGTAAAATATTGGCGATATCTTGTGATAGATGATGCCAGTTTATTGATTCAATAGCTTCGTTCCTTGAATATGAATGCATAATGAGCTCCTTGGTTATGCGATATGACACTGAACAGCCGCCTGTCCTTTATCCGAAGAGAGTGATGCAAGACGGGTTGCGATTTTAGGTTCCAGATATTTTTCTTTATGCTGTAGATAAGCCGGATAAACCGTTAGCCGCTCTGAAAGTTCGTATCCTAAATAACGACATTTTTCAGCAAGCTGAGATATTTGCGGCCAGGCTCTTTCCGGATTGATAAAGTCTCTGGTTACCGGGGAAATCCCCCCCCAGTCATTAATACCAGCTTCCAGATATTTTTGGTGAGACTGTTCCAGATTTGGTGGAGCCTGAAGGCTGATATCAGGATGCAAAATAGATCTGGCAGCTGCCAGAGTCAGCATCATGTCGTGCAGTGTTGGCTCCGGATAGTCAGCCATCGGAGTACCGGCTTTTGCACGGAAGTTTTGGATAATCACTTCCTGAATGTGTCCATATTCAAGGTAGAGATCATTGATAGCGAACAGGCTGTCGATTCGTTGTTGCCAGGTTTCGCCAATACCGATCAAAAGTCCGGTCGTAAACGGGATATTGAGTTTGCCGGCAGAGCGTAAAGTTTCTAATCTGCGTTGGGGTGTTTTATCCGGACAACCATGATGAGCCTGACCTTTTTTCATTAGATGATCGGTTAAACTTTCTATCATCATTCCCATGGAGCCTGCTACAGGGCGAAGTCTTTTCAGCTCCTGATAGCTCAGAGCTCCGGCATTGATATGGGGGACTAATAACGTACGGTTTAATACCAGCTCAGCCATGTCATGCAAATAGTCGATAGTATTGTCATAGCCCTGTTGACGGAGAAGATCTTTTGCCAGACGGTAGCGCAATTCAGGCCTTTCTCCCAGACTGAAAAGGGCCTCTTTGCAGCCTGCATTTTGTCCTTGTAGCGCTGTTCTCAAAACAGCATCGGGAGTCATATAGCGGGCTTTCCCGGAATCCGGCGTCTGGACGAAAGTACAATAACGGCACTGATCGCGGCACATGTTTGTCAGAGGAATAAAGACTTTTCGTGAGTAGGTGATGATGTTTCCCCATGCCTCACTCCGAATGGTGTTTACTTCACGTAAAAAGTTCGCTAACTCGATCTGAGAAAGGTTAATTAAATCATAAGCTTCTGTTCTTTTTATCATTCTTGTATCTCCATCCTTAGAGAAAGAATTCTGTTTAGCAGAAAGTTTTACCAAATGGTACAATTTTTATTGTTAGCACGATTTTTACCAAATGGTAAAGGATTAATTTTCAGGCTTTTTTGGTGCAGAAATGCGTTGATTTGGTGATAAATCACACAATGTTTTGGGGTAAAAAAGAAAGTTAACAGCGTAAACTGCCTGTTAGCTAAAGGTTTTATACTTTTTTTATTGTGCTACAAAGAGAATGGCAATACTTGTGATTTTGTTCACAAAAACCATCTCAAAAAAGCAGAAAAAAAATTTTTTTGCTCTATTTTGGCGCAACTATTCCCCGCAATACCAATTGGGTGAGAAATTGTGTTGCATGCTCAAAATCTTGTTCTTCTAAAGCTGGCTTGTTCAGTAAAAGTTGAATTTGAGTAGAAAAGTCGGCGTATGTCTGGGTGGTAGACCAAATTGTAAAGAACAAATGTTCAGGTTCAAATTCAATAAGATAGCCTTGATCTATCCAGCTTTTTACTATCTGGATGTCTTTTTCAAACAAAGGGCGCAGTTTTTCCTGAAGATAGTTTTTCAGCATGGGGGCGCCGGAAATGATCTCCTGAGCAAAGACTTTAGATGCGTACGGATAATCTCTTGATAACTCAAGTTTTCCCCTGATATAGCTGGTAATAATGGATTCCGGTGTTTTTCCATCGTGTTCAGAAAAAAACATGTGTTCCAGCCACAGATCTACGATGTGTTTTAGTACTCCGCGATAGAGTTCTTCTTTGGAAGAAAAATAATAAATCACGTTTTGTTTGGAGATACCGATGTGCCTGGCAATGGTGTCCATTGATGCTCCCCGGTATCCGTATTCGGCAAAAATTTGTTCCGCTCCCCGTAGAATACGTTGTTCCATCGCAATACGATTGGCTGAAGGGGAGTGATTTTTTTTGGAGGGAATTTGAGACATTCGAGTTACTTCCGTGCCGTGGCTTCCAATGCATTTAAAAACAGCTGAACCAACAGAGGTGGCTGAGGTGATTTTCGGTAAATCGCCGTAAACTGACAATTATATGAAAAGCTTGAGTTATCTATTTTGGAAAGCATACCATTTTTCACCAGTGAATTGGCAAAATGATCTGGCAGAAATCCGATATATCGGCCGGAGCTTATCAGTGTGGCAATCCCTTCCTGATCGGATGCTTCGGCTGTTTTTTGAAATCCCAGAGCCTGACCTTTTCCCATATTGGGGCTGCTGAAGCTCAGGCCTGCGTATCTCTGAGCAATGATTTCAGTATCACTGACCGGCTTTGCTCTGCCGTAAAACGGGTGGTGCCTACCGCAATACAGGAACATTTGTTCACCAAACAGAGGCATGTAATGGAGGCTGGCGGAGCGGCGGTTAGGCGGAATAATCCCGACATGATATTCTCCTTCAAGGACGCCTTTTTCGATTTGATTGACCGGGACAACATGAATATCAATCAAAACGTCGGGAGCTTCGTCAATGTATCTGGCAATGGCTTCATTGACTCTGCATTCGTCGTTCGTGATGGTTTTATCAAACATAGCGATGATCAGCCTGCCTTTTAGAGTGTGGTGTAAATCATTGACCTGATTCCGGAACTCTTCAAGTGATTTGATCAACCGCTTTGCAGCATCGTAAATGTAACGCCCTTCTGCAGTCATTGAAAAACCGGCCCGTCCGCGCAGGCACAGTACCAATCCTAATCTCAGCTCTAAATCCTTCAGATGGCGGCTGATGGTTGAACGTCCGATGTTGAGTTCCATCTCTGCAGCACTCAGTCCTCCACATTCCACTACGGCAATGAATACCCTCAACAGACGAAGATCGGCATCCGTTAATTGAGCGAGAAGCGCTTTCATTTGTTTCATAAAGATCCATCTTTGCTTTGATAATTTGTAATTTATCAAACAAAAAAAGCTTCCTAAAGTAAATTGAAAAGTACATTTTTCTTTCAAGACTGGATTAAAAATTGCTCTGAACCAGGTCGTTTGATGGTTTTTGGGGCCCTTATTGTTCATTAAATAGTGATGATATTTCTGGTGGAAAAAGCAATGATTATCAGTAACTTCATGTAATTAAAGTGAATTTGTACTTATTAGAAAAGTCGCTTCGGAAAGGGAGTCTGGCCGGAATAAAAGCTGCATAGAGAATCATTCCGGAAAATGGCAAGGAGCGGTCAATGGCAGCGCGTTTTTAATTTTCAGTGCTGTCAGGAGAAAAAATTTTGCGTTTTATTTTTACCATTTGGTAAGGCTTTGGCCCTATAGGTTGAGAATGTAGTGAGTGAGAAGGGCATATCGGAGATGGGTAAGGCCCTGTACTGACGAAAGATAAGGATATTGCAATGAAAGACCTGAGAGTAAATGGTGAAAGACTTTGGAACAGTTTAATGGAAATGGCGCAATTTGGCCTGACAGATAAGGGGGGATGCGCCCGGTTAGCCGCCAGCGAATTAGATGGTAAAGCCCGGGATTTATTTGTTCAGTGGTGTAAAGCATGTGGCTGTTCTGTTTCTTATGACCGAATGGGAAATATTTTTGCCCGCCGGGCAGGTAAAAACAATGATCTTCCGGCGGTTGCGACGGGCAGCCACCTGGATACTCAACCGACGGGCGGTAAGTTTGACGGGGTTTTTGGTGTGTTAGCCGGCGTTGAGGTCCTGAGGACACTTCATGAAAATAACATCGAAACTGATACACCGATGGAATTTACGGTCTGGACGAATGAGGAAGGCTCACGTTTTCAGCCCGCGATGCAGGGCTCGGGAGTTTATGTAGGGCGTTTTGATCTCGAAACGGAACTGAATAAAACCGATGTGAATGGCATCCGGTTGGGGGATGAGCTGGAGAAAATTGGTTACCTCGGTGACGCAATGCCGGGAAGCCGAAATTTTGGTGCTTTTTTTGAAACACACATTGAACAGGGTCCAATACTGGAAGATCAGGGCAAGACCATTGGTGTTGTCCGACTTGGTCAGGGTATTCGCTGGTATAACGTGACGGTAAAAGGCCGCGAGTCTCATTCTGGTACCACGCCAATGTACCTTCGTAACGATGCGATGGTGACGGCTTCTAAAATTATGGCTGAAGTCGAAGAAATTGCACATCGTCATGAAAACGGTCTTGGAACCGTGGGATTCATTCAGGTCTTCCCGAACTCCCGCAATGTCATTCCCGGAGAAGTCACTTTTAGTGTTGATTTACGTAATCCGGATGCCGGAGTGTTAGCAGATATGGATAAGGATCTGAGACAGTTTTGTCAGTCTGTAGAAGAAGAGCGCAATATTGAAATTGAAGTGGATAATTTTTGGTATTTTGCGCCTGTTGAATTCAATGCTTCGGATGATGTGAAAAAAGCAACACAGGAATTAGGTTATTCCCATATGGATATTTATGCGGGTGCCGGTCACGATGCCTGCTATATGGCGGATATTGTTCCGACAGGAATGATTTTTACTCCATGTGAAAACGGCATCAGCCATAACGAAATAGAAAATACAGCTCCGGAAGAGTGTGAAGCAGGAGCGAACGTGTTGCTTCATACCATGCTGGAAGCGAGTAAGCGACTTGCACGGCAGCCGTCTGCAGAAGCGGCCTGTGAAATCGCTGAATAATTATGGACGATGATGAATCTCAACTGGATGAGGACATAGTCATGAAAACAGAAATGAAGAAAGTAGGCGACTTCTACGAAATAGAAGTTGGTCAGGATTTGATTAGCAGTAAGAACTTTAACGACGATTTGGCGCCGACCAAAGTCAAGGAACGTACCTGGAGTAAATTTAATATCGCGGCACTTTGGGTCGGAATGTCAATTTGTGTTCCGACATACACTTTGGGTGGTGTACTGACCGCCTATTTCGGCCTTTCAGTTATGGAAGCGCTGGTAACCATACTGATTGCCAATATCGTGGTGCTGATTCCGTTAACGTTAAATGCATTTGCCGGCACCAAATACGGATTGCCTTTTCCAATCCTTTTACGGTCGTCTTTTGGTATTTTTGGTTCTAATGTTCCGTGCCTGATTCGTGGCTTTGTTGCCTGTGGATGGTTCGGAATCCAAACCATGTTTGGCGGACTTGCTATTCATCTTTTTCTTTCGGAGATATCAACAGCCTGGGCTAGTCTCGGTAGCAAAGGGGAAGTGTTTGGCTTTTTTATCTTCTGGCTACTGAATATCGGGGTTGTTCTGAAAGGGTCTGATTCCATTAAGTGGCTGGAAACTCTTTCTGCGCCATTATTGCTGGTGGTCGGTCTTGGATTATTGTTCTGGGCGAGCGATAAGGTTTCTTATGCAGAAATCTTATCAACGCCAGCCTCCCGTCCTGCCGGAGATGGCTTTGCGAAATACTTTTTCTCTGGTTTGACTGCAATGGTTGGTTTTTGGGCTACATTATCACTCAATATCCCGGACTTCAGCCGTTATGCTAAGTCGCAGAAAGATCAGATTATTGGTCAGGCCGTTGGACTGCCTGTGACGATGTTTTTATTTTCCGCATTGGGTGTTGTACTGACGGCGGCGTCTGAAACGATGTTCGGTAAAACTATTTCTGACCCAATTACTCTGATTGGTCAGATACAAAGTCCGTTCTGGGTTGCCATTGCTATGGTGTTGATAGTTATTGCAACATTATCAACGAATACGGCAGCGAATGTGGTTTCTCCTACTAACGATTTCCAGAATATTGCACCGAAACATATCAACCATACGAAAGGGGTTTTACTGACCGGACTCATCGGTATTTTACTGATGAGCTGGGAGTTATTGAAAAAAATGGGGTGGATCGAATCTGATGTCAGCGTTGAAGCCTTTATTTCTAACTGGTTGCTCGGTTATTCCAGTTTATTGGGACCGATTGCCGGTATTATGATTGTGGATTATTTTGTGATGAAAAAGCAGTCACTGAATGTCCCCGCACTTTATCTTGAAGGAGCATATCCATCGATTAACTGGGCAGGCTTCATTGCTTTCTTTATTCCGGTTATTTTTACTGCAATGGCCATCTCATTTAATGTGATGACCTGGTTTTACAGCTATGGTTGGTTTACCGGTGCTTTTTCCGGAGCTCTGCTTTATTACCTGTTTTCCAAACTTCAGTCTCAGCCTGTGTTGACCGCAGGATTCGAGAAAGCCTGATTCTTTCTTTGTCCGGTGAAATCAATGTCCGGGGGAAACGATGTTTCCCCCGGAAAATCGAGGGATATATATGAAAATTATGATTAAGGGCGGTCAGGTGATCACCCATGAGCAGAGTTACTTTGCGGATGTTTATTGCGTTGACGGGAAAATTGAGAAAATCGGTGAAAATCTGAATATTACAGATGTTGATGAAGTCATTGATGCTTCCGGGAAATTGATTATGCCTGGTGGTATCGATCCTCATACTCACATGCAGTTGCCTTTTATGGGGACAGTAGCAAGCGATGATTTTGCATCAGGAACAGCGGCAGCACTGGCGGGAGGAACAACCACGATTATTGATTTCGTTATTCCTGCTCCTCAACAGCCTTTACTTGAAGCCTATCACCAGTGGTGTGACTGGGCAGAGAAATCTCAGTGTAACTACTCTTTTCATGTTGCGATAACCTGGTGGGATGAATCGGTCAGAGAAGAGATGAAAACGCTGGTCGAGGAATACGGTGTAAACAGCTTTAAGCATTTTATGGCTTACAAAAACGCCATTATGGCAACCGATGATATTTTAGTGAATAGCTTCAATCGTTGTTTAGAGCTTGGCGCTATTCCTACCGTTCATGCCGAAAATGGCGAATTGGTTTACCATCTTCAGAATCAGTTACTTGAAAAAGGCATTACCGGTCCCGAAGGGCATCCTTTATCACGGCCACCCAAAGTGGAAGGTGAAGCTTCCAGCCGGGCGATTCAGATTGCCGGTACGCTGGGTGCTCCTATTTATCTGGTGCATGTTTCTGTTGAAGAGTCGGTGGATGCTATTAAATATGCCCGTGATCGTGGGCAGATTGTTTTCGGAGAATGTCTTCCGGGGCATCTTGTGGTTGACGACAGTGTTTATCGTTCGAAAGAATGGGACTTTGCAGCTGCTCATGTGATGAGTCCGCCTTTCCGGCCCAAACATCATCAGGAAGCATTGTGGAACGGTTTACAAAGTGGCACTTTACATACGACCGCGACGGATCACTGTGCATTTTGTGCTGAGCAAAAAGCCATGGGGAAAACGGATTTTACTAAGATCCCAAATGGTACTGCCGGCGTGGAAGAGCGAATGATGGTGTTGTGGGAAAATGGTGTAAATCAGGGGCGAATCACGCCTAATGAGTTTGTTTCTGTTACGTCAACCAATGCGGCTAAAATTTTTAATATTTATCCTCGGAAAGGTGCCGTTGCTGAGGGCGCCGATGCCGATTTGGTGATTTGGGATCCTAATGGTGAGAAAGTTTTGTCGAAAGCAACCCAGTACTCCAGAATTGAGCACAATATCTTTGAAGGTATGAAAATAACCGGGATTCCGGTCACAACGATTTGTAATGGTCAGGTTGCCTGGTCTGATGGCCAGCTTCGAACCAATCCGGGAGATGGTCAGTATGTGATACGTCCAGCTTATGCCGGTTATTATCAAAGTCAGTTAAAAAGGAATGAGTTAGCTGAACCGACGGCCGTTAAACGTTGTTAGTTTGTTGTCGCAATGTATTGAAAATACAAGAGGGCGTTAAATGCCCTCTTGTATTTTTATGTCTTAGTTTATTTCTTATCTTCAATAAAGACGGGGAGTGGTTTATGTTTTTCTGCCAGATAAGTATAAATCACCGGTAACACAAACAGTGTGAACAGTGTACCGATGGATAATCCGGCAACGATAACGATACCAATACTAAAGCGTTGTGCCGCCCCGGCTCCGGTTGCGTACATCAGTGGTACCAAACCGGCAATCATCGATGCTGTTGTCATCAATATAGGACGTAAACGAACGCGGGTTGCTTCCATTACCGCTTCTGTCAGATTGCGTTGATAATTTAATTGCTGCTCCTTCGCCACTTCACAGATCAATATACCGTGTTTAGTGATTAACCCGATGAGTGTGATTAACCCTACTTGCGAGTATATGTTCATTGATGCGGCACCCCAGGCAAGGGCAATTAACGCACCGCAAATCGCCAGAGGAACGGAAATCATGATAACAATCGGATCTCTGAGCGATTCAAACTGAATCGCCAGTACCAGGAAGATAATTGCCAGAGCCAGTCCGAATGTGGCATACAGTGTATTTCCTTCGTGTACATACTGACGTGATTCTCCCATGTAATCGTGCTGATAACCGGAAGGCAGAATTTGATTCGTGGTTTGGTCTAACCAACTGATGGCATCTCCCATTGCAGTTGTTGGCCCGGGTACGGCGCCGATAGTTGCGGAATTAAGTTGGTTAAAATGTGGAAGAGCCCGGGGTTCCGCAATAATCGTAATATGGATGAGGGAGCCCAGAGGAATGGCTTTTCCGTCTCTTGCACGTACATAATAATGATTGAGAGATTCAGGGTTTAACCGGTATTTCCTTTCTACCTGAGGAATCACTTCGTAAGAGCGTCCCCCCATATCAACCCGGTTGACGTAACCGTCGGCTACCATCGTTGATAACGTCAGACCTATGTCTTCCATTGAGACTCCGTAAGCACCGGCCTTATCTTTATCGATGTCGATCCGCATGGTTGCCGAATCAAAATTTAAATCCAGAGTTGAATAGACAAACATCGGATTCTTCTTGATTTTGGCTAAAATTTCAGCAGACAGCGCGAATAAGTTTTCGAAGCTGTTTGGAGTGGTGATGACCATTTGAATCGGAAGACCGGATCCGGCCCCGGGCAGTTCTGGCATCTGGAATGCGGATACTGACATTGCCGGAATATCTTTAACCAGTCCCTGAACCCGCTGAGTGACAACTTTCTGACTTACATCCCGTTGACTCCATGGAACCAGAACCGCGATACCTAATGCCTGATTGGATTTTGGTATCCCGGTAAAAGCCAGTTCCATCTGAACCTCTTTTTGTTTATGCAGAGCCTGATTGACTTCGTCCATGGAATTTTGCAGATAATCCAGGTTAGCGTTAGACGGGCCATTACCAATCAGCATTACCACGCCTTTATCTTCAGAAGGGGCCAGTTCACTTGGTATAAATTTGAATAAGACCGGAAGGCTGGCGAAAACGATAATGGCGAAGATCAGAATCACCGGACGTCTTTGCATAAAACGGGCAAGAACTCTCTGATAAAGATCGGTGATTCTGTCCAGAACTTTGTGCACCCCAAGTTCAAACCGGGTTGGAGTACTATGGTCTTTAAGCATTTTTGAGCACATCATCGGAGAAAGAGTCAGTGCGATAACACTCGAAACTAATACAGCTCCTGCCAAGGTTAATGCGAACTCTTTAAACAAAGAGCCGGTAATACCTGTTGCCAGCGCAATCGGTGAATAAACGGCGACCAGTGCCAGTGTGGTAGCAATAACCGGACTGGCAATTTCGCGGGTACCAATGATGGCTGCCCGGAAGGGTTTTTCTCCCAGTTTAATGTGCCGGTCGACGTTTTCCAGTACGATGATCGCGTCATCAACAACCAGACCGATCGCGAGAACCATGGCAAGTAAGGTCATCAGGTTCCATGAGAAACCACAGGCCTGCATGACAAGAGCGACACCGATCAGTGACAGTGGGATGGTAATGATTGGAATCATTACGGCCCGGACTGAGCCAACAAACAAGGTAATGACGACCAGTACGATTAAGGCTGCCTCACCAATAGTTTTGATAACCTCATTGATCGATTCATTAATTGCGATGGTGGAATCGTACAGAACCTGCATGTTGATATTGGATGGCAGGTTTTTCTGTAATCCCGGAAGGATTTTATTCACATTTTTGGCAATATCGATTGGGTTAGCACTTGGTGCCGCATTAATTGCGACAACAATGGCCTCTTTCCCGTTAGCGGTTGCGCGGTACGTATCGCGGCTTTTTGCCAGAGTGACTTTAGCGATATTTTCCAGGCGGACAATTTGCCCATTTTCCTGGCTGACAACCAGCTTACGAAGAGATTTCGCGGAGTTTACCTGAGTTTTGGCATCACCATTATAGAGAACCAGTTCTCCGGTTGCCTGACCAGTTGCGGACTGATAGTTGTTTGCCTTCAATACACCCATGACATCTTTTGCTGTCAGGTTCAGCGCTGCCATTTTATAAGGGTCTAACCATACGCGTAAGGCGTATTTTATACCGCCATACAGGTCTACTTTGGAGACTCCGGATACCGTAAAGAGCTGGGGGGTGATGACTCGCTGCAGATAATCTGTGATTTGACTGGAATTCAGTTCGTCACTGTCAAAACCGATATACATTACCGCAGTAGAGGAACCTGTGGACATTGTGACACTTGGATCGTCCGCTTCTTTTGGTAGTTGAGAACGGACTGAGTTTGTTTTGGCAAGAATGTCTGCCAAGGCCGCATTTGGATCGGTATTTAGCTTCATTTTAACGGTAATCGTAGAAGCGCCTAACCGTGATTCTGATGTCATGAAATCAATGTTATCGGCCTGAGCTATCGCCTGTTCAAGTGGCTGAGTAATAAATCCCTGAACCAGATCCGCACTGGCCCCATAGTAGTTGGTTGTGACCGTAACTTCAGTATTGGTCATTTCCGGGTATTCCCGGACTGGCAGTTTCATGACGGCCTGAAAACCCAGTAACGCAATGAGGATACTAATGGATGCAGCCAGTACCGGTCTTCTGATAAATATGTCTGTGAAGCGCATAAATTTTCCTCTCCCCTACAGCATTGGAATTTCTGCTGGTGGGTTTGCCGCATCACTCTGAACAACGTGGACTTTCGCCTCATTGCTCAGTCTTACCTGACCGGAAGTAACAATAATATCGCCTTTCTTCAGGCCAGACAGAATACGGACCTTGTCTTTTTTTCTGGCTCCGATTTTAACAATGGCCTGTTTAACCCGCTCAACACCATCTTCCTTCTTCACCACATAAACACTGTCACCGTACAAAGCATAGGTGATGGCTGTCTGAGGAATGACAATCTGATCATGTTTAACCGGGAGCAGAACATTGGCCCGGGCAAACATACCACTCCGAAGTTTTCCGTCTGTATTTGGGATATCGGCTTCAACTTGGATCAGACCGCTTTGTACACTGACCGCTGGTTCAATGGCTGTGATTGAACCGGCAAAGACGTGCTGTGGATACGCATCAACATTGATTTCTATTTTCTGATGTAATGAAATTTTGGATATCTGGGTTTGAGGAACAGTAAAACGCAGACGCATTATATTGGTATCTTCAATCCGGACGATATCCGTTCCGGGTTGCAGATATTGTCCCAGATAGACGTTCCGTATTCCCACGGTTCCTGAAAAAGGCGCTTTAATGGTTCTTCTGTTTATCTGCGCTTTCAGACTTTCGATGTCGGCAGCCAGGGAGAAATAGGCGGCCTCCGCTTCATCAAATGATTCTTTTGATAAGGAACGTTTCCGGTAGAGATCCTGATAACGTAAAAATTTTGCTTTAGCCGCCGGTAAACGTGCCTGGGCACTTTTCAGATTGGCCTCTTCCACACTGGAATCGAGCGTTAGTAATACCTGCCCTTTTTTCGCTTCAATTCCAGATTCAAAATTGATTTTTTTTATGACTCCATTGGATTCGGTTGAAAGCATAACACCCTGATAGGGTTCGATAAAACCAATGGCCTGAATCACCGGAGTCCAGTCCTGATTCTGTACCGTTTTGATGGTGACCGGATAAGAGGGTTCAGGCAGGTTCGCCATGTATTCAGCAATCTTTTTTTGCTTAATGATATTAAAGCCGATCACGCTACCTAAAAGAAGAATAGCGATGAGGAGCATGAAAAAAATCCACTTTTTCATCGTTTTATTTCATCCTACGTCAGTTGTCTTTCTACTTTGTACGAAATTAAAATTCAGTTCTCTGTGTCGAGCTGCATGCTAAGATATTTATAGTTATATGAATATGAAATTAAATTATTATATCTCATATAAACTGGTTATTTACAATACAGTTTCGTAATATTTCACCATCTTCCGCTCCTTAAGAAAATGGCAATTGCCGGCAGAGCGCATTATTATGGATTCCTTTCTGGTAAGTGGTATTAAGTGACAATCAGGTGAAGTTAAATCAAAGACAAGATGACGCCGTAAAATATGTGTCCGGTCCCTGCCTTGTTCTGGCAGGCGCCGGCTCGGGTAAAACTCGTGTTATTACTAATAAAATTGAATACCTGGTCCGGGTATGTGGTTATAAAGCGAGAAATATTGCTGCGGTTACCTTTACCAATAAAGCGGCCAGAGAAATGAAAGAGCGGGTTGCTCAGACATTGGGAAAACATGAATCCAGAGGATTGACTGTTTCAACCTTTCATACTTTGGGGTTGAATATTATCCGCCGGGAGTATAAATCGCTGAGTTTAAAAGCCGGCTTTTCCCTGTTTGACGATCAGGATCAGATGGCGTTGTTGAAAGAGTTAACAGAGAAGCAACTGGATGGTGATAAAGAACTGCTGAGTCAGCTTTTACATACTATTTCGAACTGGAAGAATGATTTATTGTCCCCAGAGCAGGTTCTGACGATAGTTAAAGGTGAGCAACAACAGCTTTTTGCATATTGTTATAGTTTGTATCAAAAGCAGATGCGGGCTTATAACGCGCTTGATTTTGATGATTTAATCCTCATGCCTGTCTTTTTATTCAGGCAGTATCCGGAGATTCTTAGCTACTGGCAAAATAAAATTCTCTATTTACTTGTAGATGAATATCAGGATACCAACACCAGTCAATATGAACTGGTTAAATTGCTGGTTGGTGAAAGAGCCCGATTTACGGTTGTGGGAGATGACGATCAGTCTATTTATTCCTGGCGGGGGGCCAATCCGCAGAATCTGGTATTGCTTGGTCAGGATTTTCCTAATCTGAAAGTCATCAAACTGGAGCAGAATTATCGTTCGACCAGCCGGATTCTTCGGGCTGCTAATATTCTTATTGCCAATAACCCGCATATTTATGAGAAATCGTTGCATTCTGAATTGCCGGAAGGCGAAAAGCTGAAAGTTATCCTGGCGAAAAATGAGGATCATGAAGCGGAACGGGTGGCGGGAGAAATTATCGCTCATAAATTTTTAAACCGAACCGATTACAAAGATTATGCGGTGTTGTACCGGGGAAATCATCAGTCCAGACTGATTGAAAAGTTGCTTATGCAAAACCGTATTCCCTATAAGCTGACCGGGGGAACTTCTTTTTTCTCCCGGGCTGAAATTAAAGATATCATGGCTTACCTGAGAGTTTTGGTGAATCCTGATGATGACAATGCTTTCTTACGAATAGTAAATACGCCGCGTCGGGAAATCGGGCCGGCAACATTAGAGAAGCTTGGTAACTATGCCAATATGCGGGGAAAGAGTCTTTTCGAAGCCAGCTTTGAAATGGGGCTGGAACAGCATTTAGGTGGGCGGGGTCTGGACAATTTACGCCGGTTTACTCAGTGGATTGTCAAGATTGCAGATAATTCCGAAAGAGGGGATACCGTCGATGCTGTCCGCTCTCTTGTCAGGGATATTCATTATGAAGACTGGTTATATGAAACCTCGTCCAGTCCGAAAGCCGCCGAGATGCGGATGAAGAATGTGTCTGATCTTTACTCGTGGATAGTCGCTGATTTGGAGGGGGAAAATGTTGATCAGGAAGAAAAGACCCTAAAAGAAGTCGTTCAGCGTTTAACATTACGTGACATGATGGAACGTGGTGAAGATGAAGATACGGATGCCGTTCAACTGATGACGCTTCATGCAGCAAAGGGACTGGAGTTTCCTTATGTGTACCTGGTCGGAACAGAGGAAGGTATTCTTCCTCACCAAACGAGCGTTGATGAGGATAATGTCGAAGAAGAACGTCGTTTGATGTACGTTGGTATTACACGGGCTCAGCGGGAGCTAACATTCACTATGTGTAAAGAACGACGCCAGTACGGTGAATTGATAAAACCGATACAGAGCCGGTTTCTTGATGAACTCCCATTTGATGATGTGGAATGGGAACAGACGAAAAAAGAGGTGTCACAGGAAGAGCGGATGGCAAAAGGGCAGGCTCATATTGCTAATATCCGGGCCATGTTTAATAAATAGATGGAATTTAACCAGTTATCAGTTTTTATTGGTAATACCGATAAGATAAGTTATTATTTGCGCTTGAAAAATCAGGTGTGATTTTCTACTTTATTGATAAGTCGGTTTGAGACAGTGTTATTCTTCGTTTTTTGCGGTTGACTTATTAAGCACTTTTTCAGTGTGTAACTGATGAAAAACGCACCAAACGATAAAAAAAGTGTAAAAAGTACTAGACGGCATTGGGGGATATACGTATTATTCCTCTCCGCCGATTGGGCATGATGCGCCCGTAGCTCAGCTGGATAGAGCGTTGGCCTCCGGAGCCAAAGGTCGAAGGTTCGAATCCTTTCGGGCGCGCCATCATACCGGAGATATCGGCAAAAATATTTAGTGGTGACTATAGCTCAGTTGGTAGAGCCCTGGATTGTGATTCCAGTTGTCGCGAGTTCGAGCCTCGTTAGTCACCCCATTTTCTCGGTGAATAGCGCAGTTTGGTAGCGCATCTGGTTTGGGACCAGAGGGTCGGGGGTTCGAATCCCTCTTCACCGACCATTTTTATTTATTCGATGCGTCGGATAATACAATTAGTATATATAGTGGTGACTATAGCTCAGTTGGTAGAGCCCTGGATTGTGATTCCAGTTGTCGCGAGTTCGAGCCTCGTTAGTCACCCCATTTTTCCGGTGAATAGCGCAGTTTGGTAGCGCATCTGGTTTGGGACCAGAGGGTCGGGGGTTCGAATCCCTCTTCACCGACCATATTTTTAGCCCTGATCATTCGATCAGGGCTTTTTTATTGTTCTGACGTCATTCTCTGACTGTAATTTTTACGGTTTCACCAACATTTTTCATTTCTATTAATCTTTCATGTCAAAAAAAAGACTTTTTAGTGATTAAGGTCACTTTTATTTGGGTGAATATCGTTGTAAATAGGATTTTCATACTGAATATAAATTGTCTTTTTTTTGAAGCAGAGTCATAAAAACAAACCAAGTGGTCAGCATTTTATGCTTTTTATGGAGTCTCTTATTTTTTGTTTTTTATGTCGATTGTTGCTTATTTTTTGGTGTTTAAATTTTTTTTATATTTATTACCTGGTCTTTTTGTCTGTCATTTACCACTTAACTAAAAATTGTTGACTGTTGTTTTTTAATTAGATGCTATCTGAATTTCGTTGATTTTTTTTATTTTACCCTAATAAATAGATTTTTATTAGGGCAAGATAATGTTATCGATTTCATTGTTAAAGAGTTGTTAATGTTTATCTTTATCCATAGATAGATCATAAAATAGAATAATTATTCACAAAACCACACATTATTATCAATAATTGCTTTTTTATATGCTTTTGATGTATTTTTATTGGGTTTTGTGATTTAAATTCTTTGTTTGTAAGTTGGTTTTTTATGCTGATTTGCAAGGATGCGGGCTAATGTTCAGTAAGCGTCGTTAGCTGAGGTGTAAAAAATGTCATTATTAGAAGTAAAAAATTTACGCATAGAATACCCTTCTCGTCATGGGGTTTTTGCTGCCGTTAACAATCTTTCTTTTCAGATTGAAAGAGGTGAAATTGTTGGTGTGGTCGGTGAATCCGGAGCGGGTAAATCAACGGTTGGTAATGCTGTCATTGATTTGTTAAGTCCTCCCGGAACCGTAGCTGGTGGTGAAGTATTTCTTGATGGTGAAAAAATTTCCGGTCTGAAATCGGAAGCCATGCGTAAAGTCAGAGGTTCTAAGATAGGATTTATTTTTCAGGACCCGATGACATCACTGAATCCGTTATTTACCGTTGAACAGCAGCTAAAAGAAACGATACATGCCAATATGAAGGTATCGGATCGTGAGGCCTATCAGCGTTCTCTCGCACTTATGAAGCAGGTCGGTATTCCACAACCGGAAAACCGGCTTAAACAATATCCTCATCAGTTTTCCGGGGGCATGAGACAGCGGGTTGTGATTGCTATTGCTCTGGCCGGTGAGCCCGATCTGATTATTGCCGATGAGCCAACGACAGCTCTGGACGTTTCCATTCAGGATCAGATTCTGAATCTTATTCGGGATTTATGCATTCAGAATAACGTGGGTTGTATGCTGGTGACCCATGATATGGGCGTAGTATCGAATGTGACCGATAGGGTTGCGGTTATGTACCGGGGGGATTTGGTTGAATTTGGTCCGACTAAAAAAGTACTTGGTGAACCGGATCACCCGTATACCCGCAGTCTGATTTCTGCTGTGCCACGCTCGGATGTGAAATTAGATCGCTTTCCTCTGGTGAGTTACATTGAAGAAGCCGGTGACATTGAGCCTATCGATATAAAAACGCACTGGCTGGGGCAGAGTCAGGATCAACGCACCTACAGCGGTTCGCTGCTTTCTGTTGAAAACGTCAATCTGCGTTTTACCACCAAGGATTCTTTTTTTGAAAGCCGCCGTGAGTATGTTCAGGCCTCCAATAATGTCAGCTTTGATGTGCAGGAAGGGGAAACTTTTGGGCTGGTGGGCGAATCCGGCTCCGGTAAGTCAACCATTGCCCGTGTAATTGCCGGTTTATACATGCCGAATTCAGGAAAAGTCACCTTTGAAGGCGTCGATTTAACCGCGTTACGTTCCGAGAAAGAACGTCGTCCTATGCGTCGTCAGATGCAGATGGTATTCCAGAACCCTTATACGTCAATGAACCCGAGAATGAAAATTTTCGATATCATTGCCGAACCCATTCGTTTTCATAAACTGACGTCCGGTGAAGCTGAAACACGCCAGGTCGTTTATGATCTGCTTGATTATGTTGGTCTCGGCAGAATGGCCGGAATCAAATACCCACATGAATTTTCCGGTGGTCAGCGCCAGCGTATCTCGATTGCCAGAGCGTTGGCAACAAGACCCCGGTTACTGATTTGTGATGAACCTACCTCGGCTCTGGATGTTTCCGTTCAGGCCCAAATTTTGAATCTTTTGAAAGACCTTCAGGATGAACTGAATCTGACGATGCTCTTTATCAGCCACGATTTACCGGTTATTCGTCAGATGTGTGATCGTGTTGGCGTGATGAAAATGGGGACGTTACTTGAAGTCGCCGAAACAGAAAAACTGTTTAACACCCCACAGCATGAATACAGCAAGCAACTGATTTCTCTTATGCCGGAATTCACCGGATTGAGAGAGTCTGTCGCTGTTTAATAAATATAGATAACAATGAAAGCAAGCACACACAGGGGATGAAATTTTGTCCCGCAAAGGAGTTATGCAAATGAAAATAATGAAAAGTAAAATCGCCGTGGCACTGATGGCTGCCGGTTTAAGTTTTGCCGTGAATGCCGCCGATATTACAGTCGCGTATGATGCGGATCCGGTCTCTCTGGATCCTCAGGAACAGTTGTCCGGCGCGACTCTGCAACTTTCCCACATGGTTTTTGATCCCTTAGTCCGTTATACACAGGACCTGAAATTCCAGCCTCGTCTGGCCAAAAAATGGGAGCGTATTGACGACCGTACGGTTCGCTTTGAACTGCGTAAAGGGGTTAAATTCCATTCTGGCAACCCTATGACAGCCGATGACGTCGTATGGACGTTTAAGCGTTTGAAAGACTCTCCGGACTTTAAAGCCATTTTCGAACCTTATGAAAAAATGGTCAAAGTCGACGATTATACGGTTGACCTCGTCTCCAAAGGTCCTTACCCATTGGTGCTTCAGACTGCCACCTACATTTTCCCAATGGACAGTAAGTTCTATTCCGGTAAAACCAAAGAAGGTAAAGAAAAAGACGAAATCATCAAACACGGGAATTCTTTCGCGTCAACTCATGAGTCCGGTACCGGTCCGTTTATTGTGCAATACCGTGAACAAGGTGTAAAAGTCGAGTTTAAGCGCTTTGCCGATTACTGGGATAAAGACTCTAAGGGCAATGTCGATAATCTGACGCTGGTTCCTATCAAAGAAGATGCCACCCGTGTTGCTGCTTTGCTATCCGGTGATGTGGATATGATTGCGCCGGTTGCTCCTAATGATCTGAAACGTGTGAAAAACGCGCCAAACGTCGATTTGATTACGCTTCCGGGTACCCGGGTCATTACGTTCCAGTTGAACCAGGACAGTAATCCTGCCCTGAAAGATGTCCGGGTAAGACAGGCCATCGTGTATGCGATTAACAATAAAGGCATTGTTAAGAAAATCATGAAAGGCTTTGCCACGGCTGCCGGTCAGCAGAGCCCTCAAGGTTACGCCGGTTACAATCCGAAATTAGTACCTCGTTATGACCTGAAAAAAGCGAAAGCGTTAATGAAAGAAGCGGGTTATGAAAAAGGCCTGAATCTGACCATGATTGCGCCGAATAACCGTTATGTAAACGATGCGAAAGTGGCTCAGGCTGTGGCTGCCATGCTGTCCAAAATCGGCATTAAAGTGGATCTGAAAACCATGCCGAAAGCTCAGTACTGGCCGGAATTCGATAAGTGTGCTGCGGACATGCTGATGATTGGCTGGCATGCCGATACGGAAGACTCTGCTAACTTCTCTGAATTTTTAACCATGACCAGAAATGAAGATACCGGTCGTGGTCA
Organism: Vibrio salinus; assembly: GCF_021272385.1. Lineage (GTDB taxonomy): Bacteria > Pseudomonadota > Gammaproteobacteria > Enterobacterales > Vibrionaceae > Vibrio > Vibrio salinus. Next base: position 298,465 of record NZ_JAJSDZ010000007.1, read on the forward strand.
GTACAACTGTGGTCATTACTCTAACCCGGTGGTGGATAAACTGGTTGAAGAGGCGAACGTGGAAACCGATCCGGCGAAACGTTCTAAAATGCTGCAAAAAGTGGAAGCAACTCTGTATGACGATGCTGCCTTTGTGCCGCTTCACTGGCAAAACCTGGCCTGGGGTGCGAAATCAACGCTTCAGGTTAAACCAATTATCAACGTGATGAACTTCCCTTATATGGGTGATCTTGTTGTAAAAGAGTAAATGAATATCGGTTAACTTAACCTTTATCTTTGTATTGACGTCTATTCTATCAGTCGGATAGACGTCTCTTTTCAGACTGATAACACAGAAGTTATGTGGTAGAAGAAAGGGGCAAGAAATGTTTACGTTTCTGGTCAAGCGATTGATGCAGGCATTAGTCGTTATGTTTGTCATTAGTATTGTGGCATTTTCAATTCAGGATAATTTGGGTGACCCGCTTCGGGAATTGGTCGGGCAATCCGTCTCTGATGCAGAGCGTCAGGCGTTGCGTGATGAATTGGGCCTTAATGATCCGTTTTTAACTAAATATACGCGGTTTGTCACAAATGCCCTGCATGGTGATTTAGGGACGTCATACTTTTTCAAACGCCCGGCATTAGACGTGATTCTGGAAAAATTAGTCGCCACACTGGAGCTGGTCTTTGGTGCGTCGGTCTTAATTGTGTTCATTTCGATTCCGTTAGGAGTTTATTCTGCGATTAGGCCGAAAAGCTGGTTCACCAAATTTGTTATGGCGGTGAGTAGCGTCGGGATTTCTGTCCCGGTTTTCCTGACCGCGATCTTACTGATGTATCTTTTTTCAATTGAGCTGGGCTGGTTGCCGTCTTATGGCCGGGGCCAGACGGTGGATCTGTTGGGATGGGAATCCGGCTACTTTACCCTCGATGGTTTAAAACATTTAATTCTTCCCTGCGTCTCTCTGGCTTCCATTATGTTGCCGCTTTTCATTCGCTTAGTCCGTTCCGAAATGCTTGAAGTACTGAGTTCGGAATACATTAAATTTGCAAAAGCGAAAGGGCTGGCAATGAAAAAAGTGTATTATCAGCACGCACTGAAAAATACCATGTTGCCGGTTTTAACGGTTGGTGGGGTACAAATCGGAACCATGGTGGCTTATACCATCCTGACGGAGACGGTATTCCAGTGGCCGGGAACCGGCTTTTTATTTCTTGAGGCCATTAACCGGGTCGATACTCCTTTAATCACGGCGTACGTTATTTTTGTTGGATTGATTTTTGTGGTGACCAATACCATTGTCGATCTCTTATATGGTTTGATTAACCCAACTGTAAACCTGACCGGCAAAGGATCATAATCATGGCAAATTCAGTTTCAGCGCCGACCCGTTGGCAGCGTTTCAGACAGTCCGATTTTTTGTATTATTTTCTTCACGATAAAGTGGCGATGTTTAGTTTTGCTGTTTTTATCGTTTTCTTTCTGGCGGCCATACTGGCTCCGGTGCTATCACCGACCAATCCGTATGATCTGACCAGTATCGATATTATGAATTCCGAGCTTCCTCCATCGTGGCTACCGGATGGCGATAGCCAATTTCTTTTGGGGACGGATGACCAGGGGCGTGATATTTTATCGACCATTTTGTATGGTTCCCGTTTATCATTAACGATAGGTTTTCTGGCGGTTGGTCTGCAGCTTTTCCTCGGTATTATTATCGGTTTATCTGCTGGGTATTTTGGTGGCAAAGTAGACAGCTTTTTGATGCGCTTTGCAGATGTTCAGTTGTCATTCTCGACAATGATGGTTGCTATCATTGTTTCTGCTATATTTAAAGCGAGTTTTGGCGATGCTTTTTACAGCGAATATGCCGTTGTCATGCTAATTGTGATTATTGGTGTTGCAGAATGGCCTCAGTATGCCCGGACTATCCGCGCATCGGTATTAGCCGAGAAAAAGAAAGAGTATGTAGAAGCTGCGAAAGTGATGGGATTTAAGGCGCCCAAAATCATGTTTCGTCATATACTGCCGAACTGTTTATCGCCAATATTGGTTATTTCGACGGTTCAGGTAGCGAATGCCATCATGTCTGAAGCCGCCCTTTCATTTCTTGGGCTAGGGTTACCGGTGGATCAGCCATCGCTTGGCTCATTAATTAGTATCGGGTTTAATTATATCTTTTCCGGCTCCTGGTGGATAACGGCGTTCCCCGGAGTTGTGTTGGTGACTCTGGTTCTGGTTATCAATTTGTTGGGTGACTGGTTACGGGATGTTTTCAACCCTAAAATCTATAAGGGATAATTAACTTTTTGTTTTTTATCTATATTTGATATTTTAAAAGAGCCGTAAAAAATTACGGCTCTTTTTTTGCATCAAAGAGTGTTGCACAGTCAAAAAATTGTTGTTTTGTGATTGCATATTTAAGGATATTTGTAGTGACTTCAATTCTTCAAATCACGGTCAGAACGTGGGGCATCATTGCATCTTTTATAGTTCTTTTGATGGCATCATCGGTCAATGCCACCCCTTTTATTTGCGATGCGACACAGTCATCATCGAGTTCATTACCCGTTTTATCGGAAAACTGCCCTATTGGTAAAGGACTGTGGGGAAAGCAATTGCCACCAAAAGGCACTTCTTCGTTCTGGATTCAGTGTGGTGTATTCAAACAGCCGCTTTCTCTGATGAAAGCAAAAGCGATTTACGATGTTATCTCAACAGATGTCTGGATGAAGCCGGAAAATAATGCTTACCGCTGTCTTGTAGGTCCTTACGATAACTATAAACAGGCACAGTCTGAACTGAAACGGGTACAGTCTGTCCCCAGTTATAAAAAATCATTTATCCGCGCTTTTGCTCAGAAAGTTTCTCAACAGCCGGTTTCTTCTGTCCAAAAAGCTAAGGCAGTATCTCCAAAGCTACAAAAAGACGTGAAAAAGCCGTCTGAGAAAGCAGCACCCATTCAGACATTAAAGAATAATATGGTTATTCGTAGAAAAGCAGTCTTGGATGGCATCGAATTTATGATTCCTTTTATTGATGGAGAATCCGTTCAGTTTTACATGGAATATGATAAGCCGTGGAACCGGATGAGTTTTGCAGACGCGACCAAAACCTGTGCGTCTCTTAATATGAAACTGGCAACAGTGCCACAATGGAAAAAATTGCTGAATGCGGGGTTAATGAAAAAAGAAAAATGGCCGATGTATTTACCATATTGGGGAAAACAAAGCACCGGACTTTTTACCAGTGGTAAAACGAGTCAGCTCAAAGGAACCTCATTACTGAATGTTCTGTGCGTTCGTATCTGAACGGAAGTGAAATTGACCATTATTTTTTTGATGTATAACCAATATTTTGCATTGTGATTTCCTTATTGAGAATAATGATATTACATTCATATGTGTTTTCACAGAAAAGGTTGATATGCACAACAAAAATTAGTCAGGACGTCTATAGTATATTTACATAATAATAAATAACATATTAAGTAGTTAATCCAATATCGGAGCAGAAACTATGCCAAATAACTTCCTTTTTAGACGCTTGGTGAGCTCAATGTTTGTTGCGCTTGTTTTTAGCGTTTTGTCATTTCAGGTCAGTGCTAAGTTTATTGCCGTATCAGTTAGTAGTGAAGATAACTTTAAAAATCTGATCGCTAAAAAAATTGAAAAGACCGTTGATCTTAAGGGGGACGATGTCTATATCGATACGGCCCATGGTGATTTTAATTATCAGTATGAGCAGGTAAAAAAATACATTGCAGCTGGCGCAGATGCCATCATTATTTTGAGTGCAGGGGACTATAAACAGAACGAAAAGTTGATTGCTTTGTCGTCGAAGGTTCCTCTTGTGTTCGTAAATGTTGAACCTATTAAAGATTTGTCCAAACTTCCCCCCCGAACCGTGTATGTTGGGTCAAATGAGCTGGAATCCGGGACCATGCAAATGGAAGAGCTGGCTAAGTTAGCTGGTTACGAAGGAAATGTCGCTATTCTGAGGGGGCCTGATAATGCCCATGCGGCAAAGATTAGAACACTGGATGTTCAACATGTCATGGAAAAATATCCGAAACTGAAGTTACTGAAAAGTGAGTCTGCGAACTGGGCTCGTAACCAGGCCTATAAAATTGTGGATAAATGGATAAAGAGTGATATTGATTTTAAGGTCTTAGTTGCTAATAACGACGAAATGGCGGTCGGTGGAATTATGGCATTACGTGATGCCGGGAAGGACGTAAAAAGCTACCTGATAGGTGGTATTGATGCAACGCCGGATGCGTTAAGTGAAATGCAAAAAGGGAATCTGGATGTGACCGTTTTTCAGGATGCTTCTGCTCAGGGCATTACAGCTGTAAATGTGGCTTATAAGTTAATGAACAATACGCCTGTGGATTCTGTTGTATGGGTACCGTTTAAGTTAGTGACGCCAACAAATCTTGATCAGTACACTATGGAATAATAATACAAAAAATAGCTGGCTTTTTAGCTAAGTTTGAGGATAGAACTATGTCTTTAGTCCAAAGAATTATCGGAGGCTTTACGATTCTGTTGCTGGCATTGTTAACGCTGGTAATTGTAAGTTATGTTTCCATTTCCAGGGTGCAGGGTGATCTAAATGCAGTAAATAACGAGATTTTACCCGTATCGAAAATAGCAAATGATATAAAAATAGATATACTCCAACAAAACCAAAATGTTACTGCTATTTTTAGCTCCTCTCACGTCAAAGGGGTTGATCAGCATAAGGCTGAGTTTGAAAAGTTTGATCGGCAGGTTAACGAGTCTTTGGCTTCCATTCTTTCTATGGAGGCGGTAAGTAGCAATTCGGTGTTATCTCAGGAGTTTAAGACTATCAAGGCAGCGCGTTCGGGATACATTAAACAATCGCAAGATCTTTTCAAACTCCGTAGAGAAAATATTCTGATGACAGAAAAGATAAGTCGTGAAATTCGCGTATTGAGTAACGTAGAAAGAAGGCTGACTTATTACCTGAGACGTTATTCTACCCGTAAATATCTTGGTAAAGATTTTTCACTGACGATGGAAGGTTTGGATCGTGAAGTGAAACAGATTTTAACAGCATTTAATAATTATATGGTTGATGGTGATATCAAGAAATTAAAAACGGGTTTGGAAGGCATGGATACAGTAGTCGCTCGTCGTTACGATGAAATTAAAGCGATTGATGTTGATAAAGGAAAGTTATTTAGTCTGATGCTGGTGCCTTTATTAAAAGAGTTGAAAGATAAGGATGGTCTCTATGCCTTATACCTTAGCCAGTATGATAATCAGGTTAAAACTGACTCCATTCTGAAAAAGACCGAAGCCAGTATTACAGGTTTGTTAAAATCGGTTAATCTGTTTGTTGATCAGTCCCGTGCGATTGTAACGGATGCGCAGAATCACACCAATGACACGTTTGGACTGATAAAAAATACCATGTTTATGGTGAGTGCGGTTGCATTGGCGATAGCTATTATTCTGCCATTATGGATGGCGTCATGGATTCGTAAGACACTGAAGAATTTCCGTGATGTTCTGTTAAAAATGACTCAGGGCGATCTGGGTGTAAAATTTGAGCAATCAACGAAAGATGAATTCGGTGAACTGGGCGGTTATCTGAACGGATTGGTTGAAAACTTGAGGGAAGTCTTTAAATCGCTGAATATTTCCGCCGACGAGCTGACGAATGTTGCGGACCGGAATGCGCAAATCAGCGATACTACCACTCAGGCCGTAACCCAGCAGCGGCGTCTGCTTGAATCTACTGCCTCTGCGATGACTGAGATGGAAAGTTCGGTGGCTGAAGTGGCTCAACGTGCCCATGATACGATGATGGCGGCTGAGCAGGCGAATGAAAGCGTGAATGATGTTGGCGTTAGTATTAAGCAGGCGATCGACAATATTCGCGAGCAGGCTGTTCAGATTGAAGAAACCTCTAAAACGGCACTTGAACTGGATGAGTATGGACGCAAGATTGATAGTATTATCGAAACCATTCAGGATATTGCGGAGCAGACAAACCTGCTGGCTCTGAACGCGGCAATTGAAGCGGCCCGGGCCGGTGAACAGGGTCGTGGTTTTGCGGTGGTCGCAGATGAAGTTCGCAATCTGGCAAGCAGAACGAAGAATTCAACGGAAGAAATTCAGAACATGATTGAAATCATGCAGAAATTGATTCAGGCCGTAGTGGAAACTATCAGTATTAACGTAAGTAAAAACGAAACGAATATTGAAGTTGCCGAACAGGCGGATGTGGGTCTGACTCAAATGCGTGACGTGATCGGACAAATCGTTGAGATGAACATGCAGATAGCAACAGCAACGGAAGAACAAAGCACGACCGCTAAAGATATTAGTGCCAGTGTGGTTCATATCAGCGATTCGGCTGATGAGACTGCCAGAGGGGCAGAAGAAAATGCTGAGTCCAGTCAAAGTCTGCAGAGTCAGGCTTTGCAACAGCGTAAGCTGATTGCGAAATTTAATGTCTGACGGCTGAAAAGCTTTACTACGACGAAAAAAGGCCGGGATAACTATCCGGCCTTTTTATTGGACTACAGGTAAACAAGACGCTTGTGATATGTCTACCTAAAATAATACTCCAATTACATGGTAACCCACTCTTCCGAACCGGTAGGGTGAATGGCAACCACAGAATCAAAGTCTGCTTTTGTTGCTCCCATTTTTATGGCAACACCAAAGCCCTGAATCATTTCATCGACGGTGAAACCAATTCCGTGTAAACCTACGACTTTTTCATCCGGGCCTGCACAGACCAGTTTCATACGACATGGCTGGCGGTGTGATGTGACGGCGGTATACATTGCGGTAAAACCGGATTTGTACACTTTAACATTCTCTTCACCGTATTGCTTAATGGCTTCCGGTTCTGTAAGGCCAATAGTACCAATCGGAGGATGGCTGAACACAACAGTGGGTACCAGCTGGTAATCCATTTTTGCGTCAGTTTTGTTATTAAACAGGCGTTCAGATAACTGGCGACCGGCTTTAACGGCAACGGGTGTTAATTCAATACCACCTTCCATAATATCGCCAACGCAGTAAATACCTTTGACATTAGTTTCCTGATACTCATTGACTTTGATGTAGCCGCGGTCATTGGTTTCAACACCTGTAGCCTGAAGGTTAATCGCATCGGTTGCAGGATGACGGCCAATGGCCCAGATTAGCGTGTCAACATTTTGACTTTGACCATTTTCCAGATGAAGGGTCAGACTGCCATCGGCCTCTTTGACGACTTCTTTGGGGATGGAGTTCGTGTGCAGAGACGGTCCTTCAGCTTCCATGACTTCAGTGAGCGTTTCAATGATCATGGGATCAAAGCTTCGAAGCGGAGACTCTTTGCGGACAAAAAGGTGTGTTTCGGATCCCAGCGCGTTCAGAACGCCGGCAATTTCTACAGCAATATAACCGGCACCGACAACTGCCACCCGCTTAGGCAGGTCGTTAAGTTCAAAGAATCCATTGGAGTCAATGCCATATTCAGAGCCAGGGACATTTGGAATACTTGCCCGGCCACCGACGGCAATCAGAATGTGATCAGCAGTGTAATGTTCACCATTGACTTCAACGGTTTTGGCATCGACAAATTTGGCAAATCCTTCGATGACTTCAATTTTGTTGTTGCCAAGTACCCGGTTGTAAGATTCATGAATACGGCCGATATATGCCTGGCGGCTTTCGACCAGTTTAGCCCAGTCAAAGTTTTTGACATCAATATCGAAACCATAGTCTTTTGCGTAAAGATGGACGGCTTCGGCAATCTGAGCACCATGCCACATCACTTTCTTCGGTACACAGCCCACGTTTACGCAGGTACCTCCGAGTGCTTTTGCTTCAATCAGACCGACTTTTGCACCATGCATGGCTGCGCGGTTAGCAGATGCGATACCTCCGCTACCACCACCTATGCAGAGATAATCAAAATGTTTTGTCATTACTTTCTCCAATTTGTTCTGTGATATTTTTATTACTTATTCTGGAACACGTACCTGTATATACTTGGGGGCATATTATTCAGGTACAACCCAGTCTACCTTATAATGTCCGGTGACAGGGGCTATGGCTTGTTGTAAAAACGGTAACAATTCTTTCATTTGTGATTCCAGTTTCCATGGTGGATTGATAACGATCATCCCGGAAGCCGTCATGCCCCGTTCGTTGGTGTCCGGCGAGACCCCAAGTTCTACCTGAAGAATTTTCCGGATACCCAAACCTTTTAATCCATCCAGCATATCATCAATATCGCAGCGGTTAACCACCGGATACCAGATTGCATATATACCGGTCGCCCAGCGTTTGTAACTTTGTGCTATGGCTCTCACTACATCATTGTATTCATGTGCCAGTTCATAAGGAGGGTCGATCAGAACCAGCCCCCGTCTTTCTTTTGGTGGTAAACTGGCTTTCAGATGTTTAAACCCATCCTCTTTGGCAATATGAACCAGTTGATCTCGGTGGAACTCTTGCTTAAGCAGCGGATAATCGGAAGGATGAAGTTCGGTGAGAATCATTCGATCCTGAGGGCGCATGTGTGAACGGGCAATACGTGGAGAGCCAGGATAAAAACGCAGTTCACCCTTAGAATTGAGTTGTTTTATGGCCTCAATATAACCGGTGAGCTCCTGAGGCAGCGTTGTTTGTTGCCAAAGCTTTGCTATTCCCTGTTTGTATTCCCCGGTCTTTTCTGACCATTCGTGAGTCAGGTCATATCGTCCCACCCCGGAATGGGTATCGTGATAGATAAATGGTTTTTCTTTTTGTTGCAGGGCGGACAGAATTAAACTCTGCACAATATGCTTAAGGACGTCAGCATGGTTGCCGGCGTGAAAACTGTGGCGATAACTCAGCAAATTATACTCTCTTACCCTCACAATTCGGGTAACTTATCAGAAAATAGAATTTTCTAATTATACGCGACTATTGAAAATTGGCGAAGCAACCTATATTTAGTATTTAAGTCCTTCGAAAGTCTGTCGAAGCAACATATTCAAATAAAAAGGAATAGTTTATGTCTAATCCACTTCTCTCTTTTACGGGCTTACCTCCGTTTAAAAGTATTAAGCCTGAGCATGTTAAACCAGCCGTAGAGGAAGCGATTAATGACTGCCGCACTACGATTGAAGAGCTCCTGAATGGAAACTCATCTCCGACATGGGAAAATCTGGTTGCGCCAATTGAAGAAGTGGATGATCGCTTAGGTCGTATCTGGTCTCCCGTCAGTCATATGAATTCTGTGGTGAACAGTGAAGCACTACGTGAAGCTTATGAGAGTTGTCTGCCGCTACTGTCTGAATATGGCACCTGGGTCGGGCAACACAAAGGCCTGTTTGAGGCGTATAAAGCAATTAAGGCCAGCGATGCATTTACAAAGCTGACTCAGGCACAGAAGAAAACCATCAATGATGCATTAAGAGATTTTGAACTGTCAGGTATCGGGCTGCCACTGGCTGAGCAGAAACGGTATGGTGAGATCAGCAAGCGGATGTCTGAACTGAGTTCTAAATTTTCCAATAACGTGTTAGATGCAACAATGGGATGGACAAAGCACGTTACTGATGTTGAAGCCTTATCCGGTATGCCGGAAAGTGCGGTTGCGGCGGCAAAGGCAACGGCAGAGTCGAAAGGGTTGGAAGGTTATCTGCTGACTTTGGATATTCCGTCTTACCTGCCTGTAATGACGTATTGCGATAATCAAGCGCTTCGTAAGGAAATGTATGAAGCATATGTTACCCGTGCGTCTGATCGCGGTCCGAATGCCGGTAAGTGGGATAATACGGATATTATTAATGAAGAACTGAAATTACGTTATGAAATATCAAAAATATTGGGCTTCAGTAGTTATAGTGAAAAATCGTTAGCCACTAAAATGGCGGAAACACCGGAACAGGTCCTGACATTCCTCAATGATCTGGCGAAAAAAGCCAAACCTCAGGGTGAAAAGGAAGTGCAGTCGCTTCAGGCGTTTGTTTCTTCTACCTACGATGTCTCCGAGCTTCATTTGTGGGATATTGCGTATTACAGTGAAAAACAGAAGCAGCACCTGTTTCAGATATCGGATGAGGAGCTCCGCCCTTATTTCCCGGAAGAAAAAGTGGTTTCCGGTTTGTTTGAAGTCTTGCACCGCGTGTTCGGAATGACGGTAAAAGAGCGTCAGGGAGTGGAAACCTGGCATGAGTCGGTTCGTTTCTTTGATATTTTTGATGGCAATAATGAGCTTCGGGGAAGCTTTTATCTGGATTTGTATGCCCGTGAACATAAACGTGGCGGAGCATGGATGGATGACTGCCGGGGGCGCCGAATCACAAATGACGGCGAACTTCAGACGCCTGTGGCGTACTTAACCTGTAATTTTAATAAACCGGTCGGAGATAAACCGGCTCTGTTTACTCACAATGAAGTGGTGACGCTGTTTCATGAAACCGGACATGGTATCCATCATATGTTGACTCAGGTAGATGTTGGTGCGGTCTCCGGTATTAACGGGGTTCCATGGGATGCGGTGGAATTACCAAGCCAGTTTTTAGAAAACTGGTGTTGGGAAGAAGAAGCCCTTGCCTTTATTTCGGGTCACTACGAGACCGGTGAGCCGTTACCGAAAGAAATGTTGGATAAAATGTTGGCTGCGAAGAATTTTCAGTCAGCGATGTTCATTTTACGCCAACTTGAGTTTGGTTTGTTCGATTTTACTCTTCATACTAATTACGATCCGGACGAAGGGCCTAAAGTTCTGGAAACTCTGGCGGAGATTAAATCAAAAGTGGCGGTGTTACCAAGTCTGGAATGGAATCGTTTTTCCCACAGTTTCAGTCATATTTTTGCTGGTGGTTATAGCGCGGGATACTATAGTTATCTATGGGCAGAGGTATTATCTTCCGATGCGTTCTCTCGCTTTGAAGAAGACGGTATTTTTAACACGGATACCGGAAAAAGCTTCCTGAACCACATACTGGAAATGGGGGGGAGTGAGGAACCGATGGAATTGTTTAAACGATTCCGGGGACGTGAACCGGAAATCGATGCGCTGTTAAGGCATTCCGGAATTGCCGCATAAACAGGATGTGAGTGGAAAGGGGTATTTGATACCCCTTTCTTTTTGGTATTGGAACACAGAATCACTATTAATGTAGAGGCTTTCGTGTATTCAATTGATTCTCATGGGCACTTGCAGGTTTTGGTTTGGAACTTACACAAACAGACCGGGCGGGACTGGCGGAATGAGCTCAGTCAGTACAGTTTACATTCTCAGATTGTATTACTGCAGGAAGTGAAGCTGACGATGGCCTTTAAGCGGTACATAAAGGAAGCTCACTGGCATGCGAATCATGTTGACGCTTTTACTATTTTTAATAACAGTGCCGGCGTATTGTCAGCCGGGAAATCTCCGGTCGAATCAGTATCCGGTTACCGGATTCCTGAACCCGTCTTCCGTCTTCCCAAGTCTTCCAGTATTGCCCGGTATCAGCTGAGTAATGGTCAGATTTTAACGGCAGTGAATGTGCACCTGATTAATTTTACACTGGGAATGAAGGCTTATCGTAAGCAGATGAGCACGTTGATTACCGATCTCAGGGACGACAACGGGCCAATGATTTTTGCGGGTGATTTTAATACCTGGAGCCGGAAACGTCAGGAGATGATTGCCCTGATGATGATGGATCTCGGCTTAAGCGAAGTGACGTATGCGAATGACATGCGCCGGCATTTTCTGAACCGGTTACCACTAGATCACGTTTATTACCGGGGTTTGGATTTAAAAAAAGCGGAAGTGCTCACTACCACTGCATCTGATCATAACCCGATTCGGGTGACTTTCCATATCGACAATCATTTCAGGTCCCTTCACTGAGCATTCCCTTATCAAAAAGAAATTCCTGAAAAACGAGCATCTCATGGCCGTTTATGGTTATAATTCCGTCTGATATGTATAAATAACCAGTAAGTGATACGTTATGATGGATCCTTCTCTACTACTCGATGGCCTGAACGATAAACAACGTGAAGCGGTTGCTGCTCCACTACAGAATCTGCTTGTATTAGCCGGAGCCGGGAGTGGTAAAACAAGGGTGTTGGTTCATCGTATTGCCTGGTTGATGGCGGTCGAAGATGCCTCGCCGTTTTCGGTTATGTCGGTGACATTTACCAATAAAGCCGCAGCGGAAATGCGGGGACGGATTGAAGAGCTCATGATGGGCAGTGCATCCGGAATGTGGAACGGGACGTTTCATGGCATTTGTCATCGTATTCTTCGTGCACATTATCTTGATGCTAAACTTCCGGAAGATTTTCAGATTCTGGATTCAGATGATCAGCAGCGGTTAATCAAACGTCTGATTAAGGCTCAGAATCTGGATGATAAGCAATGGCCTGCCCGTCAGGTTGCCTGGTGGATTAACGGCAAAAAAGACGAAGGATTACGGCCTCAGCATATTGATAGCTTTCAGGATCCGATTACCAGTATCTATATTCAGCTATACCGGGCGTATCAGGAGGCCTGCGACCGGGCCGGCTTGGTTGATTTTGCTGAAATACTGTTGAGAGTTCAGGAACTGCTGAGAGAAAATAAATTTATCCGTGAGCATTATCAGGCCCGTTTTAAACACATTCTGGTTGATGAATTTCAGGATACCAACAATATTCAGTATGCCTGGTTGCGTTTGATGTGTGGCCCGGATACCCACGTTATGATTGTTGGTGATGATGACCAGTCTATTTACGGCTGGCGCGGAGCAAAAGTTGAAAATATCGAAAAATTCACCCGGGAGTTTTCCGAGGTCAAAACCATTCGTCTGGAACAGAATTACCGTTCCACTAAAACCATTCTGAAAGCGTCGAATACCCTGATTGCCAATAACACGGAGCGTATGGGGAAAAGCTTATGGACAGACGGACAGGAAGGTGAACTAATCTCGGTGTACTCTGCCTATAACGAACTGGATGAAGCCCGCTTCGTTGTGAATAAAATCAAAGAGTGGCAGGACAAAGGCGGGGCATTGACAGAAACGGCATTGCTTTACCGGAATAATGCGCAATCACGGGTATTGGAAGAAGCACTGCTTCAGTCCGGTTTACCGTATCGTATTTATGGCGGTATGCGTTTCTTCGAGCGACAGGAAATCAGAGATGCCCTTGGTTATCTGCGTTTGATTGCTAACCGTAATGATGATGCGGCCTTTGAACGAATCGTGAATACTCCTACCCGGGGGCTGGGAGAAAAGACGCTGGAAACGGTTCGGTTTGCCGCTCGTGACAGAGGGTGTACATTATGGCAGGCGTGCCAGTCATTACTGGATGAAAAAGTTCTGGTTGGCCGGGCCGGAGGCGCTCTGGGGCGGTTTATGGAACTGATTAATGCCTTGGAAGATGATACCGGTGAGATGACATTGAATGGACAAACGGACCATGTTATTAAAGCCTCTGGCCTATACGCAATGTATGAGCAGGAAAAAGGGGAAAAATCCAAGGCCCGGATTGAGAACCTGGAAGAACTGGTGACAGCGACCCGGCAATTTGAAAAACCGGAAGAAGCAGAAGATATGTCCATGCTGACTGCCTTTCTGACACATGCGGCTTTAGAGTCCGGGGAAGGGCAGGCTGATGAATTTGACGATGCTGTCCAGTTGATGACTCTTCATAGTGCTAAAGGCCTTGAATTCCCGATGGTATTTATGGTTGGAGTCGAAGAAGGCATGTTCCCAAGTCAGATGTCAGTAGAAGAAGCCGGCCGGTTGGAGGAAGAGCGGCGTCTTTGCTATGTCGGTATGACACGGGCAATGCAGAAGCTCTATATTACTTATGCTGAGATGCGGCGATTATACGGACAGGATAAGTATCATAAGCCATCTCGGTTTATTAAAGAATTACCCGAATCCTGTCTGGATGAAGTGCGCATGAAAGCGAAAGTCAGCCGGCCTTCGAATAGCGGCCGTTTCAGTCAGAAAGTGGTAAAGGAAAGCTTTAATGAAACCGGATTTAGTCTGGGCTCCCGGGTAAAACATCCTAAATTTGGTGAAGGAACCATTATTAATTTTGAAGGCACCGGTCCGCAAAGCCGGGTTCAGGTGGCGTTCAATGGTGAGGGTATTAAGTGGCTGGTGACGGCTTATGCCAAACTGGAAAAAATGTAAAAAGAAAAACCCCGAGAGCATCGCTCATCGGGGTTATAGTCTCACTCGCAGCAATCCGGCTACTAAGAGGTGCTCCCTGCATCTAATCCTTGATAGTCTGCTGAAAATCCCTCAGCTCAATCCTTACATCGCCTTCCTAGCGGTGTCCTAAACCTTATCCCGGTCAGTTAACAGTCCTCGTTAACTCTCATCACTAATCCTTAGTGGTGTCCTTACATCATCCTGATGTTAAATCCTGCCCTGTCCAGAGGGGTGTCCATTTCCGTCCTTAGTCATCACCATCCTGGTAATGATAAGCATCCCTTCCATGTCCATTTTCAGCGTCCTGCCGATGGATTAATATTATCGAATCTGACTTTTTACGCAATCAAAAGAAAACGATTACAATAAACCGGAAAGTTAAAGATTTTATGGTTTTTATTACAAATCAGCACCTTAATGGCATTCTGTTCGGTTTGTCCGGGAAAAATATAGTCATATCCTTACTTCTTTGTAAGAGATCTCTTACAAAGTGATCAGATAAAGGAAGTGTATTTGCTATGATTTAACATTATTTGAGTGGCTTGAGATGATATAACTATGGCAATTTTATGAATATAAATTCGATAAAATTGCCAATAGGTTAATCTAAATGAATAAAAAATAATCTGAATAATGAATCAGGCCGTGGTATCCGGCCTGTTTTTAAGAGCATTGATGAGTGTTTTTGAACGCCGGTTTTTAAGTCCGTCCAGACTGAAAATGATCAAAGCTCCCCAGATGAATGTAAATGTGATGGCCTTGTCTGTACTGAATGTTTCGCCATAAACGATAACGGCCAGAAGAAACATTATGCTGGGGCCGATATACTGGAAAAACCCCAGTGTTGATAAACGTAATCTTTTTGCCGCTCCGGCAAAACACAGTAAAGGAATGGTGGTAACAATCCCGGCACTGAAAAGCAGAAAATCAAGCCATAAACTGTTATTGGCCAGGTTGCTGGTGGGGGAATTGGCAAATCCTGTCAGGTAAATGGCCGCCACCGGAAACAGAACCAGAGTTTCGATAAACAGGCCTGTCACGGCGTCAACGGCAATTTTTTTTCTCAGTAATCCGTAAAAACCGAAGCTTAAGGCCAGTGCAATGGCAACAAAGGGAATAGAGCCAAAGACAAACAGTTGAACAGCGACACCAGCCATTGCTAAGGTTACGGCTAGCCATTGCATTTTTCTCAAACGTTCCTGAAGAAAAACCAATCCCAGAATGACATTAATGATTGGATTAATAAAATAGCCTAAACTGGCATCCAACATATGATTATTACTGATTGCCCAGATAAAAATCAGCCAGTTGGATCCAACTAACAATGAGGTAATACACAATAATGCGATGGTTTTACCTGAGCGAAATAGCTGCCTTATTAAGCCCCATTGACGGCTGATATGAATGAGCAGGGACAACAATACAAATGACCATACAACACGGTGAGACAGAATTTCAAATGGAGAAACCAGTGTTAGCTGTTTAAAATAGATGGGAGCAATTCCCCACAATAAATAGGCGGCAAGAGCAAATATCACGCCTTTTTGTGCCTGCTGCTGTTCTTCCTGAATCATTACTTTCCTTAATACATCAAAAAAATGGGATCACATTGGCAGTATAACGTGAGTTATTGACATAATGCTCGTATTAATCCGTGTTAATTCATGCGTTGATTTTCGGTTTCAATCCATGGATCGACCGATTACAATACTCACCCTGATATATAATGCTTATTCACCCGTTTTGATGAAAAATCGTTTATGACCACCACTTCGACAGCAGAACAGATAATTGAAATAAATTCAGATTCAGAGAGCATTCTGCGTTCTGTTTTTGGTTATCAGACATTCCGGGTAGGCCAGAAAGAAGTGATTGATGCGGTGCTTGCCGGTCGTGACTGTGTGGTGATTATGCCAACCGGTGGTGGTAAGTCGCTTTGTTATCAGGTCCCAGCGTTGGTTTGTTCTGGCCTGACATTGGTTATTTCACCGCTTATTTCGTTGATGAAAGATCAGGTGGACCAGTTAAAAGCAAACGGTGTGGCAGCTGAGTGTATCCATTCATCTATGGTACGGGATGACCTGATGGATGTGTACCAACGGGTTAATTCCGGTCGGTTAAAACTGCTTTATGTGTCACCGGAACGGGTGTTGATGGACAATTTTATGGACCATCTGACCAATCTACAGCTGTCAATGATCGCGGTCGATGAAGCGCATTGTATTTCTCAGTGGGGGCATGATTTTCGTCCTGAATACGCGGCTTTGGGACAGTTAAAACAACGATTTGATCACGTTCCTGTGATGGCCCTGACGGCAACCGCCGATGAAGCGACACGGGTTGATATCCGGCAACGGCTGCATCTCAGCGATCCTCATGTCTATATGGGAAGTTTTGATCGGCCAAATATTCGCTATACCTTAATTGAAAAGCATAAGCCGGTTTCTCAGGTAATCCGGTTTGTTTCGACTCAAAAGGGGCATTGCGGCATTATTTACTGCGGAAGCCGGAAAAAAGTCGAAATGCTGACAGAGAAATTATGTAATAACCACATTCGGGCTGCCGGTTACCATGCCGGAATGGATGCGGATGAACGGGCTTGGGTACAGGATGCATTCCAGAAAGATGATATCCAGATTGTGGTGGCAACCGTGGCTTTCGGGATGGGAATTAACAAACCCAATGTCCGATTTGTTGTCCATTTCGATATCCCGCGTAATATCGAATCGTATTATCAGGAGACGGGCCGGGCCGGTCGGGATGGTTTGCCGGCAGAAGCGATGATGCTTTACGACCCGGCGGATATTGGCTGGTTGCGGCGATTACTGGATGAAAAGGAAGAGGGCCCGCAGAAGCAGGTTGAAAGTCATAAACTGAATGCAATGAGTGCCTTTGCGGAAGCGCAAACATGCCGTCGTCAGGTGTTACTGAATTATTTTGGTGAATACCGGAAAGAACCCTGTGGTAATTGCGATATCTGTTTGGACCCCCCTAAACGGTTTGATGCAACAGAACAGGCTCAGAAAGCCTTATCCTGCGTTTACCGGGTTAATCAGAATTTTGGTATTGGCTATGTCGTGGAAGTGTTACGAGGCATGCAAAATATCCGGATCCGGGAAAATGGGCATGATAAGCTTTCAACGTACGGTATTGGTAAAGACTACAGTCATGATTACTGGGTCAGTATTTTTCGCCAGTTAATCCATAAAGGATTATTACAGCAAAATATTACCCGTAATTCGACATTGCAACTGACAGAAGAAGCCCGGCCATTATTACGGGGAGAGATAGAACTTGAACTTGCGGTTCCCCGTCTTGATACGGCCGCCCGGACAGCCAAATCCGATAAGCTGTCAGGTAAACATTACGATAAAAAGCTGTTTGCGAAATTACGTAAGCTGAGAAAATCGATTGCAGATGATGAAAATATCCCGCCGTATGTGGTTTTTAATGATGCCACTTTGATTGATATGGCCGAAATTCTACCCACGTCATATGGCGAGATGTTAGCGGTTAACGGTGTCGGGCAACGCAAGCTGGATAAGTATGCGGATTCATTTCTGGATTTAATTCAGGAGCATCTCACGTATCATGGCTGATGTATTGGTTCAGGACTATCTCAGAGACGATGGCAAGATAATACTGATTTATCCGGGTTTCGATTTTGATCAATTTATCGTTATTGCAGAGAAACTGGTTAATGTGTTATCAGCTCAGGTTATTGAAAAACAGTGTGATGCGGATTTGTTATCCTGGTTAATTCGTTATAACGGTCATTCTTTTTTACTTCGTGCTGAACACTATACCGGCTCACTCTGGATTGAATCATTATCCGTCAGACATTCTGTGAGTGTTATGGATGAAATGGTTCGACAAATCGATTACGGTTCATTTCTGAACATTTCAGCAGAATAACACGCCATTTATTTTCCCCGATTATCCGAAATTTCCCCGTTCGGATTTTCAATTTCCGGTTATCAACGTATTAACTGTGATCTCTCCTGATTCTTCACTCAACATAACACGTTAGTATGTGCCTAAATTTTAATCTTATATTTTAACGCCAAACTTAGGTTTGAAAGGAGTCGATATGGCCGTTTATACCGTTGAACGTGATTACCACCTTGATGGCAGGATGAGTAAAACAATTCTTGACGATCATCTCCGGGCTGTGGTTGCTGAAAGTGGTATTCGCGAAGGATATATCATGATTTTTGTTGCCGGTTGTGTGTCGGGACTGGCCATTACCGAGGCAGAGCCGGGAATCATGGAACACGATATGGATTACATGTTTGAAAAAGCAATAGGCGTTCCCTATGGCGATAACTTTGCCGATGGAACCCCGTATCGTCACCATGAAACATGGAATGATGACAATGGCGCAAGTCATCTCAGAGCACTTTTGCTTCATCATTCATTCTCTGTTCCGGTTGTGGATGGCCGGGTAATGCTGGGGCCATGGCAAAATGTTTTGCTGATTGAATGTGATACCGGACCAAGAACCCGGACTATCTGGTATCAGGTTCAGGGAGAGCGTTAATTGTGCAGTTCCGTTACCGAAGCAAGGCTTTGGTCCCACTGATTTATGAAGACCAGAGCCACTAAAAACCGGTGATTCTTTTTATTCCAGACGTTTATGAAAACGTAATGAAGCAACACAAATTCCCAATACGGTGAAACCGGCCAGCCAGAGAACATCATTTTTCAACATCATCAGAGATGCGCTTTTAAGTACGATTGCCCGTATCATCCGCATAAAGTGGGTTGCTGGTAGGGCCTCTGCTATCCATTGAGCCGCCTCTGGCATGGCATCATAAGGAAACATGAATCCGGAAAGAAGAATGGAAGGCAACAGTATAAAGACGGTTAACTGCATGGCCTGTAATTGTGTTTTGGCGATGGTGCTGATCACCAGTCCCAATGTCAGACTGGCGAAAATAAACAGTAACGCGGCGGTGAATAATGTGATTAGCCCTCCCCGGACCGGGACGCCGAACAGAAAGTGACCAACGACCAGAATAATGGTGACCTGAATCAGACCGACCAGAACGAAAGGAATGATTTTCCCAATCATCAATTCCATGGGTTTGATTGGGGTGGTGATCAGAAACTCCATATTGCCATGTTCTCGTTCCCGGACAATGGCAGCAGAGGTGAACATCACCATGGTCATGGTCAGAATAATGGCGAGTAATCCGGGCACTATATTGATGACAGTCCGTTGCTCCGGATTGAAATACTGAACGACTTCAAAGCTTGGTACGGATTGCTGAACGGCCCGGCCGGCCAGCTCATTAAGAGGCATGGAACGTAAACTTCTGACGGTGGAGGCGATTAACGTGTCTGAGCCATCGACTATCCACTGGGCAACCGGACGGGTGAAAGGCGTTTTCTCCTGTTTGGAATTAAACGCCGGATGGCGGACTAAGCGTTGATAGAAATCGTCTGGTATGAATAAAATGGCTTTTATTTCACCAGATGTCAGAGCAGCCTCAGCCTTAGACACAGATGGATAGGTATGTCTGATGTCCACGGCTTGTGATGCATCAACTGACTCAATCAGAGTCCGGCTCATCTGGCTGGAAGATAAGTCTACGACTCCGGCTGGTACATGTCTGACATCGGTATTAATGGCATAGCCGAACAGTAATAGTTGCACCAGTGGGATCATCACGATCATAGCAAATGTCATTCTGTCCCGGGCGAGCTGACGAAATTCTTTTGTCAGCATTGCTGTAATTCTAGCCCACATGCCGGCCTCCGGTACTGGATACAAAAACATCTTCCAGACTTGGTCTGACGTAGTTAAGGGAATGATTTGCCGAAAATGGCCGCAATAAAGCGATCGGATCAGGGTGCGATTCTCTGATCAAAACCCGGAGGCGGCTACCTATCTGAGAGGCGGAAATTACATCAGGGAGGGGAAGCAGGGATTGTTTTAATGCCCTCAGACCGTGCCCTTCAATTTCGATGATGCTGGATTTAAGATTGGACATCAGTTCTGAAGGTGAGCCATCTGCTCTTTTTACGCCATTGTCCAGAATACCGATACGGTGGCAGCGCTCGGCCTCATCCATATAGTGAGTGGAAACCAGAATGGTGGTACCGGAATCACACAAATCAAACAGCCGTTCCCAGAATTCCCGGCGGTTTTCCGGATCAACAGCTGACGTCGGTTCGTCAAGGAAAAGCAGGTCCGGAGAGTGGAGTGTTGCACAGGCCAGAGCCAGGCGTTGTTTTTGACCGCCACTCATAGAGCCGGATAACTGAGATTCTCTCCCTTTTAATTCATACAGATTGAGCAGTTCGGAAATCCGTTGTCTTTTCCGGCTTCCTTTCAGGCCATAAATGCTTCCGACAAAATTTAGGTTCTCCTCTACCGTCAGATTTTCATATAAGGAAAACTTCTGAGTCATGTATCCCAGGCGGGTTTTCAGTTGTTCCTCATTGCCTTTCAGTGGTTTCCCGAAGATATGGATATCGCCTGTCGTGGGCCTTAATAATCCGGTGAGAAGACGGATAGTTGTGGATTTACCACATCCATTCGGGCCAAGAAAACCGTAGATAATCCCTTTGGGGATGTTTAAATCCAATTGGTTGACAGCGGTTTGCCGTCCGAAAGTCCGGGTCAGATTTTCAGTCCGGATAACAGGAGTACCATCGTCATTCATGGCAGATGAACCTCCAGAGTGATCCCTGTAGGCAGGGTTTCAGCTTGCCTGATATCGATTTTGGTCAGATACATAAGACGGGAGCGATCCCGTTCGTTTAACGCATAATAAGGAGTAAAAGCTGGCTGCCGTCGGATATAGCGGATAGTTCCCTGATAGGGATTCGGTTTGCCGTCAATCTGAATCATGACGGTCTGGCCTTCGTGTATTTTGCCTAAAGCGGTTTGTGGTACATAAACCTGTGCATAAGGCCGGGATACGGTTTCAAGGCGAACCAGTGGTTCGTTCATGTTTACCCGGTTGCCTTCGAGCCACGGTAGCTGGACGACAGTACCTGATGATGGCGCAGTGATGGTGAGATCAGCGAGAGATTTTTGGGCCTGTTTGAGTGAACTTTCAGCGGCGGCCACTTTTGCTTTTAATTGTTCCAGAACTTCAGGACGGGTTCCGTTTTTTAAACGTTGCCACTGAGCCAGCGATTGTTCAGATAACTGACGTTTTTGGCGGTAATCGGTCTGAGTATTATCGAGTTCAGCCTGTCCGACGGTTTTGGTTTTGAAAAGTTTCCGGGTTCTCTGGTAAGCCAGCCGGGCTTTTTCTTCGATGGCTTTTGCGGCTTCATACTGGGCCTTGGCTGCCAGCTTGTCTTCTGAGCGTGCACCGTTTTCTTTTTCCTGAAGTGAAAATCTTGCCGTATTCAGATTTGCCTGCGCCTGCGCGACAGCAAGTTGTGCTGTTTCTGCGTTTATTTGCATTAAAGGCTGATGGGCGGAGACGTGATCTCCCTCATTGATATAGATGGACTGAATTTGTTCTGTCACAGGGGAGGATAATGTAATGGTATCTCTTTCCAGTGTTCCCATGGCAATGTGCTCGTCCGTTTGTTGCTGGCATCCGGAAAGAATCAGGGACAAAAAAAAGTAAATTGAAAACAGGCGCATAGCAGTTGTTACTCCCTATTTCCGGGCTCTTTGAACTGAAAAAGCCCTTCCAGCATAACCTGATGATTATGACTGGCCAGTTGATTCAGGAAAAGCTCGTTTGTTTCAATGCCAAACTCCTGAATTAAATATTTTGGGGCAATCAAAGGAAAAACCATCAGACTGATCATACTGAACTGGGCTAATTCCGGTTCAATGTTGTTATTAAAAGACCAATGAGGATTATCCGGTGAAAACCACTGACGAATGTGCATCAGGATATGATTAAAGATACTGCTCATGATATTAAAAGCTTCATCGCTGTCGCCGTGGTACATCACCCGCAGCATCAATCTGGGTAAGTCCGGATTGGCCGACATTACCCGGTAATAGGTTTGCATGATAGTTAAAGGATCGTTGGTCTTTAAAAGATCATGGCGTTTCTGAAGCGTTTGTAATACCGGCTCGATGGTTTCCAGTACCATGGCTTCAAACAGCCCGGCTTTCGACCCGAAATAATAGCGAATCATTGCCGCATCGACACCAGCTCGTCTGGCAATCTGTCTGGTTGACACCCGCTCATATCCTAATTGGGTAAAGCAATCTTTAGCCGCGTCAATCAGGTTATTCCTTGTTTGCGTTTCACCTTTTGGTCGTGACATAGGACGTCCTTTTACTCATCTCAGAAATATTCCCCGCCTGATGAATATAGAATTTTTCTGAATGAGATGACAGGAAGTTAATTCCACAAATTTCATCAAATGGTGAATTATGGAAAAAACGTGATGGTTGTGAAATTAAATTGCAAATGCAAATTAACCGGAAGTATCGGTGACCTCAAATTTATTTCATTCATAGCGTCTATATTTTAAAGCGTATTTTAAGTTTTTCTTAATTACGTAAGCTTAACGGTTTTTTCTGATCTCATCAGGGTGATCCGATACAGGCTTACCGGCTGGAAAGGTAAAATTGATATGCGTACGCCACTCAGAGATATGACTCCACCACCGGATTTGACTCAGAAGAAAGGGACGGGGCCGGTCAGAACTCAATTGCCGGTTTATTCCAATTCCCTGCCGCCCTGTAATTATGCCTGTCCGACCGGAAGTAATATTCAGGAATGGTTGTCCCTTGCTCAGGAAAAACGCTATGAAGAGGCGTTTCAGGAACTGATTCTGAATAATCCCTTGCCTGCTGTTCATGGCCGGGTGTGCTATCACCCCTGTGAAACGGCCTGTAACCGAACTCATGTGGATCAGGCGGTCAGTATTCATGCCGTTGAACGGTTTCTTGGTGATAAAGCATTGGCGGAAGGATGGCCGGTGCGTTATGACGCAAAACCAACAGGGAAAAGAGTGTTAATTGTTGGTGCCGGTCCGAGTGGCCTGGCAGCCGCTTATCATCTGAAACGCAAAGGTCATGATGTGGAAATTCATGAGTCCGCTTCGGTGGCCGGGGGAATGATGTTATTTGGTATTCCGGCTTACCGTCTGCCCCGGGATATCTTAAAACAGGAAATTCAGCGAATTGAAAAAATGGGTATCCGGATTGTGCTTAATCACATGGTAGAAAATTTACTGGCAGAAAAAGTGTCCGGCCAGTTTGATGCGGTGTTTATTGCCATTGGAGCCCATGTCGGCCGGGGTGTCAGCCTTTCCAGTCAGGATCATGACAGTACCTATGATGCGGTTTCTTATCTGCGCAGTAATGAACTAGGTGATGCTCCTGATTTGGGCGCCAGGGTGCTTGTTTACGGAGGCGGTAATACCGCAATGGATGCCGCCCGGACAGCACGGCGTAAAGGCGCTGAGGTGTCAGTTGTTTATCGCCGGGACAGGGAACATATGCCTGCGCATGATTTTGAATGTCAGGAAGCGATGGAAGAAGGCATTAGCTTTCACTGGCTGAGAACCATCAATCAGATTGATGAAACCACGGTTACGCTGGAAAAAATGGAGCTGAACGAAGAAGGATATCCTATGCCTGTCGGGGAGTTTGAGTTGGTTCAGGCCGATTCTCTTATTCTGGCTCTGGGCCAGAATATTGATTCAAAGCTGACCCGTAATTTGCCCGGCGTTGAACATGATCAGGGTGGAGTTGTGACGGTTAATGAGCAAATGATGACCGGGTATCCGGGCGTGTTTGCCGGTGGTGATATGGTTCCCAGTGAAAGAACCGTCACTATTGCGGTGGGGCATGGGAAAAAAGCTGCAGCTCATATCGATGCCTTTTTACATGGACGGACTTATCACAAAGAAAGTAAGAGACCGCTGGTCAAATACGATCAGTTACACCTTTGGTATAAAACGGATGCAGATCAGCAGGCACAACCGGCTATAGCCCCGGAAATCCGAATGGAGAGCTTTGATGAGGTTGTCGGAGGATTAACGGAAGAAGAGGCACATTTTGAGGCACAGCGCTGCTATTCATGTGGTAACTGTTTTGAGTGTGATGGCTGCTATGGAGCCTGCCCTCATGATGCCATTATCAAGTTGGGAAAAGGTCATGGGTATCAGATTAATTATGAAAAATGTACCGGTTGTGGGGCCTGTTATGCTCAGTGTCCCTGCCATGCCATTGAAATGGTTTCGTCTGAAGTGAATCCGGAATAAGGAGTGAATGATGAATCGAACAAAACAGGCCGTCATGCACTCATGTGACGGAAATGAAGCGGCCGCCTATATCGCGTACAGAGTGAGTGAAGTTTGTGGTATTTTTCCGATCACTCCCTCTTCTGCGATGGCCGAATTTGCGGACCAGTGGGCCTCGGAAGGGAAAACTAATTTGTGGCACAATGTACCTCTGATTGCCGAAATGCAGAGTGAAGGAGGGGCTGCCGGTACTGTACACGGAGCACTACAGAGCGGAGCATTGACAACAACGTTTACGGCTTCTCAGGGATTGATGCTGATGTTGCCCAATATGTACAAAATTGCCGGGGAACTGACATCAACGGTTTTTCATGTCGCGGCCCGTTCTCTGGCTGCACAGGCATTATCTATTTTTGGTGATCATCAGGATGTGATGGCTGTGCGGGGAACCGGTTTTGCCCTGTTGGCTTCTTCATCGGTACAGGAAGCTCATGATATGGCTCTGATTGCTCATGCATCTACCCTACAGGCCCGTATCCCTTTTGTGCATTTTTTTGATGGTTTCCGTACTTCCCATGAAGTGAATAAAATCAGTCTGATACCGGATGATGTCATCCGGAGCATGATTTCCGATCAATGGGTAAGGGAGCATCGTGAGCGGGGGTTAAGGCCGGATAATCCGTTCATCCGGGGGACAGCGCAAAATCCGGATGTGTATTTTCAGGCCCGTGAGACGGTGAATCCGTTTTATCTGGCCACTCCGGACATTGTTCAGAAAAGTATGGATCAGCTTGCGGCACTGACCGGAAGACAGTACCGGCTGATGGAGTATTTTGGTGCCGGGGATGCGGAGCATATCGTGATTGCGATGGGGTCGGGGGTCGAAACCATCAAAGAAACTGTCAGTTATCTGGTATCGCAGGGGGAAAAAGTCGGCGGCGTTCAGGTACATTTATACCGGCCGTTGTCTGCCTGCCATTTGCTGGATGCCATACCTGAAACGGTCCGGGTTATCACCGTACTGGATCGCACGAAAGAAACCGGTTCGAATGGCGATCCATTATATCAGGATGTCATGACGGCCGTGGTGGAAAATGCCGACAGGTTTACGGTATTTCCCAGATTGATAGCCGGGCGTTATGGCCTGTCCAGTAAAGAGTTTACGCCGGCGATGGTCAAAGCCATCTTTGATAACCCTAAATCGGAAAAGGTTAAGCAGCATTTTACCGTTGGTATTAATGATGATGTTTGTGATTCCAGTCTGGATGTCGATGAATCGTTTGATATCGAATCCGGTGACATTGTCCGGGCTCTTTTCTTTGGTCTCGGCTCGGATGGTACAGTGGGAGCCAATAAAAATACCATTAAAATTATTGGTGAAGACCCGGATTATTTTGCTCAGGGTTATTTCGTTTATGACTCAAAAAAATCAGGTTCGAAAACCGAATCGCACCTTCGTTTCGGGCATCATCCGATTAATAGTCCATATCTGATTCAGTCTGCGAATTTTATTGCCTGTCATCAGGCTACGTTTATTGAAACGGTGAATATGTTGGATAAAGCAGCGATGGGGGCGACCTTTTTGCTGAATACGTCTGTGGAAAAAGACAAAGTCTGGATGTCGATTCCTGAGGCAATGCAGAAAAAACTGATTGAAAACCGGATGACATTTTACGTGATTGACGCGTATAAGGTTGCCCGTGAGACAGAGATGGGCAACCGGATTAATACCATCATGCAGACCTGTTTTTTTGCATTATCCGGGGTGATCGATAAACAGACTGCCGTGGGGAAAATAAAGCAGGCGATAAAGAAAACGTATTCCCGGAAAGGGGCCGGGTTGGTTGAGAAAAATTTCTCTGCGGTGGATCAGGCACTGGCGCATTTGCATCAGATTGACGTACCCGATGTTGTCTTTTCTTCGGTGACCGATAAAGCGACCGTAGCGGAAACTGCACCGGAATTTGTCCGCCAGGTGACGGCGGAAATGATTCGTGGTAAAGGCGACCGGATTCCGGTGTCGATGCTCCCGGAGGACGGAACATATCCTTCCGGTACCAGTCAGTGGGAAAAAAGAAACATTGCGCAGCGCATTCCTATCTGGGAGTCAGAGGACTGCATTCAGTGTGGAAATTGCAGCATTATCTGCCCGCATGCTGCAATCCGGGCTAAATTTTACGATAAATCCCGATTGAATGATGCTCCGGACGGGTATAAATCCGCAGGTATTACCGCGCGGGGGTTCCCGGATGCCCGGTATACTTTGCAGGTGTACCCGGAAGATTGCACCGGTTGTGGTTTGTGTGTGGATGCCTGTCCGGTGCAGAAACCGGTTAATGTCGGTCAGTTACCGCGTAAAGCGATCAATATGGAACTGAAAGCGCCTTATCTGGAAACGGAGAAAGAAAGCCTGATGTTCTTTGAAACCATTCCTTATAATGATCGTGCCCGGGTTGATTTCTCCCATGTCCGTGGTGTCCAGTTTCTGGAGCCGTTGTTTGAGTTTTCCGGAGCCTGTTCCGGATGTGGTGAAACACCATACCTAAAGCTGATTTCTCAGCTATTTGGTGACCGGATGATGATTGCCAACGCTACCGGATGCTCTTCTATCTATGGTGGTAATCTTCCGACGACCCCATGGGCAAAGAATAGTGCGAACAGGGGACCTGCCTGGTCTAATTCTTTGTTTGAAGATAATGCTGAATTTGGATTCGGGTTTCATCTGGCGGCAACAAAACAAAACGGTTTAGCCAGACAACTCTTAGCTGAGTTCAGGCACTTACTTGACCCTTTACTTGTCGATCAATTGCTGAATGCGGAGCAACTCATGGAATCCGACATTCAGGCCCAGATAAAACGGGTTGATGTTTTGAAACAGCAACTGGAGAGTATAGGTACGAACGACGCATATAACCTTATGTCTGTCGCGGATCAACTAATCAGACGCTCGATCTGGATTGTGGGCGGAGATGGCTGGGCCTATGATATTGGCTATGGTGGTCTGGATCATGTACTGGCAAGTGGTGCTGATGTCAATGTTCTGGTGATGGATACGGAAGTGTATTCGAATACCGGAGGGCAGATGTCAAAATCGACACCACTTGGTGCGGTGGCGAAATTTGCGGCGGCAGGTAAGCATTCGAATAAAAAAGACATCGCGCTTCAGGCGATTGCCTATAACAATGTGTATGTCGGCCGGATTGCTATCGGTGCCGATCCGCAACAGGCCATATTAACGATGCGTGAGGCTGAAGCCTACCGGGGGCCTTCATTGATCATTGCGTACAGTCACTGTATTGCTCATGGTATTAATATGAACGACGGACGACGTCAGCAACAACTGGCGGTTAAATCCGGGCACTGGCCGTTGTTCCGTTATAATCCGGCGTTGAGAGATAGTCATAAAAACCCGTTTACTCTTGACACCTTGCGTCCGACGGTGCCGCTCAGTGAATATCGTTTGAATGAAGCCAGATACCGGGAATTGTACGATGCCGATCCGGAAACATCAAAACAGATTTTAGCTCAGGCTCAGCAGTCCGTTGACAGTAAATGGCAGTTTTATGAAGAACTTGCGATGCGGTCTTCCAGTGTTGCTGTACCTCATTTTGAATACAATGTTCGTTGAAGAAAAATCGCTTAAATAAATCCGGGAAGATATTTAAGCGGTTCTATAAAAGCGAATCGAATTTAAAAATATGAGTTTTTGACAAGCTTATAATATCTGTTGGGTCGGGGTTAGTTTCCTGCCTTCAGAATTGAATAATAGCGAATCATTGTTTCATATTTTATTTATGCTACCGACACTAAATGTATTTTTACTGTGAATATATTTAATTCGAGAAATATTTATTATTAATCATTTAAATGATAGTAAGTTAATTCAATCATGTTACTCATTCACGAGTTATTAAGTATAAGCAGAGAGATTTGAATTGCAGTATCTTTATGAAATGTAGATAAAAATGTAGCTAAAAGCTAACATCTTCCGCTAAATCCTACAGAATTTATTATTTTATCCTGCCCAAAAATCACCACTAATGATTGTTTTGTTAATAAATTAACTATATTCTAACATTTCTGAAATCCATTATTAAGCAGAATAGTTCTTTCCCGAATTATCGGTATTAATTCGTTTCTTAGTCGTCAGGCTATGTAGCTAATACTGGTGTCATATGAGTGGGATAAATGAGCTTTTCGAGTTGTGTTCAATATGCTCTGGGGTTTTATTTTATGAAAAATACACCAAGCGTAAGAGTGTTTGTTCCTTTACTCGTTTTATCCTTATCGGGATGTGGAGGTGGTGATGAAGTGAGTACCGGCACTACCAGCAATAGTAGCTATGCGTATTATATCGATGCTGCTGTTAGTGGGATTAGCTATTCATGTGGTTCATTATCCGGAACGACGGATTCGGATGGAAAATTCTTTTTTGAACCCGGTTCAAGCTGCACTTTCTCTTTAACCTACACGGATTCCGATGGTAACCCGCAGTCTTTTGCGTTAAAGACGATCTCAGCTGACAAGACGGCCGAGCTGATCAGCGGGGCGGAGTATCAGGAAAAAGACAGTACTGTTGCTCAGGTTCTTCAGTCTCTTGATACCGATAGTAATAATAATTCAATCACGATATCCCCGGAGACGGTTGCTTCGGTGATCAATGCAGCGAAAAGGGCGGCGGAAACGAAAGGAGACAGTCTTAATATCAGCAGTGCTGATACCTTTATGTCCGCGTTCAATACCTATGCCGCGGAGATGGAAGCCAGCGTTGATGGTCTTGATGTTGTCACGTCTGAAGAAGCCACGACGCATTTAATCAATACGATTTTGCTGGACCGTAGGTTGCTTGATGTCGGTAATGCCAGTGGCGCCATTTATTCCACTTTCTCTTTTTCCGATTCCGATGAGGACGGACTGGCCGATGCGGTTTCTTATGTGGATCATCTGGGCAGTGACGATGGTGAAGCATCCCTCTCATTTAATGACAGCGAGGGCACAGCGACGTTGACGAAGGCCGATAATACGCAATACACGCTTCGTTATGTCTATGATGAAGACAACGATATTTTCTATCTTGAGATGACGCATGCATTAGCATCCGATGGCAGTACGCTGACGGAACGCCTTTACCCGATCACGGAAAAAGGCGCGGCAGAAAGTTATTTAGTCAGTACGATTCTGTCCGATACGACCATGTATCGCGCGGAAAGTGGTATGTCGTCTCCAAAAACCTGGCAGTCTTCTGACGCACAATCGGTGACTTATAATGCGTTCGTCCCCAGAGTGACCACGGTTGAGGATACTTCCACCACGACGATGTTCATCACCGGTTTCGATGAAGATTATCTGACGTACACCTATACCGAGGTAACCGGTGATGTGACCACCCGGGGACGTGGACGTATGTATTACGACTCAGCAAAAGCGACGGCGTATCTGGTGAGTTTAAATACGGATGATACTTCTGGATCATCGGACTCTTCCGATGCGACAACGACGGCATTCACGTTAGATATGGTGAATGACAAAACATTTTATACCAGTGACTTTCAGGAGCTGGTATTTAGTGATGCAAATACCGTGACCGTGCAAAGCACCAGTATGCTGAACTCAGAAGAAGACGGAACCTTTTCGGCGTCCTATTCGATTAACAGTAGTGGTGGATTAGTGATTGGAGCAGGTAATGGTAATGCGGCCGCGACGTTGACGCTAACCGAGGTGGGTGACGATTATTATAAAGTGACATTAACCGCCGGGCGTAGCTCAAGAGACTTTACGATGTATACCAGTCTTGATGCATTGAAAAACGATTTGGTTGACGATGCGCTTCCCACCAGTGTCACGGATGACAGCGATGATTCGACGAATACAAATCATGCTGGTTTCGAATTGCTCACTCTTAAAGCGGAAGAGCTGTCGGATGATGGGCAGAAAATCAAAATTACAGTAACCGCTAACGGTAGTATTACGGATGCGTTAGCCACCGCGGCTGTTGATGGTGGCAGTAATCGCAATCTATTTGGGATTGAGATTAATGATAGTATCAATTGTGGACTTACTGTTGATGGCAGTACGGTGAGCTCTTTTTGTGTGAAAGGCTCCCGGAATCGTGGCCGGTTTGTGACTGATACGAGTTCAACCATTTCAAATTACACCCACACTGAGGATGGGAAAACCGTGACGTTTACCATTGATGCCAGTGTGATTCCGTCAAATAGTTTTGGTTATCTGGTTGTAGAGGCCACTATTGGTGACAATTTTGCCGGTTTTAACAATTTTGTCACGTTTAACAACGCCAATCCCGGGAATGGTATTTATGACGACATCGAGTTGGCTGCCAACTGGTCTGCAGACACGACGACCAGTGAGTGACAAGTAGATAAACCGATGTAATAAGGTTGGGTTCGATCCGTTCTCAATCCAAAGATAACAAGGACATGGCTCTGGCGATGTCCTTTTCCATCGTTCAGTGCTTCAGACTGGCGAGAGACAGGTTTCTTAACGGCTTCAGGCCGCTGAGTAATCCGGGGTGTTCTATCGTGCTCCGGTGCCGGGTCAGTAGTTGTTCATATAATTGCGTCAGTTTGTTGGTATTGGCACCGAGAGAAAAGGTATTCAGAACCCGTTCCCGGGCACAGGAGGACAGGTTTTCGGCAAGGGCATTATCATCCAGTAACGCCTCTGCCCGCTGACGTTTTCAATTCTCATGCTGCGTTCTTTGGCTATCAGGCGTTTGTACAGATAGACAATCGCGCCGACACCGGAGGAATCGAGGAAGGTGACGTTCGTCAGCTCCACTTCGATTTCGTTAAATTCCGGATTTGCGATCACTTTGTCTAACTGAGGCAGTGCGCTCTGGCTGCCATCGGCATCCAAATTGCCGGAAAAAATCAACGTGATTGTGTTGTCATTGTATGTTCTCGCCAGTAGTCCCATCGTCTTTCTCCTTCTGTCTGGTGGTGTAGTCGGTTGGGATGTACTGGTTTATTCATGATGTATGCCAGAATAAAAATATTTATTATTCAATTTCTTATAATGTTTGTGTGCGAGCTATTCAAAATGACATCACGGATTTCTCAAATTGAGAATCAATATAAAATGAGGGATTGCTGGCCGGAGAAAGGCGAAAAAGGGCTGATATAAAGGCTGGATAGAGTAAGAATAAGCTGGCGGAAATGCACCACACAATCCACGGTGAAAAAGAAAGGATTGTGTGGGTTTAATGGTGAGGGTTTAAGGGTTATTCTATATTTTGGATCTGCTCACGCATCTGTTCGATAAGCACTTTAAGCTCTACGCTGGATGCGGTGACTTCGGTATTGATGGACTTGGATGCCAGCGTGTTGGATTCACGGTTGAATTCCTGCATCATGAAGTCCAGACGACGGCCGATAGCTCCGCCTTTTTTCAGGATGTTCCGGGTTTCTTTTACGTGAGAATCAAGGCGGTCCAGTTCTTCTGCGACATCCGATTTCTGAGCCAGCAGGATAAGCTCCTGTTCGACCCGGTTGCTATCCAGTTCAACTTTGGCTTCTTCAAACTTGGAAAATAAACGGTTGCGCTGCCATTCAATGATTTCCGGCATCATGGTGCGTACTTTGGACACTTCGCCTGTGATTGTATCCAGACGCTGCTCAATTAACGCTTTCATGTTATCGCCTTCGCGGCCACGGGCAGCCAGAAAGTCTTCAATAGCATCATCAAAGGCGACCAGAAGTTCTTTACTGATGGCGTCGATATCCTGCTCCGGCGCTTCCATAACCCCTTGCCATTGCATCACCTGAAACGGATTAATGCGGCTCAGTTCTCCTGTCATATGCATGATGTGATTTGCAGCTTCAATGACCTGTTGCGCCAGTTTTTCATTGATGGTCAGTTCACTTTTTGCCGCCGGGTTGGCCTCATAGCGAAGATGACATTCCACCTTACCACGGGCCAGTTTTTGACGGAATCGATCGCGAAGAACAGGCTCAAGCCCACGAAACAGCTCTGGAAGACGGAAGTACGTTTCCAGATATCGTTGATTTACGGAGCGGATTTCCCATACCGCTGTTCCCCAATCAGCTTTGACTTCTTTGCGTGCGTACGCCGTCATACTGTAAATCATTTACGTTGTCCTTGGTTAAAAAATATCAATCTCTTTCTTTTTGAGATATTAGCATAAATACAAGGTTAAACGTTATCATTCCGACACGTTTGTGACAAAGGGATACAAGGAATGGTAAGCTGAAGGTTCAAACTATTAACAAGCGTTTATTTCCTATATAATCAGCGCCCAAATCATTCGTTCACCCAATTAAAGGTAGAAGCGTCATGCGTCCAAATAACCGTGCTGCCGATCAGGTTCGACCTATAAAAATTACCCGTCACTATACAGCTTATGCCGAAGGCTCTGTTTTGGTGGAGTTTGGTAATACCAAGGTATTGTGTAATGCCACAGTAGAAGACACTGTCCCCCGTTGGCTGAAAGGACAAGGGAAAGGTTGGGTGACCGCCGAATATGGTATGTTGCCAAGAGCAACCCATTCCCGTACCCGCCGCGAAGCAGCCAGTGGTAAACAGGGTGGCCGGACGATGGAAATACAGCGTTTGATCGGCCGTAGCCTTCGTGCCATTGTTGATTTAAAAGCGATGGGTGAAACCATGGTGACGGTCGATTGTGATGTCATCCAGGCTGATGGCGGTACCCGGACTGCATCGATTACCGGTGCGTGTGTGGCGTTGTGTGATGCGTTTGATAAGCTGGTTACCGATGGCAAGATGAAAGCCAACCCGATGAAAGGACTGGTTGCTGCGGTGTCAGTCGGTATTTTAGGTGATGATGTTCTGTGTGATCTTGAATACGTTGAAGATTCTTCCGCTGATACAGACATGAATGTCGTGATGACGGAAGATGGTCGTTTGATTGAAGTTCAGGGAACGGCGGAGGGCGAACCCTTTACCCATGATGAGCTGATGTTGTTGCTGGAATCGGCTAAAAAAGGCATAGAAGCCATTGTCGCCGCGCAGAAAGCGGCACTGGAAGATTAGTTTTGACTGGATAGCTCCTTTGACAGGGGCTATTTTTTTGTTAGTTCATAGTGATTGTTACAAGCGAAGCTTGATTTAGGAAAGAGAGAGAAGCGATGAAAGCGTACCAGCGTGAATTTATAGAATTTGCTTTGGAAAAACAGGTTCTTAAATTTGGGGAATTTACTTTAAAGTCTGGCCGTAAGAGCCCATATTTTTTTAATGCTGGTTTGTTTAATACAGGTCGCGACCTTGCCCGTTTGGGCCGTTTTTATGCGGCAGCATTAGTGGATTCCGGTATTACTTATGATGTGCTGTTCGGCCCTGCTTATAAAGGGATTCCAATTGCAACCACAACGGCGGTGGCTCTGTCTGATCATCACGATGTTGATACGCCATATTGCTTTAACCGTAAAGAAGCCAAAGATCATGGTGAAGGTGGCAATCTGGTGGGAAGTGCTCTGGAAGGGCGTATTATGCTGGTTGATGATGTAATTACCGCCGGTACCGCTATCCGTGAGTCGATGGAAATCATTCAAGCCAATAAAGCGGATTTGGCCGGTGTATTGGTGGCGATTGACCGCCAGGAAAAAGGCAAGGGTGAGTTGTCGGCGATTCAGGAAGTCGAACGTGATTTCGGCTGTTCAGTCGTTTCCATTGTCAGTCTGAGCGATCTGATCACCTATCTGGAAGAAAAAGGGGATGAAGCCGAACATCTGGATGCTGTGAAAGCGTACAGAGCGCAGTATGGGGTTTAGTTTTTCAGTGTTCAGTTTTTCGTATTCGGAAGAAAAGGAAGTTTAGATAAGCTTCCTTTTTAATATATGCGTTGAATCATTAATAGTATTACCAACTGTCTACTGAAAAACTGAAAACTATTAACTATATATCTTCTTCCCGTCTCTTTGCGTTTGCAGAAGAAATAAATTCCACATGTACTGTTCCGGCCTTGGGATCAAAAGATCTTCAATGGCCTTATTCATGGCTCTGGCGTCCTGTTCTTCATCCCCTGTCGGGAAGTTTTCCAGAGCAGGCAGAATATGAACTTCGTATTTGGAGGTTTTATCATTGTATGCGGGCAGGATTGGAATTACCTTGGCTTTTGACAGGCGGGCCATTTTACCAAAGCCTTTCAGCGTGGCCTTTTCTGTAGCAAAGAAAGGGACGAACACCGAATTTTGCGGGCCATGATCTTCATCCGGGAGCCAATAACCGATGTAGCCGTCTTTGATTGAACGGACAAACGGTTTTACGCCGGCATTACGGGCAAAAATCCGGCCGCCATACTGCATGCGCTGGACATGCATCAGCCAGTCTCCGATAGGGTTACGCTGCGGCTTCATGATGGTAGTGACTTTGTAGCCTCTGGCGGCCAGCATCACCGCCGGATAGTCAACGGCCCATGCATGTGGCGCAAGAATGATGACGTTTTCCCCCGCATCCAACAGCGGAATAATATTTTCTTCACCAATCATGACACCACGGTTCTGGTTATGTCTGGTTGAGCGAACCAGAAATTCAGAATAGCCGAGTATATACTGAGCGGCCTTCACAAACGTTTCTTTTACGATTTTTTCCCGTTCCTGAGCTGATTTTTCCGGAAAACAATATTCCAGATTGGTTCTTGCCCGGCGAACAACGCGGCCGTTTTTATTGACGATGAGCGTGGAAATTTTTCTGGCAATGCCATCCCGTAATTTTGGGGGAATATAAGCCAGCAGTGCTGCAAAGAATACGCCCAGCCACATTCCCCAGTGGCGGGGATGCAGAAATGACCACTGAAATCTGGGATCATGCAAATAGGCATCAATACTGTTTTTTTTCGGGGCGTCCTGATCTGAACTCATTCAACAAAAGCCTTTTTATATTATTGGTAGCGGGTTTTTGACTGGGTGCCATCCGGTAAGGACTTAAAACGTTTGTGCAGCCACATCCATTGTTCCGGTGCCCGGAGTATCACCTCTTCAACGTATTTATTCATATAGGCTGCAGCAGCCGTTTTGTCCTTTTTCGGATAATTATCTTCTATTGAGATATCCGCAATTAATTCGTATTTTCCATCCTGATTGCGGAACCCGGAAACCGGCATAATTGCACATTTACTGGCATAAGCAAGAATACTGGTCCCGGTAGTGGTACAGGCGTCCTGAACGGCAAAGAACGGCACAAAAACAGACTGATTATGGCCATAATCCTGATCCGGTAAATAAAACAGGCGCTCCCCCTGTCTCAGTACCCGGATCATCTTCTTTAGATCCCGTCGATAAACCAGCTTATTGCCATCACGGGTTCGTCCCCGGTACTGAATAAATTCATAGGCGGCGTTGGTATGTGGGCGGTAAACGCCATAACCTGGCATGCCGAGAGCCGCAAAGCCACGGGCGCATATTTCCAGGTTAAAAGCGTGTACAGCACAGAGCAGTGCGCCTTTTTTATTTTTTTCATGCTCAAGCAATGGCCGCGTGTCTTTATTGATGAGCAAACGGCGAAAACGCCATGTGGGCCAGAACCAGGCAATACCCGATTCAATTAATGCTGCACCGGTATTTTTGAAGTTTTCGGTCAGTATGGTTTCTATTTCGTCTGCGGGTTTATCAGGGAAAGCCAGTTCAAGGTTCCGCCTTGCGATGTGTAACCTCTTTTTCCCAAATTTAAGGGCTAGTTTGCCTAAACTCTGTCCTAATTTTAACGACATAGAGTAAGGGAGCATATTCACGATCAGCAGGAGCAGACCGAATCCAAACCACACCCCCCAATATCTGGGATGTAAAAGAGACACTGAAAACTCAGGTTTTCCGACGTTATAATCACTCATAGAATTACTTTATTTGTGCACTTAAAAGAGACCAGTACTCTTCAAAGTTTGCTGTTGGTTGATATTTAAAATCTGAGCGGACAAAACGGTTCAGGCTTCCTTCTACCTGACCTAACAGCTGCGAAGCCAGAATGCCTTCTTCGACAGGAAAGGATTTTCCTTCCCGGATTTTACGCTCACGCAGAATTTGCCGTAAAGAGGTTTCAATGCGTTCAAACAACTGATTAATCCGCTCCCGAAGGCGTTCGTTTTCGAACATTAAAGCATGACCGGATAAAATTCGTGTCAGCCCCGGGTTACGTTCCGAAAAAGTAAGAATAAGCTGCATCACCATTTTTAAGCGGTGCAATGTATCTTTTTCTTCATCAAAGATATAGTTGATGCGGGACATCAGCGTTTCTTCAATAAATTCGATCAGCCCTTCAAACATGCGGGCTTTACTCGGGAAATGACGGTACAAAGCGGCCTCAGACACACCCACCCGGTTGGCCAGTTTCGCCGTTGTGATCCGGGATGCGCCATCGTGAGATTCGAGCATTTCAGCGAGTGCCTGAAGAATTTCTTCTCTGCGGTTACTTTTTTTTGTCCCACTCATTCTTTCGTCCTTCTTAACTCAGATGTTAATACTTAGCCTGATTATCTACTTTATTTTTATTGTATTTTTTCACTAATGAATGACATTAATTCCATTGCTAGCTGGTTTTTTGATGTGAGAGGAAAGACATGCTCTCCATTTTTCCAGTAAACGGTTAATGCATTTGAGTCACTGTTAAATCCTTGTCCGGAAACGGAAACATCGTTGGCGCAGATCAGATCGAGATTCTTCTGTTCCAGTTTGTTTCTGGCGTAGTGTTCAAGGTTTTGTGTCTCAGCGGCAAAACCTACAGTATAAGGTCTTCCCTCGGTTAATGATGCCACAGAGGCGACGATATCCGGATTTTTTATCATCCTGATTGTCATGGCATCCTTATCCTTTGTTTTCTTGATTTTCTGTTCGGAGATGCATTCCGGACGATAGTCGGCAACGGCAGCACAACTGATGAAAATTGTATGCTCAGGGGCGAGTTTCATCACTTCTTCATGCATGTTTGTGGCACTGGTAACATCAATGCGACAAACCCCGTCAGGTGTTCTCTGGTTTACCGGCCCGCTGATTAATG
The DNA here is from genome assembly GCF_021272385.1 of Vibrio salinus. GTDB lineage: Bacteria > Pseudomonadota > Gammaproteobacteria > Enterobacterales > Vibrionaceae > Vibrio > Vibrio salinus. The sequence goes on from NZ_JAJSDZ010000007.1 coordinate 335,784, forward strand.
TCACTGATGCGCCGGACCTTGCGGCGGCTTCTGCTAACTGAAAGCCCATTTTCCCGGAACTGTGATTAGAGATATACCGCACTGGATCGATGGCTTCCTGCGTCGGACCTGCGGTAATTAAAATGGATTGACCGCTTAGCAAGCGGGGCTGAAAAAATTCTTCACAGTGATGAACCAGTTCCATCGGCTCCAGCATACGTCCCGGGCCAACATCACCACAAGCCTGTTCCCCGGCCCCGGGCCCCCAGATAATGAATTCTCGGCGGATAAGTGTGGCCAGATTTTCCTGGGTGGCAATATTTTTGTACATTTGCTGGTTCATTGCCGGAGCAACAGCAACGGGTGCTTCTGTGGCCAGAACCAGAGTAGAAAGCAAATCATTACCCAGACCGCCGGCAACCCGGGCAATCAAATCCGCTGTTGCCGGTGCGAGCAGAACCAGATCGGCCCATTTGGCCAGCTCAATGTGATTCATCGATCGTTCGGCTTCCGGATCCAGCAGGCTTGACGCAACCTGATGGCCCGATACGGCCTGCATTGTTAAAGGTGTGATAAATTCTTTGGCGGCTTCGGTCATGACGACGCGAATTTCGGTGCCCCGTTCAATTAGCCGCCGGGTGAGCTCTGCACATTTGTAGGCCGCGATTCCACCACTGATGCCAAGAAGAATTTTTTTTCCGGACAAAGTCTGCATTTTCTTATCCTTAAATACTGAACTCTGAAAACCTGCCTATGTTATCACAAGTTTTCAGTGATACATCAATCCGGTGATAACAGCGAAGTAAGTACTTAGTCGCAAAATGGTTGCAAGAACAGGTCTTACCGGGAGGTTTTTGAGTGGACGAACTGCTCTTATCGTTTATTTGTTTTGTGTTTGGGCCGCTGATGGCTCTTGATCCTCTGTGGATAAGGAGGGGGACGATGCTGACGAAAAAACAAATGCCAAGGGAAAAATTACTGAGCAGAGGGCCTCAGTTTTTATCGGATGAAGAATTACTGGCAATTTTTCTGCGAACCGGAACAAGAGAAATGAATGTGCTGCATCTTGCGCACCACTTACTGGGAGAATTTGGTTCTCTGCGTAAATTATTTGCGGCAACACAGGAGGAGTTTTGTCGGTTTAAGGGGTTAGGAGAAGCGAAGTACGTTCAGTTGCAGGCCATTCTGGAAATGACACAACGTTACCTCATGGAGACACTGGAGAGGGGCGATGCGTTAACCAGTCCGGCTCAGACCCGGCTTTATCTTTCCAGCTTACTGAGAGATCGGGCCAGAGAAGCGTTTTATGTTCTCTATTTAGATAATCAGAACCGGGTGATTCAGGGAGAAACGTTGTTCGAAGGTACGATTGACGCTGCCTCTGTTTATCCGAGAGAAATCGTGAAGCAGGCGCTTCATCATAATGCTGCGGCTCTGATTCTGGCTCATAATCACCCGTCCGGTGTTGCTGAGCCGAGTCAGGCTGACCGGCGGATTACCATAAGAATAAAAGAAGCACTGGCGCTGATTGATATCCGGGTTCTCGATCACTTCGTCATCGGAGATGGTGAAATCGTATCGTTTTGTGAAAGAGGGTGGATGGAATAGTGTGTCAGTTATCAGTTATCAGTTATCAGTTATCAGTTATCAGTTATCAGTTATCAGTTATCAGTTATCAGTGAAAAGTGATTATGGAGTATTTTGAAAAATTGAAGGTGTGGCAGGCCGGGATGCAAGTCGCTATCAAAGTTAATCAAGAATTTGAATCCTTTAAATGTAATTTTGGTTTTAAAGATCAGATAACAAGAGCCGCTATTTCCATTCCATCGAATATCGCTGAAGGTGAACAAAGAGGAAGCATTAAAGATTCGGTTCGTTTTTTATACATTGCGAAGGGTTCGGCTTCTGAACTCCTTACTCAAATTATATTGGCGAGGGAGCTCGGGTATCTGACAGGCTCAGATAGTCTTGCTTTAGAAATTAAGGTAAGAGAAATTATAAAAATGTTGTCCGGACTGATTAGAAGTAGATGTTAGTTTACAGTTTTTCAGTGTTCAGTTTACAGAGAGAAGCCTGCCAACTGAGACACTGAAACACTGAAACACTGAAACTAACACTTGTTCCTTCGACTATTTCTGCTATTATTCGCCCACTAAATTTTTAACCTAAATCAGCTCGGCGATAAAAAGATCACAAGATCTTGCAAAAAGGATCTGTTCGGGTCTTGAGCAATGCTCGTCAAGTTAGTATAATGCGCGACCTTTGATAGCCTTGTATGGATTTTCCATAATGGTTTTAACCTCAACTTTTATTTTTAAGTAAAGAGGTTCGGCCACCAAGGTTGATATCGAGCTGAAACGATTTGGAGAAGACATTCATGTCCCGAGTATGCCAAGTAACTGGTAAGCGTCCGGTAACGGGTAATAACCGTTCACACGCAAAAAATGCTACTAAGCGTCGTTTTCTGCCGAACCTACAAACTCATCGTTTCTGGGTAGAGAGCGAAAAACGTTTTGTTAAACTACGTCTGACTGCTAAAGGCATGCGTATCATCGACAAGAAAGGTATCGATGCTGTTATTGCTGATATCCGTGCACGCGGCGAAAACGTTTAAGAGGAATTAAGCAATGGCTAAAGGCAATCGTGAGAAAATCCGTCTGGTATCTTCTGCTGATACTGGTCACTTCTACACAACTGACAAGAACAAACGTAACATGCCAGGTAAATTCGAGATCAAAAAATATGATCCTGTAGCTCGCCGTCATGTTATTTACAAAGAAGCTAAAATCAAGTAATTGATTTTCTTTGTTGCCAGTAAGAAAAACCCAGCTTAGGCTGGGTTTTTTATTGTCTGTTGTTTGCTAATTAGGCTGTATCAATAAGATAATATAGATTATACCGGATTCAGACAGAGGAATGGTGATGCGATACAGTGGTCGTAAGTGGAATAATATTCTTATTTTTTCCGTTATCGCCTTTATTATAATTTTAAATCTGCCGACGTTGATTAAAACGTATTTAATCCCTCCGGATCAGCAGTTTCATATTTCGAACACGCTCTTTAATGCAAATGATACCGTGACGGCGGTTTACAGTGCTGACTGGGCGTTGGAAAAAAAACAAGGGTTCTGGACGCTGACTCCGACTTTAGCTATTTCAGCGACAACGTTGTATGAGCACTGGCATGGTCTGGAAGGCACGCCGGTGAATGAGGAAACTTACCAGTCTTTGTCGAAAAAATTGCCACCGGCACAGACTCTGGAAATCTGGTACAAAGAGCAGGAAGAACCTCAGCGGGTGACATTTTATCAGATGCCGACGTTCTGGCTGTTTAAAAACTGGCAAAACCGGTGGATTGCAGTCTCTGTCGACAAAAATTATCTTTTTCCCCAACAAGTCAAATAAAAGTAGAGAAATATGCCTGAATTACCAGAAGTTGAAGTGAGCCGGATGGGCATCAGCCCTTTTCTTGTTGGTGAAAAGATCAAATCTATTTCCGTTCGTACGCCTAAGCTGCGTTGGGATATTCCCTATGAACTACACAAGCTTGAAGGACAGGTTATTCGTAGTATTAAACGACGGGCAAAGTATCTGTTATTGGAAACGGATGTCGGAACGGCGATTATTCATCTGGGGATGTCCGGCTCTCTGAGAGTGATAGATGCGCCGGTGGCCCCTCAGAAGCACGATCATGTTGATTTGTTTATGTGCAATGGAAAAGTTCTGCGTTATAACGATCCGAGGCGTTTCGGTGCCTGGCTGTGGTCAGAGAAAGGGACGACGGCATCTGTACTGCTTAATCTGGGACCTGAACCGCTTAGTAATGATTTTACCGCAGGCTATATGCAGGAAAAAGCACATGGGAAGAAAATCCGGATTAAGCCATTTATCATGGATAACAAATACGTGGTTGGGGTAGGTAATATTTACGCTAATGAATCCCTGTTCTCTGCTCACATTAATCCAAACCGGCCCGCTGGTCGTCTTTCCGGGGATGAATGGAATGTATTGGTGGCAGAGATTAAATCCGTTCTTGCTCATTCAATTAAACAGGGTGGTACCACCCTTAAAGATTTTGCTCAGGCTGATGGTAAACCCGGGTATTTTGCGCAGGAACTGAAAATTTACGGGAAAGCCGGTGAACCCTGCCCTGAATGCGGTGCCCAGATCCAGGAGCAAAAAATTGGCCAGAGGAATACGTTTTTTTGCCGGATTTGTCAGAAGTAATATTATAAACATCGGAAGTCATTTTATACTTTTTTCTTTTTGACCAGAGCATCCGCAATAATGGCCGGGACAAACGAACTGACGTCTCCACCATGAATGGCAACTTCTCTGACGATGGTTGAGGATAAAAAGGCAAATTCACCTGCCGGAGTCAGAAAAACGCTTTCCAGATGAGGCATTAACTTCCGGTACATCGCGGTTAAGCCAAACTCGTATTCAAAATCCATGGTTGTCCGCAGACCCCGGATGAGGATGTTCGCTTCCACTTCCTTGGCAAAGTCGACCAGCAGACCGGAAAACCCCCGGACGGAAACATTTGGTAAGTGTTGAGTGACTTCTCCGGCAAAGAAAACCCGTTCTGCCAGAGTAAACATCGTATTTTTACTGGGACTGGCCGCAACCGCAATAATAACTTCATCAAACATAGCCGCTGCCCGTTCGACAATATCGATGTGTCCGTTGGTCATGGGGTCAAAGGTGCCGGGGTAAATGACCCGGGAATAGGGTTTCTGGTTCACGAAATGGTCTCTTTAAATACAGAAAATCTCTCATAATAATAACAAAAAGGGTCAAATTTACCTATTGATGCGGGTATGATATTCCCTTTGAGGGATCTCGGTAATCAATTGAGAGTTTTGAAATGAAAAAGTTACTTGTCATCCGGAACGATAAAATCGGTGATTTCATGCTGGCCTGGCCAAGTTTTGCGATGCTGAAAGCGTCCATTCCGGATTGTCATATCACGGCATTGGTTCCTGCATATACGGTGGCGCTTGCCGGATTGTGTCCCTGGATTGACGATGTGATTGAGGATCCGACAAAGAAATCCTCCAAAGCTGCTCAGTTGGCGGTGATTAAGCAAATAAAGCAGTGCCGTTTCGATGCCTCGATCAATTTATTCTCGACCACTTATAACGCAATGTTGGTGTGGAAAGCGAAAATTCCGTATCGTCTGGCACCGGCAACGAAAGTGGCTCAGCTGTTTTATAACCGTCGGATCAGGCAGAAACGTTCTCAATCGAAAAAACCGGAATTTGAATATAATTTGGATCTGATTCGTGCGTTTTTGCATGACAACCACATCCCGGTGGTTGAACCTGACGCTCCTTATTTGTCTTTCAGTCAGAATGATCTGGATAAGCAAAAAAGTAAGCTGGCTTCTCAGCTAAGCCTTTGTCCGGATAAACCCTGGGTATATCTTCATGCCGGGAGTGGTGGTTCAGCAAATAACCTTTCGTTGCAGCAATATTGCCGGTTGATCGATGGTATGGAAGGGGATTTTGATGTGGTGCTGACGGCAGGTCCGGGGGAAGAAGAGAAAGCCTACCAGTTGCAGTCCATGATTAATCGCCGGGGTGAAAAAGCCGTTGTGTATGATAAAAATGACGGTTTAACGGATTTTGCCCGCTCTATTGCCTGTGCCAGTGTGTTTATCGCCGGGTCTACCGGCCCCCTTCATATTGCGGCGGCAATGGATGTGCCGACTATTGGTTTCTTTCCGGCGAAACGTTCGGCGACACCGCTGCGCTGGCGGCCATTAAATTCCAAAGGCCGCCATTTGGCTTTTTGTCCTCCTAAAGAGGGCAGTAAGCAGCAGCAGGAGAACATGGCTAATATCCGTATCAGCGACATTCTTACCGACGTTAACTCCTGGGTGACGACGTATTTGTTCTGACCCATAAGTCTGCGTATTTTACAAATGTGGAATGCGCAGATAAAAATGATAGCAAAAATCCCTGTTTTCCATCCAGAAAGCCAGCTTTGATAATATACATTTTTAAAAAGCATCCGATGGCGTGCATCAGTCCCTGACTGATATTGCTTTTCTTTCCCCGTTTTTCTCTTTGTTCTGCCCAGGCTTTTGCATATCCGGCGGATTTTACCAGATAGTGGTGAATATCATCGTATGTGTAATGAATGGCGTCCCCTCTTAAATCTGCTACCTGCATTTCTGAGGTGACTTCCACTTTCTCATGAACCAGAGCATCATTGTATTGGGTCAGTTTTGTCGGATATAGGCGCAGAACCCGATCCGGATACCAGCCACAATGGCGAATAAAACGGCCGAACACCCAGCTTAAACGAGAAATTTGATAAACCGTGTCGGTTTTATTTTCCTTTAGTGCCTTCTGGATGCTTTCTTTAAGTTCCGGAGTGATCCGTTCGTCAGCGTCCAGCCAGAGAACATAATCGGATTCGACATAAGACTGTGCCAAACGGCGCTGTGGACCAAACCCCGGCCATTCGCAGTTTGTGTAAAATTTTTCCGTGAACTGTTTAGCAATCTCTTCGGTGTTATCGGTACTGCCGGAGTCAAGAATAACAATTTCATCGGCCCAGTCATGTACTGTGTCTAAACAGGGTTTGAGATGTTTGGCTTCGTTCCGCACAATAAGTGCTACGGCTAGCGTTGGCTGGTTCACTGCTCTGATTCTCCATGTTTAGAAGAGGTAATGGTAAAGTCGGTGACAATTTTATCAAACATAGCAATAACCTGCTGGCTTTGAATCCGGTTCATTGCCGATTTGTCTTTAACCCGGCTTCGCCAGTTTAGTTCGGATAATGTTTTTCCGGTTTCTTCTTTAATGGCTTCTTCGTATGCGGAAACCACATAGTCTAGATAGCAGTAAGGACCGGTCCGCATGGGGTTATGATGAGCGTACAGACCAATAACGGGTGTATTCATTGCATTGGCCATATGAGCAGGTCCGGTATCCGGAGCAATCACCAGGTCGCATTTATCCATCAGGGCTAACATTTGCTTCAGGGAACTTGAGCCGACCAGATTGGTGACCGGTGTGATGAGCTTAGTATCGATTTCGTTTGCCAGCTCGGTTTCTACTTTCGCCGGAGAGCCGGCGAGGATGACATTCCAGCCTTGTTTTTGGGCATGCTGTATAACGTCAGTATAGCCATTGGCATGCCAGTTTTTGTAAGCTTTACTGGCGCCGGGAACTACCACAAGATTTGGCTGATGTGCTGACAGTTGAGATTGTGCCCATAATGCTTCCTTCTGAGAGTAAGTGAGCGACCACTTTGGTTTTATATCTTGAATGCCAATGTATTTTGCAAAAGCGAGCATGCCATCAAGGACATGAAACCCATCGGGAGACGGCACTTTTTTATTGGTAAACCAGGTCTGGCAATCCTGACTGCGCAAAGCATCAAAGCCAATTTTATACCGGGCCTTAATTCCCAGAGTGGCAATGCTGGCACGGAAGGCGTACTGCATGTGTAATAACGCATCAAAATGATGGTTTTTCAGAGTTGCCCAAAGTTGTTTATACCCTTTCCAGCCCGATTTTTTATCAAACATAATTACTTCGATGCCAGGAAGATCGTGGATAATCTGGGCTTCCAGTTTGCCAGTGACCCAGGTAATTTTGGTTTTCGGCCATTGTGCCTGAATCGCCTGCACAACCGCTACGGCATTGCAAACATCGCCAATGGCAGAAAGGCGTAAAATACAAATGGATTCAGGAGCCGACTCAAATAGTGCCATATGATTTCCGACCAAAAAGAAAGTGACAAGAATTATGCAGATAGCGCGAGAAAATGTAAAATGGTGATTGGTTAACAGTGTTCCAGTTGGCAGTGTTTTAGTTTTCGGTTTGTCAGTTAGTCGTTAAACTGAAAACTGAGGACTGAAAACTGAAAAACTTTCATGAAACTATTTGAAAATAAAAAACTAAAAGTCTGGTTTGACGAGGCGTTGCTGAATGCTTCACCTGAAAATTGCTTTGATCCGGAATACTGGCAGGAGCAGGGAAAAATTGTCGGTAATGCTAAAGGGCGGGGAACGACCTGGTTCATTCAACTGAACGACATTCAGGGCGCATTACGTCATTACCGTCGTGGTGGATTATTTGGTAGGCTGGTCAGTGATCACTATTTCTTTTCTGGCTGGGAGCAAACCCGGAGCTATCAGGAGTTCCAAATTCTGAACCACTTAAAGCAGTCTGGAGTCAATGTTCCACGTCCGGTTGCTGCCAGAGCAATTAAAAAACACGTTTGTTATCAGGCGGATTTACTTACTGAGAGAGTGCCGGATGCGCGTGACCTTGTGTCTGTTTTACAGGAAAAACCGTTAAGTGATGCGATGTATCAGAAGATCGGTAAAGAAATTCGCAAAATGCACGATGCTCAGGTAAATCATACTGATCTTAATATCCATAATATTTTGATTGATAATCAGGAAAAGGTGTGGATTATTGATTTTGATAAGTGCTTTTGTATGAGAAAAAATAATACCTTATGGAAAGATAATAACTTGAAGCGATTGCATCGCTCTTTTGCTAAAGAATTAGTTAAAAGCAATATACATTTTAATCGATTGGCATGGGAAAAATTAGTGTTAGCTTATAAAGATAAATGAGTCTGGATATGAAATTATTTATTATAAACTTAGATAGAGCAGTTGAGCGACGAAATCGGGTGAAAGAACAACTATCAGGTTTGAATGTTGATTATGAGTTTTTTTCTGCTGTTGATGGATTTAAGGGGTTGCCTGAAGAGTTAAAGAGTAAACCAGATGATAAATATAGAATAAAATTCAGAGGACGTCCCTTAACTCCCGGAGAAAAAGGGGTCTATGCAAGTCACTATCTACTATGGAAAAAATGCATCGAATTAAATGAACCTATTGCTATTTTTGAAGATGATTTTTTGCCTACAGCTTTTTTTGAGCAGGTAATGTTGAAATTGCCTGAGTTGCATCGAAATTTCGATTATCTAAGATTGGAGCCTCAGGATACCAACCATAGAAACAAAATGATTATGAATACTCCAGATGGTTTTCAGGTCGTAATGTGGATGGATAACGCAGGAGGAGCCAGAGGATATAGTCTGACACCAAAAGCAGCTGAGAAATTTGTCAATAAAAGCGAACACTGGCTTTGTGCTGTTGATAATTTTATTGGTGAGTCATTCAGACATAAAATACCCTCATTAGGGCTTCTTCCATATGCGGTGTTCGATCCGGCAGATTTAGAAAGTCAAATTCAGAACCAAGTGTCCAGAACCAGAGTGCCGTTACACTATAAAGTGTTTAGAGAAGCTTCTCGGTTGTATCGTGATACTAAGTTAATGTATTGGAATAAGATAAAGTTTAAGTCATATTTATAATAAAATTAGTATCTTAAGCTGTGGGGCTATTTTTATTATTAAATAAAAGTGGAGAATAGCTTCTGTATAACTTTTCCCTTCCATTCTTTGAATCGGCGACTGATGAGTTTTTTATTTAATGGATGCCTTGCTATTTCATTGAATGCTTTCCAGTCGTCCAGATCGTATTCAAGTGCCAGATTGCCTCGTTTGTAAAAACGTTCAGTGATATCGATCCCTAAATTTTCTGGCTTATCTACTAATAAGTTGTTAGCAATAAATTGTGGCCAGAAAACCGCCCCCAGCCCGGCATCATCTTCAGTTTTGCTGTTGATGTGTAGCGATTGTTGAGTAAGTAAACCAAACCAGTGTAAGAATAAAAACTGTTCGGTGGCTGGATATCGTGCTTTATAAGCTTTGGGAAGCGAGAATGTCAATTCGGGAATCAATTCTTCAGGCCAGATTTTTAGAAGATCTTCTGTTAATCCAAAATCAAAAATATCACTTTTATGGAAGTGAATTGTCCTGCCATAGTGAGAGCAGATAAAGAATGTACTGGTGGTCAGAACCCGACGGGTTAAATAGGACCAAGATTCTTTTCGGGTTTCATCGGAAAATTGTTCATAGCAATCCACAAACTCTCTTCCAATCAATACCGTATCACTGCGAAGTTTGACAGCATAAGGGGTTTTTACATGTAAAAGGCCCTGATGAGTACTATAAATTTGCCGGTTATTATTAAGCTGTTGTTTATCTTTGCCATTAAATACAAAGTTTGGTCCGGGATCCTCTAGTAATAGTAGAGTATCACAGTCAATATTATCGGTATTCTGCCCTTTCCATGTTGAGACAATGATCGTCGATTCCGGAAATAAATTTCTGATATTTTTGATTGAGGTTTGTGTGATATTTTCTCTCTTCGAACGGTCATCTTTACGCTGAATCGGTCCCTGGATGACAAAAGTGATATCAGAATCAGCTACCTTCATCATAGTAATGTCTTCTTAAGAAAATCGGTATATTCATCAGGTACACCACAAAATATGACTTCGCTTGGGTCGATTTTGTGGTAGTGGATCGATTTTCCCTCGGCAATCAGCGTATTGTACATTGGTGCAATGTACAACTCGCCTTTTTCCCACTCTTGCTTCGGACGGTTAAGCGCATTTTGAAAGGCGTCCAGAAAATCTTGTACAGAACTGAAATGATATAAGCCGGTGCTACACAGATTAGAGATAGGCCTTTTTTCAGCCGTCTCTGCAACCTGTGTATCATTATCTGAAATTGGCTTTGCAAAAGACCAGTTATCTCCGGAACCTTCAAAAACTTCCAGGTATCCATCACCTTTGAAAGCTTCGTCAGGAAATGTAAAACCGGGTCTGAAGGTATCAATGTTGAAGACCGTAATTGACCCCTGAATGTTGACATCTTGATCAAATAATTCAGTCAAACCTAAAAAAACGGTGTCGGCTTGCCCTCGAGTGTCTGAATTTAGTTCAACAATATAAAACGTGCGAATACCCAACTTTTGGGCTTTTTCCTGAACAAATTTTTTTGTGTCAAAGACATTACGGGTAATAAACAGAAATGGTATTGAATCAAAGTAACGAGAGAAACTCTGTACCGAATGTTCAAATAAGGTCTTACCATGTGCTTCTAACATATATTTAGGCTTTTCGTAGCCGGCTTTAAAAAATCGGGAACTTAATCCTGCCATTGGGATAACGATCATTGAATTTCCTTTATTAGCAACTGATGTAATCGAAAGGCATTTGCAAAAAGAGCATCCTGACGAATCAGATCATCTGAATGTAACGGAAGCATAGATAAAAATAATTGAATTTTCATTGCATAAAGATGAGATGCGTTAAGATTAAATTGTTGTCCGATTAACTTCAAAAATGTTGTCTGGATATCAAATTGTGACTTACCGGCATGGATAGCTAAGTCAATCTGTTTATCCTGAATATGGACACTATAATACCCAGCGATAATAAAGTCATATAGACCAAGTATGGAATGACTGAGTTTCGCTACATCATAGAGAATATCGCCGTACAGGCTGATTTGACCTTCTGGTGTTAATCCTCTGGGGTCAATGGTTTTTATTCGTCGGGAGCGTGAGTCATATAAAATATTACTGAAGCAAAAATCACCATGCAGAACACATAATGTCGAGCTTGGTTGTGGCAAATATCTGGCGCTGTCATGAAGCAGTTGTGTTATGGAGACCTGATGTTCATCATTGAAATTCCAGAGTTGGTCGACGTCAATATTTCTCTGAATGCAAAATTCCTGGATGCGTTGTTGGGTTTTTTCACCAAAAAGAGAAGAAAAATGATTTGCCGGGACATTATCTGGTGCTTTGTATTCCGAACATGATGTCAGAAATTCAATACAACTTTCTAATATTGGTTGCCATGCATGAGTTGGAAGTTCGGCAAAGACAAAAAGTTCATTAAGCGCAGTCTGATGAAGATACTCTAACTGATAACTGATGTCGTTGCCTTTTAATGCTTGACCCAAAAATTGGGGAGTAAACATTCGCAAAGGCGTAGGAAGGTGATCAAACCAAAAGGCTTCGGCTTTTATTTTTTCATTATTCGTACTGGATTTTTCAATATAATTGGTGTTGATCATCATAGAATTAAACGCACGTTGCGTTGTGAATTCAGCTTTGGAGCGGTAGTAAGTATTCACATGTCCAAAATCTAACCAGCCATCTGATTTGATGGGAGTTAACCCGATTTCAGTCCGATAACGGTTTAGTCCTGAAATAAAATCCCATTGACTTTGGGTGATACATTTTAAAAGAGCTCGTGGGTGAGAGAATTTAAAGTAACCATCAATAATATTGGCGTATTCATTGGTTCCCTGAGTGGTTACTGGTTTTAACCACTCAGATGTATCCTGAGTCACCATCGCCCAGTCATAGCTGTCTCTTATTTGTGAGATACTAATAAGATCATTACCTTCAGGTAAAGATTTAAATAAAGTATCGCCATAAAGAATATGGAGTGGCTTAGTGAGGGCCGCACCGGTCATGTTAATGGATGCAATAACAGAAGCTCCCAGACTGAGTTTATCCGGTGTTTTGATGATGGTAACGCTATGTGCATTTAGCCACTGCATGTCTTTTTGTGCGATTTGATATGACTCAGGTAAGGAGAGATAAATGTCACTACCTGTTGGTGCTAATGCTACTTGATGCTGGAATAACCGACGATTACCAAGAGGTAAAAAACTCGGAGGTATGTGACCAAATTCAGATTGCAGCTCTTGGTCCACATAAGCTGCAGACATAATTAAAAACATGTTTTTTCTTTCTCAAATAGAGTATTAATTTCGTCAAGGCTCATAGATGCAAATTCTGAGGGGCGTACAGAGCGGTCATCAATATAAAATCCTTCATGTCCACACCAGGGTTTGCCCACTAAGATTTCATCGTAAGGAACATCGTGTTTTTTTAACCACTCAGTAATGATCGGTAGCGTGTTTATATTGATTTTACCCACGTTTCCTTCGTAAGTTCGCATGTTTCGGGCTGTGAAAATAACAATTTCAAACCCTTCTTCTTTATAAGTTCTTAATTGCTGAATGACATCAAGTCTCGGTGAAACATTTTTATAGTCAGAAGTATCAGCCTGAGTGATTGTTCCATCAAGATCGACAACCAGTTTCTTCATTTACGTTCTCACTCTTTTCATTGATATTTTGCAGAGTTCTATCTATTGCTCCTGTATTTTCGGCAATAAATTGTCTGGCATTTTTTGACATCGTATGTTGTAGGTTTTTGCTTGTCATTAAATGGATGACAGAGGATGCAATGTCCTGTTCATTTTTCACTATATTGATTGCGGTTCTTTGCACCAGATTATCAACAATATCTTTGAAGTTAAAATAACTTGGTCCAATTAAGATTGGAACATTTAGTGTAGCGGGTTCTAATACATTATGCCCACCCACTTTATTCCCAAGGAAACTTCCTCCCATAAGACAAAGGTCAGAAGCTTGTATTAGTATTAACAGTTCTCCCATACTGTCACCCAGATATACTTGTGTTTCCCTAGATAGTTTGCCCGATGATGCCAGAGAGCGGCGTTTTGTCAAAAATGACTGGCAGCATAATTTGTAAACATCATCGAATCGTTCTGGGTGTCTTGGCACCAGAATAAGGAGTGCATCTGGAATTTGCTTGATAATGGTTTGATGAGCTTTCAGTATTTTCTCATCTTCACCCTGGTGTGTGCTGGCCGCAATCCATACCTGACGACCGTTGCCTAGTTGTTGGCGCAGGTCAGTTCCCTTAGTTAGTATGTCATTTGAGATTTGAAGATCAAATTTGATTGAGCCAGTTACTTTTAACTTTGCTTTTGAAACGCCTAATTGAGCAAAATTGTCTTCATCCTGTTGTGTTTGACATAAAACGCGCGTTAAACATGGTTCAATTACCCTAAACAGAGGCAGAATTTTTTTGTATCGCTGACAGGCGCGATTTGATAGACGTGCATTAATTATAGACACCGGAATGTGATGCTTTGCCAGTGTATGTAATGTATTTGGCCACAACTCGGTTTCCATTATTAGGAGTTGGGAAGGATGAATCGTTTGGATAAATTGGTTTATAGCAAAAGAAAAATCCAGCGGCATATAACGGTGTTCTGCGATTGAACTCAATTTTTCCGCTTGCTCAGCTCCTGTCGGTGTTGTTGTGGTAATAAGGATCGCAGCTTCCGGGTGTTGTTGTTTATAACGTTTTATTAATGGTGTTACTGCCATCATTTCACCAACGGAAACCGCATGAAACCAGATAGGGGATTTCATTGTTTTAAGTGGTGGTGTAAAACCAAAATGTTCTTTCCAGCGTGCTCCTACGGACGGCTTTCCCGTTTTTTTTCGAAATAAACCGAAGAGAAAAACAGGAGCAATAATAATCAGTAAAACGGAATAAAAAAATCGGATAATCAATTAATCATCCTTTTTTTGAATCAAATCTTCAGGCTTTACGTGAATCCATTTTGTGCGGGGTCTATCTATATATTGGAAGTGTTCATTTGTGAATGTGCCTTGTATACAGACATACTTACGGTCTTCATGATGAATATCATTTCGATTTTCAAACAGCTTATCAAGTACACCCGGGCCTGTACTGTAATACACTCCCATCTCTGGTTTAAAGTGATTAATATTATCGATGACCAGTTCTATTGCTTGTTGTAAATCATGATTATTGGGTGAAGAAGCAATGAAATAGTTTGTGTAACGAGTGTTGTTGCTTATTTTTATGAAAATTGCATTATCTTCATTTCCTATTATCCGATTTAATGGCCATACAAAAGTTGCGTCGATATCGGCGTAAACGCCTCCCTCTTTATTTAATACAACCAGACGCCATAAATCTGCCTGAGCAGCCCCATTTTTGAGCCGGGAAAAGGCTTCATAAAGCTCAGGCGTTGTATTGGCTTTCATGTATTCATCTCTGGCTTCTGTACTGACATAATGATAATCGCAGCTTAAAGACATTAAACGGTTGAATAAATAGTTTAGATAGACGGGTAAAGCACACTTATTGGAAAAGTTGGTTTGCCAGATGACTCTGGGAATAGCACTTTGCTTAGATAAGCGCAACTTTGCCGGTGAGTATTCAGGGATGGTAAAGCGATAGTTTGGTAACACCCAGTGAAATGGATATGACAAGGTTTTGCAAATATTACCAAAAAGGCGAATACAGCGGTTGGTAATAAGTTTGGCTATTTTCATCTGTTAATCCTGATTACGATGATTACTCGTTTACATTATACAATGGTAATCTAGCAAAATTTTATCATAAAAATAATTCAGAATGGATGAGATAGGAAGGATTTATGTCTCTGAGGAGAAAAGCAATACCTGATTTTTCAGACAGAGTATTTTTTCTATAAATGAATATCCAAATATAGGTTCAACAACAACGATTGATTTGCTAACCTTTCACAAATTTATTGAACAGATGAAATATACCTGAGAGTAAAACATATTGAATAAGCCGAATATTGTCCACATTTGTCTTTCTTCCGGATGGGGAGGATTGGAAATGTACCCAATACGTACAGCCAAGGAGTTTATCGCTTTAGGTTATAACGTTTACTGTGTGTGTCTCGATGGTGGGCACATTCAAAATCACATGAGAGAGTTGGGTGTTGAATGTTTTTCAACGACAAGCAAAGCGAAACTTTTATCACAGCAGCTTTTTCGGCTTAATAATTGGCTGAAGGAAAGGAATGTTACTGTTGTTCACAGTCATAAGTCAGGGGATATCTTGATTTCAGCGTTATTACATTGCTTGATGCCAAGGAAATCTTTTTTTACTGAACATATGGGAGTTAAAAGGCCGAAAAAAGACGTTTTTCATAAAATGGTTTATCGGCATCTCTCCAAAGTGTTTTCTATTAGTAATGAAACCTATCAAAGAAATATTAAAGCTCTACCTATTGAACTGGACAAAATTACCCCTCTGCTATTAGGCACTTATGTTCCGGAGATTCAACCTGTAGCGAATAACTCTGACATTATAAAAATAAAACAAAGCGTTGGGTTACCGGAGCACAGTTTTGTTGTCGGCACAGTAGGCCGGGTTTGTTATGGGAAGGGACAAATGCATTTATTTGATGCCTTTTGTTTACTTTCTGAGGAATATCCTGATTTGCATTTATTGATTGTTGGTGGGATAAGTGAAGCGGATGGTTCGGACAGCCTGTTTGTTCATGAGTTAAAAGAGAAAATTGATAAGGCCCGCTTAGTTGACCGCGTTCATCTTACAGGATTTCGGAAGGACACTAAGAAAATGTATTCAATTATGGATATCGTGTGTTTACCATATCATGATGAGGCATTCGGATTAACTGCTATCGAATCAATGGCTCAGGCAAAAGCGTTAGTGGTTTCGAATACAGGAGCATTGCCTGAAGTCGTTAATGAAGCAGCAATACTGTGTGATCCACTTAATCCAAAAGATATAGCAAACAAAATCCGGTTATTCATTGAGAATACAAGTATAAAAAGTAACTATAGTCATAAAGCTTATTGCAGAGCGAAAAATAAATTTTCTATAAACAAGCATATTCAAAAGTTAATTGGTTTTTATTCTTGATTGTAAAAATTTAGTAAGTAATTTTTTATCTTTAAAAATAAGCCTTTTGCTTTATATCTGATGCCATGATGTATGAATTTATAAAAGTATCCAATATACCACTTTAATTTATAGTTGATTGGTATTGAGGATTTGAGATTGAAATAGCTTTCGTATAACCATTTCCACCTTAAAAATGAGTAAAACTCATAAGGAAATTTATTTGGCTGTTCAAGTCTGGATGGTACTTCAAGACCAATCATACCATAATCCAAAATTATGATGTTGTTTATCATATAGTTATATGAGTCTGCAATGTCTTGATTGGCACCATACTCATCATTAAGCGAAAATGGCTTTCCGGTATTTTTGGATAAAAATGCAAGCCATAAATCTTGTTCTACATGGGAACATCTCATTGGATATTGCTTATGTTGAAATTTCCCCGATAACCTATCTTGAAAATTGTAGTTACTGAAAAGATCAATGCTCCACAATTTTTTCAGATCAGTGGTCTTGCCAAAGTGAAAAAAGTCTGAAAAAAAATAGGGAATTTTTGTTCCTTTAGTTATCTCTTTGGCAAATAAATTTGAATATATTATTTTTTGGTCAAATAGCGAAAATTGTGAAGTCTTTTTTGTGAATTTATTTAGGTAATGAATGAATTCATTTGAATGCAATATGTTATCACTTCTTAATTTTACGGCATACTCTGTTTGAACTGCATTTAATCCATTAAGTGTAGAACAAATTTGTCTATTGATATTCGCTTTTCTGGCAATATCATCTTTACCATAAGATAAGATTGTTGGGCCTGGATCTTCATTTTCAATAACTAAATCAGCGTTAATATTTGAAATATTTTCCCCTTTCCAGGTTGAAAGGATGATAAAGCTTGAGGGGAACAATTTTCTTACATTATCAATGGACTTTTTTGTAATACTTTCGATTACAGGTCCCTGGATGACAAAGGTAATATCTTTAAAGTCCATTTGATTCAACTTAATCACTATGGTTGCTAGAATTTTGCATTATTCTATTATTTTTTATATCTAGATTTGTGAAAACGATTAGTATTACTAACATTAATCCATAGTAGGTACTAATCAAGTTTTGTTCTAATGGTACTTCTGTCATGCAAAAAAGAACAAACCCAGATACAAGAATAAATCCAGTTAAAGCATAATTTGTCTGATATATTCTTTTTAAGAAAAAGAATAAAGGAAAAAATAGTAATAAAATAAAGGCAAAAATACCTAATATTCCATAAGATGCTAGCATTTCAAAATATTGATTATGAGCATGTGCTCTTTTTATTCCTACAGCAAGAGGACCTATCTTTTTTTCTTTATATAATGTACTTAACATTTCTTCTCTTTTCTTAAAAGATTGCCCAATTAAAGGACTTTCTTTAAAAGATTGAATTGCACTATACCATAAGTCTAACCTTACACCTGAAGATACAGATTCAGTAATATCACCTCTATAAATGTTAGTAAATTCGTTAACTGTAAAATGTATGCGTTCTTTAAAGTTTGGTGAAATCACATAGATTATAGAAGTAAACAATACTATCGATACAGTACAATAGAATATTCTTTTAATTTGGTTATCTTTTTTATAAAAGAATGCCACTAATATAAGTAAAATTGGTATAGCAAAAGTGGCTCCTCTAGTTTGTGTTAATATAGTAGCGTACGTATCAAAAATAAATGATAATAAAAGAAGTAATTTAAAGTGACTGTCTTTTGAGAGGGCTAAAGATAAAAATGCTAAGGAGCATGCTAAATATCCAAAATTAATACTATAGAGGTAGCCCACTACTCTTTCTATATTTAAAATATAATGTTGATATATAGCTAATGTTATTGTACCAACTGAACCGATAAATATTCCAAGATCTAAATATTTTCTAGATATATTGGGGAGTTGTATTTCATTTTTTAAGAAGAAATATATGGGAATAAAACAAACATATCTAATTGAACCTTTAAAATATCTAGTACTATCCATGTCTTTTATATATATGGGAAGACTGGCAATAAAATATCCAGATAATATGGTTATCACTAACATATCAATTTTTGTTATTGTTATTACTTTATAATTCTTAGCTATATATATCAAGGATGTTATTAATAAAACAATAACAACACCAACAGTAAAATTTTTTGTGCACAATAAAAAAAATAATGAAAAAAATAAACAATAGTTAATTATTTTGGTATAAATATGTGTGTTTGGGATCATTTGCATAGAGCTTCTTTTATGAGGTTACATACAGTGCCAACATCTGGAATACTACCATCTGGTGACATTGCGACAAAATGTTTTTCGTAATGAGGTGTATATCTGTAGGGAACGGTAGAATAGAATATCCCGACAGTAGGAGTATGTGTCGATATCCCGACATTTCTTACACCAGTGTCTGGGGAGATTAATAAGGTTGCTTTTGCTGTGAGCTCTATGAGATCATCTAATGGCTGTAGTGGCCGTACCAAACAGTTATCATTTTTTTCTACCACTTTTTTTAAAAAATCTCCCTTTTCAAAGTTATTCTTTCCTTCGAGAAAAATATGTATATAGTCAGGATGTTCTGCTATTGAGCGTGAAATTAACTCTTTCATATAGTCCTGACTAACAATTTTAGATTTTTGTGATGCGCCATTGAAATACAATATATAGGGAGCATCTTTTTCTTTAATTACTCTGTTATCAGGATATGCAAAATTTAAAGGGTATTGTGGGTAGTGTCCTAGAAGTTTAAGCATATCTAACATGCATTCGACTTCAGGCTGAAAATCAGAGCGGGGTACACAAACGTTGTATAAGATACCACGTAAGTAATATTTATATGGGAAACCTATTTTCAGAGTTGCTTTACTTAAAGCCATCATCCAGTGAGAGCGATTGGTACTGGCCAAATCAAAAATAATGTCTTGCGATCCAAGTTCTTTAATATTTTTAATCTTTTCGGAAACAGATGCTTTCTTTTTATCTTTGTGTTTTCCAGGCATTACATGAACATGATCGACGAGATCATCAGGAACACCATACATGTAATTAGAAACCGCAACTAATGTGATTTTTGCATTTGGGAAAAATTTTCTGGCTTCAATCAGAAAAGGGCGAACAATAACCTGATCGCCTAAAGCTGCATGTCGTATGACGGCTATTTTTTTTATCTCATTTGGGTTAAATGAGTTTGAAAGATACTCTTTTGCTTTTGAGGTTGCATAGGCACCCCGCTCAAACCATTGGTATTTCATTTTTTATCGCATCTGTTTATTTGGTCGTTATGCTATCAATAACTCTGTCTGGTGTTAACTGTTTTAAACACTTCAAATGACCATATGGGCATTCTCTTTTAAAACATGGTCTGCATTCTATATCAGTATTTAATATAGTGACATTATTCGATAGTGGTGGGGTATATTTTGGTGACGTTGAACCATATACGGCGATGATCTTACATCCTACGGCGGCTGCAATGTGCATAAGGCCTGAGTCGTTACATATTACAGTGTCGCAACAGGCGAGTAAATCCACGGCCTCAACCAATGAAGTTCTGCCGGATAAGTTGTGGCAAAATGGTTTTTGTTGCTCATTGAGGGCCTGATAAATTTTATCGGTGACTTCCCTATCTTTTTGTGAACCAAATAGCCAAACTTGCTTACCTTGATCAATACAATGGGCGGCTACCTGAGCGTAATAATGATCTGGCCACCTTTTGGCCGGGCCAAATTCAGCTCCAGGGCATAACCCGACCACTTCATTTGTTTGTAATAACGATAAGCTCTGTCTAACGGACGATTGCAGCTCGAAATCGACTTGTAGTGAAGGAATTGGACATGTATTCAATGACACGTCTTTGAGCATGGCTACTTTCGAGCTCGCTAATGCAACGTATCGTTCGACCATGTACTGAAAAACGTGTTTATCCGGTCGCAGATCGTTCAATAACCCATAACGCATTTCGCCTTTCCAGCCGATTCGATGTGGAATTCTTGCAAAAAAAGGTATTAAGGCTGATTTAGCAGAGTTTGGTAAAATATAGGCATGGGTATAACGATTTGTTGCTAACTGACGACCTAACTTCCATCGACCTTTGAGGTCTAAAGCACCATGACCAATTGGCATTTCAAAGGTATTATCAATTTGTGGCATTCTTTCTAGAATAGGCTTACACCACTGAGGTGCTAATACATCAATGGATGCTTCGGGATAGCGACGCTTGAGCTTTATGTATAGGCTTTGTGACATCACCATGTCGCCAACCCATGATGGACCTATAATGAGAATTTTCATCAGTTAATACATTACCTTTCTTGAACAGCCAGAATAGTAACACTACAGGTTAGAAAAAGTACATTATATAAAGAATTTAGAACGCACAAAGGTACTCACTGTTTGAGTACCTTAAATAAAAAATAGTAGTTCTATTTGTTATTTATAATCTGCAAATATTCAGCGACACCCTGAGCGACTGTTTTGAATTCAACATCACAACCGCTGGCTCTCAATTTGGTTAGATCAGCTTGAGTAAATTCCTGATAAGCCCCTTTCAAATGTTCAGGGAACGGAATCGATTCGACTTGCCCTTTTCCATGATGCTTAATAACCGCTTTTGCCACTTCATCAAAGGATTCTGCATTGCCAGTTCCACAATTGAAAATACCTGAAACACCATGCTGCATAAACCACAGATTTACTTTACATACATCACCAACATAAACAAAGTCACGGATAAAATGGGCGCTGCCTTCAAACAGTTTTGGATTTTCGCCCGCATTCATCTGATTGTTTAAATGAAAAGCAACAGAAGCCATTGAGCCTTTGTGGTTTTCTCTTGGCCCGTAGACATTAAAGTAGCGGAACCCTGTAATTTGCGACAGTTTTTCACCATGCTCTTCTGCATCTTTCCATAGACGACGTACATAGTTATCAAATTGTTGTTTTGAATAACCGTAAACATTTAATGCACCTTCAAATTCAGGTTCTTCAACAAATGTTTTGGTGTCCCCATAAGTCGCGGCAGAAGAGGCATACAGGAATGGAATTTCACGATCCAAGCAGTAATGCAGTAACTCTTTAGAATATTCGTAGTTATTGAGCATGATGTACTTGCCATCCCACTCGGTAGTAGCAGAACAAGCCCCTTCGTGGAACACCGCTTCAATAGGGCCGAAATCATCACCGGCCATAATCTGGGTTAAAAAGTCATCTCGATCCATATAATCGGCGATGTTTAAATCAACTAAGTTTTTAAATTTTCGTCCATTTTTCAGATGGTCGACAACCAGAATGTCTTCAATGCCACATTCGTTGAGTACTTTTACTATGTTGCTGCCAATCATGCCTGCGCCGCCAGTTACGATGATCATAGTGCTTATTCCGTAATCAAATTTACAATGGTTTATATTATAGCCACTTACCATGAGTCTGTAATCACAAAATGTAGGTTAGGAGGAGGTTAATCTCGCGTATTGTGCCTCTTTGAGGTAGTATTTTTACTATGTAGACAAAGTTAAATAATGTATCGCATCTATAATTGAACTCGTATTGAATTGATTAAAGTTCCGGGGATATTTTAGTCGTTAGGTAACATAGGAAAAATTTGATGAGGATTCTGGTCACTGGGGGTGCGGGCTTTATTGGGTCTGCGTTAATTCGTTACGTGATTGAAAACACGCAAGACTCTATAATTAATGTCGATAAATTAACATATGCAGGTAACTTGGAATCGTTAGAGTCTGTTTCATGTAATGAGCGTTACTCATTTGAGCAGGTAGATATTTGTGATCGTAATTCATTGGTTCAAATTTTTAGACAATATCAACCTGATGGCATTATGCACTTAGCTGCCGAAAGTCATGTTGACCGCTCAATTGACGGGCCTGGTTCATTTATTGAAACCAATATCGTTGGCACGTATACCTTACTTGAAGTCGCTAGAGCATTCTGGGAAAAGTTACCTAAGGATAGGAAAGATAAATTTCGTTTTCATCACATATCTACGGATGAAGTTTATGGTGATTTGCAAGATCCAACAGAACTCTTCACTGAAAATACATCATATTCACCTTCCAGTCCGTATTCAGCATCAAAGGCGTCTAGTGACCATGTAGTTCGAGCTTGGTTTAGAACTTATGGTTTACCTGTTATCGTTACTAATTGTT
This sequence comes from Vibrio salinus, assembly GCF_021272385.1. Classification (GTDB taxonomy): domain Bacteria; phylum Pseudomonadota; class Gammaproteobacteria; order Enterobacterales; family Vibrionaceae; genus Vibrio; species Vibrio salinus. The sequence continues at coordinate 358,380 of NZ_JAJSDZ010000007.1, forward strand.
CTAACAATTATGGACCGTTCCATTTTCCGGAAAAATTGATTCCATTGATGATCTTAAATGCTATCGAAGGAAAGCCTCTTCCTGTATATGGTGATGGTATGCAAATTAGAGACTGGTTATATGTAGAAGATCACGCACGAGCTTTGTATCAGGTTTTTTCTAAAGGGATCTGTGGCGAAACTTACAATATTGGTGGTCATAACGAAAAGGCAAATATAGAGGTAGTTGAAATAATCTGTGATTTGTTGGAAGAACTAAGACCGGATAAGCCTGCTGGTGTGAGTAGATATAAAGATTTGATTACATATGTCAAAGATCGCCCGGGACATGATATTCGTTATGCCATTGATGCCTCTAAGATTGAAAGGTTGTTAGGGTGGAAACCGGAGGAAACTTTTGAAAGTGGAATTAGAAAAACGGTTGAATGGTATTTAGATAATAAAAAGTGGTGGTCAAGAGTTTTGGATGGTTCATATTCAAGAGAAAGACTAGGGGTCAAAGGTTGATATGAAAGGAATTGTTTTAGCCGGTGGTTCGGGCACTCGTTTGTACCCTTTGACCAGAGGCATATCGAAGCAACTTGTTCCTATATACGATAAGCCAATGATTTTTTATCCTTTGTCAACATTAATGCTAGCGGGCATACAGGATATATTAATAATTACAACTCCAGAAGATAACGAGGCATTCCGTCGCCTACTGGGAAACGGCTCTATGTTTGGGGTTCGGCTACAGTATGCAATACAACCATCTCCTGAAGGCTTAGCAGAAGCTTTTCTTATTGGTGAAAAGTTCATTGGAGATGATTCAGTATGTCTTGTTCTTGGTGATAATATTTTTTACGGTCGATATTTTACAGGATTATTAAAGAAAGCGGCATCTAGACAAAAAGGGGCGACAATATTCGGATATCAAGTTAAAGATCCTGAACGATTTGGGGTCGTTGAATTTGATAATGAAATGAAAGTGATTTCACTAGAGGAAAAACCCCTGGAACCTAAGTCTGATTATGCTGTTACAGGATTGTATTTTTATGATAATAGGGTTATCGAGTTCGCCAAACAAGTAAAGCCATCAGCTCGGGGGGAATTAGAGATAACGTCTATTAATGAAATGTATCTCCAAGATGGTACTTTAAATGTCGAGTTGTTTGGGCGAGGGTTCGCATGGTTAGATACTGGGACTCATGAAAGTTTACATGAAGCCTCATCTTTTGTTCAGACAATTGAGCACATTCAAGGTTTGAAAGTCGCGTGTCTGGAGGAAATTGCCTGGCGAAATGGATGGTTAACTAATGAGAAAGTTATAAAACTAGCCCAACCTATGCTAAAAAATGACTATGGTCGGTATTTGGTAAAATTAGTAGATGAGTCCGTCAAAAAATTAAATCGCTAATGTTTGAAAAGATGTTTTGCATCGTGTGACTAGAAATGAAAAAAAGAACATAAGGAATTGGCTGTATGGCGTATTTATCTGCAGATGAGCTCAAATCGGTTGGGTTTAAGTATATTGGTAAAGGCGTTAAGGTTAGTAAATCTGCTGCAATTTATGACGCTGAGCTCATTGAATTGGATGATTATGCTCGAATTGATGATCTATGCATACTTTCCGGGAGAGTAACTGTAGGAAAATATTGTCATATCACCCCTATGTGTTTAGTTGCAGGTGGGATTCCTGGTGTATACATTAGTGATTTTTGCACACTAGCCTATGGCGTTAAGATATTTTCCCAGTCAGATGATTATAGTGGTGAGACGATGGTTAATTCATTGATCCCTAAAAAGTATAAGAATGAGTTCTTTGCTGAAGTTATTCTGGAAAAACATGTTATTGTCGGGACTAATTCTGTTATTTTTCCAGGCGTAACCATATCTGAAGGTTGCTCTATAGGAGCTATGAGCTTAGTTAGTCGCTCTACTAAATCATGGGGGGTATATGTTGGCTCTCCTGCTCGATATCTAAAACCAAGGAAGAAAAATATCCTTGAATTAGAGAAGGACTTTATAAGTGGACAGTGAAATTATCTCTTTTAATAAGCCTCCGTTTACTGGAAACGAAGAGCAGTATGTTATTGCTTCTATGAGAAGTAATAGTCTTGCGGGAAATGGTCCTTTCTCTAAAAAATGCCAGGACTGGTTTGAGAAAAAACAGCATTTGAATAAGGTGCTGTTGACTCCTTCGTGCACTCATTCACTAGAAATGGCCGCTTTATTACTTGATATTAAGCCTGGTGATGAGGTTATTGTTCCTAGTTATACGTTTGTTACTACTGCTAATGCATTCGTGCTAAGAGGAGCAAAAATAGTATTTGTAGATATACGACCAGATACTATGAATATTGATGAAAAACTAATTGAGGAGGCTATCACTTCAAAGACGAAAGTTATTGTTCCTGTCCATTATGCTGGAGTAGCATGTGAGATGGATAGTATCATGGCTTTAGCAGAGAAATATGGCCTTTATGTTGTTGAAGATGCTGCTCAGGGGATGATGGCCACTTATAAAGGTCGTCCTTTGGGTTCAATTGGTCATATCGGTGCTATTAGTTTTCATGAAACAAAAAACTATACTAGTGGTGGAGAAGGTGGTCTCCTTATTATAAATGATAAATCTCTTGTTGAAAGAGCAGAAATTATTCGTGATAAAGGGACTAATAGGAGTCAATTTTTTCGTGGTATGGTAGATAAATATAGCTGGGTTGATTTGGGAAGTAGTTATTTACCTTCTGATATCCAAGCTGCATATTTATGGGGTCAGTTGGAAAAAGCTGATGAAATAAATAAATTCAGGTGTCGTGTTTGGGATTTATATTTTAAAGCTCTTAAGCCGTTATCAGATAGATATATTATTAGTGAACCACATGTTCCTATAGAATGTGAGCACAATGCTCATATGTTTTATATTAAAGTTAGCGACCTTAGTGAAAGAACCAAGCTAATTGATTATTTAGGAATAAATGGAGTCAATGCTGTGTTTCATTATGTTCCTTTGCATTCATCTTCGGCAGGCAATAAATTTGGTCGGTTTTGTGGTGAAGACCGTTACACAACAGAGCATAGCGAGAAACTAGTAAGGTTACCTATATGGTATGGTATTACTGATACCCAAATTAACTTTATTATTGATCTCATTTATAAGTTTTTTGATTCTTCCATAGAAAAATAGAGTGGAATTGTAGTATGGCAAAAAAGATTTTGTTGGTTTTCGGAACAAGACCTGAAGCAATTAAAATGGCACCTTTGGTTAAGGCTTGTGCTGGTGATGATAGATTTGAATGTAGATCTTGTGTGACGGCGCAACATCGTGAGATGTTAGATCAAGTTTTGGAATTGTTTGAGATAGTACCTGATTACGATCTGAATATAATGAAACCGGGACAAACATTAAATGAAGTAACATCTAAAATCTTAGTGAAGATGAAGGATATTTTAACCGATTTTAAACCAGATGTGGTTCTTGTTCACGGAGATACAGCAACAACTTTTGCCGTTGCTTTAGCTTGCTATTATGAAAGAATTGCTGTTGGTCATGTTGAAGCTGGTTTAAGAACTGGAAATATATATTCTCCCTGGCCTGAAGAAGCCAATCGAAAGCTGACAGGTGCATTAGCATCCTATCATTTTGCTCCGACAGATTCATCTAAAAATAATTTAATTAAAGAAAATGTAGATAAAAATAATATTATTGTTACTGGTAATACGGTTATTGATGCTCTGTTATGGGTTGAAAATAAAATTGATGAATCTCCTGAAATTATTTCCTCATTTGTTAAACAGTTTCCATTTGTTAATGATGGAAAGAAATTAATATTAGTTACTGGGCATCGACGGGAAAATTTTGGAGATGGTTTCGAGCATATTTGTAATGCTCTTAAATCTATATCCGAAAAATATAATGATATGGTTAATATTGTTTACCCTGTTCATTTAAATCCAAATGTAAAAAACGTTGTTACAGAAAAGTTAAATAATAATTCAAATATATTTTTAATTGATCCTCAGGAGTATTTATCTTTTGTTTTTTTAATGAGTAAGGCATATATCATAGTTACCGATTCTGGTGGTATACAGGAAGAGGCCCCATCTTTAGGAAAACCAGTTTTGGTAATGAGAGATACAACTGAGAGACCTGAGGCTGTTGAGGCTGGTACTGTACGAATTGTTGGTACGAATGAAATAAAAATAGTAAATGAAGTCAGTCGTTTGATTGATGACTCAAATTACTATGAGTCTATGAGTCAAGCTCATAACCCATATGGTGATGGTTTTTCCTGTGATAGAATTATCAGCTTTATATTTGAAAAACTGAAATAGAAATAATATTTAAAATGAAAAATTGATAGGTTTATTATAAGATGGATAATTTGACTATTTGCCTTTATGGACATATTTGTCGAGATAATTCAGCAAATTTAAAGTCATTCTGGAATGGGTTTATAAACATTCAGAAACAAATACCCAAGACTGATAATATAAATATTGTAGCTCATAGTTGGAATCCAGAGTTTTACGATTTGGTGCAAAAAGTTTATGCACCAAAGCATTTGATTATGGAAAAACAAGAAAACTTTATTGGCGAATATATGCCATTAATTCAGCCAATAGACAAGTTTGAACTTGGGATAAAAAGAGCAAACTCTCTATGGGTGAAAAGTTCACCACAAAGTTTTCTTGGAATGTCAAAGACTCGTTCTAAAACAGTCGAGCTTTTAGAGCTATTAGATGATGTTGATGAACAGGATTGGGTTCTGGTTGCTAGGTGGGATCAAGGATGCGCAGGAAGCCGCGAGGTGAACCAAATTGTGGCAGATAGTGCTTTACCAAAAGGCTATATATACCTTTCATACTTTAGAGAAATTGATGAAGGGTATGCTGATATGTGGTTTTTTACTACTAAAGAGTTAGCGAAGAAATTTTCAACATTCTCTGACTTTGTTTTAGAGTGTCTTTCTGGTCAGAATGATTATTTTTATGAATTTACAGAAAAAGGTTGGCCACTTGCAATAAGAAAAAAAGCTCAGAACCGATTACAGTTGATTTTTGAATATAAAATCGCACCTCGATTAGTAAAAATTTTTGAAAATTTATCTCGGCTGAATATGCCCCCCCAAGTGAAAAATAAAATGTTAGGGGCTAAGCAACGACTATTTAATTATTTGTATAGACCTTCAGTAACAGGGGAAAATGCTCTTTCTTTAAATGAACCAACAGATATTACATATCCAACATATCAAGCACTGAATATTCATGCAATCTTTAAATATTTTTTTAAAGAAAAAAAACTCAGAGAAAAAGCAAGATTTTTAGACATTAAAGATTTTGAGAATTTAAATTCTGGACAAGTGATTAATGCTAAAAGATATGCTTATATTATTTATAGTCATTCGTCATTTAGTGATTGTTGGAAGATGGCAATTAACCAGGCGAGAGAAAACTTATCTCCAGAGTGCTCTAGTATATTCATTCTTTCAGAAGATTCGTTAGAGACAGAGCTAGCATATAAGAAGCTCGAAATTGATGCTAAAATAATAAAATATGCTGATGATGACTTGTACTCTGAACGCTTGAAATATTGCTTTAATAAGTTGAAAAGTGAATGTGAGTTCGTTTATTTTGTCCATGAAGACATGCCCCTAATAGATAAAGTTGATAGAGTATATTTAAATTCGCTACTGCATTTTTTAGATAATTCAAATGAATTTTATATAAAGTTGGTTGACACTAATTATGTTGATAAGAAATTAGATCATGAGGTTTTTCCTGATTTAATGACCAATCGTGGTGGATATTCGTTCTCAATTCAACCATCTATAATGAAATTATCAAATATGATTTCTTTTCTTAGTGGTTTCAACCACGGTATCTATGATATGGAAAAAGTCTCAATTTGTTCCAATTTTGTTTTTTCTGCTGTTAAGGGTGAACGCAAGGTAGGGAAATATTTATTGGCCAATGATAAATTTCCACATATTGCTACTGCGATTGCTAAAGGAAAGTGGTGTACAAGTGAGTGGCATGATGAAATCAATTTTCTATCTAAAAAATATGGTATTGATTTGAGTAAAAGGGGTGAATGTTAATGTCTAAATTAAAAATTCCTTTTGCTGAAGAACATTTAAATAGGCTTCAGGCTCTATTAGAAAATCAAACTCCATTTCATTTTGTTAGATTTAGTGATGGTGAAACAGAAATATTACACAATCGCTACTTAGAGATAGGCCAGGGTAAAACTGTTTTCAGAGGACGTACTTTTGGTAATGAATTTCCTGCCTTTGACTCAAAAAGATTTGATCCACGCATCCATCAAGAACTAAGAAGTGATTTATTAGCATCGGCAACATACAGAGACGAGTATTTTTTCAAAGGTATTCCGACAAGCCATAACAATGCCATTATTGATCGTGAGTTTATGTTGCGTCTAAATGGTGGGTTTTCTTCTAATATTACATTCTCTGACTTGTTTTTGAATTCGAATTATGAATGTTACAGAGATAATATTGTTCCGCTCTTTAGTAAATTTAAACATATATACGTGGTTGCAAATTATCGATCAAAATTGGTGGGGGAGTTATCTAATGCAAAGCTTATTGAAGTCCCTGATAACTTTTTCAATTGTTATCAGGAAACTTTAGATAAAGTGATGCATGAATTAATAGATATTGAAGCTGGTGCTTTAGTCCTTTCTTCTGCATCATCATTAACCAATATTATTGGACACAAACTGCACACCAGAAGACAAGATATAATATTAATTGATATCGGTACATCCATAAACGATTTACTATCTTTAGATTCAAGAACCAGGGCATATCATTTGGTTCAGGGAAGTCTAATTGCTAAATTAAAATATAAATTATCCAAAGGTTATAAAATCACATGGTGAAAAGTGAAGCCCCGAAGATTGCAGTAGTATTAAATGCTTTTAAACGAACAAAATATTTATATATGCAGCTTGATGCAATAGAGGGCCAAACGATAAAGCCAGAGTCTATCTATGTTTGGCAAAATAAAGGCGAAGTTATTGATGAGAAATTAAAGTCTCGATTTATTCTTGCTGAGTGCTCTGAAAATTTAGGGGTTTGGGCTCGATTCGCCTTTGCTTTGAATATTGATGCTGATTATATTTGTGTATTTGATGATGATACGATACCTGGTGAAAGATGGTTTGAGAATTGTATCGAGACAATGAAAACTCATGAAGGCTTGCTTGGTACCCGTGGACTTAGGTATATGAACCCTAAGAGATATCATCCATTTGAACATTATGGGTGGGGAAACGCAAATGAAGAGACAATGCAGGTTGATATTGTTGGTCATGCGTGGTTCTTTAAAAGAGAACACTTAGCTATGTTTTGGAGTGAAATGCCACCAAAAGATTCAAGTAAGATCGCTGGAGAAGATATACATTTCTCTTATATGTTACAAAAATTTGGGTTGGGGACATATGTACCACCACATCCTGAAAATGATAAGAGCTTATGGGGTAGCTTGCCTGAGTATGGGAAAGATATTGGAATGGATGAGAACGCTATTTCATCAGATGAAACTGCTCTATCAAGATTTGATGTTGCTCTTAGGTATTATACCAAAAGGGGGTTTACTCTATATCTTTCTGGTAGTGAGCGACTCAAAAAAGGCATAGTAGTAGGTTCTGGAGTTCGGACAAATAAAGTATTTAGGAAAGTGGCATCCAATAATCCGTTAATTAAGAAAATGGGGAAAAGAGTACTATCTATGTTAGAAAAACTTGGTATTCATATTTAGTCTGGTAATGACTGCTTGCAAAATTGATAACAAAATATTAAATGAGAATAAATAATGGGACTTGATAATAATTCGCCAATACTTTTCCTTAGCTATTTCTATGGAGTACAAGGATGTTGTCCAGCAGAATGGGCGGATGATAAAGTCGATGCTTTATCTAAGATGAATAGAAAAATAATATTAGTTTCTGCTTTATCATCCAAAAAATGTAGTTTGTCTAATGTAAAACACTTTAGGGTACCTTCTTTTTCATGGACAGATTTTAAGCATGAAATTGATGAATTAAAATTACGTGGCGATTCTTTAACTCAGTGGAAGATATTGTTGTATTTCCCATTTGCTTTTATCTTTGGCAATTTTATGGATTTTTTACAAAAAATAGCTGTTGGAGGTAATGGTGGAGGTAAATGGGCATGGGCGATTACTTGTTTTTTATGTGCGTTCCCATTGATGATCTTTTATCGTTGTAAAGTGATTTTTTCTACAGGGGGACCTGCATCCAGTCATCTTGCTGGTGGAGGGATCTCATTGATAACAGGAAAAAGATTAATCTGTGAGTTACAAGATCCACTGGTCGGTCGAGAAATTGGACGAAATGAAAACTCGAGTAGACTATTAGGTGTTGTTGAGAAATTTGTTGTAAAAGCATCTTCTAAAATAGTTTATGTAACTAAATTAGCAGCTCAGGAAGCTAAAGAGCGTTATCCTGATTTTAGTAGTAAGGTTTGTGCGATATATCCAGGGTCCAAAAAATTTATAGATCAGAAGATTGACGCTTCAAGTGATTCTAAAAATGATAAGTTAGAGATGATTCATCTCGGAACATTATATTCATCAAGAAATTTAAATACTATTATCCAAGCTATCGATGAGTTAATCAGCGAAAATAAAATATATGAAGGACAAATAAGTATTTTTAATTTGGGGGAGATCTATGGTGAGATAAAAGAGCATCACCTTAGTCGTTCATATGTAAAACAGCGTTCTATTATGCCAAGAGAATTAGCAGTAACAGAAGCAAGTACTAAAATGGTTTCATTGTTAATTCAGCATGCAGATGATCGTAGTCAAACAACAATTCCTTATAAAACATATGATTATTTAAATATAGGTAATCCTATATTAGGACTGACTAATAGCGAGGAATTACAGCATCTATTACACGATTCTGGTAATATAGCTGAAAATGTGAGTGATATACCTAATATTAAGATTGTATTATTAGATTTACTTCATAATTATTCGATATATAAAAATAAAGCTAAAAATAATAATATTAATATTGATGAACAATTAAATAAACTATTTGAATAAAGTATAGGGTTTAGTTTTGAACATATATTTGAGTTTTATAAAACTATTACCAGCAAGATTGCTTCGTCGTCTTTATATCTTGGTTCCAATGTTAGGTGTTGCAGGAATTATCGAGGTTGCATCTATTGCGTCTCTAATACCGTTAATGTCTGTAGCATTAGACGCCAACAAAATTAGTCAAGTAAATAATTTTTTAGAAATGCAGTTGAATTATAACCAAATGCTGGTGTTTCTTGCTGTTGGTATTGTTTTTATCTTTATTTTAAAGGGTGTGTTTTCCTTATATGTGTATAGATACACATATAAATTTGTTGCTAATGCTAAAGCATATATACAAAGGAATTTGTTTTATCATTATTTATATAAAGATATTCAGTTCTATTTGAATTCTAATTCATCAGAGTATATTCGAAATATAATGACAGAGTGTAATGTAGTTGAAGCTCGTTTTATTATGCCAGTCTTGGTGTTGATGTCAGAAATAGTTCCTTTATCTTGTTTATTAGCTTTTGTTATTTATCTAAATCCACTAGGGATATTATTGTCCTCTGTATTATTTGTATCTGTTGGATTTATTATTACAAAGTTGACATCACCAAAATTGAAAGAATATGCGAAAGGACAAATGTGTTCTGATGGGGCAATGATAAAAAATGCACAACAAGCATTCAATTCTATAAAGGAAGTCCTTATTTACTCACAACAAGAAACTTTCACTGAAGAGTTTAGACAACACTCGCAACAAAGTGCCAGTTGTATCTCTAATGGCTTATTTATTAACTCTTTACCAAAATATATTTTGGAAGTGGTCGCTATTATTGGGGTCTTTATTATTGGTAGCGTTGCTTTTTTTTCTGGGCTTAAAGTTGAAGAAATTTTTATTCAGATGGGAGTATTTTTTGCAGCATTAGTAAAAATTTTACCATCGGCGAATAAGATAGTTGCTCACTTTCAGGCACTATCTTATGCTAAACCTTCAATAGAGAACTATATGCACTCGATTCAGCAAAGAGTAAGTCCAAAAGGAGAGGGCGATGCAATTGTTAATTCTGCTGAATTAGGGGAATTTATGACCATTGATTTTAACGATGTTAGTTTTTCGTATCACGAACATTCTATAATTGATAATTTTAACTTTCAATTTAAAAAAGGGGATACGGTAGGGATTGTAGGTAAAACTGGTTCAGGGAAGAGTACTCTGCTGAATATTATTTTAGGGTTGTTGTCACCAGATGAAGGACTAGTTTTAGTTAATAATCATAAAATGCAGGAAGTGTTATCAAGTTATAGAAATAAAATAGGATATGTACCGCAGGAAACATATTTGTTAGACGATAGTCTTTTTCATAATGTGACTTTTTATAGGGACTTTAAGGATACTGATTCAGCAAGGGAAAGAGTTAGCTCTCTTCTTCATGAGATGGATCTTGGTGAACTTGTTAGCACACAGGAAGGACTTGACACATTCGTAGGCGAACAAGGAAGTCGTCTTTCTGGTGGGCAAAGACAAAGAATTGGTATAGCAAGAGCATTATTTAAAGATCCGGAAATAATAATTTTTGATGAAGCGACCAGTGCATTAGATAAGGTAACTGAAAAGAAAATTATAGATTATGTTATGAGATATAAAGGAACGAAAACAATAATAATGATTGCACATAGAGAGTCAACATTAGAGAAATGTGATTATATTGTTCATCTTGAAAACGGTAATGTTTATGTCAGTTAATGTTGCCGAAGGCTTTTACAATATTATGTTCTGATTTTTGAGTTAGAATTGAAGTTAAGTGTGAGAAACATCAAAGGAGTGTTTCTCACATACATTTCACTAAAAATCTAAAGCTTTGGATAATACTGATGATTTTAAGAATAATTCTAAATCATCAGGGATTCCTAGCCCGTACATCCCATTGGCTTCTTCTCCAATATTAAACACGCCAATTTTTTTATTGTCTTCAGCCATAAAAGTATATGTAGGTGCAACATAAAATTCGTTGTTACTTCTTATGTTATTTTGGATCATGTAATCTGCGTAGCGACAAAAATCTGAACCTTGAGTAAAGTTATAAATACCGACTGTAGCTTCATCTGAAACGACGACTTTCTCAACAACTTCTGTTACCAGTCCTGATGGCTCAACTTTAGCGTATGACCATTTAGGATCAGTGGCTTTCATAGTAAGCATACTGCCATCTAAATGTCGTTCTTCTATATCATCAAGATATTCATTAATATCGGCATCTATCCATTGATCTGAATTAGCAATCATTAGCGGTTCATTATTATCGATAAAATCCCGGGCTTTTAACACAGTAATAGCTGCGCCCTCTGTAATACCATCAATACCAATAACTTCAAAGTGTTCACATGAATTGGAAAAAATTGCGTTTAGATCATATTTATCTAAGTGCTCATTTTGACATATAAAGATAAAACGGTGTTCATAGTGAGGAGTTAAATTGTTGATGACTACTTCGATCATCGGTTTCCCACCAACATCAATTAGTGGTTTGGGTAACTCATAACCTGCGTTAGAAAATCGACTGCCTTTTCCAGCCATCGGTATAACAATATTTAGCATTTATTATTCTTCCTTTAGATATTTATCGTTTAGAGCCCCAGGCAGTTTTACAACAGTAGTTATGGTATCTTCGAGAGCCTGAAAATCTGTAAATTCTCCAGGTGATAGGGTAATGACATCACCAGTCTCAAATTGTTGCCCGTTCATTTTTACTTTTCCTGAGACAATTACGGTAATCTCTGTCGCTATTTTGTGGCAGTGTGATGCTTCATGCTGACCTTTTTTGAAATGTTGAACTGCGACTTCGACATCAGTTGTATTATAAAGTGATGGTTCGAAGCCACCGACAAACCAGCCACGGGTAAAATTTGTAAGTTTATTATTTTTCATTTAAATAAGCCTTCAGTGATGTTATTTTTCCCTGTTCATCCCAAGTAATAATATCTACTCCAGATAACATGCAGTCAGATAGTTGTAGCTCGAATTCTAGAATGCTTGACTGTTGTGATTCGATATATATTTTTTTTACATCAAAATGCAAGTCACTATTGTTTTTAAATATTTTTTCTATATGGGTACTTGCTGTTTCTTTGCCAGAAAAGGTTACGTCTGGCTCAATTAACTCAAAATTATTACTGAACATTGTTTTTAATGCGGTGATTTCTTTTGAATTGAAATATTGGATATATTTTTCAGTTAATTGTCTTATTTTCTCTTTTTTATTGTTGTTTTCTTCTCTGATGGAATCTTCAAAATTAGTAAGAGAATATTCATCATTAATATGAAAATATTTTGTTTTATCAATCGGAAGTGCTTTTACGACACCTTCTTTTAATATGATTTCATTTAATGTTTGTGATATAAAAAATAGTCCATTTGTTTTTACATCTTTTCTTATTATTGATTTTGCTGCTTCGACAAATTGTCTGGCAGTTTTATAATAATATAGACCAGCAATTGCGTTCTTGCTGATTGGATTTTTCTCTGCAGCTTGTGTCACTATCTGCTGTGTATTTACTTTAACGAATGACCATTTCGGGTGAATTGCTTCAAATGTTAATATTCCAGCATCAACGCCACTATTTTGAAAATCTTCAATATATGGATTTAAGTCAAAATCAAGTATTTGCTCAAAGCTGGATATAACAAGAGGAGAATCAAGGTCGAGGTGTTCGATTGCTAATAATGCGGAGCAAGCTGCACCCTGAGTGTCGCCATTTATACTGCAGATTTCAATCGAGTCGGATAATAGAGAAATTACATTTTTCAGTCGGAACTGTTCCGATTCGTTTTTAGGAATGGCGACAACTATCTTATTGTGCTTTAGATCTATCAGCGATCTTGCTGCTCTTTCTATTATTAATTTGCCATCAACTTCGGTTAAAATTTTGGGGAATGGATTATTACTATCTGTTTTAAAAGTATTCTTACCAGCCAAAGGTATTAATATATTAAGCATTATTTTCTATCTCGCAGATATAGTTGTATATGTTGTCAAAGTTGACATCATTAACGGTTTCCACTTTAAGAACTTGGGCACCTGATGCATAGGCGGCTTTTAGCCCATTTTCATTATCTTCGACGATTAAGCATTCCTGAGGTTGTAAATTAAGTCTGTTGATTGCCGTATTGTAAATTTCAGGATCTGGTTTACCTTTAGTTACATCCTGATTAGATAAATAAAAATCCAAGTATTCAATTAAACTTGAGCGTTCCATCATTACTTTTACCGTATTACGGATGGAATTAGATGCAACTGCTAAATGATATCCATGTTGCTTTAATTTTGATAAAGCATACTGATGGTGAAATACGGGTTTACATAACTGGTATGTAATATCCATCGTATACTGTTGCTTCATTTCATTAATAAATGGGTGCAGAGCTTCGGGAAGCACGTGAGTTTTCGAGAGGATGTTCAATTTTTGTGAAGTTGATAGTCCATCAAAAGTAACTAGGTGATCATGCCTGCTAATTGTTAAACCGAAAATAGCCAGTGCTTTGTTTAGAGCTTCATAATGCCAGTCTTTGGCATCGATGAGAACTCCGTCCATGTCAAATATAATTGCTTTGATTTTGTTATTCACAGAAAAATCTCTTAGCTTCGTGTGGATGGTCAGTACAAAGTTTAATTTTAGCTTTAAAGTTGCTGTTATGGTTTATAAATGTTTTGAGTGTTGTCCAATAATCTGAATGTTCAAAGCCATGCAGTTCAGGAGAAACTAAAGCTACTAGTTTATTATCCTGTAGGAACTCCAGTAACATCTTTTCGTTAAGTTTGTTGGAATAAAAACTGTCTAACCATACTCCGGTGGCCTCAGAATATAGGGCTGGAGTTTCTTCTATGTCTGAAAAACGAGTATAGTAAGAAAGATTTTCTCTTACATAGCTAAGTGTGTCAGGTATCGACATGTCGAAATAGAAATGAGGGATTTTTTGCAAGGAAACATATTCTTGCAGTTTTTTTTCCAGACCATCTGCTTTTATGTTTAAAGCCAACGTTACTTGTGAATTGATCTCATTAACTAGTTTCAGAAATTGGCTGAAAGTAGCCGCGTGTTCATCAGGTATATCATGACTGATTACTAAGTCCTGATTAGAGTCTCTGATATCTGTCTCTATCCCGAACCCGGAAGATAACGCTTCTTCAAATGCTTTAATCGAGTTCTTTTCATGAGGTTGTTGCCAAACGCCTCTATGAGCAATTATTTCCATGTACGAACCTCCTTTGAGGACATCTATATTTATTGGATAAAATAATATGAATGATACTTACTTAAGACATTTTTGTATATTGAATAGCCACCGACTCAGTAGACACTAGTTAGCCTTTCTTCATATTGCTTTTCATACTCTACAGGTGATAGCTGATTATTGGAACCATGCCTGCGTTTTACGTTGTAGAACATCTCAATATATTCAAAGATATCCATACGTGCATCTTCCCTTGTAGAGTAGATTTTTCGTTTAATTCTTTCTCTTTTCAGTAATTGGAAAAAGCTTTCTGCTACAGCATTATCGTGACAATTACCTCGGCGGCTCATACTGTAGTGGTACATTAAATTTGGCCACCTGATTAGAGGTGCTATGATTGTGTTCATAGCAGAATTAGGTGACAAAATGGTAAAGAAAAAACGTAACTATTCAGCAGAATTCCGAAGAGAAACAGCCGAGCTGGTTCTGGATAATGGATATTCACATCACGAAGCTGCTGATGCTATGGGGGTTGGGTATTCAACCGTTGGGAAATGGGTCTGCCAGCTAAGGTCAGAGCGTCAGGGGAAAAGCCCCACGTCTGCTACGATGACACCAGAGCAAATCGAAATTCGGGAGCTCAAAAAACGCATTCAAGAAATTGAATTAGAAAAGGAAATATTAAAAAAGGCTACCAGGATATAGAAGTTTTGCAGAAGCCAAGATGAAGATCACCGATTATATTCTTGGTTATTACAGCCAAGTCAGGCCACATCAGTACAATGGTGGTTTGACACCCAATGAGTCAGAGCGGTTGTTCTGGCAGGACTACAAAACTGTGGCCAATTTTGTTTGACCACTACAAAGGTACAACCAACCTTCATGTGTTTTTATATAGGTAATATCGGTTACCCATGATTGGTTTGGCGCTGTTGGATTGAACTCTCTGGCTAATTTATTAGCCGAAATGATATGTTCAGTACCCGCTTTAGCTCTGGGTTTTCGATACCCACGTTGTGACTGTAAACCTTCTCGTTTCATCAAACGATGTACTTGATTAATTCCACAGGTTTCACCTTCATCGCGTAAGTCACTGTATATCTTTCGATAGTCATATACCCCTCCTGATTCCAGCCAAAACTGTTTGATCAGTCCAAGAAGATATTTACGCCGTTTCTCTTGTTTACTGTCAGGTTGTTTCATCCAGGCATAATAACCACTGGGATGAACCTCAAGAACTTTACACATCCGTCTAACAGGCCAAACAGACTGATTGGCTTTAATAAAGGCGTACCTCAGTCGGACTGGCTTGCGAAGTACACCGCGGCTTTTTTTAGTATATCCCGTTCTTCGGTGACTCTTTGCAGTTCTTTCCGAAGCCTGCGAATTTCGGCGTTTTCATCGGTGTGAGTTTGGTATTGTGATGAGTCTGGACCATAACGTTTAACCCAAGCGTAAAGACTATGAGTCGTTGTCCCTAAGCGGTTGGCAACATCAGCCACACTATGACCTTTTTCAGTGATCTGTTTTACTGCTTCAATTTTAAATTCTTCTGGATATCTTTTGCTGCTCATAAGCACCTCTCTGTTAGTCATTTTGTCTAACTAAAAGATGTCTATCAAGTCGGTGGCTATTCATACTAACGAATTCATTTAGTTGAAACAGAAGAGAACCTCTTCTGTTACTTATCTTATCATCAAAATAATTATCTATAAAATTGTATTTTAACAATACTTACAACACCTAACTTTGAATTAAATTGTGACATTTACCCCAAAATATTTAATAACAAAAAACGATTCAAGAATAAAATATAACTCAAAATTCACATAAAGTTTAAATAAAAATAACCATAATAATTAATTGCAATATATTTTCTTAAAATAGATTTATTTTACAAATGTTATTGTATTTATTTTATTTATAAAAACAATGAATTAAGTATTATTGAGTTTTATATTTGTGGTTTTGGTAAATTAAAATTAATTTTCATCCATAAATTTTTAATGTAATTTATAGAAACCTTAAGGCAAACAAGTAATTAAACCAATCTTATCTTATTTGAGGAAAGAAAAATGAACAAAACATATGTAAAACCAACTGTAAAATCTGTACCTGTAGCTGGCTGTATGAGTAGCACAAACTCCGGAACCCATAGCTTGGGCGGTGGATTATTTTAAAATATTATCCGGCCAAACATTCAGTTTGGCCGGATTTTTAAAGATTTAATAGGTTGGCGTAATGAAAATACTAAGTTTAAATTTTCCTATATTTGTAAAATGGTATATAACAGGAAGATGTAGTTTGCGATGCAAACATTGTTACCTGACCAATTATAATGAAGAAAAAGAAGTTAATTTAGAAACTATTGAAAAAATAGTTAGCTATCTTTCAAATAAAGGTGTTAAGCATATTTGTATCTTAGGTGGGGAACCGACTGAAAGAGAAGATTTAAATGAAATAATTAAAATATGTTATAAAAATAACATCGTAAATAAAATTGCAACAAATGGTATATCATTAAATAAAAATAAAGTCAGGGATTTAATAACTTCAGGATTACGAGAATTCCAAATAAGTCTTGATGGCCATAACGCAAAAGAAAATGATTATATTCGTGGGAAAAATAGCTTTAATAAAGCAGTAAGTGCTATTAATAGCATTAAGACCTATGGAGCTTGGTGTTCTATTGCATTCACAGTCAACAAATATAATATACATAGTTTAGAAGAAATGTTTATACTTGCTGAAAAATTAAATGTAGATGAATTAAAAATAGTACCATTCATTCCTGTTGGAACCGGATCAAAAATTAACAAATTAAACTTAGAAAAAAAAGACTTCAAGTTAATAAAAGAAGTAATTAATAAGCATAAAATAACCACAAAAATAAACATTAACAGTTATTTTTGTGAAAAAGTCAGTTGCAACAAAACTAACTCATGTTTTACCTTTGGCTGTGGTGCTGGTACAAACACTTTAATAATAAACAATGATTTAACACTATCTGCATGTGATCTTCTTACTGAAGAAGACAGAACAGACAAACCAATACAAACCCCTGAAGATATTGATTTCCTATGGAATAACAACTTTATTTTTAATAAATGGAGGGGATTATCATCAATAGGTACTAAATGTATAAAAGATTTTAGTGATGTGCATAATAATGGATGCCACGTAGCTAATTACATATATAAGGAAGATATAGTTGATGATTAATATTCTTAAGTTGAAGTTAATAAAAACATACATATTCATTGCTGCTTTTACCCCACTAGAAGCATTTTTAGCCCCGGTTATCGTTGTTTTCTACCTAAAGTATATTGGTATTTCATTTATTCAATACTCTAATTATATCGCTTTATTATTGATTTTAAATTCTTTATTAGAAGTACCCATGGGGGTTGTATCAGACTTAATTGGTAGAAAAAAAGCTCTAATAATAGGTAATTTTATATATTTTATTTCTATGGGAGTTATATTATACACACCTAATATATATACTCTTTACATTACTGCAATTTCATTTAGCATTGGCAGTACCTTATCAAGTGGAAATCTAGGTTCAATAGCATATGAAATATTTTCGGATAATAAAATTGAAGACAAGTATGGGATATTTTTTTCTAAGGTAGGTTCAATTTCTATTGGTGTTTCAGCACTTGCTGCCCTTGCTGGAGGTTATTTGGCTGATATCGACATTTCTTATCCAATGATAGTTGACACTTTAATATTAGGTTCTAAGGTCCTTATAGGAATACTGATATTTGTTGTTTTTTGGCCAAGAAATATAGATAATAATGAGAAAAACTCGGAACAGAATAATAGAGAAAGTAATACTCATAAAAACAAAATTAATTTAAATATAATTTTATCTGATTTTAAAAAAGCCAAAGATGTCATACTAAAAAAAGACTATTTATTATCACTAATTTTAGGTGCTGCTTGTTTTTCATTACTTAGGACTAGTTTAAATTTTTATCAACCAGCCCTTGTCAGTACAGGAGTATCTGAAACTGAACTAGGTTATCTTTTTTCTTTCGGAATCCTAATTTCATCTTTAATATCATTTCTATGTACACATTATAATTTAATAAAAATGGAAATTAAGTTTGGTTACTATTTTATGGTTGTTATGAGTTTATCCTCTTCATTATTATTTTTATATGACAATGGAATCCATTTTCTATTTTTCCTCGGTTTTATTTTCCACCAAATAATTAGAGTGATAATACCATCAATAGAATCTCATAATATTCAATTTTCAATTCCGAGAAACTACAAATACAGAACGTCTGTTATATCATTTTCTTTTCTTTTTAAAGCTATAGTTACAGCAATTTTCATATCTATTACAGGATATATTACTAGTAAAGACATTTCATACACAAACACCTTAGTATTTTTACATGTTTCGATAATTGTCGCATTAGTATTATCATTATTTTTCCTAAGAAATATAAAAGAAAAAAAATCCATGGAGGCTTTATAAATGTCCAATATGCCTATATGCGCCAATATATATATTACAAATCATTGCCAGTTTAAATGCGATCATTGTTTCTTAGTTGATAATAGAACAATTAATTCTAATCACATAAAAATTTCTGTCTTAAAAAAAATAATTGATAATTTTCACGAAAATAAAATACTAATGGTTGTAATATCTGGCGGAGATCCAACTTTACATCCTGAATTTTCAGAAATAATATCATATGTGAAATATAAAAAAATGGTTCCGTTATTAGGAGTTAACCCAATAGACTATGATCAAAATATATACAATGCCATCAAATCTACTGGACAAGATAATTTTCAAATTAGTATAGATAATTTTACAGGAGATAATCTTAGAAGCTTAGATAATTCAGAAAACATAATTCATAAAATGATTAGTCTGAACTTTAAAATCACTGTTGCCGTAACAGTATTTTCCAACAACTACAATTTAGTTGTGGATCTTTGTTATAGGTTATTAAATATCGGCATTTATAAGATAAAACTATCTTTTGGTTTTTATACTGAATGGGGTGAAAACCATGACTTTATTCCTGTTTCTCATTCTCAAAAATTATCATTAATAAATTCTATTAAAAATGATAAAAAATTGTTTGACTCAGTACTAATCCCTGGCTGTTTTAAAGACAATGAGAATAACTTCGGAATAGAAGAACGAGACGTTCCAAGGTTTGTGATTAATAATAATGGTAATGTTTCATTTTCCGAATGCTCAGATGTGCTATTTAATGTTTGTTCCTGTGATGATATTTGTTATTCTTTTTTAAAAGCGTTTGATGATTTTTGCTCAGAGAAGACATCAGAAATAATAAATTTTTTATCTTCAAAGTATAAAATTAATGATATTACATTCCAATCTCGGTCAAAAATTAATGCTACAGGAATGGTCGTAAAAAATGGTCAACAATTTTTTATATTAATTGCCGATGATCTTACCCCTTCTCAATCATTTTGGGCAATATTACATGAAATAGGTCATGTTGCCTTAGATATATTTTATAATGATAATAATTTCTCACGAGATAAATATGAATCCAATGAGAAAATAATAAACAAATGGGTAACAAATTCCATTTCTAAATACATTACTAAAAGATTTTATTTTAGATTGTTGGATTTGATAGATAATCATGATGAAAATAAATTATTTTCAGAAATAGAGTTATATTTATTTAATAACATTGTACTATAGGATACCTCAATGAAAGTATTTAAAATTAATGATGATTTTGTAATAAGAAATGATGGAGAAATGATTTTTGATTCCAATAAATTTATAATTCATAATTTCAATGTATCTGGATTAGAAATAATAAAATTATTACTAAAAAAACCAACAGATTTGGCAGGCCTTTGTGATGAACTGCCATCTTTCCCCAAAAACGACATTTATGAATTTTTAGAAGAAGTGAAGAAACTTAATATTGTGGTAGAAAAGTGAGATCAAATTTTAATCAATAACTTTAGCCTAAATATTTAATTAAGTTTTTGATAATATCTAAATAATCAATGTAATGGGAAATTAATTTATCAAATACTTATATTAGGACTTAGTATTCTATAAACCGTAGTCCGACTACACCCTAACTCTTTACTAATCGCATGCTTGTTCATTCCTCTATCGTGAAGCTCTTGTATGCGATTATGAAGGCTCTTGTTAGGAAGTCGGCCAAGGTGACGCCCTTCTGCTTTTGCCCGCTCCCTGCCCTCATTACAACGCTGTAAGATTCGTTTTCTTTCCATTTCTGCAAAAGCTGAGATAGTGGTATAGATAACCCTACCAACATCGGAATTAATATCGATGTCACCGAGATCATGAAAAACCAAACCGGCATTCTTTTCTGCTAATATGTCAGCGATTTTTAAGGCATCTATTGTGTTACGAGCAATCCTATCCACTTTGGTTACGTGAATAACATCCCCTTCTCTGGCGAATTCGAGTAATTTATTGAGCTCTACCCTATTGTCAGCCGATTTCCCGCTTTGCTGTTCCTGGAAAATTTTCTCACAGCCAATTGCCTGCAGCTGATCAAGTTGCACAGATAATGTTTGTTCTAGGGTACTGACTCGGGCGTAACCGATTTTCATAAGGAAGGCTCCAAAGTGAACACAAAGATAGTTAAAATTAGTATACATGTTCACTTTGAAATTAAAAGACTTTTTGAACAGATATATTCAGAGATGTGTACTATGTACCAAAAGTTACACCTTTATGGACATCGATAATTTATTTAACTCCAAATTTTTTCCAATCATCTTTCCTTTTAGTTGTGAAAATACAAGAAACACCACCTCCTGCATGAGTAATGGGGTAATCAAAATCACAAAACAAAGTCACGTATAAGAGTGGCACTTGTTCATTTCCATAAGTATTAGGTAAAAACATAGCAACATCACCATCAGTACATTTATTTTTTGCTTCTATAGTGCTGGTAGCCGAACAAATTTTTGAGTTATCCTTGTGTGGCTTACTAAGATTTATGGTTAATTCACGTTTATAAATAGTGTGTTTAAACATACAATACTTAGTATTTTATACTTTACAGGTGAGTTGTTGTTCAAATGAGTGAATGTAGACATAGAAAGAAGAGAAGACTCATAGTTGCGCCAAATATTCATACCGGGGGCGGGCTAGTTTTGTTAAAGTCACTTCTGAAATGTTCGGGTAGTTTAGATGACTCGATTCTGATATTGGATTCAAGAGCCCAAAAAGAGCTTTCTTTTTATGTTGGCACTCGTGATGTCTTTTGGACCCCTTGTGGTATTTTAGGACGAATTAAAGCGGAACTATTTGCTAGAAAAAGAGAAAATGAGTGTACCAATATCTTCTGTTTTCATAATCTACCGACCTTTTTTACAAAAAAGAAAGTTTCAGTGTTTCTGCAAAATAGACTTCTTGTTGAACAGAGCTCATTATCTGATTTTTCGCTACGTCCCTGGGTCCGAATTGCACTGGAAAGATTGATACTGAAAACGTTGTTTAAAAAGATTGCACAGTTTTTAGTTCAGACAGAAAGTATGAAGTCAACAATAGATAATTGGGTAAACTCAGAAGGGTTGAATCAAAAGTGTAGTATAAAAATTACGCCTTTTGTTCCAGAAATAGATGAAAACGATCATGCTGATAGTAATTTACCTGACTCGACAGATTCCGATTTTATTTACGTTGCAGATGGTCAGCCGCACAAAAATCATATCAATTTATTAAAAGCTTGGGAAATTTTAGCAAGTCAAGGTCATTTCCCTAAATTATTACTCACATTGCCTGAACGAGATTATGAACTTAAATCGCAAATAAAGCAGTTATCTGAGAAGAAAGGTTTAAGTATTTATGATATCGGAATGGTTTCCAATAAGGATATTATTGGTTTATATAATGAGTCAAAAGCCTTGATTTTTCCTTCTACTCTTGAGTCTTTCGGTCTTCCTTTGGTTGAAGCAAATCAGTGTGGCTTGCCAATTATTGCATCTGAGCTTGACTATGTCCGAGATGTTTGTGAGCCTTGCCAGACATTTGATCCAAATTCACCAATTTCAATTGCCAGGGCTGTTACCCGTTTTTTGGGATACAATCATCTGAGAAATAGACCTATGTCTGCTGAACAGTTTATACAAGAGTATCTGTAATAAGTAATCTATACGGCCGATTACACGCACGAAAGAGTCTAATACATTAGTTCATGTAACCTTATTTAATAATAGAAGATAACTATGTTTGACAATAAAACACTACTGATTACCGGGGGTACCGGATCGTTTGGTAATGCAGTTTTAAGACGCTTCCTTAAAACCAACATTAAAGAAATTCGTATATTTTCCCGAGATGAGAAAAAACAAGATGATATGCGAAAATTATTTCATAGTGAAAAGTTAAAGTTTTATATTGGTGATGTTCGGGATTATCAGAGCGTTTCTAACGCAATGAGAGGTGTTGATTTTGTGTTTCATGCTGCAGCGTTGAAGCAGGTTCCGTCATGTGAATTTTACCCGTTAGAAGCCGTGAAAACAAATGTTTTGGGTACTGAAAATGTTCTGGAAAGTGCTATTTATCATGGAGCGTCTCGCGTAGTGTGTTTAAGTACAGACAAAGCTGTATATCCTATCAATGCAATGGGCATTTCTAAAGCTATGATGGAGAAAGTTATTGTTGCAAAGAGTAGGAATTTGGAACATACAAATACTACGATTTGTTGTACACGTTACGGTAATGTTATGGCGTCAAGAGGTTCCGTTATTCCTCTTTTTATTCGGCAAGTAGTTAATAATGAGCCTATTACAATTACAAACCCTGATATGACTCGGTTTATGATGACTCTGGATGATGCAGTAGATCTTGTGTTATATGCATTTAAGAATGGCAACAACGGTGATGTTTTTGTTCAAAAAGCTCCTGCTGCAACGATTGGCGTTTTGGTTGATTCAATTCTTGATATTATGCAACGACAAGATCATGTTATAAAAGTAATTGGTACCCGTCATGGGGAAAAACAATCAGAAGCGTTATGTAGCAGTGAAGAAATGTTTATTGCAAGGGATGAAGGTGATTATTATCGGATACCGGCTGATAATCGTGATTTGAATTACTCAAAGTATTTCGAGGAAGGTGAACAGCAGTTGACTACTATTGAGGACTATAACTCGAATAATACGGATCTTTTAGATGTAAAATCAATGAAAAAGTTATTAATGAAATTAGATTTCATGAAGGATATTTCTGAAGGGAAAATAATTGTTCCTGAAGGAGTTTAATATGAAAGTTCTCATTTTAGGTGCTACAGGTATGTTAGGTTACAGTTTGTTCTCTAATTTATCTGAATATGATGATCTTGAAGTTTTTGGTTCTGTAAGGTCGATTGAAGGTATTGAACACTATTATCAAAGCAATATACAAAAGTTGATATTTAATGTTGATATAAATGAACTTGATACAGTAAATAGTGCTATTAAAGATATTACCCCTGATGTTGTTATTAATTGCATTGGAATTATAAAGCAGAATAAAGTGGTGAATGAATATGTTACAAATATTCAATACAATGCTTTATTTCCTCATCAGTTAGCTGATATCTGTAACTCTGTTAATGCTAAGCTGATACACTTTTCAACTGATTGTGTGTTTGATGGAAAAAAAGGGCACTATACAGAGGCAGATATTCCGACGGCTACCGACCTATATGGAAAAACAAAACAGCTTGGTGAAGTCGTTTATGGTAAGCACCTGACGATAAGAACATCTATTATTGGTCATGAGTTAAAATCGAATGTTAGCCTTATTGACTGGTTCTTAAATGCTTTTGGTTCTGTAAATGGATATAGCAATGCTATTTTTTCAGGATTTCCAACGTGCTATGTAGCTAAGATCATTGCTGAACATATATTGGGGAATGAGAATCTTTATGGATTAATGCATCTTTCATCTAAGCCAATTGATAAGTATTCACTTTTAAGATTGATTTCTGATACATATCATAAAGATATTAATATAGTTAATTATCCTGATTTTAAAATAGATAGATCTATGGATTCATCTTTATTTCAAAGTAAAACTGAAATATCAATTCCTGATTGGTCAGAACTCATCCAATTAATGTTTTTAGATTATAAGAAGAGATATCTACATGAGTAAGTTAAAAATTGTTACAGTTGTTGGTACTCGACCAGAAATTATTCGTTTGTCAAGAATTATTTATAAGTTAGACCAGTTTTGTGAGCATGTTTTAGTTCATACAGGACAAAATTATGATTATGAATTGAATCAGATATTTTTTGAGGATTTAGGCATAAGAGCTCCAGATGTTTTTTTGGAATGTGCCGGAGAAACAGCGGCTCAGACTATTGCTCAGGTTATTAGTAAATCAGATGAGCTATATGAAAAAATATCTCCAGATGCAGTTCTTATTCTAGGTGATACGAATAGTTCGATGGCAGCTATTTCGGCTAAAAGGAAAAAAATACCTATTTTTCATATGGAAGCCGGAAATCGTTGCTTCGATTTGAGAGTGCCTGAAGAAATTAATAGAAAAATCATAGATCATATCTCAGATGTAAATATGCCATACAGCAATATTGCAAGAAATTATTTATTGAATGAGGGAATTAAGCCTGAGTTTATTGTTAGAACAGGTAGTCCATTGGATGAGGTATTATCATTTTATAAAGAAGGAATAAGTAATTCAGATATCTTATCTAAGTTTTCTTTGACTAAGGAAGCTTATTTTGTTGTTAGTGTTCATAGAGAAGAGAATGTCGATTCACTGACAAATATTACCAATTTAAACCAGGTGTTAAATAAACTAGCTGAACTGTACAGTTTGCCAATTATTGTATCAACACACCCTAGAACGAGAAAAAAAATTGCTGAATTAAAACTTGAATTTCATCCTTTGGTCAAGTTGATGAAACCTCTTGGGTTTACTGATTATGTGCGTTTACAGCTTGATGCCAAAGTTGTTCTTAGTGATAGTGGTACGATTACCGAAGAATCTTCTATATTGAATTTTAGAGCTTTAAATTTACGTGAAGCTCAGGAGCGTCCGGAAGGTTTGGAAGAAGGTGCTGTTATGTTCACAGGTCTTAATATCGATCGTATTTTACAAGGGATTCAGATATTGGAGCTACAACCATCTGGTGAGGATAGGTTGTTACATAAGGTCTATGATTATAATGCTCCTAACGTTTCGGATAAAGTAGTCAGAACAATACATTCTTATGTGGATTATATTGATAGAGTCGTTTGGAGAAAACGTCTGTGAGGATTGCGATTTTCTCTGATGATAGTCTTCCTGATAGTACTCGGGTTCATGCTAAAATGCTTCATGAGCTAGCTTTAGAGTTAAAAAGTAATGGACATGAACCTGTAATTTTAACTCCGGGACACAAGGCTCAGTCTCGATTAGTCGTCGATTTTATTGATGATATTGAGGTTTGGCGATTCCGTAGTAATCCTACAAGAAGCGGTAATAAGTTAAAAAGAGCAATTACTGAGAGTTTACTATCTGTTAATGCTTACCTAGCTATATCAAAAAAAGTTGCGACAAGGCCTTTTGATTTATATATAAATTATTCACCGACTATATTTTTTGGACCTTTAATTCGTCTGTTAAAGCATCGTTTTGGTGGTTATTGTTATTTGGTTTTAAGGGATATGTTTCCTCAATGGGCGATCGATGAAGGACTGTTGAGGAAAGGATCACTTATTACAAAGTATTTTCAGTTTTTTGAATTGTTTAATTATAAAACAGCTGATTGTATTGGCGTTATGTCTGATGCCAATAAGCGGTTTTTCCAGGAGCAATATCCACAGTTTGATAATGTGAAAGTATTATATAATTGGACCTCGCTTGAGCCATACAGGGAAAATATATCTGATGAAGATGATATAAGAACCCAGTTGTCATTAGAAAATAAAATTATCTTTTTCTATGGAGGTAATATTGGACATGCTCAGGATATGGGGAATTTGTTGCGTTTAGTTAACTCGATGAAAAATCACCCCGATGCCCATTTTTTATTTGTGGGGCAGGGAGATGAAGTGGATCTGGTAGTAGAGGCCAAGGATAGATTGAATTTAGACAATTTGACCTATTTGCCTTCAGTCTCTCAAAGTAAATATCAGAGTATTCTTTCTCAGGTTGATGTAGGTCTATTTTCATTAGCAAAGACACATAAAGCTCATAACTTCCCTGGTAAATTATTAGGGTATATGTGCCAGTCAATCCCTATTCTTGGCAGCATTAATTCTGGTAATGATCTTGTTCGTTTTATAAGAGATGAGCAAGCAGGTTATGTATATGTTAATGGTGATGACTCTTCTTTATTTTCGTCTGCTATTTGTTTGCTGGAAGACTCTACATTAAGAAAACAGACTGGAGATAATGCCTATCGTGTTTTGTGTCAGTACTTTTCTGTAAAATCAGCTGCAGCAGCTATTGTTGATGATAGCCATCAACTTACTGTATATTAAAATATATCCTACGCCAAGGCAGGATATATAAATAGTGGGGTGGATGCTTGAAGGCTATACACTTGTTGGTTTGTAGCCTGTGGGGGCTTTTATTAGAAGACGTTTAATACATTCGATATCAAAGCTATGGCAGCACATATCAAGATGTTCTAATAGGGCTTGCATCTCGCTCCAAGATAACTTATTTTCTTTAGCTGTCATTATTTTCTGATGACTTGTCCCTTCAACATTGTCACCAATCAAAAGTTCTTCATACAACTTTTCTCCGGGACGTAAGCCTGTGAAATGTATTTCAATATCACCGACATCCTCGTGATCTTCAAAGTATTCTTTCATCCCCATTAAATGGATCATACGCTTCGCCAAGTCCAATATTTTAACGGGATCCCCCATATCCAATACAAATACTTGGCCATTGTTTCCCATTGCACCAGCTTGAATAACCAGCTGTGCGGCTTCAGGAATTAGCATGAAATAGCGAATGATATCGGGGTGGGTGACAGTGACTGGTCCACCTTTACGAATCTGTTTTTTAAACAGAGGCACAACAGAACCTGATGAACCTAAAACATTACCAAAGCGAACCATAGTAAATGTCGTTTCAGTCTGTTTATCGGCGAAAGCCTGCAATACAAGCTCAGCCATCCTTTTACTGGCACCCATAATATTAGTTGGGCGAACAGCTTTATCGGTTGAAATCAACGTGAAATTTTTTACATTTGCCTCGATGGCTGCATTGGCACAAGAAAAGGTCCCAAATACATTGTTACGGATACCTTCGACAATGTTATCTTCTACAATCGGGACATGCTTGTAAGCTGCAGCATGATAAACAGTATCAATGGAGCTTATGGTCATTAGATTGTGCATTCTATTTCCATTTTGAACTGAACCAAGGGCGGCCACAATTTTGGTAGTAAGTTCTTTTCTTTTTTTTACAGCTTGTAATTCCTGATCGATTTGATATAGATTAAATTCATTAAGTTCTACTAATACAAGGGTACTTGGCTTTTGCAGTAGTATCTGTCGGCATAGTTCTGAACCAATCGAACCACCGGCCCCGGTAACCATAACATGTTTATCAGTAATATTTTTTGTGAGCAGTTCCGGTATGGGATCCACAGGAGCTCTGCCTAATAAATCAGCAATATCAAGATCTTTGATGTCTGTAGCGTTTCCCTTTCCAGCCGCAATATCTTCTACACTAGGCACAGATTGTACTTCTATCGGCCAGTCAGATAATTTTTCTAAAAGGCGTAGCCGCTCCCCTTTGTTGATATTATTAATGGCAAGGAGTAATTTGACTGGCTGATAGAGTGATTGTAGCGTTTCGAATTCACAGCTATGATGTACTCGTAGGCCAAACATAATCTGACCTGTTTTACTATGATCATCATCTAACAAAACTACCGGATGATATTCATCCCCCTGAATTAATGCATAAGCTAAATCACGTCCGGTCGCTCCCGCACCATAAATAAACACATTCGGCTTTTGTTTTTTTATCTGATAATAATACACAGTGCGAATCAAAATTCGTGGGCCGCCCAGCGTTAAAATGGCTAACCCGGCATAAATGAAAGGAACACTTCGGGGCACAAAGGCATGAAAGAAAAAACTACTTAATGCCAGCGCAAGTGATGAGAGAAAAACAGCAAAGAAAATATGCCCAATCGCAGGCATCATCATATAGCGCAATACGGCTCGGTACATACCGAATTTAACAAAAGTGAGAAGCGTTACTCCTATCGTGACCAATATACATAAAACTTCTTGAATACCAACCGTAAAATGAAACCCGTCCAGCCGGAGCACCATAGCGGCAACAAGTGAAAATAATATCGCACAGATATCATAGATAATACTAATAAATCGTTTATTACGACGTTGGGCCTGTAATAATAACTGAATAGGAGTAAACATTTTTTGCTTGCCTGCTGCAATGATTTATCGCGATACCGATTTTATCGGCATTTATTTATGATTCTCAACTGATTGTTAGTGTATGTCTTACACATTAAGCAAATCAATTGTAAACTCATAGAATTCAGATGAAATTTCGCCTGTTAGGTGTTTTTTTGAACGATAGTAAAGTTGAATAGGCATGAATAAAATATTAGTGACAGGAAGTGGTGGTTTTGTCGGAAAGAATCTTGTACATCAACTCCTTCAGCAAAGAAACGAAGTTATTGCCCATTCTCGTTCGGTACAGTTGACCGGATGTGAGAATGTGCATTCTGAAATTTCATCGCTGACTGACTGGTCTGGTGTACTTACTGATGTTGATGCGGTTATTCACTGTGCCGCAAGAGTGCATCAAATGAATGAATCTCAACAAGAAGCTAAGATCCTTTATCACGAAGTGAATGTGGCTGGTTCGCTTAATTTAGCAAAACAAGCCGTAGAGGCTGGTGTTAAACGGTTTATATTTATCAGCTCAATTAAAGTGAATGGAGAATGGACTAACGAATCAGAACCATTTACTGCTGATGATATGCCCCATCCGCAGGATGCTTATGGTCAAAGTAAATACGATGCGGAATGTGCATTAATCGAATTTGCTCAACAAAGCGGATTGGAGTTGGTTATTATTCGACCTCCATTGGTGTATGGCCCAGGAGTTAAAGCGAATTTTTTATCTATGATGAAAGTTGTTGCTAAAGGCGTACCATTACCATTCGGTGCAATTAAAAGTTTACGTAGTTTTGTGTATGTGGAAAATCTGGTGAACCTGATTCTGGTATGCTGTGAACATACTAAAGCTCCAGGGAAAATATTCCTGATTTCTGATGATGAGGATATAAGCATTCGAGAACTATTGCGACAGTTGGCTCAACTATCAGGGAAAAAATCCTATTTGTTACCGATTCCAAAATTCTTGCTTATTTCATTGTTAACGCTTATCGGTAAAAAAGCGGCTGCACAACGTTTGTGTCAGCCACTACAGTTGGATATTCAGGAAACGAAAGACATTTTAGGATGGGAACCGAAGTATTCACTACGAGAAGGTTTAGAGAAAACCGTTGATAGTTATCTGAATGATGTAAAGGATTAAATTACAAATGATTCGTTGTCTTGATTTTTGTTTTTCTATGTGTGGTTTGTTAGTGCTTTGTCCTGTAATGTTGATAATTTGTATATTGGGGTATTTCGATACTGGCAGTCCTGTTTTTACTCAAACTCGGGTTGGTAAAAATAAGAAACCATTCACACTAATAAAGTTTCGGACCATGCCTCCTCAGACTAAATCTGTCGCCACTCACTTAGTCGGAGCCGGTTCAGTGACTAAACTCGGTGGTTTTCTGCGTAAAACAAAATTAGATGAACTTCCTCAACTTATTAATGTAGTGAAAGGAGATATGAGTTTAGTTGGCCCAAGGCCCTGTTTATTAAATCAGGAAGAGCTGATTGAAGAGCGGGATAAGCGTGGTGTACTGAATGTGCTGCCTGGTGTGACTGGATTAGCGCAGGTCAATGAAATTGATATGTCAACGCCTGAGTTATTAGCTGAATGGGACCAGAAGATGATAGAAACGATGTCGGTTAAGAATTATTTTACTTATATCATTCAGACTGCAACCGGGAAAGGTGCGGGAGATAGGGTTAAATAAAGTTTGCAGTAATCAGTGGGCAGAATTACAAACTCTGCCCCAGCTTCAATCTGTTAACTGCAAAACTATCAACTGTATACTGAAAACTTAAATCTCCTCACACCCCCATTCAGGATAATGCTTTCTCACATAAGCGTTGAGATCTTTTTCGGCCTGAGAATACTCGCGTTGTACGGGAGTTTCCTTATCTACAACGCTATCAACCATACCTGCACCAACCGTTACATTGGTGTGACGGTCAATAATGATAAATGCCCCAGTTTTTGGCAGCGACTGATACGCGTCAACAGCAATATTATCGGTCAGGAAAATAGTTGCTAAAGCAATCTCATTTAACTCTAGTGAATCACTACTTTCTGCATGTTGTTCCAAAGTGTTTACATCAATTTTATGCGGTAGTGTAGAGACCTTACCGGAGCAAGATTTAGTCGCAAATTTAAACAGATACTCTTTATGTGTGCGTAGAGGTGTTTCACTCATCCAGACAATATGGGTATCCAGGTGTTTGGTGACTTTTGGCTCATGCCCTGGATGAACTAACATATCTCCACGGGAAACATCAATTTCATCTTCCAGGGTTAAGGTAATTGCCTGTCCTGGTTGAGCCTGATTTAGCTCACCATCATAGGTATAAATTGATTTAATGCGGGAGACTTTACCAGAGGGAAGGGCTTTAACGTCATCGCCAACCTCGACAATTCCTGAAGCAAGGGTGCCACAGAATCCACGAAAATTAAGATTTGGACGATTGACGTATTGCACAGGGAAACGCATTTGATCCAGATTTTTATCTTTATCAATTTTAACGGTTTCCAGAAGCTTCATTAATGTTGCACCTGGATACCAGTCCATATTCTCGCTCGGAGTAACAACGTTGTCGCCCAGCAACGCAGAAATAGGAACAAAGCGAATATCATCAATATTTAAGTGGGTTGCCATATCACGATAGTCTGTTTTGATTTTCTGATAAACTTCCTGGCTATAGTCCATTAGGTCCATCTTGTTAACCGCGACAATGACGTGTTTTATACCAAGTAAACTACAAATATAGCTATGACGACGAGTCTGGGTTTGAATGCCATGGCGTGCATCGACCATCACAATTGCTAGATCGCAGGTTGATGCACCTGTGGCCATATTACGGGTGTATTGCTCATGCCCCGGAGTATCGGCGATAATAAACTTACGCTTGTCGGTTGAGAAATAACGGTAAGCGACATCAATGGTGATACCTTGTTCGCGCTCTGACTGAAGTCCGTCAACCAGTAACGCTAAGTCAAAAGCCTGATCCGTGGTATTAAACTTTTGTGAGTCCTTCTCGATAGCTGCCATCTGATCTTCGTAAATCAGTTTGCTATCATAGAGCAAGCGCCCGATTAGGGTCGATTTTCCATCATCTACGTTTCCACATGTCAGAAAACGTAATAAATCTTTATTCTCATGAATTTTTAAATAAGCTTCGATATCTTCTGCAATCAATTCTGATGAATGGGACATAACTATAAATTCCTTATTAGTTTTTCAGTGTGTTAGTTTGCAGTTATCAGGGGGGATTTTTACCGATTACTGATTACTGAAAAACTTTGTTAATACTTTAATAAATTTAGCCTTCTCACCCACAGGTAACGCATTGATTCCGGCTGCTGCTTTACGGCCTCCACCGGTGGCAAACTGAGTGCAAACTTCATCGGCACCGGTGCGATTATTCAGAGGTGCCCGCACGCTGACGGTATAATCATTGCCGCTGGCATTTAGCGTTAATACGGCATGAGCTAAATCTGGTGACTGGTTCGCGAGTTCGTTACCAAACACCCCGCTGACACGCCTTGCCCAGGACTCACAGGGCAATTCATAAACACAACAAATTGAGTTATCTTCACTAGGTGTTAAATTTTCAATATTGACATAATCCTGATCATAACCTTGTTTAAGAGCATAAAAAGGTGAATTAAGATCATCTCTTAAAGAAAATGGGTCAGGGTAGGCTAACAGCTGTTTAAATAATTTGGCTGGTGGAATATGCAAATCGTCAAGCGTTGCACCATATCCGTTGTAGTTAATCAGGGTTCCCAATTCACAGAGAAAATCGATATCAGCCTGATTCAGCCCTTCTTTTTCCCCCAGTGCCAGAGCTCGTTTATGCAGGTTATCACCAAATGCAGCAGCAGTTGCCCAGTGAACATATTTACCTTGCAGTTTTTGATTGATTAACAGGCTGGTGCATACTTCGGCATCCAGATTAACTAACACATCAAGGTTTGATGAATCAGGAATGTCGCCCGTTCTATGGTGGTCACAATAGAATACCGGGATCTGTTTTTTTAGCAGAGTCAGTAATGGTTCCTGATTTTTTTCCATCGATATATCCAGACAGGTGACTGAAGAAGCATCTCCCGCTTTTTCAACCTGACTTAGTAACTTAATATCACGTTTTACGCCGGTAACCAGTACGCTTTCTTTAGGCTCTGCCAAACGTAATTGCAGTAGCGCAATAATCCCATCCGCATCGCCGTTAAATACATCATAATGCATAAGTTATTGTGCTCCTTTCAGATAGCCTAATCCTTCAAGTTTATTCACGACCTGAATGGCACATTCTTCAATAGAGTATTCTGCAGTTTTGATATGAATTTCAGGATTAACCGGAGCCTGATATTCTGAATCAATACCGGTGAACTGCTTAATTTCACCGGCACGGGCTTTTTTATACAGTCCTTTGGGATCGCGAGATTCACATATATCGAGAGGGGTATCGACAAACACCTCTAAAAACGGGTCAGGTTCCAGAATTTTGCGAACTTGTTCCCGGTCGCTAATAAATGGGGAGATAAATGCCGTTAAAACAATAGAGCCAGAGTCAACGAACAGCTTGGCAACTTCACCAATACGGCGAATATTTTCGACTCTGTCTGTATCGCTAAACCCTAAATCTTTATTTAGCCCATGGCGGACATTATCACCATCAAGCAAATAACTGTACTTACCCTGTTGCATTAACTGGCTTTCAACCGCATTCGCGATAGTTGACTTTCCTGAGCCACTCAGTCCGGTAAACCAAAGCACAACCGGAGTTTGTCCTTTCTGGAGTACACGATCCTGATGCGTGACGGTAGAGTGATGCCAAACCACATCCCCCTTACTTTGGTGTTTTTTTTGTTCGTATGGTGAACTCATCAGAAGTATCCTTCGCGTTTTTTCTTCTCCATTGACCCTGAGCTGTCATTATCTATGACGCGTCCCTGTCTTTCTGAAGTGGTGGTCAGAAGCATTTCCTGAATAATTTCCGGGAGCGTGGTTGCCTGCGACTCGATAGCTCCGGTTAATGGATAACAGCCTAATGTTCTGAAACGGACCATTTTTTCTTCAATGACCTCACCTTCTTTTAATTTCATACGATCATCATCGACCATAATCAGCGTTCCATCTCGTTCTACGACCGGGCGTTTTTTCGCAAAATACAGAGTTGGAATCTCAATGTTTTCCAGATAGATATATTGCCAGATATCGAGTTCAGTCCAGTTCGATAATGGGAACACCCGGATACTTTCCCCCTTATTAACCCGACCATTATAGATATTCCATAGCTCCGGACGCTGGTTTTTTGGATCCCAGTGGTGGTGTTCATCACGGAACGAATACACTCGTTCTTTGGCTCGGGATTTTTCCTCATCACGGCGCGCACCACCAAAAGCCGCATCGAACTGATATTTATCCAGAGCCTGCTTTAACCCCTGAGTTTTCATGATATCGGTATGTTTTGCACTGCCGTGAACAAAAGGGTTGATATTCATTGCTAATCCTTCCGGATTTTGATGAACAATGAGTTTCATTCCTAATTTTTTTGCCATATAGTCCCGGAACTGAATCATTTCCTTAAATTTCCATGTGGTATCGACATGCATTAATGGAAATGGCGGGATGCCGGGAGCAAAAGCTTTTCGGGCAAGGTGTAACATGACTGACGAGTCTTTACCGACGGAATACAGCATGACGGGGTTATCAAACTCAGAAGCCACTTCACGCATAATATGAATGGATTCCGCTTCCAGTTGCTTTAAATGTGTCATACGTTTAGGTGTTAATGTCATTTTTTCTTCCTGACTGAACATTTTTCATGTTGGTTTACAAATAGAATAAACCCAGCATTGTTATTACGATGCTCCCATAAACGATGCTGATTGGGAGTCCGATACGCATAAAATCATTAAGACAGTAATTTCCTGCACTGTAAACCATCAGATTTGTCTGATAGCCATATGGGCTGATAAAACTGGCACTTGCACCAAAAGCAACGGCCAGTATATAAGGTTCTGGTGCAATATTTAAACTGGTCGATAAGCCATAAGCCACAGGAAAAATTAATGCAGCAGCAGCATTATTGGTCATCAGTTCTGTCATTAACCAGGTAATAAAGTAGATGGTGATTAATCCGATAAAGGGTGAAAATGAACAACTATTCGTTAACAGCCATTCATTCATAGAGTTCAGCGCTCCCGAATTTTGCAAAGCATTTGACATCAAAAGTGCAGAGGCAATGATTAACCAGATATTACGTGGCAGTCTCTGCATGATTTCGTTTGCAGACAGACAACCAGTAAAAATGAGCACTGCAAGTAATATTAATAATCCGTTAAACAGAGGGATAAGTTTGCATGCCGCCAGCATGATGACGAATAAAAAACCCCACACTGAAATCATTTCCCTGAAACCGGATAATACCTGTTCGGTTTCCACTGCGCCGGAAATTAAGTAGAAGTTCTTGTTAATGTTTCTGCGGGTATTGAAATCTTCCCCGGTTGCCAAAATAAGGTAGTCACCGGCTTTCAGTTCTATCTGCCCCAGTTTTCCTGAAAGTTTCTCTCCATCCCGTTTTATTCCTAAGACAGCCGAATCAAAAAGGGCGCGAAAACCCGATTCTTTAAGTGTTTGACCGACAAGGATACTTTCCGGTCGAATAAGCACTTCTGTCAGGTTATCCATCGGCAAGCCACTTTCTCCGGCAAAGGAGATTAAGCCATCAAATTCGGATAAACGTTGAATTTTTGTTATGTCTCCACTGAAAATTAAGCGATCATTGGAGCGTACTATTGTGTTAGGTGAGACGGGAGAAATAAGGCGGTTGTCTCTGATAATTTCCACAAGGAAAAGCTCTTCAAGATTTCTTAGCCCATTACCCTCAACACTACGATCAATGAGTTTTGAAGTCGGCATTACTGTCATATCAATAAAGTAGTCAGTAGCTAATTTTTTATCTTCTGCAATTGTTGGTAAATATTTAGATAAAAAATATAGAGTGATACCACCAAGTATCAAGATGATGCTACCGATTAAGGTAAAATCAAAAAATTCCAGAGGTGGTAACCCCATGTCGATAACCATACTGTTAACAATGAGATTCGTTGAGGTACCTACAAGAGTTAGCGTACCGCCCAAAATAGCGGCATAGGATAAAGGAATTAGTAGCTTGCTGGCTGGATGATGAATATTATTGCGTATAGGTGCCAGTAGGGTCGAAACGACAGCGGTATTGTTGAGAAATGCAGAAGTAATACTGGTAAAAATATATAAGCGTAGCCAGGTTGAATGATAACTGGGCGTGATGATTTTTCTTGCGATCCTCCGAAGCAGGGTCGTTTTTTCCAGTGCTAATGAGCAGGTCATTAACATAATAAGAGTTAACAATCCTATATTGGAAAAACTATCCAGTACCTGCTGTGTTGAAACCAGTTTTGTTGTAATCAGAACTAACAGAGAAACACCAAACACAATATGAGGTGTGTTCTGAAATTTGATTAAAGCCAGAATCGTCAAACAGAATATAATGATTGTGAGAGCAGAATTACCAATAAAAAAATGCATATTTAATGTTAATCAGACTTTGTTTCTGATTGAGCCAGCATAAACCTCAGATTACCACTATTAGCTTTCTCAATTATTCGTTATATAAGAAAACTAAGTATACTGCATTCCTATATTATTTATATTGGTGTTTTGTTTGTAAGGATCGCTTTTCTGTTTTAGTCTCAAAATAGAAAAGCGATTTCAGGTGATATTTCCTATTTTTGCCCCTGGAAGCCTTGGATTCTATAGTTTTAACGACTGAATTTTATTTAAGACTGTTGTTACCAAATCTCTTGCTTTCTCTATAGAATCGGACTCGGCATAGCATCTGAGTTCAGGAGCATTGCCTGATGGTCTCAGGTGTATGATATCTCCCGTCGATAAGGTAAAACGAACACCATCGAGTGAATTAATGTCAGAAACGGCAATATCTCTAAACCCTAAGTCATCGATAAATTTTTGTGGAGAGAGGTTTGATTGGTGAACTATATTTTCACTTTGTTCTTTCGGAAATTCTTTTAAACGATCACTGTTTGTGAAACGTTTCGGTAATTTGCTAACCAGTGAAGAGATGTGAACGTTTTTCTGTTTTGCTAAATAAAGCAGCATAATAAATGGTAAAACAGCATCACGTGTTGGAAGGGCGGAAATCACTTGTCCAGAAAAAGGGACATCAGAGCCTAATAAGAATCCGCCATTGGCTTCAAATCCTGCGACGGATGAGTATTTACGAGTTAGTGATGCGAATTCATCAATTACGTATGGCGAGCCGATTTTAGTTCTTGATGTGTGTTTAAAATAAGAGGTTAATTCAACAGATGTATTGCAACTAACCGGTATGGCAAGTGCCTCAATTGATAAAGCTTTTGCTGCTAGTATTCCCAGAATATCGCCGCGTAGCCATTGACCATTTTCATCGGCGACCAGGGGACGGTCTCCGTCGCCATCCGTTGAAAAAATAGCATCAAACTGATACTTCTCTGACCACTTTATTGCCCGCTTTTGGTCATCTTCTGTGACTGCCTCTGTATCAATTGGCACAAACTTATCAGTCCGGCCCAGTGAAATAACATCGGCTCCCAGATCCGAAAATAATTTTGAATATAATTCGCGACCCGCACTGGAGTGCTCATAAATACCTATTCTGAGACCAGATAACGTGTTGGTGTCGAATAAGCTGGTATAACGTGTTATATAATCTAATCCACCATAAGGATTGATTTCTATATCCGTAATTTCGTTAATTGGATTGAATTCTTCCCGGGCATTGACAATGGCTTGCTCATCTCTTTTATCGATTTCTCCGTCGGGTCGGTAAAACTTAAGGCCATTCCTGTCAAATGGGATATGGCTTCCTGTCACCATAATGGATGGTATGGATTGTTTCATTGCCGTATAGGCCAATGCCGGTGTAGGGATGACACCATAAAATACCGGTTTTATATTTCGTTGTTTCAGCGTCTCAGCACAACTCATGGCCATATCATAACTGCTTGGGCGGTTATCAATAGCCAGAGCAACGGAATCAAATTCAAATGAATTTTCTATGTGAGAAACAAAAGCGTGAGTAAAGGCGGCGCAGGCATTAACCGAAAATTGAGAGACTAAACCCCGGGCGCCGCTGGTACCAAAATTAATACCACTTTTGGCAATAACTTCAGAAGTTAGCATGCTGGACTTGTTAGTTATCATTTTAACCACTTATTTTTATAGTCGACCATAGCGGTCTTCAAAACGAACAATATCATCTTCTTTTAAATATGATCCGGATTGGACCTCGATCATTTCTAGCGGTACTTTCCCTGGGTTTTCTAACGCATGTACCGTTCCGACCGGAATATACGTCGATTCATTTTCTGTAACCAGAAACGTTTTATCGCCGTTTGTCACTTTGGCTGTACCACTGACCACAATCCAGTGTTCCGCTCTGTGATGATGCATTTGTAGCGATAGCTTTTCGCCAGGCTTTACCATGATATGTTTGACCTGATACCGGGTGCCATTATCAATAGATTCGTATTTACCCCAGGGGCGATAGACTTCTCTATGCAATATGTGTTCAGAACGACTGGCTTCTTTTAGTTTAGCTACAATTGCTTTTACATCTTGTACTTTATCTTGGTGGGCAACCAAAACAGCGTCTTTTGTTTCAATGACGGCCATGTTTTCTAAACCGATGGTTGCAACTAAACGGGACTCACTGCGGATAAAACAGTCCTTTGAATCGATCTGTATGGTATCGCCATAAGTTGCATTACCCTGATCATCTTTTTCGCTAACATCCCAAAGGGCACTCCATGACCCTACGTCGCTCCATCCTGCATCTAAAGGCACAACGACAGCATTCGATGTTGATTCCATAACGGCATAATCTATAGATTCAGAAGGGCAATCGAGAAAAATTTGTTTATTTATTCGGATAAAATCTTTGTCGCTATCTATAGATGAATCGACCAATGCCTGACTGCAGGCATTATTTATGTCCGGTCTGTATTTTTTCAATTCTGATATGTATTTTGATGCTTTAAAGAGGAATATACCGCTGTTCCAATAATAATTACCGCTTTCCAGATATTGCTGAGCTGTTGTTTTATCGGGTTTTTCAACAAAGGTTTCAACAGTGAATCCCTGTTCAATGGCAGAACCCTGTTTAATATAACCATAACCGGTATGAGCATGTTGAGGAACCACACCAAAAGTCACCATTTCTCCGCTATTTGCTAGTGGAATCGCTTTATTTATTGCTTCAATAAATTTTTCTGGTTCTTGAATTAGATGATCGGCAGGAAGAACTAATAATAAAGGATCGTTTTTAGCAACGGAATGAGCCGCTAGCGCTATTGCGGGTGCCGTATTTCGTCCGGCTGGCTCTAATATTATGCTTCCCAGTTGATTTATCTGATTTAGTTGTTCTGCAACAATAAACCGGTGCTCTTCACTACAGATGGTAATCGGTAATTGACAGTCAAGATCTTTTATTCGCATTAACGTCTGTTGAAGCATTGAAAGCTTCTCGGATTGTAATGCCAAAAACTGTTTGGGGTATAGTGAGCGTGATACCGGCCACAACCGGGAACCGCTGCCACCAGCAATAATGGTTGGTATTATCAAAATGATCCCTTTATATCTACTTTAAATTTTTCAGTAAAATAATACTGTTCAATAGAGTAAGCTGTAAACCATTTCATAATAACGCCCATAATAGTCAAGCACAAAGTTATGATGGTTATTAGGTTAGTACATAGTCATGTTTAATCCATTAAGACGCATTGAGGATTAAACATGATTCAGTATGTGCATTTTGTGAAAATTAGTTACGTATGGGTCTGGTATACCAGGGCGCTCTGGCGTCTGTCATGCCATATAAGTTAAATTTCTGTCCCAGTTTTTGTCCCCCATCACGGGTCAGAGGTTGCCATGAAATATTGGCACGACTGGTACTTGGTTTAACCGTCATTAAGTCGAATGGTATAGAGATATAGAATCCTTTGGTAAAGCTGCCTTCCCCATATTCTGAAGCAGAAAGATTGGTTTTTGTTGCGTAAACCCCAGCAATGACGCCACTGGAAAATTGTTTAGAAAAATCGACGGTGACACCTTTGTCTTCAGCTAAATATTGCCCGGCGCTTATTTTTAATAATGAATTATCAAATGCGGACCAGAATTTAGGCTGCCAGTACAAAGTTGCATGGCCGGTCAGGGTGCCTGTCTGAACAAAGTAATTTCGGCCAATGGTAGGATCGTAGTGAGTTTCTTTATCATAAATGCCAAAGACAGTATCTGGATCTCTTTGCTTAACGTAAGCGCCATTCAGGCCAATTGCCCAGTTTGTATTCATTGGTCTGTACAGAATTTCACTGCCAGCCCCGGCAAACATGGATTCCAAATAGCCGGCATAGGCTTGGGTATAAATATTATCACCAAAGTGGTCAAGATACGTTAGCTGTAAATTACTGATACGAAATGTTTGGTTAAAGTATTTACGAGCTAATGTTCTGACTCTTTTCAATGTTGTGCCATCTGGCGGTACGGTATATTTGAATTTGTCGTAGTTATCAAAGACGTTTCCGTACAGACTACTTGAGAAAAGAAAATGGTCATTTAACCGGTATCCGGCATTCGCTTTTACGCCAATTGCGTACATATAAAAACTTTCAGACCCGCCGAATGATTGCTGTAAGACTGGAGATAAACCAAAATTCCAGTCTTTTTCAGGCGTTGTGATTTTTTCCCCTTGAATGGGAGAAGGTTGTTGCTGGTAACTTGCGTCATTAAACGTTGCATTCGGGTAGTCTGCGTCGGCGACCCGTTTGAATGCATGAGCGTTAATTACTGTCTCTGTCAGTGCCTGGCTATTCGACGTTTCGATAATATGGTAAGTATCGGAATTAATACCACTATTGGCGATTAGCAAAGATGCACGCTCTTCTGCTTCCTTTCTATCACGGTATTTACGTTGAGAGCCTTTAATTGTCAGGCTTTTATCACTCTGATAGATCGAAAGATCTTTATATCCTGCGATTTTTTTCAGATCTTCAGAAAGCTTCTGCCACTCTTCATTGGTCAGTGTAGGGCTAGCATGCTTAGGTTGGTAATCCGGTTTTTTTTCATCATCCCAGTTCGGACGAAGCTTATCGAAATTCGTACCTAAGGAAATGCCAGCTGTTAATGTGTTTCCCCGTTCATAGCTAAGGCGCAGGCGTGCCCAGTCAGCCATAGTGTAAATCAGACCAATATTCCACGGTGTGTTAACCACCATGACATCGGCACCTCTCGTGACGGGAAAATCACTGCGGTAGTCATTTGCGTCGTATTCTACCTTAATGGTCAGAGGAGAATAGGGCGTTTGATATTCGATACCGCCAAACAGTGATTTACAACCGGTAAACATCCGGGCCAGATCCACACTGCCACCGTTACCTGTGTATCCTGTTCCTCGTCCACAATCGTAGCCGGTTTTTTCTGCGCCAAGGTTATTGCGGTTACCGATATAGCCCCAGCCAATACCAAGGGTAAAATCCAAAGGCCCAAGTTGTTTACTGCCCACAATATATTCGCTATCAAACAATCCGGTACCACCAATGTCTCGAAGCCCTACAGCAACCTGAGGCAATAATTTTCCTTCATTAAGAAGCACGGCTTTCACATCGATGGACTTGTCGGTGTAATCAGTATCGCCACTAAAGCTTTCATCTTGGCTGTACAGTAATTCATGAACCTGAGTATAGCGGATGTTGGTTTCCAGCCAGGGGAAGAGTTGTAGGGATACGGTATAGTTAAGGTAGTCATCATTATTAGTGATACCAAAAGTAAATTCACCATCATCCATTACTCGTGCCGTTGGCATCTGCATCAAACCCACTCCGCCAAAATCCGATTGTGAGTGAATCAGAACAGGACCACTAAAGGGATCGGTATTGGCAAAAACCGGATGTCCAGGAAAGCAGACTACAATAAAAATGAGTAATGATAACGGAGATCGTCTGGTTGGGCGTATTTTTATCATCGTATGCGATTTCTCAGTAATTCAATAATGAGTTGGTTTGGATCTTCCATTGTATTCAGCGGATGCAAGGAAGAAGAGATAAAAGAAAAGGGCACATACAGAATAGCTCCTGGAGCAATATCCTGAAAATGAAGGATGCCTTCCTGTTTCACCAGATGGGTTTCAATTTTTCCGTCCGGCTGTATAACAGTAACCTCTGTATTCACGTTGTCCATGTTGTCAGTATCGTTTAAATAGAAACGCGCACTTTTAAAATTATGCCACTGATATATGCCTGGGTTAAATACGTTGCCCATAATGGTGATGCTGTTTGTATGTTTTCCGGATTTTAGCAGAATGCGCCACTTGCCTTTGAGGCGAGGGTTTAAACGAGGATTTAAACGGGTAATGTCCGGATCAAGGGGCATCAGTATTCTGTGGCCAAATGTCGATTTTTTGATAAACTGCATTAAACCCTGCAAAGTATATTTTGTCTGGTTATCTGCCAGGTCATATTGATCGACCAATATGTCCATCACTCTTTTTTTGAGTTGCTCCGGTGACGATAGATCGTAAATACGGGAGTTTAACCAGTCGATATTTTGTTGACGAAGACCTAATGCTGTAAGGGTTGTTAATACGGCTTTATCCGCTCTTGGTACCTGTTTAAAGCGAAGCTGGCGTTCGAATTGGGTAGAATAGTTGGGAACAAACGAACCATACTGAACATTAATTATGGTTGGCGTGGCTTGAATAAGCGGAACATAAAGCAAGCAGCTCAGAAGGGCGCAGGTTCGGAAAAAATAATGCATTTACTGATCTCCGTAATAAGGTTTCGCTATGGACAGCATGATTTTTTTTGAACCTGGAAAAAGGTATTGTTTACTTATTTCAACATGACCATTTTGTGGATTTAGCCAGTAGTCATTTTGGTACGTTGAGTTAAGTGCTGGAATGGTTACTTGTTCAACTACATGTAAAAGAGACTTTGCTTTTGTGAGAATCTCTTTTTCTTCAATATCTTTAACCATAAATTTGGATATTGCCTGATAATTCGAGTGGTAACCGGGTTGCCAGCTAATTTGGTAATGCCATTCTTTCGGGGTGTTTGCTTTTGTCAGGTTTAACGACAACGGATCCGGCCGGGATGAACGTAATGAAATCAGGTTTCCTGCTTTTAAATTAACGGTCTTGATGACTCTGCCACTTTTTGTGGCGATGAGTTCTTTACTAGCAGACAGCCATTTCAGAGTATGTGGTGATGATTTACCTTCGACCCAGGTTAAAATCAATAATGCTTCGGGGTTATCCCCTAACCGGGTAAGCATACTGGCATAGGGGATAGTATAAATTTTTGTTGGTGAGATATTAGTATCTATGGGGCCGATAAAAGCGGATTTCATTGTGTCTGATAA
This sequence comes from Vibrio salinus, assembly GCF_021272385.1. GTDB lineage: Bacteria > Pseudomonadota > Gammaproteobacteria > Enterobacterales > Vibrionaceae > Vibrio > Vibrio salinus. Next base: position 401,508 of record NZ_JAJSDZ010000007.1, read on the forward strand.
ATCTTGTGTGTTCTGAGAACAGCCAGACAAACACAATAAAAGCCACAGAGAAAAAATAAAATATAGATAGCGAATCATACCCGAATACAGATTCCTTAGTTGAGACGTAAAAAAACAGCCGCCGTGACAGCAGCTGCTTTTGATGCTTGTGTATAACACTATTGAGCAGAACTAACAGAAGTGGTGGTTGCTGTAGTGTCATCATCATCATTACTACTAACTACGGCTGCAGCAGCAACCGCCGCCGCTGCGACACCAGCCACCGCTGCAGCTGAAATTCCTCCGACAGCAGCCCCTGCAGCCCCTGCTGCTCCACCTGCTGCAACACCACCACCAGCAACACCTGCGCCTGCTCCGGCACCAGCACCAGCGCCTGCTCCGGCACCAGCGCCTGCTCCGGCACCAGCTCCACCTGTTGACGTTGTAGCTCCAGCACCTGCGCCAGCACCAGTAGCTGCGAATGTTGGAGCAGTCATTCCCAAGGCAATTATTAAAGCCATTGCGATTTTCTTCATAGCCTATTCCTTTACTGATATATCATTATTAACATCGATGTTAAAAGTTGATTAAACTTTCAACAACATTGTAGACGGTCTTGAGGTTATATTGTAGTGATTTAATCATCTTTTATTGGATTTCAATACCATATGCGCCATATCTAATTTTCAGTGATAGATGTATTGTTATGTGAATGAGATGCTTCGGTTTCCAAATGAGGTGTTGTCATATTTTCTAAGTAATTTAAAACGTAATAATACCCAATGAAGCAAATCATAAAACCAATAAACATCCATTCATCAGCAATATTAGCGTATTCTCCGAAAATACCGATGAGAGCAAAAAAAGCACCAAGTGAAACAATAATGACTAAAGTTTGATAAGTGCTAAATCCAATGCGTTGAAGTATATGGTGAAGATGCCCCCGGTCTGGTTTTAATGGTGAACGGCCTTGTAGCATGCGCCTTATCATAATTGCGGTCATATCCATTAAAGGAATTGCAATAATCCATAATGCGGTAACGGGTTTCATTGACACATTTGATATTACCGTTGAAGTATTGGTTTGGCTCAGCGCCATTAAGAGCCACACAACGGTAAACCCGATCACCATACTGCCTGCATCTCCCATAAACACTTTACGTTTTTTTCCACAGTAGCCTAAATTCATGGCGATATAAGGTAGAAGAGTCGTAATGATTATCCAACAAAATTGCGCTAGCATCGTCTGTTGCTGAATTGTTAATAATATACCTAAGCTTGAGAAGGTGACAATGGCTAACCCTCCCAGAAGGCCATCAATTCCATCGACCATATTGAAGGCGTTGATTGCACCGATAACAGCGATTATTGTTACTATTACCCCCCAGCTCCCCAGTTCGATATTGCCAGAGCCCAGTAAATTGCCAAAGGATTCAAGAGATAGGTTTCCTTTATATAACACTAATACAGATAAGGCGGCTTGTATTCCCATCCGCAGAGAAACACTTAAATCATATTTATCGTCCAGAGCACCCAAAAGAGCAAGGACGATAATACAAAAAAGATATAAATCTACATGTTGTAAAAGGTCCGGATTGATAGTCAGAATACAGACTAGTGTTACGGTAATGGCAATACCTCCGACTAATGGAATTGTTCCGTGATGCTGCTTTCTGGTATTAGGGATATCAACTAAGTCAATCTTTTGAGCTACTTTTCTCAAGAAGAACAGTGAAACAAAAGAAACAAAGAAGATACTGATTAACATAGGTAACATGAGTTTAACTGTCCTTGTTTGTGCCATTCATTACTATAGATCTAATGCTGTTCACATTTTATCTACAATTAATGTTCACATACGTAGTGTAGGATAAAAAAGTATATTTTTTTATTGAATTTCTAAATTTCTAAATTTCTTGATTCTAAATAGCTGTTCCTAAATGTAGTTCACCGAAGAATAAAAAGAAAGGAACCTGGTAGCGTTAGCGCGATTTGATAAGTTGCCAAATAAAGAAAACGAACAAAACAGTACCGAGAGCCATGATTCTAACATTACCTAAACGTGCGAAGCGACGCCGAATTATCAAAAAAAATGCTTGAAAAAAGAGATAAATACTATTATGACGTTTGAATGTCATACTAGCTGACGGACATACTGGCATCTGGAGGCCTGCTACTTATTGACCGTCCATCGGTCAACCGAATCCGAAATCAGGTGCAGACAGGATGAATAAGGGAAAGATCAACAAAAGAAAGTGGCTACGCCGGGGTAAATGCCAAACATTATATGGCTGGAGCGCTGCATATGATAACAGAGAAAGTTACATATGTTTCCAGCACTAGTAAGAGCTTCGAGCTGTTTATTGCGAAGCTTGAAACGCCAGTACCGTCGGGCAAAAACAATCATGTTGATCGTTGACAATTACATCAATTATAAAAGTAAAAAGTCCCAGAGTTGGTTGAAGTAAAATCCAAAATTTATTCTTCTGTTTCAGCCAGTTTATCCTCTGTAGGTGAATAAAATAGAGAAACTTTGGCACGCTTTGTATGAGACGTTGACCCAGAATTATCAGTGTGAAAATATGTAGCAATTATTACGGTGAGTACGTTACTTATCTGGATAACATATTACCATTCCTCGGTAGTTGTTACGGTCCGATAAAAGTGAAGTATAATTAGGAGCAGTTATTTAGGTAATATTTAACAAATTTTTTTGTAAATTAGATTTATAAACTCCTTGTTTTTTATCTCTGAATCAAAATAAACTTCAGCATGTTTTCTGCAAGAGTGTCTTAGATTATTTAAAACTTTTCTATCTAACAGATATTCGGTCACTTTCATTAATTCATTAATGTTTTTTAGTGGCACTTTATAGCCGTTTATTCCATTTTCTATAGCATCACTTACTCCTGGAACATCATATCCAATTGAGGGTATACCCATTGAACTAGCTTCCATAATACAAACAGGAAACCCTTCCCTAATAGATGGAAGTAACAATATATCTGATGATTCATAATAATGTGTTATTTCTTTTGTATATCCAATAAAATTTATTTTACTCTTATATTCCTTTTTTATGTTATTTATTGATTCTTGATTTAAAGATGTAGGGTTATTAGGATATATACTCCCAACTACTGTTAAACATATGTCATATTTTTTTTCTAGTTGTTTAAATATGTGTATAGCATCATTTATTCCTTTATCTGAAATTAATCTACCAACAAACAATAAGTTGAATTTTTCTCTTATATCTTTTTTTCTTGGTTTGAATTTATCAATATCAATACCTATACCATTAGACACATAATCATCTGGATTACCTAATATAAATCTATCTGATTTATTGCAAAATAACCGTATAAATCTTTTTCTATTCAGAAGAAATTTTAGTATTTTTTGAGCAAGAGTCGATTTTGCGATGAAGCTCCCTAGTCCTTCAGTATATATAAAACAAGGTTTTTTTGTAAAAATTAAACTTGGGTATATTAGAAGTGTTGTAACTATAAAATGACTAATTATTGTAGAGCCCATCAGTACATGTTTCAAAGTTAAAAAGTTCATTGTGATAATAGAGTGTAGAAGATTAAGTATTGATGTATGACTTCTTATACCATATACATGAGCCCCAATCTCCTCCAGCTTTAATTTTGATTCTGTGTCATCATTGGGAGCTATGATATAAACATCTCCTAATGAGATTAATATTTTTATATAACTCGCTCGAAATAGGTAGGTTGTTTTTATTGAGTTTTGAATAATAGTAAAAGTGTGTTTTTTCATATCTTTTGGAAAATAATTTGTAAGCTTTGTATATATTTTTGAATGTCATGATTCATTTTTATTACTAAGATTGCTTTTTTAGACATGCTCTCATAAGTATTGTCATCAATTAAGAGTTTATCAATTTCTTCTGCTAATATATCTATATTATACGGAGGGACAAGAACTCCACAAGTACTATTAACGACATTTGGAATACCACCAACAGAATAACAAACAGGAACATTGCCTAATGACATCGCTTCCAATAAAGATATTGGTAATCCTTCATATTGGGATGTCAGGCAAAATATATGAGAACATGCTAAGTATTGCAGGACCTCAGTATTACTTTTTGGGCCAAGGTAAAATATATCTTTTTTTCTATAAGATTTTTCTATTTCATTTTTTAAATTAACATAGTTATCTCTTCTATCGCCAATTATTATTAGTAAAGTATCTTTATTACTTAATTTATTAAATGCTTCTATAAGGTGGGTTTGATTTTTCACAGTGCTAGTGTTTGCAATATTGATTATTATTTTTTTTCCTTTAGATATGTTTCTTATTTCTTTTTGTATTGCTGAATTATCAAGGTTTGGAATCTGTATAGGATTCTTTAATACAATGCCTCTACAACCATTGGACTTATAAACTTGTTCTGAACAACATATAACAATAGATATTAGGCTATATGTTAATTTGTTTAACAATCTGGTTATTGAATTATAGTTTTCCCATACGGAGTGTTCCAAATAGATTATTTTTCTTTTAAAGCCCAATAATCTACTAAAGCAGGATATAATAGGCGAATTGTCAAATATTATATTGAAATTTTCTTTTTTTAATTTTAAATAATAGTTTATCACTGTTTTTAATAAACAAGTAGTTGATAATTTACCTATAAATTCTACATATGCGCCTGCTTTAGTTAGTTCATTATAGTAATCATCCTTATGACTTTCAAAATAATATATATGTATATCATATCCTAATTTCACTAGTTCTTTTGTAATAGTTAAAATATATGTTTCCGCACCACCTCTCTGTAATGTTTTTGTGGTAATACATATTTTTAGATTGCTATTATTCATTGTGTTTTTACAATTTTCTTATAGCTGTCGCTGTTTTATTATTATGATTGATAATATATTTATCTTTCAGTAAATTATTTATATCGCTAAAGCAGCTTTCCCCTTCTCTTTCTGGAGAAATATCAATTACTATATATTTTGGACTGATTTCATCAAGGCCTAGAATCACTTCGTTTTCAAACCCTTCAGCTTCGACTTTCAATAAAGTAAAATCAGGATCAATTTGATAATCATGAAAAATGTCTTTTAGAGTGATTGCCTCTACAGGTATAGATTTACCATTGCTATTTTCTGTTTTTTCACTAAGTGAGTTATCAGTATGAGTTTTGGAAAGATATAATTTTAGTATTCCTTTTTCCTGGCTGAGTGCTTTTTGAAGTGATATAACTTTTTGCGGTAGATTTTTTTGTAAACATGAAAAAGTCAGAGGTGATGGTTCTATTGCGATAACTTTTTCTAGTGATTTGTATTTATCTAAAGCTGATAGAGTGACTCCTCCAATAAAAGCACCACAGTCAATGAAATACTTTGGTTTAATATCTATTTCTAGATTAAGAAAATATTTTTTTGTTAGGTGTTTTTTATAATTAAAGAAAAACAAATTAAATAGTTTATAATGAGCTTTTTCAGGAAAAAACAATTTCTCCTTATATATGTTATTATATAGGTACAGATTATTGATTTTTTTAAATAAGAATGATCTGTTAAATATATAGTTTGTAATTTTTTGAATTTTTTGTCTTTTTAAAAAATTATGCAACATTTTTGTTTCTATTTCCCTTCCAAGTTAAATAAACGTAGCTATTAAACGAAAAGTTTATAAGTGATGACATTAAGAAAAAATCTAACTTATATAAAAAAAATAATAAAAAAGTAAAGGAGTATGATAAAAGTAGTAATAGGTGATATTTTAGAATAAAAAGATTTGACTTAGTATTGTGTAACCATGCTCCTAACCAACCTCCAACTAATTTACTTGACAGAAATAGAGATATGCCAATTAATGGCAAATATGTGAATAAAACGTTACATTTACTAAAATGTAGCATTAAAACTATTGAATAAAATAGGAAGAAAAACAATGTAACGATTGAAAAAAAACAATGCCAATAGTAGAGTTCACTTTTATTTTTGATATTATATTCTTTAGTTTTAGATGCGGATTCATAATAATTTATATTGAAAAAATACTGTATTTTAGAAAATAAAGAAAAAATAAGTTTTATGATTTTAACTACAGATAGTAAATTAGGAGAAATAAGTGATATGATTAATTCATCAGATTGGCCAGAAATACTTGAATTTAAAGATCTAAAAATAAAATAGTATGAATGTTTAAAAGATTTAATATATAGTAAAGAACATGAATGAATTTCTTTTATTTCATTTTTATAAAAATAAAAATAAATCAAGAGAAGAGTAAACGTAATTATATTAAAATATGAAAATTCATTAAATATTAATGATAAAGGTAAAGACATAACAATAATTTCTGATTTTTTTATATCCCCACACCATTTCATGTAAAAAGAGAAACATAAAAGAGTTGGTACTATGTATAACCCCTGATCAATTAGAAATGTTATTGGATAATTTAACAATAAAAAAAATATTGAACCACCAAATAGAGTTTTTTTACAATAAATTTTTCTGAATTTCTTTGTTTCAAATAATATTGGGAATATAAACGATTTCGTAATATTACAAAGAAATAATACTAAGATGAAATTCTTTACGTCTATATCATTTTTATAATAATAGATAAAAGATGATGTTAATGTTATAATTATATTATAAATAATAAATTTCATTATTTCATTATTTCATTATTTCATTATTTTAGTATTTTATTCCAAACTTCTATCGGATGATAGAAAAATATATCGGTATAATTTTTATTTGAAGAGATCTTATCAAGTTGTTTAAATAGTCTTATATCTGAGCCTGGTAATATGATTGGTTTTAATCCATGAACTAAGCATTCAATATAGAAATTTGACATTCCTTCTTTCAATGATGAAACACAAAAATACTCGTATGACTTTAATATTTCTGGTAATTCCTTAGGGGTATAAACACCTCGATAAAATGATTTAGAGGAATTATCTATTGTTAAATTGAATTTTCTCACATAATTTTCATCCGAATCATGATTTTCGTTGTAAGGACCATAGAAATCAACTTTTTTGATATAAGGTATATTCTCTAAAAAAAATATTGATGCTATTTGTCTTTTTCTTTTTGAAATTACTCCTGAATGAATGACAGAACCCTTAGTTAATTCTTTTGCATCTGTTAAGTCTTTTTTTAAATCTGAAATATTGGGCAAGGTTATCTTATTGCATTTCTCTTTAGAGTAAACTATAGAATTTTCCTTTTCTTGTGGTATACCTTGTTCAATAAAAGTATTAATTCCTAATATGCATATTTTTTTTAATCCAATTTTCATCGAATTAAAGTCATCATAGCCTATACATGTCGACTGAAATATTATTTTTTTCTTAAAAGTCAATAGAGGTATAAGTAAGCAGCCCATCCACCAACCATGGAATATGTATATGTCATTTTCTTTATCTATGATGAATAACTTTAACAATCTTAATAAATCTATAAACCGTAGTTTTCTATTACTATTTTTAGCATCTCCATATACAGAAAAAGTGCTATGCTTTGCGTGAGTGTAATTAATTAATTTTTGGATTTGTATAGCTCTTCCAGAAAAACCTGAATTTATATTGATTCCAATGTGTAATACTTTTTTCATGACTTATTCTGCGTAATATGTTTTCAATGGCTAAATGAATAAATATTATAAACATTCCATTAAAGAAAAAACCATATATTGTAGCACTATCTATTCTTAATGAGTTTATAAAGAGAAATAATAATAATGCTTTTTTCATATCATTACCTATTATTTTTATTTTTATAATAATAAAAATAGGTAAGAAAGTTAAAATATATATTGTCGGTATACCGATAATACCAAAATACCACAAACCTTCAATTGCTAAAGGAAGACCTCCAGTTGTATTGTAAAGGTCTCCAATTAAGCGAGCTAAATGTGGTGTGCTCTCTATTGGTGATAAAAAATCTGGTATTAGACCTATTACTGGTGAAATTATTGTTTTATATGAAAAAAAAGAAATATCCTGAAATGAAGGATGATGTATGTATACCGAATATAATCTCCCAAATACAGTTGCTTCCCCCGAATGATTAAAGTACTCTAAATATTTTAGAGAAAGGAATCTGTCAACTAATTCATAGTTTAAACCAACAGCTCTTACATTATCGATAAATATTGCAATGAAAGCTCCAGTTATACCGAGAGGAATTAAAAATATATTACGAAATCCAATTCTTGACAATATTAATAGAAAATAAATTAAAGACGGATTTCTACCTAATGAAACTAGAACTACCATGGCAGAAAATCCTGCAGTGATATAGAAGGTATATCCTTTTTTTATTTCACTTAATAAATAAGGTATATACATGACTACTATAGCATAAAGAACCCCAGATCTATTATTAAACATTTTATATTTTAATCTACCAGGAAGTAGCCAAGCTTCGAATGGAAGAATAAAGTTAAGTGTTATTAATAAAAGCAGTATAGAAAAAATACAAGTTAGAAGTCTTTTTGATTTCGTATTGTTATTATAACTACTTAATGAGATTACTAAAAATGAAAAAGTAAGATAACTGGCTAAAACTACAAAATAAATATTAATATCATTATATGCTGAGTATCCGCCAATAGAATAAAGTGTTGATGCTATTAGAGAGATAGATAGTATGTAGGTTTTATTTTTGTTTAATTGCACTTTTTAAACTTCTTATTAATAACAAAAATCTTGTTGTAAATACTCTATGTAAGCTTACTATAATTTGCATAACTTCAAAGAAAAGAATTGAGATAAAATTGTGTTTTTTAGCCGTTCTATCCAAAACTATGGATTTTTGAAAAAAATATTTGTCAAAAATCTTTTCTTTTTTTATCTTGTGTGAAAACTTTTCCGCTACCTTATTATGCTGTTTTTTTGTGAATTCTGGTAAGTTTATAGCATATGTATCATCATTTTCTATAAGTTGCTCTATCTTTGGTATTTCAAGATAATTTATTGACCATGTATTTGTTTCATTGCTACTCATTTTTATTAATGTTAATCTTTTTTCGTAGTCTCTCATCATATCTACAATAGTTGTCGGTCCCCAGCTTATTTTTTTGTGAGATGCCCATACTTCATTTATATCTCGATAACAATATATTTTTGATATAAATGGATTGTTGATGTGTAGTGACATCTCTAAATTTAAAGGGCTAGTTTCGATAATGGTTCTATCTAGATTAGATGATAATTGGAGCCAAAAGTCACATAAACGAATGTTAGCGGTATCTGTCTCTAAAAGCTGAATTTTCATCAAAGCATTATATAAGGGTATATCATGGTTTTCTACTCTGTATGAGTTAAAAAATTGTTTGATAGCTTTAGAATAATTTTGGGGTTGATGTATAACAGTCATAGTTATAGGAAATATTTCAGGTAAAAAGTATCCATTAACTATTTTTGTTAAAACATAACCTAGTTTAGTTGTCCCTGAACGGTCAATTCCTCCGATTAGAATCACATTACTTGATTTTATAGTATCTACATTAATGTTCATTTGAAAAACCACTTATTGAAAGACTATTAATCTTAGATAAAATTATATTAGTATGTGTTTGAAAAGTTTTAGAGCATTCTCGAGATAAATTATAAATCCTTTGTTGTTGGTTTTTGAAAATATCACCATGAAGTTTATATGTTGTTAGACCAAAAGGTAACACTTTTTTTGTTTTTTTTACATCGTAATCTAAATATAATTTCAGTTGACTCAGATATATACTTAGTGATTGAGACAATAATCTTTCATTGATATTAAAATGTCTACTATCTGATATACTATCTAAACAAGATATTATCCATCTTATATTTGTTGGTTCATAATTTAAACAATTAATTAAATTTTCTTCTATAGTTCGTCTTTTTACAGTGATATTTCTAGAAATGGCATTAATTAAAGCTATTTTGTTAAGCTTATTATCATTTCCATTTTCTAATGCTATTTTTTGAATTCTTTTTTTTGAAAATAAACCATATTTAGAAAGAAAAATATACATGTACGATTTATTGTAATTTTTACGTTTTAAAGAGATTAAGAGTAGATTTAATTCAAGTGATTTAATTTTTTTCATCATAACTTTTTGATATTTTAATTGTTATTAAAGAAAATAAACTACCAAAAATAATGCCAAGAAGAGAACCTAGAATAACTAATGATATTCTCTTTGGTTTGAATTTTTCTTCAGGAATAAATGGTGGGTCTATAGTTTTAAATACAAATTCATCTTGAACTTCTGCCAACATCAGCTTTTTAGTTTGTTCTTCAATTAATTTATAAAAGGCGCTTTGCATATCGGCAACTGCGGTTTTTTCTAGTTGTTCTTTTAAGTAATTGAGGTTTTTAGTCGTCTCTGCGATAGTACGGTCCCGCATGACTTTATTGATATCTTCAACTAGCCAGGAAACCCATTGCTGAGCAAGGTAAGGAGAGTAAAAAGAGACACTGATTGTATACAGTCCAGAATCTTTGTTCTGTGAAACATTCAAAACATCTTTAGAGAATTTTTCATAGGCTTCTTGTGCTGAAGGCTTAATTCCTCTTAAGCCTTTTGGTTTTCGTAGCCATTTCTTATTACTGATGTCATATATTTCATCATTATAAATCAGTTTGTTGCTAGCTAAATCCCACCCCTTAGCTACCATCAGCGGAACAAGAAGATGATGCTCCTTGATAAACTGTTCAATAAACTGGCGTGACTGTAACACCTGCACCGCTAAATCAGCCTGGCTGGTTTGCCCTTTGGCAAGGTTCACGCCAGCTAAGCTGGCTAACCCTCCAAACTGAGATGCCATTTGCGACAGCCCACTATTGCCTGAATTATCGGCAGGCGCTAACAAAGCATCCGATTTATATGTATTGGGTAAATGGAGAGCATAAGCGACAGCCCCTGCTGCAAATATAATTGTTGTTAGTATAATGATCCACTTACCGTGCCATAGCGCGCCAAACAGTTCTCGTAAATCAATTTCATCATCTTGCTGGGCATAGTAGTGAGGGGGTTCTCTGTGGTCTGAATCTGTAAAAATGTCTTGCTTTGTCATAAATAACCTATAGGAAAAAATATCAAGGCCTGCTTGGTATAGCAGGCCATTAATCTTTACTAATTCAAATCCAGTGCGTTGATAGCAACTCCGGTCTGATACAGAATTTGGGTTGCGGCCTGCCAGAAGCTTAAAGTATCCCGGTAGTCGGAATCGACAGGGACCACAATGGTATCTCCGGCAACCAAAGAGTCGTAACTACGGCCAAACCAGAAACCATTGTTGGGTTTAATTACCGAACCATCTGCCCTGATCACAAAGACGCGATCTTCATCCGCTCGTTTTTTCATTCCGCCGGCTTTATTTATGTAATCGTCCACATCTAAACGGGGATCAAGTAGGTAAGTTATGCCGACCTGAACTTCCCCCATAACAGATATAGTATTGCTGTAGGTCGGGACAAACAAGAAATCGCCATCTTCCAGAGGCACATCGGCCCGAAGATTTCCCTTTTCTATCTGATCCAATTGAATGACTAATCGGCCAAGCGCCTTACTTTTTGCGGCTTTATCGATAAAAGACAACGTTTTGTCAGGGTCGGATAACACACTGGAGTTATTTCCTGCAGTAAGGGACTTCTTAGCCACTTCGCTACGTAAGTCTTCGGCGTAATGCTTCAGCAGTTTTTCTTCTTTTAAGCGCAGCGATTCCCGGGTAAAAATAGCACCCTGAGGATACGCGTATTGTGTTAATCCTCCGGCTCGCTTGATAACATCCCGCAACGTTTCCCCTTTGCTGATTGTGTAGATACCCGGAAACTTCACTTCACCACGTAAATCCACGGTGTTTTGTTCTTTGAGACCGGGTTGCTGAAGAATATTAATTTTATCCCGAGGGGCAATGATTAGATTTGCCTGGGCATCGCCAAGTAAGGCGTTATTCAGGTTAAAAGAGATGATATTGATATGGCTTCTTTGATTGTGGATGAGTGTGCGGGCAATTTCGGCATTATGCGTATACGCGTATTCTGTCAGTCCTCCCGCGGCATTAATGATGTCTTTAACATGATTGCGTTGGGTTATGGGGTAAAGTCCGGGGTGCTTCACTTCACCGCGGACTTCAACTAACTGGGCCGGGCTGCCATATATGGCTTGCTGGCGAAGCTTCAGAATCACCTGAGCCATGAGCACACGGCGGGAATTGTTTTTTAGATCCTGAACTTGCTCTTTAGATATGTGCTTCCCCTGAAAGAGCCAATCCACCTGTTTGGTGGTAATCCCCGAGGTATCCAGAGTTTCTCCTCCGGAAGCAATTTTGGCTTGTTGCTGCTTATCAAATTGCGCCTGCTTCTGAGCCTGATGCAAACTTTTGGCGGTAACATCGTCGACATTTTTATTGTCAGTCATTCGTTTCAGGTCATCTTCACCAAAACGGTTAAAGATGAGGATTTGATCGCGTGAATGTAATGTCAGGTTATCATCACTATCCGGGTGTAGCAGCGCATTTGCCAGGCTAAATTGGAGGACACGAATATTGTGCTGAGGGTTAATTTCCCGGATCACTAAGGCATAATTCACATCGGCAGTGGGATTGAAGGCGGAATCAAGAGAGTAAAAGACGTCACTGATGCGTTGGCCTTTTGTCCATTGCTGATAACCCGGGTTAACAACATCGCCATCCACCTTTATATAGTCTTTATAATCACCATTGGCACTGCCGACGGAAATAATGTCGCCACGAGACACCAACTTTTTCATATCTGCTGTTGATGAATTAATGGTCAGAACTTGACGTTCGCCCTCAGGCGTTAAACGCGTTACCCGGATTTGCTCTGTGTATGCTGTGGATGTCATGTCACCGGCGTCATGTAACAGTTCCCGGAAGGTTTCACCGGTTCTTAATTCGTAAATCGCCGGACGGTTTACTGCGCCTTCCACTGTGGCCGTTTTTCCTACCGGATTAACAAATACGACGTCTCCCGGTAACAGGCGTACATCATTACTGGAATCACCTTTTAGAAGTAAGTCATATAAATCGAGCTTGCGGACAATTTTACCATTGCGTTTTAGCTGAATATTTCTCAAAGAACCGCTATTGCTAAAACCGCCACTGTAGTATATCGCCTGAGAAATAGTAGTCAGGGCACTGACTGTATAGGCCCCAGGCTTATAGGCATCCCCCATAACAAAAATTTGCATCGTGCGCAGTTTACCTAGTGTAATATCACTTTTCACGCCGATAATCTGTTCATTGATGCGTTTCGTTAAAGACGATTTGACCTGAGTAAAAGACATCCCCGATACTGAAATTGGTCCTAATGACGGAAAATTAATGACGCCATGGCGATTCACTATCAGGTGATATTCATCATTATCTTTACCAAACAGTTGAACAACGATTTCGTCTCCGGGACCAATCTGATAGTTGCTTGGAATAGGGGTGTCACTAACAGGAGCAAAAGTAGAAGGGGAAGAGGCAAACAGTGAAACACCAAAGCGTTTTAATTGTGTCGGGGTCTGCTGCTGGGAAACATTGCCATGAGAGTTTTCATCCTGAGATAACGCATTCTCTTCTCTGGGCTTTTGTGTCTCCGGAGTAGAAATTGGTTGTGAGTTTTTATTTCCGGAGGATGGCAAAGTGACACCATATTGTTGAGCCAAAGCCTGTTGTTGGGCTTTTGGTAAACTCTGAAACATTTTTATTTGTTCCTGAGTTGGTGTCTGAGCTGCAAAAGAGCAAGGTGTGGCAAGTATACTGGCCAAGAGTAAAATAGAATATTTTTTTAGCATAATAATGTCACGGAATAAGATTTAAAATCGGTATTGGAAGCCTATTTGCAGGCCGTTTAGTCTGACCTGGTTTCCGTCAGCGTATCTTACCAACTCAATGGTTGCGGCTTTATGGCTATCAAAAGCGTAATGTAATCCCACGCCTAAACTGATATCACTATCAGAAACGTTATTGTGGGAATTGTTTTTTGCCGTAATATCAGAATAACCGGCTAAGGCATAAACGGCTATTTGATCTGTGATGGGAAGGTTGCCTTTGATAAATGCCGAAGTGATATCTTCAACTGACTGACTGGCATCACCTTCTATTGATTTTCCATAGCGGATTTCAGCCCCGATATAATCTGAGAAGAAATATCCACCCTGAATCTGAGCCAGTACGGGTGACTCTTCCTGCCAGTCACTATTGTTCTTTATTTCGGAGCTGGTGTAGCTAAGGTTGATACCGGTATATACATCGGCAAATGAATACGTTGGAAGAAAAAAAGAAGTGAACAGAACAGCGTTAAGAACATTCTTGCAAAGGTTTTCTATCATGCGTTACCCAGTTGAATCCATTCAGGCTGTTAAACAGAAATTAAACATAATGACACAGGCATGCTACCGCCCTAGGGTATGTTCCCCCAAGCAAGACTGCTCCGTCATATTGTTGGTAATGATGCACTTGGTTTAACTTCAATCGCGTTCTAATGATACTTTGAGATTAAACGTCAAAAATCATACAGTCATCGGGTTACCTTGTGAAGTGCTTATGTTTTATTTATTAGATTTTTCGTGAAAAATTATTATTGAGCTTTATATTACTAGAAATTTGATTTATATGGTGATTTTTTAAAAGACGATAGGAAGAAAATCGGTATGTTAACAATAATTCATCACGGTGCCAGGCACACGGTTACCGGTTCCTGTCATGAACTTAAAATCGGCAAATCCAGTTTATTAATTGATTGTGGTCTTGAACAGGGGAATAACGCTCAGAATCCGCAAATTGATTTCCCGATAAAATCTGTGGAAGCCGTGATTCTGACGCATGCTCATATTGATCATGTGGGGCGGTTGCCATGGCTGTTAGCGGCCGGGTTTGTCGGGAAGGTGTATTGTACGCCGGCCACTGCGGCACTGTTGCCTCTGTTATTACGGGACAGTTTAAGAATTTATTTAGGGCTGGCAGAGGCTCAGATTCGTCACATATTAAACCGGTTAGATAAACAGATTATGACTCTGAGTTATGGGCAATGGCTCCGGATTCGTTTACCCAGAGAGCAGAGTTATTGCTACGTGCGTTTTTCGCCTGCCGGACACATTCTTGGGTCTGCCATTACCGAAATTAAGCTGGCTGATGAAAATATTGTTGCATTCTCTGGTGATATAGGCCCTTCTAATACGCCATTACTCCCCGATCCGGTCCCTCCCAAACGGGCTGATTTTCTGGTTTTAGAATCCACCTATGGTGATAAAATTCATGAAGATGTAGAAGGCCGGGCAACGCGCCTCGAAGCGATCATTCAGCATTCATTGCAGGACGGTGGCGCGATTATTATTCCGGCATTTAGTATCGGCAGAACGCAGGAGCTGTTATTCGATATTGAAAATCTGATTCACCAACATGCTGTGTCGGACCGGTTACCGATATTGCTGGATTCGCCAATGGCTGTTGAAGTGACGCATGCTTACCGCCGGTTTAGGAAATTGTGGAGTAAAGAAGCCAAACACCGCTATGAACAGCATCGTCATCCGTTGGCATTTGAGCAGTGCATAACCATTGATGGATACCGGGAGCATAAAAGGGTGGTAAACCGGCTTGCCGCATCTGGCGAGCCGGCTATTGTGATAGCCGCTTCTGGTATGTGTCAGGGAGGGCGTGTTATGGACTATTTAGCACAGTTACTTCCGGATCCCCGGACGGATGTGATTTTTGCCGGATATCAGGCTGAAGACACATTAGGGTGCCAGTTACAGGAAGGGGAATCCCAGGTCTATATTGATGGTCACCGGATAGAAGTGAAGGCTCAGATTCATCATATGTCCGGTTATTCCGCTCATGCTGATCAGGCGGATTTACTTCGTTTTGTTGAGCGGATAGAGCAGGGGCCAGGGGAAATTCGGTTGGTACATGGTGAAGAAAATGCACAATCGGAATTGGCTGGGAAACTGAAGGCACTGGGGTACCATGTTAGCTAATCATTGGTTTATATCCGGTCTAATATTTCGTGTACCCGTTTGGCCACATAGGGGATTACGTCCTCTTCAAACCAGGGATTTTTCTTTAGCCAAAAAGTATTTCTGGGCGATGGATGAGGCAGAGGAATAAACGCCGGTGCCCATTGTTGCCAGTTTTTTACGGTTTCGGTCAGTGTTTTGGGCTTGTTGTTAAGGTAGTACTGCTGGGCATACTGGCCAATGAGTAAGGTAAGTTCAATCCCCGGCAACTGATCCAACACTTTTTGATGCCACATCGGTGCACATTCTTTTCTTGGCGGTAGATCACCGCTTTTCCCTCTACCGGGATAACAAAGTCCCATCGGCATGATGGCAACCTTATTTTTATTGTAAAATTGAGCCTTGTCTATGTTCAGCCATTGTCTGAGACGATCCCCACTGGGATCATTCCATGGCACTGATGTTTGATGAACTTTCGTTCCGGGGGCTTGTCCTACGATCAAAATCCGGGCACTGGTACTGGCCTGAATGACCGGGTTAGCGCCTAAGGGAAGGTTAGGCTCACAGTGCCGACATTGACGAATTTCCGACAGGAGTTTTTCCAGCATTAGTACCCTTTGTTAAAATCGACTAAGTAATTAAGTGGTTTTTCCTGTTGCCATAAGGCCAGGTTTTTTGCAAATACTGTTGCTACCTGCTCTGGAAAGCTGACGGCAGCGATATGCGGAGTAACGGTAATTTTACTATTACTCCAGAAAGGGTGTTCTGCAGGTAAAGGTTCTTGCTCAAAAACATCTAAAAATGCATGAGCGATTTGGTTGGATTCTAAAGCATTGAGTAGATCCGTTTCAGCAACAGCACCTCCGCGACCAACATTAAACAGCAACGCATGTTTACATGCAGAAAAAGCATCTGAATTAAGTATATGCCGTGTTTCCTGAGTATGAGGAAGCGTATTTACAATAATATCGGCTTTGCTTAAAGCGGCGTCCAGTTCTCTGATATGAAAGACCTGACTGAACGGAGAGTCTTTGGGAGGAATACCGGAAGTATTAATACCTAACATGTTCAGTCCCATGACGGACAGTTTGCTGGCAACTTCTCTGGCAATAGTGCCGGTTCCCAGTATTACAAGGTTTTTGTCTTTCAGATTCTGATAAGAATGGGGTTGCCACTGTTTATGGTTTTGCTGTTCTTTGTATTGATTAAAGTGACGGGTATAAGACAAGGTATAACCCAGAACATACTCACTGATTAGCTGGCCGAACGGGCCTTTTACATTTGTCAGCTGGTAGTCCTGACGTAGTCCAGGTTTGACTAATGAATCAATACCGGCAAAGGTTGATTGTAACCACTTTAACTGGGTAAAGTGATCAAGATGATCTGCAACCAGCGGTGGGTCGCCGAGAACAATGGTGGCTTCTGAACGGTTCTCTGTTCGCTGAAACTGGTTTTTCTCTAATTCTTTTTTCAATAGCTGAATATACAAATCGTTATTTGCAGTCATTAAATAAATGCGGTGTTCTTGATTATTCATAAACAGTGCTTTTTTCCTTGTAAGTCACTCGGGTATACCAGTACACTTCCGGTGTGTTTTTTCATAGGCAAAATAATATGCTACAGAATCCGATTCAACTTCGCTTAGAAAAGTTTCAGCCCTGGCAACAAATAACATTTATGGCTTGTTTGTGTGAGCGTATGTATCCCAATTATGCGGCATTTTGCCAGCATACTCAGTTCGGTTCTGAGCGAGTTTATCGTGACATTCTTGATGCCGTATGGGAAACATTGACGGTGAAAACCGCAAAAGTCAACTTTGAGCGCCAGTTAGAAAAACTGGAAGAGCTGATACCGGTCGCAGAAGAATATGAGTTTTATGGTGTTTTCCCGGCAATTGATGCTTGTGAGGCTCTGGCCGATTTACTGCACGGTTTGCTTGACCGTGAAGATATGCTCGATGCCGTTCTGAAAGTCAGTGCGGTTTCTGTCAACACGGTTGCCCAGTTAGAAGAAGCTCAGGGGGCTGACGGCATTACCAATGAAAATCAAAAACTGAATGAGGCGGTTTGTGCTGAATGGGACGTCCAGTGGGCTATTTTCCGGCCGCTCAGAGAAGCCAAAGAACGCGATATTGAACTGATTAAAGATTTGAAAGAGGAACTTAGGCAGGAAAACCTCTCTAATATCGGTTTGAGTGTGTGATGAGTATTGCGGGAATAATGAGTTAATTATTCCCTGTTTGTCTCTTTATCTTTACTTTCTATGACACCATGATGTGTCTTCCATTCGTCCCATCTTTTCAGTGCCAGTTCCTGCATATCGGTGATTTTATCTGCTTCATCAACGATTTCTTCACCAAGAAGGTACTCAAAGATATCTTCCAGAGTCACGATGCCCTGAACTGAACCATATTCGTCTACGATGACCGATAGCTGAAGATCTTCTTTCATCATTTGATTAAAGGTATCCAGTAATGAGAGTGTGTTCAATATGACAAATATAGGACGCATGACTGCCCCTAGCTGTTTTTCTCCCAGTCCCTGTTGCTGTAATCTGAATAGTTCAAGGCGATGTACAAAACCCAGAATATTATCTTTACTCTGACTGTAAATTAAAGGTCGGGAAAAGGGGGTATCGGTGTAATCCTGCAAAAACCGATTAATGGTCAGTTCTGCATCGATCCGGAATAAAACGGTACGGGGCGTCATGACTTCAGTGACCGGAACCGTTCTTAATGTAAAGAAATTAGCCAATAATTTGGTTTCCCCTTCGTCAAATTCTTCGGAGTCATGTGCCAGCAGACTCATGGCATAAATTTCATCGCGTATTTTAGGCTGAAATTGGTTACGGGAAAACGGGCGGGTAATTTGTTCACTCAGCCAGACAAGGGGAAATAACGCTTTTACCATAAAACTTAAAATATGAACCGTTATTGGTGTAAGCCAGCGCCAGAACGTGGCTCCAATGGTTTTGGGTATAATTTCGGAGAGTAGCAGAATGGCAAGGGTCAGTATTGCTGAAAATACCCCGAGCCATTCATTGCCGAAAACGATTACGGCCTGAGCGCCGGCTCCTGCGGCTCCGATGGTATGTGCAATGGTGTTAAGTGTCAGAATAGAAGCCAGAGGACGGTCAATGTCTTGTTTCAGAATCAGTAATTTTGTTGCAAATGAACTGCCTATATTTTTTTGCTGAGCAATATAACTTGGTGTAATACTCAATAATACGGCTTCAAGGATTGAGCATAAAAAAGAGACGATAATCGCCACCAAAACATAGATAGTCAGCAATAGCATAACATTACCTTACAATTTTCATTTCGTGAGGTTATGAACTATAGATGGCTGCTAATCTCCTGTAATACAAGGGATCAGAGGTATGATATGTATGTAAATTGTGAGGAGTTGCGCAGTTTTTGGTTAAAAAATGGACATAAGCGCTCATGAAGTACGACAAACCTTTGCCATAAAGGGGGTTTTTGCTTTAGAGTGGATTGAGTTCGATAACATATTAGAAGGGAAACCTAATGAACAAGACCCAATTAATCGACTTTATTGCAGAAAAAGCAGACCTTTCAAAAGTACAGGCTAAAGCGGCTCTGGAAGCAACTCTTGGCGCAGTAGAAGGTGCTTTAAAAGAAGGTGACCAAGTTCAACTAATTGGTTTTGGTACGTTTAAAGTAAATCATCGTGCTGCGCGCACTGGCCGTAATCCTAAAACCGGAGATGAAATTCAGATTGCTGCAGCAAATGTTCCTGCGTTTGTTGCGGGTAAAGCACTGAAAGAGTCAGTGAACTAATCTATACTTTACGTCAGGGTTCTATAAGATTCTTGGCGTATTTTTTTTTATGAAACATCTATTATTTTTTCTTACTATTTTCTGCCTGTTAACGGCATGTTCATCTTCTCCCATTCTTGATACTACAATTAAACACTATTCTGGTGGCCAGAGAGCCGGGAATTCGGTCTCTTTCTTTTGGTATACCGAAAAAAGTGATCTTCCTGAAACCGCTTCTGACGCAGTATTTTCCGGCAATGATGGTGAATACCGGACCTCTTACTACTGGAGTCAGGGGAAATTGCAGGAAATTGTGCGTAAGGGAGAGAAACTAAATCAGCAGGGCCAGTTAGTTCCGTTTTCACTTCAGTTACGTTTTACTCAAACCGGAGAAGCGGTGTATCAGTTATATCGCATTGATGGAAGCGTGTTGCCAGTTCATGAAGAGCAGATTCATCATTATCAGGAACAGGCAGCGGATATTATCAAAATTACCAAAGGCCGGGGAGCAAGTATTCACCGCCCCCGTTTAATTCAGGGATACTGGGATGGTGAAACGTTTGAAAGCTGTAATGGGAAAGAATATTCATCCATTGAGTTTAACCAGACGTTACCCAGTTTTGTGGTCAATCGTTTATCTTCGTTGAATAATTATCTGGCAGTGTCCGGTTCAATAAAAGGTTCAACACTGCAGGTTGATAAGTTATTAGTGTTGACCGATGATGATCATGATTGTATGAAACCGGTTGATTTACGAAAAGAATAAAAGAAAAAGGGAAGTTTGAGGCTTCCCTTTTTAATGAGGCTATATTGACTGGTTATTTATTTTGTTCCCGTGCAATAGCTCGATAGCCAATATCACTGCGGCAGAAAACACCATCCCAGGTGACTTTTTTAGCCAGCTCATAGGCATGTTGCTGTGCTTCAGAAACGGAATGGCCAAGCGCGGTAGCACAAAGTACACGACCACCATTTGTCACGACGTGACCGTCTTTCTCTGTGGTGCCGGCATGGAAGATTTTTTCACCTTCAGCATCACGGTCAGGTAAGCCAGAGATAACATCACCTTTGTTGTAGTTACCCGGATAACCACCGGCAGCAAGAACGATACCGATTGAGGCTCTTGGATCCCATTTCGATTCAGCCTGATCCAGTTTGCCTTTCAGAGCTGCCTGACACAGTTCCACCATATCCGATTGCATACGCATCATGATTGGTTGGGTTTCAGGATCACCAAAACGACAGTTATATTCGATAACTTTGGGATTTCCATTCCCGTCAATCATCAGTCCGGCATACAGAAAACCGGTATACGGATGACCTTCTTTGGCCATGCCTTCAACTGTTGGGTAGATTACCTGTTCCATAATCCGGTCATGGACTTCCTGAGTGACAACCGGAGCCGGGGAATAAGCACCCATACCGCCGGTATTCGGCCCGGTATCTCTATCACCGACACGTTTATGATCCTGACTGGTTGCCATTGGTAATACGTTTTTACCATCAACCATGACAATGAAGCTGGCTTCTTCACCTTCGAGGAACTCTTCAATCACCACCCGGTGACCGGCATCGCCAAATGCATTCCCCGCCAGCATATCCTGTACAGCAGCTTCTGCTTCTTTCAGTGTCATTGCAACGATAACACCTTTACCGGCCGCCAGACCATCCGCTTTAACTACGATGGGCGCCCCTTTTTCACGGAGATAAGCCAGAGCCGGCTCAATTTCCGTGAAGTTGGCGTAATCAGCCGTTGGGATTTTATGGCGGGCAAGGAAATCTTTTGTGAAAGCTTTAGATCCTTCTAACTGTGCGGCTCCCTGAGTCGGGCCAAAGATGGCCAGACCTTCTTTTTGAAATGCATCAACCACACCGATAACCAGTGGTGCCTCGGGACCGACAATGGTCAGCTCAATGGTTTTTTCTTTGGCAAAAGCTACGAGGCCCGCGATATCTTCGACATCGATGGCGATATTCTGAACTTTTGCTTCCAGCGCAGTACCGGCATTACCGGGTGCAACAAAAATAGTATCAACCTGAGGGTTTTGAGCGACTTTCCAGGCAAGAGCGTGCTCGCGGCCGCCAGAACCAATAACAAGTACGTTCATAGGATAAATTCCTTACAATAAGTATCCAGTTGGTTAGGTTTCAGGAAGAAAGGTTTAGGTGGGAGGGTTTCAGGCTATTCCTGAAACTCTCTATCCTGAAACCCGGTATCCTTTTCTTAGTGTCTGAAGTGGCGCATGCCAGTGAAGACCATGGCCATGCCATGCTCATCTGCAGCGGCAATGACTTCGTCATCACGCATTGAACCACCCGGCTGGATTACACAGGTGATGCCTGCTTCTGCTGCTGCATCAATACCATCACGGAACGGGAAGAAAGCATCCGACGCCATGACAGTACCTTCGACTTCCAGACCTTCATCTGCTGCTTTGATACCCGCAATTTTAGCAGAATAAACACGACTCATCTGGCCGGCGCCAACACCAATGGTCATGTCTCCTTTGGCATAAACAATAGCATTGGATTTTACGTATTTGGCAACTTTCCAGCAGAACAGGGCATCTTTCAGTTCTTCATCCGATGGCTGACGTTTTGTCACAACTTTCAGATCACCCATTGTCACCATGCCGTGATCGCGATCCTGAACCAGCAAACCGCCATTGACCCGTTTTACGTCAAAACCGGTCGACTGAGCGGTCCATTCGCCACATTCCAGTAAACGAAGGTTTTTCTTCGCAGCAATAGCGTTTACTGCTTCGGTAGAAACTTTCGGTGCAATAATCACTTCAGCAAACTGGCGATCGATAATCGCCTGAGCTGTCTCTGCATCTAATTCGCGGTTAAAGGCGATAATGCCTCCGAATGCCGATGTTGGATCCGTTTTAAATGCCCGGTCATAAGCTTCAAGGCTATTTTTACCCAGAGCAACACCACAAGGATTCGCGTGTTTAACAATCACACAGGCAGGATCCGTAAATTCTTTCACGCACTCAAGTGCAGAATCGGTATCTGCGATGTTGTTGTATGATAATGCTTTGCCCTGAATTTGTTTTGCAGAAGAAACCGAACCGTTCTGAGCGTCACTTTCGACATAAAAAGCAGCGGCCTGATGGCTGTTTTCTCCATAGCGCATGTCTTGTTTTTTCTCAAATTGCATATTAAAGGTACGAGGAAATTCGGATTCTTCATCACCTTCTTTATTTTCACCGTAAGA
The DNA here is from genome assembly GCF_021272385.1 of Vibrio salinus. GTDB lineage: Bacteria > Pseudomonadota > Gammaproteobacteria > Enterobacterales > Vibrionaceae > Vibrio > Vibrio salinus. The sequence continues at coordinate 424,445 of NZ_JAJSDZ010000007.1, forward strand.
GGGAACCATTGTGCCGAAGTAATTGGCGATCATACCATCGTAAGCGGCAGTATGTTCGAATGCTGCAATCGCAAGGTCAAAGCGTGTCTCCAGCGTCAGTGACTGGTCATGAGCGTCCATTTCAGCAATAACACGATCATAGTCGGAAGCATTTACAACGATGGTTACATCTTTATGGTTTTTTGCCGCAGAACGAACCATCGTCGGACCACCAATATCAATGTTTTCAACCGCATCTGCTAGTGTGCAGTTTTCTTTTGCGACAGTTTCAGCAAATGGGTACAGGTTAACAACAACCATATCGATTGGCTGAATTCCGTGTTGTGCCATAACGTCGTCATCCTGACCACGGCGTCCTAATACACCACCGTGTACTTTCGGGTGAAGCGTTTTTACACGACCATCCATCATTTCAGGGAAACCTGTATAATCAGAGACTTCTGTTACGGCAATGCCTTGCTCTGCTAATAGGCGGGCGGTACCACCGGTTGACAGAATATCGACACCGCGTTGAGTCAGTGCCTGAGCGAATTCTACAATTCCGGTTTTGTCTGATACGCTAATCAGCGCACGGCGAATAGGACGAGCGTTATTCATGCTACGATGTTCCTCACATTCACGGAGTTAGTGTTAAAAAAACTGAGCTAAAATTGATGGCGCGTATTCTAACGAATTAATCACAAAAAAGCTCGCGCAATCGTTTGGCATAAAGAAAATAATTAGAATTTAATGTATTTTTAGTCATGTTTGTTAATAAAATGTATGGGATTTCAGATGTTCCAGATAGGTGAATTGGCAAAACGCTGCGGGGTAACCACGGAAGCACTGCGGTTTTATGAAAAGAATGGGTTGATTATGCCGGCAGCCAGAAGTGAGTCGGGTTACCGTCTTTATTCTGATGAAAGCGAAAAACAGGTAAAATTCATTCTTAAAGCGAAGTCTCTGGGGTTATCGTTGGATGAGATTAAAGATCTTTTAGATATTCGATTAGAGGCATCGGAGCACAGCTGCGCTGAAGTAAAAGCCATTACCAGTGCAAAACTGGATGTTATTGATCAGAAAATTGAAGAGTTACAGAAATTTCGTAACGCATTGAAAGAAATTAATGACGCTTGTTGCGGCAAGGTAAATGACAATGCCAGTCACTGTTCAATTTTGGAAGCACTGGATAAACAGTGAAAGTTTTATCCATTAGCTATGTATAACGCATGGCTCTAAAGCCCCTCATGTCTGACACGCAAAAAACGGGCAAAACGGGGTTTTCCTTTGGCGGTAAAGCCGTTGTATCTATAGGTTACCCGGCTTCTGATCTGTGGTGGTTCATTCCGCTCATTATCACTGAGGCCGCTTCCGAGAGAAAAAATAATACCAGTATCGGTCTGAACGATCAGAGCGCCGGTTTTACCCTGCAACCGACCTTTTCCTGGTTTGTATCCGATGACCGTGGCTTCTGCATCCCGATAACTTTTCAGTTTGATTAGCCCATCACTCCGGCCTCCTTGATAGCGATCATTGATACGACGTAATATGATGCCTTCCCCTCCTTTTTTCTCTATGAGGTTCAGGTGTTCCATTAACTCTGCTTCTTGGGGAATTTTTTGGTAAGAGACAATATCAAGGAATGGACTCTTGAGTGTGTTTACCCACAGTTTCAGTGCCGCATAGCGGGATACGTAGTCGCCTGGTTCTAGAGGCATATCAAATACCATCCATGTAATGTCATGCCATGCTTTATCATCCGGTAAGGAATCGAGAACTGTATTCTGCACATGGTTAAAACCATTACGACCCGCCCATAACTCTCCCTCAATCATGATATGTTTGGGTAATGCAGCAGTAAACCATTTGGGAGCATGAATCAAATTACCGCAGCGGGTTACCAGTTTTGTTCCGGTCCACAAAGCCCGGATACCATCATATTTTTCGCTGATCCAGTAGTGAGAGAGCGGAATTCCGGATTGATATTCTGTTGCCAGGGTAAGGGAAGGCTGAGTGATAGTTTCACTTGCTGGACAGGTCAGTGATAAGGAGAACAGCGGTAAAAAGATGATTTCTTTATTTATCGAACCGTAATGCATAGTAAATGCCCTAAATGTCAACAGATAGGAGAGATATAGCGGATACGGTGCAAGAAAACGAGCAATAAGAACAGGAACTCGAGTTACATCAATTATTTATAGGTAAAAATTAGTTTATTGCTTTTACTGCGCGACAATATTCACGAAAACAATCAGGAGGGTAGAGGAAAGAAAAAAGAGCTATAGTCAAATCTGGTGTACAGCTACTTGCTCTGTATCCTGCTGATCTGTCCCATTATCGCGGATGCCATCGTTGAATTTCACGCTTTTGATAACATCTGCCAGTAGTTTAAATTTCCTGAGTTTGCGCCAATTCTTCTCTGCTGCTTTCATCAACTTAAACTCCATGGTTAGCGTGTTTTTTCGGCTACCGCTGTTCTTATGTTTTATGTGTTCTCAATCTGACTGTAGCAAATAGTGATTCAATCGGATTTGTGGAGCGAATATGCGTCCAGTGCTCGGTCAGAAAGTCATAAAACTCCAGCATTTCAGCTTTGTCTTTCGCCAGACATTCAGTCTGGGGTATTTCGCGCCGTACTATTTCTCGAATAATCCAAAATTGGCAGGCATAAAAACGCAAATATAAGTATTGCCCCTAACGATTCTACCTGATATGTTTAGCCTAATAATATTAAGGATATTAATATGATACTTCAAAAATTATTGCGTGTACTATCTAAAAATAAGGTAGGCCATTCTATTGTGTACAGAGCGAGAAGATTAATTGCATCGGACAAGTTTGTTGAAACAGAGTTGGAGTTCTCCCAAAAACGGATCATTGTTCCTCAAAGTGATTTCATAGGATATCAATTGTATGCCTTTGGTCAGTTTGAAGGTCATATACAAAAAGCAACAAGGAGTTTAGATTTACAAGGAAAAACTATAATCGATGTAGGTGCCAATATAGGTGCATTTGCTTTTAATGTCTGTGATTTAGCTAAAGATATTTATGCCATTGAAGCAAATCCAGAATGCTGTTCTATTTTGAGGAAATCAATAGAAAATGCCAACATATCTAATATTGAAGTTATTAATAATGCTGTAAGTTCGAACAGTAATGATACAGTGGATTTAAGAGTTTCTTCTAACACATTAGGTAATAGCAGCATTGTTTATAAAGGTGATCCATCGAATAAAACCGTAGCTATAAACACAATATCCATGGATGATTTTATTTTTACAAATGGTATAACACCTTACTTGATTAAAGTTGATATTGAGGGAGCAGAACCATTATTTTTGGCTGGAGCAGAAAAAACAATAGAAAGATATAAGCCAATTATTATCCTTGAGTTTAATTGCTCTATCATGACTAATCTTGGGCAAACAGTTGATGATTACAAGTCATTATTGAAAGGTGAATATAACTATTTTGTTGCTGATATCTACGGTAAGTTAAATGAAATTTCGATTGAGGATATAAAATCAGCCATGTGTAATAAGACAAGTCTAGACATTTTCTTTATACCAAAGAATAAAATATAATTTTAGATACAAATACTAATATTCATCTAATGGATGTAATCCTCCCCGCAAAACTGTTCGCTGGTAATTAGACTTTTCCCGTTTACACTGAAATAAACGGAGAACACAAGATGAAAAAATCACGCTACACAGAATCACAAATCGTTAAGATCCTGAAGGAAGTGGAAGCAGGCCGGAAAGTGAATGAAGTCTGTCGTGAGTCCGGAATTTCTGACGCAACTTATTACAACTGGAAATCTAAGTATGGCGTGAGCGCCCCACAAAACCACGGGCGCTAAGTTAATGAGATAAGTTCTAGGGAAGAAGAGAGTCGATATCTGGCTCTGGTTTTGCCAGCTCTTTCATGCACCGGACCAGATATTCATACAGGATAAGTCCGTTGGCTGTAACCGCCTCATAAACCACACATTCAATTAATCTGATACCAGATTTATGCTCTTATCTTCAATAATCAGGAGATAAAAGCATGGCGAAACTACGTAGCGATCAGGAATGGCTGGAAATATTTAAGAAATACGAAAGCAGCACACTTACCCAAAGGGAGTTCTGTCAGAAAAATAAAATCAGCTCATCGACTTTCTTTATGAAAAGGCGTTTGCTGAAATGTTCCGGAGAAAGTGATCAGAGTGGGTTTGTTCGGGCTGAAATTACTGAGCACTCTCGTTATCAGGTAATCAATCCTGTTGCGGCAAATATGACGCTTATGTTTAACAATGTTGAGTTGAGTATTCCTCAGGGAACGCCAACATCCTATCTTGCGGAATTGATTGGTGCACTATCATCATGATGGGACTTACCAATCCTCCTGCCATTTATCTGTATCGTGAGTATGTTGATTTTAGAAAGTCCATCAACGGTCTGGCTGCATTGGTTGAGTCGGAAACCGACCTGCCTCTTGGCTCTGGCGCTTTGTTCCTGTTTACCAACAGGCAGCGCAACAAAATCAAGATACTTTACTGGGATAAAACCGGCTTTGCCGCTCTGGTACAAACGTCTGGAAAAAGCCAGATTCAAATGACCCTGTCAGGAAAAAAACAGGTGTTTACCCTCAGAAAATCAGAGCTGAACAGGTTGTTATCCGGCTTCACGATAATCGGTCATAAATCCATTGAAATACACGATTTTACAATGAGTTGACCGACATAAAAGTCAGATATATCAGGTGCGTTAGTGGCATTTTTAGTATAATAAATACCATGAAAACGATACCTGATATTAATCCTGACAGCCAAGATATTGCCGAGCTTCAAGCGATGGTCAGACAGCTAATGTCTGAAAAACAGACGTTGCTCGAGCAGTTCAAACTGGCGATTGACCGTCAGTTCGCCAAGCGAAGTGAGGCGCTGAAACCGTATAATGACGCTCAGGGTGACTTATTTAATGAAGTGGAAGTGGAAGCGTCAAAAGAGGAAGAAACTGAAGAAGTCGTTACCACGACAACAACAAAAAAAGTCCGTGGCAAACGCAAACCGCTTCCTAAGGACTTACCTCGTGAACGAATCGTTCTTGACCTGGATGATGACGAAAAAGTCTGCTCATGCTGTCAGCATCCGCTGCATAAAATCGTTGAAGATATCAGTGAGAAGTTGGAGTTTACTCCTGCGGTACTGAACGTTATCGAGTATGTCCGTCCCAAGTATGGTTGCCGTCATTGTGAAAAAGAAGCAGAAAGCGTCACCATACATCAGAAGCCAGCACCTGCCAGTATTATCCCGAAAAGCTTTGCCACTGAAAGTCTGCTGACCAATATCATCCTCGGTAAATACCAGTATGCACTACCACTTTATCGTCAGGAAAGTCTGTTCCAACAGTCCGGTATTGAACTCTCCAGAACGACCATGACACGCTGGGTTATGACGGTCAGCGAACACTTTACTCCGTTATATCAGGCCCTAAAAACGTATCTTCTTCAACAAATAGTCGTTCATGCGGATGAAACCCCATTGAATGTACTCAAAGAAGAGAAGCAATCTTATATGTGGGTTTACTGCTCAGGTGCCGATTCGCCGGAAGCGACCTTGGATGGAATGAAAAATGTCGTGTTGTTCGATTATCAGAATAGTCGCGCCAAGGCATGTCCGGAAACATTCTTTGGGGATTATAATGGTTATCTGCAAACTGATGGTTATCCTGCCTACGATGGCCTGTCCAAAGTGAAACATCTGGGGTGTCTTGCTCACGCCCGACGTAAATTTATGGATGCGAAAAAGCTGCAAGGGAAAGGCAAAACGGGCAAAGCGGATGTTGCTCTGGCAAAAATCCAGAAACTGTATGCACTGGAAACTCGCCTGAAAGGAAAAACCGCCCAGGAGAGAATGGCTGAACGGCAGAAACTGGCAACGCCGATGCTTAATGATTTATATGAGTGGCTGACATCATCAAAAGTGGTCGAATCGACTCCATTAGGTAAAGCTATCAAGTACACGGTGAATCAATGGCCAAAGTTGGTTCGTTATGTGGAAGGCAGTCACCTTCCTATCGACAATAACCGAGCTGAGCGGGCAATAAAATCCATAGTCATTGGCCGAAAAAATTGGCTTTTTGCTGATACTTCAAAAGGTGCGGACGCCAGTGCGATACTTTACAGTATCATCGAAACCTCCAAAGCCGACGGACTTATCCTGTATGAATATCTGGTCCGGTGCATGAAAGAGCTGGCAAAACCAGAGCCAGATATCGACTCTCTTCTTCCCTGGAACTTATCTCATTAAGTTAGCGCCCGTGGTTTTGTGGGGCGCTCACTTTGAAATGTCGATTAGCCGTCAGTTTGATAAACCTAAAGGAATGCACTGGAAAAATTTAACAGAAAACTGGCTCAGTTGAATGAGTTAGAAACGGTTTATTGGTCTCGCTACTGTGTTTTGTTTGACAGGCTTTATCCTAGTTTTTCTAATGCGAATTAAAGGTGTGATTTGGGTATGCGTGTAACCATGTGTGTAACTATTAACAAAAAGAGGCTATTCATTTCTAAATAAGCCTCTTTAAATACAATGTGTTAACCCTTATTGGATTAGTTCATGCCGTATTTTTTTAGCTTCTTGCGAAGTGTTCCACGGTTGATTCCCATCATGTTTGCTGCGCGAGTCTGGTTTCCGCGAGTGTATTGCATGATGGTATCTAGCAGAGGTTGCTCTACTTCAGCTAGAACTAATTCGTATAGCTCTGTTACTTCTTGTCCATTTAACTGAGCAAGATAGTTTTTAAGAGATGCTTTAACGGAGTCACGTAAAGGCTTTTGCGTGATTTGATCTTGTGAAGTTACGGTTGTTACTGTTAAAGCTTCTGAAGTCAGATTTTGTTCGAACATATTCGGTCTAGCTCTTCTCTTAATTATATGATGCAACTTTGTCAAAATAACCCTCTAATGCTTCCAGTTGTAGCCCGGCTACTTCTATGGCATTGAAGGTACGGCGAAACTCACCTGCTTGTTTATGTTCCTTTAAGTACCAGCTAACGTGCTTACGCGCGATTCGTGGTCCTAAATACTCACCATAAAAATGATGGAGAGCAAGAACATGACCAAGCAGTATTTCCTTCACTTCCTTAACCGGAAGTGTTGGCATTGTGATGCCGTTTTCCAAAAAATAGTGGATTTCATTAAAAATCCATGGACGTCCCTGTGCAGGTCGTCCGATCATTAAAGCATCCGCACCGGTGTAATCCAGCACGTACTTTGCTTTCTCCGGACTGTCAATATCGCCATTGGCTATGACAGGGATGGAGATCGCTTGTTTAACGGCTTTAATGCTGTCGTATTCGGCCTCTCCTTTGTACATACAAGTACGGGTTCTGCCATGCAGAGCCAATGCCTGTATGCCACAGTGTTCAGCTAATTTCGCTATGTGGACACAGTTTTTATTTTCTGCATTCCATCCTGTACGGGTTTTTAATGTCACAGGAACATTAACCGCATTGACTACCGCTTTAAGAATCTCTTCTACCAGCCCGGGATAACGTAGTAATGCAGAACCCGCCAGCTTTTTGTTTACTTTTTTCGCCGGGCATCCCATGTTGATATCGATAACTTGCGCACCGTTTTCAACACTGAACTGTGCGGCCTCTGCCATAAGCTGAGGGTCGCTCCCCGCAATCTGGACCGAACGAATACCCGATTCGGCTTCGTGTACCATACGCTGTTTTGACTTTGATGTTTTCCACAGTGCCGGATTGGATGACATCATTTCGCTGACAGCCATGCCTGCACCGTATTGAAGACATAACTCTCGAAAAGGCCGATCAGTAACACCGGCCATCGGTGCCAGAATCAGCTTGTTCTTAAGTAGATAGTTTCCAATCTTCAAAATGTCTTTATCGTTCTTAAACAGCGAAGGCGCGCATTTTACGCATTTTTTTTCGCCCTGAAAAGACTATTATTTGAGCATTTACAATTTGTTTTTGTAAATTGCATGTTTTTCAGTCAATTACAGTCTGAGCTGATCAAATTTTATTCTTACAGCCTGAAATTCTGCACCATTCACTCTGTTCAATAATGGGATCCAGTGTCAGTTCATCGCTGTAATACGTCGCGACATCTGAAGCCTGAGTATCTAATACGCCAGATATAGCAAGTACGCCGGATGGTTTTATCAGACTTTTGATTACCGGGGACAGCTCTCTTAAAGGACCGGCCAGAATGTTGGCAACCACGACATCGGCTGTCAGATTTTCTGGCTGATCTTTGGGCAGAAAAACGTCAAGCCGGTCTTCAACACCATTACGTTTGGCATTATCCCGGGAAGCTGTCAGAGCCTGAGGATCGATATCAATACCAATGACTTTTTCTGCTCCCAGTTTTATAGCTGCAATGGCCAGAATACCGGAACCACAGCCGAAATCGATTACGGTCTTACCGTTTAAATCAAGGCCATCCAGCCACTCAAGGCAAAGTGCGGTTGTTGGATGAGTACCGGTTCCGAAGGCCAGCCCGGGGTCGAGCATGACATTGACAGCATTGGGTTCGGGAATGTCTCTCCAGCTTGGACAAACCCATAACCGTTGACCAAATTTCATTGGGTGGAAGTTATCCATCCATTCTCTTTCCCAGTCTTTATCTTCAATTTGCTCGACTTTATGAGCAAAATTTTCCGGTAAAAGTTCAAAGGCCTGAATTTGTTCTAAAATCAGCCGGGTATCGGCTTCGGCATCATAGAGAGCCAGTATATCGGTATCTCCCCACAGTCGTGTTTCACCCGGCATAGGTTCAAAAACAGGCGTGTCTTTGGCATCAAGGAAAGTAACGGAAAGCGCTCCGGTTTCTTCCATTAACCTGTCACCGATCAGTTCGGCATTCTCATTTGTCGCATTAAGCTTAATTTGAATCCAAGGCATAGCTGTAACCTGTTAATACTAATATTTGGCGCAGAGTTTAGCAGAAGTTATGACGTTTGTCTGATGACAAAAAAGCCCGTTCGGTTGTGGAACGGGCTGCCTGTTATCAGAGGATATCGGCTTACTGAAGACCAAGTTTCTTCTCAAGATAGTGGATGTTGGCCCCACCATGTTGGAAGTTTTCGTCCATCATGATTGATTGTTGTAGAGGAACATTCGTTTTAATGCCTTCCAAAATCATCTCATTGAGTGCATTTTTCATACGGGCGATGGCGACATCCCGGTTTTCACCGTAGGCAATCAGCTTTCCGACCATAGAATCGTAATGCGGTGGAACGGTATATCCCGTATAAATATGAGATTCCCAGCGTATTCCCATACCGCCTGGCGAATGGAACTGAGTAATTTTACCAGGAGAAGGTAGGAAGCGCTCAGGATCTTCTGCGTTGATACGGCATTCGATCGCATGACCATGGATCTTAATATCGCTTTGCGTAAAAGACAGAGGCTGTCCCGCTGCGATACGCAGCTGTTCTTTAATGATATCGACACCTGTAACCATCTCGGTGACCGGGTGTTCAACCTGAACGCGAGTATTCATTTCGATAAAGTAGAATTCACCGTTTTCATACAGGAATTCAAACGTACCGGCACCACGATAGCCGATTTCAATACAGGCACGGGTACAGCGCTCACCGATGTATTTCCGCATTTCTTCGGTAATACCCGGCGCTGGAGCTTCTTCTACTACTTTCTGGTGGCGTCGTTGCATTGAACAGTCACGTTCACCTAAATGGATAGCATTGCCTTGCCCATCGGCCAGTACCTGAACTTCAACGTGACGTGGGTTCTCCAGATATTTCTCCATGTAAACCATGTCGTTATTAAAAGCCGCTTTGGCTTCTGCACGAGTCAGAGAAATGGCTTCTACGAGATCTGCTTCGCCGCGGACAACTCGCATTCCACGACCACCGCCACCACCGGAGGCTTTGATGATTACCGGGTAGCCAATGCGTTTAGCAAACGATTTATTTTTTGCTTCATCGTCGTCAAGTGGACCGTCAGAACCGGGTACACAAGGAACGCCAGCTTTTTTCATGGCTGAAATCGCTGATACTTTGTCGCCCATCATGCGGATGGTTTCTGCTTTGGGGCCGACAAAAATAAAGCCGGATTTTTCAACCTGTTCCGCAAAGTCCGCATTTTCAGATAAGAAACCATAGCCCGGATGGATAGCGATGGCTCCGGTAACTTCTGCCGCTGAAATAATGCGGGGGATATTTAAATAGCTGTCAATACTACGTGCAGGGCCAATACAAATGGCTTCATCGGCCAGCAGGACGTGTTTTAAGTCGCGATCGGCTGTTGAGTGAACGGCAACAGTCTTGATGCCTAATTCTTTACATGCGCGAAGAATGCGAAGTGCTATTTCACCCCGGTTCGCGATGACAATTTTATCTAGCATGGTTATCCGTCCCGTTTATTATTCGATAACAACAAGTGGTTGGTCGAATTCAACAGGTTGCCCGTCTTCAACAAGAATTGCAGTGACAACACCAGCTTTATCTGATTCGATTTGATTCATCATTTTCATTGCTTCAACAATACACAAGGTATCGCCGACGTTAACGCTCTGACCAATTTCTACGAATGCTTTAGCATCCGGACTTGGAGCACCATAAAATGTTCCAACCATTGGCGAAAGTACCTGATGACCAGCGGGAACAGCCGGAGTTGATTCTGCTGCTGGTGCCGCGGCAGGAGCGGGTGCCGGAGCAGCTACAGGAGCTGCTGCATATTGAACTGGTGCTACCGGAGCGGCTGAAGCAGGGCTGTTACGGCTGATTCGTACAGATTCTTCACCTTCGGAAATTTCCAGCTCAGCGATACCAGATTCTTCAACTAATTCGATAAGCTTTTTAATTTTACGAATATCCATTGTGCTCATGTCTCTTTTTATCTCGTTAATAGACAACCTCTGCAGCGAGGTTGTTAAATATTCATTGTTTAATGCTCTTCAGTGTTTGGATTGCTGAAGAAAGCGCAAATTCGTACCCTTGTGCTCCTAAGCCACAGATGACCCCCTTCGCCTTATCAGACAAGTAAGAATGATGGCGAAAACTTTCTCTGGCGTGAATATTTGATAGGTGCACTTCAATAAAAGGGATATCGACACCAAGTAATGCATCTCTTATTGCTACACTGGTATGAGTAAATGCAGCGGGATTAATAATAATAAAATCCACTTTTTGATATGCATTATGTATCTTTTCAATAATTTCGTACTCACGGTTTGACTGAAGATGATCCAGTATGATGTCAGCGGCTTCCGCCTGTTCCTGAAGCGTCGAAATAATGTCATCCAGAGTTTGCGAACCATAATGAGCTGGTTCCCGTAATCCCAGAAGATTTAAATTAGGACCGTTGAGGACAAGTATGCGAAATTTTGCTGTCATTGTGCGGTTATCTTCCTATATTGTGGTACTTCGACATCATAATCCTATATTTATAAAAATCGACATAAAATTTTTATAAACTTTAAAAGAAAAATAATGGAATAAGTAAGATTATAGCTAATTCAATACAAATAGCAGCAAATTAATAGTATTATCACCGAAAAATGTTAACTTTATTGTGTGAGTTATCTTTCAGACTATAAAAATAAATTAATCTCTGCAATTTATGTTCTAAGGTTAAATGACCACTTTTTATGCACAATGTTCCATTGTTTTTCAAAAAAAGTGATATAGACTGACCAATGATTCAGTTTAGGCGCTAATGTGGTTTAACATTGCATGAGCAAAACAGGGAAAGGTTATACAAAATAACTGACCCTTTTTCCGTTTAATGAAGACGTGCATAATAGCGGCGCATTTTATCCCTTCTTGATGAGATTTTTATGTTAAAGACAACGCCCTTCCGCTGGGCATCGCAATTCTTTTTCGGTTTCTTTTTTGTTTATGGTGTTTATTTACCTTTCTGGGCGCTCTGGCTGAAATATGAAGGAATGGATCCGGGGCAAATCGGAATTCTTGTCGGAGTCGCCTTTGCGACACGTTGCGCCGTAAATTTAATTTTGACCCCCCGAATTCACCGCGCTGAAAAGCTTGTTCCGGTTTTGCGCTGGTTGAGTCTGATTAGTATAGCCAGTCTGGTGTTATTTTCGTTTAGTAATAACTTTTACTGGTTACTTTTGGTTACGGTGTTGTTCAATCTTTGCATTGGACCGACAATGCCTCTTTCGGACTCCGTGGCAAACTATTATTCAAAGCTCAACTTGCTTGATTACGGTCGTTCCCGGTTATGGGGATCATTTGCTTTTATAGTCGGCTCCACATTAGTTGGCTGGCTGGCCGTACATCTTGGAGGACAGGTCATTCTTTATACAGCACTGGCCGGTGCCTGCGCTTTATTATTAATGTCTGTACGTAATCCGGATCCTTATCCGGTGGACAGTGATACAGGCCGCAGTCGTAAAGGGGAGTCCCTGATTCGATTATTGAAAAATAAATCCGTTGTGCTTTTTCTGGTTCTTGTTGCCTGTATACAAGGAAGCCATGCTGCATATTACGGATTTAGTTCGATTTACTGGAAATCGGTTGGTTATAGTGAAGAAACGATTGGTTATCTGTGGAGCCTTGGTGTTATCGCTGAAATCATTGTGTTTGCTGTCAGCAAAACGGTGTTCTCCGGCTGGACGATTCGGGGACTGTTTATGCTTTCTTCCTGTGCTGTTATTGTTCGCTGGGGGGTAACGGCATTAACATATGAACTTTTTGCATTGGTTTTTGTTCAGTTATTTCATAGTTTGACGTTTGCTTCTGCACACATAGCTGCCATACGTTACATTCAGAATGCACCTAACCATCTTATGGTGCCATTACAGGCTCTTTATAATGCTATTCCACTGGGGCTGGTTATCGCTATTCTGACTCCCATGTCTGGGTGGGGATTCGAGCACTGGGGAGGGAAGGTGTTTTTAGCCATGTCGGCGATGGGGGTTATTGCCTTGTTTGTTCCTGTCCGGTTATTAGGGAAGAATGGTGTCGGGGATGCTACGAGCCGGGAATTATCGGCAGGTTCTCGCAGTAAATAATCAGTCTGGATTTTCTTTCTTCAGAAATAATGACAGCAAACAGTTAGTCGTTACTTCCGGGTAACTGTTTGCTGAATCGGTTTATTTGATTGTCAGAGGCCAGCCTATGTCGGTTTGACGGTAAGCTTCACTTTCCAATTCTGCTTTGGTCAGAGGATTTCTCTCCAGCCAGTTCTTATCTATCATCAGTGTTAAATTGTCGTCTTCAGCCTCTAAAGTAAAACCGGGTTGTAATTTAACATTACGACGATGAGTAAGCAGGATCGCAAGACGAAGTAACCGCAATACCCGTTTTGCACTGGTACCGGACAGAGCATATTGCTCAGGTAACATTGTTAAGGTTTCCCGGTAGCGTTTAGTCAGTTCTCCTAAATACTGCTTTTGAGCCCGGGTATAGCCTGGAAGATCAAGGTGTTGTAATAAGTAAGCACCATGTTCTCCCCCTTTTTTGAAGTCAATGGATAAACCGATTTCGTGGAGTTGTGCTGCCGTTCTGAGTAACATTTCCCCCTGTGGTTCTGCTATCCACTTTGCTCCTCCACATTGTTGAAGCAATAAACTGGCCACATCGGCAACCTGCCTGGCGTACGGTTTATCAATTTGATAACGAGCCTGAACACTGTTGATCGTTCTTGAGCGAATATCACTTTGACGCAGTTCATCCACCATTTCATAAACCAAACCTTCTCTGAGTGCGCCTCCGGCCAAAGTCATCGCTTCTATGCCCAAAAGCTCAAATATCGCAATGAGAATGGATAGACCACTGGGAAACACCAGAGCCCGTTCCAGAGTCAATCCGGTGATTTCCAGTTCTTCAAGATGATCGGCCATCATGGCTTGTTGCTGAAGGCGTTTCAACTTGGCCAGTGTTATGACTTCGTCCATTCCCTGAGCTAGCATAATCTCCTGTAAAGCCTGAACGGTTCCACTGGCTCCGACACAGACATTCCAGCCCAAATGGCAATATTTTTCCAGAATCGGCTGTATGGTCTGTTTGGCCGCATCAATTGCATCTCTGAAATTTTCTTCAGTTAGCTGCCTGTCTCTGAAGTATTTTTCCAGCCAGGTTACACATCCCATTTTCAGACTGGTCAATGCCTTAGCATCAAACCCTTCACCGATAATAAGCTCAGTACTTGCACCTCCGATATCGACAACAAGGCGCCGGCCAACGCCTCCGGAGGTATGAGCAACGCCCTGGTAGATAATGGCCGCTTCATCTTCTCCCGGGATGACGTTGATATCGTATCCCAGAATCTGATTGGCCTTTTTTAGAAAAATATCAACGTTAATTGCGGTTCTTAAGGTCGCTGTGCCAACAATTCGGATATTCTCAGCAGGAATGTCTTGTAAACGTTCGGCAAATAATGCCAGACAATCCCACCCTCGTTGCATTGCTTCTGTGCTCAGCTCATTATTTTCATTTAACCCTGCAGCCAAACGCACTTTGCGTTTTATTTTAGCCATAGTTTGAACGCTGCCATCGATATGCCTGACGATAAGCATATGGAAACTGTTTGATCCTAAATCAATTGCAGCGTATAGCGGTGAAGGTTCGTTCGAGCTCATATACGACCTGGGCTTCCTTAATTATGTTGCGTTGTGTTTTTATTCTTAGAGTATGGTTTTTTATTTCGGTTTGAGCGCCGGTTTGAATGTGAACCGCCGGTATTAGTTCTGCGGAACTGGCGGGAATGGCGCATTCTCAGTGGTTCGGGTAAATCCTGAAGCAGTGCTGATGCGTCGTATTCTGATACCGGAATCGAATGCTCAATGTATTCTTCAATCGCAGGAAGATTAATCGCGTACTCTTCACAGGCAAAACTGATAGAGCTGCCACTGGCACCGGCTCGTCCTGTCCGACCGATTCGGTGTACATAGTCTTCACAGTCATCCGGAAGATCATAGTTGAAAACATGAGTCACTTCAGGAATATGTAAGCCTCGGGCTGCAACATCGGTAGCGACCAGAATATCGAGTTGGCCGTGGGTAAACTCGTCCAGAATGCGTTCACGCTTCTTCTGTGGAACATCACCGGTTAGCAGACCAACCCGATGACCGTCGGCAGCAAGATGTCCCCATACCGATTCACATTTGTGTTTTGTATTGGCAAAAATGATAGCCCGTTCCGGCCATTCTTCTTCTATCAGAGTCTGGAGAAGAGCCATTTTATGTTCATTAGAAGGGTAGAATAGTTCTTCTTTGATTCGGTGACCCGTTTTCTGTTTGGGTTCTACCACTATATGTTCAGGTGATGTCATGTGTTCAAAAGCCAGTTCCTGAACACGATAGGAGAGTGTTGCTGAAAACAGCATATTAAGCCTGTCAGCAGGTGCAGGCATTCGTCTGAAGAGGAAACGAATGTCTTTAATAAAGCCTAAATCGAACATGCGGTCTGCTTCATCAAGCACAACAACTTGAATATCATTCAGGTTAAATACACGCTGTTTATAAAAATCGATGATTCTACCCGTCGTTCCAATCAGGATATCAACGCCATTTCCAAGATTTTTTAATTGCTTATCGTAGCTTTCTCCACCATATGCAAGGCAGGCTTTAATCCCTGTCGATTGAATAAGCGGCTCAGCATCATGAAAAATTTGTATCGCTAACTCCCGGGTCGGTGCCATAATTATAGCTCGAGGTTGGGAAGCATTTCTTCCTTCTCGTGCTGGGGTTGTCAGCAAGTGGTTAAAGGTAGCAGTAAGAAACGCGAGCGTTTTACCAGTCCCTGTTTGGGCCTGGCCTGCAATGTCTTGGCCGGAGAGCAGTACCGGCAACGCCAAAGCTTGAATAGGGGTACATAATTCGAACCCTTTTTGTTTCAAACCTTCAATAATTTGAGGCTCTAACCCCAAATTGGCGAATTTTTGCTCTGTGATATGTGTCTTCTTCATTGCTATAGAATATCAGTTTAAGCTTGCAATACGGAAGTAAATACATTCCAATAGAGCATCTATTTACTAATTGTTATGCAATTGGTTCAGGAAAAACACATTGGAGTCAAAGATGAGTGATAAATTTTTGCAGCTAACTGATGACAGTTTTGAAAGTGATGTGATCAAAGCTGCAGGACCTGTTCTTGTTGATTTCTGGGCAGAATGGTGCGGTCCATGTAAAATGATTGCTCCTATTCTTGATGAAATTGCGGATGAGTACCAAGATAAACTCACTATCGGTAAGCTGAACATTGACCACAATGCAGGAACACCACCAAAATTTGGTATTCGTGGTATTCCTACGTTGTTACTTTTTAAAGATGGGAACGTCGCTGCAACGAAAGTTGGCGCACTATCTAAAACTCAGTTAAAAGAGTTTTTGGATGAAAATCTTTAAGTGAAAATGAGGCCGTACATTGATCAATGTACGGTTTTATTTTTAGAATTTAAACAAACTCTAGACTAGACTTACTTTTAGTGCTAGTTTAGTGCACATTAATTAGGCAAGTGTTCACTTCTTGGTCAATCCTGAGACCAAAATTTTTCTTAATTTTACTAGCAAACAGATTCCTATTTTGACTAAACAAGTATCCACCATAATGAATTTAACAGAATTGAAGAACAGAGCTGTTTCCGATCTCATCAAGCTGGGAGAATCCCTGGGGCTTGAGAATTTGGCTCGTTTACGTAAACAGGACATGATTTTCTCTATACTGAAAGCGCATGCTCGAAGTGGAGAAGATATCTTTGGGGATGGTGTGTTAGAAATCCTTCAAGATGGTTTTGGTTTCTTACGTAGTGCTGACAGTTCTTACTTGGCCGGCCCGGATGACATTTATGTGTCGCCAAGCCAGATTCGTCGTTTTAATCTGCGTACCGGGGACTCTATCTCCGGAAAAATTCGTCCGCCAAAAGAAGGTGAACGGTATTTCGCTCTTCTTAAAGTGAATTCCGTCAATGACGACAAGCCGGATAATGCCCGCAATAAAATACTTTTTGAAAACTTAACCCCGCTTCATGCAAATGAACGCATGAAAATGGAGCGGGGAAATGGTTCAACAGAAGATATTACTGCCCGTGTTCTGGACTTAGCTTCTCCTATTGGTAAAGGTCAGCGCGGTTTGATTGTTGCGCCACCTAAAGCTGGTAAGACGATGCTGTTGCAAAATATTGCACAGAGCATTGCTCATAATCATCCTGAATGTGAGCTGATGGTCCTTCTTATTGATGAACGTCCGGAAGAAGTGACAGAAATGCAGCGCCTTGTAAAAGGTGAAGTGGTTGCATCAACATTTGATGAGCCGGCTTCTCGCCATGTACAGGTTGCAGAGATGGTAATTGAAAAGGCAAAACGTCTTGTTGAGCATAAGAAAGACGTTGTTATCCTGCTTGATTCGATCACTCGCCTGGCTCGTGCTTACAATACGGTTGTACCTTCATCAGGTAAAGTACTGACTGGTGGTGTGGATGCCAATGCTCTGCATCGTCCGAAGCGTTTCTTTGGTGCCGCTCGTAATGTTGAAGAAGGTGGCAGCTTAACGATCATCGCGACTGCATTGGTTGATACCGGCTCTAAAATGGATGAAGTTATTTACGAAGAGTTTAAAGGTACCGGTAACATGGAGCTGCACCTCAACCGTAAGATTGCGGAAAAACGTGTTTTCCCTGCCATCGACTTTAATCGCTCAGGTACCCGTCGTGAAGAGTTACTTACCAAAGCCGATGAATTACAGAAAATGTGGATTTTACGCAAGATTGTTCACCCTATGGGAGAAACAGATGCGATGGAATTCCTGATTGATAAACTGGCGATGACAAAAACAAACGATGAGTTTTTTGACGCAATGAGACGTCAATAGGCATTCCGGTTCGAATACTAAAAACGCCATCGAAAAACGATGGCGTTTTTTTGTATGTTTTCTGGGGTTGTGCTTTGAAAACCGGAAACACTGGAGTCCGCTTTCAGTGAATAAAGGGTTTTTGTTATACTCAATTCATGTTTCGCAACGGTACTTACCCATATGAAATTTACGGATTTGCGGGAGTTTATCGACTATTTAGAAGAAAATGGTCAGCTCAAACGGATTAAACATCCTATTGATCCGCAGTATGAAATGACGGAGATCAGCGATAGAACGCTTCGGGCTAATGGCCCTGCGTTGTTATTTGAAAACCCGATTGGTTACAACTTCCCTGTATTGACTAACCTGTTTGGGACGCCTGAACGCGTTGCCATGGGAATGGGGCGAGAGCACGTTCGGGAATTGAGAGAAGTCGGTGAACTATTGGCTTACCTTAAAGAACCTGAGCCACCAAAAGGTTTCCGCGATGCCATTGATAAACTGCCAGTCTTTAAACAGGTGCTTAATATGCCGACAAAGCGTTTGAGAAAAGCAGCTTGTCAGGAAATTATCTGGCAGGGAGAAGAGGTTAATTTAGATAAAATACCTGTAATGAGTTGTTGGCCGGGAGATGTGGCACCGCTATTAACGTGGGGATTGACAGTAACAAAAGGGCCAACCAAAAAACGGCAAAATATCGGAATCTACCGTCAGCAAAAACTGGCTAAAAACAAAATTATTATGCGGTGGCTTGCTCATCGCGGAGGAGCATTAGACCTTCGTGATTGGGTAGACGAACACCCGGGAGAGCCATTTCCTGTATCGGTTGCTTTTGGTGCGGATCCGGCCACTATTTTGGGGGCTGTTACTCCAGTGCCTGATACTTTATCTGAATATGCCTTTGCCGGTTTGCTGCGAGGCAGTAAGACAGAAGTGGTTAAATCGGTTAGTAATGATTTAGAAATACCGGCCAGTGCAGAAATTGTGCTGGAAGGTTATATCGACCCAAATGAGTATGCAGATGAAGGACCGTATGGCGATCACACTGGTTATTTTAATGAAGTAGAAAAACATCATGTGTTTACTATCACGCACATAACGATGCGCAAAGATGCCATCTACCACAGTACCTATACGGGACGTCCACCCGATGAACCGGCAGTGCTGGGAGTGGCTCTGAATGAAGTATTCGTTCCTATTCTGCAGAAGCAGTTTCCTGAAATTGTCGATTTTTACTTACCACCTGAAGGGTGTTCCTATCGTATGGCCGTTGTTACGATGAAAAAACAATATCCCGGTCATGCGAAGAGAGTGATGATGGGAATCTGGTCATTTTTGCGGCAATTTATGTATACAAAATTTGTGATTGTATGTGATGATGATGTTGATGCGAGAGACTGGAAAGATGTCATCTGGGCTATCACAACCAGAATGGATCCTGCCAGAGATACTGTCATGATAGAGAATACACCAATCGATTCGTTGGATTTTGCGTCACCGGTTGTTGGGTTAGGGTCTAAAATGGGATTAGATGCAACCAATAAATGGCTTGGTGAAACGCAAAGAGATTGGGGAACACCTATCAGGAAAGATCCGAAAATCGTTAGCAGAGTAGATGAATTGTGGGATGAACTGAACATACTACCGTAGATATAATTTGTATTGTTATTCAGGTAACAAAAAGACAGAAGTTTAGCCCGGTTCATTGTTCTCATGAAATATAGCTATATGCTCAGCAGCTATTTTTTATGAGGTTCCATTTATCCTTACCTGTTATGAATAAATGTAAGAGAAAAATAGATGACAATAAAATGTAAAGTAAAGTCGATAACGCCACTGGCATGTAATACCTATAAGATATTATTAAGCCCTGAAGAAAAGGTACAGTTTCAGGCTGGGCAATATCTAATGATAGTGATGGGCGAAAAGGATAAACGGCCTTTTTCCATTGCGAATGCACCGAGTAATGAAGGTGATGACTTAGAGCTTCATATCGGTGCCGCTGAACATAATGCTTATGCTATTGAAGTGGTAGAGGCAATGAAGCTGGCTTTGAATAATAATAGTGAGATTGTCATCGATGTACCACACGGTGATGCATGGTTCCGTGATGATAGCAAAAGACCAGTGATGTTAATTGCGGGTGGTACAGGATTCAGTTATACCCGTTCCATTTTGAAATATTGCATTGACCGGCAGATTAACAGGACAATCTATTTGTATTGGGGAGCAAAAGATTCATGTCAGTTGTATGCGAAAGATGAGCTTAATGATATAGATGTTCAGTATCCTAATATTTCGTTTGTTCCGGTAATCGAGCAGGCTGAAGAAAACTGGACAGGTAAATTGGGAAATGTACTTGAAGCTATTGAAAGCGATTTTTCTTCATTAGAAGAGTTTGATATTTATCTGGCGGGGCGTTTTGAAATGGCTGGTGCTGCTCGTGAGCGTTTCACCCAAAATAAATCCGCAAAAAGTGAGAGGATGTTCGCTGACGCTTACTCCTTTATTTGATCCTAATGATAAGCCAGTAATTAGTGTAAATGCTTTATTCTTACTGGCTTCTGCCTCTTTTTTCACCATAAAAATGAAATATTACAGATTTATGAAGAAAGTGCTTGCACATCTTCATTGAGTCCCTATAATGCCGCCTCACTGACACGGTAACTAAAATAAAATATTAGTTCGCGAAGTCAATCAGGACGGGCAATAGAGAAGTTTCAAAAAGTGTTTGACACTTGCCGTTAACTCTATAAAATGCACCTCCACTTCTTTGGTGAAAATAGCCGGAGAAAAGCTCTTTAACAATATAAACCTATCAATCTGTGTGGGCACTCGTCGGATAAACATCCAAAAGATTTTATCAATGATACGAGTGACCAAAACGAACAGGATTTTTTTTTAGAATGAATGTTTGGCACAGTCAATTCAACATAACATTACTTTTAATAAAGTAGTGCATGTTATCAGTATTCATTGAGCCGATGCTAAGCATCAAAAAAACTTTAATTGAAGAGTTTGATCATGGCTCAGATTGAACGCTGGCGGCAGGCCTAACACATGCAAGTCGGGCGGTAACAGGAGAAAGCTTGCTTTCTTGCTGACGAGCGGCGGACGGGTGAGTAATGCTTAGGAAGTTGCCCGGTAGAGGGGGATAACCATTGGAAACGATGGCTAATACCGCATAATACCTACGGGTCAAAGCAGGGGCTCTTCGGACCTTGCGCTACCGGATACGCCTAAGTGAGATTAGCTGGTTGGTGAGGTAAGAGCTCACCAAGGCGACGATCTCTAGCTGGTCTGAGAGGATGATCAGCCACACTGGAACTGAGACACGGTCCAGACTCCTACGGGAGGCAGCAGTGGGGAATATTGCACAATGGGGGAAACCCTGATGCAGCCATGCCGCGTGTATGAAGAAGGCCTTCGGGTTGTAAAGTACTTTCAGCAGTGAGGAAGGGTGACAGATTAATACTCTGTTATTTTGACGTTAGCTGCAGAAGAAGCACCGGCTAACTCCGTGCCAGCAGCCGCGGTAATACGGAGGGTGCGAGCGTTAATCGGAATTACTGGGCGTAAAGCGCATGTAGGTGGTTGATTAAGTCAGATGTGAAAGCCCGGGGCTTAACCTCGGAATCGCATTTGAAACTGGTTGGCTAGAGTACTGTAGAGGGGGGTAGAATTTCAGGTGTAGCGGTGAAATGCGTAGAGATCTGAAGGAATACCGGTGGCGAAGGCGGCCCCCTGGACAGATACTGACACTGAGATGCGAAAGCGTGGGGAGCAAACAGGATTAGATACCCTGGTAGTCCACGCCGTAAACGATGTCTACTTGGAGGTTGCGGCCTTGAGCTGTGGCTTTCGGAGCTAACGCGTTAAGTAGACCGCCTGGGGAGTACGGTCGCAAGATTAAAACTCAAATGAATTGACGGGGGCCCGCACAAGCGGTGGAGCATGTGGTTTAATTCGATGCAACGCGAAGAACCTTACCTACTCTTGACATCCAGAAAATCCTTTAGAGATAGAGGAGTGCCTTCGGGAATTCTGAGACAGGTGCTGCATGGCTGTCGTCAGCTCGTGTTGTGAAATGTTGGGTTAAGTCCCGCAACGAGCGCAACCCTTATCCTTGTTTGCCAGCACTTCAGGTGGGAACTCCAGGGAGACTGCCGGTGATAAACCGGAGGAAGGTGGGGACGACGTCAAGTCATCATGGCCCTTACGAGTAGGGCTACACACGTGCTACAATGGCGTATACAGAGGGCGGCCAACTTGCGAAAGTGAGCGAATCCCAAAAAGTACGTCGTAGTCCGGATTGGAGTCTGCAACTCGACTCCATGAAGTCGGAATCGCTAGTAATCGTGGATCAGAATGCCACGGTGAATACGTTCCCGGGCCTTGTACACACCGCCCGTCACACCATGGGAGTGGGCTGCAAAAGAAGCAGGTAGTTTAACCTTCGGGAGGACGCTTGCCACTTTGTGGTTCATGACTGGGGTGAAGTCGTAACAAGGTAGCGCTAGGGGAACCTGGCGCTGGATCACCTCCTTACACGATGATGATTATTGTCGAGTGTTCACACAGATTGATACGGTTTACATTATCGAGAGCACCGTTAAACCTCTGCCCTCATTGCGAGCAGAGACTTTTTGTGTCCCGTTCGTCTAGAGGCCTAGGACACCGCCCTTTCACGGCGGTAACAGGGGTTCGACTCCCCTACGGGATACCATCTTTAAGTGTTCTTTTCTTTATGAATGGGAAGAGAATGGTTAAACATGGTTCTTTATGAATCACGCTCTTTAACAATTTGGAAAGCTGACAAAGCAGTTTTGTTTTTTTAAACAAAATTGTTTGTAAAAGTTCTCAATACTTTCTTGTATAAGAAAGACCAACACAATCAAGTGTTCTTGGAAATTGAGTCCGGCAATATCATAGTCTGCCGCATGTATAAAAATGGCAGACAAATCTTGGTGACAAGACCACATTCCGAAACTTTTTCGGGTTGTATGGTTAAGTGACTAAGCGTACATGGTGGATGCCTTGGCAGTCAGAGGCGATGAAGGACGTACTAACTTGCGATAAGCTCAGATGAGGCAGTAAGAGCCACCTGAATCTGAGATTTCCGAATGGGGAAACCCACTTACAGCAGTAAGTATCATTAAGTGAATACATAGCTTAATGAGGCGAACCGGGAGAACTGAAACATCTAAGTACCCCGAGGAAAAGAAATCAACCGAGATTCCGAAAGTAGCGGCGAGCGAAATCGGAGTAGCCCTTAAGCTGATACAGTGTCAGGTGAAGTGTCTGGAAAGGCACGCGATACAGGGTGACAGCCCCGTAACTGACGGCATTGTATGAGTGAAATCGAGTAAGGCGGGACACGTGATATCCTGTTTGAAAATGGGGGGACCATCCTCCAAGGCTAAATACTCCTGACTGACCGATAGTGAACCAGTACCGTGAGGGAAAGGCGAAAAGAACCCCTGTGAGGGGAGTGAAACAGAACCTGAAACCGTGTACGTACAAGCAGTAGGAGCCTACTAGTTAGGTGACTGCGTACCTTTTGTATAATGGGTCAGCGACTTATATTCAGTGGCAAGGTTAACCGATTAGGGGAGCCGTAGCGAAAGCGAGTGTTAACTGCGCGTTTAGTCTCTGGATATAGACCCGAAACCGAGTGATCTAGCCATGGGCAGGTTGAAGGTTGAGTAACATCAACTGGAGGACCGAACCGACTAATGTTGAAAAATTAGCGGATGACCTGTGGCTAGGGGTGAAAGGCCAATCAAACTCGGAGATAGCTGGTTCTCCCCGAAAGCTATTTAGGTAGCGCCTCGGACGAATACTACTGGGGGTAGAGCACTGTTAAGGCTAGGGGGTCATCCCGACTTACCAACCCTTTGCAAACTCCGAATACCAGTAAGTACTATCCGGGAGACACACGGCGGGTGCTAACGTCCGTCGTGGAGAGGGAAACAACCCAGACCGCCAGCTAAGGTCCCAAATTACAGCTAAGTGGGAAACGATGTGGGAAGGCTCAGACAGCTAGGATGTTGGCTTAGAAGCAGCCATCATTTAAAGAAAGCGTAATAGCTCACTAGTCGAGTCGGCCTGCGCGGAAGATGTAACGGGGCTAAGTTGTAAACCGAAGCTGCGGCAATGCGATTTATCGTATTGGGTAGGGGAGCGTTCTGTAAGCCGCTGAAGGTGTGTGGTAACGCACGCTGGAGGTATCAGAAGTGCGAATGCTGACATGAGTAACGATAATGGGGGTGAAAAACCTCCACGCCGGAAGACCAAGGGTTCCTGTCCAACGTTAATCGGGGCAGGGTAAGTCGACCCCTAAGGCGAGGCTGAAAAGCGTAGTCGATGGGAAACGGGTTAATATTCCCGTACTTCTTACTGTTGCGATGGGGGGACGGAGAAGGCTAGATGAGCCTGGCGATGGTTGTCCAGGTTCAAGTGCGTAGGCTTAAGAGTCAGGTAAATCCGGCTCTTTTTAAGGCTGAGACACGACGTCGAGCCACTAAGGTGGTGAAGTCATTGATGCCATGCTTCCAGGAAAAGCCTCTAAGCTTCAGACAGTAAGGAATCGTACCCCAAACCGACACAGGTGGTCGGGTAGAGAATACCAAGGCGCTTGAGAGAACTCGGGTGAAGGAACTAGGCAAAATGGTACCGTAACTTCGGGAGAAGGTACGCTCCTGATGGTGAAGTCCCTTGCGGATGGAGCTGACGGGAGTCGCAGATACCAGGTGGCTGCAACTGTTTATTAAAAACACAGCACTGTGCAAAATCGTAAGATGACGTATACGGTGTGACGCCTGCCCGGTGCCGGAAGGTTAATTGATGCTGTTAGACTTTGGTCGAAGCGGTTGATCGAAGCCCCGGTAAACGGCGGCCGTAACTATAACGGTCCTAAGGTAGCGAAATTCCTTGTCGGGTAAGTTCCGACCTGCACGAATGGCGTAATGATGGCCACGCTGTCTCCACCCGAGACTCAGTGAAATTGAAATCGCTGTGAAGATGCAGTGTACCCGCGGCTAGACGGAAAGACCCCGTGAACCTTTACTACAGCTTGGCACTGAACATTGAGCCTACATGTGTAGGATAGGTGGGAGGCTATGAAACACAGTCGCCAGATTGTGTGGAGCCATCCTTGAAATACCACCCTTGTATGTTTGATGTTCTAACTTGGTCCCCTAATCGGGGATGAGGACAGTGCCTGGTGGGTAGTTTGACTGGGGCGGTCTCCTCCCAAAGAGTAACGGAGGAGCACGAAGGTGGGCTAATCACGGTTGGACATCGTGAGGTTAGTGTAATGGCATAAGCCCGCTTGACTGCGAGAGTGACGGCTCGAGCAGGTGCGAAAGCAGGTCATAGTGATCCGGTGGCTCTGAATGGAAGGGCCATCGCTCAACGGATAAAAGGTACTCCGGGGATAACAGGCTGATACCGCCCAAGAGTTCATATCGACGGCGGTGTTTGGCACCTCGATGTCGGCTCATCACATCCTGGGGCTGAAGTCGGTCCCAAGGGTATGGCTGTTCGCCATTTAAAGTGGTACGCGAGCTGGGTTTAGAACGTCGTGAGACAGTTCGGTCCCTATCTGCCGTGGGCGTTGGAAGATTGAAGGGGGCTGCTCCTAGTACGAGAGGACCGGAGTGGACGAACCTCTGGTGTTCGGGTTGTGATGCCAATCGCATTGCCCGGTAGCTAAGTTCGGAATCGATAACCGCTGAAAGCATCTAAGCGGGAAGCGAGCCCTGAGATGAGTCTTCCCTGGCACTTTAAGTGTCCTGAAGGGTTGTTCGAGACCAGAACGTTGATAGGCAGGGTGTGTAAGCGTTGTGAGGCGTTGAGCTAACCTGTACTAATTGCCCGTGAGGCTTAACCATACAACACCGAAAAGGTTTTGGCGGACTCAAGAGAGAATCTTGGTTGTGGGTTGAGAATAAGACAGCTTTCTGAATTAACGAATTTGCCTGGCGGCCATAGCGATTTGGACCCACCTGACTCCATGCCGAACTCAGAAGTGAAACGAATTAGCGCCGATGGTAGTGTGGGGTTTCCCCATGTGAGAGTAGGACATCGCCAGGCTTTTATTTTGCTTGCTTATTGATTTAAGCAAGTCACCATAAGACTTTAAAAAAGATTAGAGTTTTATGTTGACTTTCAAAGTGGGTAGCGTATTATACGCGTCCTGCTTAAGTGCTAACGCACTGAAAGCAAAGCTCTTTAACAATATAAACCTATCAATCTGTGTGGGCACTCGTCGGATAAACATCCAAAAGATTTTATCAATGATACGAGTGACCAAAACGAACAGGATTTCTTTTTAGAATGAATGTTTGGCACAGTCAATTCAACATAACATTACTTTTGATAAAGTAGTGCATGTTATCAGTATTCATTGAGCCGATGCTAAGGCATCAAAAAACTTTAATTGAAGAGTTTGATCATGGCTCAGATTGAACGCTGGCGGCAGGCCTAACACATGCAAGTCGGGCGGTAACAGAAGAAAGCTTGCTTTCTTGCTGACGAGCGGCGGACGGGTGAGTAATGCTTAGGAAGTTGCCCGGTAGAGGGGGATAACCATTGGAAACGATGGCTAATACCGCATAATACCTATGGGTCAAAGGCGGGGGCTCTTCGGACCTTGCGCTACCGGATACGCCTAAGTGAGATTAGCTGGTTGGTGAGGTAAGAGCTCACCAAGGCGACGATCTCTAGCTGGTCTGAGAGGATGATCAGCCACACTGGAACTGAGACACGGTCCAGACTCCTACGGGAGGCAGCAGTGGGGAATATTGCACAATGGGGGAAACCCTGATGCAGCCATGCCGCGTGTATGAAGAAGGCCTTCGGGTTGTAAAGTACTTTCAGCAGTGAGGAAGGGTGACAGATTAATACTCTGTTATTTTGACGTTAGCTGCAGAAGAAGCACCGGCTAACTCCGTGCCAGCAGCCGCGGTAATACGGAGGGTGCGAGCGTTAATCGGAATTACTGGGCGTAAAGCGCATGTAGGTGGTTGATTAAGTCAGATGTGAAAGCCCGGGGCTTAACCTCGGAATCGCATTTGAACTGGTTGGCTAGAGTACTGTAGAGGGGGGTAGAATTTCAGGTGTAGCGGTGAAATGCGTAGAGATCTGAAGGAATACCGGTGGCGAAGGCGGCCCCCTGGACAGATACCTGACACTGAGATGCGAAAGCGTGGGGAGCAAACAGGATTAGATACCCTGGTAGTCCACGCCGTAAAACGATGTCTACTTGGAGGTTGCGGCCTTGAGCTGTGGCTTTCGGAGCTAACGCGTTAAGTAGACCGCCTGGGGAGTACGGTCGCAAGATTAAAAATCAAATGAATTGACGGGGGGCCCGCACAAGCGGTGGAGCATGTGGTTTAATTCGATGCAAACGCGAAGAACCTTACCTACTCTTGACACCAGAAAATCCTTTAGAGATAGAGGAGTGCCTTCGGGAATTCTGAGACAGGTGCTGCATGGCTGTCGTCAGCTCGTGTTGTGAAATGTTGGGTTAAGTCCCGCAACGAGCGCAACCCTTATCCTTGTTTGCCAGCACTTCGGGTGGGAACTCCAGGGAGACTGCCGGTGATAAACCGGAGGAAGGTGGGGACGACGTCAAGTCATCATGGCCCTTACGAGTAGGGCTACACACGTGCTACAATGGCGTATACAGAGGGCGGCCAACTTGCGAAAGTGAGCGAATCCCAAA
>NZ_JAJSDZ010000008.1 GCF_021272385.1 Vibrio salinus
TGGATTTTGCGTCACCGGTTGTTGGGTTAGGGTCTAAAATGGGATTAGATGCACCCATAAAGGCTTGGTGAAACGCAAAGAGATTGGGGGAACACCTATCAGGAAAGATCCGAAAATCGTTAGCAGAGTAGATGAATTGTGGGATGAACTGAACATACTACCGTAGATATAATTTGTATTGTTATTCAGGTAACAAAAACAGAAGTTTTAGCCCGGTTCATTGTTCTCATGAAATATAGCTATATGCTCAGCAAGCTATTTTTTATGAGGTTCCATTTATCCTTACCTGTTATGAATAAATGTAAGAGAAAAATAGATGACAATAAAATGTAAAGTAAAGTCGAAAACGCCACTGGCATGTAATACCTATAAGATATTATTAAGCCCTGAAGAAAAGGTACAGTTTCAGGCTGGGCAATATCTAATGATAGTGATGGGCGAAAAGGATAAACGGCCTTTTTTCATTGCGAATGCACCGAGTAATGAAGGTGATGACTTAGAGCTTCATATCGGTGCCGCTGAACATAATGCTTATGCTATTGAAGTGGTAGAGGCAATGAAGCTGGCTTTGAATAATAATAGTGAGATTGTCATCGATGTACCACACGGTGATGCATGGT
The DNA here is from genome assembly GCF_021272385.1 of Vibrio salinus. Classification (GTDB taxonomy): domain Bacteria; phylum Pseudomonadota; class Gammaproteobacteria; order Enterobacterales; family Vibrionaceae; genus Vibrio; species Vibrio salinus. The sequence goes on from NZ_JAJSDZ010000008.1 coordinate 621, forward strand.
TCCGTGATGATAGCAAAAGACCAGTGATGTTTAATTGCGGGTGGTACAGGATTCAGTTATACCCGTTCCATTTTGAAATATTGCATTGACCGGCAGATTAACAGGACAATCTATTTGTATTGGGAGCAAAAGATTCATGTCAGTTGTATGCGAAAGATGAGCTTAATGATATAGATGTTCAGTATCCTAATATTTCGTTTGTTCCGGTAATCGAGCAGGCTGAAGAAAACTGGACAGGTAAATTGGGAAATGTACTTGAAGCTATTGAAAGCGATTTTTCTTCATTAGAAGAGTTTGATATTTATCTGGCGGGGCGTTTTGAAATGGCTGGTGCTGCTCGTGAGCGTTTCACCCAAAATAAATCCGCAAAAAGTGAGAGGATGTTCGCTGACGCTTACTCCTTTATTTGATCCTAATGATAAGCCAGTAATTAGTGTAAATGCTTTATTCTTACTGGCTTCTGCCTCTTTTTCACCATAAAAATGAAATATTACAGATTTATGAAGAAAGTGCTTGCACATCTTCATTGAGTCCCTATAATGCCGCCTCACTGACACGGTAACTAAAATAAAATATTAGTTCGCGAAGTCAATCAGGACGGGCAATAGAGAAGTTTCAAAAAGTGTTTGACACTTGCCGTTAACTCTATAAAATGCACCTCCACTTCTTTGGTGAAAATAGCCGGAGAAAAGCTCTTTAACAATATAAACCTATCAATCTGTGTGGGCACTCGTCGGATAAACATCCAAAAGATTTTATCAATGATACGAGTGACCAAAACGAACAGGATTTTTTTTTAGAATGAATGTTTGGCACAGTCAATTCAACATAACATTACTTTTTAATAAAGTAGTGCATGTTATCAGTATTCATTGAGCCGATGCTAAGCATCAAAAAAACTTTAATTGAAGAGTTTGATCATGGCTCAGATTGAACGCTGGCGGCAGGCCTAACACATGCAAGTCGGGCGGTAACAGGAGAAAGCTTGCTTTCTTGCTGACGAGCGGCGGACGGGTGAGTAATGCTTAGGAAGTTGCCCGGTAGAGGGGGATAACCATTGGAAACGATGGCTAATACCGCATAATACCTACGGGTCAAAGCAGGGGCTCTTCGGACCTTGCGCTACCGGATACGCCTAAGTGAGATTAGCTGGTTGGTGAGGTAAGAGCTCACCAAGGCGACGATCTCTAGCTGGTCTGAGAGGATGATCAGCCACACCGGAACTGGACACGGTAGAGAATCCTACGCGCTTGAGAGAAGCAGTGGGGAATAGGCACAATGGGGGAAACTCGGGAGAAGGTACGCCCTGTATGGTGAAGGCCTTCGGATGGTAAAGCTTTCGGGAGTGAGGAAGGGCTGAACAGATTAAAAACACTGTTATTGTGCAAAATCGTAAGATGACGTATACGGTGTGACGCCTGCCCGGTGCCGGAAGGTTAATTGATGCTGTTAGACTTTGGTCGAAGCGGTTGATCGAAGCCCCGGTAAACGGCGGCCGTAACTATAACGGTCCTAAGGTAGCGAAATTCCTTGTCGGGTAAGTTCCGACCTGCACGAATGGCGTAATGATGGCCACGCTGTCTCCACCCGAGACTCAGTGAAATTGAAATCGCTGTGAAGATGCAGTGTACCCGCGGCTAGACGGAAAGACCCCGTGAACCTTTACTACAGCTTGGCACTGAACATTGAGCCTACATGTGTAGGATAGGTGGGAGGCTATGAAACACAGTCGCCAGATTGTGTGGAGCCATCCTTGAAATACCACCCTTGTATGTTTGATGTTCTAACTTGGTCCCCTAATCGGGGATGAGGACAGTGCCTGGTGGGTAGTTTGACTGGGGCGGTCTCCTCCCAAAGAGTAACGGAGGAGCACGAAGGTGGGCTAATCACGGTTGGACATCGTGAGGTTAGTGTAATGGCATAAGCCCGCTTGACTGCGAGAGTGACGGCTCGAGCAGGTGCGAAAGCAGGTCATAGTGATCCGGTGGCTCTGAATGGAAGGGCCATCGCTCAACGGATAAAAGGTACTCCGGGGATAACAGGCTGATACCGCCCAAGAGTTCATATCGACGGCGGTGTTTGGCACCTCGATGTCGGCTCATCACATCCTGGGGCTGAAGTCGGTCCCAAGGGTATGGCTGTTCGCCATTTAAAGTGGTACGCGAGCTGGGTTTAGAACGTCGTGAGACAGTTCGGTCCCTATCTGCCGTGGGCGTTGGAAGATTGAAGGGGGCTGCTCCTAGTACGAGAGGACCGGAGTGGACGAACCTCTGGTGTTCGGGTTGTGATGCCAATCGCATTGCCCGGTAGCTAAGTTCGGAATCGATAACCGCTGAAAGCATCTAAGCGGGAAGCGAGCCCTGAGATGAGTCTTCCCTGGCACTTTAAGTGTCCTGAAGGGTTGTTCGAGACCAGAACGTTGATAGGCAGGGTGTGTAAGCGTTGTGAGGCGTTGAGCTAACCTGTACTAATTGCCCGTGAGGCTTAACCATACAACACCGAAAAGGTTTTGGCGGACTCAAGAGAGAATCTTGGTTGTGGGTTGAGAATAAGACAGCTTTCTGAATTAACGAATTTGCCTGGCGGCCATAGCGATTTGGACCCACCTGACTCCATGCCGAACTCAGAAGTGAAACGAATTAGCGCCGATGGTAGTGTGGGGTTTCCCCATGTGAGAGTAGGACATCGCCAGGCTTTTATTTTGCTTGCTTATTGATTTAAGCAAGTCACCATAAGACTTTAAAAAAGATTAGAGTTTTATGTTGACTTTCAAAGTGGGTAGCGTATTATACGCGTCCTGCTTAAGTGCTAACGCACTGAAAGCAAAGCTCTTTAACAATATAAACCTATCAATCTGTGTGGGCACTCGTCGGATAAACATCCAAAAGATTTTATCAATGATACGAGTGACCAAAACGAACAGGATTTCTTTTTAGAATGAATGTTTGGCACAGTCAATTCAACATAACATTACTTTTGATAAAGTAGTGCATGTTATCAGTATTCATTGAGCCGATGCTAAGGCATCAAAAAACTTTAATTGAAGAGTTTGATCATGGCTCAGATTGAACGCTGGCGGCAGGCCTAACACATGCAAGTCGGGCGGTAACAGAAGAAAGCTTGCTTTCTTGCTGACGAGCGGCGGACGGGTGAGTAATGCTTAGGAAGTTGCCCGGTAGAGGGGGATAACCATTGGAAACGATGGCTAATACCGCATAATACCTATGGGTCAAAGCGGGGGCTCTTCGGACCTTGCGCTACCGGATACGCCTAAGTGAGATTAGCTGGTTGGTGAGGTAAGAGCTCACCAAGGCGACGATCTCTAGCTGGTCTGAGAGGATGATCAGCCACACTGGAACTGAGACACGGTCCAGACTCCTACGGGAGGCAGCAGTGGGGAATATTGCACAATGGGGGAAACCCTGATGCAGCCATGCCGCGTGTATGAAGAAGGCCTTCGGGTTGTAAAGTACTTTCAGCAGTGAGGAAGGGTGACAGATTAATACTCTGTTATTTTGACGTTAGCTGCAGAAGAAGCACCGGCTAACTCCGTGCCAGCAGCCGCGGTAATACGGAGGGTGCGAGCGTTAATCGGAATTACTGGGCGTAAAGCGCATGTAGGTGGTTGATTAAGTCAGATGTGAAAGCCCGGGGCTTAACCTCGGAATCGCATTTGAAACTGGTTGGCTAGAGTACTGTAGAGGGGGGTAGAATTTCAGGTGTAGCGGTGAAATGCGTAGAGATCTGAAGGAATACCGGTGGCGAAGGCGGCCCCCTGGACAGATACCTGACACTGAGATGCGAAAGCGTGGGGAGCAAACAGGATTAGATACCCTGGTAGTCCACGCCGTAAACGATGTCTACTTGGAGGTTGCGGCCTTGAGCTGTGGCTTTCGGAGCTAACGCGTTAAGTAGACCGCCTGGGGAGTACGGTCGCAAGATTAAAACTCAAATGAATTGACGGGGGCCCGCACAAGCGGTGGAGCATGTGGTTTAATTCGATGCAACGCGAAGAACCTTACCTACTCTTGACATCCAGAAAATCCTTTAGAGATAGAGGAGTGCCTTCGGGAATTCTGAGACAGGTGCTGCATGGCTGTCGTCAGCTCGTGTTGTGAAATGTTGGGTTAAGTCCCGCAACGAGCGCAACCCTTATCCTTGTTTGCCAGCACTTCGGGTGGGAACTCCAGGGAGACTGCCGGTGATAAACCGGAGGAAGGTGGGGACGACGTCAAGTCATCATGGCCCTTACGAGTAGGGCTACACACGTGCTACAATGGCGTATACAGAGGGCGGCCAACTTGCGAAAGTGAGCGAATCCCAAAAAGTACGTCGTAGTCCGGATTGGAGTCTGCAACTCGACTCCATGAAGTCGGAATCGCTAGTAATCGTGGATCAGAATGCCACGGTGAATACGTTCCCGGGCCTTGTACACACCGCCCGTCACACCATGGGAGTGGGCTGCAAAAGAAGCAGGTAGTTTAACCTTCGGGAGGACGCTTGCCACTTTGTGGTTCATGACTGGGGTGAAGTCGTAACAAGGTAGCGCTAGGGGAACCTGGCGCTGGATCACCTCCTTACACGATGATGATTATTGTCGAGTGTTCACACAGATTGATACGGTTTACATTATCGAGAGCACCGTTAAACCTCTGCCCTCATTGCGAGCAGAGACTTTTTGTGTCCCGTTCGTCTAGAGGCCTAGGACACCGCCCTTTCACGGCGGTAACAGGGGTTCGACTCCCCTACGGGATACCATCTTTAAGTGTTCTTTTCTTTATGAATGGGAAGAGAATGGTTAAACATGGTTCTTTATGAATCACGCTCTTTAACAATTTGGAAAGCTGACAAAGCAGTTTTGTTTTTTTAAACAAAATTGTTTGTAAAAGTTCTCAATACTTTCTTGTATAAGAAAGACCAACACAATCAAGTGTTCTTGGAAATTGAGTCCGGCAATATCATAGTCTGCCGCATGTATAAAAATGGCAGACAAATCTTGGTGACAAGACCACATTCCGAAACTTTTTCGGGTTGTATGGTTAAGTGACTAAGCGTACATGGTGGATGCCTTGGCAGTCAGAGGCGATGAAGGACGTACTAACTTGCGATAAGCTCAGATGAGGCAGTAAGAGCCACCTGAATCTGAGATTTCCGAATGGGGAAACCCACTTACAGCAGTAAGTATCATTAAGTGAATACATAGCTTAATGAGGCGAACCGGGAGAACTGAAACATCTAAGTACCCCGAGGAAAAGAAATCAACCGAGATTCCGAAAGTAGCGGCGAGCGAAATCGGAGTAGCCCTTAAGCTGATACAGTGTCAGGTGAAGTGTCTGGAAAGGCACGCGATACAGGGTGACAGCCCCGTAACTGACGGCATTGTATGAGTGAAATCGAGTAAGGCGGGACACGTGATATCCTGTTTGAAAATGGGGGGACCATCCTCCAAGGCTAAATACTCCTGACTGACCGATAGTGAACCAGTACCGTGAGGGAAAGGCGAAAAGAACCCCTGTGAGGGGAGTGAAACAGAACCTGAAACCGTGTACGTACAAGCAGTAGGAGCCTACTAGTTAGGTGACTGCGTACCTTTTGTATAATGGGTCAGCGACTTATATTCAGTGGCAAGGTTAACCGATTAGGGGAGCCGTAGCGAAAGCGAGTGTTAACTGCGCGTTTAGTCTCTGGATATAGACCCGAAACCGAGTGATCTAGCCATGGGCAGGTTGAAGGTTGAGTAACATCAACTGGAGGACCGAACCGACTAATGTTGAAAAATTAGCGGATGACCTGTGGCTAGGGGTGAAAGGCCAATCAAACTCGGAGATAGCTGGTTCTCCCCGAAAGCTATTTAGGTAGCGCCTCGGACGAATACTACTGGGGGTAGAGCACTGTTAAGGCTAGGGGGTCATCCCGACTTACCAACCCTTTGCAAACTCCGAATACCAGTAAGTACTATCCGGGAGACACACGGCGGGTGCTAACGTCCGTCGTGGAGAGGGAAACAACCCAGACCGCCAGCTAAGGTCCCAAATTACAGCTAAGTGGGAAACGATGTGGGAAGGCTCAGACAGCTAGGATGTTGGCTTAGAAGCAGCCATCATTTAAAGAAAGCGTAATAGCTCACTAGTCGAGTCGGCCTGCGCGGAAGATGTAACGGGGCTAAGTTGTAAACCGAAGCTGCGGCAATGCGATTTATCGTATTGGGTAGGGGAGCGTTCTGTAAGCCGCTGAAGGTGTGTGGTAACGCACGCTGGAGGTATCAGAAGTGCGAATGCTGACATGAGTAACGATAATGGGGGTGAAAAACCTCCACGCCGGAAGACCAAGGGTTCCTGTCCAACGTTAATCGGGGCAGGGTAAGTCGACCCCTAAGGCGAGGCTGAAAAGCGTAGTCGATGGGAAACGGGTTAATATTCCCGTACTTCTTACTGTTGCGATGGGGGGACGGAGAAGGCTAGATGAGCCTGGCGATGGTTGTCCAGGTTCAAGTGCGTAGGCTTAAGAGTCAGGTAAATCCGGCTCTTTTTAAGGCTGAGACACGACGTCGAGCCACTAAGGTGGTGAAGTCATTGATGCCATGCTTCCAGGAAAAGCCTCTAAGCTTCAGACAGTAAGGAATCGTACCCCAAACCGACACAGGTGGTCGGGTAGAGAATACCAAGGCGCTTGAGAGAACTCGGGTGAAGGAACTAGGCAAAATGGTACCGTAACTTCGGGAGAAGGTACGCTCCTGATGGTGAAGTCCCTTGCGGATGGAGCTGACGGGAGTCGCAGATACCAGGTGGCTGCAACTGTTTATTAAAAACACAGCACTGTGCAAAATCGTAAGATGACGTATACGGTGTGACGCCTGCCCGGTGCCGGAAGGTTAATTGATGCTGTTAGACTTTGGTCGAAGCGGTTGATCGAAGCCCCGGTAAACGGCGGCCGTAACTATAACGGTCCTAAGGTAGCGAAATTCCTTGTCGGGTAAGTTCCGACCTGCACGAATGGCGTAATGATGGCCACGCTGTCTCCACCCGAGACTCAGTGAAATTGAAATCGCTGTGAAGATGCAGTGTACCCGCGGCTAGACGGAAAGACCCCGTGAACCTTTACTACAGCTTGGCACTGAACATTGAGCCTACATGTGTAGGATAGGTGGGAGGCTATGAAACACAGTCGCCAGATTGTGTGGAGCCATCCTTGAAATACCACCCTTGTATGTTTGATGTTCTAACTTGGTCCCCTAATCGGGGATGAGGACAGTGCCTGGTGGGTAGTTTGACTGGGGCGGTCTCCTCCCAAAGAGTAACGGAGGAGCACGAAGGTGGGCTAATCACGGTTGGACATCGTGAGGTTAGTGTAATGGCATAAGCCCGCTTGACTGCGAGAGTGACGGCTCGAGCAGGTGCGAAAGCAGGTCATAGTGATCCGGTGGCTCTGAATGGAAGGGCCATCGCTCAACGGATAAAAGGTACTCCGGGGATAACAGGCTGATACCGCCCAAGAGTTCATATCGACGGCGGTGTTTGGCACCTCGATGTCGGCTCATCACATCCTGGGGCTGAAGTCGGTCCCAAGGGTATGGCTGTTCGCCATTTAAAGTGGTACGCGAGCTGGGTTTAGAACGTCGTGAGACAGTTCGGTCCCTATCTGCCGTGGGCGTTGGAAGATTGAAGGGGGCTGCTCCTAGTACGAGAGGACCGGAGTGGACGAACCTCTGGTGTTCGGGTTGTGATGCCAATCGCATTGCCCGGTAGCTAAGTTCGGAATCGATAACCGCTGAAAGCATCTAAGCGGGAAGCGAGCCCTGAGATGAGTCTTCCCTGGCACTTTAAGTGTCCTGAAGGGTTGTTCGAGACCAGAACGTTGATAGGCAGGGTGTGTAAGCGTTGTGAGGCGTTGAGCTAACCTGTACTAATTGCCCGTGAGGCTTAACCATACAACACCGAAAAGGTTTTGGCGGACTCAAGAGAGAATCTTGGTTGTGGGTTGAGAATAAGACAGCTTTCTGAATTAACGAATTTGCCTGGCGGCCATAGCGATTTGGACCCACCTGACTCCATGCCGAACTCAGAAGTGAAACGAATTAGCGCCGATGGTAGTGTGGGGTTTCCCCATGTGAGAGTAGGACATCGCCAGGCTTTTATTTTGCTTGCTTATTGATTTAAGCAAGTCACCATAAGACTTTAAAAAAGATTAGAGTTTTATGTTGACTTTCAAAGTGGGTAGCGTATTATACGCGTCCTGCTTAAGTGCTAACGCACTGAAAGCAAAGCTCTTTAACAATATAAACCTATCAATCTGTGTGGGCACTCGTCGGATAAACATCCAAAAGATTTTATCAATGATACGAGTGACCAAAACGAACAGGATTTCTTTTTAGAATGAATGTTTGGCACAGTCAATTCAACATAACATTACTTTTGATAAAGTAGTGCATGTTATCAGTATTCATTGAGCCGATGCTAAGGCATCAAAAAACTTTAATTGAAGAGTTTGATCATGGCTCAGATTGAACGCTGGCGGCAGGCCTAACACATGCAAGTCGGGCGGTAACAGAAGAAAGCTTGCTTTCTTGCTGACGAGCGGCGGACGGGTGAGTAATGCTTAGGAAGTTGCCCGGTAGAGGGGGATAACCATTGGAAACGATGGCTAATACCGCATAATACCTATGGGTCAAAGCGGGGGCTCTTCGGACCTTGCGCTACCGGATACGCCTAAGTGAGATTAGCTGGTTGGTGAGGTAAGAGCTCACCAAGGCGACGATCTCTAGCTGGTCTGAGAGGATGATCAGCCACACTGGAACTGAGACACGGTCCAGACTCCTACGGGAGGCAGCAGTGGGGAATATTGCACAATGGGGGAAACCCTGATGCAGCCATGCCGCGTGTATGAAGAAGGCCTTCGGGTTGTAAAGTACTTTCAGCAGTGAGGAAGGGTGACAGATTAATACTCTGTTATTTTGACGTTAGCTGCAGAAGAAGCACCGGCTAACTCCGTGCCAGCAGCCGCGGTAATACGGAGGGTGCGAGCGTTAATCGGAATTACTGGGCGTAAAGCGCATGTAGGTGGTTGATTAAGTCAGATGTGAAAGCCCGGGGCTTAACCTCGGAATCGCATTTGAAACTGGTTGGCTAGAGTACTGTAGAGGGGGGTAGAATTTCAGGTGTAGCGGTGAAATGCGTAGAGATCTGAAGGAATACCGGTGGCGAAGGCGGCCCCCTGGACAGATACCTGACACTGAGATGCGAAAGCGTGGGGAGCAAACAGGATTAGATACCCTGGTAGTCCACGCCGTAAACGATGTCTACTTGGAGGTTGCGGCCTTGAGCTGTGGCTTTCGGAGCTAACGCGTTAAGTAGACCGCCTGGGGAGTACGGTCGCAAGATTAAAACTCAAATGAATTGACGGGGGCCCGCACAAGCGGTGGAGCATGTGGTTTAATTCGATGCAACGCGAAGAACCTTACCTACTCTTGACATCCAGAAAATCCTTTAGAGATAGAGGAGTGCCTTCGGGAATTCTGAGACAGGTGCTGCATGGCTGTCGTCAGCTCGTGTTGTGAAATGTTGGGTTAAGTCCCGCAACGAGCGCAACCCTTATCCTTGTTTGCCAGCACTTCGGGTGGGAACTCCAGGGAGACTGCCGGTGATAAACCGGAGGAAGGTGGGGACGACGTCAAGTCATCATGGCCCTTACGAGTAGGGCTACACACGTGCTACAATGGCGTATACAGAGGGCGGCCAACTTGCGAAAGTGAGCGAATCCCAAAAAGTACGTCGTAGTCCGGATTGGAGTCTGCAACTCGACTCCATGAAGTCGGAATCGCTAGTAATCGTGGATCAGGATGCCACGGTGAATACGTTCCCGGGCCTTGTACACACCGCCCGTCACACCATGGGAGTGGGCTGCAAAAGAAGCAGGTAGTTTAACCTTCGGGAGGACGCTTGCCACTTTGTGGTTCATGACTGGGGTGAAGTCGTAACAAGGTAGCGCTAGGGGAACCTGGCGCTGGATCACCTCCTTACACGATGATGATTATTGTCGAGTGTTCACACAGATTGAAGGTTTATGTTATTAAGAGACGATACTGGGTCTGTAGCTCAGGTGGTTAGAGCGTTCGCCTGATAAGCGAGAGGTCGGTGGTTCAAGTCCACTCAGACCCACCAATTCACATTGAATTGAAGCGGTATCGACACCTGATGGGGCTATAGCTCAGCTGGGAGAGCGCCTGCCTTGCACGCAGGAGGTCTGCGGTTCGATCCCGCATAGCTCCACCATCTTTAAGTGTTCTTTTCTTTGTGAATGGGAAGAGAATGGTTAAACATGGTTCTTTATGAATCACGCTCTTTAACAATTTGGAAAGCTGACAAAGCAGTTTTGTTTTTAAACAAAACTGTTTGTAAAAGTTCTCAATACTTTCTTGTATAAGAAAGACCAACACAATCAAGTGTTCTTGGAAATTGAGTCCGGCAATATCATAGTCTGCCGCATGTATAAAAATGGCAGACAAATCTTGGTGACAAGACCACATTCCGAAACTTTTTCGGGTTGTATGGTTAAGTGACTAAGCGTACATGGTGGATGCCTTGGCAGTCAGAGGCGATGAAGGACGTACTAACTTGCGATAAGCTCAGATGAGGCAGTAAGAGCCACCTGAATCTGAGATTTCCGAATGGGGAAACCCACTTACAGCAGTAAGTATCATTAAGTGAATACATAGCTTAATGAGGCGAACCGGGAGAACTGAAACATCTAAGTACCCCGAGGAAAAGAAATCAACCGAGATTCCGAAAGTAGCGGCGAGCGAAATCGGAGTAGCCCTTAAGCTGATACAGTGTCAGGTGAAGTGTCTGGAAAGGCACGCGATACAGGGTGACAGCCCCGTAACTGACGGCATTGTATGAGTGAAATCGAGTAAGGCGGGACACGTGATATCCTGTTTGAAAATGGGGGGACCATCCTCCAAGGCTAAATACTCCTGACTGACCGATAGTGAACCAGTACCGTGAGGGAAAGGCGAAAAGAACCCCTGTGAGGGGAGTGAAACAGAACCTGAAACCGTGTACGTACAAGCAGTAGGAGCCTACTAGTTAGGTGACTGCGTACCTTTTGTATAATGGGTCAGCGACTTATATTCAGTGGCAAGGTTAACCGATTAGGGGAGCCGTAGCGAAAGCGAGTGTTAACTGCGCGTTTAGTCTCTGGATATAGACCCGAAACCGAGTGATCTAGCCATGGGCAGGTTGAAGGTTGAGTAACATCAACTGGAGGACCGAACCGACTAATGTTGAAAAATTAGCGGATGACCTGTGGCTAGGGGTGAAAGGCCAATCAAACTCGGAGATAGCTGGTTCTCCCCGAAAGCTATTTAGGTAGCGCCTCGGACGAATACTACTGGGGGTAGAGCACTGTTAAGGCTAGGGGGTCATCCCGACTTACCAACCCTTTGCAAACTCCGAATACCAGTAAGTACTATCCGGGAGACACACGGCGGGTGCTAACGTCCGTCGTGGAGAGGGAAACAACCCAGACCGCCAGCTAAGGTCCCAAATTACAGCTAAGTGGGAAACGATGTGGGAAGGCTCAGACAGCTAGGATGTTGGCTTAGAAGCAGCCATCATTTAAAGAAAGCGTAATAGCTCACTAGTCGAGTCGGCCTGCGCGGAAGATGTAACGGGGCTAAGTTGTAAACCGAAGCTGCGGCAATGCGATTTATCGTATTGGGTAGGGGAGCGTTCTGTAAGCCGCTGAAGGTGTGTGGTAACGCACGCTGGAGGTATCAGAAGTGCGAATGCTGACATGAGTAACGATAATGGGGGTGAAAAACCTCCACGCCGGAAGACCAAGGGTTCCTGTCCAACGTTAATCGGGGCAGGGTAAGTCGACCCCTAAGGCGAGGCTGAAAAGCGTAGTCGATGGGAAACGGGTTAATATTCCCGTACTTCTTACTGTTGCGATGGGGGGACGGAGAAGGCTAGATGAGCCTGGCGATGGTTGTCCAGGTTCAAGTGCGTAGGCTTAAGAGTCAGGTAATCCGGCTCTTTTTAAGGCTGAGACACGACGTCGAGCCACTAAGGTGGTGAAGTCATTGATGCCATGCTTCCAGGAAAAGCCTCTAAGCTTCAGACAGTAAGGAATCGTACCCCAAACCGACACAGGTGGTCGGGTAGAGAATACCAAGGCGCTTGAGAGAACTCGGGTGAAGGAACTAGGCAAAATGGTACCGTAACTTCGGGAGAAGGTACGCTCCTGATGGTGAAGTCCCTTGCGGATGGAGCTGACGGGAGTCGCAGATACCAGGTGGCTGCAACTGTTTATTAAAAACACAGCACTGTGCAAAATCGTAAGATGACGTATACGGTGTGACGCCTGCCCGGTGCCGGAAGGTTAATTGATGCTGTTAGACTTTGGTCGAAGCGGTTGATCGAAGCCCCGGTAAACGGCGGCCGTAACTATAACGGTCCTAAGGTAGCGAAATTCCTTGTCGGGTAAGTTCCGACCTGCACGAATGGCGTAATGATGGCCACGCTGTCTCCACCCGAGACTCAGTGAAATTGAAATCGCTGTGAAGATGCAGTGTACCCGCGGCTAGACGGAAAGACCCCCGTGAACCTTTACTACAGCTTGGCACTGAACATTGAGACCTACATGTGTAGGATAGGTGGGAGGCTATGAAACACAGTCGCCAGATTGTGTGGAGCCATCCTTGAAATACCACCCTTGTATGTTTGATGTTTCTAACTTGGTCCCCTAATCGGGGATGAGGACAGTGCCGTGGTGGGTAGTTTGACTGGGGCGGTCTCCTCCCAAAGAGTAACGGAGGAGCACGAAGGTGGGCTAATCACGGTTGGACATCGTGAGGTTAGTGTAATGGCATAAGCCCGCTTGACTGCGAGAGTGACGGCTCGAGCAGGTGCGAAAGCAGGTCATAGTGATCCGGTGGCTCTGAATGGAAGGGCCATCGCTCAACGGATAAAAGGTACTCCGGGGATAACAGGCTGATACCGCCCAAGAGTTCATATCGACGGCGGTGTTTGGCACCTCGATGTCGGCTCATCACATCCTGGGGCTGAAGTCGGTCCCAAGGGTATGGCTGTTCGCCATTTAAAGTGGTACGCGAGCTGGGTTTAGAACGTCGTGAGACAGTTCGGTCCCTATCTGCCGTGGGCGTTGGAAGATTGAAGGGGGCTGCTCCTAGTACGAGAGGACCGGAGTGGACGAACCTCTGGTGTTCGGGTTGTGATGCCAATCGCATTGCCCGGTAGCTAAGTTCGGAATCGATAACCGCTGAAAGCATCTAAGCGGGAAGCGAGCCCTGAGATGAGTCTTCCCTGGCACTTTAAGTGTCCTGAAGGGTTGTTCGAGACCAGAACGTTGATAGGCAGGGTGTGTAAGCGTTGTGAGGCGTTGAGCTAACCTGTACTAATTGCCCGTGAGGCTTAACCATACAACACCGAAAAGGTTTTGGCGGACTCAAGAGAGAATCTTGGTTGTGGGTTGAGAATAAGACAGCTTTCTGAATTAACGAATTTGCCTGGCGGCCATAGCGATTTGGACCCACCTGATCCATGCCGAACTCAGAAGTGAAACGAATTAGCGCCGATGGTAGTGTGGGGTTTCCCCATGTGAGAGTAGGACATCGCCAGGCTTTTATTTTCTGTTTATCAGAGATTCTGATGACACAGATTAGCACTTTAGCTAGCCAATGCGGAGCGTAGTTCAGTTGGTTAGAATACCGGCCTGTCACGCCGGGGGTCGCGGGTTCGAGTCCCGTCCGCTCCGCACTTGATTTTAAGCCCTGACCTTCTGGTCGGGGCTTTTTGCATTATGCGTTGTTCTTGTATTTTCACATCAGCACTCCCATACTCTTCTCCGGGCTTTCCGCCACTTTGTTTATTGTGTCTTTTCTGTCTGATGGTTGTAATTAAATAACATAATCGGACTGAAAGGCGGATTTCAGACCTCAATGAGAGAAATATACATTGCCAAGTGAAATAACCATAAAAAAGTATTGCATTCTACTGTGATGTAGGACTATACCTTAATCCCGGTAGACGAAAGAGAGATTACAACATGGCATAAGCAGCACAGATCTAGCGGTCTGATTTGCTTACAGCATCTTTTAATGAGAAGCGATTTTTACGGACAGGTAAAGAATATCAGAATGGTCCAGAAGAAACCCCGGTAGAACTGCCGGACGGTCCATTGAGTCGGGGGTGGAAATACTCTGGAGAGAATACCCCATCATCATCAGACTCACCTGTCACAAAAAGTATCGGACTACTCAACAGTATTGATCAGAATTGTCCGGTATTAAACTTTCAAATTTACTTATTTTTTACCTTATCTAATAATTCTTTTTATCCTGCTCTGATAGAAAACTCATTGTTATGCCATTTTTTTGTAACTGCGCAATATCTTCTGAAGTTAATCTGGCTTTGGGTGCCGCAATTGG